>CAWECW010000018.1:0-15291 GCA_963807815.1 uncultured Alphaproteobacteria bacterium | reverse complement strand
CATCGTGATGAACGCCGCCTCCGACGATCAGGGCATCCTGGTCCATGGCACGGGGGTTGAGCAGAACGGCCCAACCGTCACCGGCGCCCTCGGCTCGAACGGTCCGGAGATTGTCGACTTCAACGCCGACACGACTAGCGCAATCAATGACAATGTCCGTCTGCAGGACGGCCAGGGTCAGGCCGACGTCACGGGTGCCGAAATCACTCTCGGCGGAACGCCGAACGACACGTACAGCATGCTCAGCGGGAACATCTATCTCAACAACGGGGATGGCATGTCCTGGATCGAGTTCGCGCTCACTTCGGGCGATTCCGGCTGGGTCGATTTCATTATCACCGCCTTAAACGGCGACGTCTACAATTTCGAAGGTGAAATCGGCGAGGGTGACACCTTCTTCGCGTTCGAAGCGACCGGCGGCGACCTGATCGGGAATGTTTACTGGGAAGCAAGAGCTCCGCTCGACATCGACATTCTCAAGCAGGTCCGCATTCTGCGCGAGGATGATCCGACCGTGGTTCCGGAACCGGGCACCTGGGCGATGATGCTCATGGGCTTTGGCGCCGCCGGCTTTGCAATGCGCCGTCGCCGTCGGGACAGCGGACTGTCACAACTCGCCTGAGTCCTTCTCTCGGGCAGAATCAAACCCGCGCCACGGTTAATCCCTTGGCGCGGGTTTTTTCTATGGGGCTCGTCACCTGATGAGCGACGCGGGGGGCGAGCCCCACCCGAATGTCTGACCGAATGTTCAGGAGCTTATGGGGTCCACGCCTCTGACAAGCGACACCTCGGGGGTAGTGGGCCCCACCCCTTTCCATCATGACACCTGCATGGCTTGAGCTATGACTGGCAGGGCAAAGCCCGCCACATGCTGGAGCGACGATTGGACAAGCTGGACCTGAAGAAGTCCCGAAAGGAGCTTTTCTCCGCTCCGCTCAACCGCTTCGTGCAGATCGACGTTCCGCCGGTCTCCTACCTCATGGCCGACGGCCACGGCGACCCGAACAGCACTCCCGCATACAAGCGCGCGGTCGAGAGCCTCTACGCGACCGCCTACACCATCAAGTTCCTCTGCAAGGCGGACGGCCGGGACTTCGTCGTGCCGCCGCTGGAGGGTCTATGGTCGGCTCGCGATCCCGAAAGCTTCACCGCCCGCCGCAAGGACGAGTGGGACTGGACCATGATGATCATGATGCCGGACTTCGTCGACGATGGGTTGTTCCGGCGGGGGCGAGGCAAAGCGGCCGAGAAGCTCGGCACGCTGTCCGAAAGCCTCCGGCTCGAGACGCTGGAGGAAGGTCTCTGCCTGCAGGCCCTGCACGTCGGCAGCTACGACGACGAAGGTCCGTTGCTCGCGAAGCTGCACGACGAGATCATGCCGGCGGAAGGCTACGACTTCGCCGGCCGCCACCACGAAATCTACCTCGGCGATCCCCGCAAGACGCCGCCGGAGAAGCTGAAGACGCTTGCTACGCCAGCCTGTTCGGTCAGCTTGTTGATTGCTGTGGTCGGATTGTCCGAAGGCAAGCGCATTTGGGCACTGCGTTCGTGCCGCACCCGATGGCCAACCAGCCCCGAAAAGTTTAAAATAAATCCTTCAGGGGGAATCAGAAATGGATCGCAGGCAATTCATTGGCGCGGCGGCCGTAACGGGCGCCGCGACGTTGACACTCGGCTATTCGCAAAAGGCCGGAAGCCAGGCCGCGCCCGCATCGCCGAGCTCGAGCAGTTCCTGGGAGGAGATCAAGCAGCAGTTCGACATCAAGCCCGGCTTCGTCAACATGTCGAGTTTCTATCTTGCCTCGCACCCCAAGCCCGTTCGGGACGCAATCGAGCGGCACCGCCACGGTCTCGACCAGGATTCCCATAGCTATATCGAAGAGAACGTCGGGCCTCTGGAACGGGCAATCCGCGAGCAGGCTTCGCAATATATGCAAGTCGACGCGGATGAGCTTGCGTTCACCGACAGCACGACGATGGGGCTCGGCTTGCTCTATTCGGGGATGAAGCTGAAGCCGGGCCAGGAGATATTGACCGACACGCGCGATCATATCGTGACCAGGCTCGCAGCGCAGGAAGGTGCGGAGCGCGCGGGAGCCTCGGTGCGCCAAGCCGCCTTCTACGCCGATCCGGCCAAGGTGAGCGTCGACGAGGTGGTGAACAACGTCCGCCGGAACCTCCGCGACAACACGCGGCTGGTCGCCATGACCTGGGTGCACTCCGGCACAGGCGTGAAGATGCCCGTCAGCCAAGTCGCGGAAGTCGTTCGCGCGCACAATCGCGGCAAGTCTGCGGAAGAGCGAACCTTGCTGGCAGTCGATGGCGTCCACGGCTTCGGCATCGAAGACGTTGCGATCCCCGCACTGGGCGCAGACTTCTTCGTCGCGGGCACGCACAAGTGGTTGACCGGGCCACGCGGCACAGGACTTGTGTGGGGTCGCAAGGACGCGTGGCCGTTCGTTCGCTCGACCATCCCGACATTCGATCCGATGTGGCGCGACGGACCCGTCGAGCAGATGCCGGCAGCCGCCTGGCACACGCCCGGCGGTTTCCACAGCTTCGAGCACCGTTGGGCGGTGGCCGAAGCATTCAAGTTCCACGCAGGCATCGGGAAAAGCCGCGTCGCCCAGCGCGTTCACGACCTCAACAGTCTGGCGAAGGCCGAGATGGCCAAGATGCCCAAGGTCCGGATGCACACGCCGGTGAGTCCGGAACTGTCCGCCGGGATCATTGCATTCGAAGTTGCCGGTCTCACGCCCCAGCAAGTTGTGAGCAAGTTGCACGAGCAACGGATCATCGCGAGCGTTACGCCAGGCTTCTACGAGCCGAACCTGGCACGCGTCGCGCCGAGCCTGCTGACCACGGAGCCGGATGTAGCTCGAACGGTACGAGCGATCGCCGCTCTCTGACTGAGGGGCTCTACCAGCGGCACGGCATAGCAAACGGCCGCTGGACCGACCGCTTCGCTATCCTCGGTGACTTCTGGCTACCGCGGCTGGATCACCTCGATCGGCATCTTCAGCTTTTCGAGCTGCGGACGGATCTTCGCGGCGTCGCCGACGACCACCCAGACGAAGCCTTCCGGGGCGACGGCCCCGCGGAACGCCTGGTCGAGCGTCGCCGGGGTCTGCGCCCGATACAGCGGCGCCAGCGTCTCGTAATAATTGTCGGGACGCCCGAGCAGATCGTTGGTGATCATCGCCCTGCAGCACCGCCGACGAGGTCTCGAACCGGCCCGGGAAGCTGCTGGATGTTGTTGGCGATCGATCCGCTTCAGCTCGTCGTCGGTCGTGCCCTTGACCGTCAGGAAGTCGCGATAGTTGGCCGCCAGCGCGGCGATGGAATCGCCGGTGCGGTCGGCCTGGACCGGCGCGCTGACGATATAGGGCACCACATGCTCGTTGACCGCCGCGCTGCCGCTCACGCCATAGGACCAGCCCTTCGTCTCGCGCAGGTCCATGTTGATGCGCGACAGGAAGTTGCCGCCGATGACGTCGTTGGCGCTGTCAACGCAGTCAGGTCGCCGCGCGGATCGACCGGTGTGATCTGGCCGCCGACGATGATCGACTGCGGCGACTGCGGCCGGTCGATCAGCACGATGCGCGGGCTCGCCGGGCGCGCAGGCGGCGGCGGCGAACTGCTTCCGCCCTAGCGGCGACGGCGGGCGCCTGCCACTGGCCGAAGCGCCGGTCGAGCTCGGCCTGGACTTCCGCGAGCGGACGATCGGAGACGACGAAGATCTCCAGATTGTCCGGGCGCAGCCAGGTCTGCTGGAAGTCCAGCAAGTCTTCGCGCGTGAACTTCTCGACCGACGCCGCGTCGCCGACGCCGGTCGATCCGTAGGGGTGGGTCTCGCCGTACAGCAGGACCGGAAGCGCGCGCGACGCCATCGCGTTCGGGTCCTTCAGCTGCTGCGGATGCCGGTCATCGTCTGCGTGCGGACGCGCTCCAGCTCGGCCGGGGCGAAGGCCGGGTTGCGGACGATGTCCGCCAGCAGGTCGAGCGACGGCGCCGAGGTTCGCGCTCAGCGCCGACATGCTGACCGTGCTGCGGTCGGCCGTGCCGCTGGCGCTGATCTCGACGCCGAGCCGCTCCTGCTCTTCCGCGATCTGCTGCGACGACTTGGTCGTCGTGCCTTCGTCGAGCAGGCTCAGCGTCATGCTCTGCAGGCCGCGGGCGGTCGGCGCGTCGGCCGCGTAGCCGGCGTTGAACTGCATCGCCATCTGCGTGATCGGCACGGCGTTGCGCTGCGCGTAATGCAGCTGGACGCCGTTCGACAAAGTGACGTGCTGCACGTCCGGGAAGTCGAGCGCCTGCATCGATGCCAGCGGCGGAACCTCGCGCTTCTTCGTGACCTTGATCTTGTCGGCTGCCCTTCTTCGGCTTGGCGGCGCACGGCCTTGGCTTCCACATAGTGCGGGCGATCGCCCGGCTCCAGGCGCAGGCTGAAGGCCGGCTTGGTCAGCCATTCGGCCATCGCGGCCTTCACTTCGGCGGGCGTGACCGTCGCGTAATTGGCGAGTGTCTTCTTGTAGAATTCGCTGTCGCCGGCGAGCACTTCGCCCTCGGCCAGGGTGACGGCCTTGCCGCCGAAGCCGCCGACCTGCTCCAGGCGCGCGCATCCGGCCGCCGACTTCGCGGGTCGCCGCCCGGGCGAGCTCGTCCGCGGTCGGGCCTTCGGCGACATATTGCTGCGATGATCTCGTCGAGGCGCTTCTCGACGACCGCCGGATCGACGCCCGGCTTCACCGTCGCCTGCGCGAAGAAGATGCCGATCGCGCTGCATCGGGTAAAGGCCGGCGCTGACGGACACGGCGGTCTTCTCGTCGCGCACCAGGATCTTGTCGAGGCGCGAGCTGGCGAGGCCGCCGAGCACCGATCCGCCGAGATCGAGCGCGACCAGCTGGCGATCGAGCAGGCCCGGCATCGGCCAGTAGCGCGACACGGTGGTCGCAGCGACGCGGTCCTTCATCACTTCCGACTTGGGAGCCGCCAGCACCGGAATGTCGGCCGCGGCCGGAGTGTTCACCGGGCCGCGCGCGATCTCGCCGAAATATTTCTCGACCAGCGGCCGCGCCGTTGCCGCGTCGATGTCGCCGGCAAGCACCAGCACCGCATTGTTCGGGCCGTAATTGTTGGTGAACCAGTTGCGGACGTCCTGCAGGCTGGCCGCGTCGAGGTCGGCCATCGAACCGATCGGCGCGTGACGGTACGGATGGCCTTCGGGGAAGAGGTTCTCGAGGATTTCGTAGAAGACGAGGCCGCCGGGCTGGTTGTCGCCCTGGCGCTTCTCGTTCTGGACGACGCCGCGCTGGTTATCGAGCTTCGCCTGCGTGACCGCGCCGAGGAGGTAGCCCATGCGGTCGGATTCCATGAACAGCGCCCGTTCGAGCGCACCGCGTCGGAACCGTCTGGAAGTAATTGGTGCGGTCGAAGTTGGTCGTGCCGTTGTAATCGGTCGCGCCGATCTGCTGCAGATATTCGAAAAAGTCGCCGGGCAGATTCTCCGACCCGTTGAACATCAGATGCTCGAACAGATGGGCGAAGCCGGTCTTGCCCTTGGGCTCGTCCTTGGAGCCGACATTGTACCACATGGCGACGCCGACGACGGGCGCCTTGCGGTCGGTGTGGACGAGAACCGTCAGGCCGTTCGCAAGCTGGAACTCCTGGTGCGGAATCGCGACCTGCTCGATCAGCGCCGGTACGGGCGCGGGCTCGGCGGGAGCGGGCGGCAGCGGCTTCGGCGCGACTGGCGGCGGCGCGACTTCGGCGGCCGGGAGTGGTCGCGCAGGCGGCGAGCAGCGACGCGCTAGCAAGCAGCAGCGCAAGACGATTCTTGCTGATTCATGAGAATGTTAGACTCCCCTCGATTCTGCGGCACGCTGTAGGGGGCGCGTCCATCAGCGCAAGGCGCTTCGACGAACGGCCGTTCACCATCGACAAACGGTCGCTGGGTGCGCTTACTGCCCCGGAACTGGGACCACGCCTTTCAGCACGTCACCGATGCCGAAACGCTTCTTCTTTTTGGGCTGCTGTTGCTGACCGGGTGCCGCTCCCGGCGCGGCGCTCCATCTGCGGCATGCCGAGCATCAGCGATGCGGTCGTCTTGAAGCGCGCCTTGGCCGACCCACTTCGGCGCCTTGGGCGCCTCCGCGAAATACGCTTCCGGGCCGTAGCCGATCGCCATGATCATGCCCGACGGAGAAGCCTTGGCGACCTCCGCCGGAAGGACGCATTCGCTGGTCGACGGCGCAAGCACGTGCCCGCTGGCGACCAGCCTCTTCACTTCGGCTGGGCGGCAGATAGTCGAGCGCGGGCGCCATCGCCGCGCTCTTCGCCGACGTCCAGATGATCACGTCGCCGTTCTGCGCGCCGCCGAACATCGCCAGCGCATATCCGGTCGCCGCCGGCGCCGGAGTCCAGGCGAGCCGCGTCGCGCCCGACGGCAGCGCTCCGGCCTCGCGCAGGTTCGAGGACGGCATGAAGTCCTGGGCCAAGCGTGAAGCCGATCGGCGGCGAGTAATTGCCCTCGATCTTGTGCGCGCCGACCAGCGAGCCGGTCGCCGGGACAGGGCGGCTGTCCTTGGTGTTCGGCCATTCGCCGAAGCCCGGCGGCGGTCCGCGGCACGGCGGCCATGCGGCGCGACGTTGGCCATCGCCGCCATGCCCGGCGGCACCTGGCCCGCCGCGAGCTTGGCGAAATCGATGACCGTCGGCTGGCCCGCACCGCATGCTCGCCGCAGCCCCAGTAGATCAGCATCCGCCCCTTCGGCTTCTCGTAGCCGGGCGGCATTCCGTAGGTTTCCTTCACGGGCTTCGGCGCGGGCGGCGTGACCAGCGGCAGGCTCGGCCCCATCTGCAGGTCCGGCGGGATCAGGTGGTTGGCGGTCGGTGCCGCCGGCGCCTTCGTCTTCGACGCCAGCCGGAGCTCCAGCGTGTGCGCCACGGACGGCGCGTTGCCCGACATCATGTTCATCATCTGCGACATGTTGGGCCGGGCGCCTCCGCCCATCATGCCCGCGCCGAACCCGCTCGTGGTCGCTGCATCCATCCAGTAGCTGGCGATCGGCGGAGGAG
The DNA here is from genome assembly GCA_963807815.1 of uncultured Alphaproteobacteria bacterium. GTDB lineage: Bacteria > Pseudomonadota > Alphaproteobacteria > Sphingomonadales > Sphingomonadaceae > Sphingomicrobium. The sequence continues at coordinate 8,214 of CAWECW010000018.1, read as the reverse complement.
GCCGCCGGCGTCGCCGCAAAAACCGCCGCACCGCACGCGGCCGCGCATACACCCGTAGCCAAGATGCTGATTCTGCTTCATCGATGTTCCCCCTTCGACGCGGCGATTATCCAACGGCCTCGCGCTTCCTTCAATCCCCTGCTAGCGCCGCCCCGTAAATGACAGAGACTCTAAGCAAAATCCGGAACTTCTCGATCATCGCCCATATCGACCATGGGAAGTCGACGCTTGCCGACCGGCTGATCCAGCGGACGGGGGGCATGACCGACCGCGAGATGGCGGACCAGCACCAGGTTCTCGACAATATGGAGATCGAGAAGGAGCGCGGGATCACCATCAAGGCGCAGACCGTGCGCCTCGAGTGGAACGGGCTATGAGCTCAACCTGATGGACACGCCCGGCCACGTCGACTTCGCCTATGAAGTCAGCCGCAGCCTGTCCGCCTGCGAAGGCGCGCTGCTGGTCGTCGACGCGGCGCAGGGCGTCGAGGCGCAGACGCTCGCCAACGTCTACCAGAGCATCGAGCACGACCATGAGATCGTGCCGGTCATCAACAAGATCGACCTGCCCGCCGCGGACCCGGAAGGGCGTGAAGCAGGAGATCGAGGAGATCATCGGCCTCGACGCGTCCGGGGCGGTCCTCGCCTCCGCCAAGACCGGCATCGGCATCGACGAGGTGCTGCAGGCGATCGTCGACCAGGATCCCGCCGCCCAAGGGCGACCGCGACGCGCCGCTGAAGGCGATGCTCGTCGACAGCTGGTACGACCCCTACCTCGGCGTCGTCATCCTGGTCCGCGTGATCGACGGCGTCCTGAAGAAGGGCCAGCAGGTCAAGTTCATGGCCGCGGGCACGACCCACCTGGTCGACCGCGTCGGCTGCATGCGCCCCAAGATCGAGCAACTGCCGGAGCTCGCGCGCGGGCGAGATCGGCTTCATCACCGCGCAGATCAAGGAAGTCGCGGAAACCCGCGTCGGCGACACGATCACCGACGCCAAGCGCCCCACCGCGGAGGCGCTGCCGGGGTTCAAGGAAGTCCAGCCGGTGGTGTTCTGCGGCCTGTTCCCGGTCGACGCCGCGGACTTCGAAAAGCTCCGCGACAGCCTGTACAAGCTGCGCCTCAACGACGCGTCGTTCAGCTTCGAGACCGAAAGCAGCGCGGCGCTCGGCTTCGGCTTCCGCTGCGGCTTCCTCGGCCTGCTGCACCTCGAGATCATCCAGGAGCGGCTGACCCGCGAATATGACCTCGACCTCATCACCACCGCGCCGAGCGTGGTGTACAAGATGCACCTCACCCATTCGAAGAACGAGCCGGCGCAGACGATCGAGCTGCACAACCCGGCCGACATGCCCGACCCCAACCGCATCGAGAGCATCGAGGAGCCGTGGATCGAGGCGACCATCTACACCCCCGACGAATATCTCGGCGTCGATCCTCAAATTGTGCCAGGACCGCCGCGGCATCCAGAAGGGGCTGACCTATGTCGGCAGCGGCGCCCACCAGCGCGCCCAGATCAAGTACGAGCTTCCGCTGAACGAAGTGGTGTTCGACTTCTACGACCGGCTGAAGTCGATCAGCCGCGGCTATGCCAGCTTCGATTACGAGCAGATCGGCCACCGCGAGGGCGACCTCGTCAAGATGAGCATCCTGGTCAACGAGGAGCCGGTCGACGCGCTGAGCATGATCACCCACCGCGGCACCGCCGAGCAGCGCGGGCGCGGCATGTGCGAGCGGTTGAAGGAGCTGATCCCGCGCCACCTGTTCAAGATCCCGATCCAGGCCGCGATCGGCGGCAAGGTCATCGCCCGCGAGACGATCAGCGCCATGCGCAAGGACGTCACCGCCAAATGCTACGGCGGCGACGCGACCCGCAAGCGCAAGCTGCTCGAGAAGCAGAAGAAGGGCAAAGCCAAGATGCGGGAATATGGCAATGTCTCGATCCCGCAGGAGGCGTTCATCGCTGCCCTGCGCATGGGCGACGAGGGCTAGGCTTCGGCCCAAAAAAGCAAGTCAGACGTTAGAAATATGAATGCCTCCGCTTCGCGCGGCGGAACGCCTATGATGGCGATCAGGAGATAAAACAATGACGTACAATAGCTCATTCCAGGACCGCGCCGGCCAGGCGGCCGAGGCGAAGCAGAAGGCGCTGGAGAAGTATAAGGAACGGCCGCCGGTCGACGAGGCTGCCGCCGCCGAGCGCGCCGCGGCCGCGCAGCGCCGGGAAGACGCCAAGGCCGAGAAGGCCGCCGCGAAGAAGGCCGAAGCCGAAGCGAAAGCGGCTGCTGCTGCGGAAAAGGCGGCCCGCTCCGCCCCGCCCACCGCCGCCGAGATGAAGGCTGCGCGCGATGCGCGCTATGCGGCGCGGAAGAATAGGCGAGTGAAGCACCGAGCGCAGGTGAGCGATTGCGCAGCAATCGGGAGCCAGCGCGAAGAGATGCGGAACGCCCGGCCGGCGCGCGAGCGAACGGCCTAAGCCGAGAAGCGAGACGCGTCCGACGTCACGAATTTACTTCGTGACACATCTGCAACAGGTTCAACTACGCAACCCAGAAACTCTGTAAGATCGTTGCGCAGCCTGGATTTTGATGATTCAACTAAGACGTGCCGTTTGACTGATCGCCTATTCAGGGGAGTGGCGTGGCTAGAAGTCTGAAGCGCACCAAGTTCAAAGAATTGAATATCGATGATCCGTTCTTCGACAGTCTAAAGGACGGGTACGACGAGTTCCCGGAGTGGTTCCAGAAGAAGGCCCAAGAGGACTTGTACGTCGTTAAAGACGGCAATTCCTTGGAGGGAATGATCTACCTGAAAGACGAGAATGGCCCCGTCACAGACGTGACGCCGCCGCTCCCGGCTCAAAAATGGCTTAAAGTTGGAACCCTGAAGATCGTCGGCCAAGGCACGAAGCTTGGGGAGCGCGTCGTCAAGAAGATATTTGATACAGCGATCGCCAATGATGCCGACGGCATTTACGTCACTGTATTCGAGCTCCACCAAACATTGATCAATCTATTCAAACGTTATGGGTTCGTAGAGCACGGTACGAAAACCACAGACAATGGTACCGAAAAAGTATTAGCTCGATACTTAAATGACTTTACTGGAGATCGCGTCAAAGATTATCCTTTTCTGCATACGAAAGAAGCCAAGTTCTGGCTGTTAGCAATATATCCAGAATATCATACGAGACTTTTACCTTGACTCTATTCTAAACAACGAGCCAGAAGAGATCGTTCAAGATGTCTCACACACGAACACCATTCACAAAGTTTATATTGCTCGCCTTGCTCTCTCTCGAATGAGCCCAGGCGACGTAGTAGTGTTCTACCGGACAAAAGACGACAAGGGCCCGGCCTACTATCGTTCGGTTGTTTCATCTGTTTGTGTAGTTGAAGAAGTAAAGAGGAAGTCAGATTTCGCCTCGGTGGACGATTATCTCGCCTACACGAAGCCCAGGAGTGTCTTCAGCGAGGACGAGCTTCGGGACCTTTGGGTGAGCTGGAAGCGACTTTACGTTGCTAAACTGACCTACAACGCCGCCTTTTTGAAACGTGCCACGCGCGGCCAATTACTGGATTTGGGCACGGTATCGGAACAGCCGCGCTGGGACATCAGGCAGCTCACCAAGGATCAATTTCTCGCAATCACCCAAATGGGGAATCTTAATGCGCGTCTTATTGTCGATTAGGCCAGAGCACGTTCAGAACATATTCGAGGGCAAGAAGACCTTCGAGTTTCGCAGGAAGCTGTTTGCGCGGCGGGAAATCAAGACTGTTCTTGTATATTCAACGAAACCCGTTGGCCGCTTTGTCGGCGAATTCGAAATTGATTCCATTTTGGAGGATGAACCCAGCGCACTCTGGGATTCGACGCACGAAGGTTCAGGGATTTCGAAGGGTTACTTCGATGCCTACTTTTCGGGACGATCGGTTGGGTTTGCGTTGCAAATCGGCGAGCTACGAAGATTTGACGATCCTATCGATCCCGCTGCTGTATTCGACGATTTCACGCCGCCGCAGTCCTTTATGTATGTTGGAGGAGCGGGCTCAGATATCCATCGAGTAGAGGGGCCGAGACTTCTGTGAGCGAACAGAGCGGACCCTGTTTCATCGTTTTCGGTGTTCCCGGAGTTGGTAAGTCGACGGCTTGCCTGCGATTTGCGGGAAGCTCATCCAGAGTTCCTCTATGCCCCGGCGAGCCGACTTCTTTCAGAAGTCACGCATGCCGCCCCCGAGATGCTGCGTTGCTCCTCAAGAGAGCGCGTGTTGGATAATCAAAATTTGCTCGTCGAAGCTTTCGAACGCTTTCGGGCCGGTCGTAAGCAGCGACCCGTCCTACTTGATGCACATGCCGTCATCGACAACGATCAAGCTCTAGTCGAGGTACCTGTCCCGATAATTTCAGCACTCCGACCAACAGGTCTGATCCTCATTGATTCATCATCTGAAACTGTTTTCCGCAGGCGCCGCGAGGATTCAAAGGAACGCCCGGCGCGAACCCGAGAGCAGATAGGCCGAGAGCTCGAAGCGGAACGGGCGGCTGTTGGGCGATACGCTAAGCTGCTGGGCGTACCTCTACGCACAGTCCGAGCCGGCGCTCGATCATCGATTGAGCCGGCAATACGTCAGTTGCAGCGCATCCAAATGTGACATCCGAAAGTTCGTTGTAACCGAGCTCGCAAGCTTTGGGTTTGTACCGACCTTCCTGAACCGACGTTCCCATGAAACCATAGTAATCAAAAATGCGCTCGAAGAGCGGAAGCTTCGTTTCGCTCACGGTTAGATGAGGCCTGTCACAATCGAGCCATTTTAAGAGCCCGTCAAAAATCCGCACGCCCATGCCACGTCCCGCAAAGCTTGGCGCAATGCGCACCGTGCAAATTTTCTTCTCGTCAGGTTCGTTCTTGCCAATTCCCAATCCCACGAGTGAGCCTTCCCGTTCGACTCTGAGGAGAATTCTGGTGCCGTCTCTGAGGCCGGGAACCACCTTGGTGATAAACCACCGGTCGATGCCCGGATAGTCCTCGGACAGAGGCAACAGGAAAGACAGGGCTTCCTGTTCCATCGGCAGGAGGTGACGTTCCCATCCACCGCCTTTGAGGGGCTGCTCGACCTTCTGTACGTGGAACGGTGTCATCGGGATTCCACGCACTTCCCGGTCAGTACATCAGAATTAGAATTTTGCCTCATTGTGCACTCACTCTGAACTATTGGCTTCGGAAATGGAATCCACTCTGATGCGAATGTTCCGACGACGCCGACGAACAGTGCAAATGCTAGGAACAGAAGGTGATTGGCCCAACGGCTGTGTCTGTTTTCCAGGCGTACGAAAGTGGTTAGGTCGGTGATTTCGGTCACCTCCCAATCCTTCTTAGGGCGCTGGGCTCGAGCCTTTTTCCAGTGGTAGACCATCATGCCGTCAGGAATGCCGCCCGGAACGTAGGCCTCCCAGGTCGGCTTCTCGAGCAAGCGCATTTTGTATGACGCGGCGTTCAACGTGGAGAGCTGCGAACGACCTGGAATCGCGGTTAGAAATGCGACTAGAGAGATTGGCGCCTGTTTCTGATCCCATTCCTGCTCCATTCGTTGTTGAATGTGAGAGGGTAGGGTGCGCGCCTCGTTGAAGCGGAAGTCGACGTACTCGAATTCCTCATAAGAGCTTCGAAGATACCAGTCCGAAACGGGAATTGGCTTTATGAAGGGGTTTCGATCGGGCAGGAATATGCGCAGTCTGAAATAAGACAACGCCCCTGGGGCCAAGAACGATGCCGCTCGCTGGAGATCGGGTCGGCCTAATCGGAAAATGGTCCCGTCCCCGACGATTTCCCTATCTGTTAGCCTCAGATTGAAGACGCTTGCGAAAGCTCTCCCATCAACGCGTCTCAGCTCCACACAGGGTACCGTGGGGATCTGCGGACTGACGATCAAAGGCTCGTTGAAAATGCCTTCCGCAATCGCCGCTTCCCGAAAATACTTCGAACAATCTTTGGTCTGGCTAGCGGAACACGCCACCGGAACGAAGAGACTTATTTCGTCGATAGAAGATGGGTCTTCAATGAGAATTCCGATTTCAAGAAAATCTCGTTTGATTTTCGAGTTTGACGGACGAAACGAGCGATCGCCGATTATATGCCAGTAATTGAAGTGAGCTTCGAAACGACGTTTCGACCGATTCGAATTACTTCTGCACCAAACAGCGATGCTGCCTTCTGAAATCAAATGATCCCCCAGTCATCGATCAGATGGCTTGTCGCCGATGTTTAGTACTCCGTTATCGTTTAATAAAACTCTACAAATTAACCCCAACCCTCCCCGCCTCCACATGCGCCAGCCACCGGCTGAACGCGTCCGCTTCATCCTCATCCTGAAAATGCTGGGGCCGCTGATCGCCTGCTCCGGCTAGCGGCTGGGGGTGGCGGTCGAGGGGGTTTGGGGTGGGGGGTTTGGGGTCTCTTTCGTGGGGCATCAGACCGCCCCTCCACCATGCTGCGCCCTTCGACTGCGCCTGCGGCTTCGCTCAGGACAGGCATGGTCCCCCCTCCCCGAGCGAGCTCGGGGAGGAATTGGGTTGCTTCTCCCACTCTGCCCGCGCTCTCGCTTCCCATTGGCGTTGTTCTTCGGCGTCCTCGTCGAACTGCCGCTGGCGGGCGGCGCGCTGGTCGTCGTGCTTCATCTGGGCCCACTGCTCCCTGGTGAAGCCTCGCGCGGGGGTGGTCAGGGCTCCGGTGGCGTCCTGGTCGGTGTAGACGCTGACCTCGCCGTCCGGCGTGTGGCGCTTTTCGAGGAAGCGGGTGTCCGGGTAGGACGGGCGCTCGGGCTCGCCTTCCTGCATCCACCACAGCCGCCGCGACCGGTCGAGCCAGTCGGTGAAGGGCGTGGCGACGATCTGCTGCATGGTGAGCCCGCCGCGGCGGAGATCGCGAAGCACCTCGTGCGTGTCCCAGCCGAAGCGGCTCGCGGTAAGGTCGAACATGGTCTCGAGGATGGTGACCTGGCGCAAATAGAAGTCGGCGGCGACGATCTCCCCGGCAAGGCGGGCCCGGCGCTCTGCGGCGACCTTGCGCATGAACTTCTGGCCGATGGCCTCGATCAGCTCCAGCTGGTGGTCCTCGCCGATGTCGGGCTCCGGCTTGGGCTCGTGGCCGCGGAGGCGCGAGGGCGGGGTCATCTGGGCGTTGCGGGCGGCGGCGTCGGCGACTCCCGTGGCAATCTTCATGGCGCCGTTCTGCTGGTAGATGGCCATGGCGCGCTCGAAGGCGAGCTTCAGGCCGGCGCCGTCGGGGCGCTTCAGGAGCTGCTCGAAGCCGTGGACGTTGCGGCCGATCGCAAGGGCCGAGCTGCGCTTCGAGCCGGTCGTCGCAAGCAAGGCGATGAAGGCGCGCTGGGCGTCCGGATCCCAGCCGTTGGCGCGGGGGCGGACGGCGACGGGCTCGAACTCGAGAAGGTCGCCGAGGTGGGAGAAGTCGCCGTCGCCGGCGCTTCCCGTGGTGCGACAGCGGTCGCAGATGACTGGGATGCTCATCGGCGAGCGTGGAGCAAAGGAAATCCAAATAGGAAAGGGGGGAATCGCGGGAAGCGTCAGCGGGCGTTTTCGCGGCGGGGCTGTTGTTGTATGGTCCGAGTTCGGGCAAAACATCGGGGACGACGATGACGGATCGTTCATACCTTCTGCGCAGGGCCGCTCAGGAGCGGCAGGCGGCGACCGAAGCGACGCATCCGAAGGCGCAGCAGGCGCACCTCGAACTCGCCAGCCAGTACGAGCAGCGCTCGGAAGCGGGGCAGGAACAAAACTAACATATGTTGGTTTGGCTGGGGTGGACGACACTCCCGCCGACCTTCGTCGACATGCGGCGCATTGCCGCAACCTTGCGCGCGCCTCGGGCGACCGGATGCGCACGATCCTCCTGACCATGGCCACCGAATTCGACAGCCAGGCGCGCAACCTGGACGCCCAGGCGCGGCCTGCGCCGGCGCGCTAGCGAATTCATTTCGGGCTAAGAACAGGCGTGCTAGACGGGGGCATGGAAAAAGGAACGATCGAGCGAGCCTATGAGCTTGCACCGAACTGCGTGAACATCGACGAGGTTCGGGCGGCACTGAAGCGCGAAGGCTATTCGAGTGTGGACGCGCATCTTTCCGGGCGGATCATCCGCTCGGATCTGACGAAGCTGCTCAACAAGGACGGTCCGGCGAAAGACTGACCGGCCCCCCCTT
>CAWECW010000017.1:0-32941 GCA_963807815.1 uncultured Alphaproteobacteria bacterium | reverse complement strand
CGAGGACAAGTATGACGGAGGCGCTGCAGGACCGAGACCCGTAAATACGGATTGTTGACCGGCGTCATTGTTCAACTAGTCTCATCCTCAGTGGGCGAGTTCGGAGAGCAATCCCGCGTCCCCGGGGTAAAGAGCAACGGAGTTTCGGAATGTCTACGATTAACGGGACTTCCGACGACGATACGTTGAGCGGCACCGATGGTGACGACACGATCAATGGTCTCGGCGGGAATGACATCCTCAACGGCGGCGCTGGAGACGACATTCTTCGTGGTGGCGAAGGAGACGATACTCTCGATGGCGGGGCCGGTATCGACACTCTCAGTTTCGCTGACGCCACCAACTTTATCATCGGCAACATTCGGGACGGTTCGCAAAACACGAACCAGGGATTTGACAGGCTTTCCAACTTCGAAGATCTCGAAGGAAGCGCCTTCAACGACTTGCTGTACGGCAGCTCCGGCGCAAACGAAATCTCTGGCGGTGCCGGGAATGATGTAATTACCGGATGGGAAGGTGATGACGTCCTGACGGGCGGCAGCGGCGCAGACCGTTTCGATTATTCCGGCATCGATGTGAACGGCAACGACACGATCACCGATCTCACGACCGAAGATACTATCCAACTCTTCTTCGAAATCACCGCAATATCTGTCACGCAAGTTGGCGCCGACGTCGTAATCGCTTTGTCCAGCGGAGAGCAGATTACCTGCTTGAACACCGACGTGGCCACGGTCAACGCGACGATCTCGCCGGAAAGTGCGGTGCCGCCACCGCCCATGCCGGCGCTGCCGGACCCGCTTCCGGCACCCCCTCCGGTCCTTTCGCCGGCGCCTGGAAGCATCATCTCAACGCTTCCGGCCGGACCGGATCCGGCAACGAGCGCTACGCCGTTCCAAGTCGCGCCAGGATCGGCCGCTTCCGTTAACGTCCCCTTCTTTGGCGAAACCGAATTCGATGTCTGGGGCGGCCTCACCGATTACGGATTTATGTCGGCAAAATCCTATTACGGCACGAGCGGCGTTGATCTCAGCAACAGTGGCAGCTGGCTCGTAAACTTCGGCACGGTGGCGGTCGTTTCCGAGACCTATGCCGCCCGTGGGATAACGGTGCTCAATTCGTTCAATGCGGGCGAGATCATCAATTACGGATCGGTCTACGCGATTTGCTACGCCGGAAACGCTCACGGCATTTGGGAAGACCGAGGAGCGGCATTCATCACGAACGACGGCTTGATCGCCGTTCGAGCCTTTGAAGACCCGGAACAAGCCTATCATCCGGATACCGGCTTCCCTCGTTGGACGGGCAATGCGTATGGAAATCAAGGACACTGGCTCGAACACGCCGATCCTGAACGGCCCGAACGGACAGATCCTTGTGGAGGGCGAGTGGGCGGTCGGAATATGGTCGCGCGGCTCCAGTCCCACCTTCAATTCGCCCTATGATATCGACAACCAGGGCCTGATCCGGGTCAACGCTACCTACGATGGCCAGAAGTCGTACGGATTGCTTCTGGCAAACCATACCAACGCAGCAATGACTGTCATCAACAGCGGCACGATCGAGGCCGATGTTGCTATCTACGCTCCGTCGTCGGACGTTGGCGGGGGCATCCTTGAAGGCGAATTCGGAGCAGGGCTTGTCGAGAACGCCCAGACGGTCACGAACACCTCCACGGGCATCCTGCGCGGCGATGTCGACCTTCGTACCGGGAACGACATTCTGCTTAACGACGGGCAGATCGACGGCAAGGTCGATATGGGATCTGGGAACGATCGGATCGACACAAGCGGCGGGACTATCGGCGGCGTCATTTACCTGGGTGACGGCGCCGACGATTTCATCGGTTCTTCCTACGGCGACATCGTCAACGGAGATTCCGGTAACGACACGCTGAAAGGCAATAGCGGCAACGACCTTCTTTTCGGGGGTGGCGGCGACGATACCTTGACGGGCGGAGCCGGCAACGATGGCCTTTTTGGCGCGGTCGGCAATGATACGTTAAACGTCGCTGGCGGCGATCTGGCTTACGGCGGATCGGGAAATGACAGGCTCGTACTGTCAAATTACACGTTTCGGAGCGCCGACGGTGGCGACGGCTTCGACACGCTGGTTCTCCCCTCCGGATCCCAAATCCTCGACCTCTCCGCCGTCATATCGAGTTTCTTCGCGTCACCAGTTTCGAACAAATTGTGCTTGGCGGTTCGAAAGAGTTGATCGTCCGAGCTGCGGACATCCCTGGGATCACTGGGGGATCGAGCGTGCTTAGGATCAGCGCGACCCCCACCGACAAGGTCGATCTGGTGGGCTCATGGACGGCCTTGCCTGACCAGGTCATCGATGGCGTGATTTATCATGCCTACACAAGCGGCGAAGCGACCGTCCTGGTCAGTTTGGTTGCGACGGTCGCGTTGAATGCAACTCCGCCGGGTACAGCGGTCGGCCTGGACGCAATCGCAGCCGGCTCCGTCGCGCCGGATCCTACAGCTTATGGCTTCAATCCCGATGTGGACTCGCACAATAACTACGACCCGATCAACATTACGGACCAGGCCCTTCTGATCGAGGGCAATGAGACCTGGATCAACGTGCGAGGATTGTCCGTTTTCTTTGCGGATGCCTCCGCGGTGGCCGCTACTTCGATCGAAAATCACGGTTCGATCGTAGCCACAGGCGCAGGCGACCTTCGAATGGCCTCGGCTATTGGCGTAATTGTCGGGTCGATCGATAATTTCGGGTCGATCGAAGCTCACAACGTCGGTGTTTGGGACGCCCGGGGAATCCTGATTGATACGCGGGGTGTCATCACCAACGAGGGCAACATCATCGCGACCGCCGCAGCCGGAAATGCGACGGCAATCCTCACCGCCGACGTTCAAATCGAAGGCTCGTCCATCATAAACGAGGCGACCGGCTATATAGGTGCATTCTCCCAGACCGGCTTCGCCGAAGAGGATTCTAACAGTAAATCAGCCCCTGATAGAGAATCATGGAACGATCGAGGTTCAGGGGGGCGCAGGGTCCATCGCAGTGGATGGATTCAATGCTGGCGGGGATCTGATCAACACCGGTTCGATTATTGCTTCCGTCACGCCGGGCGGGGACGGCGTCTCAATCGCAGTAGTCTATGACGGGCTTTCCTTCCCGACGATCACGAACAGCGGCCTGATCTCTGCCGACATCGCGATTTTCTTCCAGACCCGGTACGGCGAGCATTTCACGATCAACAACAGCGGCGTTATCGAAGGCGCAATCTTCTGGAACATCTTCGATCCAGAGCCGGATTATACCTTCGGTTACCTGCACCTGACGAATAGCGGTACAATCAGAGGCGATATCTTTGCCGAGCCCACCAGCACCGGCATCGAAACGATCATAAACAATGGTCTGATCACCGGCAGTCTCGACCTCTTCGGCGGAAACGACCGCTATGACGGCACGCACGGCCGGGTCGACGAAATCGTTTCGGCAGGGGATGGAGGCGACATCCTGACCGGCGGCAAGGCGGTGGACGTCTTCTACGGCGATGCTGGTAACGACACGCTGATCGGAAATGCCGGTAACGATTTCCTGGAGGGCGGAAGCGGCAACGATACGCTCAACGGCGGTAGCGGCTACGACATCGCGTCCTACTCCGAAGCCGACGAAGGTATTCAGGTCGATCTGACGATCTCCGGTGCTCAAAAGACTATCGGCGCAGGCACCGACACACTTTTGGCTATTGAAGACGTGCTGGGATCCGAATTCAAAGATCGTCTGGCCGGCAATTCCGACAGCAACATGCTACTTGGGGGCGGCGGTAACGACCTAATTGATGGTCTCGGTGGGACTGACATCCTTGACGGCGGCGAAACTCGGACCTCTATATAGTCCGGGCCTTGGCCGAGCATACTGCTGCCGAGATTACGGACACAGGCACGATCGGCACTGACGAGGTCCGCTTTTCCGCGACCGGCGTGGGTCAGACGCTCCGTCTGTTCGCGGGCGACACCGGGATTGAGCGTGTGGTGATCGGCACCGGCAAGGGGATAATGCGGTGATCACCGGTCCTGCTCGCGCACAATGTCGATGCACGGTCGGTGCTCAACGGGCTGGAGATCACCGGCAACAGCGGCGCCAACACGCTTCAGCGCGGCGTTCAATGATCAGGCTTTCCGGCGGCAACGGGATCGACCGGTTCTACGGCTATGGCGGCAACGACACGCTCGACGGCGGCCGCGAAGCGGATGTCATGTATGGCGGGGCCGGCGACGACACGTATGCTGTCGACCATGCCAGCGACGCGCCGATTGAGCTGGCCGGCGAGGGCACCGACACGGTGCTGGCCTCGGTCGCGCATACGCTTAAGGCCAATGTCGAGAATCTGACCCAGACTGGCGTCTTCTCGATCCACGGCCGCGGCAATGACGATGCCAATGTCCTGACCGGCAATTCGGGATCCAACCGGCTATGGGGCGAGGGCGGCAACGATACGCTCATTGGCAATGCCGGCAACGACCAGCTCGACGGCGGAGACTGGTGACGACACGATGACCGGCGGCACCGGCAACGACATCTACTTCATCGACAGTGCCGGCGATACGGTGACCGAGCTTGCCGGCGAGGGCACGGACCGGTCTCGCAGCGAGATCGGCTTTACTCTGGGGAGCGAGGTCGAGAACGCTGACTGCAGGGCAGCGGAAACGTGGATGGCACCGGCAACAGCCTGGCCAATGTGCTGCGGGGCAACAGCGGCGACAATGAGCTGTCCGGCTTGGGCGGCAACGACAAGCTCTACGCCGGCGCTGGCTCGGACACCGTCGATGGCGGCACCGGCAACGACTGGCTTGAAGGCGGAGCTGGCCAGGACTTCTTCACCGGCGGCAGCGGCTCGCGACCGGTTCGTGTTCCGTGAAGGCGACTTTGGCGGCGAACACCACCGCCACCGCCGACGTCATCCACGACTTCAGCCATGCCGAGGCCGACAAGATCCGCCTCGACCTTGTCGATGCCAACACCACCCTCGGCGGAACGCAGGACTTCGCGTTCATCGGTACCGCTGCCTTCACCAACGTCGCCGGGCAACTTCGCTACGAGCAGATCAGCGGCAATACCTACGTCTCTGGCGATACCAACGGAGACGGCATCGCCGACTTCATGATCCGGCTCGACGGGCTACATACCCTCGGCGGGGGAGACTTTATCCTGTGACGGGAAAGTCAGCCAGCGGGCGTCTCGAGACCTAACCGGTTCAATCGAAGAGGTCGGACGTGCGCTCGATCGCGGCGATCCCGCGCTGGCCGCCTTGCGCGGTCGAGCTGGACGACGACGTCCACGACCGACGGACGTAGGCGATCGTGTCGGCCGGGAGAGGCCGAGGCCGCTCTGCATCACCATCAGCGCGAGTTGCTCGAGCGCGCCGCTGGGCGAATTGGCGTGGATGGTGCTGAACGAGCCCGGATGGCCGGTGTTGATCGCGCGCAGGAAGCTCACCGCCTCGCCGCCGCGGAGCTCGCCGAGGACGATGCGGTCGGGGCGCAGGCGCAGCGCCGCCTGCAGCAGATCGTCGGTCGTGACGCGCGCTTCGCCGGTCTCGCCCTTCACGGCGATCAGGCCGACGCCGTTGCGGCTGCCGAGCCGGATTTCGGGCGTGTCCTCGACGAGGATCACCCGCTCATGCTCCGGCACTCTCGCGCAGCAGCGCGTTGAGGAAGGTCGTCTTGCCGCTCGAGGTGCCGCCCGAGATCAGGATCGTCGCGCTGCCGCGCACCGCCTCGCGCAGGAAGTCGATGTCGCTGCGTTCCCGGCTCGCGGTCGTGCCAGGCCTTCACGGCGTCGGCCTTGCGTTTCGCGCTCGTAGGCGTCAAGCGGAACGTCGAGCAGCCGGTGGCGGCGGATCGACAGAGCGAAGTGCCGGCGCGTCGCCGGGCGGACTGACGATCTGGATGCGCTCGCCGGTCGGCAGGGTCGCCGACAGCAGCGGGCGCTCGCGGTTGATGCCCTGATGGCTGAAGCGCGCGACCTGTGCGGCCAGCCGGCTGAGCAGGACGTCGTCGATCTCCGGCGCTTCGTGCTGCGTCATTCCGGCGCGCCGGCGCTCTCCGTCCACACCTCGCCCGGCTGGTTGACCAGGATTTCGGTGACGTTCTCGTCCGCCAGCCAATGCTGGAACGGCGCGAGATAGGCGGAGAGATAGACGCCTAGGTGCGCGACATCTGCAGTCGCCGGCGCCGGCGCGGGTGCGATCATCCGGCCACCGTCGAGAAGTCGAGGTCCTTCGCGGTGAAGACGCGGATCGGCTGGCCCTGGCGGACCTTGATCGTCGGCGGGATCTGGCCGTTGCTGCTGCGCCGCGACCGACGCCGCGCTCTGCGCCGCCCGACAGGATCAGGCCGGCGCCGCCGCTCGCAACCGTCGAAGCGCCGCCGACGACCGACAGCAGGAGCGCGACCCGAAGCGCTTCATGAAATGGCTGTCGACCTTGCCGGTCAGGCCCGTCTGCCCCGTCGCATCCGACCGCCGGCGAAGCAAGCGCGACGGAGACTCCGTCGGGACGGATCAGCCGCGTCCACATGACGTAGGCGCGGGTCTGCCCGCCGGCGACGCCGCTCTTGTACTGGCCGATCAGGCGCGACGAGCGCGGGACGAGCACGCGGCTGCCGTCGAAGCTGCGAATGTCGCTGCTGACGACGGCGCGGACGTAGCCCGGCAGGTCGCTGTTGATCGCGGTTTCGAGCACCGCCGGGATCAGCGTGCCCTGCGAGACGGTCTGGTCCGGGATTCTTCATCCGCGTCGCCTTGGCGACGTCGGATTGCCGAAGCGAGGCGAAGGCATCGTTGCCGGCAACGCCTGGCGCGACGAGCGCCGCGGGCACTGGCCGGCGGGTCCGCTGCTGTCGACGATCAGCGCGGGCGCGCCGTGACGGTTGAGCATCGGCCAGTCTGGCGCGATGTTGACGGAGGCATCGCCGGTCGCCGACGATCGGCGGCACTGGCCCGGCATCAGCGACCGGGGCGCCGCGCCGTCGCGAGCGAACCTGCGTCAGCGCTTCGGGCGGCACGGCAACGCCGGCGGTGCCGGCTTGGCCTGCGGCAGGCGACGGCCGCCGGCAGCCTCGCGCGCGGCTGCACCTCGCGGCGACCGGACAAGCCAGCGAAGGTCGCGACGCCGAGCAGCAGCGCGCCGCCGCCGCCGACCGCGAGGCCCATGCCGTCCTTGCGCGGCTTTGCTGGGCGACGAGCGGAAAGGCGTTCCGCTTGGCCAGCGCCAGCGTCTCGGGCTCGAGCTCGATCCGGGGATCCGACTGCTGGCGCTCGGGTCGAGCAACGATCAGTGCGTTCTTCATATTAGCGCTCCGCGATCCGCGACGGGCTGCGTCCTTGGGCGGGTGACGGTTGATCAGGTACAGCCGGCCTTCTTGCCGAGCCGCATCACGAGCGTGTCCGGCACCTGGTCGACGACGATGAAGTCGCCGCCTGCGGCGGTAGTTGACCAGGCCCTCGCGGCCCTTCGCGTCCCGCTCGTAGAATGGCGGGCATCGGCACGCCCGCCTTCCACTGCAGGTAAAGGCACGGCCGTCGTCGTAGATACCGGGCCGGAAGGATTTCCTTGTCGCCCTTCCGCTTCCAGTCGTAGTTCAGCTTCGGGTGGGCCACGACCGGGCGGCCGCCGGCGCATTGGCAAGCAGGCTCGGATAGGCGACCGCGGCTGCTGCGGCTGTGCCGCCGGCGGCTTCGCGCCATAGGTGAAGCGCAGATTGTACAGCGGCGCGTTCCGCGGCGTCGCGACGCTGAGGTCGAACAGATAGGTGCGCTGGTCGGTGACCACCGTCATGTTGGTCTTGCGCCTTGCCGAACAGCGGCTTCAGGAACAGCAGGTTGGCGCGCTTGTTGGGCGTGACCTGCCAGGCGCTGGAATCGCCGACCGCGACATTCTCGATCCGCTCGCCGTGGCCGAACTCGATCATCGACTGATAGCCGAGGCGCCCCTGAACGGGACGACCTTGTCGGCCTCGTAGTGGACGCTCTTCAGCCGCGGGTCGACGCGGCGAGCGCGGGGGTGGAGAAAAGAGCCAAAGCCAGGAAAGCGGCCGGGATCTTCGTCATGATGGGTCCTTTGGAACTGAACGGTGCGTGGTCGATAGTGACGGCTCGAGACTGCCGAGGCGCGGGTCGGAGCGCGGATGCGGAGCGGCGCGTCGGCGACGCCGTGACTGCGGCCGACCTGGCGCCGGCGCCGGCGTAGAGCGGATAGCTCGGGTGCCGGGCGGTCGTAGGCGGCGGAGGCGCCGGCGATGGCCGCGCTGATGATGCGAGCGCATGCGCGGATCGCTGCTGCTGGCGCGCGCTGCCGGAGCGGGCTCAGCGCCGACCGGACGGCTGCGACGTCGTGCGCTGCGCGCGGCAGTCGCGTGGTCGCAGCCTTGCGGTCGCGGCCGGCGCTGAACGGCAGCCGCCAGCCGGCGACCATGGTGCCGGCGATCTTCAGGCACAGCAGCCATCAGCGCGCAGTAGACCGCGGCGCGCAAGGAACAGCGTCGTGGTCAGCGCGCAGCGGGACCTGGCCACCCGCGGCCGCGAGCGAATCCAGCATCGGCGACAGCATGCGCGATCGTCGCGCCGCCGATCAGCACGGCGAGCAGCGGCGTCAGCGCGAACAGGACCGCGGCCTTGAGCCAGCCCTCGAACAGGCCGCGGGTGCCTTCGAACAGGCCGCAGATGATGAAGATCGGCCCGAGCGCCAGCATCGCCGCCAGCGCGATCCTGGCGCGACCAGCAGGACCCCGACCGTGCCGAGCAGCAGCAGCAGCGCGCGACAGCCAGAGCAGGTCCGGGCCCGAGGCGAAGCGAAGTCGCCGCTGCGGCATGCCGGCCGGCCGTCGGCCGCTTCGGTCGCTGGCGGCGGCCTGCGCCACCACGGCGAAGATCGTGTCGAGCCGGTCGGCGAACAGCGATCGTCGCGCTGCCCTGGGTACCCGATCAGCAGGCTGGCGATCTGGTCGGGCGCGCCGACCAGCAGGTTCCAGATGACCGACTGATAGGCGACCCAGGAGGTTGCGAAGGTCAGCACCATGCCGAGCGTCATCATGCGCGGCGTCAGGCTGCGACACCGACAGCGACGTGCGGCCGGTCAGCAGGCCGATCGCGTAGAAGGCAATGTACAGCGTCAGCGCGGCCGGTCAGCGCCTGGCCGAGCAGCGGCGTCCGATCCGAACAGCCGCGCCGAAGGCGAACGGCGCCGCCTCGCCGCTCATGCAGTCGACGACGCGCAGCGCCTCGGCGATGCCCGACGGCGCCGCCGTCGCCGAATGTCGGGCAGGCGCTCACTCGGCCGCCTCGAGGTACATGCCGTCGCCGTCGGCATCGTCGCCCGGCCACGGCGCGCGCGGTCAGCAGCGGATACCAGTGCGCCGGATCGTCGCCGACGCTCGCGCGGATCGCATCGAGCCGGCGGACGCGTCGCCTCGCGGCCCGACAGGATCAGTCAGCAGCTCGGGCATGCCGGACAGGTCGAGCCGGACCACGACGCTGTGGTTGGCGTGGCGGACCAGGAAGCAGCGGCTGTGCGCCGGAAGCGAGCGGATCAGCTCCAGCTCGTGCGCGGAAAGGCCGAAGCCGGCGCAATAATCCTCCGCCTTCGCCTTGGGGTTGGGCATGAAGATCATCGTCGCGGTCTGCTCGACGATCGCCGCCGAGATGCGGCTGTCGAGCGCGTCGCGCGCCGACTGGGTCGCGAAGCCGACGATGGCGTTGCGCTTGCGCAGCGTCTTCAGCCAGTCGCGGATGCGCGCGGCGAACACCGGGTCGTCGAGCGCCTTCCAGCCTTCGTCGATCAGGATCATGCGTCGGCTCGCCGTCGAGCCGCTCGTCGATGCGGTGGAACAGGTACATCATCGCCGGCGTGCGCAGGCGCGGGCTGTCGAGCAGCGCCGTCATGTCGAAGCCGAGGATGCGCGAGCTCGAGGTCGAGCTGGTCGTCGTCATTGTCGAACAGCCAGGCATGCTCGCCATTGTTGATCCACGGGTCGAGGCGCGACGCGAGATCGCCCGCCTCGGGACGGCGGCGGCCGCCGAGCAGCTCCTGGAAATAGCGCAGGCGGCGGAACGCCGGGTCGTGGTCGAAACAGGCGTCGACCGCCGAGGCGATCGAAGCCAGCTCCTCCGGCCCTTCGGCATTGAGCAGGCACGCCGAGCCAGTCGCGCAGGAAGGCCCTGTTGTCGGCCGTGTTCGGCAAGCGGAGCGGGTTGAAGCCGGTCGGCTCGCCGCGGCCGAAGCGACCGAATAGTGGCCGCCGGCCGCGCGCAGGAAGATCTCCGCGCCGCGATCCTTGTCGAAGAAGATCGTGCGCGGTCCGAACTTCTGCGCCTGCGCGGCGAGGAAGTTGAGCACGACGGTCTTGCCCGATCCGGACGGGCCGATGATCGAGAAATGGCCGAGATCGCCTTCGTGGAAGTTGAAGAAATAGGGCGTCGAGCTGGTCGTCTCGAGCACCGAGACGGCGTCGCCCCAATGATTGCCCGTGGGCTGGCCGACCGGGAATCCGTGCAGCGAGATGAAGCCCGCGGCATTGGCGGTCGAGATCAGCGCGCGGCGGACGACATAGGCCTCGTTGCCGGGGAACTGGCCCCAGAAGCAGGGCTCCAGGTTCACGTCCTCGCGCACCGCGATGGCGCCGATGTCGGCGATCGCCGCGGCGGCGCTGCGCCATGGCGGTGTCGAGCTCGGCGAGGTCGCCGCGCGCGGACCATGAGGCTGAAGTGATGGTCGCCGAAGCCGGCCTGCCCGGCACCGAGCGCGTCGCGCGCGGCGAGCATCTCGCGCCGCTCGGTGCCGCTGTCCTCTTCGCTCGCCTTCTGGCGGCGAAGGGCGAGGTCGATCCGCTCGCGCGCGATCTGGCGATCGGCCGGCGCAAAGCTTCTCGGTCAGCACCAGTTCGCAGCGGCAGGCGAAGGATGTTGTCGATCAGGCCGGCACGCGTTTCGCGTCGGGATATTCCTTGATCGACAGCATGGCCGGCGAAGCTGCGGCCGCCGGCGCCGCGCTGACTTCGATCGCGTCGAGGCCGAAGCTGACGCGCTTGTAGGGGATGTGATGGCCGAGGTCGGTGTCCGTCCGCCGGCAGCACGACCGGGCGCATCTCGCCATTGTAGATGCTCGAAAGGAATTCGAGCGGCTCCGACAGCTCGCCCGTCTCGGTGCGGTAGCAGGAGAGCAGCCGCGCGCCGTACGGCTCGAGGCCGGCGAGCAGCGCGGCGGTCGCCGCTTCGAGATCGCGGATCGCGCCGGGATCGTCGTCGCTGCCCGCGGCCGAACCGGCGCTGGAGCCGCTCCGGCCAGCCGGTCTTGCCGCGCGCCGGGCGGCGGACGATCGTCAGGAACTGCTCGTTGACGAACAGCCGCCGCTCGTCGAGCCGCGCGTCCCACTGCTTGCCGATCGGCTGCGCAGAACGGGGAATCGAACTCGCCGCCCGAAGCGACGGTCACGCGGCGCCGGACGACGTGATGATAGAGCACGAAGCGCGCGTCGAGCACGCTGCGCAGCAGCACTTCGCGCACCGGCGAGCGCATGGTCGAGCTGGTCCGCGTCCTGCGTCTCGAACTCCATCCCGCCGATCTGCAGCGTGCGCATGACGGCGCCGTCGCGCAGGCGGATGGTCGCGTCGTCGATGATGCGCGATCGAACGGCAGTCGGTCGCCGGCGCGGGCTTCCCGCTTCGCCCACTGGGCTGGCACCGGTCCACTTCATCAGCGGCTCCTCAAGGCGAATAGCTGTTGCAGCCCCAGCGCTTGTAATTGCGCACGCGGGGGCAGCGGCTGACCTTGGTCAGCCAGAGATCGAAGACGCGCGGCTCGCGCAGGCACAGGAAATATCCGACGGCATGGATCGGCCAGCGCCACCGGCAAGCGCCAGGAACGAGCGGGTCAGCAGGAACAGCTCCGTCGTCACCGCGGCGTTGATGACGAAGAAGTTGAAGGTGACCCCGCGAACATCTGCGGCCTGGTGAGGGCGCGGAAGAGGGGTGCGCGCACTTCGCTAGCCCGAGACCGCTGCGGTGGACTGGATGCCCGACACGATCGCGGCCGACCCGAACAGGATGAAGCAGCCGATGATCACCGTCGCCCCGAAGCGCCAGTTGAGGCGGCCGGTCAGCATCATGAAGCCGACCATCGCGACCGCGATCACCGCGACCGACGTCGCGACATTGCCGAGCAAGGTGCCCTGCAGCCAGCTGAGCGCAGAGACGATCGGGCCGGAGCCCTGCGGATTGGCCTGCGCCAGCGCCGCAGTCGGCATGGCAGCCGCAGCAAGTGCGACCGTCGCTTTGACAATCTTCACTGGGATTTCCTTCTTTGATCGAATTGGCCGCCAGGCGCGCGACGATGGCGCGCACATAGGCCTGTGTTTCAGGAATTGACGGAATTCCCCCTGCCGTCATGACGCGTCCCGGACCCGCGTTATACGCTGCGAGGGCCTTCTCAACGTTCCCGTCGAAACGGTTCAGTTGCTGCCGAAGATACCTCGCACCACCCGAGAGATTTTGTATCGGGTCGCGCGGGTCGACGCCAAGGTCTCGCGCCGTTCCGGGCATCAATTGCGCCAGTCCGATAGCACCGGCGCGCGAAACTGCTGCCGGGTTCCAGCGGCTCTCCTGCCAGACAACCGCTTCGAGCAAGTAGGGGCTGATATCGTTCGCCCGCGCGATCTCGACCAGCGACTTGGCATATTGGCCCGACCAGCCATTGTCCTTGAGCGTGGTAATCGCGCATCGGGGATGATCGTCGCGTCTGCCGGAACTGCCTCTGTTTCGGCATCTCCGGTCGACCAGGCCGCATCGGGACTATCGCGCAGGACCTTGAGCGAGCCGTCCGGTGCCGATCTCCATGACTTCGGCGTGCGCGGCGCCCGCCCCGGTTAAGCGCGGCGCCCACGAGGAAGAGCCCGCAGCAGCGCAGCCGCGCGACGCGCAGCGAAACGGCTAAGCGTTGTCGTCGGCGCAAGCGCCTTCGCCTGGATAATCAAGATTTTAGTGACCCCACCCGGTCATTTGAGTTCAAAAGACTCCCGGGAATCTGACCCCCAAAAGCCACAGGCAACAAGCTTACATTCCATCAACAGCAGAGTGTCGGTACACTTTACAGGCCGCCTGTGGCGGCCGCGCACCAGTAATGGTAAATTTCTGTTAACCATGTTCGGCCATCGGCCGGATCCGGCAATTCCCCCTCCAAATCCGGGACTTAAGCTGTGCAGATTTCTCCGCGTTGATTTCCTGTCTGCTCGGCAGCATCGTTGGCGGTAGCGCTCGCACGCTGCAAGCGTCCCGGAAACGCATTGCCTGTCGTGAGAAACGCTTGACCGTAGCCGCGCTATTTAACGACCGGAGCACCTTCGCGTGGGTCATTGTCGTACTTTATTTTGGTGCCGCTGGAGCGTCATTCTGGGCGCGAACCGCCGCCAATCGCGGGAGCGCCATTTTTGGCTGGCGACCGGCTTGCTGCTCGATCCTCCTCGGCCTGAACAAAGAGCTCGATCTGCAGACGCTGTTGACCGTGGAGGCGCGCAGCTTTGCGAAGTCGGCAGGACTCTACGAACAGCGGAGGCTCGATGCAGGCCCTGTTCCTGCTGGCGCTTTACCGGCATCGGAGCCGTCACGCTGGCCGTCCTCATCGTCTGGCTTCGCAAATCGTCGAAATGGGTGAAGTGCGCCGCGGCGGGAATCGTCCTGCTCTTCACGTTCGTCGTGGTTCGGGCAGGCTCGTTTCACCACATCGATCAGTGGGTCACCGTCGACGTCGCCGGGCTACGCAGCGGTTGGCTGCTGGAGCTGGCAGGGATCGTCGTGATTGGCGTGTCGGCCATGGCCTTCGCGCTGCGCAGGCGGGACGAATTCCGCGCCGGTGAACCCGACGAACAACAATCGTCATAACCCAGGTCAAAGATTTGAACCGCCGTTTCGACGGCTGCGTTCCCCGCCGCTACGATCGTAGCAACTAAGGAGGAAAGCATGGCCGGAACGAAGAGTGGCGGGTCGAAGCGCGGATTTGCGGCGATGGACCCAGCGAAGCAGCGGGAAATCGCAAGCAAGGGCGGACGAGCCAGCCACGGCGGCGGCCGCCGGAGTTCGAGCGCTACAAGCCGTTAATCCATTTGAACGACAGGGCGCCGGGCGGCTCCTGCCGTCCGGTGTGTCATTTCCGGGACAGCGTGACAGCCGGGCAACCGTGCAGCATTAGTGCGTTGACCGGCCGCTATGTATCGTCCCGAACTCCAGAACCGCGACAAGGGCGGCGCGATCGCGGCGGTGATCGCCATTCACGCGGCACTGCTGTTCGTCCTCCTCCATCTGTCCGGGAAGATCGACGTCACCGACCCGCAGTCGGTGACCCGCGTTTTCGACGTTGACGAAGTGCCGCCTCCTCCGGAAGCCGACGCCGGAACCGCCGACGGCCGCCAGCAAACGGAGCAGCCGCAAGGACGGAAGGGCGCCGCCTCGCGAGAGAACATCAAGAGCCAGGCAACCCCGGTCGTCGCTCCGAAGCCGCCGATCGCGCTGCCGATCCCGCGCCCGTGCACGTATCGCAGACTCCGAACGAGGGCGCCGCGCCGACGCAGGGCGCGTCGGACGTCGCCGGTCCGGGCACGGGCGCCGGCGGGGTTGGGACGGGGACCGGCTCTGGCGGCTCTGGCAGTGGCACGGGCGGCGGCGGCGGGAATTGGGACCCGCGCGCAGCCGATCACACGCGGGCCGCGTGGGCGCGATTTCCCGCGCCATCTGCGACGCCTGCTTTGCCGAGCGGATATTCGCCGTGTGTGAAATTCACGATCGGCCCTAGCGGACGCGCTCAGTCATTGCCGCATCTATCAGTCGAGCGGGAATGCTGAGCTTGATAATGCGACCTGCGCGCTGGTGACGAGGCACCTGTGTATGACCTCCGCGACCAATCGCCGCGGCGAACCGGTCGGCGTCCGAAGGCATTTATCGCCAAGCATTTTGAGGAATCCGAATGATCGAAGCCGAATGGTGGGAATATGACAGCGCCGAGGAAATGGCGGACGCGGTTGCCGGCGATGTCGGCTTCATCATCGAAAGCGCGCTCGATGCGCGCGGCTCCTCGCTGATCGCGCTGCCGGGCGGCGACACGCCGAAGGCGATCTACAAGGCGCTTGCAGCGAGGAAGCTGCCCTGGAAGCAGGTCACGATCATCCCGACCGACGAGCGGCTGGTGCCGATGGACGATGAGCGCAGCAACATCCGCGGCATCGCCCAGGCCTTCCTGCCTGCGGGCGCGCGCGTAATCCCGATCGCGGCGGACATTCGCCGACTACCGGCTGGCGGGCAATTCCGCCGATGCCCGGCTGCAGGACCTTCCTTGGCCGCCCGACCTCGTCTGGCTGGGCGTGGGCGCGGACGGGCATACCGCCTCGATCTTCACCGGCCCCGACCTGCAGGATGCGCTCGATGCGCCGAAGGCGCGCCGCGCGGTCGGCGTCATGCCCGATCCGATGCCGGAAGATGCGCCCGTTGCCGCGCGTGACGCTGACCCGCGCCTCGATCCTGTCCGCCCGAACGGTGCTGATCACCATCACCGGCGGCGACAAGCGCGAGATGCTGGAGCAGGCGATCGAGGACGGGCAGAGCTCGAAGCTTCCGATCGGCCGTGTCCTTGCCGAGGCCGAGCAGCCGATCGACATCCACTGGGCGCCCTAAGCGCCGCTGGCGCGTCAGCCCCGCTTTGGCCATAAGTCGAGGCGAGGTTCGGGCGTCGCGGGCAATCAGGGGTGTCACAAGTCGGCAGCGATCCAGATTCCAGTCTCGTCGCCGCCGCCTGCGCCGGCGACCGCGACGCGTTCGCGGCCCTGCTCGAGCGGCATTACGACCGCATCCACGGCCTCGCCTGGCAGCTGACCGGATCGCGCGCCGACGCCGACGACATCGCCCAGGACGTCTGCTGCACGCTGGTCGAGAAGATCGGCAGCTTTCGCGGCGAGGCCAAATTCACCACCTGGCTGTGCGGCATCACCTTCAACGCCTGCCGCGACTTCCGGCGCCGCCGCCGCTCCGTTCGGCGCCTTCACCGAGCAGCTTGCGGTGCTGGTCGGCCTCGCCGCGTCCAGCGAGGACGGCCGCGACCTGTACGACGCGATCTGGCTGAAGAGCGCGATCGCCCGGCTGAAGCCGGCGCTGCGCGACACGGCCGTGCTGGTCGCCGGCCAGCAGCTGACCCATGCCGAGGCCGCCGCAATCCTCGGCATCGCCGAAGCGACCGTCGCCTGGCGGATGCACGAAGTCCGCCGGATCCTCCGCGGAGCGGTGCGCGAAGCCGAAAAATATTTCGCACGGCCTCAAAGGAAATCCCCGGACGCGCGTCTCAGGAATCAGGCGGGCAATTTTGCCCGCTGTTTTGAGGGAGGTTTTCATGGGGAGCACATCACCGTCCCCTGGGTCTGGCGCTCGGAGCGATGCTGCTCGCGTCCTGCGCGGGACAGAGGCATCGAAACGACCGAGGTCGCTCGCAGCAGGAGCCAGCAGGCAGCGGCCGAGCGAAGCCGACGACGGTGCCGATCGTCGTCACCGGCTCGCGCATGAGCCGGTCGGATCTGTCGAAGGCCGAGGCAGTCGGATTCGCGATTGGCCGATGTCGCCACCGCCGCCGCCGCCACCGCCGCCGCATGGTCGCGCCGATGCGCCGCATGCCCGGCCATTGGCCGCCGCCCTACCAGGACGTCGGCCGCGACAAGTTCACCACCTTCGCCGAGAATGCGTTCAAGATCGTCCGCGAGGAGCCGGTCTCGACCTTCTCGATCGACGTCGACACCGCCTCCTATTCCTGGGTCCGCGCCTCGCTGAACCAGAATGTCCTGCCGCAGCCGGCGGCGGTCCGGACCGAGGAGATGGTCAACTATTTCCACTACGACTATGCGCCGCCGAGCACGACGGCGCAGCCGTTCAGCACCAATGTCGCGGTCTTCCCCAGCCCCTGGTCGCGCAGGGCGCAAGCTCGTCCGCATCGGCATCAAGGGCTATGAGGTGCAGCAGGCCGACGCGGCCGCGCGCCAACCTCGTCTTCCTGATCGACACGTCGGGCTCGATGAACGCGCCGAACAAGCTGCCGCTGGTCCAGCAGTCGCTGGCCATGCTGCTCGACGAGCTGGACGCGCGCGACACGGTCGCGATCGTCACCTATGCCGGCAGCGCCGGGACCGCGCTCGAGCCGACGCCGGCGAGCCAGAAGGCGAAGATCCGCGCGGTCATCGACCGGCTCGGCGCGGGCGGCAGCACCGCCGGCGCCGAGGGCATCCGCCAGGCCTATGCGCTGGCCGAGGCCAACTACGACCCGAAGGGCGTCAACCGCGTCATCCTCGCCACCGACGGCGACTTCAACGTCGGCATCACCGACCAGGACGAGCTCAAGGGCTATATCGAGCGCGAGCGCGGCAAGGGCGTGTTCCTGTCGGTGCTCGGCTTCGGCATGGGCAATTACAACGACGCGCTGATGCAGACGCTGGCCCAGAACGGCAACGGCACCGCCGCCTACATCGACACCGTCGCCGAGGCCCGCAAGACGCTGGTCGAGGAGGCCAGCTCGACCCTGTTCCCGATCGCCAAGGACGTGAAGATCCAGGTCGAGTTCAATCCCGCCGCCGTCGCCGAATATCGGCTGATCGGCTACGAGACCCGGGTGCTCAACCGCGACGATTTCGACAATGACAAGGTCGATGCGGGCGACGTCGGCTCCGGCCAGACGGTGACCGCCCTCTACGAGATCGTTCCGGTCGGCGGGCCGCGCGCGATGGGCGATCTGCGCTACGCGCATCGAACCACGGCCCGAACGCGGCGGGCCGGAACGGCGAGCTCGGCTTCGTCAAGATCCGCTACAAGCTGCCGAAGTCGGACACGAGCCGGCTGATCACCACGCCGATCGACCGCCGGCTCGAAGTTCGCCAGCTTCGACGGGCGCCGCGCGACGCCCGCTTCGCCACCGCCGTCGCCGGGTTCGCCGAGCTGCTGCGCGGCGGCCGCTACACCGGCTCGCTGAGCTATGACGATGTGCTGCGGATCGCCGAGGCGGCGCGCGGGCCGGACGAGTTCGGCTACCGGTCGGAGTTCGTCCAGCTGGTGCGGGCCGCGAAGGGCGCGCGGTCCCTGGCGCAGCTCGAGCGCTAGCAGCTCATGGCCGCCGGTGCTTGCCCCCGGCGCCGGCGGCCGCCCAGAACGAGCCCTTCGACGGGGATATGATTTTCGCTATGAGTTTGCCGATGCGGCTTTTCGGACCTCCAGATGACGATCGACAGCGACGATTCGTCTCGCTGCCGAACCCGCCGCCGCCGCGGCCGGCCGCGCGCCGAGCGGCGATCGACGCCGCCCTGCGCAAATTCGATGGCATCGAGCCAGAGACGCCCCCGCCCGCAAACCATACTGGGCGGGCTGGATGCCGAAGGACCGGCGCGCGTTCGGGGCCTTTGCGACGGCTGCGATCATTGCGATCGTCAGCGTGCCGGTGGCCCTGACGACCCTGCGCAACGACCCGCCGCCGCCTCTGCCGCAAGCGTCTGAACCGCCAGCCCAGCCCCAGGCCGAGCAGCCAATTCCGACGCCGATACGCCTGCCACAGCCGAGAACGATCCGGCACCGACCGAGACAATTGTGGCTCCGCCCGAGGAGCGTTTGCGGCAAGTCTCCGCCCGCCGCTCGTGCCAAGTCCCGATCAGGGGAGAGCATCCGCCGACGTCCTGGCGGAAGCGCTGGAGGCGTCGTCCGCTCCCGCGATCGCCGCCGACAGCCCCCGCACCGCCGGCTCCACCACCGCCGCCGCCTCCGCCGCCGCCAGCCGCAGAGCGGGAGTCGCGCTACGCGGATGCGGCGGAGGGTTCGATCGTGGTCGACCGGGTCGCGTGTCGGCCGAAACGAGCTGGCGAAGCAACGCAGCGCTCCAGCGCGCGGAGGTGGCGTTTCAGCTTCGACCAGCAACGTCGAGGCGCAGACCGACTTCCTAAGGCAAATGCAGGCGGCGTTTCGAGCAAATGACCGGCAGGGCGTGATTTCGCTCGTCGAGCTACCGCTCCGGGTACGGGTGGACGGCCAGACGGTGACCTATCGCACCGCGCAGGACATCGAACGCGACTTCGACGAGATCTTCACTGCGCGGGTGAAGCAGTCGGTTCTGAACCAGCGGGCCGATGGAGCGGGAAGGGTCCGCTTCGGCCCGACCTCGCCGGACGGACCGATCCGCATTCGCGAAGTCCGGCCCTAGATGTCTTCCAGCCGCTTTCCGCGGGTCTCCTTGAGGAAGAACAATGTGACCACGACCGAGATGGCGGTGAAGGCCATGGGGTACCAGAGGCTGGCGTAGATATTGCCGGTGATCGCCACCAGCGCGAAGCTGGTCACCGGCAGGAAGCCGCCGACCCAGCCGGTGCCGACGTGGTAGGGCAGGGACATCGCCGTGTAGCGGATGCGGGTCGGGAACATCTCGACCAGCGCCGCCGCCTGCGGGCCGTAGAGCGCGGTCGCGGCGACCGCGAACACCATCAGCCAGGCGAAGATCACCGGCAGGTTCATCGCCGCGGGGTCGGCCTTGTCGGGATAGCCCTCGGCGGCCAGCGCCGCCTTGACCTCCTTCGCCGGTCGCCTCCTTCAGCGCCTTGAGCTCCGGCCCGTGCGAGCCCGCGGCCGTCGGGGACTTCGATCTGCTGCGTGCCGACGGCGATGACGGCCCTGTCGTCCGCGATAGCGCGGCTGGCCGGTAGGAAATGCCGGTCGAGGCCAGCAGGCTCTTGGCGATGTCGCAGCTGCTGTCGAAGCGGCGCGTGCCGACCGGGTCGAACTGCACCGAGCAGGTCGCCGGGTCGGCGTGGACTTCGACCGGCTTGCTTCGCTGCGCCTCGGCCAGCGCCGGGTTGGCGGCGGCGGCGATGGCGTGGAAGCCGGGGTAGTAAGCGACCAGCGCCAGCAGCATGCCGCCGAGCATCACCGGCTTGCGGCCGACCCGGTCGCGACAGCCAGCCGAAGAAGACGTAGAGCGGCGCGCTGACCACGGTCACTGCCGAGCACCAGCATGTCCTTGGTCGGCTCGGGCACGCCCAGCGACCGGGTCAGGAACACCTGGACGTAGAAGAAGGTCAAGTACCAGACGGCGCCCTGGGCGCACATGATGCCGAAGAAGGCGATCAGCACGCGCTTGCAGGTTCTCCCACTTGCGCGAAGGCTTCGCGCAGCGGCGTCTGGCTGACCTCGCCCTCCTCCTTCAGCTTGGCGAAGGCGGGGCTTTCCGACAGCTTGAAGCGCATCCACACCGAGATCGACAGCAGGATCGACGAGAGCAGGAACGGAACGCGCCAGCCCCAGTCGAGGAAGGCGTCCTCGCCGATCGCGGTCCGGGTGCCGAGGATCACCAGCAGGCCCGCGATCAGGCCGAGCGACGCGGTGATCTGGATCCAGCCGGTCATCATCCCGCGCCGGTTGTTCGGCGCATGTTCGGCGACGTAGATGGCCGCGCCGCCATATTCGCCGCCAAGCGCGATGCCCTGGCAGATGCGCAGGAGGATGAGCAGGATCGGCGAGATGATGCCGGCCGAGGCTAGTAGGTCGGCAGCAGGCCGATCGCGAAGGTCGCGCCGCCCATCAGGCTGACGGTGGCAAGGAAGGCGCCCTTGCGGCCGAGCCGGTCGCCGATGACGCCGAAGATGATCGCGCCCAAGCGGGCGGAAGGCGAAGCCGGCGGCGAACAGGCCGAGCGCGGCGATCAGGCCGGCGGTCGGGTCGAGGCCGGCGAAGAAGACCTTCTGGATGGTGGTCGCCAGGCTGCCGAAGATGAAGAAGTCGTACCACTCGAACGCGGTGCCGGCGGACGAGGCCGCGACCACGCGCCTCATCGGCCAGGGCTTATGACTTTCCACTGCAGCTGTGGCCATGCGATCCTCTCCCCCTCAGTGGCCTTAAGGATTAGCCGCTTGGACGGGCGAGGCAAGCAGTGGTCCATGCCGGCGTGCATGTGCCTAAAGTCACTAACGTCACGGAGAGCGGCGTCTTTCCCGTGACCTTAGCGGAAAAGCGTCGGGTTGAGAGCAAGACCGATCACCGCGTTGGTACGCGGATCAGATTGTCGGAGCGGAAGCGGACAGGGAGAAGGAGCCGTGCTCGGTGAGCGTCATCAGGTTGGTACATTTGCCCGGATGTAGGACAGCGAAATCTCAGCCTTTGAGCCACTGCAGGCGCTGGGACGTTAGCGGCAGCTTTCGACCCACACCGGACATTCAGGGCCAAGCGGGTGCTTGCCAGATGGATGTAAGGTTTTATTGACACGTCTCCATTACTGTGTCATGTTTTGTTGACACAATGGAGGTGCACATGACGCTTGCACGTAAGAAATTGGCGGGTTGGGTAATTCTCCTTGCGGGCGCTGGCCTCGCAGTTCGTTATGTTTCTCGGTGCTAACTCCCATTGGGGATTTCATCCTCGGTGCCGTGGTCATGCTCGGCCTCCTGGTTTTCGCCTTCACCGATTGGCGTCTGATGGACGAAGTCTCGCGCGAAGCACACAAATCTGGAGCGATTTGGGGAGTGGCGACCGGCATTGCCGTTTGGGCGATCACAATGAGCGGGCTGATGGTCAGCCTTGGTCCCGACTACGGGGTATCTGTATCAGGGCATCAGGGCTCGCTCGCCGTCTTTGTCGCTGGGGGATTAGTGGCGATGGTCGCCCAGGCTGTTTGCGCCGGTGTAGGGCTAGCCGGTTGGTGGATGCTCAGACGGTGAGAGCGGCCCAGTGAAGAACCGCGTTCGCGAGCTACGCAACGAGCGCGGCTGGAGCCAATTGCTGCTGGCGAGAAGGTCGGAGTGTCCCGTCAGGCGATCAACGCGATTGAGAATGGCAAGTATGATCCAAGCCTGACGCTCGCCTTCGCGTTTGCAATGTTGTTCGAGCAACGGATTGAAGAGATTTTCGGACCGCCCGAATTGAGGTCCTTAGATCGCCCTGAGTAGGCTGCGCTAGCGGCAGCTTTCCACCCAAAGCTGCCGCGACAGCTTTCGACCCATTGCGGACGTTTGGGTTACAGCGCACGAAGAGCGAATGATTGCAGCGGTCTTATTGCTCGCGGCTACCTCGGAGTTGGCTTCAACGTCGCTTGGCTTTAGCGGGGCAACGCTGTCCGTGCGCACTTTGGATGACCCGCGCCGGAGCGGGACGTCACATCGGAAAGCGACGTTGAAATTGCCGTCCGGCAAGTCGCGTAGCGTCGATCTCCATGACGGCGGCGGGTTGGTTCGGAACAACTCGCTGAACCTCTATCACATCGACCAAGACCGCTTCCTGCTGGTTAGCCAGCGGGATTGCGTCGCCGTCGACCCCATCAAGGGCGCGCTGAGCCAGTGTCGGAGAACCGACGTATGTACGCCTTCGCGCACATACTTAGGGCGCTTTGACTGGATGAATGGCTTTGACCCGCCACGTGGGCGGTTCAGCTTCAAGTGGCGGTTCCTGCCCGCATATGACGCTGTGGAGAATGGCGGCTGCTAGTGGCAGCTTTCCACCCATCCCTGCCACTAACGTAGTGTCCGCTCTCGATCCTCTTGCGAACTTAAAACCGTCCCCGCACACTGTCCGCATGGGCAGATTGCAAGCCGCGCCGTGATCGCCCTTCTTTTTCTGGCCTACATCGCGCCAACCGTCGCGCAGCAACAACCGAAAACGCCTCCCATCGTCGTCAAGCGCGAGGATGCATTGGACCGGCAATTCTTCCGGGCAGAACAACGATTCAGAGTTCTTTGGAACAGGAAAGCATTCGGACAAATGTACGATGAGGGCTCAGCATCGCTGAAGGGAAGCTCTTCGCGCGACGCCTTCGTTAGGATGATGTCAGCCTTCGAAAGCAGACTTGGAGCTTACGAGCGTGGCACGGTTCAATCGGTCCAGCTTTATGCTTTAGGCAACCAGCGCATTATGTTCTTTCGGACCGACTACCGAGGGGCGTCATACGTCGACGAGAAGGTCGCGTTTGAAAAGGTAAACGGCGCGGTTCGTCTAGGTGGGTACTATCTCCGCCCGTCTTCCATCAAACCTCGCACTTGAGGAGACTTTGTCGTTGGCGGAGTGACCGCTTCGACCTATTCCTGCCGCGACAGCTTTCGACCCATTCCTGCCACTGGGCCCCATTGCAGACATCTAGCTGGCATGCACAGAATGCGGACCTTCGTGAGCTTAGCGACGCCGTTGATCGGGCGCAGGATTTACCCGACCGCCAGCCACCAAAGGTTCGTGTGACCGGGCAGTTGCGGCTCGTCCCGAGGTCGCCGATGCTAGACGAGCCTTATTGGGAACTCAGGCTTAGCTCGGCTCAGTTGCTATGACGGCCTCCCGTGCGCTGGCGGACTCATTGAGCGCGTGACCCAAACCAGATAGAAAACACACAGCACGGGCTCTCAGAGGATTGTACCCTCGGCTGCCTCAGCCATGTGATCACGCAGCGGCCCGGGGGAACGAATGGAGCAGGGCACCGGCGTTTCAGCCCCAGTTATCTCGTGGCGGCCCTTTCAGCGGTCTTCAATCGCAGAACCCTGGCCACGGTATTGCTGCTCTTCGTCTGTATGGTCGTCTCGAACGTCCTGGTCGTGCTCAATCCCCGGGTTGAAGGCGCGCCCACGCCCGTACTTTTCACGGTGGGAGCGGTCCTCCGCATTCTGTGCCTCATTGTGTTTCCGGTTGCGATCGTCCGGATCGCCGCCGGAAGCGTCAGAAAGCCCTATCTGCCTGACGGTGCCTTCTGGCTGCACACGTTGCTGTTCATCGTAAGTCTGATCGGACCCGGTGCCGTCGGCTGGTGGCTTGGTGACATCACCTCGCTGAAAACGGGGATCGCAATGGTCCTTGCGTCGGTGATCTTTGCTTCGCCTCTTGGCGCGTGGATGGTCGCAAGCGCTGTCGAATACCCACTAGCCTGGCGGCCTGCGCCGTGGTTCCGGCATCTCAACCTCTGGCTCCCGCAGAGGCTCTTCTGGTCGCTGCTGATTATTGCGCCGCTCGGACTGGTGCACGGACAGCTTGAAGGTGTTCAATTGGCAGGGCCAAGCGCATGGTTCTGGCCTACGGCGCTCCTCGACGGACTGGTGAGCGTGCTCATTCTGTTAGTTGGGTTTGGGCTCAACGTCGTGGCGTACGGGCGTGTTTCCGCTGAGGACGGTGGAGCCCAGAGAATCCCGAGTTCAGGGCGGCAACGGATGAACCGGCTTGCGTTAGGGGGCGGAGGCGTCGCCGCGCTGGTCGCAGTGGCGGCAGCGACGTTTCTGCTGATGCGCAACCCGCCCCCATCGCATGGCGAGGACGGGGATTTCGAGAACGACTGCTGTGGCACGGTCACCCTTGCGCAAGGCCGCCTGACCCTGAACGGCAGCCAGACCGTCCCCTACGATATTGGCCGTGACGGCAACGGGCCCTACCTTCTGCCACACACTTACGTTGGCGCTTTCGAGGACGTGGGCTTCGAAGTCGACGGCACGCAGCCCGCACGAAAACTCCGCCTCGACCGATTGCCGGGGCCGCAGACCATCCAGTTACCGATGGGCACACGAGCGTTCGTGTTCAGGAAGAAGGGACCGCCGGAGCAGTGACCCTGAGGCGGCGGCCCTGAATTCAGACTGAGTAAATCTCCCTCAGACTAGCCCCCGCATAGTAAAATCGACTATTCCTCCGGCAGCAATTCCTACACGAGAGTTTGTTTTGAAGTCGCTTATAGCATTGGGATTCCTGGCTTTTGCCGCGACCTCTGCGGCTGCGCAGCCGGCGATGAACCGCAATCCGTCCATTGCAGAACGAGCGGCCGCGCTTGGGCCCGGTCAATATGTCTGGGATGCGAAGAGCGCTTCGAGCGGCCCGCTCTCCTGACGATCGACCTGACGGCTCAGCAAGTGAGGGTCTACCGCGATGGCGCGCTGATTGCCGCCTCGGCGATCTCGACCGGCAGCCTGGGACGCGAGACACCGACGGGCGTGTTCACGATCCTTGAGAAGAAGGTCATGCATCGGTCGACCACCTATGACGACGCGCCGATGCCCTACATGCAGCGCCTTACGTCGAAGGGCATCGCGATCCATGCCGGCGATCTGCCGGGTTATCCTGCATCGCATGGCTGCATCCGCCTGCCGAACGAGTTCGCGAAGCAACTCTATGGCATCACGGAAATCGGGACGCAGGTGATGATCACGGACGATGCGGAGATCGCGGAGCAAAGGCGAATAGCAGCAGAGTATAAGCGCGCGCAGGAAGACCATGCCCGGACGATGACGGATCAGCAGGCCGCGGCCGATCGCGTGCTGATCAACCACGCAAGGGCGAAGGCCGCGCACGAGAAGATGCTGCGGCAGCATGAGGCCGAGATGGCGAAGTACAAAGCGGAGACAGCGAAGAGATAGGTTCGTGTCCGTTTAGCGCGCCCGCTGAGCCTGCGGCTGCGACTGGTAGGTCGAGGGCCGCTTCTGCGCCACCATCGGGAAGGTTTCGCCTCCGTGGTAGGTTACGGTTCCGCACATGAAGTCGCCCTTGGCCGAGAGCTTGCCGTCGAACAGGACATCGCCCTCGCGGGAGGCGACGACCATGTGGATGCTGTTGCCGGTCAGGGTGATCTTGCGCAGGACGACGGGCGCGGTCCTCACCGGCGCCAGCGATCCGCCATAGTCGGCGCCGACGAAGCCGATCGACATCAGCCCGAAGCTGGGCGTCCCCGGGGACCATCAGGAAATCCCAATGGCCGTGAAGGTTCGGGGCCTCGCCGCCCGCCGCGGCGGCTCCCGCGTCGCAGGTCAGGGCGATCGGCGTTGCGGGCTGTGCAGCAACCGCCGCAGGGGCAGCGAGGGCGGCGGCCAGGGCGAGCGTCATCAAGCGTTTCATCTTCATTCTCCATGTTGGATGAGTTTGGGCGCGGATCGCGCCGGCGGCGATCGCCATCCGCCGGTCTCCGCCGCATCGACAAGCCGGGATTTCGCCAATAGCGTCCGCTTTTTCGCCAATGTGGGAAGCATGCAGTTCACGCAGCGCCAACGGCCTTTCCGGGAGAGATGGAGGCCATTGCTGGCCGCGATACCGGTCGGCCTGCTCCTCGGCTTCGCGGGCCCCTTCGGTTCCTACCCGGCCTATCCGACCGCGACCCGCTACGCATTCTGGCTGGGGCTGACGGCGGCCGGCGTGGTGGCTGCAGTCGCGGCGGAGGCCGTGCTGCCCCTGACGCAGGCTTCGCGCCGGTGCGTTCCGGATCGGAGCCGTCGCGCTGGTCTCCGCCTTGCCGATGACCTTCGTCGTCGCCTGGACCATGTCGCTCGTCCAACCGGGCCGCGTCTTCACGCCGCTGCAGCTACCGGCCCTGTTCGCGTGCGTCGCGGCCGTTCAACTGCTGATCGTTTACGCGACGAGACTCACTGCGCCCACGGCCGATGGCGCTGAGGCGCCCGCACGCCCTCTCCCGGAAACAGGGACAGAGGCGGCACCCGCCGTCTTTCCGTCCGCCCTGCTCAGCAGGCTGCCGCCGGAGATCGGCAGCGACATCATCGCCCTCGAAACGGAGGATCATTATTTTCGCGTGCATGCGGCCGGGGGGAGCGCCCTGATCCTGATGCGGATGGCGGATGCGGTGGCCTTGCTCGACCCGCGGCTGGGAGCGCAGGTTCATCGCCGCTGGTGGGTCGCCCAGTCAGCGGTCGTGGGCGTGCGGCGGAGGGGCAGAAGCTTTCCCTTCGCCTGATCAACGAGGCCGTGGTGCCGGTGGGAAGAACGTTTTCCGCAGCGGTCAGGGAGAGATTTGGCAATGACGGCAGTATGTCGCCCGGTCAGGCGTCAGCCGCTAACTAACGGGCCGCCCGTCGGCGAGGCGCAGCTTGTCCGCTTCCGACCCATTGCGCACCCGCACTCAGGCGAACTCGCGGCGGCCTTGTAGGAGTTGATCCACCACCGTCGGATCCGCCAGGGTGGAGGTGTCGCCGAAGCCGGACGTTTCGCCTTCCGCGATCTTGCGCAGGATGCGGCGCATGATCTTGCCGGAGCGGGTCTTGGGAAGGGTCGGTGGAACTGAATCCGCTCGGGGGCGGCGAGTGCTCCGATCTCGCGGCGGACGCACTGGTTCAGTTCCTTCCGGAGTTCGTCGCGTGCCTTCTTCGCCGGCGTTCAGGGTGACGTAGGCGTGGATCGCCTGGCCCTTGATCTCGTGCGGGAAGGCGACGACCGCCGCCTCCGCGACCAACGGATGGGCGACCAGCGCGCTTTCGACTTCGGCGGTGCCGATGCGGTGGCCGGAGACGTTGATGACGTCGTCGACCCGGCCCGTGATCCAGTAATAGCCGTCCTCGTCGCGGCGGCAGCCGTCGCCGGTGAAATAGCGGCCGGGATAGGTCGAGAAATAGGTTTCGAAGAAGCGGCGGTGATCGCCCCAGACGGTGCGCATCTGGCCGGGCCAGGAGGAGGCGAGGCAGAGGTTGCCGCTGGTCGCGCCTTCGAGTTCCTTGCCCTCGGCATCGACCAGCAGGGGCTGGATGCCGGGCAGCGGTTTGGTCGCCGACCCCGGCTTCTGCGGTGTTGCGCCCGGGAAGGGCGAAATCAGGATGCCGCCGGTCTCCGTCTGCCACCAGGTATCGACCACCGGGCAGCGGCCGTCGCCGACCACGCGCCAGTACCATTCCCACGCCTCGGGATTGATCGGCTCGCCGACCGTGCCGAGCAGGCGGATCGACTTGCGGCTGTGCTTCTTCACCGGCTCGTCGCCCTCGCGCATCAGGGCGCGGATGGCGGTCGGCGCGGTGTAGAAGATGGTGACGCCGAGGCGGTCCACCGTCTCCCAGAAGCGGCCGAAGTCCGGGTAGTTGGGGACGCCGTCGAACATGACGCTCGTCGCCCCGTTCATCAGCGGGCCGTAGACGACATAGGTGTGGCCGGTGATCCAGCCGACGTCGGCGGTGCACCAGAAGACGTCGTCCTCGCGATAGTCGAAGATCCAGTCGAAGGTGGTCGCCGCCCAGACCGCATAGCCGCCGGTGGAGTGGACGACGCCCTTGGGCTTTCCGGTCGAGCCTGAGGTGTAGAGGATGAACAGCGGGTCCTCCGCGTTCATCGCCTCGGGCTCGCATTCGGTCGGAAGCTGGTCGCGGAGCGCGGAGAAGCTGACGTCGCGGCCTTCCTTCATCGGCACGTCGGCGCCGGTGCGCGTGACGACGATGACCGACTGCACGTCGCGATGCTCCAGCGCCGCATCGACGTTGCGCTTGAGCGGAATAGGCTTGCCGCCGCGAACGCCTTCGTCGGCGGTGATGACGGCGCAGGCGTCGCAATCGGCGATGCGGCCGGCGAGGCTCTCGGGCGAGAAGCCGCCGAAGACGACCGAGTGGATCGCGCCGATCCGGGCGCAGGCGAGCATCGCCGCCGCCGCTTCCGGGATCATCGGCATGTAGATCATGACGCGGCTGCCGCGATGGACGCCGCGCTGCTTCAGGAGGTTGGCGAAGCGGCAGGTCTCTTCGTACAGTTCGCGATAGGTGTAGCGGTGGCCGTGTCCCGGCTCGTCCGCTTCGAAGACGATCGCGGTGCGGTCGCCATGTTTTTCGAGATGTCGGTCGAGGCAATTGACGGACAGGTTGAGCGTCCCGTCCGCATACCAGTTGATGCGGAAGTCATCCTCGTCGAACGACCAGTCGCCGGCCTGTTGCGGCGGCTTGTACCAGTCGAGCCGCTTGGCCTGGTCCAGCCAGAACCGGTCGGGATCTTCCGCGGCAGCGGTGCAGAGCGCGGCGAGCTCCGCACTGCCGATCCGGGCATTGAAGTCTTCGGGGACGGGATGAACCGCCTCGCTCATAGGCCGTGGCTCATGTCGATGATGAAGCGGTAGCGGACGTCGTTCTTGAGCAACCGCTCATAGGCGTCGTTGACCTCGTCCATGCGGATGAACTCGACGTCCGGATAGATGTCCTTCGCAGCGCAGAAATCGAGCATTTCCTGCGTTTCCGGGAATGCCGCCGATGGCCGAGCCGCCGACCGCGCGGTTCCACCAGATGATGTTGAAGCCGAGGAAGCCGGGCATCGGCGTCAGTGCGCCGACGATCACCATCCGGCCCGAACGGCCGAGCAGCTGGAGATAGCCGTCGATCTCATGGCTGACCGGGATGGTGTTGAGGATGAAGTCGAAGCGGGTGGCGGCGGCCGCCATCTGCTCCGGGTCGGTCGAGATGATCACGTCGTGGGCGCCGAGCGCGCGGGCGTCTTCGCCCTTGCTCGGCGTGGTCGTGATCATCGTCACGTGCGCGCCCATGGCCGCGGCGATCTTCACGCCCATGTGGCCAAGCCCGCCAAGGCCGACGACGGCCACCTTCGAACCCGGCGCCGACCTTATACTGCCGAAGCGGCGAGTAGGTGGTGATGCCGGCGCACAGCAAAGGCGCGACGCGGCTCGC
The DNA here is from genome assembly GCA_963807815.1 of uncultured Alphaproteobacteria bacterium. Lineage (GTDB taxonomy): Bacteria > Pseudomonadota > Alphaproteobacteria > Sphingomonadales > Sphingomonadaceae > Sphingomicrobium. Next base: position 3,542 of record CAWECW010000017.1, on the reverse strand, counting down.
GTCCATGCCTTCCGGAACCTTGCAGACGAAATGGTCGCGGACGACGATATGGTCGGTGTAGCCGCCCTTGGTGATCGTGCCGTCGTGATAGTCGGCGCTGTTGTAGGTCTGGACGCAGCCCTTGCGGCAGAAGACTTCCCAGCCTTCCAGGCACTGGTCGCACTCCATGCAGCTGTCGACCATGCAGCCGACAGCGACCGTTTCGCCGACACGATGGCGGGTGACTTCGTCGCCGACGGCAGTGACCGTGCCGACGATCTCGTGGCCCGGAATGACCGGATACTGGCTTCCGCTCCAGTCGTTGCGGCAGGTGTGCAGGTCGCTGTGGCAGATGCCGGCATGGGTGATCTTGATCGCAACGTCGTTCGGGCGAAGGTCGCGCCGTTCGAACGTCATGGGCTTCAGCGGTTGATCGGGAGCTTCGGTGCCCCAGCCCTTGGCAGTCGTCGGCATGTAATATCTCCTATCGAATGCGATCTGAGGACCTTGTCGGGCCTGAACGAGGTGGGGCCGGTCGACCATTCGGCCGCCGACGGAAAGGACTCCGGCGTCCGGCTCGCTCTCGAATGCGTCCACGATAGCGCGGGCGTGAGCGATTTCCTCGGACGACGGGGTGAAGGCGGCATTGATCGGGCCGACCTGAGCGGGATGGATGGCGAGCTTGCCGGTGAAGCCTTCGCGGGCGGCGGCCTAGCTTCGGCGCGAAGGCCGTCTTCGTCGCGGAAGTCGGCGAAGACGCCGTCGATCGGCTGGACTCCGGCGGCGACAGCACCGGCGAGGCAGAGCGATCGGGCCAGCTTATAGGTGAGGCTGAGCTGGCCGTCGGCGTCGTACTTGGAGGAGGCGCCGAGGGCAGCGGAAAGGTCCTCCGCGCCCCAGCTCATCGCGACCAAGGGCGACTTGGGATCGCGGTAGCTCAGCAGGCCGAACAGGCTGGCAGCCGTCTCCGTCACGATGGCGTGAATCGGGATGCTGCCGGTGCGATGCGCAAGCTCGGTGACGTCCGCGCCGCTTTCCGCCTTGGGCAATACGATGCCGTGCAGGTCCGACAGACCGAGGACGTCGAGATCCTTGCGGTGCTCGTCAGTGCGAAGGGGATTGATGCGAACCCACCATTGCGGCCCGCCGGATCGCTTGCCGAGATCCTTGAGGATTTGCCGCGCCGCGGCCTTCTGGGCGGGAGCAACGCTGTCCTCGAGGTCGAAGATGACGGCGTCGGCCTCGCTCTCGATCGCCTTGCCGATCTTCTTCTCGCTGTCCGCCGGCACGAACAGCCAGCTGCGAGGTTCGCTCATGCGGGGGTCTTCAGCAGCAGCGCGGATCGGGTGCATTCGCACACCAGCTCGCCGCGCTGGTTGAAGCTGCGATGGGCCCAGGTGACGATGCCCGCGTTCGGCCGCGACTTGCTTTCGCGCAGCTCGATGCATTCGCTTTCGGAGCGCAGCGTGTCACCGACGAAGACGGGCTTGGGGAAGACGAGCTTGTCGTAGCCGAGGTTGGCGACGAGCGTGCCGAGCGTCGTGTCGTTGACGCTGACTCCGATCATCAGCCCGAAGGTGAAGACGGAATTGACCAAAGGCTTGCCGAATTCGGTCTTGGCCGCCGCTTCATGGTCGATGTGCAGCGGCTGCGGATTATGCGTCAGTGTCGAGATGAGCAGATTGTCAGTCTCGGTGACGGTGCGCGAGATGGCATGTTCGACCCGGTCGCCGACCGTCCACTCGTCGAAATAGCGCCCTGCCATTGCGCCGCTCTAGGCAGCCGCCGCCGCCTTGCCAAGCAGGTGCTGCGTCAGCCGATTTGCGAGCAGGACTTCCGCCGCCGCTTCGGTGATCGCAGCGCCGTTCAGCCGGTAGGCGTCGTAGAGATCGTCGAGATTGCCCGTCTGGCCGAAGCGATCGATTCCCAGCGGCGCAACCCGATGGCCCATCACGCCGCCAAGCCAGGACAGCGAAGCGGGGGCGGCATCCGCGATGGTCACAAGGCCGGCATTGCGGGCTGAGGCGTGACAAAAGCTGTTCGACGTGGCTCGGTTCGCGTCGTCCGCTCCAGCGCGCGGCCTGCGCCGCGCTCCAGCCGCGGTGAAGCAGATCGGGCGACGTCACGGACAGGAGTCCGAGGCCGGGAATGTCGTCGCGCAATTCTTCCCACGCGGCGATCGCCTCCGGCATGACCGCGCCCATCGCCACAATCGCCGCTTCCGAATCCGAACCCGGCTCGCGCAGCCAATAACCGCCCGCGAGCGCATCGGCGCGCCAGCTGCCGTCCTTGCGCTCTTCCTGCCGAATGTTGCGCGTGGACAGGCGGAGATAGGTGCTCTCGCCTTCCGGGTCGTCGATCAGGCGGAACGCCGCCTCCATCATCGCCGCAAGCTCGTCGGCGAACGCTGGCTCGTAGTGGCGCAGGCCGGGCTGGCCGAGCGCGATCAGTGGCGGGTTGATCGACTGGTGAGCGCCGCCCTCCGGCCCGAGCGTGATGCCGCTCGGCGTGGCGACCAGCAGGAAGCGTGCGTCCTGGTAACAGGCGTAGTTCAGCGCATCGAGGCCGCGGGCGATGAACGGATCGTAGAGCGTGCCGATGGGCGCAAGCCGACTCCGAACTGGTCGCCCGCGAGCCCCGCAGCCGCCAGCATCAGGAACAGATTGTTCTCGGCGATGCCCAGCTCGATATGCTGGCCCTTGTTCGCGCCGACCATTTCTGTGCAGAGGCGATCTTCGCCTTGGCGAAAACGTCCGGCATCTCGTTGCGGCGGAAGAGGCCGCGCTGGTTCACCCAGGCGCCGAGGTTGGTCGAAACCGTGACGTCCGGCGAAGTGGTGACGATCCGGTCCGCGAGCGTGCCGCCTTGCTTGGCGATCTCAAGCAGGACGCGTCCGAACGCCGCCTGTGTCGACTGTTCTTCGCCCGAAGGCGTCGGCAAGTCCGGCACTTCGATCTGCCCGAACGCGCGTTGTCGTTTCTCTCGGGCAATGCGGGTGCGATCCAGAAGGGCTTCGACGGCCGGCCGGCCATTGTCGCCAACGCCGCCGAGCGGATCCCATTCATTGCCCTCCGCAATTCCCAGGCCTTCGCGAAAGGCGGTCATCTGCGTCGGGTTCATCAGGCCGGAGTGATTGTCCTTGTGACCGGCGAAGGGCAGGCCGAAGCCCTTGATCGTATAGGCGATGAACAGGGTCGGCTGACTGTCCTGCGAGCGGTCGAACGCCTCGATCAGGCTTTCGACGTCGTGTCCGCGAGGTTGGTCATCAGCCGCTGCAGCTCATCGTCGCTGCGCGCTTCGAGGATGGGCTTGGTCTTGCGGCGCGTCGGCCAGCAGCCGCTCACGCCACGCCTTGCCCCCGTGATAGGTGAGGCGCGGCATAATCGGCGTTGCTCGCCTGATCGATCCACTGGCGGAGCCCTTCGGCACTTTCCCCGCGAAGGCCGCTTCCAGAAGCTTGCCGTACCTCAGCTCGTCGACGCGCCAGCCGCAGCTTCCGAAGATTTCGTCGAAGCGGTTGAACATCCGGTCGGCGGTCGTCGCGTCGAGGCTCTGGCGATTAT
>CAWECW010000016.1:0-54876 GCA_963807815.1 uncultured Alphaproteobacteria bacterium | reverse complement strand
CTCCACCGTAGGTGGAAGTATGCCCCACCACACTCCGCTAATCGGGACAATCGTCGCCGGTCTCGTCTTTCGCCTTTGTGCTTGGCGCGCTGGCACATCGACTTCGCGTCTCGCCGATCGCAGGTTACTTGCTGGCCGGCGTACTCGTCGGGCCCTTTACGCCGGGCGTCGTTGCAGACTCGGCAATGGCCGCGGAACTTGCGGAGATCGGCGTAATCCTGCTGATGTTCGGAGTGGGGCTGCACTTCTCCGTGCGTGACCTTCTGGAAGTCCGCAAGATCGCTTTGCCAGGCGCCGTCGTCCAGAGCGCGACGGCGACGGTTTTAGGCGTCTTGCTTGGCCTTTGGCTGGGCTGGAGCCTGATGGCCGGCGTCGTGTTCGGGCTAGCCCTTTCGGTGGCGAGCACTGTTGTCCTCCTTCGCGCCCTCGAGAGCCGGAATCTGGTTGAGACAGAACGGGGCCGGATCGCCATCGGCTGGCTGATTGTGGAGGACATCTTCACGGTACTGGCACTGGTGCTGCTGCCCGCGGTTGCAGGAGCCGCAAGCGGCGATGGCGGGTCGCCTGCGATTTCGTTTGGTACGACGCTCGTCAAGCTGGTCGCGTTTGTCGCCTTGATGGCTGTTGTTGGCCGTCGGGTTATCCCATGGGCGCTTCACTGGGTTGTGCACACGGGCTCGCGAGAGCTGTTCCGCCTGCCGTCCTCGCCATCGCGCTGGGTGTGGCCTTCGGCGCTAGCTACATCTTCGGTGTTTCTTTGCTCTCGGTGCATTCTTCGCCGGGATGATCCTTGGCGAAACGCAACTAAGCCGGAGAGCCACAGAGGAAACCCTGCCGCTGCGAGACGCTTTTGCGGTCCTCTTCTTCGTTTCGGTCGGTATGCTTTTCGACCCTGCGGTGGTTCTCAAGCAGCCGATTGCGCTGCTTGCGACGCTGGCAATCATCATCTTCGGCAAATCGCTTGCCGCCTATGCCATCGTTCGAACTTTCGGCCGCGACAATCAGACTGCTCTCGCAGTCTCCGCCAGCCTCGCGCAAATTGGCGAATTTTCTTTCATTCTTGCGAGCTTGGGAACGGAGCTGGCAGTGTTGCCGGCCGACGCACGGGACCTCATCCTGGCGGCCGCGATCATTTCCATCCTGCTTCACCCCTTTGTGTTCAGCTTCGCGGCGAAGCGAGCGCATCGAGCCGACGCCACGAGAGCCGATGCCGATGCGGAAAAAGTCCACGAACCCCATGTTATCGTCGTGGGCTACGGACGGTCGGAAAGCCGTCGCAGCGCGGCTGAAGGAAGCGGGCCGCTCTTTTCTTCTGATCGACGATCAGGCCGATGTCGTCGGGCTGGCCGAGCAGGTGGGGCTGGAAACTGTTCGCGGCAATGCCGCCAGCAGAGAAATACTGGAGGAGGCGGGCATCCAGCGTGCCGCCTCGCTCCTCATTGCCATACCTGAAGGGTTCGAGGCGGCCGGCATCGCGAGATTGCTCGGAAGATGAATCCGAGGTGAAGATCGTCGCCCGAGCCCATTCGAACGAGGAAGTGAAGCACCTGCTTAGCCACGGCGCGAACCGCGCAATCTTGGGCGAGGAAGAGATCGGCCGGCAGTTAGTCCTGGCGGCCGTATAGCTCACAGCGGTCGGCATCGCCGAATGTTGAGCCGGCCGCTGGTGATTGCGAAAGATCCATCCACCGTTCGAATAGGAGAGCTATCGGGCCAGTCGCCGCTTGCATCATCGTGAAATCGTTGCGCGCGGCTTTGATCTCAAGCGTGCCGACACGGCGGTAGTGAAACTCGATCACGTCGAAATCCGGATGATCCGACTGCGGCCAGAACAGCCGTCTGCTCATACCGACCTATAATTACGCTCCCAGCCCTCGACCTTTGGAACGCACGGGTGTGTTGCGATCTTCGTTTCGAGGCGATCGACGTCCTGAACCTTGGTGCCGACGGATCAGCACCCCCTTGGGAGCAAGAGGCAAGAGCCAGGCCAAGCGCGATGCAAGGTACCGCCTTCATGCCACCACTATGCCGATCATACATCACGCGTCCAACGAAGGCGGTCGATGTCCTCAGCCCGTCCAAGGAGTTCTACCGGTCAGCTTAATGGCTTTGGGTCGAAAGCGGACACTCAGCTTATGTCGCGTTTGGGGTGGAAAGCTGCCATTTGCTCACCACCCGGCAAGAATGGGTGGAAGCCGGGTCTAAGCACCGCTGAGCTGCTTTCCCAAGCTGTTTCATTCTGACACGCCATAGAAGGTCCACTTTGTTCCGCCCGGAAAAACAACTCACTTATCTGTCGTGACCCGCACCCACGTTCAAAAACATGGGAGACGGAGCTCTTCCTTCCACGATGCGGTCTTCGGACCAAGGTGGCGCTCGAAGTCATTGGTTTTCGAGCTGATGGCCCTGGTTTTCCGGTTATCATCGCCGACATCTCTCGCGATGGCTGCCAAATTCAGAGCGATGCTTCTTTCGACGTCGGAGAGACGATTAAGCTCAAGCACGAAGTTATGGGAGAATTGCTGGAAAAAGTCCGGTGGGCATCCGCAGGTCGAGCGGGATTGCAATTCGTGCGCCGGCTTTAAGAGACCTCTCGTTCAATAGGCTCACCACGGAACGCATCTGCATCATCCTCGCTCGAACACGATCAGCGTCGCCCATCCCCGTATCGCGGCGCGTGATCTGAACGTCTGCAGTGGGTGGAAGGAGACGTTTGCGGCTACGGGGGCCTTCGCTAATGTCAGCGGTCGTTGCCTCTGGTATTTTAACTGCGATGAAGCGCGAGAAGGACACTAACCTCTCAAACAGCACGATTGGCTGCTTGTTCGGCGCTTACTTTGCCCTCTTTCCTTTTTTAGTACTACGCCGGCAAAACTCGGTTCGAGCATTCTCATCCGCAGACTTCGTCGTTAACCGGCTGGCGGAGAGGGTCGTCGCTTCGATACCCTTAGTCCTAATGTCTGCTTTGGGTCGGAAGCTGCCACTAGGCCTGCAACAGCGCTACCTGACGATCGCCCGCCGGTAGCCGGCCGCCCTGGCCTCCGCCTCGGTGCAGAACCCCCCCTCCGCCCGGGTGGCGCCGCAGCGGGGCATGCCGGGCACGTGGCAGACCGCTGGCTGGCACATTCTGCCTCCGCGATTCGAGATAGCTACATGATTGCCAGATGGCGGTTGTCGAATGCGCGCGAGTATTGCGCCTTGATCGCGACCTTGCGTTCGATCGCTTCCAGTATGGGCACGGCGAAATCAACGCCGGCCAGGTCCGAGCAGCTGTGGAGGTTTCCGGGCGAGAACACGTTCACTTCGAGGATTTTGTCACCGACAATATCCACGCCGATGAGAAACATGCCGTCGGCCATCAGTTTGGGTCGGATCATCTCGGCAACATCGAGCTCCACCTGTCCGATCTCGACCGCCTCCGCTTTGCCCCCGGCGTGAATGTTTGACCGAATGTCGTCCTTGGCGGCAACGCGCCGGAGCGCCGCATACTTGCCGTCGATCTCAAGCGGCCGTCCGTTCATGATGAAAAGACGGATGTCGCCCTTCTTGGCTGCAGGCACATAGGCCTGAGCAATGATGTACCCATCGCGGCCGATCGCTTCGATTATTTGATTGAGGTTGGAAGCGTTCTTTGGATCGAGCTTGAACACGCCTGTTCCGCCCGACCCCTGGAACGGCTTGAGGATGATGTTCTCGCCATGGGCCTTCGCGAACTCTTTGATGTCGGACGCATGCTTGGTGATCAGAGTCTCTGCCCGAGCCTCGACCGGGAAGCTCTGGAAGTAGAGCTTGTTGATTGCCCGGCCGAGACTGTCGGGATCGTTGAGGACAATCACGCCGCGTCGAACTGCCTCGCGGCCGAACAATATCCCGGCCTCCGTCGCCCAAGGCGTCTGTGCGTCGATCGAAGGATCGTTTCGAAGCATGAGCACGTCGATCTCGGTAACGTCCACCCGCTCGATCTTGACCGCTTGCGAATCCTTCAAAGTCGCGAAGAATTCGGCACGATCCTTGTACTTCCGCTTAGGCAGGAAGCGGCCATGCACCGACAAGGTATCGTCGGCATTGAGGACGAAGTCTGAGGGCGTGATGTAGCAGACGCGATGTCCACGGCTCGCGGCCTAGTGCGCGAGGACCGTGGTGGTGTAGTTCTCGTACTCGCGTTCGAGGTCGTTGACGAAAAAGCCAATCAGCATCTGTCAGTCACTCCACATCGAGGATCTTGGCAAACGAAGTCTTGCCGCGGAGCCGAGCAATTCGGCCTTCAACGTCTTCTCGTTGCAAAAACTCAGGTTTGAAAAGAGGCGGCCGGATCAGGTTGCGCTGAAGCAGCTCTTCAATGGCGCCGACGTGATCGCGAGCAATCTTCCCGATCCAGAAAGGATCGAGGGATGCGCCCTTGGCAACCAGTCCGATCACGTCCTGGAATCCCTTGAGATAGATCGAGTCCTTCGCGAACCCGCCGGACCGAAACACGCGGGTCGCAATGTCGAACGCTGAATTTCGAGCAAGTCCATGGCCATCGACCAGCCCGCGGTAAACCTCGACGAACTCTCCGCCCTCAAGCATCGCGTCGACGGCCACTACCCGGCCAGCGAGCAGTCGCAGTCGGGCCGACGACAGTCCGCCGACGGCCCACTCGGCGAACACCCCAAGTCCTTCCTGCAGACCTTCATAATGGGCGAGGCCGGTGCGGAAGACGGTAAGTCCCTGGGCCGCCCCATTGAAGTGGGTGAGCAGATGCACGCTGACCTCATGCGAAAGCAACGCGTCGACCCGGGAACGCAACATCGATGTGCTGCTCGCGATCATCAGCTTGCGCCCAGATACGAGGAGGCTCGCCACGTCGTCGCGAATCTCGATCGCGGGATTGAAGCTGTTGTCGGTCGCCTGATACTTCGAAACCAAGGCGCGGGCCGCTTCAGCGACTTACATCGCGTCCACCTTCGGCCCGCTGGCTTTCGCGGACGAGGCCGCGCAAGAACCGCTAGCGCATCGACAAGAAGCTGCGAGTTTACGGTCCCGTACTGCATCATGGATGCGCCTCTGAATGCGGATGTGTTGCGTGTCGCGAGCATCGTCAGCTGATGATCAATCTCCTGCCGCTTTTCCGAAAGCAGCCGCTCCAGCAGCGGGTCTTCGATGATCGACAGGTCGACGGCATACAGGTCGCGCTTGGCGGCGTCGGGATCGACTGTGAGCGGCCGGTAACGGAGTTTCGGTGGGTCTCTTCGCCATTGGCGAAAAATCGTCCATCGCTTCGCGGCTGTTGATGGGCGACACGGACAACAGGAAGTCGAAGCTTCTGGCGACCTTGTCGAGCCTCGTGTCGGCGTCGAGCGCTGCCGCCAGGAATGCACTTCGTCCGAGCGAACGAAAATGAGGCGGCGAACCGGCCTCGGTGTTGGACATGAACTCGCAAGCTGCTTGAAGCAGCGCATCTCCGACCGCGACCGCGAGTTCTCGCGTTACCTGGGGATAGAAGGTGGTTTCGTCCTTCGATGAATTTGCGGAATGACAACGGTAGTCGATCGAACTGGTCATTGAGAGCCCGGAGGCCGGTAAGTGAACGACGCTCTCCGATGTCGATCTTCGGCTTGCGCAAATCGATGCAGACTTTCGCGAATGCCTCAGCCAGGCGGTCCAAGGCCTGACGTGCGCGGCCCACCCGAAGCGCTGAGGTCGATGTCGAATGACGCTAGTGCCTGCGAACCTTCCGCAACCGGCTCCCACGCTGCATCCTCAACCTCAATCACCAGGAGGCAGCCGAACCGCTTGTGCATTGCTTCAGCGACCACCTCGAAAGCGCCGTTCGCCGCAGCGTCCTCTTCGGGAGACCAGATCAGGTATGCGGGGCTGTTGATCGCGACTCTTCGGGCGATGCTTGTCTCGGGAGTTGCCGAACGGTGCAGCACGATGAATGGCAGCCAACGGTCGATATGGACCCGGCCGCTGTTGCCGACCGTCTGACGAAGCTCGCCGCGCTTGCCGAACTTCGCTTCGAAAGGAGGCTCCACAATGTTCAGCTGCGGCCTGCTCATTGCGTCAAGAGATCCTCGGCGATGCTTGCAACATGCGCGATTAGCGCGCGCATCGCCGTGACTTCCTGCTGATCTGGCTCGCCGCTCCACTCGTCCATGAAGAACTTCTTGAACTCGAGCGCGATTGCACAGCCTCGTCCCGGGTATCGGTCGTGGACGAACCGGGTCTGCTCGCCCTTTCCTTGGAAGGCGACGTTTTCGCGAACGTCGAGGCGCCGGCCGTTGAAGTCGAATGTCGCCATTGCCTCCATCAGCGGATCCACGAGGTAAGCCCATTCGTTCCGCGGCATGGAAAACGTGCCGATGTTGATGTCCGGTGCAGCCTCTTGTGCCGTCGGCGGCGCATTCAGGCCCGTCTCGGCGATGGTTGTAGCTATGCACGTCTATCAGGAGGAAACGCTCGTGACGCTCCGCTACCTGGTCGAGCAGGCCGCCAAGCATCCGATAATATTCTGAGTGCAGGTCGAGCGATTGTTGAACCAGATCGTCTGCCAAGTTCTCCGAGTTCCAAACCCGCAATCCCCAGCACTCTGCCGGCGTCCGATAGACCGCATTGTCGCTTTCCCGATTCAGATCGAATTCGAACCGCGATCGGTGGGCAACGATATGCATTGGGACGCCGCGAACCGCCTCGCCCGTGAATGGATCTTCCTCGCGCAACCGATCTGGTCGCTAAGAGACATCTGGGCCGCGATTTCCGGCCTCAGCTCATGGCCGTCGTGGATGGCGGTCGCCAGCACCGGACCTGCGCCGTGCTGGACTGTCCAGAGACGTTGGTCGTGAGGTAAGTTATTCGTCACCTACTCCAAGCGCTTGACGGCTGTTTCGGTTGCGAAAGCCCAGAGCTAGAAATGAAGGGCGCCGACATCGCTGCCTGGCGCCCTTCTCCGAGCCGCGTGCGTGCGCGGGGCCGGATTTCAGCTATTCCTTGTTGTCGTCTTTCGGTGCGTCGACATCGATCGTCGGGACTTCCACTGTCTTGTTCTCCGTGCCCACGTTCACTGTGGGTGCGTCGACGTCGTACTCGGGCAGCTGGCCGCCCGTCGCGTTTACGTCGACGTCCGGAAGCTCGGCTTCTTTCGTCTGATCCACGTCGCAAGCGGTTATTGCAAAGCTGCTAGCGAGTAGAACTGCGAGTTTGGAAATTGCCCTCATTACTGCCTCCTCATTACTCCGAGAAAGGGTGCGTGACTGGGCCGACGCACCCGCGGCAGAGGAGTAAGTCTGCCCCGATCGCGTACTGCGACCTCCTAACAACAATGGCGCGGAACGGCAGTTCCACATGTCGACGCCGAGCTCTTTGCCTACCTGCCTATCGCCATCCGTCAGCTGGGCGGCGCGGGCATCAGCCTCGGTGCAGAAGACTTCCTCCGCCCGGGTCGCGTCGCAGCGGGGCATGCCGGGCACGCGGTAGACCCACTCGCCCTTCCTGCTGCGGTTCCGGCTGCAGTCGCAGGATCAGAAGGAAGTCCACCGATTTGAACGGCTTCCATGCCGTTGGGGCATCGCCGAAGTTTGCCATTGGCAATCACATATGTGGCACGGGACGGGGGTCCTGCTACGTGAGACGAAAAGAAGCAGCGCCTGTATGTCCTCTCGCGTTGAAGTAGATAGCGGTGTTCCAGACTTTCTGAGCGGCGGCGGCGAGTTGGGCGAATTGATGCGCGCGCACGATTGGGCCGCGACACCGCTCGGCGCTCCTTCGGGCTGGCCCCGGGCGCTCAAGACCGCCGTTCGCCTCATCCTCAATACTGGGCACCCGATGTACATATGGTGGGGTCCGGACCTCCTTTGCTTCTATAACGATGCATATCGCCGCACGCTCGGTCCGGAGCGCCACCCAGGATCGCTGGGACAGCCCGGACGCGAGGTCTGGGCGGAGATCTGGCACCTCATCGGTCATCAAGTGGACTTCGTCATGGCGGGCCGCGGATCGACCTGGGACGAGAACCGGCCCGTCCCGATCACGCGCTACGGTCGCTTGGACGAGATCTACTGGACCTACAGCTACAGCCCTATCGACGATGAAACGGCGCCCGCCGGCGTCGGCGGCGTACTGGTCGTCTGCACGGAGACCACTGAAGCTGTGCTCACAGAGCGGCGGAGAGCGGCGGAACGCGACCGGTTAAGCCGGATGTTCGAGCAGGCGCCCGGCTTCATGGCGATGCTCGCTGGCCCCGAGCACATCTTTGAACTGACGAATTCGGCTTACTTGCAGCTCACTGGCCATCGCGACGTGACCGGGAAGCCGGTGCGGCAAGCGCTCCCCGAAGTCGAAGGACAGGGTTTCTTCGAGCTCCTCGACAAGGTGTACACCAGTGGCGAGCCCTTTGTCGGGCATGCAATGTCGGTGGAGCTTCAGCGCACGCCGGACGCGCCTATGGAGCAACGCTTCGTAGACCTCGTCTATCAGCCAATCACCGACGTTGACGGTGGGGTGACCGGCATTTTCGTCGAGGGCTCGGACGTGACCGAGCAGGTGCTTGCCGAAAGGGAGCTGCGCAAAAGCGAAGCTCAACTTGCCGAGCAATTCGATGAGCTTCAGGCGCTGTATACAGAGGCGCCACTCGGACTGGCTCTTCTGGACCGCGATCTGCGCTTCGTCCGTATCAACCCAGCTTTGGCGGAGATGAATGGTTTCTCGGTGGAGGACCACCTGGGTCGCTCGGCCTGGGACTTGGTGCCAGGCGTTCGTGAAACGGCTGAGCCCTTGCTGAAGCGTGTAATTGAGACCGGTGAACCGCTGCGAGACGTGCCCGTCACCGGGACTACGGCTGCGATGCCCAATGTGGCGCGGTATTGGACCGAGCACTTCTACCCGCTGCGGGACAAGGCCGGGACAGTCCAAGGGATTGGCATCGTCTGCGAGGAAGTGACCGAAAAGAGGCACATGGAGGAGGCCCTCCTTGAGGGCGAGGCCCGTCTGCGTGCGCTCGCCGACAACCTGCCCGCAGGCATGATCTATCAGATTTCGACAGGTGCCGACGGAAGCGAACGGCGCTTCCTGTACGTCTCTCAAAGTCACGAGAAGCTTACCGGCGTGCCGGCCGAGGATGTGCTGGCCGATCCGACTATTCCGTACAACCTGATCCTGCCTCAATATCGGGGACGGCTCGTGGAGGCGGAAGCGGAGGCGATCCGCACCAAGACACCGTTCGATGTCGAGGCGCGCTTTCGGCGTAGCGATGGCGAGGTACGCTGGTGCCGCATCCTGTCGGCACCTCGTGAGCAAACCGATGGTTCCATCATCTGGGACGGCATCCAGATAGATACCACCGAGCAGAAGCAGGCCGAGGCCGCGCTTCGCGAGCTGAATGATACGCTCGAGAGCCGCGTTGCTGAGCGCACGGCCGACCTCGAGCGGGCGCACGAACAGCTTCGCCAAAGCCAAAAGATGGAGGCGTTGGGAGCGCTGACCGGCGGGGTTGCGCATGACTTCAACAATCTGTTGACGCCGATTGTAGGGTCACTCGACCTTCTGCAGCGGAAAGGTCTGGGTGGCGATCGAGAGGGCCGCCTTATCGACGGCGCGCTGCAATCCGCCGAACGTGCAAAGACACTTGTTCAGCGGCTTCTCGCCTTCGCTCGGCGTCAGCCGCTTCAGCCGAAGCCAGTAGACCTTGGCTCGCTCGTCACCGGGATGGCCGACCTCGTCGCCAGCACTACGGGTCCGCAGATTAAGGTGATCGTTGACCTGGCCGATGGACTGCCGGCGGCCGTCGTCGATCCCAATCAGGTTGAGATGGCGATCCTGAATCTGTCCGTTAATGCACGGGACGCCATGGAAGGTGGCGGCACGCTCCGCATCTCGGCTCAGGACGAGGCTGTCGGCTACCGCAATAAACAAGGCTTGAAGCCCGGCCGCTACGTTCGGTTGTCGGTGGCTGACACCGGCACCGGCATGGATGACGCCACGTTGCGAAAAGCCGCAGAGCCCTTCTTCTCCACGAAAGGCGTTGGGCGCGGCACGGGCCTCGGACTGTCGATGGTGCACGGACTTGCTGAACAACTCGGCGGCACCCTGGTAATCGAGAGCAAGCTCGGCATTGGCACGAACGTCGAAATGTGGTTGCCGGCAAGCGATCAGGAAGCTGCTCAAGCAGACCGCGCGCAGGAAGGCGAGGCGCGGCTGACGACGGGCACAGCGCTCCTCGTTGACGACGAGGACCTTGTGCGCACTAGCACCGCCGACATGCTGGGCGAGCTTGGATACGACGTCATCGAGGCCCGTTGCGCCGAAGAAGCGCTGAAAATCGTCGATGAAAGGCGGTTCTTCGATCTTTTAGTCACTGACCATCTCATGCCAGGTATGACCGGAACAGAACTCGCTCGAGAGGTGCGCGCGCGCCTGCCAGACATCAAGATCTTGGTGATCTCCGGCTACGCCGAGGTAGACGGCGTCGCACCCGATCTGAACCGGCTTACTAAGCCGTTCCGCCAATCCGACCTCGCAGGCATGCTCGGTGATTTGGAAGAGACTTCTTCGGCCTGATGGGGATCGATCAACCCGCGCGGACCGAGGACTCAGGCGATGTCGCGGTCAGGTGAGTAGTAAGATCAGCGAAACTGTGTTTTGAAGATTACGTGTCATCGTCTGATCTTGAATATTACCGCCAACGCGCGGATGCAGAGCGGCAGCCGGCGCAAGACTCCCGGCGGGCCGACGTCGCCGCGATTCACGAAGAGCTAGCTAGACAATACGAGGCGCTCGTCAACCGCGCCGAACTCCGGCCTACCCTGCGCCTTGCGTTCGGTAAGGGTGGCCAGGCGCCAGGCCACGGTACGGAAGCTTAGTCCTCAGCCCGATCTCAACTGCGCATTCGCTGTGACGTTTGACCTGCGTAACGCTGGCAACCGTCGCGATTTCAGTTAGTTAGAGCCTGCACGCCTCCCACCCCCCAGCCGGGACGGCGCAGACCATCGGCGACCCGGTTCTGCCCCCTTGATCCGGGTCGTCCACCCAACAAACGGAGCGTGCGATGCCCCGACACGAGTGTGACCTCGCGAGACCACCTCACCGCCACCTTTCTTCCGATGGCCGCGCCGACGGAACATCAATTATCGGCATCCGTAACTTCTTCCGGGAGGGGTGGTACGTGCGACAGACGGATTCGCCGCGGAACATACCAGGCGGTATCGCCGAGGGCCTTCGGCGCGCGTTCCCGCTGCCCGCGTCAGGTGCCTTTGAGGACCTCATCGAGGCGCTCGATCGAGTGGATGGTCAGGAGCACCCGTCGGAGGAGAGGGGCAAGCCGTAAGGGCTGCGGTCGCGGAAGGAGTTGCATTGGTTATCCTCGTGTCACTTTTTTTCGCAGCGCTCCTCGGCTGGGCGTACAGCGTGCTCGCCCGCAGCGACACGAACGAGCGCTCTCATCGACGTCCTGGTGGGCGCTCTGGGCGCGGTCGCGATGGCGCTCGCCCTGGGCAACAACTCCGCCTTCGACAGCGTGCTGGCCGCGTTCCTCGGCGCCTTCGTGGCCTTGGCAGTTCTCTACGTCGCAAGAGGCAAGCTGAGGTCGCGTAACCGCTGAAGGTCGGGTGGGCTCAAGGGCGTCGGCCATCGGTCTTCGCCGCGCCGCTTTGCCTGGTTTGCGCACGATGACCGCGGCCCGCCAGGAGCCCCGCAGGGCGCCGCGCGGGGGCCCGGGCGGGGTCGGGTCCCCGGGGGCCGGCCGGCGCGCCCCTGCCATGGCGCAGACGCGAACCCGCTAAGGGACGCGGGCGGGGGCGGGGGCCGGGCAAAAAAAAGGGGCGGGGAAGGTCCCCGGACGCACGTGGCGCCCGGGGTGAGTTTGGTGTTTCAGCGCGACAGCGCCGCCGAGCTTGGCCGCGCCCGCCTCGACTGCGGCGAGCAACGTGTCGTTCGAGACGTGCGCGTAACGGCCGGTACTCTTCAGGTCGGCATGGCCGAGCACTTGCCCGACGGAGTACAGGCCGACGCCCGCATTCATCGAGGCCGCGCGCAGTGGTGCCGGCAGATCGTGCAGTCGCAGATCGCCGAGGCGGGCCTCGCGCGCGGACGTTCTGCCACGCGCGCTTGATGCTCACGAACGGCTTGCCCGTTTCCGGGTTGGGCAGAGATATACGGGCAACCCTCGAACTCGCGGCAGCGTCTCGATCACTTCCACGGCCGCCGGGCAAGGGAACGTGCCGGCCCTTCCCGTTCTTGCACATGGGCATGTGCAGCGTTCTTCGCGCCAACGTCTACATCCGCCCATCGGCATCCAGGAGTTCTCGCAAGTCGCATCCCGGTCAGACGCCAAGAGCCTCACGATCGGGACCATCTGCGGGTTTGGCGATGCTGCCGCCGCCGCGAGCAAACGTTCGTACTTCGGCCGCGTCCAGGAGCGGGTCCCGCCGGTTGTCGAAGGCCGGCAGCTTCACGCCCGCTGGCGGGATTGATCTCTGCTCCCGGCAAGCCGCCACTCGAGCGCCAGCTGATAGCTCCGGCCGATCAGAACTCGCAGCTTCGCGCAGCTGGCTGGGCTCAGTCCTTCGGCCGCCTTCTCGGCCAGCCACTTGGCCACGTCCTGGGACGTGATCTCGTCGAGCCGCATGCGCCCGAACCGCGGCACGACGTGCTTGTTGAGCAGCCCCTCCGTGCTCCACCAGCTGCGCTGGTAGGTCTTGGCGTGGGCGATGTGCTGCTCGGCCAGCTCGGCGTACGTCGGCACGGCCCGCTTCACCTTCTTGGCGGCCAGCGGATCGCCGCCGAGCATGACCTCGGACCTGATCCGCCTCGCCGCCTTGCGGGCCTGCTCGACGCTGATCTCGGGAAAGCCGCCCAGCTTGATCTGGCGCTGCTTCGATCGGCTGTCCTGGAAGCGGCAGTAGAACGTGGCGCCGCCGGACGCGCGCTTCTCGAGCACGAGCCCGATGGGGTCGCCGACGTTCCAGTAGTCTGTCTTGTTCTTGCCCGGCTCGCACGTGGCCGCGAGGCAGAAGGCGTGGTCTAGCTTGGCTTTCGGCATTGGATGTAACTCCTGCAAAGTTGTTGTCGCGCCGGCCGCACGATTGCGGTCGCGGCGATCGGTTCACTCGTTCGTTCTGGATGGTGCCCGCTCGGGCGAAGGGACGCCGGTTGGTCAGCCGGTCGGACGAAGCCGTTGCGCTTCATCGCGATAAGCCGGACCCGACGGTCCGGGCGCCGAGTCCGAGGTGGGGGGAGGGGGCAGCGGGAGCGGCGGTTCCGGTGCGCGCCGAGCCCGGCACCCCTGACCACCACCCCACTTCGTAACACCACTTTTCCCTACCCCTCCCCCCACCGGGAGACCGGGTTCAGTCGAACTTATCTTCCTTCTTCCCGGGCTGCTGCGACTGCCATTCCTCCAGGCTGCGACCTTGTTCAGCGGCACGCGCCACCTGTCGCGCCCGTTGATCCTCTTGGTCTCGCCGACGTAGTCCCTGAGCATCCCTCCGCACTCCCTGGTGAGGGCGTTGCTGTCGCTGTTGAGGAGCGGGACGCCGAGGAACCTGAGCAGCTCCGTGGCGGTCATGGCGGGCATGCCCGGCTGGCCGATGGCCTCGCAGGTCCAGGGCGTCGAGGATGAGGTCCTCGATCGCGCTGACCGAGCGGTGCGCCCGGTTGAACTCGGCGAGCAGCCGCTCCTCCTCGTCGGTGAGCCACCACTGCGCGCCGCGCTCCAGCGTCGTCGGCAAGCTGGGCGAAGACCTGCTGCATCGGGATGCGATGCTGCCAGTCGACCTCGACCACGGGGATCACCCACCAGCGCGAGTTGCCGGTGTCGTCCACGAGGAAGCGGCCGTGGTTGACCGTGGCGGCGAACACCGTCCGGCGCGGCATCTCGGACTCCTCGCGCAGGTAGACCTTCCGCAGCTTGTCGCTGTCGCGGGTGAGGACGCCCTTCAGCCGGGCGACGTCCTTCTTCATGGCGCTGTCGAGCTCGCCGATCTCGCAGATCAGGTGCGACACCGCGCCTACGATCGAGTCCTTGTTGTGGGCGTCGAGGTGGTGGTCGATCTTGATGACCCGCCGGCGCAGTTCCGGGTCGTCGATCAAAGCGTTCACCCAAGAAGTTTTGCCGATTCTCTGGGGGCCAGCCAGCGTCAGGACGCCTCGGCAGCGGAAGTCCTTCTCGACCAGCGCCGCCGCGGCGACACTGAGCAGCCACTTGCGCATCAGCACGTGCTTCAGCTCGGCGGGGTAGTCTTCCCGCTGGATAAGGGTCTGGAACACCGCCGGCATGCGGTCCTTGCCGTCCCAGGGCTTGCTCCCGATCCACTCCTTGACTGGGTTGTAGGGCCGGGCGTCGGCGATCGCCGCCACGTACCGCTCTACGTCGCCACGAGGAAAAGTGTTCAAATTGGAAAGGCTCACGATGTGTGCCAACGCCGCATTCTCGGAGTTGTCGGAGCCTTTGGCGACAAAGGGCGACACGATGTCGACCCTCTTCCTGATCACGTCGTACCGGACGAGGACTCCGTACTGATCAAGCAACCAGTCAAGATTGTCTAAAGTCCCGGGCAGCCTTCCCCGCTTCGGCGGGTGCGGGAATTTCTGCGGGTCGAGCGGCGCCGGCTTCTTGTAGTTGCGCAGGCGCGGGCTGCGTGGCAGGCGATCGTCGGCCGGCCGGTCTTCTTCTTCCTTCATTTTTGCTCCTCATGCGTTCGACGCCGCGGACTGCGGCGGCAATCGCCCGGAGGATCGGCCCGGGCCCTAAATCGCGATGCGAAGGAGCGATGTGGAACGTCTTTTGGTCAGGCAGATCGCCCGTCGACGTAATAGACTTGGTGGTTTCTGGCGGTCTTGCCGATGGGCTCCACGCCCGGGAACTGCCCCGCGACGACGGCGTGTTTGAACCAGGCGCCCAAGGCAGCTTTGTGATCGAATGCGGGCCATGCGTCGCCGAGCACGTCGGACAGTCTATACCGTCCGGGCGCGATCAACTTGATCAGTGCTCGGATGGCATCTCTGAGGTAGTCGAGTTCGTCGTACATTCCATGCCTCCACTAAGGTGACTCTGTGGGTCAGCAACGAGTGTTGCCGATCCACGACCCCGCTCGTGCGGAAACCGTGTGGTGAAGCGAATAGGAAAGGAACGTTTGAAGGCACTTGCCGAAATCGAACGGGCCCATGCGGGCGCTCGATGCCCGAACTATACCACGGCAGATGATGTAATTCAATCTGCTGGCCGGCCTTGGCAGCTGGCCAACAGGTTTTCATCTTCCGCGACTACGAACGGCGGTGCCGGCCGCTGAAGGTAGCCAAAACGCGGACATCTCCGCGTCCAGTCGCCCGGAGCGGCAGCTCCAGGTGCGACTGAATATTGACGCGGGCCTGCTCCTCGGCGGCCTCCCGGATTGTGTCTTGTTGTGCCTGGGCAATCAGGCTGACCGGGCGCGCGCCTGTAGGCTGCCCTTGTCAGCCTTTGCACGTGCCGGTCGCTTAGCGTCATCAATCCTGAACTGTGAATGCTCGCCCTCTCCGGCTCTAGGGCGATCTCACCGAGCACAAGCGGCGGGAGACGGATGCTCAAGACCTTTGCCGCCGCGTCCCATGAGACGTCGTCGTCGCTCAAGTCACTCAGTTCCACGAAATACGACACGCCCGCCGGGACGGTCACACGAGCGCTACTGGCAAGCAGGCCAAGAACTCGCTCGCTCGACTTCGACGTTTGCAGCACCGACGTAAGTGTATGCCAAGAGTCTTGTTCTGCTTTTTGAGGCTGAGGACGGCTGCCGCTATGGTCCTCCGCTCCTGGACCGAAAACAGGCCAGTGTAGGCGACTTCCTCATCGAGAATGTCGCGAGGGGCGAGCGCGAAGCCCGCCCCGGCCGCCAGCAGGTGCGTGACGGCCAGCACCTTCCAGCGGTCACCCACGGCCGGCCTCGCCCGGCGAATTCCCGAAACATCGCCATCAACCCGCGTGTCGCCGACGTGCGTTTCCGGCACGAGCAGGATCGTGGCGTAGCCGGTGTCGCCGGCGCAGCAGATCCACTCGTACCACCCGTCGGTCAGCGCCAGGTGGTCGCAGTAAGCTTCGAGGGACGGGTAACGCGCCCCGTTGATAGGGCTGACCAATGGATTCAGTCCTGCTTACATCTTCGACGTCCGATGCGGTGTCGCCGGGTTCGAGAACGGCAGCATCGTCAGGTCGAGCAGGCAGCCGGCGCGATACAGCTTGAGGCGCGAGGCGTAGGAGCCTGCGCAAGGTGTCGTCGGTGGTTTTTTCAATGGCGGCCTCGAACGAGGTCAGGTCCGTGATGGTGATCATGGTGATCTTCTCCAGGCAAAAGAAAAGCGCCCGCGGAGGATCTCCGGGACGCTGCGTTGCCGCTCGGTCGCGGCGGGGTTTGTTCGTTCAGGCGTGCTGCGAGGCGTAGGCCCTGCAGAACTCCAGCACGTCGCGGTTCACGCCCGGCCCGTTCTCGACCAGGACGACGTGGCTGAAGTCGTCGGTGAACTGGAACACCAGCTCGAAGAACGTGCCGTGGTCCTCGATCCATTGAGGGCCAGACTGGCGTCGCCGTGAGTATCCTCGGTTGGGACTTTGAAAGGATTGCAGCCCGAGGTTTGCCTCGAAATGGCAAGGGCGGTCACCGGGTTGAAAGATGAGGAAAGCGGCAGGAGTTCCTTAAAAGCTCGCCGCCAAGTTGCTCCTGACGCACCCTAAGAAACTCGGCGAGAGGTGGGTCGAGCGGTAGGGTCAGGGCGCGCGAAAGCGACTGCCCATCGACGATGGAAAGCATGAGGTCACCATTCTTTGAGATTCCCGTGGCGCGGGTTCGCTGAAGGGGCTGCCCCTTCAGATAAGGTGGCCAAAAACCCGTGCGACCGAATTGGGACACGGATGGCGAGGCGTGGTCGGACAGATCGCCATGTGCGACCAGAGAACCAAGAAATCAGGGGCAACGCCCGCAAGAGGCCGAGGGCACACGGCAGTTGCGCCTAGCAAGACCATCCCCCAAACTCATCAAAAGGTTGAGGTGACGAGACATGAACAAGGATTTCGAACAGAAGACCGAGACCCCGCAAGGCGGGCCCCCAAATATCCGGGTGTCCATCCGCGTGATCGTGAGCAGCGCCCGAAGGCGCCGCCGAAGCCAAAGAAATAGTGTTTGCGCGATTGTGAAGTTCACCACCGCAGTCCTCTTTGACACGAGCGCGCTTCGCGACGCGGGATGGACTTCTGCGCCGCTCCTAACTCTTCTGGAGCTGTCCAAGGCCGGTCTGGTCGAAGTCTGCCTGCCAGAATTAGTCACGCAGGAGCGGCGAACCCAGTGGCGTGAGAGACCAAAGCTAGCTTTCGAGAGCGAGAAGCGCTTCAAGAACTTGCTGAAGATGCAATCATCCCTAGTAATCACGCCGAGAATGTGACCCGCGCTCTGGCCGCGCTTGATGAACTTGACATCGAAGAAATATCTAAGGACGCGCTGCGCCAATTCGTGCGTGCCAACCGCATTCAAGTGCTGCCGATCACGTTCGACCAAACAAAGTCGGCTTGGGCGGCGTCTTCGCCGGAGCGCGCCATTCCGTAGAAGCAGAAGGCCCGAGACGATATTCCCGATGCTCACATCTTCGCATCCGCCAGCGCATTGCTCCGAGAAGCATGGTGAAGTGCTTTTTGTCTGTGCAGACAAAGGTCTGTCGACTGCATTGTCGAACCTGCGCAGGTCTGCGGGTCTGTCCCAGACTCTCGAGGAGCTTTTCCAGAGCGGCGCACTCGAGGATGTTAAACGCCTGTGGGAGCGTGATGCCGATTGGCGGCGAGTTCAGACCTCGTCTCTCCCATCAGAAGATCACAGGTGCTGTTCAATCGGTGCTTGAGTTTGACCTTTGGGAATTGCTCGTTGGGCGCACTTTGAAAGACGACATCCTTCCGGGGAACCAAGTCGCTACCGTGCTTTGGACCTTGGGCGCCGAACTAATTCAAATTCAGAAGCCAGACGACTGGGGTGGGGGCATCATGAGCTTTTGAGGTCGATTTCGAAACCGATGCTAACATCATGCTGCTTCTCACTCCGGATGACGTCACAAACTACCGTCGTGGATGGACATCAGTTGCAGCACTGTTGGTACACAGATTGAAGTGACAGCAAAGGTGCGCCTGAAAGTAGAGGCGACGGTTGATGTCGAAGTTGATTTGGAAAATGCGGAGAGCGGGGAGGAACCGCTACCTCTCGAAAACCGGTTTTGATGATGGGTCGGTATCGCTGTTTATAATACCGACGTCAGCGAGTGAATGCCGGGATCGTCGCGCCGGAGAAAAACATGGCCGACCCGACCGGCAAAAACGCGACGTTCCGCGACCTGCAGCTGCCCCGGGCCAAGGCAATTCAGTATCTCACCAGAGTGTTTGCTTGGATGAAGCGAGAAGGAGCGCGGGCCCGGGACCGTGGCTCGGATGGAAATCGCGGAACCTGGCGTCGCTCCCCGCTATCGCTTCGAAATGCCGAATGGCGAATGGCTTATCGTGGACGGGGAACTTCACAAGCGGCTGGTAGATGACGAGGTCGCGGAACGGCCATAAGCTGGAGCAGCGCTGCGATGTCGTACACGAGATCTCAGATTTACTTATCAGCTGATTAATCTCTGACGAGATTGATGAGCTAACTCGGTCCGACTGAGCCGGAAGCCACCCAAACCTCACCCACGCGCGGTCCCAAGGCTAACGCGCCTCCCGCAGGGCACCGTCCGATTTGCCTGTGGAAGGGGTGGTGCCGCTTAGGTGACTTCGAACACCTGACCCCATCATTACGAATGATGTGCTCTACCAGCTGAGCTAAAGCGGCGCGCCGTCTCGTCGGCCTCATGCGGCCTTGGAAGCGGCGGTCGCCCTAACAGCGCGTCCGGTGCGCGGCAAGCCTCAAGCGCCGTCAATCGACCTGAACAGATAGGGTTAACGGTTTCTTCAAGCTTCACCCGCATTTTCCGGTCTTGCCGAAATGGAGGGAGTGGGCCCAGGCATGGACAGTTATCGCGAGCATCCGAGCGACTTCGACGTCTCGTCGGTGTCAGAGAGCTCGTCGTCCGACCAGCCGACCGTAGAGATCGGCTCGGACGAGCGCCGGATGCATGTCCGCGCCTACAATTATTGGGTCTCGCTCCTGAACGGGCGCGACTATCCCTCGATCGAGGACCTGGAACCGGGCGAGGTCAGCGACTTTGCCGACAACAGCGTCCTCCTCGACTTCACGGCGGGCCGGGACAATCCCGCGACGCCCTATGTCGGTACCGCGATCCGCGAGGAATGCGGACTGGCGGAAGGCATCCAGTCGATCGACGAAGTTCCCAGCCGGTCGCTGCTGTCGCGACTGACCGACCATTACATGCAGATCATCGCCAACCGCGCTCCGATCGGCTTCGAGGCCGAGTTCGTGAACCAGCGGGGCGAGCCGATCTGCTATCGCGGAATCCTCATGCCGTTCTCGTCGGACGGCGACACGATCGATTTCATCTACGGCGTCATCAACTGGAAACGTGGCGAGGGCGCGCCCTCCACTGAAGTGCCTCCCCAGGCTCAAGTGGAGGCCGCGCCCCAGCCGGCCGTCGACGAGGATGACGACGAACTGATCCTCGAAGAGGCCTACGAGCCGGAAGCGGCGATTGCCGAGCAGGACGCGCAGGTCGCTGAACCGGAAGTGCCGTCCCCGAGCTCGAAGCGCCGGTCGCAGAGCCCGAGGAAACCTACGAAGTCGCCTCCCAGAAGGTGCACTTCTCCTGGGAAGACGGCCCGCTCCACGACCCGGAGAGCGACGAGCTCCCCGAGATCGCGCTGGACGACGATGCCGGCCTTGCCGATCATCTCTGGGCCGCGAGGGAAACCGCCGATGCGGTGAAGGCCGCGGATGGCCGCAGCCGCGCCGCCCTCTATCGCGCCTTGTCGCACGCCTATGATTTTGCGCTCGCTGCCGAGCGCGAGCCCGCCGACTACGCCGAACTGCTCGAAGAATCGGGCATGAAGGCGCAGGCGCGCGCGCCGATGACTCCGATCGTGAAGCTGGTCTTCGGGATCGACTACGACAAGGCGCGCCTCACCGAATTCGCTGCCTCATTGTCTTACGCCCGCCGGCAGGACGTCGAGCAGGGCGGGTTCCTCAAGTTCATCGAGAGTCAGGCCGGCGGCCTGAAGGCCCTCGTCGCCGCGGAGCGTCAGGCAAAGCGGCCCGAGCCGAAGCCGGACACGAAGGCCGAAGCGGCGAAGGCCAGGCTCCGTACCGCCGATCCGATCGCGCTCGACACCGTCGTTGCAGATTCGGAATTCGCGCTAGTGCTCACACGTCGCCGAACCGATGGCGGCGTCGAAGCCGTGGCCCTCGTCGACGACGAGGCGATGGTCGAGAAGGCGATCAAGCGCGCCGGACTTTGAACCGAAGCGCTGACCGCGCTGGGGTTGTCCGGTTCAGGAGGGCAGGTCTATAGGCCGCGGGCATCGCACGTCCGCGGAGCCAATCGATTTCATGACTGCCTATATGCGCCTCGCGAGGCCACTCGTTTCGTCCATTCGAAAGGCGCTCACGCAGAACGCGCTTCCCGGTGAAACCGAGGGGCTGATGGCCGTCGACGAGCGCGACGCGGCCGAATTCCTTGCCAGCGTCGGAGCCAAGAGGAAGCGCGGCGAGGTAGCGATCGCGATCGAGTCGACGGGCGGCCAGGCAGGCCGGCGCAGGATGCGGATCGGCATCGTCAATGACGACATGCCCTTCCTGGTCGACTCGGTCGCCAATGCCATCGCCGCGCGGCATCTGACCATTCATCGCCTGCTGCACCCGGTCGTCTGCGTCGAGCGCGACAAGGACGGCAAGCTGAAGTCGGTGGAGCCCATTTGCGGCGACGTCGAGCGACGCGAATCCCTGATGTACATCGAGCTCGACCGCACCCATGCGCGCGGCCGCTCCGAGCTCGTCAGGGAACTCAAGGCGGTGCTCGCCGACGTTCGCGCTTCGGTGCGCGACTGGCCGAAGCTTCAGGCCAAGATGCGTGAAGACGCCGCCGCCATCGAAGATCCCGAAGGCCGCGCGATGCTCGAATGGTTCGCCGACGGAGCGATGACCCTGCTGGGCTACGAAGTCGAACGCGCGACCGGCCAGCCGACCGAGACCTTGGGACTTTTCAGCATTCCCGGCGCGCCGACCGACGAAGGCGGCGCGCTTGGAGCGATGCGCTACTTCGAGGCGGGCGGAGACGTTCCGCTGATGGCCAAGGCGGAGCGCAAATCGACCGTTCACCGCGGCGTGCCGCTCGACCTGGTGGTCGTTCCGATCCGCGAGAAGGGCAAGGTCACCGGGATCGGCGTTCACGCCGGCCTCTGGACGAGCCAGGCCCTGACCTGGCCGGCCGAGGAAGTGCCGCTGCTGCGCCGCCGGCTGGAGCAGCTCGACAAGGAATTCGGCTTCGATCCGAAAGGCCATTCCGGCAAGGCCTTGCGTCACGCCGTCTCGTCTCTCCCGCGCGACCTGCTCGTCAACGTCAGCTGGGAATCGCTCCGCGACCTGGTGATGATGGCGATGTCGCTCGCCGACCGTCCGCGGCCCGCCTTGCTCCTCGTCAGGAGCATCCTGAAGGGCCAGCTGTTCACCTTCGTGTGGCTGCCGCGCGACGACCTCAACACGCAGCGCCGCGAAGCGATCGGCGCCATGATGGAAGAGACCGTCGGGACCGCCATCACCAGCTGGTCGGTCGAGACCGGCGAGGGCAGCCTCGCGCTCGATCCGCTACACGCAATATATCGACAATGACGCTCCGACGCCGGACTCCCGAGCGCTCGACGAGCGTCTCAATCACATGGTTCGCGGCTGGGCGCCGGCCGTCGAAGAGGCCCTGATCGAACTCGTCGGCGCACCGCGCGCGACAAGGCTGACGATCAGCTATGCGAGCGCAATTCTCGGACAGCTATCGGACCCGCACCCTTCCGCGAGGAAGGCGCCGAGGACATCGTGCGCCTGGCCGCACTGACGGATTCCGATGACCGTGGCGTTCGCCTGTTCCGCCGGGACAGCGACGGGCCGGGCCAGCTTCGGATCAAGACGTATCGACGCGGTGAACTCATCCCTCTTTCCGAAGCCGTGCCGGTCTTCGAGAATTTCGGATTCCGGGTGCTGGAGGAGATGCCGTCGCAGGTCGGCGTGGACGGATCGATCGGCTATATCCACGATTTCCGGCTGGAGCTTCCGGAAGAGGCCATCGCGCCGATCCTGGCGCGCTCCGCGGAAATCGAATCCGCGATTTCGAGCGTCTTCAGCCGCGAGGCGGAGGACGACGAGTTCAACCAGCTCGTGCTTTTCGCCGGGCTCGATACGCAGCCGGTCGTCTGGCTTCGGTCCTGGTTCCGTTACCTTCGCCAGACGGGAAGCTCGTTCGGCCTTGTGACGGTGGTCGACGCCCTGCGCCGAGCGCCGAAGGCGACCGCCGCTCTGGTCGGCCAGTTCACGGCAATGCACGACCCGTCCGTCGGCCGGAAGCGCGAGGAGAGGGTCGAGCAGCTTCGCCGGCAGTTCGACGATGCGCTCGCCGCGGTGCGCTCCATCGACGACGACCGCATCCTTCGCCGCCTGCGCGCGCTGGTCGAGGCGATCCTTCGCACCAACGCCTTCGCGCAGAAGCCGGACGAGGCGCTCGCGTTCAAGATCAATTCCTCGCTCGTTCCGGGCCTTCCGCGCCCGGTCCCGTGGCGCGAAATCTGGGTCTACAGCCCCCGCGTCGAGGGCATCCACCTGCGTGGCGGCCCGGTCGCTCGCGGCGGCCTGCGCTGGTCCGACCGGCGCGACGATTTCCGCACCGAGATCCTCGGCCTGATGAAGGCGCAGCTGGTCAAGAATGCCGTGATCGTGCCGACCGGCGCGAAGGGCGGCTTCTATCCCAAGCAGCTTCCGCCGCCGACGAACCGCGATGCCTGGCTGGCCGAAGGCACGGAAAGCTACCGCATCTTCATCCGCTCCCTGCTGTCGATCACCGATAATATCGTCGACGACAAGGTCGTGCACCCGACGGGCGTCGTGGTTCACGACGAGGACGATCCCTACTTCGTCGTTGCGGCCGACAAGGGTACGGCGACCTTCTCCGACGTCGCCAATGCCATCGCGCAGGATCGCAGCTTCTGGCTTGGCGACGCCTTCGCCAGCGGCGGGTCGCACGGCTACGACCACAAGGCGATGGGCATCACCGCGCGCGGAGCGTGGATCTCCGTTCAGCGCCATTTCCTCGAAATGGGCATCGACGTTCAGAGCGACCCGATCATGGTCGCCGGCGTCGGCGACATGTCGGGCGACGTGTTCGGCAACGGCATGCTGCTGTCGCAGGCGATCAAGCTGGTTGCGGCGTTCGACCACCGCCACATCTTCATCGATCCCGATCCCGACCCGGCGACGAGCTGGGACGAGCGGAAGCGCATGTTCGACCTGCCGCGTTCGAGCTGGGACGATTACGACCGGTCGAAGCTCTCGCCCGGCGGCGGCATCTATCCGCGCACGCAGAAGTCCATCGAGCTGAGCGCGGCCGCACGCAAGGTGCTGGGCCTTGGAACGCCGACGGTCGATCCGGCGACGCTGATGAACGCGATCCTCAAGGGGCCGTTCGACCTGCTCTGGTTCGGCGGCATCGGCACCTATGTGAAGGCGTCGACGCAATCGAACGTGGACGTCGGCGACCCGGCCAACGACGCGATCCGCGTCGACGGCATCGAAGTTCGCGCGCGCGCCATCGGCGAAGGCGCAAACCTCGGCATCACGCAGGCCGGCCGGATCGAATTCTCGGAGAAGGGCGGGCGGATCAACACCGACTTCATCGACAATAGCGCGGGCGTCGATTGCTCCGACAAGGAAGTGAACATCAAGATCCCGCTCAACCGCGAGATGCAGGAAGGCCGCCTGACCGTTCGACAAGCGCAATGCCTTGCTCGTGAAGATGACGGACGAGGTTTCGGAAATGGTGCTGGAGGACAATCGCCTCCAGACGCTTGCGCTGTCGATTGCGGAAAGCGGCGGGGCTCGCGCGCTTGCCCGGCTATGTCCGCACCATCGAGCTGCTCGAAATCGCGGGCCGTATCGACCGCAAGGTCGAAGGCCTGGAAAGCAGCGAGGACCTGCTTCGCCGCGGTCAGGAGAACAAGGGCCTGACCCGGCCCGAGCTGGCGGTCGTCCTGTCGATGTCGAAGCTCGCGCTTCAGGACGCGGCGGAGGATCTGAAGCTTGCCGACGACCGCATCGTCGAGCGCGAGCTGTACGAGGCCTTCCCGAAGCCGATGCGCAAGCCGCACGAAGCGGCGATCCGCGCGCACCGCCTGCGCCACGAGATTCTCGCCACGCGCGTCGCCAACCGGCTGGTCAACCGCCTCGGCCCGAGCGCGGCGCTCGACCTGACGGAGGAAGAGGGCGCATCCCTCGCGCAGGTCATTTCGGCCTTCCTCGTCGCCGAACGCCTGCTCGACCTGCCCAAGCTGTGGGCCGAGATCGAGGAAACGGCGCTGCCCGAAATGGTCCGCGTCGAGCTGTTCGCGATCGCCGCAAGCAGCGTCCGCTCGCACATCTCCGACATCCTCCGCGCTGTCGGCGGCGAGACGAGCCCCACCGTGCTGTGCAAGATGCTCGAACCGGGCGTCCGCAAAATCTCCTCGGCCGCGGCGAAGCTCATTCGTTCGGAAGTCCGCAACGAAGCCGAAGCGCGGCGCGAACGCCTCATCTCGCTTGGTGCCAGCGAAGACATCGTTCGCGGGCTCGTCCGCCTGTTCGAGCTCGACGGAATCTTCGGCCTCGCGGCGCTCTCCGCACGCAAGAAGATCGAGGAACTCGCGCTTGCGCGGGCGTACACCAAGCTCGGCGAGGCGCTCGGCATCGACTGGGCGCAGCAACAGCTTGCGCGATTCCTGCCGGCCGACCAGTGGGAGCGGCTGCTGACCGCCGGCCTTGCTCGCGACTTCGAGCAGCTGCGCATCGATTTCCTCTCCCGCTTCCGGAGCAAGGACCCCGACGCGACCGTCGAGGATTGGATCGCGAAGCAGGGGCCGCGGATCGAGCAGTTCCGCAACCTCATCGATCGCGCGCGAAACGAGGGCTCGGTCAGCGCGTCGATGCTCGCGCAGATCGCCGCCCAGGCCCGAATCCTGCTGGCCCGCTAAGGCGTGCGGCTCGCCTTCCTGACCCCCGCGCCGGATTATCCGGAGCCCTGCGATTGGGCGTTCGACGTCGAAGCGGAGACTGTGCGCGCCCGGGGAGTCGAGGTCGACGCGGTGCCCTGGACCGACGGTCGCGACCTTAGCGGCTACGACCTGATCCTGCCGCTCGTCGCTTGGGGCTACCACCTGCGCTACCCGCAATGGCTGAGCTTCCTCGACGACCTGCAGGCGAGGGGCCTCCCGGTCGTGAATCCGCCGCAGCTGCTTCGCTGGAACAGCGACAAGGCGTATCTGAAGGAGCTTGGCGCTGCCGGCATCCCATCGGTCCAGACGATCGAAGCCGAAGCGCTATCGGACGCCGACCTTGCTGCGGCGTCGGAGCGACTTGGCACCGCCGAACTGGTGATCAAGCCGCCCGTGTCCGGCGGCGCGTTCGGAACGCATCGCATCCGCGTCGGCGAAGAGATTCCGGCCTCCGAGCGAGGCCAGCGCATGATGATCCAGCCCTTCCTTCCGAGCATCGCCACGGAAGGCGAATATGCGGTCATCCTGTTCGGCGGCACCTACAGCCATACGGTCGTGAAGCGGCCCAAGACGCGGCGACTTCCGCGTGCAGCCGCATCTCGGCGGATCGACGGAAGTCTGCGATCCTCCGGCGGGCGGCATCGAGCTCGCCAAGGCCGCCCTCGCCGCGGCTCCGGCGGAGGCGACCTACGCCCGCGTCGACATCGTCCGCGGCCCGGACGAGCAGCTTCAGATCATGGAGCTGGAGCTGATCGAGCCGGCGCTGTTCCTCGACGTCGCGCCGCACGGCAAGGATGCCTTCGCCGATGCCGTCATCGCCGCCGCGAAATCACGCGCCTGATCGCAGAAACAGCCACTGCCGGATCGCCGACGTCAGGTTCGGAATCGGCCGCGATTCCAGCCGCGCCGCATCGATGTCGGCGATCAGCGCATTGACGGGCTTTCCGGCCTGCGAGGCAGCGCCGTTCCAGCGCCGCCCAGAACATCGGCTCAAGGCTCACGGACGTCTCGTGGCCGGCGATGGTCACCGACCTTTTCACCGGACGTCCGAAGCCTTGGCTCATCAATACATGTGCTGCCCGCCGTTGATCGACAGAGTCGATCCGGTGACGAAGCCCGCATTCTCGTCGACGAGGAAAGCGACGCCGCGCGCGATCTCGTCCGCGCGGCCGAGCCGGTTCACCGGAATCCGCGCGACGATCTTGGCAAGCACGTCTTCCGGCACCGCCGCGACCATGTCCGTGTCGATATAGCCCGGCGCAATCGCATTGACGGTCACGCCGACGCGCGCGCCCTCCTGCGCCAGCGCCTTGGTGAAGCCGTGGATGCCCGACTTGGCGGCGGCATAGTTGACCTGGCCATATTGGCCCGCCTGGCCGTTGATCGACCCGATATTGACGATCCGCCCGTAGCTGCGCGTCGTCATGCCGTCCCAGACCGCCTTGGCCATGTTGAAGCAGCCGCCGAGGTTCGTATCCATGACCTCCTGCCACTTCTGATGGTCCATGCGCTTCATCGTCGTGTCGCGGGTGATGCCGGCGTTGTTCACCAGGACGTCGATCGGGCCGACCGCTTCCTCGACCTGCTTCACGCCCGCCTGGCATGCTTCGAAATCGGAGACGTCCCATTTGAAGGCGGGGATGCCGGTGCGCTCGGTAAACTGCGCGCGCACGCTCTTCATTGCCGGCATAATTGGCGGCGACCTTCATCCCCTGGTCGCGCAGCGCGATGCTGATCGCTTCGCCGATTCCGCGGGTACCGCCTGTTACGATTGCAACGCGCGCCATGAGTCTCTCCCTGTCTCTCCAGGAAGCCGCTTATGGCTGTGGCAGCCAGCCTGCAAGTTCGCGGCGTATCAGCGCCTCCAGCATGGTCATGCCTTCGGCCGAATCGTTGAGGCATTCGAGCCGCGCGAATTGCTCCCCGCCAGCGGCCATGAACGTCTCGCGTCCGCGAATGCCGAGTTCCTCCACGGTCTCGACGCAATCCGCCGAAAATCCCGGCGCGGCGATGGCGATCCGCGTGACGCCCTCCTCGGGATAGGCCGCGAGAACCTTGTCCGTCGCGGGTTCGAGCCACTTCGCCCGGCCGAAGCGCGACTGGAACGCGATGTCGGTCGGGATGCTGAGCTGCTCCGACAGCAGCCGAGCCGTCTTCTGGCAGTGGCAATGATAGGGGTCGCCGAGTTCCAGCGTTCGCTGCGGCATTCCGTGAAAGCTGAGCAGCAGCCGCTGCGGCTCGAAGTCGAGCGCTGCGAGCTGGCGCTCGAGGCTCGCCTTCAGCGCGTCGATGTGAAGCATCATCATCGTAATAGGGCGGAAGCGACCGCAGCGCGGGCTGCCGCCGCATCGCCGCAAGCGCCGCATAGACCGCATCCATCGCGGTCGCCGTCGTCGCCGCGCAATATTGCGGATAGAGCGGCGCGACGAGGATTCGCTCGCATCCCAGCGCGATCAGATTTTCGATCGATTTGCCGATGCCCGGATTGCCGTAGCGCATGGCGAAATCGACGATCACGTCGTCGCCAAGCTGCTTCTGCAGGGCCTCGGTCTGCCGCCGCGTGATTGCCGCCAGCGGCGAACCTTCCTCCGTCCACACCTGCTTGTAGGCGTGCGCCGACTTCTTCGGCCGGGTGCGCAGGATGATGCCGTGCAGGATCGGCAGCCAGGCGATGCGCGGAATTTCGACGACGCGCGGATCGCTCAGGAACTCGGCGAGATAGCGCCGCACGGCGGCCGCCTCCGGCGCGTCCGGCGTTCCAAGGTTGATAAGCAGCACCCCGATGCGGCCGTGCTGCACCTGCGGGTGATCGGCTGGCTTCAAGTGCGGTACTGCGCCTTGATCGCGACGCGGTCGATCTTGCCGGTGCCGAGCTTCGGCAAAGGCTCGTCGGCGAAGATGAAGCGCGCCGGGATCTTGAAGGACGAAATGCGCGGTTCGAGGAAGCTGCGCAGCTCCTCGTCGGTCAGATTGCTGTCCTCGTGCGGATAGATGACGGCGACCGGCACCTCGCCAAGCCGGTCGTCCGGCATTCCGAAAACGGACGGCCTCGGCGACCGCGGGACAGGCGTAGATCTCCGCCTCGACCTCCGCACAGGCGATATTCTCGCCGCCGCGGATGATGATGTCCTTCTTGCGGTCGACGATGAACAGATAGCCGTCCTCGTCGAGATAGCCGATGTCGCCGGTGCGGATGTACCCGTCCGCGGTGAAGGCTGCGGCGGTCGCTTCCGGGTCTTCCCAATAGCATTTGATGTTCGCCGCCGACCGGATGGCGATCTCGCCGCGCTCGCCGGCGGGCAGATGCGCGTCGCCCGCGCCGAGGATCGCGAGCTCGACGAACGGCTTCTGCGCACGGCCGGTCGAATCCGGCTTCGCGGCGTAATTGCCCCAGAAGTTGGAGCAGCCGACCGCATTGGTCTCGGTCAGCCCATAGCCAAGCGCGGGCTGCGCCTTCGGGAATTCCTGCTCCAGCCGCTCGACATGGCTGACCGGCCGTGGCGCACCGCCGGCGGCGATGTCGGTCAGCGACGACAGGTCATATTTGTCGCGGTCGGGGTGGTTCATGAGCTCGAGGCTCATGGTCGGAACGCCGACGAAATAGGTGATGCCTTCCTTGTCGATCAGCCGCAGCGCCTCGCCCGCATCCCACTTCGGCCATCATCACCATCGTCCGGCTGATGACGAAGCTGTTGAGCATCACCGGCACTTCGCCCGTGACGTGGAACAGCGGCACGTTGATCAGGGTGCGCTTCGTCGCCGGCGCGCGATTCTCCTCGGTCATGATGCCGAGCAGGACGATCAGACCAGTGGCATAGGCGTAGACGCCGGTCGTCACGGCGCGATGCGTCGACAGCGCGCCCTTCGACTTCGCCGGTCGATCCGGACGTGAACAGGATCGTCGCATCGTCTTCGGGAGTGATTTCCGGCAGCGCAGCTTCGGGGTCGGCGCCCTCCAGCAACGGCGCCAAGCGCCTCGCTCCAGATGCTCCTCGATCGGCAGCGTCACCAGCGCGCAAGTCCCGCAAACCCCCTCGATCCGCTTTGCCCGCGGCGCGTCGGCGATGATCAGCTTCGGCTCGACCATGTCGAGCGCGTGCTGCATCTCGTGCGGCTGCCACCAGCCGTTGAGCAGGGTCGCGACCCCGCCCGCCTTGACGATCGCCATGTAGCTGACGACCCAGGCCGGGCAGTTGCGCATGGCGATGCCGACGCGATCGCCCTTCGCGGATGCCGCGGCCGGCCAGCGCATGAGCCAGTTGCTCCGACCAGCGATCGAGATCGGCGAAGCTCAGCCGCTCTTCGCCGGCAACGATCGCCTCGGCTTGGGCATTGAGCGCGCAGAAGGTGCGGAAGAAGGCCGGAAGAGTGGCCGGGAAGTTCGTGACGATCGCGCGGCCTTGCTCGTCCTCGCCGATGATCAGCCGGCCGCCCGGCCCGGTGACCGCGGCCAGCATGCGATCATATTTGAGGTCGAGCTCACTCGGCATCCCACTCCTCAATTCCAACGCCTTTGCCTTTGCATTTCGCAACCTTATGAGGCGCTGTCCATAAACGGGGAAGACCTTGGCGACACAAGCCGCGATCGAACGCAATCGTCTGGGGAGATCTGGGCCTTGATCCGGTCGCGCTCGATCTCGGCTTCTTCGAGTTGCGCTGGTACAGCCTCGCCTACCTGGCCGGCATTTTCATCGGCTATTGGTACCTGCTGAAGCTGATCAAGCAGCCCGGCGCCCCGATGGCCCGCCGCCACGCCGACGACCTCGTCTTCTACGCGGCGCTCGGAATCATCCTCGGCGGCCGCATCGGCTACGTGCTGTTCTACAACCTCAGCTACTATCTCCAGAACCCGGTCGACATCCTGAAGCTGTGGGACGGCGGCATGTCCTTCCACGGCGGCATGATCGGCACCGTCGCTCGGCATCCTCTATCTCAGCTGGAAGGAGAAGCTGCACTGGCTGCGCGTGCACGACTATGTCGCCTGCTGCGTACCGTTCGGCCTGTTCTTCGGCCGCCTCGCCAATTTCGTGAACCATGAGCTGTGGGGCGCGCCGGCGAGTCGAACGTGCCGTGGGCCGTGCGCTTTCCGGAGTTCGTCGCACGGGCGTCGCCGTGCTCGGCCCGCCGCGGCACCCGAGCCAGATCTATGAAGCGATCCTCGAAGGCCTCGTCCTCTTCGTCATCCTCTGGGCGATGTTCTGGAAGACTCAGGCCCGCTACGAGCCGGGCAAGCTCGTTGGCGCCTTCACTCTTCTTCTACGGCCTGTTCCGCTTCCTCATCGAGTTCGTCCGCGAGCCCGACGCGCAGCTGGTCGGCTTCGCCGCAGTCGACCGGCCTGCACATGGGCCAGTGGCTGTCGCTGCCGATGATCTCCTCGGCGCCTGGCTGATGTGGACCGCCAAGTGCCGCCGCCAGCGCGTCGAGCCGATCGCCGGCACGGAGAGTGTGGCCTGACTCCGCTGGAGCGGGCGCTTCGGGAGCGAATCCAGGCCGAAGGCCCGATCAGCGTCGAGGCCTATATGGAGGCGTGCAACGCTTATTATTACTCGACGCGCGACCCGCTCGGGCGCGACGGCGACTTCACCACCGCGCCCGAAATCTCGCAGATGTTCGGGGAGCTGGTCGGCGCGGCGCTCGCCGATGCCTGGGCGCGGGCGGGCCGACCGGCCGATGCTGCTTACGTGGAGCTTGGGCCCGGGCGCGGGACGCTTGCGGCCGACGCTCTGCGAGTGATGCGGCGGCGCGGGCTTTGCCGGCGCAGTGCATCTGGTCGAGACCAGCCCGACGCTTGCGCGCCAAGCAGGCTGAGCGTCTGCCGGACGCGCATATGGCACGATTCGATCGAGGATTTGCCGGAGGCGCCGCTTGCTGCTCGTCGCCAACGAATTCTTCGACGCTCTGCCGATCCGTCAGTTCGTCGACGGCAATGGAGCGGAAGGTCGATGATCGCCGCCGGCGGCCTGGCGTTCGACCGCGACGGCGAGATCGTCGAGCAGTCGCCGGCCCGCGACGAAGCCGTCGGCGCGCTCGCAAGGTCGATCGTGCGAGCATGGCGGCGCGGCGCTGCTCATCGATTACGGCCATGAGCGAACCGCGCCCGGCGATACGCTGCAGGCGGTTCGCGGGCACCGCTACGTCCCGGTCCTCGTCGATGCCGGGCGAACAGGACCTGACTTCCCACGTCGACTTCGAGGCGCTCGGGCGCGCTGCGGCGATGCGGCGGCGCGAACGTCACGCCCGTCGTCGACGCAGGGCGACTGGCTCGAACCGGCTCGGCATCGGGGCCGCGGGCGGCAGCGCTTGCGACCGCGCAACCCGGACGCGTGCCGACGAGATCGAAGACGCGCGTCGATCGCCTGTGCCACGAAGAGCAGATGGGCAATTGTTCAAGGTGATGGCGCATTCACTCCGCCGGATGGCCGGTCCCGGCGGGGTTCGGACGATGACCATCTCCTACCGGCGCGGCGAGTGGACGACGCCGCAGCCATCGACGGCGTCTTCCGCGACAGCTTCCGCGACACCTTCGCGCATCTCTACCGGCCGGAAGACCTCGAAGCCTTCCTCGGCAAGTTCACGCTCGAGGCCTGGGAAGCGGAGCTTGACGACGAGCGCTTCGCCTTCCAGGTCGCCGAAGCGGACGGCCAGATCGATCGGCTTCGTCAAGCTCGGGCCGCCGGCACTGCCCGTCGAAGCCGACGGCCCGTGGATCGAGCTTCGCCAGCTCTACGTGCTGAAGGAATGGCGCGGCCTCGGCGCGGCCGCGGCCCTGATGGACTGGGCGCATCGCCGAGGCCAAGGCGCGCGGCGGCAGGAACTCTATCTGACCGTCTACACCGACAATCGACCGCGCCCGGCGACTTTACGAGCGCTACGGCTTCGTCGAGGTCGGCCCCTATGACTTCATGGTCGGCGAGCAGGCCGACGAGGACATCATCATGAGGCTCGGCCTGTGACGCGTCGAGGTCATCGCGCTCCGATCTGCTCGGCGGCGTCCCGCATGGCTTCCTCGGCCGGCGCGGCGGCGTGTCGAAGGGGAGATGTGGGGCCTCAATGTCGGCTACGGCAGCGGCGACGACCCGCGATGCGATCGCCGAGAACCGCCGGCGGGCGGTCGACGCGGTGCTGCCCGGCGCAGCAGCTCGCAACGGTGCATCAGGTCCATTCGCCGACCGTCGTCTATGTCGACCGCGCCTGGCCGCAGGACGAGCGGCCCCACGCCGACGCGATGGTCACCGACCGGCCCGGCATCCTGCTCGGCGTCCTCACGGCCGACTGCGCGCCGGTGCTTTTCGCCGACCCCGAGGCAGGCGTGGTCGGCGCCGCGCATTCCGGCTGGCGCGGCGCGTTCGGCGGGGTCAACGAGGCGACGATCGAGGCGATGGAGCAGCTTCGGCGCCCGTCGCGACCGGATCGCGGCCGCGTCGGCCCGTCGCGTCGCGCAGGCATCCTACGAAGTCGATCGACGGCCTTCCGCGACCGCTTCCTCGACCAGGATCAGGCACAACGAGCGCTTCTTCGTCGACGGCCCGCGCGGCAAGCCGCATTTCGACCTGCCGGGCTACATTCTTCACCGGCTCGGCAACGCCGGCATCGGCATGCCGCGAGCGCTTCGGCTCGACACCTATTCCGACCCCGACCGTTCTACAGCTATCGCCGGTCGACCCACCGCAATGAGCCGTCCTACGGCCGGCAGATCAGCATGATCGGTCTCTCCGCTTGAACGACGGAGGGCGAACCGCGCGTTGGGGGCTGTGGGGCGGTCTTGCCGTCTTCCTGTCCTGCTCGCGCTGCCGGCGCCGGCGGGCATGCCGCTCGAGGCCTGGCGGACGACGGCCATCGTCGTCCTGATGGCGATCTGGTGGATGACCCAGGCGCTGCCGCTGACCGCGACCGCGCTGATGCCGTTCCTCGCCTTTCCCCTTGCTCGGGATCATGACCGCGACGCGACACGGCGGCGTTCCTATTATTCGCCGATCCTGTTCCTCGTCCTCGGCGGCGCGATCCTCGCCCTCGCGATCGAGCGGACCGGGCCTTCACCGGCGGCTCGCGCTGGCGATCGTCAGCCGCGGCGGCGGCGGCTCCCGGCGCGATGCTGTTCGCCTTCATGGCGGCGACGGCGATCATCAGCCTGATCGTCTCCAACACCGCGACGACCCTGATCATGATGCCGATCGCGCGTCGCGGTGCTCGCGCGCCGCGCGGATCGAGGCAGGCCACACCGACGGCTTCGCCGGCGCGCTGGCGATGGGCATCGCCTTTGCCGCCTCGATCGGCGGGCTCGGCACGCTGGTCGGATCGCCGACCAACGCCATCGCCGCCGGCATCATCGAGCGCCGACGGGGCTGCAGCATCGATTTCCTGACCTGGGCGTTCTACGGCATGCCGCTCGTCCTCGTCGCGATCCCGCTTGTGCTGGTGGATCCTGATGAAGGTCCAGCGCGTGCAGCCGACCGACTTCGATGCGGCCGACGCGCTTGCGCCGGCATCGGCACGGCCGGCCCCTGGTCGATCGCCGAAAAGCGCCTGGTGCCGCTTGATCGCGGTGGTCGTCGCCGCCTGGGTCGCGATCCCGTTCGTCACGCCTTACCTGCCAAGGGATTCGCTGACCGACGGCACCATCGCCATCGCCGCCGCCTCGCTCTGTTCGTCATTCCGGACGGCACCGGGCGGGCCCTGCTCAACTGGGACGAGGCCAACCGCGCGCCGTGGGGCGTGATCATGATGTTCGGCGGCGGCCTGGCGCTGGCGGCGGGCATGGGCGCGTCGGGCCTCGGCGACTGGCTCGGCGTGGCGCTGCAGCCGCTGCGGGCGGTCCACCCGCTGGTCGTCGCACTGATTCTCGTCGCGATCGTGATCGTCATTACCGAATTCGCCTCGAACGTGGCGGCGGCGAGCGGGATCATCCCGGTCGTCGCCGGGATGATCGCCGCAACCGGCATCGACCCGATCCTGCTCGCACTGCCGGCGGCCTGGGCGGCCAGCTGGGGCTTCATGCTGCCCGTCGGGAACCGGGCCCAACGCCATCGCCTGGGCGACCGGCCACATCGCTCTGCCGCGCATGCTGAAGGCCGGACTGCTGCTCGATCTGGCGGGCGTCCCGTTGATGGTCGGGATGGTCTGGATGCTTAGCCCGATCTTCGGCTAGGGCGCGTGCATGACAGATGAGACTGAAGCCGAAATCAGCGGCTCCCCGCATCGCCGCCCCAAGCCTTCCACGACCAGCATCGGCAATCACAAGCTGAAGCCCTCGACGCTGATGCTCGGCTACGGCTTCGACCCGACGCTGAGCGAAGGGTCGCTGAAGCCGCCGATCTTCCTCACCTCGACCTTCGTTTTCGAGAAGGCGGAGGACGGGAAGCGCTTCTTCGAAGGCATCACCGGCAAGCGGCCGGGCGGCACCGAGGGCCTGGTCTATTCGCGCTTCAACGGACCGAACCAGGAGATTCTCGAGGATCGCCTGCGCGTCTGGGAAGACGCCGATGACGCGCTGGCCTTCTCCAGCGGCATGTCGGCCATCGCCACCTTGCTGCTGACCTTCGTCCAGCCGGGCGACGTCGTCGTCCACTCCGGCCCGCTCTACGCGGCCACCGAGACGCTGATCGCCAAGATCCTCGGCCGGTTCGGCGTCTCCTACCTCGACTTCCCCGCCGGCGCGACGCGCGAGGAGATCGATGCGGTCATCGCCAAGGCCAAGGAGAAGGGCCGCGTCTCGCTCATCTATCTCGAAAGCCCGGCCAACCCGACCAACGCCCTCGTCGACGTCGAGGCGGTCGCCGCCGCCCGCGACGCCGCCTTCCCGGAGGCGAGCGTCCGCCGATCGCGATCGACAACACCTTCCTCGGCCCGCTCTGGGCGCAGCCGATCTCGCAGGGCGCGGACATCAGCGTCTACAGCCTGACCAAATATGCCGGCGGCCACAGCGACCTCGTCGCGGGCGGGCTCGTCGGGCGGCAGGGCCTGATCGACCAGGTCCGCATGAT
Source organism: uncultured Alphaproteobacteria bacterium (assembly GCA_963807815.1). Lineage (GTDB taxonomy): Bacteria > Pseudomonadota > Alphaproteobacteria > Sphingomonadales > Sphingomonadaceae > Sphingomicrobium. Next base: position 19,760 of record CAWECW010000016.1, on the reverse strand, counting down.
GCGGAACACGATCGGCACCATCTGCGACCCGAACACCGCCTGGATGCTGCTGCGCAGCCTCGAAACGCTGGAGCTTCGCATGCAGCGCGCCGGCGAGAATGCGGAGAAGGTCTGCGCCTTCCTGCGCGACCATCCCAAGGTCGAAAGCGTCGGCTACCTCGGCTTCCTCGAAGAAGGCTCGCGCCAGGCCGACATCTACAACCGCCATTGCATGGGCGCGGGATCGACCTTCTCGCTCTACCTCAAGGGCGGCGAGAAGGAGGCCTTCGCCTTCCTCGACGCGCTGAAGATCGCCCAGCTGGCGGTCAGCCTGGGCGGCACCGAGACGCTGGCGAGCGCGCCGGCGGCGATGACGCATCTGTCGGTGCCGGACGAGCGCAAGCAGGCGCTCGGGATCACCGACAATCTCGTGCGCATCTCGATCGGCGTCGAGGATGCCGACGACCTGATCGCCGACTTCGAGAATGCGCTGAGGGCGGTCTAGCGGACCTCGAGCTCGCGCAGCACGTTGGCTGCGTAGCGGATCGCGAAGGTGATCCCGGCGCCGAGGAGGAAGCCTTCGAACGCGCCGAAGACGGTCTGCGAGATCAGCCCGAAATGGTCCTCGCCGAACCAGCGGCCGAGGCTGTCGATGTTGAGCGGCGAGTCCGGGAAGGCCTCGGTCAGCGCGTCGAGGCTGGCGCCCATCAGCTTGCCGCCCATCAGCGGCAGCAGCGCGCCGGCGATTGCCGCCCATCAGGGCGGCGCCGGAAATCGACGGCCAGGACCGACGCGCGCGATGGACAGGTGCGAGCCGAGGCCGATCGCGCCGCCGAGCACCAGCCCTTCGAAGCCTCCGGCGATCCCGACGGGCGCCTTGCCGAGCAGGACGCTGAACGCGTCGATGCCGAGCAGCTTCGCCGCGCCCCGACGACCAGCCCGCCGAGCGCGGCGCCGAGGGCCGTTGCGGCAATCTTCGGACCGGCGATAGCGGTGCGCCGCCGCGATGCCTGCTCCGATCGCGAACCCCGCGAGCGCCGCCGCGAATATGTTCACGGACAGCATCACGATCAGGAACGAAGCCGCCCCGACCGCCGGCCGAAGCGGGTCGGGCGATGCGCCCAAGCCGTAGAGGAGGCCGCCGGCGACCCCGACGACTCCGCCACCGAGCGTGCCTCGCCGACGCCAGCGAAAGCCCACCCTGCCAGCCGAGCGGGAAGGTGATCTGCCGGCCGAAGCGCTTCTGCGACCTGCCGCTCCTCGACCGGCGCGATGAAGCGGTAGCCGTGCTTGGGCACCGTCTCGATGAAGCGCGGCTTGCGTCGCATCGTCGCCGAGCGTCCGCCGCAGATTGGCGATGCACTGGCTGAGCGCTTCGTCGGTGACCGGAATGCCGCTCCAGACGTCGTCGAGGAAGCGGTCGCGGGTGATCAGTTCGCCCGGGTTTCGGACCATCAGCAGAAGCGCGTCGAGGTAGCGGCTGTTCACTTCGACCGGCGAGCCGTCGCATTTCAGCTGCCGCTGCGATCCATCGACCACGAATCGGTCGAACTTGAACTGCGCCCCCAACTCTAGCTCCAATCCTCGACCGTCCAGCCGCGCGTCGCGGCCAGCCTAGCCAGTTTCGCGTGCGGATTCACCGCAACCGGCTTCGTCGGCCCATTCGAACACCGGCGCGTCGCTCGCATGGTCGGAATAGAAGCGCACGTGGCCGCGCTCGAAGCCGCTCTTCCCGAGCCAGTCCGCCGACCATCCGGAGCTTGGCCGGGCCGTAGCAATTCTCGCCGTCGATCTTGGCGTGGACGCGCTCGTCGAGGCCGATGATCGAGCCCGTGCCGATCACGTCGTCGAAGCCGAGCCGCGTCGCCGATGGCCTCCGCGTAGAGGCGATAGCTGGCGGTCGCCATGACCACGCGGCGGCCCTCCGCCTTGTCGCGGGCAATCGCCGCGCGCGCGCCGGGGCGAACGTTCGATGCCGACGGTGCGGTCGGCGAAGCTGTCGACCAGCGGCTTCAACTCCCGCGGATGACGCTCGTGGCCGAGCAGCAGGCGATGGTTGATTTCCTTCAGCTTCGCGCGGTCGATGAGCTTCAGCACGTAGGCGAGCATCGCAGATCGCGACGAACGGCAGCAGGAGCAGCCGCCACGGCGCGCGGCGCATCGCGCAATGCAGCAGGAACGGCGTGTAGGTCGCGTGGCGCGTGACCGTCCGGTCCATGTCGTAGATCGCGAAGTCCGTCTCATGCGCGCCCTTCGAGGATGGCCGTCACCAGCTCATGATCGGCCGGCTTGTCGACGTCGACCGCCGCCAGCGGATCGGACATCTCCACGGCGCGGATGGTCAGGCCGAGCTTTCGGCCGACCGCGTCCGAGCGTCTGCTGGAGCGTCCGCAGCCGCAGCACCGCCCCGAGGAAACCGAGAAGTCCAAGCGTGAACAGCATGCGCCAGGCTTTCTTGCGATTCTGTTCGCTCGAGCGCCACAGCTCGATCGCCGAGCGCACCTCGGCCCGCCGAGCAGGAACAGGTTGGCGCCGCTGTAGGCGCCGCCGCGAAACTTCAGCCAGGTGCGCTTGGTCTGCGGCAGGCGCTTCAGCAGCGCGTCGCTCGAAACCACGCCGATCGCGACGTCGGCGCCTTCGGCCTTGCGCCAGGAATTCGCCGATCATGTCCGGCGTCAGCAGCGCATGGTCGGCGGTGGTCACAAGCATCGGCCAATGCACGCTCGGGATCGAAGCAGAACGCTTCAAGTGTCGACGCGATCGTCTCCCCGGACTGCTCGACGAGTCAGGCGCTCGTCGCTCGGCAACGCGTCCGCGGATGCGCTCCGGCTGCTGGGCGAGCACGCGAATCGGTCTCGACTCGGTCGCTCGCCAGCAGCGCCTCGACCGGCCGTCGCACCATCGGCATCCCCGCCGACGGGGATCAGCGCCTTGAGGTCGGTCCCATAGGCCTGCGCGAACGGGTCGCCGCCCGGCCGCGATCCGGCGAGGACGACGGCGGTCACGTCGGTCACGCCAGCCAGGACACCACCGGCTCGCCGCGGTCGTGTGCGGCGTTCGCCTGCGCCAGGCGCACGGCGTGGAAGATCAGCGAGATGATCGTCCACAGCGCGACGCAGCTCGATGCCGACGTCGGGCCGGCCGAACAGCAGGGCCACGACCAGGATGACCATGTTCGGATTGCGGCGCGCGGTGATCAGCCGGAACTTGCTGTCGATCGGCCGCCAGACGTGGATGTGCATCTTGCCGAAGCGGCGCATGAAGATGCCTTCGATCAGCCGCTGCGCGACATAGCCGCCGACGATCGCCCACATCAGCATGGTCGCATAGACCGGCTCGAGCGGCGTTCCGTATGCCTCCAGCCCGTGGATCCACGCCCACCACCAGAAGGGCGGGTGGATGAGGTCGATGCCATGGTCGAAGACATTGCCCCACTTCGACGAGGCGCCGGTGCAGCGCGCGAGCTTCCCGTCGACCGTGTCGAGCACCATGAAGACGAAGCCCGCGGCGACGCCCGGCCAGTAGCTGCCGATCCAGAACAGATAGAAAGCGAGGAGGCAGAAGACAGCGCCGATGGCCGTCACCATGTTCGGCGTCATTCCCGCCTGCGCCGCCCAGCGGGTCAGGTGGAAGGCCGGCTTGCGCCAAAGATAGAGCGTCAGGATGTCGGTTACGCCCTTGTAGGCGGCGTCATAGGCGGCGCGCTCGACCGCGATCGGGTTTGCGGGATCGAGCGGCATGACGAACGGCCGCTCGCGCTTGCGCAGCTTGGAATTGCTGAGCTCGGCGGTCTCGCCGTCGATCTGCTCGAGGCCGTCCAGCGACCCGCCCGTGGCTTCCATCGCCTCGATGACCGAGGCGATGTTCCTGCCCGTCGGGACATGCGCAAGCACGGGCTGCCTTGCTGACGTGAGCACCGTTCCGGGCCGCCGCGCAATCTCCCGAAGCCAGGCGGGGTCCCAGGCGAAGGCCATGTTCGCGAGCACGCATCCCGGCCCGGCGGCTTCGTCCGCGCAGTCCAGCCCCATGTTCGCGGCCAGCCGGCAGGCACGCGTCGCGCGCATCCATTCCGAACAAATGCGCCGGATTGGACCCGACGGGCACGAAAACAGGTTTAGGCTGCGTTGCCATGGCGGCTGCGCATAAAGGCAAGAACAACGGCAAGAAAGTGGCGCTCGTCGCTCCCCTTGCCCGCCCTGCTAATTCGAGCACTGTCCGCGCCGCATGGCCTCCACAGCCGCACCCGACCGCCGACGGCGGACATCACGCCCTTCCGCATCCGCGGGACGCTGACGATTACGCGCGCCGCGAGCATTCAGCGGGAAATCGATGCGGAGCCCGATCCGCTCGTCATCGACCTGTCGGGCGTGGAGCGGATGGACACCGTCGGCGCCTGGCTCGTCTATCGCGCCGTGCGCGACCGCGGCGCGAAGGTTGCTCGGCGCATCGCCGCGAGGCCGAAAGCCTGCTCGACCAGGTCCGCGGAGTTCGACAAGCCGGTCCAGGTTCACCCGGAGGAGCGTGCCAACCTTCCGTCGCATGGTCGCCGAAGTCGGCGAGTGGATGGTCGAGAGTCGGACGCACGCTGGTCGGCCTTCTCGGCTTTTTCGGCGCAACGCTGGTCGGCTTCGCGCATCTTGCGGCCGCGCCCGCGCAAGTTCCGCTGGAATGCCGTCGTGCAGCGCTTCGACGTCGTCGGCGTCCGCGCGCTCGGGCATCATTGGGCTGATGAGCTTCCTCATCGGCATCGTCATCGGCCAGCAGGGCGCCGTCCAGCTCCAGCAATTCGGAGCGGAAATCTACACGATCAACCTCATCGGCCGAATCACCGTCCGCGAACTCGGGCACGCTTGATGACCGCGATCATGGTCGCCGGCCGCTCCGGGCTCGGCCTTCGCGGCGCAGCTCGGAACGATGAAGATCACCGAAGAGATCGACGCCATGCGCACGATCGGCGTTTCGCCGATCGAGGCGCTGGTCATTCCCCGCCTGATTGCGGCGGTCGTCATGATGCCGCTGCTCGCCTTCTGGGCCATGCTGATGTCGCTGCTCGGCGGCGGGATCTTCGTCTGGCTCGACCTCGGCATCCCGCCACTGACCTACGTTCAGCGGCTGCAGGAAGTCGTTCCGCTGACCGACCTGTGGATCGGCCTGATCAAGGCGCCGGTGTTCGGCTTCATCATCGCTCTCGCCGGCTGCTTCCAGGGCATGCTGGTCGAAAGCAATTCGGAGGAAGTCGGCCTCCGCACGACGACTGCCGTCGTCCAGTCGATCTTCCTCGTCATCGTCCTCGACGCGGTCTTCGCCGTCTTCTTCAGCTCGGTCGGCTGGATATGAGCGAATGCCGAGCCGATCATCACGGTACGCGGCCTCATCAATCGCTTCGGCGAGCAGTCATCCACGAGGACCTCGACCTCGACGTTTGCCGGGGCGAAATCCTCGGCGTCGTCGGCGGCTCGGGCACGGGCAAGTCGGTGCTGATGCGCTCGATCATCGGGCTGCAGACGCCCGCCGAGGGCCATATCGAGGTGCTCGGCGAGAACATGGTCGGCCGCAGCGAGGACGAGGCGAAGAACATTCGCCGCCGCTGGGGCATCCTGTTTCAGAACGGCGCTTTGTTCTCGACGCTGACCGTCGCGGAGAATGTCGAAGTGCCGATCCGCGAATATTTTCCGTACATCCGCCCGCCGCTGCTCGACGAGATCGCGTCCTACAAGATCGCGATGGGCGGCCTTCCGGCGGACGCGGGACCGAAATATCCGTCGGAGCTATCCGGCGGCATGGTCAAGCGCGCCGGCCTCGCGCGGGCCCTGGCGCTCGATCCGGAGCTTCTGTTCCTCGACGAGCCGACGGCGGGTCTCGACCCGATTTCGGCGGCCGCGTTCGACGACCTCATCCTCGGCCTCCAGAAGCGGCTGGACCTGACCGTATTCCTGATCACGCACGACCTCGACACGCTTGTATGCGATCTGCGACCGGGTGGCGGTCCTTGCGGATCGCAAGGTCATCGCGGTCGGAACGATTCCGGAACTATTGGCTTTGGATCATCCTTGGATACAAGAATACTTCAACGGACCGCGTGGTCGGGCCGCAGCGGATACGGCGAAGGAGCACGCTGAAGCCTGATGGAGACTCGGTCGAACTATGTGATGGTCGGCGCAGTGACCCTCGCGATGCTCGTGGGGCTGCTGCTGTTCATCGTCTGGATTGCGGGTCTCTCGAACAAGGCGACCCGCTGTTACGACATCTATTTCGCGCAAGGCGTCAGCGGCCTGAACAAGGGCTCGGGCGTCACCTTCTCCGGCGTGCCCGTCGGGCAGATCCAGCAAGTCTCGCTTCTGCCGAGCCGTCCCGAGTTCGTCTGGATTCGGATCGAAGTCGACGACGAGACGCCGGTGCTCCAGGGCACGACGGCGCAGATCAAGGGCGTCGGCTTCACCGGCGTCAGCGAAATCCAGCTCGGCGGCGCAGTGAAGGGCGCACGCCCGATCACGCAGGTCGGGCCGCAGGGCTGCCCGGTCATTCCCGCCAGCTCGGGCGGCCTCGGCGCTCTGCTCAACAGCGCTCCGGAGCTGATCGACCGCATCCAGCGCCTGACGGAGCGCCTGACGGAGCTGCTCAGCGACGAGAACCAGAATGCGATCTCCGACATTCTCGAGAACGTCGATCGCACCACCAAGGTGCTCGCCGAGCGTGCTCCCGATCTTGCCGACGCAATTGGCGATGCGCGCATTGCCGGCCAAGCAGGCCGGCATGGCCGCGGAGAAGTGGGGCAAGGTCGCCGACACGACCAACATTGTCCTCGAAGAAAATGCCAAGCCCGCCGTCGAGAATCTCAACAAGGCGATTGCGTCCGTGCAGCGCGCGGCCGACAATCTCGACGCGGTCATGGCCGATGCACGGCCGGGCGTGCAGAATTTCAGCAAGTCGACCTTGCCCGAAGCCAACCGCCTGATCCGCGACCTGCGCGAATTGTCGCAGGCGCTGAAGGGCGTTTCCGAGCGGGTCGAGCAGGGCGGTATCGGCGGCGCTCTCGGGCCGGAGAAGCTGCCCGATTACAAACCGGGGAAGCAGTGATGAGATTGCCTGCGCGTGTTCTGGCTTCCGTTGCGCTCGCCATTGCGGTCGGCGGTTGCTCGGTCGGTGGCCTTTTGGGCGGCGGAGGCAAGGCTCCGGCGACGCTTCTGACGCTGACGCCGGAAGCGCCAAGCGTGGGCGAATTTACGCGCGCGGCCAACGCGGGGCAGGCGGTCACCGTCAGCACGCCGGTCATTTCCAAGGAATTGCGTACGGTCCGCATCCCCGTGCGGGTCACGTCCGACGGACGTGCAATATGTGACGGACGCGCAGTGGGTCGACACGCCCGATCGCCTGTTCGCCGACCTTCTCGCGGAGACCATCCGGCGGACGACCAACCGCGTCGTGCTCGATCCGGCGCTGACCGGTCTCGATCCCGGGCTGATCGTCTCGGGCGAACTGCAAAGCTTCGGCTACGACGCCGCGACGGGCCAGGCCGTGGTGCGCTTCGATGGCGCCTTGTCGACCGCAGGCGGGACTCGCGTCGAGACCCGCCGGTTCGAAGCGACCGCCCCGAGCGACGGAACGGCCCAGTCCATCGGACCGGCGCTCAACCGCGCCGCGAACGAAGTGTCGCTCGAAGTCGCCAGCTGGATCGGCAGCCGCCAGGCACCCTAGCCCAGCGATTTCGTCGCTTGCTCGTACACGTCCCGCGACAGGCCGCGCGTGTCGGCAATCCGTTCGAGCTGCTTGCGCATCAGTTCCGAGCGCTTCGGCTCCAGCCGCCGCCAGCGGCCGAGCGGCGGGACCAGCCTCGCCGCGGTCTGCGGATTCAGCTTGTCGGAGGCGATGATCATGTCGGCAAGGAAGCGATAGCCGCGTCCCGACGCATCGTTGAACACCCAGTGATTCATCGAGAAGCTGCCCGCCAGCGCGCGCAGGCGGTTCGGATTCTGCAGCGTGAACGACGGGTGCAGGGCAAGCCGCTCGACTTCATCCAGCGTATCCTCACGCTGCGCCGCCGCCTGAAGCCCGAACCATTTGTCGAGCACCAACGCGTCGTCCTTGAACCGCTCGAAGAAGGCCTCAAGCGCGGCCTCGCGCTCCGGGCCGTCGAGCGAGACGAGCACGCCCAGCGCACCCTGCCGATCGGTCATATTGTCCGCCGCATCGAACTGGGCCTTGGCCAGCTTGCGCGCCCTGCTGCGGATCGCCGCCCGCGATCAGTCCGAGCGCGACCGAGCGCAGGCGGCGAGTACCCTTCGCCAGCGGTGACAAATCGGCAGCCTGCGTCCGGCATTCGCCGACTGAGCCTTGGCGAGTTCGTCCAACAGCGCCCCGCCCAGTGCGGCCCGCAACCGCTCGCGCGCTGCGTGGATCGCGTCCGGATCGACGACCTCGAGCCGCTCGGCGACGACCGCTTCCTGCGGCAGCAATATGGCTTCGGCCTTGAAGGCCGGGTCGAGTTCGTTCGAGCGCAAGGTGTTGCGGGCGGCGCGGATCAGGGGCTCGAAGTCGGCCTGCTCGCCGCGCGTTCCGGTCAGGATGGCGTCGAACGCCAGCTCCTGCATCGCCTCATAGCGGGCGAACGGATCGGTATCGGTCTGCGCCAGCCGCTCCAGCTCGCCGTCGCGACGCTGTCCGTGAACGACGACCGGCGCCGAAAAGCCGCGGTTGATGGAGAGCAGGGGCACTTCGTCGATGCCCTCGAACTGGATCTCCTGCGCCAGATGGTCGAGCAGGATCAGGCGCTCGGGCGCGACCTCGGACCCGCTCTCACCGCCGATCAGCGCCGTCCGCAGCGGAATCGGCATGAGATCCTTCGCGGGCTGGCCCGGCGTCGGCGCGATCCGCTGATCGAGGCGAAGAGTCGCCGACTTCAATTCCGGATCATAGTCGAGCCGCGCTCCGACCTGCGGCGTGCCGGCCTGCGAATACCAGATCTTGAACGGCGACAGGTCGACCCCGCTCGCATCCTCCAGCGCCTTGACGAAATCGTCGCAGGTCGCCGCTTCGCCGTCGTGGCGTTCGAAATAGAGATCGGTGCCGGCGCGGAATTTCTCCGGCCCCAGCATCGTGTGGAACATGCGGATCAGCTCGGCGCCCTTGTTGTAGATGGTCGCCGTGTAGAAGTTCGAAATCTCCATGTAGCTGTCCGGCCGCACGGCGTGCGACAGCGGCCCGGAATCCTCCGGAAACTGCACCATCCGCAGCACGCGGACGTCCTCGATCCGCTTGACGGCAGCGCTGCCCATGTCGGCGGAGAAGCTCTGGTCGCGGAAGACGGTGAAGCCTTCCTTCAGGCTCAGCTGGAACCAGTCGCGGCAGGTGACGCGGTTGCCCGACCAATTGTGGAAATATTCGTGCGCAACGACCGCGGCGATCGCGTCGAAATCGGCATCGGTCGCGGTTTCCGGATCGGCCAGGATGTAGCGCGAGTTGAAGATGTTGAGGCCCTTGTTCTCCATCGCGCCCATGTTGAAGTCGGACACGGCGACGATGTTGAACTGGTCGAGGTCATATTCGCGCCCGTAGACGCGCTCGTCCCAGGCCATCGAGGCCTTGAGGCTCTCCATCGCGTGGCTCGTCTTCGGGACGTCGCCCTCGCGTACCCAGATGGCGAGGTCGACCGTGCGGCCGGACATGGTGGTGAACGCTGTCGCGGTTGGGCTGCAGATCGCCGGCGACGAGCGCGAACAGATAGCTCGGCTTGGGAAACGGGTCTTCCCATTCCGCCCAGTGGCGGCCGCCCTCGCTTTTGCCGGTCGCGACGGGATTGCCGTTGGTCAGCAGGATCGGGAAGCGCGCCTCGTCGCCTTCCATGCGGACGCGATAGCGGCTGAGAACGTCGGGCCGATCGGGGAAGAAGGTGATGCGGCGGAAGCCCTCGGCCTCGCATTGCGTGCAGAGCATTCCGCCCGATGCGTAGAGCCCCGACAATTTGGTGTTGGCGGTGGGATCGATGACGACTTCGGTCTCGACTGTCGCCCGGTCGCCGGCGATGTCGACGACCAGTTGGTCGCCTTCGATCCGCCATTGCGCGTCCTGGCCATCGACCCGGACCGACGTGGGTGTCAGCTCGTCCCCGTCGAGCCTCAGCGGCGCGCCATGCTCGCCGTTGCGGACGACCTGCAGCGTTGCCCGAACCCGCGTCGCCTCGGGATCCAGCGCGAAGTCGAGGGAGATCTCCGGCACCAGCCATTCGGGCGGGCGATAGTCCTCGCGGCGAATGGTCACATGGGTCGGGGAGGGCGGCGCCTCGGCCGGTACTTCCGTCGGGGTCGTGCGTACGTCTGCCATTGCGGCGACTTAGGGGTAGGCCCGACCCTTCGCAATGACGGGTCCGGCGGGTCGCCCGAAAGACGTGTCGTCAGCCCGCGTCGGGCGGAGCGATGACCGTCTTTGTCGCGCTTCAGCGCGCTGATCATCCCGCCGATGGCCAGCAACGCGCCCGCAATCGCGAGCGGCGACCATTTGTAGCCCTCCAGCGCCGTGGAAAAGGCCATGGCGATGATCGGGATGATCGCGCTCGAATAAGCGGCCTTGGCCGGGCCGATCTTGCGCACGACCGGATAGTAGAGGCTGAAGGTCAGGACCGACGCCGGAATGGCGAGGTAGAAAACGCCGAGCCAATAGCCCGGCCGGCTGTCGAACACGGGCGGACCGGCGATCGCGATCGCGATGACGATGTTCATCACCGCGCCGGTGATCATCGACCAGGCGAGCATGCTGAACAGCGGGAAGCGGCGAACCTGCTCGCGCGCCTGGAAGACGTTCGCGGCCGACGCTCCGATCATCCCGATTACGGTCAGGCCGATGCCGAGCGCGATCTCGTCGGCCCGCGCGGAATGCTGCCGGAACTCGTGGACGAACAGCAATCCGATGCCGATGACGGCGACCAGCGAGCTCCAAACGAACCGGCTGCTCGGACGATGACCGAGGACCGCCCAGGCCATCAAAGTGCTCGGGATCACCAGCAGCGCGAAGACGGTCGCGACGACGCCCGACGTGATGTGCTCTTCCGCCAGATAGACCGCGTTGAAGTTGACGCAGAACTGCGCGAATCCGAGGAAGCTCGCTGCGAGAATGCCTTCCCGGCCAAGCTTCAGGCTCTCGCCCTTCCATCTTGCGACCAACGCCATGGCGATGGCGGCGATGATGAAGCGGTAGGCGACCGACCATTGCGGCGGAACGGTGCCGAGCTGGTCGCGGATGACGATCCAGGTCGAACCCCAGATGCGGTGAAGATGATGAAGGGAAGCGTGACCTCGGTGAAGGTCCAGCGCTTCTCGTTCACAGGGCGGCGATGGCGGCCGCGAGCCGCTCCACCGGTTCGCCGGACTGGTCCCAGCTCGTCACCAGCCGGATTTCGCCCGGCGCCCAGTCGTAGAAGTCGAAGCCCTGCGCCCGGAGGGCCGCCGCTTCCTCCGGCGTCGCGCGGACGAAAATCTCGTTCGCCTCGACCGGATAGACGAGCCGCTCGCCAGCCGCCCTGCGCAATCGTCTGCGCCGCGGCGTTCGCCGCTCGCCCGTTGTCGAGCCACAAATCGTTGTCGAGCATCGCCAGGATCTGCGCGGCGAGCATCCGGCCCTTGGACAGCAAATGCCCCGCGCGCTTGCGCCGAACCGCGACCTCGTCGGCGAGGTCGGTCCGGAACAGGATCAGGGCCTCGGCGCTGAGCCCGCCATTCTTGGCGAACCCGAACGACAGGGCATCGACGCCGGCACGCCAGGTCACGTCCGCCGGGCTCGCTCCGGTGCTGACGATGGCATTGGCGAAGCGCGCGCCGTCCATGTGGAAGCCGAGCCCGTGCCGCTTCGCGCTCTCGCCCAATGCGCCGACCTCCGCGGCCGAATAGGCGAGGCCGTATTCCGTCGCATTGGTGATCGACAGCGCCTTGGGCTGGACCTGGTGCACGTCCTTGCGGATGCGCCCGACCGCTGCGTCCACCGCCTCCGGCGCGACCTTCGCGCCTTCGCCGTCGACCAGCATCAGCTTGGCGCCGTGGGTGTAGAAGCCCGGCGCGCCCGCCTCGTCATTCTCGATATGCGCGTCGCGGTGGCAGATGATCGCGCCGTGCGGCGGGCACAAAGCCGCCAGCGCCAGGCAATTCGCGGCGGTGCCGGTGCTCACCCACAAAGCCCGCACCTCGGTCTCGAACAGGTCGGAGAAGGCGCCGTCGAGCTTCTGGCTCCACGCGTCGCCGTCATAGGCGGTGTCGAGCCGGTTCGCCTGCGCGATGGCCTCGATCACCTTCGGATGGGCGGCCGCCGCATTGTCGGAGAAAAAGCGCATTTGAGCGGTTCCCAAGCCGATTGCGGCTCGCATGGCAAGCGACGGGTGATAGTTTGACCCACCAGGACTCGGAGGATGGGCGTGTGAGCGACGAACTATGATCCCGCCGCCATCATGGGCGGCCTCTATGGCGATGGGATCATCGGCCTCAAGGGCGCGTTCACGCCCGAATGGGCCGATCGCATGTACGCGCGAGATCATGGACCTTGTTCGACGAAGCTAAGGCGGTCCCGGGCGGCGTCCTGCCGCGCGGGCCGGAGCGCTACTATGTCGAGGTCCAGCCGGAGCGCATCAGCGGCTTCGTCGACATCGCCACGCACCCCTGGTTCGTCGCGGTGTGCGAGGCGGTGCTCGGGCCCGAGTACAAGATCGTCGAGATCGGCTTCGACATTCCGTTCCCCGGCGCTGCGGACCAGCCATGGCACCGCGACTTCCCGGCGCCCGAAGCGACCCTGACGGGGCGGCGCCTCAACTGCCTCGCGTTCAACCTGACGACGGTCGACACCAGGCTGGAGCATGGCCCGTTCGAGATCGCGCCCGGCACGCAATGGGACGCGATTCGCGCGGCGCGAAGGACGGCATGTTCCCGCGACAGGCTTTGTGGGACCGCTACATCGCTCGCGCGTCACAGAAGATGCCGCAGCGTGGCGACATCTCCGCCCGCTCGGCGCTGACGATCCATCGCGGCACGGCCAATCGCTCGAACGAGGCGCGGCCGGTCCTGGTCGTCGGCGTCGATGCGCCGGATGCAACCAACGCCAATCATCACGACCTGCAGGTCACGCAGCGCCTATCTCGATCGGCTTCCCGCCGCGGGTTCGCGACCATCTGACCTATCGGGTCGCCGACGAGCTCGAGCAGGTTATCCAGCACCATGTGATCGAAGGGCTGCTCGAACCCGACTACAGCTGAGGGATCAGACCCTCTCGAGCGCCAACGCGATGCCCTGGCCGACGCCGATGCACATGGTCGCAAGGCCGAGCTTGCCGCCGTTGCGCTGCAGCTCCTCCGTCGCCGTCAGCGCCAGCCGCGCACCGGACATTCCGAGCGGATGGCCGAGCGCGATCGCGCCGCCGTTCGGGTTCACTGCTCGGCGTCGTCGGCGAATGCCGAGCTGGCGAAGCACCGCGAGCCCTTGCGCCGCGAAGGCTTCGTTCAACTCGATCACGTCGAAGTCGGCGATTGCGATGCCCAGCCGCTTGCACAATTTCTCGCTCGCGGGGGCGGGGCCGATGCCCATGATCCGCGGCGGCACGCCTGCGACTGCGGCGCCGAGGATGCGGGCGCGCGGCGTCAGGCCGTTGCGCCTGGCCGCCTCCTCCGAGGCGATGATGATCGCCGCAGCACCGTCGTTGACGCCCGAAGCATTGCCGGCGGTCACCGATCCGTCCGGCCGAACGATCGGCCTCAGCTTCGCCAGCGCCTCGAGCGTCGTCTGCCGCGGATGCTCGTCCGTTCGACGATGATCGGATCGCCTTTGCGCTGCTTGATCTCGACCGGCACGATCTCCGCCGCCAGCCGCCCGTTCGCCTGCGCCGTCGCCGTCCGCTCCTGGCTCCGCAGGGCGAACGCGTCCTGGTCCTCGCGACTGATCTGGAACTCCTGCGCGACATTCTCCGCCGTGCTCGGCATGGTGTCGTCGCCGTAGGCGTCCTTCATCTTCGGATTGACGAAGCGCCAGCCGATGGTCGTGTCGTAAATCTCGGCATTGCGGTCGAAGGCCGACTGTCGCCTTGGGCATGACGAAGGGCGCGCGGCTCATGCTCTCCGAACCGCCGGCGATGATCAGGTCGGCATCGCCGCCGCGGATCGCCCGCGCCGCCATCGCCACCGCATCCAGTCCCGACCCGCACAGACGGTTGAGCGTCACGCCGCCCGAACTGTCCGGAAGCCCGGCAAGCAGCCCCGCCATGCGCGCCAGATTGCGATTGTCCTCGCCGGCCTGGTTGGCGCAGCCGAGGATCACGTCGTCGAGTTCGCTCCAGTCGACGCCCGGATTGCGGTCCATCAGCGCCTTGATCGGAATTGCGGCAAGATCGTCGGCGCGGATCGAGCTGAGCGCCCCGCCGTAACGGCCGATCGGCGTGCGCACCGCGTCGCAGATGAAGGCTTCAGTCATCGGATTCGCCCGCTTGAAGCTGGAAAATGGTGCTGCCGGTGAGGATTGAACTCACGACCTCAGCCTTACCAAGGATGCGCTCTACCACTGAGCTACGGCAGCACTGACCGGAGGAGCGGGCGCTATGGCCAAGCGGGTCCCGCCCGTCAACCCGACTTGCCGCATGGGGCCGAACGCTAATCGGGCCGCATGGGCGAACGAAGGACGAGGAGCGGCTGGCCGCCGCGCTGCGCGAAAATTTGCGGCGCCGGAAGGCGCAAGCGCGAAACGCGGCCGATCAGCCGAAGAAGGACCCGAACCAGCCAGCCACGGAATAGCCGGCGTCGAGCGCGCGGTTCACGGCGATCCGCGGCCCCAGCATCCATGTCGCAGTGATCGCACCGCCGAGCGCCATCCAGCCTAGCGGCTTAGCGGCGCGCATTGCCTTTCGAGCCATGCCTTGTCGTCCCCCTCCAGCCGCGGGCCGATCTTCGCCAGCACCTCGGCATGATAATCGTTGAGCCATTGCAGCTCGCGGTCGCTGAGCATCGAAACGTCGATCAGCCGCCGCTCGATCGGCGCGAAGGTCAGGGTCTCGAAGCCCAAGGTCTCCTTTTCCGCACCCTCGACCGGCTTGTCCACGACCAGGACGAGGTTCTCGATCCGGATGCCGTAGGCGCCTGTCTTGTAATAGCCGGGCTCGTTCGAAAGGATCATGCCGGCTTGCAGCGGCTCGTCACCGCCCGCCTGCGCGCTTCCCGCCGGTGAGATGCGCTGCGGCCCTTCGTGGACCGAAAGGAAGCTGCCGACGCCGTGGCCGGTGCCATGGGCGTAATCGAGGCCGGCCTCCCACAATGGCCGACGGGCGAAGCTGTCGAGCTGCGTCCCGCGCGTGCCTTTCGGGAAGATGGCCGTCGCGACGGCGATGTGGCCCTGCAGCACCCGCGTGAAGCGGTCGCGCATTTCCTGCGTCGGCTCGCCGATCGACGACGGTACGCGTGATGTCGGTCGTGCCGTCGAGATACTGGCCGCCGGAATCGATCAAATAGATCGAGTCCATCTCGAGCTTGCGGTTGGTCTTCTCGCTCGACCGGTAATGGACGATCGCGCCGTTCGGCCCGGCGCCGGAAATGCTGTCGAAGGAGAGGTCGCGCAGGTCGCGGGTCCTCGCGGCGGAGCGCCTCGAGATGGTCCGACGCCTTCAGTTCGTCGACATTCGCCCTTCGGCGCCTCTTCCTCGACCCAGCGGAGGAAGCGGGCGATGGCCGCGCCGTCGCGATGCTGGGCCGACTTCTGCCCGGCAATCTCGACCGCATTCTTGACTGCCTTGGGCAGGATGGTCGGATCGCGCACCGGCACGATCTTCGCGCCGGCCTTGTCGAGCGCTTCGAAGATTGCGGCGACGGCACGCTCCGGATCGACCGCGACCGTCTTACCCGAAAGCCCGCCGAGCGCGTCTTCGAACGCATTGCGGTCGTGCAGGCGGACGCCGTTGCCGAGGTGCTGCGCGACCTCCGCGTCGATCTTCTCCGGATTGACGAAAAGATCGGCGGTGCCGTCCGAATGCACCAGCGCGAAGGCGAGGGCGACCGGCGTCCGCGACACGTCCTCGCCGCGCACATTGAATGCCCAGGCGATGGAATCCAGCGCCGACAAGACGGCCGCATCGGCCTTCTGCGAAACGAGCCAGTCGGCGATTTCCTGGCGCTTGTCCGCCGAAGAACGGCCGGTATATTTTTCTGCCTGGACCCTGAGGTGCGCCTTTGACGCTTCCGGTCGGTCCGCCCAGACCTTGTCGATCGGGTTCTGCTCGACGGCGACCAGCTCGGCGCCGCGGCTGGCGAGTGCTTCGCGTCGCCCTCTTCACCCAGTCGCGGCTGTGCAACCACGGGTCGTAGCCGATGCGGCCGCCCTGCGGTGCATGCTCCTTCAGCCAATCGGCGGCGGAGGTTTCCGGCACCGACTGGTAGGACCAGTCCTTGCCGTCGACCTGGCTGCGGACCTGCAAGGTGTAGCGACCGTCGACGAAGATCGCCGCCTCCTGCGGAAGGACGACGGCCGAGCCGGCCGAGCCTTCGAAACCGGTCAGCCAGGCCAGCCGCTGGGCGTAACTCCCGACATATTCGCTCATATGTTCGTCGGTGAGCGGGACGACGAAGCCGTCGAGCTTGTCGGCCTTGAGCTGCTCGCGAAGGGCCTTCAGGCGGTCTGCATAGGTGGACATGCAGGCTACCTAATCCTGCACGGCAGCCGCAACAAGCTGCCTGTCGCTTCCGTGCTCCAACGAATGGTCTTGACTCATTTCGACGATTAGCTAATTGTCGAATCATGAGCCAGGTGTTCAAAGCCCTTTCCGATCCGACCCGCCGCCGCGTGCTGCAGCTCCTGCGCAAGGGGCCGATGAGCGCGGGCGAGCTCAGCGACCAGTTCGACGTCTCCAAGCCGACGATGTCGGCGCACTTCGCGGTGCTGAAGGAGGCCGACCTGGTGCACGCCGAGAAGGCCGGCAAGTCCGTCATCTATCACCTGAAGCTCTCGGTGCTCGAAGAAGCGCTGCTGGGCTTCGTCCATTCGTTCGGCCTCGGCGCGGAGGCGCCGGAGCCCAAGAAGGAGACTGCACGATGAACAAGGAACTGATTGCCAGTCTCGCCTGGGGCGGCGGCATCATCGCCCTGGCGCTCGGCGCGACCTTCGCGCGCCAGCTGGGCTATATCGACGGCGACACGGTCACACGGGTGGTCATCGGCGCGAACGGGCTGATGGTCGCCTGGTACGGCAACCGGATGCCCAAGGCCGTCGTCCCGAGCGCCTGCGCCCGCCAGGCCAAGCGGGTCGGCGGCTGGTCCATGGTGCTGAGCGGGCTCGTCTATGCCGGACTGTGGGCGTTCGCCCCGATCCAGGTGGCGATGATCGGTCGGGTGCGGCGCGGTCGTGGCGGGGATCGCGGTGACGCTCGGTTATTGCCTGTCGCTGCGGGCCAAGGGCCGGGTCGCCTGAGGAAGTGGGGGGAGCCTTCCGGGAGAGAGATGGAAGGCTCCCCTATCCTATTCAGGAGAGGATAGCGCCGTTGACGGGGAGAGAGGTGCCAACGGCCGCATCCACAAGCTGGACCCGTGGCCGTATCTCGCAAGTGCGAAAAGCGCATTCGCATATGCAGCATTTGCATCTGTAGAGGTGGACCTGCTCAGGCTCTTTTTACGTGCTGCACTGCACAATTCACACGTTAGATTTACTGAAGCGATCTGCTTCGAACCCGTATCCCGATCCATAAGGTCCGAGGAGTCGCGCGTTCGATGGAGCCGTCGTTTCCGATGCCGGCGACGACGTCCTCGTCGAGCAGGTTTTCGCCGCGCACAACCAAGTCGGACCATCGAGTGATGGGCCACTTGACGAAGCCGTTCACTGTTGTGGCGGACGGGAGTTTTTGATCGTTCAAATCGTCTTCGAACTGTGGTCCCGAATGCCGGACGAACAGGGTCGCCATGCGGCGGCCACTCCTCCCAGGAAAGCCGGCCGGTCACGGCGACGGATGGTGTCTGCGCCGGCCGCAACCCATCAAGTGTGGCAGCTTCGGCATCCGCGTCGTTCCGCGCCCGCGCCAGGCTTGCAGCGCCGCCGAACGACCACTTCCCGTGCCGAAATTGAGCGGAGAGCTCGAGGCCCTGTACGGTGACAGAATTGAGGTTCCTGCGCTGGCGAAACTGTCCTCCCGCCCCGACAAATCCGACCCCGGGAAAATGCCGGGCCCTTCGGCCAGAGTGACATTTGCGATGGCATTGGACAGCCGGTTTGCGAACGCGGTCAGGGAGATGGTGGTGCCGTCGCTCCGATAATCGACGCCCGTGTCGATTCCCGTGAGCCGTTCGGGATCGAGCGATGGATTGGCCGCGGTTGCATCGGGACCCGCTCGAAAAGGGCGGAACAATTCGTTGAGGGTCGGCATCCTCCAACCGACGTATGCCGCGGAACGGATACTGACTTCTTCACCAAGGTCGAGGACTGCCGCAGCACGCGCGGTCGGCAGCCAGCCGCTGCGGTCAGGGTAGGCCTTGTCGCGCAAGGCTTCCCCGGTCGAGATCAGGCGTTCTTGGAGAATGCCCTCGGAAATCCGCCAGTGGTCGAGTTCGCACCGGCACTTGAGAGTCGCTGACCGGAACTTGCCCGAAAGCTCGGCGAAGAATTCCGGCAGTCGTGGTCTTGCCTCCCGAGAGCCGCCTTCGCGTCGGGTCGCCTTCGACATAGGAATAGAGTTCGCGCGACTCTCCACGGGCAAAGCGCGTATCGGCGCCCGTCCGCAGTTCGATCCCACCGCCCATCGGCGGCCGCATCTCGAAGCTTCCGTCCCAAGCTGAGGATGGACATCATCCTGCAAGGCTACTCGCACCGCCGACGCCCGCGCTTCATCGACGCTTGCGAAGCTGCTCGCGAAATCCCGGCTTTGGACATAGGCCGTGGCCTGCCAGGGCCATCGGTGACTTCCGACAAATCGCACCGATCCGTCAACGCCGCGGGTTTTGTTGCCGGTGAACGCCAGACCACGCTCGCGCCGGTCTGTGAATGCCGATCCGGAGACTTGCAGGTCCAGGTCCGTCGACACTTCGGTACGCCAGAAGCCGCGCAAACTTGCTTCTTCATAGGGCGCGGGCCTGTCGGCCGCGCCGCGTGTTTCGGAGGTTATCGGCGTGAATCGATCACCCCGAGCGGCGCGCGGGACAGGTTGAACTGCCCTTTGCCAGTATCCACGCCGAGGCGCAGCCTGGCTTCCTGCGAATCCCGGCTCCCCAGGAAAGCATTGGCAGCGAAGCCCGGGCGTACATCGCTTTCCATCGCGATCGTCCCGGCAAGGGCGCCTGGGCCGTTCGTCACGCTCCGCCCCAGGATCACCCGCACCTCCGCGATGGCATCCGGGTCGTAGGCCGGCCAGTTGATCCAGCCGCCGAAAGGGTCGGATTGCGGACACCGTCGAGAATGACCAGCGCCCTGGACGAGGCATTGCCACCCGATGCGCGCATGGTGACGCCTTGGCCGGTCGGATGTCCGCTCCTCGCGTCCGATCGTCTGAACAGCTGAAGCCCGGGGACTTGCTTCAGCAATTCATCCAGCTGGCTCGACGGTCCGTTTTCCAGCTCTTCCCGTCCGAACCTCGACGGAGTAGGCGCGTTCGGAGTCGGGATCGGGGAGCGCCTTCGCCGTGACGACGATCGCCGCCCGTGGCGGCTCAAGCGATGGAGCCTGGTCGATCATCGGAAGCGCTCATCCTGTTTGGGCGATAGCTGGCGCGCTTCATCGGAAAGCGCCGACCGGCCCTGCCAAAAGACGGCGGCAGAGGGCAAGACGCAATGCATGCGCAACCCCTACTTCCCGTAGCCG
>CAWECW010000015.1:0-103235 GCA_963807815.1 uncultured Alphaproteobacteria bacterium | reverse complement strand
GCTTTCCGCGGTTCTGCTCTTCGAGCCAGCTTTGCAGCGGCGCGAAATATTCGAGCATCGGCTTGGCCGTCATCTCGCGACTGCCGGTGAACGCCTGAAGCGCATCCGGCCACGGCTTCGACGCGCCCATCGCCAGCATCTGGTTCAGCCGCGTGCCGACTTCCTTGTTGCCGTAGAAGCTGCAGCGATGGAGCGGGCCCTTCCAGCCCGACATGTCGCAGGCCGCCTTGTAGAACTGGAACTGAAGGATGCGGGCGAGGAAGTAGCGCGCATAGGGCGTGTTGCCGGGAATGTGGAACTTGGCGCCCGGATCGAAGTCCGCTTCGGAGCGCTGCACCGGCGGCGTGATGCCCTGGTACTGCTGCTTCAGCCCGACCCACGCCTGGTTGTAGTTCGCCGGCGTGATCGAGCCGTCGAACACGCCCCAGCGCCATTTGTCGACCATCAGGCCGAACGGCAGGAACGCGACCTTGTCCATCGCCTGGCGCAGCAGCAGGCCGGTGTCCTTGCTCGCGTCCGGCACCTTGTTGCGGTCGAGCAAGCCGATCTGCACCAGATAGTCGGGCGTCACCGACAGCGCGATGAAGTCGCCGATCGCCTCGTGGAAGCCGTCGTTGGCGCCGTTGAGATAGAGGTACGGCTGCTGGTTGTAGGCGCGCTGATAGTAATTGTGGCCAAGCTCGTGGTGGATGGTGACGAAGTCGTCGGCATTGACCTTGGTGCACATCTTGATGCGCAGGTCGTCCTTGTTGTCGAGGTCCCAGGCCGAAGCGTGGCAGATGACTTCGCGGCCTTCCGGGCGGACGATCTGCGAGCGCTGCCAGAAGGTCTGCGGCAAGCGGCGCAAGGCCGAGCGAGGTGTAGAAGCGCTCGCCGATGCTGAACCATCTCGGTCGGGTCGACCTTCTTCTTCACCAGCAGGTCGGTGAGATCGTAGCCGATGTCGCCCGCACCCTTCGGCGCGACGACGTCGTAGATATTGCCCCATTCCTGCGCCCACATGTTGCCGAGCAGGTCGGCGCGGATCGGGCCGGTCGCGGGCTGCACGGCATTGCCGTACTTCTGGTTGAGCTTGGTCCGCGTGTAGCAGTGAAGCTGGTCGTAGAGCGGCTTCGTCTCCGCCCACAGCCGGTCGTACATCGCCGAGAATTCTTCCGGCGACATGTCGTAGTTCGACCGCCACATCGCGCCGGTGTCGGCATAGCCGAGCTCCTTGGCGCCCTGGTTCGCGATCTCGACCATGCGCGTATAATCCTGGCGCATCGGACGGCCGACATTCTCGTGCCAGCTCTGCCAGATCTCCTTGAGCTCGGCGGGATTGCGGAGGTCGCCCATCAGCGCCTCGGCGTCGTCGCCGGTGATCGACCTTGCCCTTATGCGTCGCGCGGCCCTTGCCGTAGGTCGACTGCAGGCGCGTGGTGATCTCGTTGAGCTCGGCCGCCGCGCCCGGCGTCGACGGCGCCGCAAGAACCAGCGCGCCGCGCAGGATGTTGAGCTTGCGCGCCGTATCGGGATCCAGTCCCTGCACCTGCGAATATCGCGAAGCGAGCGTGGCGTAGTTGCACGCCCTTTTCGGTGCCGATCGTGCCGAAGTAGGCGGCGAGCGCGTCCGTATCGTCGTTGATGTAGGTCGCGTTCACCCACTGCGCGCGGCCAGAGATGACGCTCAGGTCGAACAGGTCCTTCTCGACCTCGGCAATGAACTGGCGCGCGCCTTCGGGAGTGAGCGGATACTGAGTCGCCGCGGGCGCATCGGTCGGCGCTGGCGTATCGCCGACAGCGGCCGGCGCGGCCGCGGCCGTTCGACTGAAGGATAAGCGGCACAACCGGCCAGCGCGAGCGCGGCAAGAGAAACGGAAGCAGCAAACTTCATGAACTAACTCTCCCAAACGCAGAATGATTCCGAGACGCGAGCGCGACTGGAACCATCCGTCACGAGTCACGTCAAGCGGAGAGGAAACGCGCGATTGCCTCGCCGAGTTGCGGCTTGGTGACCGAGCTCATGTGCGTGCCCGGGATCTCCTCGTAACGCGCATTCGGCAGCGCCGCGGCGAGCTCGCTTGCCGAGCCATTGTCATGATCCTCGCTTCCGCAGACGACCAGGGTCGGCATGGTGAAGGCGGCGAGCGCTTCCTCCGGACTTGGATGATCGCCCAGCGCCTTGAGCAGCAAGGCGGCCGCCTCGCAGGTCGATCTTCATCGTCCGCATGAACTGGATCGACAGCCAGTGCGGGTCGCCTCGCCGCGCCTCGTCGAACCGTTCGATGGCCTCGAGGAAGAAGCGGCAGCGGCGCTCCCAGTTGTGAGCACGTCGACGCCTGTCCCCGCCAGGATCGCGCGCCGCGGACTGACGCCATGACTGACCGCGTCGATGGTCGTCCGCGCTCCCAGCGAAAAGCCTCCGAGATCGAACTCCTGAAGGCCGAGGTGGGCGATCAATTCCTTGAGGTCGCGGACGAGGATGTCCGGTGGATAGTTCGCCGGATCGTGCGGCTTGCCGCTTTCCCCGTGGGCGCGGAGATCGGGCATGATCACGCGGAAGCCCTCGCTCGCGATCCGCTCGGCATGGCCGAACTTGATCCAGTTCATCTGGGCGTCGGAGAAGAGGCCATGCAGCAGGATGACCGGCCTGCCCTCACCCAGTCTCATGATAGGCAAGCTCGACGCCGTCGGAGGCGGTCCAGTTGCTGAGTTGGCATCGGTCATGCGCGAATGCGATGTCAGTCGACTCGCGGCATTGCAACTGCAAGTGTCCATGCTCCTGCGACATGAGTACGGAATGGCCTGAGCGGAAAATCGTGCTTTGCCGATGCCGGCATGCCGATCGTAGCGCTAACTTTCTCACGCCAGTCGTGCTTCGCACGCGGCAGTCCCGTCCGATACGGTCGACGCTCGCGAATTACCGAGCCGCTACGGTTCTTCGAGGGTAGCACGAAATGGTCAGCGTGGTCAAGTCATCATGAAGAAGCCCTATCGCTCACGAACGATGGGCCGAGGGCAGATTCTGCGGACGGTACCTCTCACTGGTCCAACAGGTTACGACGACGGAAGCCTGCGCAGCGGAGGCATTGGCGGATCGAGCAGACCGACAGCGACAGCTTCGGGCACCATGTCGATGCAGTCGGTCCGGTGCACGTCGACGAGATTGGCGACCGCTTTCGCTTCAAGTTCGATAAGGGCAACCTGCAATCGAGCAGTGGGTCAGACCGCTGGCGACGGCAAGTCGCCGAACCAAGACGACCGTGCGCCAGATGGGCATGCGCGTCGCAGCTCCGAAGGACGATCCGAAAGTCTCCTAGCCGGGAAACTCGCCGGTCGCTTCGACCCAGCGGTCGACCAGCGCCTGATACTCGTCCGTCCGATATTCCGGCAGGCCTTCGGTGTTGAGCCAGGCGCGGTGGATGCTCTCCGCGCCGAAATGATGCTTGGGCTTGAAGCGTGACGGGTCGTCGAAGCTGGCGATCGTCAGGTCCATCTGGTCGCTGCCCGTCCTTGAACTGCGAAACCGAGCGAAGTTCCGCATTCGCGGCAGATAGGGCCGCCGGGCGATCGGTGAGCTGTCGTACCAGTCCGGCTCATGCTGCCAGTCGATGTCGGCCAGCTTCACGTTCTTGAAGGCGATCGAGATCGAGCCGGTCGCCCGCTGGCACATTCGGCAGTGGCAGAGGTAGGCCTCGTCATTCTCGATATTCGCCGTGAAACGCACCCGGCCGCAGGCGCAGCCGCCGCTCATCTGATCAGCCACAACATCCTCCCTTGGAGCACCGCCATTTGCGCGGCTAAGTGACGGCATGTCCAGCGCCCCGACTCCGCACGAAATCTGGAAGGATGCGCGCTGGCTGGCGCAGGCCGTCGACCCGCGCGCCGGGCTCGTGCGGGTCGTGGAGATGACGCCGGAGGACTATCGCGCAGGCGAGCTTCCTCGACGACCGGATGTTCGATCGGCAGCGGACCAGTCATCTCCTGAAGTGGGACGAGGTTGCGGAGCCGCTGCCGGCCGACGCGCGGCGCGACGCTCGCTGGATCTTCCATATCGGCCACGTCGGATCGACCCTGATCGCGCGCCTGCTTGGCGAGCTCGAAGGCGTGCTTTCCGTGCGCGAGCCGCGGGCACTGCGCGACCTGACCTTCTTCCCGCCCGAGGTTCGCGATCACTTCGTGCCAACGGTGCGGGCCCTGATGTCGCGTACGCTTCGCGGCCGACCAGCTCGCGGTTGTCAAGGCCACCAGCTTCGTCAGCGAGATCGCGCCGGAGCTGATGGCGGGCGGCAAGGGCGCTTTATCTCTACGCCGACGCCGCGCTCCTACATTTCCGGCATTCTTGCCGGCGAGAATTCGCGCAAGGAGCTGGCGGGCTTGGCCGACATGCGGCGGCAGCGCCTGGCGTCGCGCGATATCGGTCTGCCGCAGCCGCGCAACGAGGCCGATGCCGCGGCGATCGCCTGGGCCTGCGAGATGACTTCGCTGGAAGCGGCGGACGGCACGAACTGCCTGTGGGCCGACTTCGACCGCATTCTAGCGGACCTCGAGCCATCGCTTCGATCGATCGCGGACCATTTCGGCTTCGCCGCCACCGACGAGCGGCTGAGCGAGATCGCGAACGGCCCGTTGCTCCGGCGCTATTCCAAGGCGACGGAGCATGAGTACAGCCCGCAACTTCGCCGCGACCTGCTGGCGGAAGCTGACGCGCCGCCACCGTGCCGACATCGAAAGCGCGCTTGCCATGCTCGACGCGGCAGCCGAAACAGCGCCCCTGCTTGCGAAAAGCCCTGGACCGGGCGCAGGCGGAGAGCTGAATGTATCGAGTGCTGGACATCCTGACGCCGCAGGAAGTCGCGGAATGCCGGCAGATCGCCGCGACCGCGACCTTCGTCCACGGCAAGATCAGCAATCCGCACAACAAGGCGAAGCAGAACGAGCAGCTGCACGAGCAGGCGGCGTACCAGCGCAGCGCCAAGATCGTGTTCGACGCGCTGACCCGCAGCGAGGAGTTCCGCGAGTTCGCCTTCCCGGTGCAGATCGCGCCGCCTCTGCTCACCCGGTACAAGCCCGGCATGCATTATGGCGCGCATGCGGATGCGGCCTATCTGACGCTTCCGCAGGGTGTCGTACGCAGCGACCTCAGCTGCACGATCTTCCTCAACGAGCCGGAGGATTATGAGGGCGGCTCGCTCCACATCCGGCTTGCCGACGCGAGCATCCGCTTCAAGCTGAAGCCGGGCCAGGCGATCGTCTATCCGTCAGACACGCTGCACGAGGTCGAGCCGGTGACGAGCGGCGAGCGGCTGGTCGCGATTACCTTCATCCAGAGCCGCGTGAAGGACCCGTTCCAGCGGCAGATGCTGTTCGAGCTGAACGAGGTCGCGGCGCTCGAAGGCATCAACATGAGCCCGGAGAACTTCAGCCGGATGCAGCTGATCCAGGCGAACCTGCTGCGCTACTGGGGCGAGCAGCCTTAGGCGGCCTTCCGCAGATGCTTGCGGCCTAGCAGCTCCGCGATCTGCACCGCGTTCAGCGCCGCGCCCTTGCGGAGGTTGTCGCTGACCACCCACAGGCTGAGGCCGTTCTCGA
Source organism: uncultured Alphaproteobacteria bacterium (assembly GCA_963807815.1). GTDB lineage: Bacteria > Pseudomonadota > Alphaproteobacteria > Sphingomonadales > Sphingomonadaceae > Sphingomicrobium. Next base: position 97,664 of record CAWECW010000015.1, on the reverse strand, counting down.
CCGTCGAGTCCTCGCGGATGCGGCTGACGTAGGTGGCATATTCGCCGACGGCTTCGATCGGCGTGACGTAGCCGCCGTCCTCGCGCTTATCGACGACCATCAGGCCCGGCGCCTCGCGCAGGATATTGCGCGCCTCGTCGGCCGAGATTTCGCGCTCGAACTCGATGTTCACCGCCTCGCTGTGGCCGACGAACACGGGCACGCGGACGCAGGTCGCGGTCAGCTTGATCGACGGGTCGAGGATCTTCTTGGTCTCGACGACCATCTTCCACTCTTCCTTGGTCGAGCCGTCGTCGAGGAAGGTGTCGATGTGCGGGATGACGTTGAAGGCGATCTGCTTGGTGAACTTCCTGGGCTCGTTGGAGTCGCCGACGAAGATGTTGCGGGACTGCTCGAACAGCTCGTCCATGCCCTGCTTGCCGGCGCCGGAGACCGACTGGTAGGTCGCGACGACGACGCGCTTGATCTTCGCGAAGTCGTGCAGCGGCTTCAGCGCGACGACGAGCTGCGCGGTCGAGCAGTTCGGGTTCGCGATGATGTTCTTCTCGCGTGTAGCCGGCGATCGCCTCGGCGTTCACTTCCGGCACGATGAGCGGGACGTCCGGGTCCATCCGGTAGAACGAGCTATTGTCGATGACCGTGCAGCCGGCCTGCGCGGCGCGCGGAGCGTGGACCTTGCTGATGTCGGAGCCGGCCGCGAACAGGGCCATGTCCCAGCCGGAGAAGTCGAAATGCTCGAGGTTCTTGACCTTGAGCTCCTGCCCGCTGTCGCCGAAGTCGATGATGTCGCCGGTCGAGCGCGCGGAGGCGACCGCCGCCACCTCGTCCACCGGAAACTGCCGCTCCGCGAGGATGTTCAGCATCTCGCGCCCGACATTGCCCGTCGCTCCGACGACTGCGACCCGATAACCCATTCTGCTTCTCCGTTCCGCCGACGCACCTAGTGCAGCGCACCAAATTTACCAAGTGTCGGGATCCCAAATTATTTGGTAATGGAGTCGTCCAAGCGACGCGCCCCGCGCGGTCGCGAGACGCGCCCTTTGCAGGTGAAGGGAGGTCTTCGTGCCCGCGACAACCGTATCCGCGTCCCCCGCGTCCAAGTCTTCCGCCATTCCCGTCCGCACCATCACGAATGCCGATGCCAATGCGGCCTTGCGCGAGGGCTGGGCCGATTTCATGGAGATGCGCGGCGACCTGATCTTCGTCGGACTGATCTACGTGCTGGTCGGCATCGTCGCCGCGACGGCCATCATGGGCGGGCCGCTGCTGCCCCTGCTCTTCCCGATCCTGACCGGCGTCGGCCTGCTCGGCCCGGTCGCAGCGATCGGCTTCTACGAGATGGCCCGCCGGCGGGAGCGTGGGCTGCAATCCAACTGGCAGCACTTCCTCGACGTTCGGAAGCGGCCCGGCGCGGACGAGATCGCCGCGATCGCAGGCCTGCTGGTCGGCATCTTCGTCGCCTGGCTGTTCGTCGCCAGCGGCCTCTACATCGCCCTGTTCGGATGGTGGGAGCCGCCGTCGATCGGCGCTTTCCTGATCGCGCGTCTTCACGACGCCCGAAGGCTGGGCGCTGATCCTGATCGGCAACGCCGTCGGTCTCGCCTTCTCCGCGCTCGTGCTGGGGATCAGCGTGGTGTCGCTGCCGATGCTGGTCGACTGCAACATCAGCGCGTCGCAGGCCGTGTCGACGTCATGGCGCGCAGCCAAGGCGAACCCGGGCGTACTGTTCCGCTGGGGCCTGATCGTCGCCGCGCTGCTGGTGCTCGGCTCGATCCCGTTCTTCGTCGGGCTGGCGGCCGTGTTGCCGTGGCTCGGCTACGCGACCTGGCACCTGTACACGAAGCTCGTCGACCGCAGCGCGATCCGCGTGCGGGGCGACTGATCGACCTGCGAGGAACTGGGCCCCTGCCTTCGCAGGGGCCCAGCGCTTTAAGCGTCCTGCTTGGCTTCGGCCTTGGCTTCGCGGCGCGGGTCGCGGCGCTCGGCGATACGAGCCGACTTACCGCGGCGGCCACGCAGGTAATAGAGCTTCGCGCGGCGGACTGCGCCGCGGCGGACGACCTCGATCGAATCGATGGCCGGCGAATAGAGCGGGAAGACGCGCTCGACGCCTTCGCCGAACGCTGATCTTGCGGACGGTGAAGCTGGAGCCGACGCCCTTGTTCGAACGGGCGATGCAAACGCCCTCGAACGCCTGGACGCGGCTGCGTTCGCCTTCGATGACCTTCACGCCGACGCGCAGAGTGTCACCGGGACGGAATTCGGGGATGGTCTTGTCGGCGGTCAGCGCTTCGATGGCTTCGCGCTCAAGAGTCTCGATCAGGTTCATTTCTTACTCGCTCTATCTTCGTGCCGCGCGCCAGAGGGCGGTGCCTGCGATGCGCCCCCGTGGCGCTCGATCAGGTCCGGCCGCCTTAGCCGTGTGTCTTCGACTGCCCTTGCGTGTCGCCACGCGGCAATCTTCGCATGATCCCCCGACCGCAGCACTTCGGGGATCGTGCGCCCTTCCCATTCTACAGGTCGGGTATAATGCGGATATTCGAGCAGCCCCGCTTCGAAGCTCTCCTCCTCACCGCTTGAGGCCGCGCCCATTACCCCGGGGAGCAGCCTTACGCAAGCGTCGAGCACGACCATCGCTCCAAGCTCTCCGCCGGAGAGGACATAGTCGCCGATCGACACGGGTTCGACAGGCCGCGCTTCGAAGATTCGCTCGTCGAATCCCTCGAAGCGGCCGCAGAGGAGAATGACCCCCTCGCCCGCCGCGAGCTCACGGACGCGCTCCTGCGTCAGCGGCTTCCCGCGAGGCGTCAGGGCGAGGATCGGGCGGCCGTCAGCGACGCTGTCCACGGCGGCGGCGAGCACGTCCGGCTTGAGCACCATCCCCGCCCCGCCGCCGGCCGGCGTATCGTCCACGCTGCGATGCTTGTCCGTCGCGAAGTCGCGGATCTGGACCGCGTCCAGCGACCAGATGCCTTCGCCGAGCGCCCGTCCGGCAAGGCTCACGCCCAGCGGCCCGGGAAACATCTCCGGATAAAGCGTCAGGACGGATGCTCGAAACGGCATGCGCGCGGGCTAGTCCGGAACTGTAACTGCAGCAATCCATTGGGCCACGAATGGCTGAACCACTCGATTGCCTGATCGTCGGCGGCGGACCCGCCGGCCTGACCGCCGCGATCTACCTCGCGCGCTTCCACCTCGACATCCTGCTCGTCGATGACGGCAAGGGGCGAGCGGAGAGCGATCCCGTGCACGCACAACCATGCCGGATACCCCGACGGCATCAGCGGCAAGGAGCTGATCCGGCTGATGCGTGAGCAGGCGCAGAAATACGGCACGCGGATCGAGCGGGATTACGTCACGCGTCTCGACCAGACGGACGACGGCTTCTGCGTGTCCTGGGGCTCGGGCTCCGTCCAGGCGAAGACCGTGCTGCTCGCAACCGGCGTCAAAAACCGCCGCCCGCCGATGGACGAAGAGCTTCACGACGAGGCGCTGGCGCGCGGCCTGATCCGCTACTGCCCGATCTGCGACGGGTACGAGGTCACCGACAAGAAGGTCGGCGTCATCGGCAGCGACAGCCGCGGTGTGGCGGAGGCGATCTTCCTGCGCAGCTTCACGGCCGACGTGACGCTGATCGCTCCGGACAAGGCGCTCCACCTGACGGCCGAGGATCGGCAGAAACTGAAGGACGCCGGAATTGCGTCCATCGACGGTCCCGCGCAGGCCGTCGCGATGACCGGCGACTGCATCGTCGTCGAGACTGCCGACGGCACGCACACCTTCGACAGCGTCTATCCGGCGCTGGGCAGCGACACGCATACGCAATTGGCCGAGCAAGTCGGCGCAAGGCTTAGCGAAATGGGCTGTGTCGGGGTGGACGCCCGGCAGCGGACGAGCGTGCCGGGACTCTATGCGGCGGGAGACGTGGTGGTCGGCCTGGACCAGATCAGTCACGCGATGGGCGAAGGCGGTGTAGCCGCTACGACGATCCGCAACGATCTCGCGAAGGAGCGGCCGCTCTGCGCTGATTGCAGCGTCAATCGTCGTCCGAGCGAAGTCGATGGGCGAATGCGAGCGCCTTCGATACGGCTCGGCCTGCTCAGGACGAGCGATTTAAGCCAGGAACTCCGGTCGAGGACGATGCGGCTTTCCTGGAGGTCGGCGATGCCGTCGCGGAACGGGATCAGCGAGCGGCGGCCGTTCGGCAGTTCGACCTCAAGGAGGTCACCGGCGCCGAAATTCTCGACCGCTGCCACCATCCCTACGGCCTGGCCGTCCCGGTCGACGCAAGGCAAGCCCAAGCAAGTCGGCGTGATAGATATTCGCCCTCCTCGAGCGGCGGCAGGTCGGCGCGGTCGACCTCGACCAACTGCCCGCGCAGGCTTCGACGGCTGTGCGGTCGGAAATGCCCTCGAAGCGGGCAACGGCGGTCTTCCCGCCGTCGCGGACGCCGAGCAACCGGCGCTCGACACCGCCAACATAGACTTTCGCATGCTGGGTGAGGCTGGCGATGCTGTCCGAAAACAGCTTCAGCCGAACCTCACCCTTCACGCCATGCGCGCCGGCCACTGCGGCGAGTGCGACGCGCTTTTCCGTCATGCGACGAGCTTAGGCCTGTTCGGCCTTCTCGGCGCCTTCGGCCGGAGCGTCCTCGACGGAGCCCTCGGCAGGTTCCTCGGCCGACTCGCCTTCGCCCTCGGCGGTCGGCTGCTCGGCGGTCTCGGCACCCTCGGCCGGAGTGTCCTCGGCAGCGCCTTCAGCGGGCTCATCGGTCGACTCAGCGGCCGGAGCCTCTTCGGCAGCGGCTTCAGCCGGAGCTTCCTCGGCGGCGGCTTCTTCCGGAGCCGAAGCTTCCTCAGCAGCAGGTGCCTCTTCGGCAACGGCTTCTTCGGCCACAACCTCTTCAGCGGGAGCCTCGGCGGCTTCCTCAACCACCGGCTCTTCGACCGGAGCCGGAGCGGCAGCAGCCTCGGCGGCGGCAGCTTCAGCATCCGCAGCGCGCTTCGCACGCTCTTCGACGCGCTCCTTGGCCTTTTCGCCCGGCTCCGCCTTCTTCGGGTTGTTGCGGGCCGCACGCTCCTTGATGCCGGCGGCATCGAGGAAGCGCATGACGCGGTCCGACGGCTGCGCGCCGACCGACAGCCAATGCGAAATGCGGTCGCCGTCGAGCTTCACGCGCTCGGGCGAATCCTTCGCCAGCAGCGGGTTGTAGGTGCCGAGCTTCTCGATGAAGCGGCCGTCACGCGGAGCGCGGCTGTCCGCGACCACGATGCGGTAATAGGGCCGCTTCTTTGCGCCGCCACGGGCGAGCCGGATTGCAAGTGCCATTTCTAAGTCTTCCTTTCAGTATGTTCGTCTAACGCTTTGTAAATTTGTCGAAACCTGGGGGCAGGTTGAACGGCTGGCCGCCGAGCCCCGGGAGGGCCGCGCCGCCGCCGAGACCGCCCGGAGGCACCGCTCCGGGAGCAAGCCCGCCGAGCGCGCCTTCGAGGCCGCCCTTGCCGAACATGGACGCGAGCTTGCCCAGCCCGCCCATCTTCTTCAGCCGCTTCATCACGGTCGCCATTTCCTGGTGCATCTTGAGCAGCTTGTTCACTTCCTGAACGGTCGTGCCGCTGCCCTTGGCGATGCGGATCTTGCGCTTGGCGTTGATCACGTCGGGCTTGGACCGCTCCTTCGCGGTCATGGACGAGAGCATCGCTTCCATGTGGACCAGCGCCTTGCCGTCCTGCGCCTTGTCGATCGCGCCCTTCATGCCCTTCATTCCGGGCATCATGCCGGCGAGCGCGCCAATGCCGCCCATGCGCTGCATCTGCTTCAGCTGCGACCAGAGATCGTCGAGGTCGAACTTGCCCTTGGCCATCTTGGCCGCGAGCTTCTCCGCATCCTCCATCTCGATGGTTTCGGCGGCGCGCTCGACCAGGCTGACGACGTCGCCCATGCCGAGGATGCGGCCGGCGACGCGGTCCGGGTGGAAGGCTTCGAGCTTGTCGAGCGCCTCGCCGACGCCGGCGAACTTGATCGGCTTGCCGGTGACCGCGCGCATCGACAGCGCAGCGCCACCGCGCGCATCGCCGTCCATGCGGGTCAGGATCACGCCGGTGAGGTCGACTTCGCCGGCGAAGCCCTTGGCGACGTTCACCGCGTCCTGGCCGGTCAGGCTGTCGACGACGAGCAGGGTCTCGGTCGGGCTCGACGCCTGAGCGACGGCCTTCATCTCGCCCATCAGCGCATCGTCGACGTGGAGACGGCCTGCAGTATCGAGCAGGACGACGTCATAGGCCTGCAGCTTGGCGGCCTGGATCGCGCGCTTGGCGATATCGACCGGCTGCTGGCCGGCGACGATCGGCAGCGTGTCGACGTTCGTCTGACGGCCGAGCACCGCCAGCTGCTCCTGCGCAGCCGGGCGGGCGACGTCGAGCGAGGCCATCAGCACGCGCTTGCGGTCGCGCTCGGTCAGGCGCTTGGCGAGCTTGGCGGTGGTGGTCGTCTTACCGGAGCCCTGCAGGCCGACCATCATGATGATGGCGGGCGGCGTGACGTCGATGTTCAGTTCGGCCGTTTCCGAGCCGAGCATCTCGACCAGCGCGTCGTTGACGATCTTGACGACCATCTGGCCCGGCGTGACCGAGCGGATGACTTCCTGCCCGACCGCGCGCTCGGTGACCTTGTCGACGAAGTCGCGGGCCACCGGCAGCGCGACGTCCGCCTCGAGCAGCGCAACGCGCACCTCGCGCATCGCCGCGCGCACGTCCGCTTCCGTAAGCGCGCCGCGCCCACGAAGCCTCTCGAAAACACTGCCGAGCCGATCGCTCAGACTGTCGAACATTCACGTCTCCAATTCGATGTTCGGCCCATATGGGGACGCAAAACGCAAAATACGCCGGCGGACGAAACCTCGTCGGCCAGCGTACGCCCGGGTTCGATCCCTTCAGGCGCCGATCATCGATGTTGTGTCTAAAAGACGGGCGCGCCCTAGCGGATGCGCTTCGTCAAATCAACTCAGCCGCGGCTTGCCCTTGGGAGGCTTGCGCGGGCGCGACGGGCCGCCGGGCCGCCGGCCTCGGCAGGGCCATCGCCTTCCGGGCGCGGCGGACCGCGCCGTCCTTGCCCATGCCGAACGGTGCGGCGGTCGTTTGGTACCCGGCGATCGCGTTCCGGAACGCGGTCCATCGGCCGCGTCGCCTGCATCTGCTGGCGCGGGCCGACGGCATAGCCTTCCTTCAGCAGCTGCGTGAACGCGGCGCGAGTACTCGACGCGATGGCGTCCTGAACGGCCTTGGGCAGATCCGCGAAGGTCACGTTCGGGTGGATCGCCTGCACGTCGCGCAGGAGCTGGTTCGGAAGTCCGCCCGACCCGGCCTTCAGCGCCGCGATGGCGTCGAGCACTGCCGAGAACAGCACCGACTGCATGACTTCGTTGGCGGCTCTTTGCATGGTTCCTTACTCGCGGCTGGTGGACTTGCCCTCTGCCCGTCCCTAAGTGCCGCCGCAAGCCATGACACGCACGTTTCACAAGATGCACGGGCTCGGAAACGACTTCGTGATCTTCGATGCACGGACAGAGCCCCTCGCGATCGACGAGCCGCTTGCGCGCGCCATCAGCGACCGGAAGACGGGCATCGGTTGCGATCAGCTGATCGTTCTCGAGCCGTCGACCGTCGCCGACCTGAAGATGCGGATCTGGAACCATGACGGGATCGAGGTCGAAAGCTGCGGCAATGCCTCGCGCTGCGTCGTAGCGCTGACGCATGCCAAGAGCATCGAGACCGGCGGCGGCCTGGTCGAAGGCACCGAGCAAGGCAGCGATATCGAGGTATCGCTCGGCGAGCCGCACTTCGAGTGGGACCAGGTGCCGATCACCTATGCGATGCCGACCAACCCGATGCCGATGGCCTGGGGCGAATTGCAGCATCCGATTGCGCTCAGCGTCGGCAATCCGCACGTCGTCTTCTTCGTCGACAATGCGAACGGCATCGACCTCGACGAGCTTGGCCCGCGCATCGAGCACGACCCGGTCTTTCCCGACCGCATCAACGTCAACGTCGCGGAGGTTCATCCCGACGGCATCCGCCTGCGCACCTGGGAGCGCGGCGCAGGACTGACCCGGGCGTGCGGAACCGGCGCGAGCGCCACCGCCGTCGCGGCGATCCTGTCCAAGCGCGTGCAGTCGCCGGTGAAGGTCACCATGCCCGGCGGCTCGCTGACCATCGCGTGGGAGCCGGGCCAGCCGATCCGCATGCGCGGCGGCGCCACCTATGTCTTCGAGGGCAAGATCGACCTGGAGACGCTTGCGTGAGCGTGGAGACGATTACGCTCGGCTGCCGTTTGAATTTCGCCGAGAGCGAGACGATCCGACGCCTTGCGACGGCCGATGAGGATTGGGTCGTCGTCAACAGCTGCGCGGTGACCAACGAAGCCGTGCGGCAGACGCGGCAGGCGATCCGGCGGTCTCATCGTGAACGGCCGGATGCTCGGATCCTGGTCACGGGCTGTGCGGCGGAGCTGGATCCGAAGGCGTTTCGAGGCAATGCCCGAAGTCGACTCGCGTTGTCGGAAACGATGCAACAAGATCGGTAGCTTGGGCGGTGAATCGCTCGACGACGCGTCGCCTGCTGGATTTCTAGGCCATGTGCGCAGCTTCGTCGCAATCCAGAACGGCTGCGACCATCGCTGCACCTTCTGCTCCATCTGGCAGGCGCGCGGGCCCAGCCGGTCGCTGCCGTTCGACGCGATCCGCGAGGCGGTCGAGCGCGAACTGGCGCGAGGCGCGAAGGAAATCGCCCTCACCGGCGTCGACATCACGAGCTACGATCATGAGGGCATGGGCCTGGGACTTCTGTGCCAGAAGCTGCTGGCTGCAATCCCGTCGCTCGAACGCCTTCGTCTTTCGTCGCTCGACAGCATCGAGATCGACGAGGCTCTGCTTGAACTGATCGCCGGCGAGCCGCGACTGATGCCGCATTTCCACCTCTCGCTTCAGGCTGGCGACGACATGATCCTGAAGCGGATGAAGCGCCGTCACAGCCGCGCCGATGCGGTGAAGACCGTGGCGCGCATCAAGTCCGCTCGTCCCGATGCAACGATCGGCGCGGACCTGATTGCCGGCTTTCCTACCGAAACTGAGGACATGGCACTGAACAGCCTGAAATTGCTCGACGATTGCGACATCGTCGCTGCGCACATCTTTCCCTTCTCGCCGCGCCCGAACACGCCGGCGGCGCGCATGCCGCAGCTTCCGCCGGAACTGGTCAAGGCGCGCGCGGCGCGGCTTCGTGCCGCGGCGGCAGAACGGCGGACGCGGTGGCTGGATGAGCTGGCGGGCTCTACGATGGACGTGATGATCGAGAACAACAGCAAGGGTCACAGCGCGAACTTCGCTCCGGTGCGCATCGAAGGCACTACCCGCGGCGAAATCGGCCCTGCCCGCATCGTCGGCCGCAATGGCGACCATCTCACGGCGGTTTGGGCATGAGTTGGCTCGACCGCCTGCGCGGCGGGTTTTCCAAGACTGCCGAGAAGGTCGCCGACAACCTCACCGGCCTGACCAGCCGCGCCGCGCTCGACACGTCGACGCTCGACGACATCGAGGAAGCGCTGATTGCGTCGGACCTCGGTCCGGAAGCGTCGCATCGCATCCGCGAAGCGATCGCCCGCCAGAAGTTCGAGCGCCTCGACGAGCGCGGCCTGCGCTCGATCCTTGCCGAAGAGATCGAAAAGATCCTCGTTCCGGTCGCCAAGCCGCTGCAAGTGTGGGGTTTTCCGCGCCCGCACGTGATCCTGGTGATCGGCGTCAACGGCTCCGGCAAGACGACGACCATCGGCAAGCTGGCCCACTGGCTGAAGGAGCAGGACTATGGCGTCCTGCTCGCCGCCGGCGACACCTTCCGGGCCGCGGCCATCGAGCAGCTCAAGATCTGGGGCGACCGCATCGGCGCGCCGGTCATCACCGGCAAGGAAGGCGGCGACGCTGCCGGCATCGTGTTCGACGGCGTGAAGCAGGCCACCGCCACCGGCATCGACGCGCTGATCGTCGACACTGCCGGGCGGCTCCAGAACAAGACGCACCTGATGGAGGAGCTGTCGAAGATCCGCCGCGTGCTCGGCCGCCTCAATCCGGAAGCGCCGCACGACATCCTGCTCGTGCTTGACGCAACGACCGGCCAGAACGCGCTTGCGCAGGTCGAGGTGTTCCGCGAGACGGCGGGCGTGACGGGGCTCATCATGACCAAGCTCGACGGAACGGCGCGCGGCGGCGTGCTCGTCGCCGCGGCGGAGAAGTTCGGCCTTCCCATCCACGCCATCGGCGTCGGCGAGCAGGCGGACGACCTTCGCCCGTTCGACCCGCGCGCGGTCGCCCGCGCCATCGCAGGACTTCCGCCCGAATGAGCGAGCCGGAACAGAAGCACGGCTCGTGGACGATGCTGCTCGACTACGGGCCGCTGATCGTCTTCTTCGTCGCCTACAAGCTCGCCGGCTCCGGCCTGCAGGGCTCGCTCGTCGCCACCTTCGCCTTCATGGTCGCGGTGATCATCTCCATCGCGATCGGCCTCGCCGTCGTGAAGCGCGTTTCGCCGATGGTGTGGTTGTCGACCGTGCTGATCCTCGGCTTCGGCGCGATCACGCTCTACCTGCGCGATCCCAAGTTCATCCAGATGAAGCCGACCGTCATCTACGTCGGCTTCGCGGTGATCCTCGGCGCCGGCCTGATGCGCGGCAAGCCGCTTGCTGAAGTGGCTGTTCGGGCCGGTCTTCACCGGGCTGACCGAAGAAGGCTGGATGAAGCTCACGCGCAACTGGGCGCTCTTCTTCGCCGCGCTCGCGATCGCCAACGAAGTCATGCGCGCGACGCTGACGTTCGATACCTGGCTGACGGTCAAGGTATGGGGCGTGACGGCCGTGTCGCTGGTCTTCGCCATTGCCAACATGCCGATGCTTCTTCGCCACGGGCTCGATCCTGAGAAGAAGACCGAAGCCATCGCGGAGACGCCCGTCGAATGAGTGACACCATCCTCTCCATCCGCGGCTTGCGGAAGCAATATGCGACCGGCGTCGAGGCGCTGAAGGCCGTCGACCTCGACATCAAGCGCGGCGAGATCTTCGCGCTGCTCGGCCCGAACGGCGCCGGCAAGACGACGATGATCAGCATCATCTGCGGCATCGTGAACGCGACCGCGGGCGAAGTGCTGATCGACGGCAAGAACTGGCAGAAGCACTTTCGCGAGGCGCGCAAGCGGATCGGGCTCGTTCCGCAGGAACTGACGCTGGACGTGTTCGAGCCGTTGATCAGCACGGTCAGCTTCAGCCGCGAATTGTTCGGCCGCGCGCCCAACCCTGCCCGCATCGAGGAAATCCTTCGCGAGCTGTCGCTGTGGGACAAGCGCAAGACGATCCTCAAGGAATTGTCCGGCGGGATGAAGCGCCGGGTGATGATCGCCAAGGCGCTCGCCCACGATCCCGACATCCTGTTCCTCGACGAGCCGACAGCCGGCGTCGACGTCGAGCTTCGCCGCGACATGTGGAACATGGTCCGCCGCCTGCGCGAGATGGGCACGACGATCATCCTGACGACCCACTACATCGAGGAGGCCGAGGAAATGGCCGACCGGGTGGGCGTCATCAACAAGGGCGAACTCATCCTGGTCGAGGACAAGTCCGAGCTGATGAAGAAGCTCGGCCGCAAGGTGCTGCACCTGCAGCTTGCCGAGCCGCTCGAGGCCATCCCTGCCGAACTGTCCGAATGGAAGCTTGAGCTGAGCGAAGACGGGTCGCAACTGACCTTCGAGTTCGACGCCAAGGCGGACCGCACCGGCGTTCCCTCGCTGCTCGCGGCGATGCGCGACGCGGGCATCGCCTTCAAGGACCTCGACACCCACCAGTCCAGCCTCGAGGATATCTTCGTGGGCCTGATCCACGAGAAGAAGGCAGCGGCATGAACTGGCGCGGAATCTGGGCGATCTACAAGTTCGAGATGCACCGCTTCGCGCGCACCCTGTGGACGGGCCTCGCGGTGCCGGTCATCACGACGTCGCTCTATTTCGTGGTGTTCGGCTCGGCGATCGGCTCGCGGATGAGCGAGATCAACGGCATCGACTATGGCAGCTTCATCGTGCCCGGCCTGATGATGCTGTCGCTGTTCACCGAGAGCATCTTCAACGCCAGCTTCGGCATCCACATGCCGCGCTTCACCGGCACCATCTACGAACTGCTCTCCGCGCCTTTGTCGGCGGTGGAGACGGTCATCGGCTATGTCGGCGCGGCCGCTTCGAAGGCGATGTCCGTCGCGCTCGTCATCCTGTTGACGGCCAATCTGTTCGTCGACGTCCACATCGAGCACCCGTTCTGGATGATCCTCTACCTTCTGCTGGTCGCGTGGACCTTCTGCCTGTTCGGCTTCATCGTCGGCATCTGGGCGAAGGGGTTCGAGCAGCTGCAGATCATCCCGCTGCTGATCGTGACGCCCCTCACCTTCCTCGGCGGCGCCTTCTATTCGATCGACATGCTCGGCGAGCCGTGGCGGACGATCACCTACTTCAACCCGGTCGTGTACCTGATCAACGGCTTCCGCTGGACCTTCTTCGGCACCGCCGACGTGCCCGTTGGCATGAGCCTGGCGGCGACCTTCGCCTTCTTCCTCGTCTGCCTCGGCACGATCTGGTGGATCTTCCGCACGGGCTATCGACTAAAGTCCTGACGCGAGGCACATTGCCCCCAGACAGACCGGGGGGTTCGCATGGAAAAATCCGTTAGAGCATTGGGCTGGGCCTACGCCCTCCTCTTCGTCGGCGTCACCGCCCTCGGCTACATGCCGCCACTGATGGACCACAGCGGATATCTGTTCGGCCTGTTCAAGCTCGAATGGTGGGACGACGCGCTGCACCTCGGCTCGGGCATCTGGGCAGCGATCGCGGCGTGGAAATCCTACGATGCGACGCGCACCTATTTCCGCATCTTCGGCCCGCTCTACATGTTCGACGGGGTTTGCGGCCTTCTGACCGGAATGGGCTATCTGGACCTCGGCATCTTCCTCCACGGCCCGATGAGCCTTCCGCTGGAAACCCGGATCGCCGCCAACATGCCGCACATCGCCATCGGCGGCTTCGCCACGATCGTCGGATACGTGCTGGCGCGCCGCCGGCTTAGCGCCTCGCCCGCAACTGCGTGAAGCGCCGCTGGAAAGTCCTGATCGGCACGAGCGCCGTGCTGCTGGCGCTCGTCGCCGCGCCGATCCTCATTACCGAAACGCAGTGCAGCGAGCCGATCGAGGGACTTTCCACCGATGGCTACAAGGCGAAGCTGACCGACCCGAAGTGGCAGCGCGATGAGGCACGCACCTGGCTGACCTATCCCGAATGGCACATCGTCTATTCGGCCGAATCGCTTCGGCCGGCATTTGGCGACGAAACAGCCGCCGAGCAGCTATCCCTTCATGCGCGACGCCAGCGGCTTCTGGCGCAACTTGTGCGCGATGAACCGTGCGTCAGCCGGCCGTGCGGGCACCGACGCCAAGGTCATGCTCTACACCATCGGGATCAGCTTCACGGCGGAGCTGCTGGTAAAGTCGGCGTACGAGAACACGTTGGGCCGATTCTTCGAATGGGCCGGCGGATATGACAGCGCCGACGATCATTACTCGGCCGCGCATCCAGCAACGCTACGGCGCCTTCATGCACGAGACGCCCTGGTACGAATTCCCCTTCGGCAAGGCGCTGGCCGGCCTCTGGCGGACGCAGGAGCCCTTCTACTTCACGCGCCACTGGGAGAGGCGCATCGCTTTGGGCGCCGAATATGGCTTCAAGGCAGGCTATGCGAAGCTGATCGGCTGGGCGTCGGGCGCGAGCCTCGGCCCGGACGAGAAGATGCTGCGCTTCATGGTCCAGGGGAATGGCGGAACCGTCGCTGCGACGGACCGCAGGTTCAGGATCGCCGGACGCGCGGGTAACGGCCTGACGGTCGTCGAAGCCCCGCGTTACGCCCAGTTCACCGACCTCATGCTCAAGCTATCGACGACCAATGCGAGGCTCGTCGAAATCAGCGGCAATGACGACGTCTTCCTGACCGTCCTGCTGCCTCCGAAAGTCACGCTGCCGAAGTCGGACAAGGCACTGTTCGAGGCCCCGCTCGACGACCCGCAGGGATGGCGCCGGGTCGGCGTCTCGACCAAGGTCCCGAACTTGCTGGCGACGATCCGGACCGTGCGGAGCAAGGGCGGTCGGGTCGAGCACGTCTACGATTACTAGCTGACTTCACCTCCGAAGCGCTCATACCAGCGGTTGCTGAAGCGGCCTTCCGGATCCCACTTCTTCTTCTCGGCGAAGAACGCCCCGATCTGCGGATAGGCGCGAGCCAGCTGGCCGGCGTCATAATGCAGCTGATAGGGCAGGAAGAAGCGGCCGCCCTCCTTCTGCGTCAGGTCGATCAATGCGCTCGTCAGCCGGGCCATTCGGGCATTCCCGTCCGCATCGGTGCGCTGGTTGAAATAGAGCACCACCGAATAGGAAGGCGCCGGAGCGTAGCTCAGGAAATTGTCCTCCTGATCGACGACCCGGACCGACGCGTTGAGCAGGTTCGCGTCCTGGTCGCGAACGACCTGGCGCAATCCGTCGATGAACGGGATCAGCCGGTCGCGCGGGACGAAATATTCCTGCAGGATATCGGTGTCGTTCTTCATCGCATTGCGAAGGTAAGGCACGCTGTCGTGCATCGGGTCGTTGCGCGAGACGAGGCAGGCTTCGCCGTCCTGCATCGCCTGGGCGCGGGTCACCGTGCAGGTCTCGAAACGATGCTCGAGGTTCTTTTCCGCCCACCATTTGAAGCTTCGGAATGCGGATGAGCGCTTCGCGAGATTGACCGTGAGGCGACGGAACTTGACCGAGCTGACCTCGCCCAGCGGCGCCCGCTGCGCGCCCGCATCGTCCATCTGGTGGTAGGTGTAGATCAACGCCTCATCGAGGAGCGACCCCGGCGCGGTCGAAAGATGCGCGTACATCAACCCGATCGACGGATCGGCGATGACCTGCTCGAGCTTGCGCGGAAGCTCCGCCGTCGGGATCAGTGCCCGCTGCGACGCGTAGAGCGCGTTGGGAACGACATCGAGCTCGGCCGACAGGATGATCCCGAACAGGCCGTAGCCGCCGACGACCAGGTCGAAGAGTTCCGGATTCTCCGTCCGCGAAGTGGTCACCACCTTCCCGTCCGCGAGCATCACGCGCAGCGAGCGGAGCGAATCCCGGATGGCGCCCGCCTGATGGTCCATGCCGTGGGCATTGACCGAGATGGAACCGCCGACGCTGAAAATGTCGGTCGACTGCATCGCCTTCACCGCGAAGCGCGGATGGATGGCGTTCTGGATGTCGTGCCAGGTCGCGCCTGCGCCGACGGTCACCGTCGACTTTGCTGCGTCCAGCTCGATCCGGTTGAGGCCGCGCATGTCGATCAGCATTCCGCCGCGCGGCAGCGCCTGACCGCCCATGCTGTGGCGCACGCCCGCCGGCGCGACTGTGAGGCCGGCGACCTTGGCCTGAGCGAGCGCGGTAGCGACGTCCTTCTCGCTGTGCGGAGTGACGACCCCAGCAACCGCCGTCCGGCTGAGGCAGCTCGCGTCGTTGACCGAACCGCCCTTCTGCGCCCAATCGATCGACGCCTGTGACGCGGCAGTTGCCGCTGACGACGGAAGCACGCTCCCGCAATCCTTCTCGCCGTCCGGCTCGGCCGCAAGGGGCGCAACTGCGACCACCGTTCCCACGCCGGCGATCGCCACTGCAGACGCGCCTACGACCAGCGTCTTGCGCTTCATTTCCCCTCCCTCGGTAACGCTGTCGAGTGCACGATCGAGCGCCGCTTTGAAGCCCTGCGGATCTTCGATGTGCGGAATATGTCCGACGCCTGGGAGCACCTGCATCGTCCGCGCTCGGGTCAGATCGGAGATCCGCTTTCCCTGCGCGATCGGCGTGACGGTATCGGCCTCGCCCCAGATCAGGCTCACGGGCACGCGAATGGCGCGAAGCTTCTCGGACCGGCGGCTGAGCGCCCCGTCCTGCTTGGCGAACAGGTTCGGAAGCCAGGCGGCGTAAGCCGACGTCGTGCCCTCCCGCGCCATCGGCTCGCGCAGGATCGGCACCCAGCGATGAGCCTGCTCCTTGCGCGCAATCATCGTCTTGAGAAGCGGCTCCAGCGCATTCGGATTGGTGATGCTCGCCGCAGTTGTCAGTTCAGCAATCGGACGCAGGCGCATTGCGCCGGCAGCGCCTGACTTGGACGGCGGATCGAGCTCACCAAGCGCCGCATCGACCAGCACCAGTCCCTTAATCTGATCCGGGTGACGCAGTGCCAGCTCCGTCGCCGGTCCGGCGCCGAAGCTATGGCCGACGACAGTGGCGGGCCGGCCCAAGGCACCGACGACGGCGGACAGCCGCTCAGCCTGCGTCACGCGGTCGTAGCGGCTTTGTGGATCATGCTCGGACCAACCGAAGGGCGGCAGGTCGACGGCAACGACGCGCCAGCCGCCCGCGGCCAGATGGTCGGCGACCTCCTGCCAGAAGCCGCTCCACGCCGCCGTGCCGTGCACCAGCACGATCGGCGGACCATCCGCCGGTCCCGTCACGCGAGCGGCAACAGCTCCAGCGGACGTCTGGAAGGTCGCTGTACCTTTTGGCGGGGCCGCATCACCTTCGCGCCACGCCGCCAGGCCGCGTAGGATCAGCAGCAGGACAAGGATGAAAAGGAGCAGCGCAAATACGGCGCGGAGTATCCCCGCGCCGATGCGTAAAGCTATCGGCCGATCAGCCTCGCCCACCCCCATGCGTCAGGTATGAAGTGCGGGCGAGGCCTTCGCAAGGTCAGGAAATCGTCTCCGGCGTTCGCTCCTCGGCCGGCTCCTGATCGGCCCGCCGGTCGCCCTGCCCATCGAGGTTCTGGGCGACGAATTCCCAATTGACGATGTTCGACAGGACCGAGGTCACGAACTTGGGCCGCTCATTGCGATAGTCGATGTAATAAGCGTGCTCCCACACATCGAGCGTGAACAGCGGCATCATCCCGTCGTGGACGAGCGGCGTATCCGCGTCGTGGAGCGAGGTGATCTTGAGTTGGTCGCGGTCGAGCACGAGCCAGGCCCAGCCGTTGGAGAAGTGGTTCACCGCCTCGTCGCCGAGCTTCTGCAGCATCGGCTCGACGCCGCCGAAACCGGATTCGATCAGCTCCGCCAATCGGCCCGACGGCTGCTGCTGTTCGGGGCTCAGGCACTGCCAGAAGAAGCTGTGGTTCCAGGCCTGGGCGCTGTTGTTGAAGAGCTTGTTGTCGCCCTCCTCCCGCGCCTTGCGGATGATTTCGACTAGCGAGGCGCCGCTGAGGTCCTGTCGCGACTGAACGGCATCGTTGGTCTTGGTGAAATAGGCTCGGTGATGTTTGCCCCAGTGAAACTCCAGTGTCTCGGCCGAGATGTGCGGCGCTAGCGCGTCCTTCGAATAGGGCAATTCAGGCAGCTGGAAGGCCATGACGATCAAGACTCCTTGCGAGCGGGGGACGGTATCGAAACGACTGCCGTCGCCGGAGGCTCCACCGCTCACCGCAGAACTTGCGAATTGCGGCCTTCCAGCCGTAAGACACGGGAAACCGTTACGGCGGCGAAAAGGGGGATGTCATGGGTAAGATGCTGGAAAATCTACACGTCGTGCTGGCGATCGGCCTCGGCCTCGCGATCGCCCTCATGGCCCTGTTCCACGTCGGGGAGGTGAATGCGTCCGCCATCCTGCAATGGCTGCACGTCTTCTTCGGCATCACCTGGATCGGGCTGCTCTACTACTTCAACTTCGTCCAGATCCCGACGATGCCCAGCATCCCTGCCGAGCTGAAGCCGGGCGTGTCGAAGTATATTGCACCCAAGGCGCTGTTCTTCTTCCGCTGGGGCGCTGCGTTCACCGTCCTGACCGGCCTGATCCTTGCCTGGCTTCAGGGCTATGAGGCTGAGGCGCTGACCTTGCAGGCGCCGTATCAGCTGATCGGCACCGGAATGTGGCTAGCGCTCATCATGGCGGCCAACGTCTGGTTCATCATCTGGCCGAACCAGAAGCGCGCTCTTGGACTGGTCGAGGCGGACGACGCATCGAAGGCGAAGTCGGCCCGAACGGCGATGCTCGCCTCGCGGACCAACACGTTGCTGTCGATCCCGATGCTCTACGCGATGACGGCGTTCCGCTACTGATCCTGGCGCGGTCGCTCCGCGCCCAGATGCCGCCATGGTTCAGGCGGCGTCTGTTTCCAGCAGCTTGTGGCGCTTCAGCGCGTGACGGAGCTGGTCGTAGCTGAGGTTGAGGGCTGTCGCGGTGGCACGCTGATTGAAGCGGTTGGCCGCAAGAGCGCTCTGCAACAGCGTCTTCTCGTAGTCGGAAACGGCCGCACGGAAATCGTTGGTCGTCGCTGCCGGCGTCGCCACGGAAGCCGCTTCCGCTGGCGCTGACGAAGGCGCATCGACCTCCACCTGATGCCCGTAGGACGCCGTCGCCGGCACCGCGGACGGAGCCCACGGCGAATGGAACGGATCGAACTGGAGCGCGTCGATCTCGCGCTCCGGATCCTCCCAACGATAGACTGCGCGCTCGACCACGTTGCGCAGCTCGCGGACGTTCCCCGGCCAATTATAGGCTTCGAGTTCGGCGACGGCGCGCGGCGAGAAGCCGGGCCAGTTCGGTCCAGTCCAGCTCCACCGCCATCCGGCGTCCGAAATGGTCGGCCAGCAGGGGTATGTCGCCCGGTCCGGGCTCGCAGCGGCGGAAGCGTCACGACCTCGAACGACAGCCGGTCGAGAAGGTCGGCGCGAAACTTGCCCTCTCTCGACTTGCAGTCCGGAAGGCTTTCGTTCGTCGCGGCAACGATCCGCACGTCCACCTGGATGGGCTTGGAGGCGCCGATCCGGGTGATCTCGCCATATTCGACGGCGCGCAGCAGTCGATCCTGGGCCGGCATTGACAGCGTGCCCAGCTCGTCGAGGAACAGGGTGCCGCCGTCGGCCTCTTCGAAGCGTCCGTGGCGGGTCTTGGCGGCGCCGGTGAAGCTTCCCGCCTCGTGGCCGAACAGCTCGGCCTCGATCAGGGTCTCCGGCAGTGCCGCGCAGTTCATGATGACCAGCGGGCCGGCCCAGCGCGACGACAGATGGTGCAGGCGTTCGGCGATCAATTCCTTGCCCGTTCCGCGCTCGCCGATCACAAGCACGGGACGATTTAGCGGCGCGGCGCGGCTCGCCCGCTCGACCGCGTCGAGAAAGGCGAAGCTTTGCCCGACAAACTGATTGGCCCGCTCCATTCACCGACAATTGGTGCCGAACCCCATCAGTTGGCAAGATATTTCAGCGGATTTTATCGGCAGATTTTCAAGGTTTTCTCGGATTGAAGCCATTTCCTGAAAAGTGGCACGAACCTTGAATATGATTTACCCGTACAGGGCCTGATACGGATTGCGGAGTACGATATGGGTATATTCTCTCGCACGAGGGATATCTTCGCGGCGAACATGACGGAGCTTCTCGACCGGTCGGAAGACCCGGCGAAGATGATCCGCATGATCATTCTCGAGATGGAAGAGACGTTGGTCGAGGTGCGGGCGAGCGCTGCCCGCTCCATCGCCGACGGCAAGGAAATGCGCCGCGCGCTGAAGCGGCTCGAGGAACTCCAGTACAGCTGGACCGAGAAGGCCGAGCTCGCGCTGTCGAAGGACCGCGAGGATCTCGCCAAGGCCGCGCTCATCGAGCGCCAGAAGGCGGCCGACATGGCCGGCGGCCTCAAGGAAGAGATCGACCAGATCGAAGAGACGCTGAAAACCTACGAAGTCGACATCGCCAAGCTTCAGGGCAAGCTGCGCGAGGCCCGCGCACGCCAGAATGCGATCGCAACCCGCCTCGAAAGCGCGGTCTCACGCGCACGGGCTCGCGAAGTCCTGCACGGCGGCCGCACCGAAGACGCCTTCTCGAAGTTCGAGGTTCTCGAACGGCGTGCCGACTTCGCCGAAGGCCGCGCCGAGGCGCTGGGCATGACGGGCCCGAAGAGCCTCGAAGAGGAAATCGCCGAATTGCGGTCGTCGGAGAAGGTCGACGCCGAGCTGGAAGCCATGAAGGCAGCGCTGAAGCGCAAAGGGGATTAAGGCATGGAAGACGTTTTGTTACCGCTCGTGATTTGTTCGATCCTGTTCATCGCACTGCCGTGGATCGTGTTTCACTATGTGACCAAGTGGAAGCAGGCGGCGACGATCACCGGTGCGGACGAGAAGCTGCTCGATGAGCTTTATGACCTGGCGCGCCGGCTGGACGACCGCCTTTGCTCGATCGAACGCATCATGAGCGCCGAGAATCCGAACTGGCGCCAGCAGTGCCTTCCGGATTCGGCCGCGGAAATTTCTCAGGAACTCGAACGGTCGCGCAGCCGCTCGCGCGTTCGGACCGGGGAATAACGATGAGCTATCAGCCTCCTAGCCAGACCCGCTTCTATCGGAACAAGCGCAAGGGCAAGTTGATGGGAATCTGCGCGGGAATCGCAGATTATACCGGGTTCGACGTGAGCATGGTCCGGATCGCCTTCGTTGCCGCGATCTTCCTGAGCAGCGGATCGATCCTGCCAGTTTATTTCGTGGCCGGCTGGATTACCCCCAACAAGCCGAGCGAACTCGAAAGCACGGATCGCGAGGAGCGTGAATTCTGGCAGTCCGTCCGTCGGTCCCCGACCCGAACTGCTCGCGAGATTCGCCTGCGGTTGAAGGACATCGACCGGCGGCTCGGCGACGTAGAGAATTACGTCACGACCGAGAACCGCTCGCTCGCCCGCGAAATCGAGCAGCTTCGGTAGAGAAGGATCACAGGATGAACTTGGGCCCCCTCATTCCCATCGTCGGCATCCTCGGCGGCGTGGCGATCATGTGGATTTGCCTTCGCTACCGGCAGCTCACGCTGGAACATCGGCGCTCCGAGATGGAGTTTGCCGAGCAAGGCGCGGAGAAGAAGAAGCTCGAACAGCGGCTGGCCGTGCTCGAACGCATCGTGACCGATCGCGGCCTCGAAACGGCCGACCAGATCGAGGCATTGCGCGAACGCGACACGGAACAGGTCCGCTAAGCTCATTGGACTTAGGAACAGGGGTCGAAAGTGGAAGAGCTTGGAATTCTACTCGAGGTGGTGCCGTACGTCGCGCTCATCGTCGCGGTGAGTGTCGGCGGCTGGGTCTTTACCACCTGGCTGAGGATCAAGAACGGCTATCCGCTGGAAACCTCCTGGGGCACACCGTTGCATCCGTCGAGCGACCGTGAGTCCGTCGAGCGCATCAAGCTGCTGACATCCGAAAATGCGCAGCTCCGCGCCGAGCTCGGCTCGGTGAAAGACCGGCTCGAGAACGTCGAGCGGATCGTCACTGACAGGCCGTCGCGCCTCGCTCGCGAGATCGACTCCCTGGCGATCGACAAGGGAGGGAACGCGTAATGGGCATGGGTCCCGGTGAAGTCTTCGCGACTGCTGATCATCGTCCTCATCCCGACGGCTCTGATCGGCTACACCTTCCATCGCTTCTTCGCCTATCGAGAGAAGCAGCTCGAAGTCGAAACGCGGCTCGCGGCGGAGAAGGCCGCTCAATATGCAACCAGCAATGCCTATCTCGAGGAGCGCGTCCGCGTGCTGGAGCAGATCGTCACCGACGGCGGCGCCCAGACGGCGGCGCAGATCGAGGCTCTGCGCGACAAGCCGAGACTGCGCGCGGAGCAGCCGGCGGACAGCGCCGATTAGATTCTGAGCATCTGCACGCTATAAGCACGCTACATCGGAGACATGGATGTTCGATAATCCTGCCAGCTGGATCTGGGTCCTGATCCCCCTCGCCGCGATCGGGATCGCGCCATTCAAGATGTGGCTGAGGGTCAAGGAAAAGCAGATCGAGGCGCAGAGCAGCCTTGCCGCCGAAAAGTCTGCTCAGTACGCGGCACATGTCGAGCGCATCGAGGCGCGCCTTCGTGTACTGGAGCAGATCGTGACCGACCGCGGAGTCGATACGGCCGCACAGATCGAGGCTCTCCGCGACAGGCCCCGGATCGAGAGTGGAGAAACGGTTCGATGAACCCTTTTGAGTTTGTCCTGATCATCATCGCGATGGTGTTCGGATTCGCGTTTCTCAAGAATCGTCTGGAAGCGAATGGCGATTGGCACATGGGATCCGCCCAAGGTGGATCTACCGGGCATGGCCGAAACGGGCGAAACCAAACGGCTTCGGGATGAAGTCGCGGACCTGAAAGAGCGGATCAAGGTCCTCGAACGGATCACGGTCGAGAAGGAAAACAGCCTCGCGCGCCAGATCGACGAGCTTCGCGACCGCTAGAAGGCGGGCTTGGCGGCTGCTAGTCGGGGCCGGTGACGAGCCTCCCGCCCCTTCAGGATATCTTCGACGAATATGAGCTGCTGGAAGGCGAAGACCGCTACCGGCTGCTGATCGATCTCGGCCGGCAGCTCGAACCGATGCCGGATGCGCTGAAGACGGATGCGACGAAGGTTCGCGGATGTTCGGCGTCGGTCTGGGTCTATCCGACCACGACCGAGGATGGCCGCCTGCACTTCCTCGCCGACAGCAATGCGGCGATCACGAAGGGCATCGTCGCGCTGGTCCTGTCCGCGGTGCAGGACAAGCCCGCCGAAGAGGTCGCTGCGATGGACGTCGCGGAGGCACTCGCACCCTTCGAGCTTAGCAAGCACCTCAGCGCCAATCGGACCCAGGGCGTGCCGAACATGATCGAACTGGTCCGCGAGACCGCTCAGCGGCTCGCGGCATGAGCGCCAAGCCTGCCGCGTTCGACCCTGCCCGCTTCTTCGAGCTGGCCCGGCGCGTCGGCCATGGGCGCGCGCTCGGCCTCGAATATCGCGGCTCGGGTCCCGACTGGATGGAATTGGGCCTTCCCTGGCGGGAAGAGCTGGTCGGATTGCCGGAAACCGGCGTCCTGGCCTCAGGAGCGATCGTCAGCCTGATCGATACGGCAAGCGGCGGATCGGTCTGGATGAAGCTCGGCCATTTCGTGCCGGTCGTCACCCTCGACCTGAGGCTGGATTACATGCGGCCGGCGCTGAAAGGCGAAACCGTCATCGCGCGGTGCGAATGCGTGAAGCTGACGCGTCAGATCGCGTTCGTACGGGGTACCGCCCATGGCGGCGATGAGGCGCGGCCGATCGCGCAGAGCGCCGCCACCTTCATGATCAACGGCTAGGCGGCCTTGCCGTTCTTCCGCTCTTCGGCCTTGCGAAGGACTTCGTAAGCCGCCTGCACCTTCTGGAATTTGTCCGCGGCTTCCCTGTTGCCGGCGTTGGTATCGGGGTGATGCTCCTTGGCGAGACGGCGATAGGCCGCCTTCACGTCCTTGAACTCCACGTCCGGGTCGAGCTCCAGCACGTCGAACGCCCGCATCTCGTCGCGGCTGTGCGTGCCGTCACCGGGACCCGCCCACTGCCACTGGGCGGACTTGCGGAAAGCCGAAGCGCCGGACTCTTCTTCCTGCGCGCGCCGGGCCGCTTCCTCCGGGCTCAGCCCCGCGAAATAGTTCCAGTTCTTGTTGTACTCGCCGGCATGCGCCTCGCAGAAGTACCAGCGGTCGGGACTGTTGGGCGCCTTGGGCGCGGGCCGGTCGCCGGCTTCGTTGCAGCCCTCGCGGTCGCACAGGCGCACCTTCGTCGCGCCTCGGCCCGCCGAGCCGTACGCACGCCAGCGGGGAAAGCCCCAGTCGTCCGATCTCTTCTGCTTTCTCATTCGCATTCCGGATAGAGCGTGTTTGCGCTCCTGCGAAGGCAGGAGCCCAGTCCCTAATCAAAAAAGAAACTGGATCCCTGCCTTCGCAGGGAAACAGAAAGTGCCAGAGGGCCTGTAAGCCGGGTTCTGTCCAGCGCATTGCTGCGCCTGTGCGACCATTCCTCTAGGAGGCGAGTTACCCCGCCCCTCAAGCAACCAACCCGGGCGACGAGCCGGAACAGGCCCATATGCCGCCCCTATTCGGTCTTGCACCCGGTGGGGTTTTCCATGCCGGTGACGTTGCCGCCGCCGCGGTGCGCTCTTGCCGCACCCTTTCGACCTTACCCGCCCAAAGGCAGGCGGTATCCTTTCTGTGGCACTTTCCCTCGATACCCTTGCGAGCACCGGCCGGGCGTTACCCGGCACCGTTGTTCCGTGGAGCCCGGACTTTCCTCGCCCTGCTTGCGCAAGCCGCGGCCGCCCGGCCCTCTGGCGAGCGAGCGATATAGGCGTTTCGGCAGCAGCTTGCGAGAGGGCTCTGCTGATTGCTCCGAATGTCCGCTTCGGGTGGAAAGCAACGTTCGCGTATCACGGAGCAGTCCACCATCCGTTCAGCAGTGGATTGCTACGGCCGTCCACATCTTGCCTTTCAGTCGCGCTTGTTGCGTGCGCGACCGTGGTCAGGCGCAGACTGCAGACGCGACGTGGTCTAGCCGCGACTGATTTGGCTTTTGCGCTATTCTACGCTCTGAGCCGACTGCCGTTTCCATCGGCCGCAGCACCTTAAGTGCGCTGCCCAGGCTTGCCATGCTTTTCGTCGTGGCGATGTAGGTCGCCTTCGGGACCATCATCAGACCCTGTTCGTAAGCTCGTCGGCATCTGCTCCGCAGCCGTCAAACGTCCGCAATGGGTCGAAAGCAGACATCAGCAATCATTGCGGCCTTGGCAGCAACAGGGAGAGCAACTTCGCCCGGCACTCGCCGTCGATGACGCCGTCGATCAGGTCGGGACGGAAGCGGCGCTGGAAGGCGATCACCGCCTTCTGCTCGTCGGTGACGTCGTAGCCGAAGCGCTCGAGCGCCAGCAGGAATGCGGCGTCGGTCCAGAAGGGATCGATAAGGTCCCGCGTCGGGCTCGGGAGAGCCAATCGATACCGGGCCAGGGCCTCCCACGGGAAAAGCTCGCCCGGATCTTCCTTCCGCGCGGGAGCCACGTCCGAATGCCCGACGACATTGCCGCGACCCACGCCGTGCCGCGCCTTGATGTCGGCGAGGAGCGGGATGAGCGAGGCGATCTGCTCGTCGGGGAAGTTGCGATAGCCGAACTCATGGCCGGGATTGACGATCTCGATGCCGACGCTGGCGCTGTTCACGTCCGAAATTCCGCGCCACCGCGACTTGCCCGCGTGCCAGGCGCGTTTCTCCTCGTCGACCAGGCGATAGATGATGCCGTCTTCGTCGATCAGATAGTGGCAGGAGACCTTGGCTTCGGGTGAGCAGAGGCGGTTCAGCGCCCCGTCGCAATCCGGCATGCCCGTATAGTGCAGCACGATCATCGAGACCGGCATTTTGCGGTCGTCGAAGTTCGGCGACGGCCTTTCGATCATGTCCAGGTCCATGCG
The DNA here is from genome assembly GCA_963807815.1 of uncultured Alphaproteobacteria bacterium. Taxonomy (GTDB): domain Bacteria; phylum Pseudomonadota; class Alphaproteobacteria; order Sphingomonadales; family Sphingomonadaceae; genus Sphingomicrobium. The sequence continues at coordinate 72,308 of CAWECW010000015.1, read as the reverse complement.
CAATATGGCGCATCAGCCGTGGATTCGGTCAACCCCCAAGGGCGGCCGATCAGCCCCGTGCCGCGGCGCGGCGCTCGGCAATCGTACGGCGATCGGACTTGTCCCGGCCGTCGAGGCGATAGAGGCCCCGCGCCGAGGCATCCGAAGCGAGCTTCTTGGTCTGGCCGATGACGGTCTCTCCCGCCCCGAGCATCAGATAGCCGTCGGGCTCCATCGCCGTCGCCAGGCGGTCGAAGGCGAGCGCCTTCTTCTCGGCACACAGATAGAGCAGCACGTTGCGGCACAGCACGATGTCGAAGCTGCCCGGATGCGGCGGCGCCTCGAGCAGGTTGTGAGCCTGGAACCGCACGTTCTTGCGCAGCGGCTCCGCGATCCGCCAACCGTCGCTGCATTCCTCGAACCAGCGGATCGTCTGCGTGATGGCGAGGCCGCGCTGAACCTCGAACTGGCTGTAGACGCCCGCCCGCGCGCGATCGATGACGCAGCCTGAGACGTCGGTGCCGAGAATGTCGATCGTCCAGCCGCGCCACTTTTCGGGCTCGTCGGCGAACAGCATCGCGAGCGAGTAGACTTCCTGCCCGGTCGAGCATCCCGCCGACCAGATGCGGAGCCGCTTCTTGGACGCCCGCTTCACCGCGAGCGCCGGCAGCGCATGCCGCGCCAGCGTGTCGAACGGCGTCCGATCGCGGAAGAAGTAGGTCTCGTTGTTGAGCAGGGCCTCGACCACCCGGTTCGAAAGTCCGGGCTCCTTGCCCATGACCAGGATGGTGATCAGCTGGTCCAATGTGCTGATGCCGCGTTCGCGGAGGAGTGCCGAAAGCGCGGTCTCGATCCGCCAGCGGCGGCTCATGGTCAGTTGCTGGCCGGTACGCGCTTCGAGCAGGCCGGCGAGGATGCGGCTGGAACTGTCGCTTATTTGCAAGCTCCGCCTCCCAGCCGCGACGCGATACGCCGCGCGAGCTTGTCGGGAGACATGATGGCGCACGCAAGACCTGCCTCGAGCACGGCCCGCGGCATGCCCCAGACGGCGCAGCTCGCCTCATCCTGCGCGAGGACCGAGCCGCCGGCCGCGACCACGCGAGCCGCACCCTGCGTCCCGTCGCGGCCCATGCCGGTAAGGATCACGGTGGCCGCGTTGGCGCCGTAGACCTCCGCCACGGACTGAAACATCGGGTCGAGCGACGGCATGCAGCCCGAGGAAGTGGCGCTTCGGTCAAGACGGACCACGGGCCCGCCGGGACCGTCGGTCACCAGCAGATGAGCATCGCCGGGCGCGATCAGCACGCGATCGGGAAGCAGGGCCATCCCCTCCTCCGCAACCAGCGCCTCACGCTTCGACGCAATGCCGAGCTGCCGGGCGAACACCGGCATGAACGGCGCAGGCAGATGCTGCGTGACGAGGATCGGCACGCCGATGCGCTTGGGCAAAGCTTCGAAGAAACTGTTGAGGGCGTGGATCCCGCCCGTCGATGCGCCGATCGCAAGCAGGTCGATCGGCTCGTTCGACATGGCCCGCAGTGGCGCACTCAGGACCGGCGCCGGGGTCGCGAACACGGTTCGGCGCACTGTCGTCCGCATAGCCGAGGGCCTTCAGCCGCGAGATGAGGACCTCGGAGAAGCGGCCGTTGAAGCGGCCGGTGCCGGGCTTGGGAAGCGCGTCTGCCGCGCCGAGCGCAAGGGCGGCGACGGTCTCCTCGGCGCCTTCCTCGGCCGTCGACGACACGATCATGATGTGCGCGCCCGAGGCATTGTCGAGGATGCGCGGGATCGAGCGCAGGCCGCCCGCACCGGGCATTTCCAGGTCGAGCAGGATGGTATCGACGCGGACCGCCTGCAGTGCGTCGATTGCGTCCTCGGCAGTGCCGGCAACGGCGGCAAGCTCGAACGCATCGTCGCTTTCGACCATGCGCGACAGGACCGACCGGGCGACGACGCTGTCGTCGACGATCATCAGGCGAATGCGGCGGTTCTTTACTGGCGGCGCCGGCTGGCGGTCCCGCGAACTGGCGAGCGCCCGCTCCACGGCCACCGACTTCAGGCTACGCCGACGAGCTGGAGCTTGATGTGGAGCGTTTCGCGGTCGAACGGCTTCATCACATACTCATCCGCGCCGGCCTCAAGTGCCGCACGGATATGCGCCATGTCGTTCTCGGTGGTGCAGAAGACGACCTTCGGCTGGTCCGAATGGCCGCGCTGGCGAAGCATGCGCAGGAACTCCATCCCGCTCATCACCGGCATGTTCCAGTCGAGCAGGACGACGTCGGGCATCTTGGCTTCGCAGCGGGTCAGCGCCTCGCGGCCGTCACCCGCTTCATCCACCTCGAAGTTGAGCGTTTCGAGGATGTGCCTCGCGACTTTGCGAATGACCTTCGAGTCATCGACGATCAAGCAGGTCTTCATACCGAAACACGTCCTCAAGGTTGCTTCATGCTACTTAAGCTCGAAGGGTAACGAACCTCTTAAGCAGCCTTCGCTTCGGCCCCGCCGACCAGGGCAGCGACGTCGACGAGGAGCATCGGTCCCTGTTCCGTCTCGACCATGCCCTGGCAAACGCGCTCCCAGCCCGGCCCCATCGCCGCGCGGACGGGCTGCGGATCCGACAGCGCTTCCACGACGTCTTCGACCAGGTCGACGATCAGTGCGTAATTATGCCCGTCGAGCCCGACGACCGCGGCCTCGCGAATACCGTCGGAGCAATCGGTCACGCCGAGTTCCAGAGAGCGCATGCAGTCGATGACGGTCAGCACCCGGCTGCGCAGCGCGGACAGACCGGCGACGTGCGGCGCCGCTCGCGGAACCTGGATCAGGGTGTCGAGCTCGACCACGGATTCCACGGCCTCGGCGGGAAGAGCAACACGCTCCCCGGCTATGGTGACGATGAGAAGAAGCTTCGTCATCAGCGCCTGCCCCTGCCGACTTGAGCGCCATCAGCAGTGCGGCGCGGTCATAGCGATAGATGGTCTCGTCCTTTTCCGACGCGGGGTCCGGCTCGGACCGCAAGCGGATGACGCGAGCCGCCACCCCGTCGATGGCCGACCTTTCGGACAGGATCGCGAGATCGGCTTCGACCTCGTCAGCGTCCGACACGACGCGATAGCCCACCGCCTCGACGATCGGACGAAGCATGTTCTGCATCCACGGATCGTCCGAAGGCAGGCGGCAAACGAGCTGTTCCGACAGTCTCAATCGGACCCGTCGCGAAATTGGCGAACAGCCAGTGCGGGTCGACCAATTCGGCCGGCTCGCCCGAAACCAGGGCCACGCCGGAGATTTCACCCGGCGACGAGGCGGCGATGATCTCATTGCCGACCACCGACATGTCGATGACTTCGCGGAAGGCGTAGCCGATCTCGCGCGCACCGTCGTTCAGGCGGAAAAGGCGAACCTTCTCGGCCGGCAGGTCGCCGTTGACCCCGGCCAAAGGCAGGATCGTCTCGCCGAGCTGCACTCGAAGCTGGCCGGCGCCTGGACGGATCGTAGCGGCGGAAACCTCCTCGATGCGATCGACCACCGCCAGGCGCATCGCGCGGCGTCCGCCATCGAGGCCGCGGAAGAGAAGCACCGGCGTATCCTCCGACACCGTTTCGGCGGCAGCTTCCGCGAGACGCGCGGCGCGGTCGTGCGCTTCGAGCTTCACGCCGCCGACCTTCGCAATGCCCGCCGGATCGAAAAGAAGGATCGGGCTGCCGTCGTCCGCGAGCGTGGTGCCGGCGTAAAGGCCGGTGGCCATGATTGCCGGAGCGGCCGGCTTCACGACGAGCTCCTCATGGTCGTGGATCTTGTCGACCGCGAGCGCATAGACATCGGCGCCTGCGGGACGGAGAACGACGAAGCTGCGCTCCTCCTCCGGAACGTCGCTCTTGAGTCCGAGGACATCCGCAAGCGCGATCTCGGGAACGCGACGGCCGCGAATGGTCGCGACCCCTGCCCCGCCGAGCTTCTCCAGCGTGACGGATGCGCCGTTCGCGCGAACGATCTCGTCGATTGCGGAACGCGGAATGGCGAAGCTCTGCCCGGCCACCGAGACGGTGAGCGCAGGAATGATGGTCAGCGTGAGCGGGACGCGCAGCGTCATCCGCGTCCCCTCGCCCACAGTGCTGTCGACCTCGACGATGCCGCCGATGCGTTCGATGTTCGAGCGCACGACGTCCATTCCGACGCCGCGGCCGGAGACCGCGGTGACCTCGCTCGCCGTCGACAGGCCGGCCTCGAAGATCAGATGCAATTGCTCGCGCCGCGAAAGGTTTGCGGCTTCCGACTTCTTGATCACCCGAGAAGCCACGGCCTTTTCGATCAGCCTCTTGCCGTCGATCCCGCGTCCGTCGTCCTGGATGTCGATGAGGATCTGGTTGCCCGACTGGCGGGCGGAAACGATCAGCAGGCCGATCTCGCGCTTGCCGGCCTTGAGGCGTTCGGCGGGAGTCTCAATGCCATGATCGACCGCGTTGCGAATGATATGCGTCAGGGGATCGCGGATCATCTCGATCATCTCGCGATCCAGCTCGACGTCGCCGCCCTCGATATCGACCAGCACCTGCTTGCCGAGATCGGCGGACAGGTCGCGAACCATGCGCGGCAATGCGACGAAGAGGTTCTCGATCCGCTGCATGCGGGTGCGCGTGATCGAATCCCGCATGTCGGCGATGATCGAGGAAAGGCGTTCGAACGCGCCGTCGACCGGGACATCGCCCGGCGCCTCGCGCAAGCGCCGCGCCAGCTCGTTGCGGGCAAGCACCATGTCCGAAACGCCGCTCATCAGGCGATCCAGAAGCTCGACGGAAAGGCGGATCGTGCGCGGAGCGACGGCCTTGGTCTGCGCCTCGGCAACGGTCGCCGCGACGGGCGCAACCGGCACGTCCGCGCTCGGCTGCAGGGCCTGAATGAGCAAGGTATCGTCGCCCGCGACGATTTCGTCGCCGGCTTCGAGCGCGGCGACCATCTCGCTGATGCGGTCGATGACGCCGAGAACGGCGCTCACCAGGGCATGGTCGGCCTGGCGGCGGCCCGCGCGGACTTCGGCAAGCGCATCCTCGGCCGCGTGGCTAAGCGCCTCGAGCCGCGGGAAATCGAAGAAGCCGCAATTGCCCTTCACCGTGTGGACGAAGCGGAAGATGGAATCGAGGCGGGCGCGGTCGTCCGGCGTGGCTTCCCAGGCGACGATCTCTCCTCCGAGCGCCTCGAGCATCTCGCGGCATTCGGCAATGAATTCGGAAATCAGATCGTCCATCGGTGCGCGGTCCCGTCCCTCGCAAGGGCTTATCGCGCGCAGGTGTTAATGCGCCGTTATCCCTGTCCGAGGAGCGAACGGTCGCTCCGATGATCAGGATTTCGGGTGCAGGCTCGGAAAGCTGGATCGTGCCGCCCGCTTCCTGCGCCAGCGCCTTGGCCAGCCATGCTCCGGCCGCCCTCGGTTCGATCTGGCCGTCGTTCGGACGCGCCGTTGACGAGCATCTCGCGAAGGCCCGCGTCCAGCATGACCCGCGGTCCCTCGCCCCGGATCGCAATCTCAAGTCCGTCGCCGGTGGTCTCGGCGCCGATGTCCAGGCGCCCACCGCGAACGAGCGCGTCGCCGACGATCAAGCGCGAGGTTGAGCAACAGCTTCATCGCGCCTTTCGAAAGCTTGTCGTCGGCGACCATCCAGCCAAGCTCGATCCGCCGCTCCGCCCCGAAAATGCCTTCGAGCGCAATCCGCGCCTCATTGGCGTCGATCAGGTCGCCGAACCCGCCGCCTGCTCCGAACGCGAGCCGGAAGAACTTCAGCTTGTTCGCGGTCGCCTTGGCGCTGTCGGCCAGAAGCTCGACGCACCGGTCGCGCATCTCCGGATCCTGCTCATCGGCCATCAGCTCGATGCCGTTGTTGAGCGCGCCCACGGGCGACATCAGGTCGTGGCAGAGCCTGGAGCAGAGCAGGCTGGCAAGATCGACGGCATTCATGGCTGGCTGCATGAGCCAGAGTTTAACTACGCGCAAGTTTCGCTAAAGCTGTTGCCACACACCGGAGGGGGAATGCCTGTGAGAGGATTGCTTGTCGTCGCCGCGTTGCTTGTTTCCGTGCCCGCTGCTGCAATTGCAGCGCCAAAGGCCGCCACAAGCACCTCGCAATTCCAGCTGAACAAGGCTCGCATCGACAAGGCTCTCGCGCAGATGGTCGCCGACGGCCGCGCAGCCGGCACCTCAGCCCTCGTCTGGAAGGACGGCAAGGAAGTCTATTTCGGCACGGCGGGCTATGCAGACCGGGAGGCGAAGAAGCCATTCCGCCGCGACACGCTCGTGCAAATCTATTCGATGACCAAGCCGGTGACCGGCGTCGCCCTGATGCAGCTGTGGGAACAGGGCAAGTTCGGCCTGGACGACCAATTGTCCGACTATCTCCCTGAGTTTGCCCAAACGCCGGTCTTCGCTGGACATGGACAACGCAGGGAAATCCGATCCTGCGGCCGCCGCACCGGCCAATCCTGATCCGCGACGTGCTCCGTCACACGGCGGGCTTCGGCTATGGCCCGGGCGCGAGCTATCCCGAGCAGGCCTTTGCCAAGGCGGATCCGCTGAACTTCAACCACGATCTGTCAGAATTCGGCCGCCGGCTCGCCACCGTGCCATTGCTCTTCGAGCCCGGCACCGAGTGGAATTACAGCGCGGGCGTCGATGTTCAGGGCCTGCTGGTCGAGAAACTGTCGGGCCAGACGCTCGAAGCTTACGTCAAGCAGCACATCTTCGATCCGCTGGGGATGAAGGAAACCGCCTGGACCCAGCCGGAGGAGCGCTTTGCCCGCCTCGCGGCCGGCTACAGGAAGGGTGCGGACGGCAAGCTCGAGCGCAAGAGCGATGCCGAAATCCGTCGAATGAACTTCGATCCAGCGCGCAAGCTGACCATGGGCGGCGCCGGCCTGGTCTCATCGCTCGACGACTACATGCGCTTTGCCCGGATGCTGGTGAACGAGGGCAGCCTCGACGGCGTCCGCATCCTCAAGCCGTCGACCGTCAAGCTGATGGCCACCGACCATCTCGACGCGCGGGTGACGGAGCGCTCATGGCTGCCCGGCAAGGGCCAGCTCGGCTTCGGCGTCGATTTCGCGGTTCGCAACGCCCAGCCGAAGACGGCGGACGAAAATCGCGGCGCCGTTGGCGAATTCTTCTGGGATGGCGCCTGGACCACCCTCTTCTGGGTCGATCCGGCGAACAAGCTCACGGCCGTCTATTTCGTGCAGAGCGACCCCTTCGACGGAACGCTCCACAAGGACATCCGCAAGGCCGTCTACGGAGACGACTTATCTCGGCCCGAAAGGCGACTGATCGGTAGCTATTGAAAATCCAACGACGGCTTCCCATATCCACCGACGTGGGGGGCCACCAGGTCATCGCTGTCGAACTCGCGCCGAGCCATGCGGGCTGGCGTTTGGACCGTGCGCTTGCCGATACGGTCCCGACCCTTTCGCGGGAACGGCTGAAGGCTTTGATCCGCAGCGGAGCGCTGGAATCGCAGGCGGCTGGAGCCGTCCGCGATCCCGCTCTGAAGGTCCGTGGCGGCGAAGCATTCATGCTCACCGTTCCGGAGCCTGCGCCGGCTCATAACGTGGCGCAGGACATTCCGCTTCGGGTCGTCTTCGAGGACCAGCATCTGCTGGTCGTCGACAAGCCCGCCGGCTTGGTCGTCCATCCGGCCGCCGGAAATCCCGACGGCACGCTGGTGAACGCGCTGCTGCATCATTGCGGCGGGACCTTATCCGGTATTGGCGGGGTCGCCCGTCCGGGCATAGTGCATCGCATCGACAAGGATACGTCAGGGCTATTGGTCGTCGCCAAAACCGACGTCGCGCACGAAGGGCTCGCAAGGCAGTTCGCCGCGCACAGCATCGATCGGCGCTATCTCGCGATCACGACCGGCGTTCCGAAGGCCTCCGAGGGCACGGTCGACGCCCCGCTCGCGCGGTCTTCGACGAACCGCAAGAAGATTTCGATAGTCGAAGGTGGTCGCGGAAAGCGGGCCGTAACCCATTGGAGACGCTTGCAGATTTTGCGTGACGCAGCGCTCGTCGAGTGCCGCCTCGAGACAGGCCGAACCCACCAGGTCCGGGTCCACATGGCCTCGCTCGGACATCCCTTGCTGGGCGATCCGGTTTACGGCAGTTCCAGAAAGAACAGCCGTGACCTGTTGAAAAGACTGAATTTTGATCGCCAGGCGCTGCACGCGGCAGAGCTTGGATTTGTTCACCCCGTAACGAAGAACCGCCTGTCGTTCGCCAGTGGCATGCCAGCGGACATGCAGGAACTGTTCACCGCTCTTTTGGTATAGGATTTAGAGAGCTAGGCAGCGTATTAAGCGGCCGGCCCAGGGAGACGTTTGAAGCAAATGGCACAGAAGAATCTCGTCTCGATCCCCTCATCCGGTGGGGAGGCCGGGCTCAACCGCTATCTTTCGGAGATCAAGAAGTTTCCGATCCTCGCGCCGGAGGAAGAGTATATGCTCGCCAAGCGCTGGCGTGAGCATGACGATACCGACGCGGCGGCGAAGCTCGTCAACTCGCACCTTCGCCTCGTGGCGAAGATCGCCATGGGCTACCGCGGCTACGGCCTGCCGGTCAGCGAGCTGATCTCCGAAGGCAATATCGGCCTGATGCAGGGCGTGAAGAAGTTCGAGCCCGATCGGGGCTTCCGCCTGGCGACCTACGCCATGTGGTGGATCCGCGCGTCGATCCAGGAATTCATCCTGCGCTCGTGGAGCCTCGTGAAGATGGGCACCACCGCGGCCCAGAAGAAGCTCTTCTTCAACCTCCGCCGGATGAAGAACCAGATCGAGGCGTTCGAAGAGGGCGATCTCAAGCCCGCCGACGTCGCCAAGATCGCCAAGGATCTCGGCGTCACCGAGGAAGAAGTCGTCTCGATGAACCGCCGCATGGGCATGGGAGGCGACACCAGCCTCAACGCCCCGCTGCGCGACACCGAGGGCGAAGGCCAGTGGCAGGACTTCCTGGTCGACACCGGCCCGCTGCAGGACGAGCTGATCGCCGAGGACGAGGAAACCCGCGTCCGCCACGATTTGCTGATGGACGCGCTGGAAACGCTCAACGACCGCGAGAAGCACATCCTCACGGAGCGCCGCCTGACGGACGACCCCAAGACGCTCGAGGAATTGAGCCAGGTCTATGACGTCAGCCGCGAGCGCATCCGCCAGATCGAGGTCCGCGCGTTCGAGAAGCTGCAGTCGGCGCTGATCCGTCTCGCCGGCGAGAAACGGCTGCTTCCCGCCGCCTGAGCCGCGCCGAACGTCCGTTCGTCCTGAGCTTGTCGAAGGGCGCTGGCACAACGCCGGCGCCCTAGGCTCCGCGCATTCCTCCGCGTCGGCGATCGTCGGGGACGCCTGGGTCAGCTTCTCCCCTTCCCGCACCTCTTCCGGCCGGTCCTGAACCGTGTCGTCCGTCGCGACATTGTCCGCGGCCCATGCACCGCGCTCGCCAAGCGGCTGCGGGTGGCCCGTCGTGCTGTCCTTCGCCGTCTGGTGCTCGATCTCTCCGTTGATCTCCGCGCCGATCACGAAGACGTAGGCGGACAGATACATCCACGTCAGCAAGCCCACCGTCGCGCCCAGCGAGCCATAGGTTCGGCTATAGTCGCTGACCGTCGTCACCCACACGCCGAACAGGACGGTCAGCAGCAGCCAGGAAACCGACGTGAACAGCGACCCGGGCGTGATCCACGTCCACCGCGCCTTTTCCCGCGAGGGACCGAAGCGATACAGGGTCGCGGCAACGCCTGAAGTGACGAGAAGCAGGACGGCATAGGCCACCGCCTTGCCCGCCGCGACCAACAGCGGCGAAGCATCCGGCACGACCGCATCGAGCTGCGTCGCAACCGTCACACCCGCAAGCGTGACCACGGCGAGAACGACCGCCACCAGGGTCATCGCCATCGCGATCGAGGTAGAACTTGAGAAGGCTCCTCTTCTCCTTCTCCTCATAGGCGATGTTGAGCGCCGTGATGATCGAGCCCGCGCCGTTCGTCCCGCCGTAGAGCGCGACGAAGAAGGCGATCAGCAGCCCCAGCCCCTTCTGCCCTTCCGACGACTTCATCGCCTGCACCAGCTGGTCGCCGATCAGCGCGGCCACATCGTTCGGCAGGATGCGCGTCAGCGTCTGCATCGTGCCGATGAGGGTCTGCACGTCCGCCACGAGGCCGTAGAACAAGACGATCATCGCCAGCAGCGAGAGCAATCCGAAGAATCCGTAGAAGGCGACCCCCGCCGCCACGAGCCCGACATTGTCGTCCCAGACGCGCTGCCAGGTGCGGCTGGCGATGTCGCGCCATGCGGCACGGGGCATCTGCCACGGTGAAGCGGCCTGGTGCCCCTTGGGATCATCGATCTCGCCGCTGTTGCTCATGCGGACCCAAAGCGCGGCGGCGACCGCGCGTTCCATTTAAGGCTTCGGCATTTACTCTCTGACAGCACACTGGTGATACGCCATCGTCACTGGAGACCATGATGGCAGCCGTTTCGTCCCCTCAAGACAGCGATCCCTACGAAGATCGCCGGGCCTATCCGAGGGTTACGGTGGCGCTGCCGGCCTTTGTTCAGGCCGATGGCGTGCGCCATTCCGTCCAGCTCCTCGACGTGTCTTCCGGCGGCGCCAAGCTGAACTGCGCGGCCGACCTTCCGATAGGCGCGACCGTGACCCTGGACTGCGGAACGCTCTGCCGCTCGGCGATCATCAGGTGGCGAAACGGCGGGCTCCTGGGAGTTTGCTTCGAAAGCGAGCTGGAACTGCGGGAAGTCTCCGCCCTGATCGACCGCTCCACCGCCCTCGGCGTCCGGATGAAGAAGGAATAGGTGCCTCGCTTGCGGCGGGCCTAACGCTTCCTACCGAAGAAGCTGCCGCATGACGGAGCGCTCGGGCGCACTTGCCGCATCCGGACCGTCAGGAAAGCGCGATTGAGGCCCCGCTGCGTTCGTCGTCGCTGTTGGGTCGTAAGTACCCAGCCCGTGATCGGCGGCGAAAGACTGGACCCGTGCCCAAGCCTCGACCTGCGACATCGGGTCGGAAGGCGACGTAGCAAATATGCCTTCCGAAGGTGTAATCGCCATACTGCTCGTCGATTGCTCCGGCGTCGGCGCCTGACGCATTGGCATCAGGGAAATGGGCAACCATCTGCCGATACCAGGTTTGAATGCCGCGGTGCCGTGACCGAAGGATCGTGAACGTAATCGTCAGGCCAATCCGTCTGCTCGTAGTACCATGAGCGAAAATCGCGATGGTCGCGCGATGCCGACGTCGGATCGAACACCATGAAGTCGATACTCATGTCGGCCTCCCAGACCCGATGCGCCCCGAATGTGCGCCAGCAAATCCGTAACGTACGCTTTCGACCCAAAGCAGATACTACAGAAACGCTCTGTCCTACAGCCCGGCCCCTGTGCTCCACACTGGCGGATGAGAATTCGATCCGCTCCTCAATGCCGTGCCCGCGCCGACGGCCGGACGACCCGCAGGCGTGTCACCTTCATTGTCACCCTCGCGGCTAGCGGCAGTGTTACCTTTGCGGCGGCTTCTGCCGGTCTCAGCCGCAAGTCCGCCTACGCACTGAAGAAGCGCGACAGCGCCTTCGCCTCCCTCTGGGAACGGGCTCTCGAAGCTGGAAAGGCATCGCACCGCGGCCGCGTAAAAGGTGACACCGCGAACCCGCGCGACACCGTCAACATGGTCAACTTGCGTGCGCCCGATCGCTCCATCGCCTCCGCCGGGCGCGACCGTTTCTTCGCCAACCTGCAATTGCGTCTGCCCGGCGCATCCTCGCCCGAGCGAATCAGGCAAGGCTCTTGCCAAGAGTACAAAACAGTCCGACGCTGAAGGTTTGGAAGAGCGCGTCGAGCGCCTTCAGGCGACTCGGGCGCCCGGCAACGGACGAGAGGAGAGTTGCATGCCACATGCCAATGGAGCCCCTACAAACGGCACTCGAGCCATCGCGCTGGTCGGACCGGCCGGCGCGGGCAAGACCAGCCTCGCCGAAGCGATGCTATTCGCGGCAGGCGCAACCGATCGATTGGGCTCCACGGCCAACGGCAGCAGCATCGGCGACAGCAGCGCCGAAGCGCGCCAGCGTGGCGGCTCGACCGAGCTCAACCTCTACAATTTCAAATATCTCGACGACGAATTCGCGCTGATCGATTGCCCCGGTTCGGTCGGCTTCGCCGCCGACGGCGCGCGCGCAGTCGCTTCGGCGGACCTCGCCATCGTCGTCGTCGACCCCGATCCCGCGCGCGCCCCGCTCGCAGCGCCGGCGCTGCGAATGCTCGACGAGCTCGGCATCCCGCACCTCATTTTCGTCAACCGCATCGACCAGTCGCACGGCCGCATCCGCGACCTGCTCTCGGCGCTTCAGCCGGTCAGCGTCTCGCCGCTGATCGCCCGCCAGATCCCGATCCGCGACGGCGAGAAGGTCACGCGGCTTCGTCGATCTCGCGCTGGAACGCGCCTACCATTACGTGCCGGGCAAGGAATCCGAGCGCATCGAGATTCCCGAGGAGCTTCAGCAGCGCGAGGCGGAAGCACGCACGCAGATGCTGGAGCACCTCGCCGATCATGACGACGAGCTGCTCGAGCAACTGCTCATGGACCAGACCCCCGAGCAAAACCGCGTGATTGCAGACCTCGCGCGCGAAACCGGCGAGAGCCTCGGCGTGCCCGTCCTGTTCGGAAGCGCGACCAGTTCCTGGGGCGTGCGCCGCCTGCTCAAGGCGCTGCGTCACGAAACGCCCGGTCCGGAAGCGGCCGCCCGCCGCCTCTCCGTCTCGGACCCGTCGATCTACGCCTTCAAGGTGCAGCACGGATCGGTGGGCAGGCTCGCCCTCGGCCGCGCGCTCGGCGGAAAGATCGCGGAAGGCGCCGACCTGAAGACCGACGCCGGCGACCATTCCCGCGCCGGATCGATGTTCAAGGTCCAGGGCGAAAAGACGCAGAAGATCAGCGAAGCCCGGCCCGGCGATGTCATCGCCGTCGCCAAGGTGGACAACGTCAGGGCCGGCCAGTGGCTCGGGTCGGGCAAGGTCCCGCCGCCGGTCGAGGTCGAATATCCGGCGCGGAACTGCGCCTTCGCCATCGAGCCCGCCGACCGCAAGGACGACGTCAAGCTGTCGGGCGCGCTGCAGCGGCTCACCGAGGAGGACTCGGCGCTCATCGTCGAGCATGACGATGCCAATCACGAAATCCGCCTTCGTGGCGTCAACGACGAGCATCTGAACACCGTCATCGGCCGCCTCAAGCGCCGCTACGGCGTCGACGTGAAGAGCCACACGCCGCAGGTCGGCTACCGCGAATCCATCCGCAAGCCGGTCCGCCAGCACGGCCGCCACAAGAAGCAATCGGGCGGGCACGGCCAGTTCGGCGACGTCATCATCGAAATCCGTCCCCTCAGCCGGGGCGAAGGCTTCAAGTTCGAGGAGAAGATCCACGGCGGCTCCGTGCCGAAGCAATGGATTCCGGCGGTCGAGGACGGCGTTCGCGAGGCGCTGGTCAAGGGTCCGCTCGGCTTCGAGGTGGTCGACGTCGCCGTGACCCTCGTCGACGGCAGCTATCACAGCGTCGACAGCTCCGAGCTCGCCTTCCGCCTCGCCGGGCGCCTGGCGATGCATGAAGCCCTCGCCGCTGCGGCACCGCATCTGCTCGAGCCGATGCACAAGCTCACCGTCGTCTGCCCGTCGAGCGCGACCAGCCGCATCACGTCCGCCGTCGCGGGCCGGCGCGGGCAGATGCTCGGCATGGCTCCGCGCGACGGCTGGACCGGCTGGGACCGCATCGACGCCTTGCTGCCCGGAAGCCGAGCTTGGCGGGCTGGAGGCCGAGCTTCGGTCGCAGAGCCAGGGCCTGGCGACCTACGAAGCCCAGTTCGACCATCTGGCCGAACTGAACGGGCCGCTGGCGGACAAGGTCATCCAGCAACGGGTGCCCGAAACCGCCTAGAGTCGCGATTGCCGCCTGACACGCACGCTGACGGCTTGCCTAAGCCTGCGCGCAATGAGGCATTGGATCAAGGACGCGCACTTCCGCTCGCTGTTGAAGAACAGCAGCTATCTCGGCGTGTCCAAGGCGGTGGCGGCAGTCGCCGGCATCGCGACGCTCGCCTTCGCCGGCCGCGGGCTCGGCGTGACGTTGTTCGGCATGCTGATCCTGATCGTCAGCTACGCCAAGGCGGCCAGCGGACTCAGCAAGTTCCAGTCGTGGCAGCTGATCGTCCGCTACGGCGGACGGGCGCTGGCCGGCGGCGAGCAGGAGGAGTTCAAGGCTTCCACCGGCTTCGCCTTCGCGCTCGACGTCGTGAGCGGCATCGGCGGAATGATCCTCGCCGTGATGCTGCTGCCCTTCATCGGCCAGTGGTTCGGGATCACCGACCAGTATCTGTGGCTCGCGATGCTCTACTGCACATTGCTGCCGACGATGGGCGCGGCGACGCCGGTCGGAGTTCTTCGCGCCCTCGACCGCTTCGACCTCATCAGCTGGCAGGGCAGCAGCTACCCCGATCGCCCGAGCGATGCTCGCCGGCATCGCCTTCGCCACCGGCGCGCCCTTCGAAGCCTATGTCGCGATCTGGTTCGTCACCGATCTCGGCGGCGACCTGGTCCTGTGGTTCCTGGCGTGGCGCGAATTGCGGAGGCGTGGCTTGCTGGAGGGCATCCGGCCGACGCTTCGACCCGAGACGCTGCCCGGCGCCTGGCGGTTCGCCATCCACGTCAACCTGACCTCCAGCCTGTCGACTGCCTGGGGACCGATCGCACGCCTGGTCGTCGGCGGTCTGCTCGGCCCTGCCGGAGCGGCCATCTTCCGCGTCGCTTCCAGCCTCGCCGACGTCGCCGAGAAGCCCGCCGACCTGCTCTCCAAGGCCTTCTATCCGGAAGTGGTCCGAATGGACCTGGCGACCAAGAAGCCCTGGAAGCTGATGCTGCGCGGAACGGCGCTTGCCGGAGCCGTGGCGACTCGCCTTCGTCCTCGTGCTGCTGATCGTCGGACGGCCGCTCATCGAGCTGCTGTTCGGCAAGGAATTCCTCGCGCGCCTACCCGGTCATCATGGTCCTGCTGATCGCGCCGCTGCTGGCCATCATCAGCTTCCCGCTACCTTCGATGCTCTACGCACTCGACAGGCCCGATGCGCCCCTGAAGGCCCGGCTCGTCGGGACGATCATATTCTTCGCGATCATCGCTCCACTGGCCTGGAGGTTCGGCGTCATCGGCGCGGCCGTCGCCTTCGTTGTGGGTACCGCCGCGACCGTCAGCGTGCTCGTTTTCCAGCTCTGGCGGGAATACCGCCGCGTCCGAGGCGCCGCGGTGAGCAAGTCAGCCTAGCGAAGCGACTCCACCACGGCGATCGGCTGCCAGTCGCCCAGACCGTTCTCCTCCGCGAAATTCTCGGGAAACGGCTCGCCGGCATGAATGCCCCCGGCAACGAACACGGCATCGAATCCCTGCCTCGCCGCGCCGACGATATCGGTAGGAAGCCCGTCGCCGATCGCCAGCACTTCGCTCGCAGGCGGAAATCCCGCGAGGCTCAGGGCGTAATGATAGATCGCCGGGAACGGCTTCCCGTACCAGGCGACGCGCCCGCCCAGGCCGAGATAGACGTCCGCAAGCGCACCGGCACATGGCTCGACCGCGCCGCCTCGAACGACGACGCGATCGGGGTTGAGGCAATGCAGAAGCACGTCGCGGTCGGCGAGCTGTTCGAGTTGTCCACGATAATCTTCGACATGGCGCCGCACTTCGTCGAGGCCGGTGCACGCCAGCTCGGTGAAGTCGTCATCCTCGGCAATCCGGACGCCGCGGCCTTCGAGGATCTCTCGGTCCGACTCCGTGCCGATGAAGCCCGACTGGACGTCCGCCGGACGTGATCGCGGCAATTCCTGCCTCTCCGCTCGTGGCGATGCCGTTCCAGGCTTCGGCAGGCAGGCCGAGCCGATGGAGTTGCTCCTCGACGGCCTCGGCTGTTCGCGGCGCATTGGTGACGAGGATGATCGTTCGCCCTTCCCGCCGCCACTGCAGCAGGCGCTCGGCGGAACCCGGGTACAGATGCACGCCGTCGTGAACGACGCCCCAGATGTCGCACAGGATCAGCCGGTAGCGAGGGTCCAGAGATGAAAGCATGCGCCGCCCTAGCTTGACGAACCGGCGCCTGCCAGCTTGTGTCGCGCCGGTGCGCCGAGAGGAGAGCTTGTGGCGAAGAAACTGACGCGGTTCATCCTGCTTGCGCTGGTACTCGGCATCATCGCCGGCTGGGCGATCAACGCCGCGATCGACGACGGCACGCCGCAGAGCGCCGCGCAGCTGAAGCAGATCGCCGAATATCTCAGCATCGTCACCGCGCTGTTCCTGCGCCTGATCAAGATGATCATCGCGCCGCTGGTGTTCGCGACCCTGGTCGCCGGCATCGCGCACATGGGCGACATCGCCGCGCTCGGCCGGGTCGGCCTGCGCTCCGTCAGTCTGGTTCATCGGCGCCAGCCTCGTCTCGCTGACCCTCGGCCTGATCCTCGTCAACCTGCTCCAGCCCGGGCGTCGGCCTCAACCTGCCGATTCCGCCCGCGACCGCGGCGAGCGGGGTCGAGACCGACCGGCTTCAACCTCAAGGATTTCGTCACCCACCTCGTCCCCGCCTCGATCTTCGAGGCGATGGCGAAGAACGAGATCCTGCCAGATCGTCGTCTTCTCGATCTTCTTCGGCGTCGCGCTGACCGCGATCGGCGACAAGGGCAAGCCGATCGTCAAGCGGCGTCGAATCGCTGGTCCAGGTGATGCTGCAGGTCACCGATTACGTGATGCGCTTCGCGCCGTTCGCGGTGTTCACGGCGGTCGCCAGCTGCGATCGCCGAGCAGGGCCCGGAGATCCTCGTCACCTTCGGCAAGTTCGTCGGCAGCTTCTATCTCGGCCTCGCGATCCTGTGGGCGCTGCTGATCGGCGTCTGCTTCCTGCATCGTCGGCCCGCGGACCAAGCACCTCGTCCGCTACATCCGCGACCCGATCGTGCTCGCCTTCTCGACCGCGTCGAGCGAAGCCGCCTATCCGCGCACGCTCGAAGCGCTCGACCGCTTCGGCGTGCCGCCGCGCATCGCCAGCTTCGTCCTGCCGCTGGGCTATTCGTTCAATCTCGACGGCTCGATGATGTACATGACCTTCGCGACGATCTTCATCGCCCAGGCCTATGGCATCGACCTCAGCCTCGGCCAGGAAATCACCATGCTGCTGGTGCTGATGATCACGTCCAAGGGCATGGCCGGCGTGCCGCGCGCCAGCCTGGTGGTGATCGCCGCGACCCTGTCGATGTTCAACATCCCCGAGGCCGGCCTGCTGCTGATCCTGGCCGTCGATCATTTCCTCGACATGGGCCGATCGGCGACCAACGTCGTCGGCAATGCCGTCGCATCGACGTCGTCGCGCAAATGGGAAGGCGACGCTCGATGCACCGCCGAACCGGCCGATATCGAGCCGCCGCATGCGCCGTCGCACCAGCCGACGCCGCCGCCGCGAGACCTGATCGCTACTTCAGTCGAACGGCTCGTCGATCGACGGCGGCGGCACCGTGAACCACTTCGGGCCCGGCCGCGGTCATGTAGAAGCAATCCTCCAGCCGGATCCCGAACTTGCCCGGGAAGGTAGATGCCCGGCTCGTTCGAGAAGCACATGCCCGGCGCGAGCGGCGTCGTTTCGCCGTGGACGAGATTGATCGGCTCATGGCCCTCCATGCCGATGCCATGGCCGGTCCGGTGGGACGTGCCTGGAAGCTTGTAGCCGGGGCCATAACCCCAGCTTTCGTAGGCGCTGCGCACGGCATCATCGACGCTCCCCGCGGGTGCACCGACCTTGGCAGCGGCCATGGCGATGTCCTGGCCGCGGCGCATCTGCGTCCAGACCTTGCGCTGCTCAGCCGTCGGCGGTGCGCCGAAGACGAAGGTGCGCGAAATGTCCGACTGGTAGCCGTGCACCTCGCATCCGCAGTCGAGCAGGACGACCTCGCCGGTGCGGACGTGCTGCGGCTTGCCGGAGCCGTGCGGATAAGCGGCTGCCTCGCCGAGCAGGATCAGCCCGCCATCGGTCGTTGCCGCCCAAGGCCTCGACAGCGGCCACGATACAGACCGTCGATGTCCGATGGGGTCATGCCTTCGCGGATCTTCGGATGGATGTCGCGAAAGGCGGCAATGGTGACGTCTGCCGCGGCCTGCATCAGCGCGAGTTCGGCGGGCGACTTGATCATCCGCTGGGCACGGACGACGGGATTGGCGCTGACGACCTGTACATCGGGCAGCTGCTGCTTCAGCCGGTCGAGGATGAAGAAGCGGTTGGTTTCCTCGAAGCCGATGGGCGCGCCCGCGACGCCTCGTTCCTTAAGGAAGTCCGCGACGAGCTTGAGCGGCTCTTCGTCCTCCTGCCAGACCCGTACCTCGGCCGGGATCTCCAGGCTCTCCTCGACCGAAGGCTTTTCGAAAAACGGCGTGACGATGATCGGATCGCCTCGCAGCGGAATGACCGCAGCAGTCAGGCGTTCGGAACGCCACCACTGGACGCCGGTGTAATAGTCGAGGCTGGCGCCGGGCTCGACAATGACCGCGCCGATGCCGTGCCGTTCCATCGAGGCGCGCGCTGCGGCTAGTCGCTGCAGCCGTTCCTCGCGGCCGATCGGCGGGCGGCAGCTTGATGCCTTTCGACCTGGGGCGCGGCGAACGTCGCGCCGGCCGATTGCGGATGATGCGGCTGCGGCGCCCGCCGCACCGATGAAACCGCGGCGACTGACCTCCGTTCCGAACATTATCGTCCCCCTTGAGCGCGTCGCACTGTTGCACGTGGCGGCGGCTTCGGCCAGCAGGCGCCGAATGCCATTCAGCCTGCATAACCTGCCCGGTTCGGGGCCGCGACCCGGCCCGCGCGAGACGATTGCGCTGCTCGCCGGGCTGATGGCGCTCAACGCCTTTGCGATCGACGCGATGATCCCGGCGCTGCCGGCGATCGGGGCGGATCTCGACGTGGTCAACGACAACGACCGGCAGCTGGTCGTGGTCGCCTACATGCTGGGCTTCGGAGCCACGCAGTTGGTCTGGGGCCCGCTGGCCGACCGCTACGGCCGCAAGCCGATCCTCGCGGCGGGCGTCGGGCTATATGCCTTCTTCGCCGTGCTTTGCGCGGTCGCGGGAAGCTTTCCGCTCCTCGTCGCCGGACGGGCCGCCATGGGCGCTTCGGCGGCGGTCACGCGCGTGCTGGTCATCGCCATGGTCCGCGACCTGTTCGAAGGCGAGGCGATGGCGCGGGTCATGAGCCTGGTGTTCATGGTCTTCATGGTGGTGCCGGTGCTGGCCCCAAGCGTCGGCCAGGGCATCCTGCTGTTCGGGCCGTGGCGCGCCATCTTCCTTGTTCTGGCAGCTTACGGCCTGATCATGCTGACCTGGGGCCTGCTGCGCCTGCCGGAAACGCTGCATCCGGAATATCGGCGGAGCCTGGCGCCGCGCGAAATTCTGCGGGCGGCGGTCGAGACGGTGCGCGAGCCGCTGTCGCGCGGTTACACGCTGGCGCTTACCGTCACCTTCGGCGCGCTGATCGCCTATATTTCGACCATCCAGCAAATCGTGTTCGACGTGTTCAAGGCGCCTGGGGCAATCGGCCTGGTGTTTCGGCGCAGTGGCCGCGCCCATGGCGCTCGCGTCGTGGACCAATGCGCGCTTTGTCGGACGCTTCGGATTGCGCCGCGTGGGGCATGGCGGAGCGTTGGCTTTCGCCATCGTGACGCTGATCCACGCCCTGATCGCCACCGCCGGCTATGAAAGCCTCACCGCGTTCATCATCTTCCAGGCTCTGGCGATGGTGTGCTTTTCGTTCTGCTCGTCGAACCTCGGCACGCTGGCGATGGAGCGGATGGGACCGATCGCCGGAACGGCGTCATCGGTGCAGGGCGTGGTCGGCACGATCGGCGGCTCGGCGGTCGGCTACATGATCGGCCAGGCCTATGATGGAACGGCCCTGCCCTTCCTTTGGGGAACCGCGGCCTGCGCCACGATCACGTTCGTGCTGACGATGGTTACGGAACCAAAGCGCCTGTTCGCCGGACCATCAGCGCCCGAGCGCTGCGAAACCCTTCCCGAGGATCTGGGCTAGCTCCCTCCCCGCGTTGAGCAGGAGAGGGAGGGCTGGGGATCATTCGGCGGCGATGTCGTCGTCGGCGGTCGGGCCGACCATCAGCGCTTCGCCGACTTCCTCGGTCTTGCCGCGGATCGACCGCTCGATGCGCTCGGCCATGTCCGGATTTTCCGTCAGGTAAATCTTGGCGTTCTCACGTCCCTGACCGATGCGGATCGAAGTCATAGCTGAACCAGGCGCCCGACTTCTCGACCAAGCCCGGCCTTGACGCCGAGGTCGAGGATCTCGCCGACCTTGGAGATGCCCTGACCGTACATGATGTCGAATTCGACCTGCTTGAACGGCGGAGCGACCTTGTTCTTCACCACCTTCACGCGGGTCGCATTGCCGACGATGTCGTCGCGGTCCTTGATCTGGCCGGTGCGGCGGATGTCGAGCCGGACCGAAGCGTAGAACTTCAGCGCGTTGCCGCCCGTCGTCGTCTCCGGATTGCCGTACATGACGCCGATCTTCATTCGGACCTGGTTGATGAAGATCACAAGGCATTGCGAGCGGCTGATCGAGCCGGTCAGCTTGCGCAGCGCCTGGCTCATCAACCGGGCCTGAAGGCCGACGTGGCTATCGCCCATCTCGCCTTCGATTTCCGCCCTCGGCACCAAAGCGGCGACGAAGTCGATGACCAGCACGTCGATCGCGTTCGAGCGGACCAGAGTGTCCACGATCTCGAGCGCCTGCTCACCCGTATCGGGCTGCGACACGATCAGCTCGTCGATGTTGACGCCCAGCTTCTTGGCATAGACCGGATCCAGAGCATGCTCGGCATCGACGAAGGCCGCCGTACCGCCAACCCGCTGCGCTTCGGCAATCGCGTGCAGAGCGAGCGTCGTCTTGCCCGAGCTTTCCGGTCCGTAAATCTCAACGATGCGTCCGCGCGGAAGACCGCCGACGCCCAAGGCGATGTCCAGCCCCAGGCTGCCGGTGGAGATCGTCTCGATCTCCATCTTCTCGCGGCTGCCGAGCTTCATCGCCGAGCCCTTGCCGAAGGCGCGATCGATCTGTGCGAGCGCCGCTTCGAGGGCCTTTTGTCTATCCATTCCTGGTGATTCCAATCCGCTTCCGATGACCTTGAGCTGCGCTGCCATGCTACTCATCCCCTCGTCAACGGGCGTCCGAGCGCCGCCCCAATAATCCTATGCGTACATGCTTTGTTCTATGAGAACAAGAGGGGAACATGGTTACTGAATTGCCACACTAATGGGCTGAGATCAGCTATCTTTCCGCGCGATCGCCTCGAGCGCTTCGTCCATCGCCTCGCGGAATTCCGAGCGCTGGTAGATATCGTTATGACCCGCGCGAGTGATCGGTCCGATCCAAGACGAGGTTCGGCACCAGTTTGCGCAGGGCATCGGTTCGCGAGCGCGGGATGATCTCGTCGCTTTCCGCGCTGATGATCGCAACCGGAACCTGGGAGCCGTCGAGGGCCCCGGCGGCATCGATCTCATGATGGAAGAACAGGCCGACGGGCAGCCATGGATAGAGACTGCCGGCGACCTTCTTCAGGGAATCGAACGGCGTGACGAGGACCAGTCCGGTGACATCGCGACTTTCAGCGAGGCTGGCCGCAACGCCGGATCCGATGCTGAAGCCGACTGCGACCGTGCGCTCCGGCCGGACCGCTCTGGTCGCTTCGTCGAATATGAGCGGTGCATCGGCGATCAGGGCTTCGGCAGATGGCCTGCCGGTCGACGGCCGATAGCCGCGATAGTGGAAGGCGACCACGTGCGCCTCGGGATACAGGTCGTGCAGGTAAGACGCGACATCCTCGCCATTCCAGGCATTGCCGCCGAAGCCCAGGATCAGGAGCTTCGGCTTCGACTCCTTGCGCGCGGGCGGAATGTGAACGCCGTGCAGCGTCTGCCCGTCCGCCGTGGAGACCTGCAGCCTCTCCGCTCCTGGCGCCAACGGCGGCGCCGGTCCGACCGCGTGAACCGGGAAGATGAAATCGTCTTGGGACCAACTCATGAAGAGAATGACTGCCGCAAAAGGAATGAGAAGTGCGAGGAGAAACCAACCGAGCCTGACCACGAGCTAGGCCCGTGGCAGGGGCATCACTGGGCGAAGGCGGCGTCGAGCGCCGGCGTGACCCGGTCGACCGTGTAAGGCTTCTCGATCACGGGAACGTTGGCGAACTGCGCCGGCGGCGGATCGACATGGCCGCCCGTCGCGAGAACGAACGGGATCTGCTGTTCGCGAAGCCGCTCCGCGACCGGCCAGACGCTCTCGCCCTTCAGGTTCACGTCGAGAATGGCCAGGTCGAAGCCGCCCTTGTTGGCCTCTGCCATCGCGTCCTGAACGGACTCACACGTTGCGGTGACCGAATGCCCGAGAGACTCGAGGAAGTCCTCAAGCATCATCGCGATTAGCGGCTCGTCCTCAACAACCAGGATACTACGCTGCCCCATGATCTCGGGAATAGTGTGAGCATCCGCTTCCGCAAAGCCCTAATTCATTAGACAGGCGTAAGGGCTTTCCGGGCGGCCTCCGCGAGCTCCTGCACGGAGAAGGGCTTGGGCAGGAAAGCGACCTTGTCGATATCGATCGACTTGCGCAGCTGCTCCTCGGCATAGCCGGACATGAATAGCACCGGCAGCTCCGGCCGGGTCGCCCTCGCCTCGCGAACCATCGTCGGCCCGTCCATCTCCGGCATGACGACGTCGCTGATGAGCAAGGCGAACTCCTCGCCGCGCTCGAGAATTTCCAAGGCCTCGAAGCCGTTGTTGGCCGTGACGACCGTATAGCCGTGACGCGTCAGCGCCCGCTCGGCCACCGTGCGGACCATCGGTTCGTCTTCGACGAGCAGGACGCGGCCGGTTCCCCACAGTTCGTTGTCGGCGCTCTTCGCGACGCGCGGCGCCTGCGCCTTCGGCTCCGCCGAATGGACCGGAAGGTAGATGACGAAGCGCGTGCCCTCGTCGACCTTCGAGTCCGCGAAGATGAAGCCGCCCGACTGCTTGACGATGCCGTAGACGGTGGAAAGCCCGAGGCCGGTGCCCTTTCCGACCTCCTTGGTCGTAAAGAAAGGCTCGAACACCTTGCCGAGCACGTTCGGCGGAATGCCGCAGCCGGTGTCGCTCACCGACAGCGCGGTATAATCGGCGATCGGCAGGATCTCCGACCCAAGCTCCGCCACCTGGTCGGACCGGACCGCATAGGTCTGGATCGTCACCGTCCCGCCGCCCTTTGACGCCATGGCGTCGCGAGCGTTGACCGCGAGGTTGATGATGACCTGCTCGAGCTGGCCTGGGTCGGCGCGGATCGAGCCGAGGTTGCGGCCGTGCTTCACGACGAGAACGACCGTCTCGCCGAGCAGGCGTTTCAGGAGATGCGACACCTCCGACACCACGTCCGGAAGCTGCAGGACCTGCGGGCGAAGCGTCTGCTGGCGGGAGAAAGCGAGAAGCTGGCGCGTCAGGCCGGCGGCGCGGTTGGAGTTCGACTTGATCTGCTGGATGTCGTCGTAATCGCTGTCGCCCGGCGTGTGCCGCATGAGCATCAGGTCGCAATGGCCGATGATCGCGGTGAGGATGTTGTTGAAGTCGTGCGCGACGCCGCCGGCCAGCTGGCCCACCGCCTGCATCTTGGTCGCCTGGGCGATCTGCCGCTTGAGCTTGGCTTCCTCGCTATTGTCCTTGAGCAGGAGCAGGACGGCTGCGTCGCCGAGGCCGCGAAGTCCGGCGATGGTCAGCGCAACCGGCTCCTTCGGATCGCGCGTCAGGCGAATGGCGATGTCGCCTGACATGGCGGGGCCGCGCGCGTTGCGCCGGACGGAGTCGGCCACGGCCGCCTTGTCCTCCTTCACCACGAAATCGCCCGGATAGACCAGCTTCGCATTGTCCTTGATGCCCGCGGCATTGCGGAAAGCCTGGTTCATCGTGAGGAAGCGCCCGTCGCGATCGACCAGCGCCAGTCCGATCGGCAGCATGTCGAGCAAGGCTTGCAGATTGGACGAGCCGCCCGATGCCGGCGGACCCGTCGAACAGCAGGAACGTGCCCGTCCCGCCCGGCACGGCCGGATTGACCGGCACGTGGACCGCACGCAGGGGACCGCCCGCTTCCCCGTCGGCGGGAAGATGGAACGAGCCGTCTTCGGCCACCTCGACCAGCTCTGAAAAGCGCGGACTGTCGTCGCGATGTCCCGCGGGAATAGCGCGGTCCGCGAAGAGCTTGTTCGCCGCTAGAACGCGACCGCCGACGTCGACCAGTGCCGCAAGCACTCCCGCCCGCGTCAGACGCTCCCCGGTGACTCCGGAAATGCCCTGGATCGCGAGTGCCAGGGGATCGGCCGGAACAGGTACGGGAAAGCGCCAGAGCAGCAGATCGTTGCGAAGCCCGGCGCGCTGAACCTCCACCGCGGACGGACCGGCCAGGGTCGCAACGCCAGCGGCACAGCCCGCACCGTCGCGCCACGCCATCGAGACCGCAGCCAGCAGGGATTGCGTCGAACTCCTGGTCCGCAGGCAGGCGAAGGGGCGGCACTGTCTCGAACCGCGTACGGTAGGCCTCGTTGGCGGCGAGCAATGTGCCGTCAGTTGAGGTAATTGCCGCTGGTTCTTCACATAAAGCGAGAGCTGCGCCCACCAGGCCGAAGTCCGACCCCTGATCGCCAGTCACCTTCGAAATGCCGACGGATGACCGCATGCCAAGCGCCGTCATCGTCGCGAAGGCGCCTCCACCAGCAAGACCCGCCAGGACGAGCGTCGGAACGATACCGAATTGAAGCCAGATCAGCCCAAGGCTGAGCAGCGCCGCACCGCCGAGCGCTGGAAGCAGCCAACGAGCACGGTCATCCAGCGGATGGGGTGCAATTGTCGGCAGCTCCTGATGCAACATTCGGCTTGAGGTCCTCCCCTACCAGATCCTTACACGCTGCTCCGGCGACAAGTCCAAATCGACTGCCAATACTTCGCGTCGAATCTCAACTAATCTCTTGAGCTGGCGCTTCCTCTCGCGCAGCGTAACGGCGTTGGCCCCATTTGCGGCCAATCCACCAGCGCCATCCGACAAGCGAAACCCAATATCCGGCGAACGCAAAAACCGCCGCGATCACGACCAGCCCGGTAACCATCGCGGGAGCCGCATCGGAAACCAGCCAGGCGAACCAGCGGCCAATGCTCGCATGCGTAGTCGCCAGCACCTGGAGCGTGGCAAGATCGGCATGAAATCCCAGCCGGTTGCCGACATTGACGGCCGCAACGAGGAAGAATGGCGTCGTCGCCGGGATTGGACAGGAAGGTCATTGCCGCAGCGATCGCGACATTTCCGCGCAGGGCCATGCAGACGAGCGCCGCACCGACGATCTGGAGGCCCGGCACCATCAGGAAGATCCCGACGAACAAGCCCACGGCCACGCCGCGCGGCACGGATCGCCGGGTGAAGCGCCACAGCTCCGAATGCCGGATGCGATGGCCGAACGGCTTCAGGAGAACGCTGTTCTGCATGTCGTGCCGGCTCGGGGCATGCTTCGCCATGAAGCCGCGAACGACGGATGCGAGATCAGCCACGTGACCTCAGCAGCCGTCCCTGTTCGCGCTTCCAGTCGCGCTCTTTGATCGTGTCCCTCTTGTCGTGCACTTTCTTGCCTCGGGCGAGCGCCAGCTCGACCTTCGCCTTGCCGTTGGAGTTGAAGTAGATCGATAGCGGAACAAGGGTTAATCCCTGGCGAGTCACCGCGCCGTTCAATTTGGCGATTTCTCGCCCCTTCAGCAACAGCTTACGCTGCCGCCGCGGTTCATGGTTGAGACGATTGCCGTGGCTGTATTCGGGGATGTGGCTGTTGATCAGCCAGACTTCCTCGTCGTTGATCGTCGCATAGCTTTCGGCGATCGAGCCCTCGCCCTGGCGAAGCGCCTTCACCTCCGTCCCGGTCAGCGCGATCCCCGCCTCCATGCGGTCGTCGACGAAATAGTCGAAGCGCGCGCGCCGGTTCTCGGCGACGACCTTCTTCTTGTCGAAAGGGGATGGCAGCGGCTTGGACACAGGTACCTATATAGGGGCTAAATCAGGCCCGCGTGCTCCAAAGCCTTGTCGACCGCCAGTTTGGACGCCTCAGAGGGTTCGGTGAGCGGAAGGCGAAGGGCTGTCGGAAAGCCTGGACGAACGCGGCTAAGCGCATATTTCGTCGGGCCCGGCGAGCTGTCGGTGAACAAGGCCGCGTGCAGCGGATAGAGCCGGTCCTGCAGCGCGATCGCGTCATCCCAGCGCCCCTCGCGGGTTGCGGCCTGGAAGTCGGCGCAGAGGCGCGGCGCAACGTTGGCACTGACCGAGATGCAGCCCACCCCGCCCATGGCGTTGTAGCCGAGCGCGGTCTCGTCATTGCCGGACAGCTGGCAGAATTTCTCGCCGCAGAGCAGGCGATGCGCAGTCACTCGGCCAAGATCGCCGGTCGCATCCTTCACTCCGACGATGTTCGGCAGACGGGCGATCTCGGCCATGGTCTCGGCCTTGATGTCGACGATCGTGCGGCCGGGCACATTGTAGACGATGATCGGCAGTTCGGACGCTTCGGCAACCGCTCGGAAGTTGGCGAGCAGGCCCGCCTGGCTCGGCTTATTGTAGTAGCCAGTAACGACGAGGGCCGCGTCGGCGCCCGCATCCTTGGCGGCTTTCAGATGCTCCAGACAGGTCGCGGTCGAATTGCTGCCGCAGCCAGCGATCACCGGAACGCGGCCCTTGGCCTGCTCCACGACAATCTCGAAAACGCGATACTGTTCGGGGTTCGAAAGCGTCGGCGCTTCGCCCGTCGTACCGCACGGCACGAGAGCGTTGCTGCCTTCTTCGATTTGCCAATCGATGAAATTCCTTAGTGAGTCTTCATCGACACACTTGCCCGAAAAAGGTGTCACCAGAGCGGGTATCGACCCGTAAAACATGAACTTTTTGCCTTCACGTGAGGTTCGCCGAGGTGAATAGTCGACCGCGTTCAGGGACTGATAAGGACCGCGGTCGGATTATGTCCAGCATGAGGGGTGTCGCTATCTTTATTCCGCTGATTTTCGCGACGGCTACCGCCGCGTCGACCCAAGTGCCTTATTCCGCGCCGCCGGCTCGGCAAGCTTATGCACAGCCAGCCGCCAGCTATGGCGTCGGCTATGCGCTGAACGACTGGAGGCGGCTCCGCCAAAGCGGGAGCAGCAGCTTCGCCGATTATGCGCGCTTCCTGGTCTACAATCCGGGTTGGCCGGGCGAAGAGCTCGATGCGCCTCTCGGCCGAGAAGGTCATGCGGCCCGGCGAGAATGTCGGAACGGTCCTCGCTTTCTTCGCGAACGAGAAGCCCAGGACCGGGACGGGCTATGCTCGCCTTGCCGATGCATATGCCGCGACCGGGCGTGGCGCCGAGGCTGTCGCAGCGGTCAAGGAAGCCTGGGCATCCGCCGATCTCAGCGCGACGGACGAGCAGAGCATTTTCGCCCGCTATGGCGCCTATCTCACGTGGCAGGACCACGATCGCCGCACGGACGCACTCCTGTTTGCCAAGGATGCGACGAACGCCGAGCGCTTCCTGTCCATGACGTCGGCAGCGCGCCGTGGCGCCTTCACGGCGCGAGTGGCGATGCAGCGGCGCTGGCCGGATGCCGAGACGCGCTATCAGGCGGTCCTCGGACAGGTCACCACCGACGCCGGCCTGATGATGGACCGCGCGCGTTACCTTCGCGATGCCAACTGGGAGAGCGCTGCCCGTCAGCTTTTCGCCCGCAACCATAATTTCACCCATCGCCCAGCCGATCCTGAGCGCTTCCTCGACATGCAGATCTTGCTCGCCGACGGCGCGGCAAACGAACGGCAATGGGGCCTCGCCTACAATATCGCGCGGCAGAGCGACGACGTGCTCGCTCCCGGGGCGGTCGTCAGCGACCAGCACATCGGCATCCGGGACAAATATACTTCGCTGATGTGGCTTGGCGGGACGGCAGCGTGGAGCGGCCTCAATCGCCCGGCGGACGCGATGATCATGTTCGACCGCTACTCGCGCGGCGGCAAGTCGCTGCAGGTACTGTCGAAGGGTCTCTACTGGGCTGGCAAGGCAGCAATGTCCGCACGCCGGTCGACCGAAGGCACGATGTATTTCCAGCGCGCCGCTGCTTATCCGGAGCTGTTCTATGGCCAGCTCGCGCTCGAGCAGCTCGGACGCGCGGTTCCGGCGCCGGGGCCGCTCCCGACCTTCGCGGTCAATCCGGCGCAGCGGACCGAATTCGGAACGCGCCGCATTGTGCAGGCCACGCAAATCCTCGGCCAGCAAGGCCAGCGTACGGAGCAGACCCTGTTCGTCCGTGCATTGGCAGAATCGCTGAACAACGACGCCGAGCGTGTGCTCGCAACGCAGCTCGGTCAGCAAATTAGCCGGCCCGACCTTGGCGTCTGGGTTGCTCGCATGGCCCGCGTGAAGGGGAGCGCATTCTACGTCGAGACCGCCTACCCGCGCCTCCCGGCAGCGGTGAACGGCGCTCGGCTGTGGTCGCTCGCGCACGGCATCGCTCGCCAGGAAAGCTCTTTCGACCGCGCCGCAATCAGCCATGCGGGTGCTCGCGGAATGATGCAGCTGATGCCCGGGACTGCCCGCGAGCAGGCCGGCAAGCTCGGCATGAGCTACGATCCATCGCGGCTGACGACCGATCCGGTCTATAACGTCACGCTGGGTACGGCCTATTTCCAGCGCATGCTGAACATCTGGGACGGCAATGCGCCACTCGCGATTGCCAGCTACAATGCGGGTTCGGGAAATGCCGGCAAATGGGTCAATCGCTTCGGCGATCCGCGCCGCGGCAAGGACGTGCTGCAGTTCATCGAGCAGAT
Organism: uncultured Alphaproteobacteria bacterium; assembly: GCA_963807815.1. Classification (GTDB taxonomy): domain Bacteria; phylum Pseudomonadota; class Alphaproteobacteria; order Sphingomonadales; family Sphingomonadaceae; genus Sphingomicrobium. The sequence continues at coordinate 43,359 of CAWECW010000015.1, read as the reverse complement.
TCCGTTCAGCGAGACGAAGGCCTACGTCCAGCGGGTCATCGAGAACAGCGTGGTCTACGATCGCATGAACCCGAGCAGCCCCGCCGGAGCGGTTCACGTGTCGAACTATCTTGGGAAGAGCCGTCCGGGCTAAGACGCCTCCATGAGCAACCCACAACCGCGGTTCATCACCGCCGCGGGCTTCGCCAGGCTTCGCGCCGAATATGAAGAGCTGTTCGCCAGCGAACGGCCGAAGCTCGTCGAGACGATCTCCTGGGCGGCCGCGAACGGCGACCGTTCGGAAAACGGCGATTACATCTATGGCCGCAAGAAGCTTCGCGAGATCGATCGCCGCCTCGGCTATCTCGCCAAAGTCATGAAGGCGGCGAAGGTCGTCGAGCCGGGCGCGCAGGGATCGCGGGAGCAGGTACGCTTTGGAGCGACCGTCGAGCTGGCCGATGAGGATGACGCGCGCCGAACGCTGACGATCGTCGGCGACGATGAGGCGGATGCCTCGAACGGGCGGATCGGCTGGAGCGCTCCGCTCTCGCGAGCATTGGTCGGGGCAAAGGTCGGCGACGAGCGCATTGTGCGCCTGCCCGCCGGCGAGAAGAGCTACGAAGTCGTGGAGATCCGCTACCCGGACGCCTGAACGTCGCCGAACCGGGCGCGCAGGGCTTCCATCGAGGGGTCGTGCGTCAGGTCCAGGTGCAGCGGCGTGACCGACACATACCCATCGGCAATCACTTCGAGGTCGGTGGAATGGCCCGGAGTTTCGACGACCGGCGCCAGGCCGAACCAATAGTAATTGTAGCCGCGCGGGTCGGTCCGCTCGACGATGCGCAGGCGGCCGTAGTCGCGAATACCCTGTCGGCAGACGCGGACGCCCTTCACCTGCTCCGGCGGAAGCGCGGGAAAGTTCACGTTGATGAGCGTTCCCGGTGCCAGCTCCATGTTGATCAGCGGCTCCAAGGCGCGCTCCGCCCAAGCCTCGGCGGCGGCATAGGGAACGGTGTCGCCCATCCCTTCGCGCGAATAGCTCTGGCTCAGCGCGATCGAGCGCACTCCGGCCAGAGCGCCTTCCATCGCCGCGGAAACGGTGCCGGAATAGGTGACGTCCTCGGCGAGGTTCGCGCCGCGATTGATGCCGGAGAGGATCAGGTCCGGCGGCGAATCCTTCATGATCTGCGCCAGCGCCATCATCACGGCGTCTGTCGGCGTACCGGTCACCGAGAAGCGAAAATTGTCGTGCCGGCGGATGCGCACCGGTTGCGTCAGGGTCAGCGAATGGCCGGCGCCGGACTGCTCGTCGGTTGGCGCGACCACCCAGATATCGTCGGAAAACCGCCGCGCGATCGTCTCCAGCAGGTCTAGTCCGCGGGCGTTGATGCCGTCGTCGTTGGTGAGGAGAATGCGCATGTCGCGGCGGCTATGGGCGAGTGCCGCGGTGACCGCAACCGGGCGCTAATGCGCTAATTCAGCAACAGAATTGCCATTTCTTCACCCCGCGTTTGACAGTCCTTGTTAAGAGTCAGTGCCTTATCTATAGGGCCCTTGGGGATAAACCGACTGAGTCCGGGTTTCCTAAGTCCCGGGAATGTCGAGTTAATCTGCCTCCGGCTGCCCGGTGGCCCGGCCGCAGCCGTAGGTGACACTGGGGTGTCCTGCGCGCTCGGGGGAGCACGCTGGTTCGAGTTGGGAGGGGATCAATGGCTACAGCATTAGTCGACCTGTACGGCGGTCAACCGATACCGTTCGATCGCATCATCCTGGCCGAGGGCTATCGCCCCAGCGAAGACGATGAGTTCATGTGCGACCTGCATCGCGCTTACTTCCTTCGGAAGCTCAAGGATTGGAAAGAAGCGGTGATCGACGAGTTGCGCCAGACCATGGCGCAGCTTCAGGTCGACTCGCTCCGCGAACCGGACATCGCCGATCGCGCATCCAGCGAAACCGACTGGGGCATCGAGCTCCGCACCCGCGACCGTCAGCGCAAGCTGATCGCCAAGATCGATTCCGCGATCCGTCGCCTCTACGAAGGCGAATATGGCTATTGCGAAGTCAGTGGCGACCCGATCTCGCTGGCCCGGCTCGAAGCGCGGCCGGTCGCGACGATGACCCTTGAGGCGCAGGAACGCCACGAGCGGATCGAGAAAGTTTCGCGGGACGACTGACGACCCGCCGGTGCGCGGGGCCTCACGGTCCCGCGCATAAAAAAACCGGCCCTAGTGAAAGTGGCCGGCCAATTCGTCCTTAAGTCTGAGCTTTTCCTTCTTCAGCTCATGAAGCTTGATCATGTCGGGGAGCGGGCGATGCTCTTCCTCGTCGATCTGCGCAGCGACCGCTGCATGCTTAGAGGTCAGCTCTTCGCCCTGTACCTTGTCCATCGGTGCCATTCCTTTCCTCGAATGAGACTGAACAGTGTCTGCAGTAAAACACTTTTCAGACCCTTTGTCTCGTATCCATAGCGTCTATCCGCCCTGCTTGAGTTGCGGCTCATCGCGGCAGTTGGGCGGTGACGTTGAAGCCCGACAGGAGTAGTTCGAAGCCGAATGGACGACGCAATCCGCGAACAGCTGGACGCCATGAAGGCGGAACACCGGCGACTGGACGATCGTATCGCGGCCTTGAGCGCGGAGCCTGTGTTCGACCAGCTGGAGATCGCCCGCCTGAAGCGGCGCAAGCTCCAGCTCAAGGACCATATCCAGTTGATGCTGGACCGGAATACGCCCGACCTCATTGCCTGAAATTCCCGCCAAATTGTCCCACCAAGGGACTTTCAGCCCGAAAGCCGCGACCGGCGGCTGTTTTCGAGCGTTTTCACCCGCAGCGAACAATGGCAGTGATTAGCCATGGATGATTTGATCAATCCACAGCCCGAGGCGCGCATCACCTCGCGGCTGATCGACAGCCTCTATACGGAGGCGATGCTGCTGGCCGACGAGGCGCGGTCCTATTTCGACGATGCGGGCCGCGACGACCGCGGCACGCTGGAGCCGTTCGTTCGAGTTGGCTTCGCCTGCGAGTTGCTGAAGGTGACGACCCGGATCATGCACATCGTCGCCTGGCTGCTGACCCAGCGGGCGATCGAGACGGGCGAGCTTCCTGGGCGCGAAGGTCGCCGTCCGGAGCGGAGGCTCGGCCATGCCGCGGACAGCGATGCCGATTTGGTCGCCAAGCTCCCTCGCTCCGCGCAGCGGCTGATCGAGTCGAGCAGCGAGCTCTATGCCCGCATCAAGCGCATCGACGAAGGCGTCGTCTCCGAGGAACCGGCGGCCAGCCCTGCCCGCGCGCTGATGGGACGGCTCGAACGCGGGCTCGGTGGGAATCTCGGCTAAGCTGCGTTAGTCTCCGCTCATGCGGAGCTTCACCTTCCATCCCGGACCGCGCCTGATCGCCGGCGCCGGCAAATCGGAAACGATCGCGGACTTGTTGCCGCCGGGCCCCTGTCTGTTCGTGTCCGACCAGCAATTGGTCCAGCTTGGCCTGACCGAGACAGCACGCACGGCGCTCGAGGAGAGCGGACGCACCGTCGTCCTCTTCGACGCGGTCGAAGCCGATCCCTCGCGGGCGACCTTGGAAGCCGCGGTGGCGGCTGGCCGCGAGGCAGGCGTTTCGTCCGTTGTCGGCTTCGGCGGCGGGAGCCCGATGGATGTCGCCAAGCTGGCGGCCTATCTGCTCGGCTCCGGCGACGATCTCGACAGCGTCTGGGGCGTCGACATCGCCAAGGGTCAGCGCCTGCCGCTGGTGCTCGTGCCGACCACAGCGGGCACGGGGTCAGAGGCAACGCCGATTTCGGTCATCACGTGCGAGGGCGGCGTGAAGCTCGCCGTCAACGCCCGTCCGCTGACCGCCGACTGGGCTGTCCTCGACCCGCAACTGACCGTGGGCCTGCCGCGGGGTGTCACGGCGGCGACGGGCATCGATGCCATCGTCCATGCGATTGAGGCCTACACGTCCGCCCGGCTCAAGAACCCCGTTTCCGACGCGCTGGCGCGGGAAGCGCTGCGCTTGCTGACGGCCAATCTGCTGACGGCCTGCACCGAGCCGCAGGACATGGCGGCGACGGGAGGCGATGCTGCTCGGAGCGCATCTGGCCGGGCTCGCATTCTCCAACGCCCCGGTCGCGGGCGTCCACGCCCTCGCCTACCCGCTCGGCGGGCTGCATCACCTACCCCATGGCGTGACGAATGCGCTGATGCTTCGACATGTGCTGCAGCACAATGCCGAGGCCGCTCGCGAGCATTATGCGGAGCTTGCGCCGATCGTCGTTCCACAATGCGAGGCTGAAGGCAGCCAGGCGCGCGCTGCGATGCTGATCGACAGGCTGGATGAGCTGGTCCGCGAAAGCGGCATCGCCACGCGCCTGCGCGATTACGGGATCGACGTCGCGGAGGCGCCAACGCTGGCGCGCGAAGCGATGAAGCAGACGCGGCTGCTGGTGAACAATCCGTGCGAGATTACCGAGGCCGACGCCCAGCGGCTCTATGAGGCCGCCTGGTGAGCCGAAGGCCGCCCGCGGCGCGTTCCGATTTCAAGGTCTGGCGGTCGATGACGACGCGCTGGGCCGACAATGACGCCTACGGTCACGTCAACAACACCGTCTATTACGAGTGGTTCGACAGCGCGGTGAACGCCTGGATGGTCGAGCAAGGCCTGCTGGACATCACCAATGGCGATCCGATCGCTCTCGTCGTCGAAACGCGGTGCACCTACATCTCGCCGCTCGAATTTCCGCAACCCATCGAGATCGGCTTGGCCGTGTCCGAACTCGGGCGATCGAGCATCCGCTACCGGATCGGAATCTTCGCTGAAGGCGCAGCGGATGCCGCCGCGGAAGGCGATTTCGTCCATGTCGTCGTCGATCGGACGACCCGCCGCCCGGTAGAGATCCCACCGGAATGGCGGCGGAAGCTGGAAGCGATCAGCTAGCGCAGATCCGCGCCTTCGCGGCGCGATATTCCTCGGCCATTTTGGCGACCAGCTCGGCCGCCGGCAGCACCGCATCGATGGCGCCGACGCCCTGCCCTGAGCCCCAGATGTCGCGCCAGGCCTTCGCTCCGCTCGCCGACTGGAAGTTCATCGCCTCCGCACCGGGCGCCGGCAGATTCTCGGGATCGAGGCCCGCCGCAACGATCGAGGCCCGCAGATAATTGCCGTGAATGCCGGTGAAGAGGTCGGAGTAGACGATGTCGGCCGCACTGCTGGCCACGATGGCCTGCTTATATTCATCGCTCGCCCGCGCCTCCGGCGTCGCGATGAAGGCCGATCCGACATAGGCCAGATCGGCGCCCATCGCCTGCGCGGCAAGCACCGCGTCGCCATGGGCAATCGCACCGGACAGCGCCAGCGGACCGTCGAACCAGCGGCGAATTTCGTGGATCAAAGCGAACGGCGACCAGCGGCCGGCATGTCCACCGGCGCCCGCCGCAACCGCGATCAGCCCGTCAGCGCCCTTTTTCGATCGCCTTTCGCGCATAGCGGTCGTCGATGATGTCGTGCAGCGTGATCCCGCCCCAGGAATGGACGGCATGATTGAGCTCCTCGCGCGCGCCGAGCGAGGTGATGACGATCGGCACCTTCCACTTCGCGCAGACCTCCATGTCCTGCTCGAAACGGTCGTTCGAGCGGTGGACGATCTGGTTGACCGCGAAGGGAGCGGATGGCGCTTCCGGATGCGCGCGATCGTGCTCGGCCAGCGCCTCGGTAATCTCGTGCATCCATTCGTCCAGCTGCGACGCCGGACGTGCGTTGAGCGACGGAAAGCTGCCCACGACGCCTGCCGTGCATTGCGCGATGACGAGCTTCGGATTCGAAACGATGAAGAGCGGCGCCGCGATGACCGGCAGGCGCAGGTTCGAGAGGATCGGCGGCAGCATCAGAGGCCGTGATAGCCGCGGTACCAGTCGACGAAACGCGGCACGCCCTCGTCGATGGTCGTGATCGGATGGAAACCGTGGTCGCGCTCCATCGCGCTGATGTCCGCGAAGGTATCCTTCACGTCGCCGGGTTGCATCGGTTGCGGATCGATCAAGCGCTTTCCGTCCGGTCGCCTGCTCCAGCAGATTCGACGACGCGCATCAGGTCCTCGCTGCGGTGATTGCCGATGTTGTAGATGGCATGCGGCCCAGTGCCGCCGCCGGCCTTGACCGACCCATCATCCGCGGGCGGACCGTCGAGGCAGGCGATGACGCCGCTGACGATATCGTCGATATAGGTGAAGTCCCGCCGCATCTCTCCACGGTTGAATAGGGGCAACGGCTCCCCCGCGTACAGGGCCTTGAGGAAAATCCACATCGCCATGTCCGGCCGGCCCCATGGTCCATAGACCGTGAAGAAGCGAAGGCCCGTGCTCGGCACGCCGTGAATGTTGGCATAGGATTCGCTCATCAGCTCGTTCGCCTTCTTGCTTGCGGCGTAGAGCGAGAGGGGATGGTCGACGCGATCCTCGACGCGAAAAGGGAGCGATTTGTTGCTCCCGTAGACCGACGACGACGATGCGTAGACGAAGTGACTGGAACGCCGCTGCCGGGCGAGCTCGATCATGTTGCCGTGCCCGACCAGGTTCGACTGGAAATAGGCTCGCGGGATTTTCGAGGCTGTACCGAACGCCGGCCTGAGCCCCGAGATGGACGATGCGGTCGAACTCGGTCTTTCGGCTCAGGTTTCCCAGAGCGTCGGCATCGGAAAAGTCGAGCCGTTCGAATTGGAAACGGTCTCCGTAATCGCGCGACAAGGCATCCAGCCGGGCCTGTTTCAGCGACGGATCGTAATAGGAATTGAGATTGTCGATGCCGATCACGCTGTCGCCACGCGCAAGTAGTGCGCGGGCCGTGGCCGAGCCGATGAATCCAGCTGCTCCAGTGATGAGAACCGACATGAGGCCGCTTAACCGCAGCGACCCCGATTATACCACAGCTATTTAGGGAAGCGCCGATTAGATCGCGGTGCGGCCATCCACGTTGCCAGGCGGCGAATAGCGACAGATGAGGTAATCCCACTTCGCCGACGGATGAATGGCGCATCCGACATGCGTCGTGCCCTTCCAGACAACCTGCGTATAATGCGCCACATCGGCCCAATTCCCCGTGCGACTTACGTGCGGGAACGGCATTCCGGGACGGTAATAGGCCTTCTCGGAAATCCAGTACTGGACCATCTGCTCGGGCGAATAGGCCCCGCGCGATCCCATCCAGAGATTCTCGCGCTGGTCGGGGCGATCCGATCGGGCCGAATGCCTCAGGCCCCCGAGCCGCGCGAGCGTCGGCCCATAAGACGCGGCGGACGCAGCCAATCGTGGGTCCCAGCGCAGCGGAGCGACGCCGACGCGGGCGCGCTCATGATTGTGAGCCGCGAGGATCCGCGACGCGGCCGCTCCATAACCGTAGTAGTTGCTCGTGGACTGGGCCGGCATCGCAGCCGAGCCGAGAAGAGCAAGCACGCCGCCGGCGATCAAAGTCTTACGCATGGTCCCCACCCAGGATCGATTGCGATCAGACTAGCCACGCATTCCCTAGGTTGAAGTTATCCTTCGTTAGATGGCGCGGCGTTTGTCGCCGACCGGACTCGGGTCGGCGATAATGCCCGTTTCCGACTGGCGGTGAGCGCCAGTGAATTCAGCGATTTGCGGTAATCTTCTTGGGCGAGCATATCGCAGCGGTGAGCAGTAAAGCGGGATCCCCCGGGCCGCGAGTGTCGGTCATTTCAATCTTCTGCAATGAATTGGCCTATCTGGCGGAGGCAGTGGACAGCGTGCTCGCGCAAAGCTTCCAAGACTTCGAGTTGTTGTTGGTCGACGACGGCTCAACCGACGCGAGCACCGAAATTGCATTGGCCTACGCCGCCCGCGACCCGACCCGTATTCTTTATCTACGCCACCCGGGCAAAGTGAACCGCGGGATGAGCGCCACCCGGAATCTCGGCTTGCGCGAAGCGCACGGCGAGTTCGTAGCCTTCATCGATGCTGACGATCGTTGGGAACCGGACAAGCTCGTTGAACAGTTGCGCCTGCTAGCCCGCATGCCTTGTGTCGACGCGGTTGGCGGGTCCGTGAGATACTGGGGAAGTCACAACGGCGGCACGGACAAAATCATTGCCAGCGGGCATAGACGCAACCGCCGCATTGCCCCACCGAATGCGCTGATCAGGATGTATCCGCTGGGAACGGCGAACGCTCCGAGCATGTCGGACCTTCTCTTCAGGCGATCGGCCATTCTTGCAGTCGGTGGTTTCGAGGATGTTTTTACGGGTGCTTACGAGGACCAGGCATTCCTAGCCAAACTCTACCTACAATCGACGATCTATTTCACCCGAAACGTCTGGTCCGATTACAGATTGCATCCGGACTCTATGCATGGCGGAGGTCGAACGCAGCGGCTCCTATCACCGCGAACGGGAATTTTTCCTGCAGTGGTTCGAGAATTACATTTCTGGAACGATCCATGGCCGGAACGCGAAGATCTGGGCGCTAATCGATCGCGAGTTGCGGCCGTATCGACACCTTCCACAAGGGGCAGTCAGCGGCGGCTTTGCGACCATGCGCTCCGCACTGGCGAAGACTTAAGTCGGCACGATCGTTCGCGGATTTAGGGCTGGCATACGCCGCTTGAGACCGTTGCTGGCGCCAGGACCCGCAATTCTCATGTACCATCGGGTGGCGAATGAGGTTTGCGACCCCTGGGGTTTGGCGGTGTCACCTGAGAAGTTCGCGGACCAACTCGACTGGATCAAGCAGCATCGAACTCCCCTGTCGCTGAGTGACTTTGTCGAGCTAAACTCTCAAGGAAAGCTGCCGCGCGACGCAATCGCCATCACGTTCGATGACGGGTACGCCTGCAATGCGGCACTTGCGATGCCGTTATTGGAGCATCTCGGCGTACCTGCAACAATCTTCCTGCCGGCTGATTTGATTGCAGACGGCCGAGAGTTCTGGTGGGACGAGCTTGAACGCATCGTCATGCATACCTCAGCCCAAGTCTTGGAACTGGACGGTCGCAAAGTCCCGCTAGGTGAGCGGCAATCGGATGATGTCATCTGGCCACCCGCCCAGTCGCCGCGAACCCCGCGGCAACGGGCATATGGTCGGCTGTGGAAAATGACCTTTGGCAAGAGGCCCAGGGAGATCGACGAGTTATTCGAACGATGGCGCGAACAGGGGCAGGTGTCTAACGTGCCACGCGATACACATCGATCCATGACGCGCGACGAGGTCCGAACGGCGAGTTCGGACCTCATAGAGTTCGGGTCGCACGCGTTGACTCACCCCTCCCTCCCGCAGCTCGACCCCGCAGAGCGCGTCAACCAGATCTTCGAGAGCATCGAAGCCTGTGCGGAGCTGAGCGGTACTCGCCCGCGCGCCTTCGCATATCCCTATGGAGATTATGATGCGGACTCACGCCAGCTAATCGAAGAGGCCGGCTACCTCTGCGCGTGCCGGGCGGATGGCAGCTTCGTCAGACGGGACACGGATCGCTTCGCTCTTCCCCGAATCTTTGTGGGCGACTGGGACTCTGCCAAGCTTGCGCGGCAACTTGGCCGACCCTAGTCATCCGCGCTGTGGGGATCGGCATTGAGTGATGGATTGCGCAAACTAGCCTCGGGACTTCCGGAACCGATCCGGCGCCTAAGACGTGCGGTCCGCAGAGTGCATGGTGTGATCCGTATGCGCATTGGCCGTGTCAGCTCGCTTCGTCCATTGAGCAGGAATTGGGGCTACGATCGCGGCACGCCAATCGATCGCTACTACATCGAAGGCTTCCTCGAGCAGCATGCATCGGACGTGATCGGCCAAGTCCTCGAGATTCAGGAGGATGACTATTCGCGACGATTCGGTGGAGACCGCATCGCGCACCAAGACATTCTCAACGTTGACTCGAGCAATTCTCAAGCCACGATCGTCGGCGATCTAAGTGACCCCGAGACTTTGCCGGATGGCGTTTTCGATTGCATAATCCTGACTCAGACGTTGCACCTTGTCTTCGACATGACCGCGGCGATCGCCAATGTGCACCGCGCGCTTCGTCCCGGCGGAGTCCTGCTCATCACCGTCCCAGGCATCACGCCGCTTGACCGGTTCGAGTTTCTCGACGGCTGGTTTTGGTCTCTGACTGGACCGGCACTGGAACAACTCCTTTGTGGCCCATTTGATTCGGAAAGAATTGACGTAAGAGCATATGGGAATCTCTATGCCGCGACCGCCTTCCTGCACGCAGCAGCCGTCCAAGAGGTGTGCAAGCACAAGCTCGACGTCAGGGATCGCGCTTATCCAGTAACCATCACTGCCCGCGCCGTGCGCTAAGACACCCGCTTGGCTAGCCGCGTTGAACCGCTGATTTGCTGGCGACCATCCGCTCGCGAAAACGCTTGGCCCAGCCGGCGATGCCTCTCTGCTCGTTGCGCTCGACGGCCAGACTGTCGGCTTCAACGTCCTTGGTGATCACCGAGCCCGCTCCAACGATTGCGCCGGCGCCGACGGTAACCGGGGCCACGAGGGCGGTGTTCGAGCCAATGAACGCGCCTTCGCCGATGACCGTGCCGTACTTGCCGAAGCCATCGTAATTGCAGGTGATCGTGCCCGCGCCGATGTTCGCGTCGGCGCCGATCTCCGCATCGCCGATGTACGACAGGTGATTGACCTTGGCGCCCGTGCCGAGCGTCGCCTTCTTCACCTCGACGAAATTGCCGACCTTGGCTTTCTCGCCAACCTTTGCGCCGGGCCTGAGCCGCGCGAAGGGACCGATCACGGCCTTCGTCGCGATAGTCGCGCCTTCGATGTGGCTGAACGCCTTGATCGTCGCGCCGTCGGCGATCTCGACGCCGGGGCCGAAGACCACGTGCGGTTCGACGGTGACGTCGCGGCCGAGCTTGGTGTCGTGGGCGAACCAGACGCTTTCCGGATCGATCAGCGTCGCACCGTCCTGCAAGCGCCTGCTCGCGGCGGCGGCGTTGCCAGTCGAGCTCGAGATGGGCCAGCTCGGCGCGGCTGTTGACGCCGGCCGTTTCGTAAGGGTCCGCCTCGATGACGACCGCATCGCGCCCCTCGGCAGCGGCGATGTTGACGACGTCGGGCAGGTAATATTCGCCCGCCGCATTGTCGTTGCCGACCTCGTCGAGCCAGCGGAACAAGTCCTTGGCCCGGGCTGCCATCATGCCGCTGTTGCAAAGGCGGACGGCACGTTCTTCCTCGGTCGCGTCCTTGTACTCGACCATCTTGGCGATGTGGTCGCCCTCGCCGAGGATGATGCGCCCGTACTTGAGCGGATCGGCAGGCGTGGAAGCGAGCACCACGACGCCCGGCCCGCCGTCACCGTCCAGGCGATCGAGCATGCGCTTCAGCGTCTCCGGCTCGACGAACGGCGTATCGCCGTAAAGGATGAGGACCGCGCCCTCATATCCCGCCAAGGCATCCTTCGCCTGCTGGACGGCGTGGGCAGTACCCTTCTGCTCCGCCTGATGTGCGATGCTCACCTTGCGGCCGTCGAGCGCCTTCTCGACCTGATCGCGGCCCTTGCCGACGACGACGACGCTTTTCTCGGCACCAAGGCGCGCGACGCTGTCGAGCAGGTGCATCAGCAGGCCCTTGCCCGCGATCGGGTGCAGGACCTTGTGCGTGTCCGAGCGCATGCGGGTGCCCTGCCCCGCCGCAAGGATCACGACTGCGAAATTGGGAGTGTTGCTCATTCGGGTGCGAGCAATGGCACCTTAGCTGGAACCGGCCAAGTGCCTTTGCCGAAGAAGGTCGATCGGCTGGAGCTTCCCGCCATCCTCGACGTGCCAGAAGGTCCAGCCATTGCATGATGGCGCGCCCTGCAAGGCGGCTCCGACCTTGTGGATCGAGCCTGCATGGACTTCGCAGACGAGCGAGCCGTCCGCGCAGACCTTGGCCTGCCAGCGGCGCTTGGAGTCCGTCAGCATGCTCCCGGCGCAACCATCCCGCTTTCGACAAGCAGACCGAAGGCGACGCGCGGTGCGGAACGCTTGTCGGGCACGACCTGCATCGCGCTTTCGTCGAGCGGCAGGGTCGATGCGATGCGCTGCTTGGCGACCTTCACGTAGGACGGCTCGCGCTCGATGCCGATCCAGCGGCGGCCGAGCCTCCGCGCCACCGCGCCGGTGGTTCCAGTTCCGAAGAAGGGGTCGAGCACCACGTCGCCCGGCTTCGTGCAGGCGAGCAGGATGCGATAGAGCAAGGCTTCCGGCTTCTGCGTCGGATGGGCCTTGATGCCCTCCTCGTCCTTCACCCGCTCCTGGCCGCTGCAGATCGGAAGCACCCAGTCGGACCGCATCTGCAGATCGTCGTTGAGCGCCTTCATCGCGCGATAATTGAAGGTGTAGCGCGCCTTCTCGTCCTTGGCGCACCAGATGAGCGTTTCGTGGGCATTGGTGAAGCGCGTGCCGCGGAAGTTCGGCATCGGGTTCGACTTGCGCCAGATGACGTCGTTGAGGATCCAGAACTCGGCGTCCTGCAGCAAGGCGCCGACGCGGAAGATGTTGTGATAGCTGCCGATCACCCAGATCGTGCCGTTGTCCTTGAGGATGCGGCGGGCCTCGGCGAGCCACTGGCGGGTGAAGTCGTCGTAGACGGCGAGGCTGTCGAACTTGTCCCAATCGTCGTCGACCGCATCGACCCGTCCGCCCTCGGGCCGGAACAGGTCGCCGCCAAGCTGAAGATTGTAGGGCGGGTCGGCGAAGATCATGTCCACCGACTTGTCGGGCAGCCGCGCCATCTCGGCGATGCAGTCGCCCATGAGGATCTCGTCGAACGGCAGCTCTCGCTTGCCCTTCGTACTTGCACGCGGGCGCAAAGCGCCCTCGGTCTCCGCGATACGGGCGATCAGATTCATGAATTCCCCCTTGCGTCGAAGGGTGAGTCAGGCCCGACTCGCGGTCAAGCGATCAGAGGTTAACGAGCTATGTCGGCCGGCTGGAACGAAGAGAGTCCATCAGGTCCCGACCACAAGATATTGAGTCTGCTCATGTAGCGCGGACTCAACCGATGGTGGTGTGACTCAAAGGAACTCGCGGCGCCGATTTCCTGCAGTTGAAGCTCGGGCTGGGCCGCTGCAGCCATCATTTCGCGCACCAAACCGAAGCTTCGGCGATGCAGCGGGGTCGGTCCGAGCTCGCGCAATGCGCGGCGATGATCGGGCGTCGGATAGCCGCGATTCCGCTCCCAACCGTAGCCCGGATAGGTCAGCGAATGCTCGACCATCATGCGGTCGCGCGTGACTTTGGCGATGATCGACGCCGCGGCGATCGAGCGGCATTTCGCGTCGCCGTCGACGATCGCCTTCGACGGCCGCTGCCATTTCGGACAGGCATTGCCGTCGACCAACACCCACGCCGGATCCTCGCCGAGCGCCTCGACCGCACGGGTCATCGCCAGCATGCGGGCCCAGTAGATGTTGATGCTGTCGATCTCCTCGACGCTCGCCATCCCCACGCCCCAGCGCGCAACCTTGGTGATGCGGGCGTAGAGAGCCTCGCGCTTTTCCAGCGGCAGGTTCTTCGAGTTATCGATCCCGCGGGGAAACTTGCTGCGGTCGAGAATGCAGGCCGCGGCGACGACCGGACCCGCAAGCGGAGCGCAGCCGGCCTCGTCAACGCCAGCCAGAGGCTGCGGGAAGTCGAGCTCGATCTTGAAGGAACAGCGGCGAGGCATCGCCGCTAAGCCTCTGGAGAGGCTGGGATCAGTCGCCAGCCGATTTCCACGAATCTGGGTCAAACTTGTGGATTAGTCGCACCCGCCAAGGCGGAAAGCGGCGAGCTTCTCCGGCCTTGTAGAGGAAGATGATGTTGCCCGACGGGTCGCGCAGGCGGGCCTCGCGCCACATCCATGGCTGGTTGCGCGGGGCGTGCTCGAACGGGATGCCGGCGCGGGCGAGGCGTTCGACCTGCGCGTCGAGGTCGTCGCACTCGAGATAGACGGCGGTCGTCGCCGAGACCTTCTCTTCCGGATCGGCCTGGATCGAGAGGGTCGCCCCGCCCGCAGTCTCGAAGCGGGCGTACTGGTTCTCCGGGCTGTCGACGATCTGCTTCAGTCCGAGCAGCGCATAGAAGTGCACGGACTTGGCATAGTCCGTAACGGTGAGCGTGACCTGGTTCAGCCGCGGACCCGGCCCAACGTCGAGCCGGACCTCGCCCGATCCTACCGGACCAGCGCCCTGCCCCAGCTTCGGCGCCGCATAGAGCGCCACGCGCACGAATGTCCGCGCCCGCTCCACCGCCGATGAGAGGCTGTCGCCGCGGCCGAGGAAGGTCGCGATGGCGCTGGCCATGGTGCAGCCGGTGCCGTGCGTGCTGGTCGTATCGATGCGCTGGCCCTGCCAGCTGGTCATGTTGTCGGTCTCGATCAGGGCGTCGGCCAGAGCGTCGCCCTCCTCATGGCCGCCCTTGATCAGGACTGCGCAGCCGTGGTCGCCGACCAGCGCGAGCGCCGAGGACACGGGATCGTCCTGTCCGCTCAGCCGAGCCAGTTCGGGCAGGTTCGGTGTCGCGATGGTCGCGATGTCCATCAGCTGCGTGAAGGCCGCGATCGTCGGATCGTCGGCAAGCGCCGAACCGCTGGTCGCGATCATGACCGGGTCGAAGACGATCGGGAGGTCGGGCTGCTCGGCTTTCAGCGCTTTCAGCCGCAGCGCGACCTGCTCTGCAGCGAACGCGCTGCCGATCATGCCGATCTTCACGGCATCCACGCCGATATCCGAGACCACGGCGTCAATCTGCGCGAGGATGATTTCGGCCGGGACCGGGTGGACCGCCGTCACGCCGAGCGTGTTCTGCGCGGTGATCGCGGTGACGGCGGTCATCGCGTGACCGCCGAGCATGGTGATGGTCTTGATGTCCGCCTGAATGCCCGCTCCGCCGCCGGAATCGGAGCCGGCGATGACAAGCACGCGCGGGATGGTCGCGCTCATCGCGACCTTCGGCCGGGCCTGCGGGGCGAACTTGTCCATGCGCACGATGGCCTGGTTTCGCGCCCAATTGCGAACAAAGGGTTCACGCCGCTTGTCGCACAGCCTCGCAAATGTCGTCGACGAGGCGCTCGACCAGCGCCGGATCGTCGCCTTCGGCCATCACGCGGATGAGGGGTTCGGTTCCGGACTTGCGGATCACGAGCCGGCCACGACCCACGAGCTCCGCCTCGGCAGCGGCGATGCGCTTCTGAACGCTGTCGGCCTCGAGCGGCGCCTTGCCGCCGTTGAAGCGGACGTTCTTGAGCAACTGCGGCACGGGATCGAAGAGGTGCAGCACCTCGCTCGCCGGCTTGCCGGAATCGACGAGCGCCGCGAGCACCTGCAGCGCCGCGACCAGGCCGTCGCCAGTGGTCGAATGATCGCTGAGGATGATGTGCCCGGACTGCTCTCCGCCGACGTTGCACGACTTCTCGCGCATCGCCTCCAGCACGTAACGGTCGCCGACCTGCGTGCGCAGCAGATCGATGCCTTCTTCGGCAAGGCGGCGTTCCAGCCCGAGGTTGGACATGACGGTTGCGACGACTGCTCCGCCTCGAAGCTCGCCCGCGGCGCTTCAGGTCGAGCCCGACGAGCGCCATCAGCTGGTCGCCATCGACGATGCGGCCGGTCTCATCGACGACGATCAGGCGATCCGCGTCTCCATCCAGCGCAATGCCGATGTCGGCGCCGCTTGCGACGACCGTTTCGCGAAGGAGCTGCGGCTGGGTCGAACCGCATCCGTCGTTGATGTTGAGGCCGTCCGGCTTCACGCCGAGCGGAATGACGTCGGCGCCAAGCTCCCACAGCGCTTCGGGAGCGACATGGTAAGCGGCGCCGTTCGCGCAATCGACGACGATCTTGAGCCCGTCGAGCCGCAGGCGCTCCGGGAACGTCGATTTGACGTGGTGGATGTAGCGGCCGCGAGCATCGTCGATGCGCCGGGCCCGCCCGATCTTGTCGGCCGCGACGAGCTTCACGCCCTTTTCCATGCGCTGCTCGATCGTCGCTTCGGTCTTGTCGCTGAGCTTGTAGCCATCCGGCCCGAACAGCTTGATCCCATTGTCGGCGAAGGGATTGTGCGAGGCGGAGATCATCACGCCGATGTCGGCGCGCATCGACCGCGTGAGCATGGCAACCGCAGGCGTCGGCATGGGACCGAGCAGGACCACGTCCATTCCGACCGAAGTGAAGCCGGCGACCATCGCCGATTCCACCATGTAGCCGCTCAGCCGCGTATCCTTGCCGATCACCACCCGGTGCCGGTGATCGCCGCGAAGGAAGTGCGCACCCGCCGCCTGGCCGACGCGAAGCGCGGTCTCGGCCGTCATCGGCTCCGTATTGGTGAGCCCGCGGATGCCGTCGGTGCCGAAGAATTTGCGTGTCATTGCCCCGGCTTTAGCGCGGCAACCGCAGCAGCGCGAGGGTCAGCCGATCCAGCGCCACACGCCGACGGGCATCGGATGGAACCACGTCGCAACGAGGAACAGCAGGGTTCCGCCGAACACGGCGATCGCTCCGGGCCAAGCGAAACCGCGAGCGAACGGCACGAACGCCGTTTGCGCGGCCCATTCATGGAAGCGCTCGCCCATCAGCTTCGCTTTCTTGGAATCCTGTCCCACGGATCCGACGATGGCGAGGAACAGGATGGCTCCGTCGAAGACGATCGCCTTGGCAGTCCCGAGGACCGCAAGGTGCACGGCCGCCCAGGCCGCGAAGCCCCACATCATCGGATGGCGAGTGATGGCGAAGACGCCGCCCGGCCGGGCGCCGCGCTCGAGACGGGCGCCGGGCAGCGCCGGATTGCCGAGGAACGAGCCGACGAACAGGATCGAGCCGACCCACATCACCAGTGCGGCGACGCCCCAGACCCATTCGTCCGCCACCCAGATGGGCTCCTCGCGTCCGATCGCTCGATAGAAGTAGATCATCAGCCCGAAGGTCAGCAGGGCCTGCACGGAATAGAGACCCTGAAAGCCTCGTTCGCCGAGCTTTCTGACGAAGCGGAGCGCGGAGCGGGTGCGAAAGAAGGAAATGCAATCCGACGAAGGCGATAGTCGACAGGAACAGGCCCGCCTGAGGCGTCACCGCCTGTAGGCCTCCGGAAGGACGTCTCGCGCCAGATCCTTGTAGCGCTCGCGAAGCTTGGTCTGCCTGGTGTCCATCGGCTGCTGCACCCCGTCGATCAGCACCATGTCCGCATTGCTGCTGACCTGCAATGGGTCGTCCGACCAGATCACGACGTCGGCCCGGCGGCCCGGCTCGAGGCTGCCGATTTCGCGCCCGAGACCGAGGATTTGCGCCGGGCGCGAGGTGATCATCGCGAGCGCCTCGCCCCAGCGAAGGCCGCTGGCGCCCGGCACGTTCGTCAGAGCGACGAGATTGCCGGCATATTGGCGCTCGTTGAACAGATAGCGCGTGTCGTTGTCGTCGATCATGCCGATGGCGACGTCGACGCCTGCAGCACGCATGCGGCCAACGTTGGACTGCGTCGCGGCAAGCTGTTCGAAGCTCGAAGGCAAATCGTTCACGGCGGAGGCGATCACCGGAATGCCGGACGCCGCGATCTGGTCCGCAACGAGCCAGCCTTCGGACGCTCCAACGATGACCGGCTTGAGCGCGGGATAGTCGCGCTTCAGCTCGAGCACGTTGAGGATGTCCCGCGCCCGCTCGACGTGGATCAGCAGGTATTGGCGGCCTTGCAGCACCGGGACCAGCGCGGCGGCATCGAACCGCGTCAGCAGCACGTCCTCGCTGCGCTGCGCGTCCGGGCCATATTCGCGCAACTCGTTCGGGTTGCGCACGATCGGCCGGTCCAGCGCGTCGGGGGCCTCCCGCGTCGAAGAAATGGACGGCGCATAGCGGCGAAGCTCCGAGGCTTCCTTCAGCGCATTGCGGAACAGCACGTAAGCCGACGCGCGGGAGCCGCCGGCGGTCGCTGCGCCGGACTCGCCGAACTCCACGAACTGGAACAGGCGAGCGCGGGTGATCGGCTCCATGTCCGCGCCGAGATCGATGACGGCGCCCTGCCCGGCAAAGATGCTCTTCGCGGTGTTCGGAGCGACCACTGCGCGGGTAATCCCGTCCGCCCGGTTGATCGCGATGGTCGAGTTGTTCGGATTCACGGCCGGCGCGACGTCGATGGCGGCCCCGAAAGGCCCGCCGCTGGCCTGGTCGTCCGTGGTTCCGTCGCCGGACAGGTCGACCTCCGACAGCCCGAGGCGTGAAAAACCGGCGACGATGCCCGGCGTCACCCACTTCCCCCGCGCATCGATGACCTGAGCGCCGGGAGGGACGGCCACGTTGGCGCCGGCTGCTGCTATGCGGCCGTCGCGGATGACGACCGTTCCTCCCGCGATCGGCTCCGAGCCATCGCCGAGCGCTACGGTGCCGCCGGTGATGGCGATCGTCTGGGCGGTCGCGGGTGAAGCGGCAGCGACGCAGCAGCGCCGCAACGAGGCGCGCATCACTTCACGTCTCCTTCGCCGGGCTGGCCGAGCTCGAAATCGCTCACCGGGCGCAGTCGCGGATTGCCGCTGAAGTACATGAGCGCGCCATCGATCCAGACGCGCTCGGGCCGTGCGTAGGTGCTGAAGGGATTGGCGTTCCAAAGCACGACGTCGGCCATCTTGCCTGCCTTCAGGCTGCCGGTCTTCTCGGCGATGCCGAGCGCCTTGGCCGGATTATAGCTGAGCCAGGTCCACGCATGCTCGTCCGTGAGATTGAGGCCCATGCGGCGGCCGTCGGCGAGCGCCTTGGCCGCCTCCTGGTTCAGCCGCTGGATGCCGTTGGAATCGTCGGAATGGACGATGGCGCAGGCGCCGGCCTTGTCGACCAGCGGGATGTTCTCCTTGATCCCGTCATAGGCTTCCATCTTGAAGCCCCACCAGTCCGCCCACATCGCCGCGCAAGTGCCGTTGGCGGCGAGAAGATCGGCGATCTTGTAGGCCTCCACCGCGTGGTGGAACGTGCCGACCTTGTAGCCAAACTCCTTCGCCACATCGAGCATGATGGCCATCTCGTCGGCGCGGTAGCAGTGATTGTGGATGATGATCTGGCCGCCCAGCACGCCCGCCAGCGTGTCCATGGCAATGTCGCGCTCGGGCATCGCGCCGCCGTCGCGATTATATTTGTCCCACTTGCGCTTGTAGGCCTGCGCCTTGATCCAGGTCGCGCGGGTCAGCGCGATATTGCCCATCCGGGTCTGCGGCATCTGGCTCTTCGAGCCGTAAACGCGCTTCGGATTTTCGCCGCAGGCCATCTTCAGGCCGTAGGGCGCGCCGGGAAACTTCATTCCCTGCACCGTGCGCGCCGGCACGTTCTTCAGCGTGACCGAACGACCGCCGAACAGGTTTGCCGAACCGGGCAGGATCTGAAGCGCGGTGACGCCGCCGTTCATCAGCGCCCGGCTGAAACCGGGGTCCTGCGGCCAGACGCTATGCTCCGCCCAGACTTCCGGCCGCACAGGTCCCGTCGCCTCGTTGCCGTCGCTGTGGGACTGGGTCCCGGGTGACGGATAATTGCCGAGGTGGCTGTGCACGTCGATGATCCCGGGCGTGACGAACTTGCCCGTCCCGTCGATCTGATACGCGCCCTCCGGGACGGCGGTGTCCGGCCCGCCGACGGCCTGGATGACTCCGTCCGCGAGAACGACCGTTCCGCCCTCGATCCGGCCGCCTTCGCCGTCGAACACGGTCGCACCGCGAATGACCGTCAGCGCGCCGGGATAGCGATGATAGGTCGACGGATACGGATCCTGGTTGATCCGTATCGCCGCCGCCTTCTTTTCCGGCGGCGTCAGCTGCGCGCAGGCGCTGAGGAGAGCGACCGCCAGGACGCTCCCCACCCCCTCAGCTTCATGATCGGCCCTCTCCGACTATGTGTTGCGGGGCGTGGTTTCGCCCTGCGGGAACAAGCCTGGAGCAGCCGGCTCGGCCAGTTCTTCCCGGCCCGCGAGCGGATCGCGATCCTGCAGAGTGTCGAGGTGCATCCACCGCTTCACGATCGGCGAGAGCGCCAGGACGGCGACGGCAGCGCCGATCGAGATCCAGCCGAACATCTCGTAGATCTCGAGCAGCTTCTCCTTGCTCATCTCGCCGCCATGCCCGCCGGTGGCTTCACCGATCTTGCCGGCGACGAAATTGCCGACCGCGGTCATGTAGAACCAGGCGCCCATGATCAGGGACGCGAGGAACGATGGCGCAAGGCGGTTCATCGCCGACAAGCCGACCGGCGACAGGCAGAGCTCGCCGGTCGTCGCGAGCAGGTAATAGAGGAAGACGAAAATGACGGGCGTCATCGCGGCCAGGCCATAGGCCTCGGCACCCCAGACGAGGACGAGGTTGGCCAAGCCCATTTGCGCGAGTGCGAGGCCGAACTTGGCCGGAGCTGACGGCTCCTTGCCACGGCGTCCGAGCCACTGCCACAGGCCGGCGAACAACGGCGCCAGCAGGATGATGTAGATCGGGTTGATCGACTGGAAGATCGAGGCTGGAACACCGGACCGATCCACAAAGCGGTCGGTGAACAGGTTCATCGAACCGCCCGCCTGCTCGAACAGGCCCCAGAACAAGGGATTGAGCGCAATCAGGAACAGGATCGCGAACATCCGTTCTCGCGGTTCCTTCTCCAGTTTGAAGCTCTCGTAAAGAACGTAGCCGAGCAGACGCGAGGCCGGACACCACCAGCAGGCTCTGGATGACGTCCTGGTACTGAACGAGCGCCCAGATCACCGCGACGGCGGCAACGCCAACGCCATACAGTGTGAACTCCTTGGACTTCGCGAGCGCCTGCGGCGCTTCACCCGCACCGCGAAGGGCTTTCTTCCCGAGAACGAAGACCACGAGACCCGCAAGCATGCCGATGCCGGCGAGACCGAAGCCGTAGCCCCAACCGATCGTCTGGCCGAGATAGCCGACGAGGATGGTGCCGATCGCGGCGCCGACGTTAATGCCCATGTAGAAGATGGTGTAGGCGCCATCCCGGCGAACGTCGGTGAGCTTGTACAGCTGTCCGACCATCACCGAGATGTTTGCTTTCAGGAAGCCGGAGCCGACGATGATGAAGGCAAGCGCCATCCAGAACACGTTGATCGTTGGATCGGTCTGTCCGCCTACGCCTTCGACCGCCATCAGGCTGTGGCCGATGGCGAGCAGCAGGCCGCCGAATAGGACCGCCTTGCGCTGGCCGAGATAGCGGTCGGCCAAATAGCCACCGAGCACGGGCGTGATGTATACCAGGCTGGTGTAGGCGCCGTAGATCAGGTTCGACTTGGAATCGTTGAACAGCCAGTGCTGCGTCAGGTAGAAAATCAGCAGCGCCCGCATGCCGTAGTAGGAGAAGCGCTCCCACATTTCGGCGAAAAACAGCATGTACAGGCCCTTGGGATGGCCTGCGAATTCCGGCTCTTTCTGGATGGCGACCTTGGCGCCGATCGTCAGGAAAATGGCGAGGACGAAAACGGCAATCGCGGCGATCCAGTCGCCTTCTTGCCATGAGCCCATGGGTTTGAAACCGTTCAACGAAACTCTCCCAATCTTCTTGCGGCGGCCGCTCCCCAGGGCCGCTCAGATATGGCCGGGCACCCTAACGGGGGAAACTCTCTTGTGAAGCGCATTGTTGCAGACGTTTCACATCCCTAGATGAACGGGCCGATGCTCAACGACCGCACCTCAGCCCTGTCGCTGCTAAAGACCCGCCGCTCCGGCCGTCCTCGCGAGATGGTCGGGCCCGGCCCTTCCGAGGAGGAGCTTCGACAGATCCTCGAAGTCGCCATGCGCGTGCCGGACCACGGCAAGCTCGTCCCCTGGCGGTTTGTGATCGTCGGCAAGGATCAGCGAGAGCAGTTCGCGCTTCTCCTGCGCCGAGCCCTGCAGGAGGAGGATGAGTGCGCCGGTCCCGCGCATCACGAAAAGGCAGACCAGTTCGCGCGGCAGGGGGAAGCGCTGATTGTGCTGATTTCGTCCCCCACCCGGCAGCATAAGATTCCGGTCTGGGAGCAGGAACTGTCGGCCGGAGCGGCCGCGATGAACCTGCTCCATGCGGCCCACGCCTTCGGATACGTCGGCGGTTGGGTGACCGGCTGGGAAGCCTATTCGCCAAAGGTGAACGCGGCCTTCGCGAAGCCCGACGAACGCATCGCCGGCTTCATCTACATCGGCTCGCCGGGGCGCGATCTCGAAGAGCGTCCGCGGCCCGATCCAGCGGAAATTGTGCGGAAATGGGACCCGCCTTCGGATTGACCCTTTGTGCGCAGTGCTGTATTAGAACAGCATGACGCTTCGCACCGGCCACGAAAAGCCCGTTTACGTTCGACTTCGCGAGACGATCGCCGACGCCATCCTCTCCGGAAAATTCCGCGACGGCGACCCGCTTCCGTCGGTCCGCGCACTTGCTGCGGAGCAGCAGGCCAACCCGCTTACGGTCGCAAAGGCCTATCAGGGCTTTCAGGACGAAGGTCTGGTGACTGTTCGCCGCGGCGTCGGACTATTCGTCGCCGAAGGGGCGCGTACCCGGCTCCGCGATGGCGAACGCAAGCGCTTCGTCGAGGAGGAATGGCCAGTCATTCGCGACCGCATGGCGCGGCTGGGCATCAAGGCTTCCGAACTGATGGAGCGGCGAGCGGGCCTAGGCCAGCTCTTCCGCAGGAGCACGGTAGAAGATTTCCGCCGTGGCCCCCGCGCCGGCTCCAAGACCGAGCGCCTCGGGAACGACCACCGACAGGAAATATTCGATCGCCGCTCGACGGCCCTTGTTGGCCTCGGCCTCACCGGCGTCGATCGCCCGACCCATCCGTTCCATCAGCCAACCCGCGGTCAGGACCGCTGTCATGGTCATCAGCGGATAGCTGCTGGCCAACCGGTCGTCCGGATCGGCATTTCGCGCCGTGGCGACCAGGATCTCGACCTCGTCGGTAAGCGCGATCAGCTCTTCGTGCTGCGCTTCCGCTCGAATGTCGGCGAACAGGGAATTGAGCGCTGCGCCGCCGTCGAGCCCGATCTTGCGCTGGACGAAGTCGGCCGCCTGGATGCCGTTCGTGCCCTCGTAGATCGGGGCAATGCGGGCGTCGCGGAGATGCTGCGCGGCGCCGGTTTCCTCGATGAAGCCCATGCCGCCGTGCACCTGGATTCCGAGGTTCGTCACCTCGCACCCGACATCGGTGCACCAGGCCTTCACCAGCGGCGTGAGGATGTCGGCACGAAGCCCGGCCTCCCGATCGCCTAACGTGCCGCGGTCGAGCTGCCCGAACGCGTAATAAGCGAGTGCCCGCGACGCCATCGTCAGCGAGCGCATCCGAACGAGCATCCGGCGAACGTCGGGATGCTCGGCGATCGCAATCGGCAGGCCGTTGCGCTGACCCTGCTTGCGATCGACAGCATAGGCCACCGCCCGTTGCGTCGCCCGCTCGGCCAAACCGACACCCTGGAGGCCGACGTTGAGCCGCGCATTGTTCATCATCGTGAACATGGCGCGCATGCCGGCCAGTTCGTCGCCGATCAGCCATCCCGTCGCGCCGCCATTCTCGCCATAGCCCATGACGCAGGTCGGCGAGGCATGGATGCCCATCTTGTGCTCGATCGACACGCATTGCAGGTCGTTCGCCTGCCGTCCGGAAGGATCTTCGGGACGAGGAAAAGCGAGATGCCCTTGGTCCCTTCCGGCGCATTCGGCGTGCGCGCCAGCACCATGTGGATGACGTTGTCCGTCAGGTCGTGATCGCCATAGGTGATGAAGATCTTGGTGCCGGTCACCCGCCAGCTGCCGTCGCCGGCCGGAACCGCTCGCGACTTGAGCGCGCCCACGTCGCTGCCGGCCTGCGGCTCGGTCAGGTTCATGGTGGCGGTCCACTCCCCGCTGACGATCTTGCCCAGATAGTCGCGCTTGAGATCGTCCGAACCGTGCGCCTCGATCGCTTCGACCGCGCCCAAGCCCGAGCATCGGGCAGAGGGCGAAAGCGACGTTCGCCGCGTTGAAGTCCTCCATCATCGCGGCCGACAGGCTGTTCGGAAGTCCCTGCCCGCCGGCTTCGACTGGCGCGGACAAGCCCATCCAGCCGCCTTCGACGAACTTCGCATAGGCCTCCCGAAACCCGGGCGGTGTAGTCACCGCGCCTGCGTTCCAGCGTGATCCGTGCTTGTCGCCGACGTCGTTGAGTGGCGCGAGCTCCGCCTCCGCGAACTCGGCCGCGCCCTGCAGTACGGCGTCCACCGTATCCGAAGTTGCCTCCGCGAACCGGTTCGACTGGGCGAGCTCGGCGATGCGCACGACATGGTCGAGAACGAGGCGTTGGTCGCTGACTGGGCAGGCAAAGCTCATGCACGCTCCACTTGATGATGGGTCCCGGCGCCTATAGCGGCGGCCGCATGCCCGAGACCACCCGCATACTGCCGTTCGACGACGAGGCAATCGCGGAAGCTGCCCGGCTGATCGCCGAAGGACAGCCGGTCGCGGTTCCGACCGAGACGGTATACGGGCTCGCCGCGGATGCCACGAACGCCGAGGCGGTCGCGCGCATCTACGAGGCGAAGGGCCGGCCGAGCTTCAATCCCTTGATCGTGCATGTCCCGGACCTGGCTGCGGCGGAGCGGATCGGCGAATTCGACGATGACGCCCGCTCGCTCGCGGAGGCGCACTGGCCGGGACCCCTCACTTTGGTCGTTCCGCTGAGGGCCGACGCACCGATCGCCTCGCTCGTCACTGCGGGACTTTCGACCATCGCCCTTCGCGTTCCGGCGCATCCTGCGATGCAGGCGCTTCTGCGCGCCACCGGCAGACCGCTCGCCGCTCCATCGGCAAACGCCAGCGGCTCGATCAGCCCGACGCGGGCCGAGCATGTGATGAAAAGTCTCGGCGGACGGATTCCGCTGATCATTGATGGCGGTCGGACCGAAAGAGGACTTGAGTTGACGATCGTGGCGGTCACCGGCGGCGTTTTGCGGTTGCTGCGTCGCGGGCCGATCGACGTCGCCGGCGCGATGCCGGTGGAGTCCGAGACGATCGAGGCGCCGGGTCAACTCGCGAGCCACTATGCTCCTTCGAAACCTCTCCGTCTCGGCGCTGCCCGAGCGGAAGGCGACGAATATCTGATCGGCTTCGGGGCAATCGAAGGACAAGCAAACCTTAGCCCTTCAGGTGATCTGGTCGAAGCCGCAGCCAACCTGTTCGATTTGCTCCATAAAGCGGACGCCTCGGACAAGCTGCGCATCGCGATAGCGCCAGATCCCCGATGAGGGGCTTGGCGCGGCAATCAACGACCGTCTCCGTCGCGCCGCCGCACCGAGATAGCTCTCAATTGTGGACCTACAGCACCCAGAGCGTATGAAGTGCTTGGGCAATAGAGAGTTTCATTGTGAAGTTGCGTGATGGCCTTGGCGGCCGATCATTGGGCGGGATTTTCAAATGGTGGCGCTCGCCCATCTGGTTGCTGCAGCTGGCGACCGGCGCGAAGTCCTTCGCCGATAATCCGATCCTCGGCTCTCCGGCGCTCAATCGACTTGGCCTGCACGTGTGGCGACTGAAGACGGCCCACGCATTCGCCAGATCGAGGCGAGCCCGGCTGGCCCATCTCGTCCCCGCCAACCTGCGCGAGGAGTTCGACCGAAACGGCTTCGTCGTCATCCCGAACTTCCTGCCGGCTGAGGAATTTCGTTCGCTGCAGACGAGCGATGCTCAGCTCGGAGCTGCCGACGCGCAGCCATCAACAGGGCGACACGATTACTCGCCGGGTTTCCGTCGGTCCCGAGATGTTGAGCCGCTTTCCACAGCTTTCCGACATGCTCGCCACCCCCTTGTGGACCGGGCTCATGGCCTATGTGGCGAGCACTCGCAGCAAGCCGCTCTACTACCTTCAAACGATCCTCGGAGGGGTCGCGGAAGGCCCGGCGGACCCGCAGCTCGAGCTTCACGCCGATACCTTCCATCCATCGCTGAAGGCCTGGTATTTCCTCACGGACGTTCCCGAGGACGGGCGGCCGCTGACCTATGTCGCGGGGTCTCACCGGCTTTCGCCGCGAACGCATCGCCTGGGAAAAGCGCCGGAGCATGGAGGTGCTCACCAGCGGCGATGCCCTCTCGCGCCGTGGATCGCTGCGCATTTCGCCCGAAGAGCTAGGCGATCTGGGCCTCCCTCTGCCAACGAGCTTCGCGGTCCCGGCAAACACGCTCGTCATAGCCGACACTTGCGGCTTCCATGCCCGCGCGGACTCCGACCGCCCGACGACGCGGGTGGAGCTTTGGGCCTACTGCAGGCGAACGCCCTTCGTGCCGTGGACGGCCGGCGGAATATTGTCGTGGGGTCCTATCGCCACCCGGCGTGGAGAATGGCTCACGGCGATCCTCGATTGGCTCGACCGGAAAGGTGTGAAGAAGCAGCACTGGACCCCGGACGGCCTGCGCCGAGCGATCGAACCCGGCGTTACCCCTGT
The DNA here is from genome assembly GCA_963807815.1 of uncultured Alphaproteobacteria bacterium. Classification (GTDB taxonomy): domain Bacteria; phylum Pseudomonadota; class Alphaproteobacteria; order Sphingomonadales; family Sphingomonadaceae; genus Sphingomicrobium. Next base: position 17,006 of record CAWECW010000015.1, on the reverse strand, counting down.
CGCCGGATCGGAATCGGTTCCGATCCCCGATCGTCGCCTTCCAGACAGCCGAGCCGCTTGATCATCGAATCGATCAGGATGCTGACGGCCGACTCGCTCGCGAGCCCGCCCCGAACCAGGCAACGATCGACCAGCACGCGCCTGAACGCCGGATAGACACCCGGTTCGGGCGGAACCGGATTCGCCCAGAAGCTGTCCAGATGCCCTTGGTGAGTAAGGCCAGGGAGATCGTAGATCGCCTCGCCCATGGTGCAAACCGGAGTGCCGTTCGCAAGCGCCAGCGTTGCCGACGTACTGTTGACGCACACGAGTCCGCGCGCGTTGCGGACCATGCTCTCGAGATCGCCACCATCGATGAAGTGAAGCCGGCCTTCGAGCGAAAGCCGCTGCGCGTGCCGGCGGACGAACTTTTCCCAATTGAAGAAGCTGCTGTCGAGCGGGTGCGCCTTCAGCAGAAGATGCAGGTGTCGAGGCGCGTTGGCCGCGAAACTTTCGATCGCATAGCCTGCGGCGCTCTGCATGTCGGGAAACGGCGAGTGCGACCGGATCTGATAGTCGCCCGACAGCTGCAGCGGGAGAACGAACATCTCCTGCCCCGCCAGTCGATCAAGGACGCTGGCAGCCTTTCGGCGCGCTTGATCCTCACGCGAGAATTTCCATAGCCAGCCGAAACCCTCCTTGAGGATCGAGCCGGACCGGTGCGACCGATAATGGGGATAGGCGAAGCGCCCGGTGACCACATGATGATAGTACCAGTAGGAATCACGCGCCCGCCGCCGGAAACTCGCGGTGATTGGCGGCTCGGGTGGTTCTGGCGCCAGCCTCCGGGCTTCCTTGAGGAACCAGGTCTTGTCGCGAGGAAGCGTGGAACGGGCGTTCACCCCTTCCGGCTCCAGCGTCATCCAGTGGGGTCGGAGGTAGCCTTCTTCCACGACATGCGTCCGGACGTTTCGAGACGAGGCGACGCCGTGAGCGGCAAGATGGTACGGGCGGCAGTCTCCGTACAGGAGCACGTCCGTGATCCCGTTCTCATTCAGGAACTTGTCGAAGAAGACCGGCCATTCGGAAAAACGCCCGCGGAAATCCGTCGCACCGTCAGGCCAATCGAGCCTGTCGCCGCCGCTCAGATTGATGCGGTGCACCTCGATGCCCTGACGGGTCATCTCCTCGCCGAGACGACGGAAGAACGGTCCCGGCGGGCCCTGAAGGAAGAGGAAGACGCGAGGCTTCACCTATCTCGATCCCAGACCTGCGAGGCGCTTTTTCCAGCGGCCCTGAAGACGCCGCAGCTGTACGACGGCTCCACCTTGGCGCGCGCCCGCTCCTTCCGCGATGCGATGAACCAGAACCTCCGGCGGGCATGGCAAGCCGGTGACTGGGTCCAGGTACCGCGGATAGAGCAGCAGCACGGCGGCAACGAGTTCGTCCAGGCTGCGCTTTGCCGTCCTGCGGCCGGGCACCGGGCCAAGGTCCCGCGTGAGGCCCCAACCGGCATAGAAGGGAACGCCGTGCGTAGTGACGGGCTTCGATCTTAGAAGTGCCTCGAACCCAGCCAGGGACGTGTTCACGTGGATTTCGTCGACTAAGTCGATCAGCGCCGAGATGGGTTGATCGCGAACGACCTCGTCGGCGAACTTGAAGGCATTCGCTTTCAGGAATGCTGCCTACGCGATGCCCGGCTTCCACGTCTGGGTGTGGTTTGTAGATGATGTAGGCGTCGGGAACTTCCTCCCTCACCCGCTTCAGCAGGTCGAGATTGCCGGTAACGGGACTTCCGCTGTTCAGCACGGCGCGATCGTCCTCGACCTGGCCCGGGACGAGCACGTGGCGACGGCCTTCAACCCTGCGCAAAAGCTGCGCAGAGCCCGAACCATATTTGCTGACACCCGAAGCGACGATCATTTCTCGAAGATCGCGGGCGCGGCCAAGCATTTCGTCGTCGAATGATCCGTTCTGGAGCAAGTCCTCGAGGTCGCTCGGCTGATTTGCGTCGAAATGAACGCCCTGCCGATCGACGACGATCGAAAGCGGAGGCACGCAATCGGAGCCGAGACCGGTCGATCGGATGAAGCCATCCTCGACCTCGATCAGCCTGGCGCCTTCACGTTCCAGTGCCTCGATCACATGTGGCGGCGTTCGCGACTTCCAGACGGCAACCTCGCCGTCCGGAGTGTGCTTTACTTCGGAGGCGAACGGCACGTCTTCGCCGGCCCACAGCAGGGGAGCGACGGTCGGACGCTTCCAGAACGCGAAACCGAACGCCGCCGAGATATCACGATTGCTGTCGACGAGATTGCGCCAGAATCCACAAAGCCGCACGGCCGCTCGAGCGTCGATCTGTTCCTCGGTGTAGGGGTTTACGTAGGCCCACGCGTCCACGACGTAACGGCCAACTGCGGACGCGAGTGCGGGTTCACCTCCGCCGGGCAAGCCGGAAAAACGACCCTCCCCGACCGTAACCAGCGGAACCCCGGCGATCGCAGCAATAAGCGCAAGCTCGTCGTCTGCATCGACGACCACGCTTTTGGCACTAGCGACGACGTGCCAAGGGTCCGAGCCATTGGTCCAGACGAGCTTAGGATCGTCCGAAGCATAAGAGGCCGCGCTCTCCGGATCGGAAACCTTCACCAGCGTGTAGGGGTGCTCCGGAAGGTCCGGCTGCTTCCCCCAATAGTCGCCGCCCACCCTCAACTGCCGCAAATCCGCGATCAGGCCGGCGAGTTCCGTCCTCGCAGACGCGCTCTCTGACCGAGACGAGCCCACGAGGCTCGCGGTTCGCGCACCAGGAAATGGCGGGACTCGGAGAAAGGGCTTTGACTCAACCAGGTTCATATCAGCGATTAGCTACAGCCTGTTCGCGCCTGCCGCGCAAGACTTTGCGACTCATGGGTTTTCTCAGTACAATTCCGGCAGACGGCGAAGATAGGAGGCATATTCGCCCTTCCCAAGCCGAGCGATTGCCCGCTCCAGGCCGGCATCGTCGATGAAGCCGCTGCGCCAGGCGATCTCCTCCGGGCAGGCGATCTTCATCCCCTGCCGCCGCTCGAGCGTCGCGACGAACTCTGCCGCTTCGAGAAGGCTGTCGGGAGTGCCCGTGTCGAGCCAGGCATAGCCACGCCCCATGACCTCGACCATCAACTCTCCCTTTTCGAGATAGGCGCGGTTGAGGTCGGTGATCTCATATTCCCCACGTGCCGACGGCGGAATGTTCGCAGCGATGTCGACGACCTGCTCGTCATAGAAATAGAGACCGGTGACCGCCCAATGAGACTTGGGTTGAGCGGGCTTCTCCTCGATATCGAGCGCCCGCATCTCCTTATCGAACTGGACCACGCCGTAACGCTCGGGGTCGGCGACCTGATATGCGAACACCGTCGAGCCGGACGTCCGCTTGCGTGCCTGCTGAAGGACATCGGAAAGGCCCTGACCGAAGAAGATGTTGTCGCCCAGCACAAGGCAGGAAGGTCCGCCCGCCACGAAGTCCGCACCGATCGTGAATGCCTGGGCAAGCCCCTTCGGCTCCGGCTGAACGGCGTAGGACAAACGCATGCCCCATTGCGACCCGTCGCCAAGCAAATGCTCGAATGCGGGAGCATCATGCGGCGTGGTGATGATCAGAACGTCCCGAATGCCGGCGAGCATCAGCGTCGTCAGCGGGTAATAGATCATCGGCTTGTCGTAGACCGGCATCAGCTGCTTCGAGACGGCGACCGTCATCGGATAGAGCCGGGTCCCGCTTCCGCCGGCGAGGATGATCCCCTTCATAGTGATTGTCCCTCTTCGACTAGCCGCCTTACCACCTCATCCGTTGACGAGCGCCAATCGGGCAGTCGAACCTTATGCGTTTCGTATAGCTTCGAGCTGTCGAGCCGCGAATTGGCCGGCCGCGTGGCCGGCGTCGGATAGTCCGACGTGGAGATCGGCCTCACACTTGCGGCTGGTCCGCCGACCGCGGCGGAAGTCGTGAAGATGCGCTCGGCGAAATCCGCCCAGCTGGCCTCACCCTGCCCGGTCATATGGAAGATCCCCCGCAGGCTCGGTTCGTCGGATCCGGCCAAATTAGCCGCGACCGCCACTATGGCGTCGGCGATATCGAGAGCGCTCGTCGGATTGCCGCGCTGGTCTGCCACGACGCCGACTTCATCGCGATCCTGCGCGAGACGGAGCATGGTTTTCACGAAGTTCGCGTTGAAGGGGCTGTAGACCCAGGCGGTGCGAAGGATCACCGCGTTCCGGCTGCGCGGCCAGAACCGCCTGCTTCGCCGGCCAGCTTCGAGGCGCCGTAGACGCTCACCGGATTAGGGACGTCGTTTTCCGTGTACGGCGCCGGCTTCGATCCATCGAACACATAGTCCGTCGACAGATGAATGACCGGAACGCCGAGGCGCTCGGCGGCCTTGGCGACCGCCCCCGCACCGTCGTCCGTTGATGGCGAACGCCAGGTCTCGATCGCTCTCCGCCTTGTCGACGGCCGTATAGGCAGCGGCGGATACGACGATGTCCGGCTTGGCTTGCCCGATGACCCGACCGATCGCGTCTTCGTCGCCGGCCAGATCGAGTTCGGGCCGGCCGACGGCCACGATCTCATGACCGGCTGCCCCACCACGCTCGGCAAGAGAGAGGAGAACCTGACCGTCGGGTCCTCCGGTTACGACAATCCGCATTGCGAGACCCTTAGACCTTCGCGCTGTTCAACAGGCCAAGCCGCTGGCCGGCGTAGCGGTCCTTCAACGGTTGCCACCACCATTCGTTGTCGAGGTACCACTGAACGGTCTTCTCGATCCCCGTGTCGAACGTCTCCTGGGCCCGCCAGCCGAGTTCGCTCTCCAGCTTGGACGCGTCGATCGCGTAGCGGGCATCATGGCCAGGCCGGTCCGTCACATATTCGATGAGATCGGTGCGCGGCCGGTTGCCGGGAGCGATGCGGTCGAGGACCTCGCAGATCTGCGTCACTACATCGATGTTCCGGCGCTCGTTTCGCCCTCCGACATTGTAGGTCTCGCCTACCCGGCCTCGCTCGGCGATCAGGTCGAGGGCACGGGCGTGATCTTCGACGTACAGCCAGTCGCGGACGTTCTCTCCCTTGCCGTAGACCGGCAGCCGTTCGCCCGCGAGAGCATTGAGGATCGTCAGCGGGATGAGCTTCTCGGGGAAGTGATAAGGCCCGTAATTGTTCGAGCAGTTCGAAACGACGATCGGGAGCCCGTACGTCCGCTGCCAGGCCTTCGCGAGGTGATCGGAAGACGCCTTCGACGCCGAATAAGGCGAGCTCGGATCGTACGGTGTTTCTTCGTGGAACAGGCCATCGTCGCCGAGCGACCCGTAGACCTCGTCGGTCGAAACGTGGAGGAAGCGGAACGTGTCCTTCTCGTCGCCCTGCAGGCCGGCCCAATATCCCCGCGCCGTCTCCAGCAAAGTGAATGTCCCGATCACATTGGTCTGGATGAAATCGGCGGCCCCCGTGATCGAACGGTCGACATGACTTTCGGCCGCGAGATGCATGATCCGGTCGGGCCGGAATTCGCCGACGGCCTTCTCCATCGCCGCGCGATCGCAGATGTCCGCCTGCAGGAAGCGATAGTTCGGCTTGCCCTCGACCGACTCGCAGCGAAGCCAGATTGCCGGCATAGGTCAGCGCATCGACGTTGAGGACCTCATAGCCCTTTTCCAGCACGAGATGCCGGACAAGCGCCGAGCCGATGAAGCCTGCGCCGCCGGTAACGATTACGCGCATCAATTGCCTTTCAGAGGAGAAGTAGGCCGGAAGGTCGGACAAGGCCGGCTGCTCACGGTCCTTGGCCGGAAAGCGTCTCGGCATCCGCCACGTCCGGCCAGTCGATGGCGATTTCGAGGATCGTCCCAGGCGACGCCCTTGTCATTCTCAGGACTGTAATAGTCGGTCACCCTGTAGCCGATCACCGAATTGGGTTCGAGCGTGCAGAACGCGTGACCGAAGCCCACTGGGATCCAGAGCTGGTTGTTCTGCTTCGGGCGTCAGCGTCGACCGAAATCCACCGGCCGTAGGTCGGCGAGCCCGAACGAAGGTCGACGGCCACGTCGAGCAACCGAGCCCGCAAGACAGCGCACCAGCTTCCCCTGCGCCGCGGGTCGGCTCTGAAAATGAATGCCGCGAATCGTGCCCGCGCGGACGCTGAGCGACTGATTGTCCTGAACGAACTCGACCGGGCCGGCATGCTCCGTAAATGCGCCGAAAGGCGGAAGGTCTCCGAAAAATAGCCGCGATCATCCTCGATCTTGCGCGGCACGAGCTCGAGCGGCCCTTCGATCTCGAAGGTGCGAAATTCCATCAACTACCCCTGAAGATCACCTAACTGGATCCGGCCCGGGCGGCTTAGTTCAGTACCCGCTCAATTCAAGCAGCAATTCCTCCTTTGTCGAGCAACATCAAAGCGTACTCAGCCATCCATCGACCTTTTCGAAGTGTTCTTGCCAGGTCGGAGCGTGAAAGGCGGGCGGCGGTGCAATAGGTCGATCTGCTCTATCGCTGAAGGCCTCAATCGTCCGCTTCCAGACCGCTTCGTCGGTTGGGTCCAGATACGTCGGACCTTCACCGGCTATCTCGCGATATACGGGCAGATCGCTCGCGATCACCGGCGTTCCGATTTGCAGTGCCTCAATCACTGGTAGGCCGAATCCTTCCGCGAAAGACGGCATGAGCAAGGCTTCAGCACCGGCAATCCAGCCCGCGAGCTCGTCATCGTCGCAGGCTCCAAACTCAAGGACATGGCCTTCGAGTTCCCCCGGCCTGTCGAGCTGATCGAAAACGCTATCGGCCTGCCAGCCGCGCTGACCGATGATCACAAGCGACGGAGCATCAGAGCCTCGCTCGGCGACGATCTTCCTCCAGACGTTCAGCAATAGCTGGTGGTTCTTCCGCCCCTCGATCGTGCCGACAACGACGAAGTGCGGTCTCGAAACGTGTCTGGGTTTCGAGTTGAGCGGAAGATCCGCTCCGCCGAGCCATGCGGACACCGACGGCGGCATCGGCTTGCCTCGCTCACGGGCGAAGGCGGCAAACTCGTCGATTGTCACCTGGGAGTTTCCAATAACCCCCGCCGCGCTCGCGAGGACATTGCTCATCCGGCGTTCGTGTTTCTCGGATTCGCCCGCGCGGCAAAACTGCGGATGCGTGAGGGGGATCAGGTCGTGGATGAGATAGACGGCGCGAAGCCGGTGACGCTCGATCCACCTCGGAAGCGAAGGTTCATTGAGACCGGTGTGCCCCACGTTCAGATAGATCGCGCCGGGCCGTGGCGAATTGCGCGAGCGTTCTTGCGATGGTCCTAAGCTGCGAACGCCATAAGCTTCGCGCCGAACAGGCTCATTTGCCAGCAGCAGTTCAAACAATGCGTCGGAGTCCGTCGGTGAAAGGGCGAAGTGAAACCCCTGACGCTGCACGACTGCACAGGACCGAGCTCCGAAGTGCTTCACATAGGCCTGGCAGACACGATCGATCCCGGTCGGAAGGCCGCCTCGCCAGGCCCTCCACACAAGGCGCGAGACGTCGAGTAGGAACGGCCGCTCGGATTGCGATTTGGACACGCGCGGCCCCCTGGTTCCTCGAGCTAAAGCCCGACCGTCGGAGGAATCGAAAGAAGGTCTTCCATGAGCGCTTCCATCTGGGCGAGTGGCACGGCGTTCGGCCCGTCCGACAGCGCCTGGTCCGGGTCAGGATGGCATTCCATGAACAGCCCCGCCACTCCGACCGCGACCGCCGCCCTCGCCAAGGGGTGGACGAACTCGCGCTGCCCGCCCGATTTGTCGCCCATCCCGCCCGGTAATTGCACGGAATGCGTCGCGTCGAACACGACCGGGCAGCCGGCTTCGCGCATGAGGACGAGGCTGCGCATGTCGACGACCAAATTATTGTAGCCGAAGCTCGTGCCTCGCTCGCAAAGCATGAAGGCGCCCTCGCCATGACCTGCGCGCCTCGACGCGTCCCTGGCCTTGGCGACCAACGGCTTCACATCGGCGGGCGCCATGAATTGCGCCTTCTTGAAGTTGACGGGTTTGCCGCTCGAGGCCGCAGCCTCGATCAGGTCGGTTTGGCGCGCGAGGAAAGCGGGTGTTTGAAGCACGTCGGCGACGCCGGCGACCATGGAAACCTGATCGGCGGAGTGGACGTCCGTAAGGACCGGCAGACCGGTCTCGCTCCGGACCTTTTCGAGCACGCGAAGACCTTCGTCGATACCAAGCCCGCGGAAGGATTCTCCCGACGTCCGGTTGGCCTTGTCGAAACTGGACTTGAAAATGATGAGGATATCGAGCCGATCCGCGATGCCCCGCAGATGCTCCGCGACCCCGAGACACAGCGCCTCGCTTTCGACCACGCACGGTCCCGCAATCAGGAAAAGGCGCTTTCCCAGGCCGACTTGCCGGCCGCACAAGTCCAACGTCGTCACTGTACGGTCGCGCGAACCGTCGTGATCGGTACGAACAGCTGGCTGACAAGCTGCACGAGCTTGGTCGGCTGATTGGCCTGGGCATTGCCGACGTACAGAAGGTCCTTGTCCTTCATCGCAAATTGCTGCGACAGGAAGAGCGCGCCCGGCTTCATCATGTTCAGGTGATAGACCACGGGCTCTTCGGCGCCTGTGGCCGTCGGCACATAGCGGAAGACGAAGATTGCCGCCGCGTCACCCTGGTTCGGGTTTGCGCCGCCAGCGAGTGCAACAGCTTCCGCAAGAGAAATGCGCCCGCGCGGAAAGCGGATCTGCTCGGCGCGGTTGGGTGCGCCAAGAACCGAAAAGCTCTGGGGCCGGCTGATCAAAGTAATCCGGTCGCCGGGCGCGATCGGCACATCCCGGTCGGGCAGATCCATCAGGTCGCTGAGCCGGATCTCAAAGCTGCTCGGTCCGCGCTCGACCCGCGCCACCACGTCCTTCGTTTCTCCCCTGTAGCCCCCGGCGAGCGCGACCGTCTCGTTCAGCGTCTCGCGGTTGGTCGGCAGGACGAAGCGGCCGGGCCGATTCACCTCGCCGGCCAGCACCACGCTGTTGGTGATCGACTGGTCGATGGAGACCAGGACCTGCGGGTCCTGCGACATTCCTCGGAGCGAACCGCGGATCATCCCCTGCAGCTCCTCAGGAGTGCGGCCTGCGGCGCGCAACCGGCCGACGAACGGCAACCGGATGTCACCCCGATCGTCGACGCGCACGCCCGGAATTTGCTCGGCACTGGCACCCTGATCGACTGACGATGCGGTCGCCGAACCCGTTGGCGCCCCGAGGCGCGTGGCTGGTTTTCCGAACAGGCTGACGCCCGCTTCGTAGATCGTGATGTTCAGGGTATCGCCGGGTCCAATCAGGTCGGTCGGCGGCGTGGGAGAAATCGCCATTGTCGAGGCGGGCACCGGAGCAGGCGGCGGAAGGGCATCCGTAGTCGTCACGGGAACGATCCTGAACGGCAATTGTCCGGGCTGCGCCTCAGAAGCCCTCCGGGCAGCGCTCCGAATTTCAGCGCCCGTCGGACCGCTCACCGGCAAGGTCGAACAACCGGCCAAGAAAAGCGCGGCAGACGTAACGAACATGCGCTGGAGCGATTCGCCCCGCGCACGGCGGCTTCTGGTCATCTGTGGAGAATTCCCAACTGAACGCTGAACTGTCACTGGCCCTTATCACCCCTGCCTACGAGAAGGCAACGAAACCGCGGCGATGGAACCGTCGGCCTTAACCCCCTATTGATCGGCATTGCATATCCGACAGGCATGTTGTCATGACCTTAGCCGTCGCTTAGGGAGCGGCAAGATTCATACCTAACTCAATGACTTTCTGGCAAATCTTCGTTCGGCTGCTTTTCCGGCGCCCATTGGCGGCGCTCGTGGGCCTGTGGTGGCATGTCACCGGAAAGCGCGTCCGTGCGCGCAATCGCCTGCGAGTGGCCGGTGCCAGTCTTCCATTCGTCTATCGCTTCTGGATGGAAACGGTGGAACCGCTGCGCGAGGGCCGCAATTCGCGGAAACCGCGATGGCGCGCCTCGCACATCGGCCAGAGTTCACGATCATCCTTTACGGCGAATCATCGGACGTCGAGATGGCTCAAAGTTTCGAGTCCGTCAGTCAGCAAATCTATCCGCACCGGACCGTTTCCGTCGTCGATCCATCTGCCGGTTGGGAGCAGGCGATATCCGATGCGAGCGGCGATTTCATCGTGCCCCTGCGCGCAGGCGATCGACTGTCACCCACGGCGCTCATTCGCTACGCTGCGGCGCTCGAGGCCAGTCCCGACGCCCTAGTAGTTTTCGGAGATCAGGATTCGGTCGACCAGGGGGGTGAGCGAACGTCTCCCTGGTTCAAGCCTTCCTGGAACCGGGAATTGTTCCTTGCCCAGGACTATCTGTCCGACGCCTCAGCCGTTCGAACAGAAGCGGCTCGCAAGGCGATGAAAGGTGGCCGACTAGACGAGCAGGTCGCCGCGTACGACTTGTTGCTGCGGGTGACGCGAGATGCGGATGCCGTGCTGCATGCGCCATTCGTAACTGTTCATGTGCGCACCGAATTGCGGGCCGACGACCAAGGTGCGCGTGTTGAGGTGACACGCACGCATTTGGCCGGGACCGCCGCGGAAGCTTCTGCCGGGTCATTCGGAACGGTGAAGGTCGACTGGCCTTTGCCCAGCGCTCTCCCGACCGTCAGCATCATCATTCCGACCCGCGACAAGGTCGAGCTGCTCCGGGCCTGTGTGGACAGCCTGCTCGCCGAGACCAGCTATTCTCCCTTCGAAGTGCTCATCGTGGACAATGGAAGCACTGAAGCAGGCGCCCTGGCTTATCTCGCCGGATCAAGGCGAATTCCCGCGTTCGAGTGCTGCCCTACCCCGGGCCCTACAATTTCTCCGCAATCAACAATTTCGCGGTCCAGGAAAGCGCGGGCTCGTTTGTTTGCTTCCTCAACAACGACACGGAGGTTGTCGACGGCCCGTGGCTGACCGAGATGATGCGCCACGCGATCCTGTCGGACGTCGGCGCGGTCGGCGCCAAGCTGCTCTACGAGGACGGCACGATCCAGCATGCCGGTGTCATCGTCGGCCTTGGCGACGCGGCTGGACATGCGCATCGGAATCATCCCGGACCCGAACCGGGCTACTTCGCCCAGGACCATGTCACGCGCACGGTCACCGCAGTGACGGCGCCTGCCTGCTGGTCGCGAAGGAAAAGTTTCTCATGGTCGGCGGGCTCGACGAGCAGGAACTCGCCATCGCCTACAACGACATCGATTTTTGCTTGCGGTTGCGCGCGCCGGATATCGGAACGTGTACGGCCGGACGCATTACTCGATGCACCACGAATTGAAATGCCGGATCAAGGATCATGCGCCCAGCCAAGTCGAACGCTATACGCGTGAATTGACGGCCTTCCAGGCTCGCTGGGGCACACCCGTTTCGTCGATCCTGCGTTGACCCTAATCTCGACAGGTCCAGTGAAGCCTTGTGGTCGGCTTTGACTAGGTCCGGAACCGTGCCGCATCGGGTGTTCAAGGCGGGTTCAGCGCCACTGTTGGTATGCCCGCCGCGCTACAAGATAGACGATGAATATTGATCACATGAAGTTGCACCCGGCAGTCGCGCTCGCGGGGAGGTTTTGCCGTGAGGGCGGGGAAGCACTCCACGCCGGCCATGGCATCGCCGTGTCAGCCGCGACCTCGGCGCTGTTCGTCGCTTACCGTCGTCCTCCCGACCATTCTGGCGATACTCTATTACGGTTTCATCGCTTCCGATGTGTACGTGTCCGAATCTCAGTTCGTGGTGCGAAGCCCCGACAAGCCGACCACGTCCGGTCTCGGGGTAATCCTGAAGACTGCCGGTTTCTCGAATGCGAGCGACGAAATCTATTCCGCGCAATCCTACGTTCTTTCGCGTGACGCCTTGCGGGCGATCAATCGCAACGAGCGTTCCGCGCGGCCTATACACGGCCGTCGATCTCGGTCTTCGACAATTCAACCCGACGGGTATGTTCGCATCGTTCGAAGATCTCTACCTTATTATCGAAGAAGATCGGCATCGAACACGATCCTGTCTCTGCGATCAGCACGCTGCGGTGCGGGCCTACACGCCCGAGGATGCGGTCAAGTTCAACCGCGACTGCTTGAAATGGCGGAAGCTACGGTCAACCGGCTCAACGTCCGCGGCCGGCAGGACCTCATCCGCTTCGCGCAAACCGAGGTCGACGAAGCGGAAGGAAGTCGCGTAACGCCGCCATGAACCTCGCGCGCTTCCGTAACGTGTCCGGCCTCATCGATCCCGAACGCCAGGCCACGGTGCAGCTCCAGATGATCTCGAAACTTCAGGATGAGCTGATCGCATCGCGCAACGAGTTGATGCAGCTTAGGGCCTTTGCCCCGCCAATCCGCAAGTGCCTGTCCTGCGCACCAAGATTGCCGGCCTGGAACGGGACATCGAAGCGGAACTCAACAAGGTTGCAGGCGGCACCCGGTCGCTGTCCGCTGCCGCGGCTCAGTTCCAAGATTCCAGCTGGACTGCGAAGTCGCCGACAAGCAGCTCGCCGGAGCTATCGCGGGCCTGCAGGAGGCGCGGAACGAAGCCCGCCGGAAGCAGGCTTATGTCGAGCGGATCGCCCAACCCAACAGCCCGGATTCTGCCGTCGAACCTCGCCGCCTGCGCGGTATCTTCGCGACGTTCATCTTCGGCCTCATTGCGTACGGGATCGTGTCCATGCTGATGGCCGGCATCCGCGAGCATCACGACTGATCATGGACTGTCCGGCTTCGAACGGAAGTTTGCAGAGGTCCTTGGTGATCCAGATAAGGGTCATCTGGGCCCTGATCCTGCGCGAGATCCTTACGCGCTACGGACGGCACAACATCGGTTTCCTTTGGCTCTTCGTGGAACCGATGCTGTTCACACTCGGCATCACGGCGCTTTGGACCGTAGCCGGCCTTCATCACGGCTCGGACCTTCCGATTATCGCATTTGCTCTTACCGGATATTCGACTGTCCTGCTGTGGAGAAACATGCCCAACCGCTGTGTCAATGCGGTTATGCCGAATTCCGCACTGATGTATCACCGCAACGTTCGCGTGATTGACATCTTCCTGTCTCGGATCACGCTTGAAGCGATCGGCGCGACGATATCCTTCGTCTCTCTATCTTTCCTATTCATTTCCCTGGAGTGGATGTCGCCGCCGGAAGATGCGCTGAAGGTTCTCCATGCCTGGTTGCTGACGGCCTGGTTCGGTGCAGCCTTTGCCATGTTGCTCGGGGCTTTGTCGGAAAGGACGGAGATCGTCGATAAGTTGTGGCACCCGGCGGCGTACCTGCTCTTCCCCTTGTCCGGTGCGGCCTTTCTCGTGATGCACTGCCAAAGAACTTCCAGGATGTTGTTCTTTGGCTTCCGATGGTTCACGGCACCGAGATGGTCCGCGACGGATACTTCGGGAGCAAGATCGTCGCCCACTACGACATTATGTACCTCGTCACCTGCAACATGGTTCTGACTTTGTTTGCGCTGGCGCAGGAACGGATCGTCAGCCGGGACTTCATCCCGGAATGATCGATCTGCAGGATATTCGTAAGTCGTACCATGCCCGAAGCGGACCCGTTGAGGTCCTCAAGGGCGTCGATCTCTGCGTCAAGAAGGGCGACAAGATTGGCATCCTCGGCGGGAACGGAGCCGGGAAATCGACCCTGATCCGGCTTATCGGCGGGATCGAACGTCCGTCTTCAGGCGAGATCACACGAGATATGCGCATCTCATGGCCGCTGGCATTCACCGGCGCTTTCCAGGGAGCGCTGACGGGGATCGACAACATACGGTTCATTTGCCGTGTCTATGGCAAGCCGATCGAAGACGTGCTCGACTACGTCGAGGACTTCTCCCAGCTCGGGCGATTCCTCAACGAGCCCGTGAAGATCTACTCGTCGGGCATGCGGGCACGCCTCGCTTTCGCCTTGTCGCTGATGATCGATTTCGACTGCTATCTGATCGACGAAGTTGTCGCCGTGGGCGACTCCCGCTTTCAGGCCCGCTGCCACGAGGAGCTGTTCGTCCGACGCGCGGATCGAGCGCTCATCATCGTTTCGCACGACCCGCAATATTTGAAGGTCCACTGCGAGCGCGCATGCGTGCTGCACCAGGGCCATCTGCAGCATTTCACCCACATCGATCAGGCGCTGGAAGTCCACGAAGCGCACATGCGCAACTAGCGGGCAGAGTGCTCCCGGCGGAGGCTGAGAAGCTCCGCGTACGCACAACTGATGTGGTACAAGGAACTTCCCGGCGCCAATTCTTCGATCCAGCCTCCGTCCTCGCGGAGCTTGTCGCGCCAAAGCCCGGCGTGCCCACCTCAGATACTGGCGAAGTCCACGGGCAGCGGCGACCGCCTCTTCCGCCTCGCGCTCGCTCCCGAGGCGCCTGAAACGGGCAACTGCCGCCTTGAGACGCTCGGTTTGAGGCCACAGCCGCGCCGTCAGGTCGTGTGAAGCGCCCTCCGTGAGAACTTCGTTGATCGCGACGTTGCGCCGGCGTCGATGCCGGCTGACCGGGCAAATTCGGTGAGCCGGTCGGAGACACGCGTTCCCTCCTGCCACCCGGTGGCGGCCAGGCGCTCGAACAGCCAGGCCCACTCGAAACAGTGACCGGGTTCCACAATTCGCCCCTCGACGCCAACGGCCGGATTCAGCTCGTCGGTGAAATATTCCAGCAAGGCTCCGGTGGACGGGTCGATGAACTTATCGCGGGCGAGCGTCGCAATCTCATGCGCGGCGTCATGAAAGCGCTGCCGCCCGCTCGCTTCCCTGAGAGCAAGGAAGGCTTCGAACAGGTGCATGTGCGGATTCTGCCGCCGGATGTGGTTGTCGGCGATCTCGCCCTCACGAAAGCCGCCTAGCGGATGGCCCCAACCCGCCTCGATCCGGTCGAGCAACGCTTCCGCTTCGTCGAACCACTCTCCTCGGCCCAGCGCACCGCCTGCCGTTCCAAGTGCGAACAGCACGAACGCCTGATCGTAGAGGTCGGCGCGCTCGTCGAGCGGCTGGCATCCGCATTGAGGCGATGGACGAAGAAGCCGTCCGGACGCTTGGCGCAGCGAATTAGAATTCTCGGCGGTCTCGGCGACCAACGCCTTCCACGGGCCGGTCCATCCCAACTGGCCGATCTGCACGAACGAAAAAATGTGCCGAGCCTGGACGAACGTGCGGAAGTAGGCGGCGTCCGGCTCACCCGAAATGAGTCATTCTCTCCGCGAATAGCCCGCTCCGCGTCCGTCCGCGCGATGACCAGAGAGGTGCCGCCTCGTCGAGAAGCCATGACTTTGCTTCGTCCGCGGTTTCGCGGAGCGTTGACCTTACCGAAGCCACTGGGTCTCCAACTGTTTCGATCACTTGGTTGCCACAAGATCCGCGACGAAATCGCGCAGATTGCCGCCGGTGAAGAGGAACGGCTGCACTCCTGCCGCTCTTGCGGCTTCGCAGTCGCTCTCCTTGTCTCCGATAAGGATGCTGCGCTCCCGATCCACCGGCCAGGATCCATCAGGTCCAGGATCATGCCGGGTTCCGGTTTACGCCACGGATGCTTCGACCGATAGCGCTCGACACTCCCTTCGGGATGGTACGGACAGTAGCGCCAGTCATCGATTACGGCGCCTTCCGACCGAAGTTCCTCGCCGATCCATCGGTGCAGCGTTCCGACGCTCTCCTCGTCATAATGACCTCGGGCAACGCCAGCCTGATTGGTTACGACGAAGACGTAATAGCCGCGATCGTTCAGCAGGCGCACGGCATCCTTGGCGCCGTCGATCGAGCGGAAACGGTCGGGCGAGCCGACGTAATTGTCATCGTGGTTGAGGACACCGTCGCGTCCAGAAAAACCGCCGGGGTGGCGTCGCTGAGCCGGTATGTCGGTCTGCGCTGCGTCGAACGTTTCGGGGATGCCGATATCCAGGAAGAACCCGTCATACTCACACGCGCGCAGGCTGGAACGCTCAATCAAGCTCGGGAGCAGGTCGCTCTCGATCGAAAAGCGTTCCGGGAACCCCGTAAGGTCGGACTTGCGGAGGACGTAGGCGCCTCCATTGATCAGGCAACTCCCACTACCATCGGCGCGCCTCTCGATCTGCGCGACCCGTCCGTCGCTTTCGACACGGAGCCTCTCGTGGCGATCGGCATTGGGTACACGCCTCGCCGAGACTGCCGATTGATCGCCGGCAACGCGGAACAGGTCCAGCCAGTTGAAATCGAACCAGGTGTCGCCGTTCAACAGGAGGAAGCGGTCCGCCAGGTGCTCCCAAGCATGCCGCAGGGCACCACCGGTCCCCAGAGGCTCCGGCTCGACCGAAAGCGTGATCCGGTAATCGCCGGCAACACGCGACCGGACGCCGCGGCCGCATATTCGGAGACTACATCCGACTTGTATCCGGCGAGCAGCAAAATATCGCAAAACCCGCGCCTGACCGCCTCGCCAATGAGGACGTCAAGGAATGGCGCGCCATCGACGGGCAGGAGCGGCTTCGGCGTTTCCCGCGTCAGTGCGCCCAGTCTGGTCCCCATTCCTCCAATGAGGATCGCGCATTGTTCGGTGATCATCGATGGAAGCCTAGCGGGGAACGGCCCACGCTTCGGCCCCTTCGAACGTCAGTTTTACGGCGCTCGCCGAACCGCCGGCCTCGTTCAGCCGCTGGATAAGACCGTAGCGCTTCTCCGGATCCGTCAGAAGCATGATGAAGCCGCCGCCACCCGCACCGGAAACCTTCCCAGCCCATGCACCCGCGCCTAGTGCGACTTCCAGCAATCGCTCGACATTATCGTTGCTGACGGAGGAGGCCGTCTGCTTCTTGGAAAGCCAGGATTTCGATCAGCACGTCGGCCATTCCGCGCATGTTCCCCGACAGAAGATGCGCCTTCATCGTGTAGGCGTGCTCCTTGATGCGGTGCATTGCGGCCAGCGTCCCATCGTCGAGCTTCTCCAGCCCTCCGACCTGCTGCCTGATGATGTCCGCCGACTCCCGGGATTGTCCGCTGAAGCAGATCACCAGG
>CAWECW010000014.1:0-71105 GCA_963807815.1 uncultured Alphaproteobacteria bacterium | reverse complement strand
GCTGGTGGAGCTGAGGGGAATCGAACCCCTGACCTCTGCAGTGCGATTGCAGCGCTCTCCCATCTGAGCTACAGCCCCGCGCCTCGGCAAGGCGGCCCACATAGCGACGCCTCCTCCCCCATGCAATGACCCGCCTTACGGCAGTTTCGGCTCGTCTTGCGGCTCGCCCGCGAGCCGGAACGGCAGCGCCCCCTGAGTTCGTTCTTGAACACGAGGAGCGGCCGGCATGGCGCCGGCGCGTTTCCGTCAGGAGGCATGTATGGCTTACGATCGGTACGATCCCGAACGGCGCTGGCGCGACGACCAGCGAAATTCCAACGAAGAGCGCGGACAGCGCGCAAGCTGGGGACGCGACCGCGAGTTCGAGCGTGGACGCAGCGACACGAATTACGACCGCGATCGCGAAGACCGCGGCTTCTTCGAGCGCATGGGCGAAGAGGTTCGCTCCTGGTTCGGCGACGAAGACGACCGGCGGCCGCGATTACGGCCGGCGACCGCGACGATTGGCAATCGCCGCGATCGCTCGCGTTTCGACGAGAGCCGGCCGAGCGCAGGTGGAACCGCGAGCGACGAAGTTCAGAATCGCGGTTACGGCCAGGACAGCAGCCGAGATTATCGCCCGATGGCCGGCGACTATTCGCGCTCCGGCGGCGACGACCGCTTCGAAGGTCGCGGCGGCTCGCGCACCGAGAGCCAATGGGATCGCGATCCCTATCGCCGGACCAGCTTCGCCGGTTCGCGCGAGCGCTCCAACCACGACGACCCGCACTATTCGGAGTGGCGCCGTCGGCAGATGGACGACCTCGACCGCGACTATGACGATTACCGCCGCGAGCGGCAGTCGCATTTCGAGAGCGATTTCGGCGGATGGCGCGAGCGCCGTCAGTCGAAGCGCCAGCTGCTTGAGCGGCATCCGCGAGCACATGGAAGTCGTCGGCAGCGACGACAAGCATGTCGGCAAGGTCGACCGGGTCGCGGGCGACCGCATCATCCTGACCAAGAGCGATCCGGAGGCCGGCGGCGTCCATCACTCGCTCAGCTGCGCGGACGTCGACCGCGTCGAAGGCGATCGCGTGATCCTCGACTGCAGCGCCGACAAGGCGCGCGAACGCTGGCGCGACGACAACCGCAGCCGCGCCTTGTTCGAGCGTGAGGACCAGGGTGAGGCGGGACCGCACGTCCTCGACCGCAGCTTCTCCGGCACCTACCGGTAAGCTCGTCAGCCTCCCGGGAGCTTGGGATCGGCCCGGTCAGCTTCGGCGGCCGGGCCTTTCTTATGCGCTTGGCTGCGCTTATGCGCGCTCTTGAAGCGGGAGAACGACAATGGCGCGCGCCTGGCACCTGAAGAGCCGTCCGCAAGGACTTCCCACCGACGAGAATTTCGAACTGAAGGACATCGACCTTCCGCCGCTCGGCGCCGGCCAGGTCCGCGTCCGCAACGACTGGCTATCGGTCGACCCGTACATGCGCGGCCGGATGAACGACGTGAAAAGCTACGTTCCGCCGTTCCAGATCGACCAGCCGATGGAAGGCGGCGCAGTCGGCGAAGTCGTCGAATCCAATGCGGACGGCTTCGCCGTCAGGCGACCGCGTCCTGCACATGGGCGGCTGGCGCGACGAGGCGGTGCTCGATGCGCGGACGGTGAACAAGCTGCCGAACCTCGGCGCCGAGCCGCAGGCCTTCCTCGGCAATCTCGGCGTGACCGGAGCGACGGCCTATTTCGGCCTGCTCGACGTCGCCTCGGCCAAGGAAGGCGACATCGTGTTCGTATCCGCCGCGGCCGGCGCGGTCGGATCGGCCGTCGTGCAGATCGCCAAGGCCAAGGGCATGACCGTCATCGGCTCGGCAGGCGGCGCGGAGAAGTGCGAGTTCGTCCGCTCGCTCGGCGCGGACCAGGTCGTCGACTACAAGGCGC
This sequence comes from uncultured Alphaproteobacteria bacterium, assembly GCA_963807815.1. Lineage (GTDB taxonomy): Bacteria > Pseudomonadota > Alphaproteobacteria > Sphingomonadales > Sphingomonadaceae > Sphingomicrobium. Next base: position 69,189 of record CAWECW010000014.1, on the reverse strand, counting down.
AGCCGATCCTCAAGGGCCTCGCCGCCGCCGCGCCCGACGGCATCGACGTCTATTTCGACAATGTCGGCGGCGACCATCTCGATGCGGCGTTTGCGCTCGCCCGGATGCGCGCCCGGTTCGCCATCTGCGGAATGATCGAGGGCTATAACAAGGCCGAGCCGGCGAGCTTCCGCTTCATCATGCGCGTCATCGCCATGCGCATCCGGATGCAGGGCTTCATCGTCTTCGACTTCCAGTCGCGAATGGACGAATTCTACCGCGAGACGGGGCAGCTGATTGCGAGCGGCCAGCTCAAGTCGCAGGAAACCGTGGTCGACGGCCTCGAGAAAATGCCCGACGCCTTCCGCGGCCTGTTCAGCGGCGAAAACCTCGGGAAGATGCTCGTCCGGCTCTAGCGGTTGAACTTGCAGGAGGCCGGATTGCCGGTCTCCAGCCCGGTCTGGAGCGCCTGCATCCGCTGCGCCGATGAGCCGTGCGTGAAGCTCTCCGGAACGACCACGCCCTGGCTCTGCTTCTGGAGCATGTCGTCGCCGATCGCCTCGGCCGCGCGCATGCCTTCCTCGACGTCGCCCGGTTCCAGGATGGGTTGGCCCTGCGCGGTCCGGGCATTGGCCGCCCAGACACCGGCATAGCAATCGGCCTGAAGCTCGACGCCGACCTGGACCCGATTGCCTTCGGCCTTGCCAAGGCTCTGCTGGGCGCGCTGCGCCTCGATCCAGCGTACCTTCGAGGTTCTGGACGTGGTGCCCGACCTCGTGCGCGATCACATAAGCGGCGGCAAAGTCGCCCGGCGCCTGGAACCTGCGCGACAGCTCGTTGAAGAAGTCCGGGTCGATGTAAATCTTCTGGTCGTTCGGGCAGTAGAACGGACCCATCGCCGCCTGCCCCATGCCACATGCGGTCTGCGTTCCGCGCGTGTAGGCCACCAGCGTCGGCTCGGTATAGCTCGCGCCGCTGCGCTGGAAGATCTGGCCCCAGACCCGATCCGTCGATTCAAGCGCTCCGACGAGGATGCGTCGATCTTCCGGCCGCCAGGGTCGACTGGCCCGCCGGCGCGCTCGTGGTCGTCGACGGACCGCTCGGCAGCAATCCCCCGCCTCCGCCGCCAAGCTGGGTCAAGGCGCAATAGCCGAGCAGGAGGATGAGCACGCCGACGATGCCGAAGCGGCTCATGACCATCGGAAGGAGACAACCGAGCAAATTGCTTCCGCCGCCACCGCCAAGTCCGAAGCCGCCGCCCGGACTGCCGGTGCGGTCCTCGAAGTTGGAGCTGGGACCGTCGTCGAACCGAACCATGCGCGTTTCCCCTCTTGCCAAGCCCAAATGCGCGAAACTCGGACCGGTTGCAAAACATCCTTGCGGGGGCGACTAGCGCGGCAAAGGAGACGCCATGATTCTCGAAGGCAAAGTCGCGCTCGTCACCGGTTCAACCTCCGGCATCGGGCTGGCCATCGCCCGCGCGTTTGCCGCCGGAGGGCGCGAAGGTGATGCTCAACGGCTTCGGCGATCCGGCGGAAATCGAGAGCGATCAGGAGCGAACTGGGCGCGGGCTATGACGGCGCCGACCTGTCCGACCCGGCGCAGATCGAGCAGATGGTCCGCCACTGCACCGACGAGCTCGGCGCGCCCGACATCCTCGTCAACAATGCCGGCATCCAGCACGTCTCGCCGGTCGAGACCTTCCCGCCCGAGAAGTGGGACGCGATCATGGCCATCAACCTGTCGGCGGTCTTCCACACGACGCGCCTGACGCATACCGGCGATGAAGCAGAAGGGTTGGGGCCGGATCATCAACACCGCGTCCGCGCACAGCCTCGATCGCCTCGCCCAACAAGTCGGCCTACGTCGCCGCCAAGCATGGCGTTGCGGGCTTCACCAAGGCCGTCGCGCTGGAAGCCGCCAAGGACGGCGTGACCGCCAATTGCATCTCGCCCGGCTACGTCTGGACGACCTTGGTCGAGAACCAGATCCCGGACACGATGAAGGCGCGCAACCTGACCCGCGAGCAGGTGGTGAACGACGTGCTGCTCGCCGCCCAGCCGACCAAGCGGTTCGTCACGCCCGAGGAAGTCGCCGCGCTTCGCCCTCTTCCTTTGCCGCGACGAGGCGGGCTCGATTACCGGCGCCAACCTCAGCATGGACGGGGGCTGGACGGCCGCTTAGGCTTCGCCGCGATGCGCCGCGCTCTTCCTTGCTCGCCGCGCTCCTGGCGCTCGCCGGGTGCGCGCAGTTCCAGAGTCCGCCGGGAGTCGTCGTCCAGCCGACGCTCGACTGGCGCTCCATGGCGACACTGTCCGACCGCGACCGGCTGCGCGACTGGCGATCGGCATTCGTCGATGCGCTTGCGGGCGGCGCGCGCGGGCGGTCACTCGGCCGACCTGGAGCGCGAGGGCGTCCTGCTCGAACCCGACGCGGCGCTGGGCGGCGGACCGATCCCGAACGGCGCCTATCGCTGCCGGGTGATCAAGGTCGGCGCGAAGAGCGAGGGCATGCTCAACTACATCGCCTATCCCGCTTTCGACTGCCGGATCCAGCAGGCGGGCCATGTTCAGGACTTCGCCAAGCTGACCGGATCGCAGCGGCAGGTCGGGTCGATCTTCCCGGGCGATGCCGCTGCGCCAGGTCTTCCTCGGCACGCTCGTGCTCGGCGACGAGGCGCGGGCCATGCAATATGGCCGCGACACGGAGCGCGACGTTGCCGGCTTCGTCGAGCGGATCGGCCCCGACCGCTGGCGGCTGATCATGCCGCGGCCCCATTTCGAATCCCAGATGGACGTGATGGAGCTTGTACCTTCATCATCAGGAGTGCGTTGATGAAGATTGACCTTTGGACTCGCGATTGCAGCCATGACGATTGCCGACCCCCGCCAATGCCGCCGCACTGTCCGACGCGATCCGCGCGCGACATGCCGCAGTTGATGACGCTTTATCGCGACCTCCACGCCAACCCCGAGCTGTCGATGCAGGAGGTGCGCACGCCGGCGAAGCTGGCGGCCGAAGTGCGCAAGCTCGGCTTCAAGGTCACCGAGAAGGTCGGCAAGACCGGCGTGGTCGCGGTGATGGAGAACGGGCCGGGGCCGGTGCTCCTGCTCCGAGCCGACATGGACGCCCTTCCGGTCGTCGAGCAGACCGGCCTGCCGTTCGCATCGAAGGTCCGGGCGACCAGCGCCGCCGGGCGTCGAATCCGGCGTCATGCACGCCTGCGGCCACGACACGCATATGGCGCGCTGGCTCGGCACGGCCCGGCGGCTGGCGGCGATGAAGGACCAATGGTCGGGCACCCTGGTCATGGTCCTGCAGCCTGGCGAGGAGACGAGCGAAGGCGCCCGGGCGATGCTCGCCGACGGTCTCTACACGCGCTTCCCGAAGCCGACCCACGCGCTCGCGTTCCACGACAGCGCGTCGCTGCCCGCGGGAACGATCGGCTATCACGCCCGGCCATCGTTCGCGAACGTCGACACCGTCGACATCAAGGTGCGCGGAGTCGGCGGCCACGGCGCCGTCCCGCATGCGACCAAGGACCCGATCGTCCTCGCGGCGCGAATCGTCGGCGCCCTGCAGACCCTCGTCAGCCGCGAGAACGATCCGCAGGATGCGGCGGTCGTGACGGTCGGCAGCTTCCAGGCGGGCGCCAAGCACAACGTCATTTCGGATGAGGCCAAGCTGCAGCTCACCGTGCGCAGCTACAAGCCGACAAGTACGCGACGCCACTTGCTCGACGGCATCGCCCGGATCGCTCGCGGCAAGGCGATCGCCGCCGGCATTCCGGACGACCGCATGCCGATCGTCCACGTGCACGAAGGGCAGCATCACGCCTGCAATCGTTCAACACCGACCGGCTTGACGGAATCGACGGCTGCACTGTTCAAGCAGCATTTCGGCGAGGATCGCGTGCGCCAGGTCCCGCCGCCGCATGGTCGGCGAGGATTTCGGCCGGTTCCACCATGAGGACACGTCAGATCGAAAGCCTGATCTTCTGGGTCGGCGGCGTGCCCAAGGACAAATGGGACGCGGCGGACGGCGACCACAAGAAGCTGCCGTCGCTGCACAGCCCGTTCTGGGCGCCCGATGCGGAAGCGGTGATCTCCACCGCGACCGAAGCGCTGACGGTCGCCGCGCTGGACGTGCTCAAGAAAAGCTAGGCTGCTGGCCTCGTCGAGCAGCGCGATCTGATCGGGCGTCAGGCGCAGTGCAGCGCCGCGGTAAGTCTCCTCCAGCTGCTCGACGCTCGTCGCGCTGGCCAGCGTCGACGTGATGCCGGGCTGCGCGTTGGTCCAGGCGAGCGCGATCGTCGCCAGCGCCGCGCCGGTTTCCGCCGCGACCCGTCCATCGCCTCGAGCACGCGCAGCCCTCGTCCCTCGAGATATTCGACGTTGCGCAGGCCGCGCGTCGCTTTTGTCGAGGTCGTCCTTGCTCCGGTACTTGCCGGTCAGGAAGCCGTTGGCGAGGCCGTAGAAGGGGACGATGCCGAGACCGTGCGCAAGCGCGGTGTCGCGAAGCTCGCCCTCCAGCTTCGGCCGCTCGACCAGGTTGTACCAGGTCTGCAGCGCGCAGGGCCTGGTGAAGCCGTTCGCTTCCGCGGCCTTCATCGCCTCGTCGAGCCGCTCGGCGCGATATTGCGAAAGACCGATGGCGCGAATCTTCCCGGCCTTCACCAGCGCGTCCATCGCACCGAGGCTTTCCGCCAGCGGCACGTCCGGATCGTCCTTGTGATGATAATAAAGGTCGATGGCTCGACCCCGAGCCGCTGCAGCGACGCGTCGCAGGCGGCGGCGATCTTGTCCGGGGCGAGGCCCTCGAAGAAGCCGACCTTGGTGGCGATCACGACCTTGTCGCGCTTCGCCGGATCGCGCCTCAGCCAATTGCCGATGACCGTCTCGCTCTCGCCGCCCGATTGCCGGGCACCCAGGCCGAATAGACGTCGGCGGTGTCGATCATGTTGCCGCCGGCGGCGACGAAGGCATCGAGGATGTCGAAGCTGGTCGCTTCGTCGGCCGTCCAGCCGAACACATTGCCGCCAAGCGCCAGCGGCGCCACCTCGATTCCGCTGCTTCCCAGCGGCCGCTTTTCCACCGTCATGTGCGCTGCCCTAGCGCGATCCGTTCACCACTTATTTGTAAAATTTAGCGACACCCCCTCCCATGTCGGTGGAATTGACAGGTGGGCGTCGGTGCAGGCGCTGATCGGCTTCTGGAGCCACGCGCTTTGCGCGGCGGCCTTCCTCGGCCTGTCGATCTGGCGGCGTCGGCGCGATCCGCCAGCCGGACCAGCGGCTGCTGCTCGCCGGCTTCGCGGTCACCGCCTGCTGGGCCTGGCTCAGCGCCATCCTCCCGGGCGACCCGCTGACCGCCTATGCCGAAACGGCGCGCAACCTCGTCTGGATCGGCCTGATCCACAGCCTGTCGACGACGAGCGACGAGCGCCAGCACGGCGTCCGCTGGTCTATTTCGCCGTCGCCGTCGGTCATCGGCTTCCAGTTCGTCGTCACGTCGCTGCGCTACTTCGTGCCGCTCAGCGCGGCTCGCGGACACGATCAACCTGCTGCGGATCACGACCGCCGCGGGCGCCCTGGTGCTGGTCCACAATCTCTACGGCCAGGCGTCGCCGGCGAGCCGCTCGAACATCCGGCTGGCGATGCTCGCTCTGTCGCTGACGTGGAGCTACGACCTCAACCTCTACACGATCGCTTATCTCGACAGCCGCCTCGCGCCGGACATCCTCGAGTGCGCGCGGCGCGATCGTCGCGATCACCGCGCCGATGTTCGCGATGGCCGCCCGCCGCGAAGAAGGCTGGCGCGTCCGCCTGTCGCGCGCGGCGACCTTCCAGTCGCTCTCGCTGCTCGCGATCTGCGGCTATTTCGCGCTGATGGCGATCCTCGCCACGGCGCTTCGCGGCACCAGCGTCGAATGGTCGCGCGGCCTTCTGGTCGGCCTGCTTGCGGCGATGACCGTCGCGGCGATGGTCCTGCTGCCGAGCGCCAAGGCCCGCAGCTGGGCCAAGGTGAAGATCTCCAAGCATTTGTTCGAGCATCGCTACGACTATCGCACCGAATGGCTCCGCTTCACCGAGACGGTCGGCAAGAGCGACGCCTATTCCGCGCCGCTCGGCGAGCGCGTGATCAAGGCATTCGCCGACATCCTCGAAGCGCCCGGCGGACTGCTGCTGGCGACCGACCCGTCGGGTGCGATCACGACCGCTTCCTCCTGGAACTGGTCGGGCCGCAATCCGCCCGCCGGAGAGCTCGATCACATCCGCGAATTCTGGACGGCGATCGAAGCCAATGGGCGGATCGTCGAGTTCGATGCGCATTCGCAACGGCTGGGCGCGGCCAGAGGATTGCGTCGCTTTGCCGCCGCAATGGCTGCTCGAGGAGCGCCGCGCGTGGATCGGCGTGCCGCTGATCCACGGTGAGCGGCTGTTCGGGCTCATCCTGCTCGCATCGCCCGAATATCGCCGCGTGCTCGACTGGGAAGACTTCGACCTGCTCCGCACCGCCGGCCGCCAGGCGGCGAGTTCGCTGGCCGAAGCGCATGGCCAGGAAGCGCTGTCGAACGCGCAGCGGTTCGAGGAATTCAACCGCCGCTTCGCCTTCATCCTGCACGACATCAAGAATCTGGTCAGCCAGCTGTCGCTGCTCTCGCGCAACGCCGAGCGGCATGCCGACAATCCCGAATTCCGGGCCGACATGGTCGCGACGCTTGCGCAGCTCGGTCGGCAAGATGAACGAGCTGCTCGCCCGCCTCTCGCCCCAGGCGCAGTCGCGCGCGCAACCGCGCCGAGCCGCAGCCGCTGCGGACGATCCTCGCCGACGCCATCGCCGCCAAGCGCCGCGACCACGAAGTGAAGCTGCTCGGCGACACGACACTTGTGGGCCGTGGCCGATGCGGCCGGCCTTGAGCAGGCGGTCGGCCACCTCATCCAGAATGCGGTCGAGGCCAGCTCGCCTGAGATCCCGATCACCGTCCGGGTCGATCCCGCCGATTCCGAGGTGCGCATCACCATCGTCGACCACGGCACGGGCATGGACGGCGACTTCGTCCGCAACCGCCTGTTCCAGCCCTTCGCGTCGACCAAGCCCGGCGGCTTCGGCATCGGCTCGTTCGAAGCGCGTTCGCTGATCGCCGCAATGGGCGGCCGGCTGGTCGTCGATTCGACGCCGGGCGTCGGCACCGAATTCTCCATCTTCCTCCCCGCGGCTGACGAGGCCGCCCAATTGCAACGGAAAATCGCATGACCGACCAGAAGCTTCCCGTCCTGCTGATCGTCGAGGACGACGAGGGCCTGCAGCGCCAGCTCAAATGGGCCTATGAGGGCTATGAGGTCGTGCTTGCCGGCGACCGCGCCGCGGCCATCGAGGCGCGTGCGCCTGCACGAGCCGGCGGTCGTCACCCTCGACCTCGGCCTTCCGCCCGATCCCGGACGGCACGACCGAAGGCTTCGCCACGCTGACCGACATCCTGCGGCTGAAGCCCGACACGAAGGTCATCGTCGCGTCCGGCCACGGCGCTCGCGAAAGCATGCTGAAGGCGATCGGCCTTGGCGCCTACGATTTCTACCGCAAGCCGGTCGACATCGACGAGCTCGGCCTGATCGTCGCCCGCGCCTTCCACGTCGCCGACATCGAGGCGGAGAACCGCCGGCTCGAGCAGGCCGGCGGCGGCCAGGTGCTCGGCTCGATCATCAGCTCCGCTCCGGAGATGCTGAAGGTCGGCAAGACCATCGAGCGCGTCGCCACCGCCGACGTATCGGTCATGCTGCTCGGCGCGTCCGGCACCGGCAAGGAATTGCTCGCCCGCGCGGTTCACGAGAAGAGCGGCCGCAAGGGCGAGTTCATCGCCATCAACTGCGCCGCCATCCCCGAGACCCTGCTGGAGGCCGAGCTGTTCGGCTACGAGCGCGGCGCCTTCACCGGCGCGGTCAAGTCGAACGTCGGCAAGATCGAGATGGCGCAGGGCGGCACCCTGTTCCTCGACGAGGTCGGCGACATTCCGCTGCCGCTGCAGGTCAAGCTGCTGCGCTTCCTCCAGGAGCGCGTGATCGAGCGGATCGGCGGCCGCCAGCCGATCGCGGTCGACACGCGCATCGTCTGCGCCACGCACCAGAACCTCGACGCCATGATCGGCCGACGGGCGGTTCCGCGAGGACCTCTACTATCGCCTCGCCGAGATCGTGGTGAAGATCCCCTCGCTGGCCGAGCGCCCGGGCGACGCCGTCCTGCTGGCGCGGCACTTCGTCAACCGCTTCGGCAAGGAGCTGAACACCAAGGTCCAGTCGCTGTCGGCCGACGCGCTCGCCGCGATCGACGCCTACGGCTGGCCCGGCAACGTCCGCGAGCTCGAAAACCGCATCAAGCGCGCGGTGATCATGGCCGACGGCAAGTCGGTCAGCGCCGACGACCTCGACCTGCCGGGCAACGGCGCGATGCGACGAAGCGGAACTGGCGCTCAACCTGCGCGCGGCGCGCGAGACCGCCGACCGCAGGGCCATCCGCCAGGCGCTGAGCCGCACCGAGAACAATATCTCGGGCGCGGCCAAGCTGCTCGGGATCAGCCGTCCGACGCTCTACGACCTGATCAAGCAATATCGTCTGCAAGCGTAACCGTCTCGCTTCGACGAGCGGAATTTGCGAGCGTCGGGCAGCGCGCTATCGTCCCCGGCGAGCTTTGCCTGCATGGGGACACGCTTCATGGATCGCCGTCCATTTCTTTCGACCGCCGGCTGCCGCCGCGCTCGCCATTCCGGTCGCATCGCTGGATCCGTCAGCGCCGCTTTTGCCCAGGCCGCGGCACGGGCGACGCCGCGCTCAACGAGCTGTTCGAGCGCATCTTCCAGGAGCAGGTGCGCACCAACCCGATGCTCGCCACCTACACCGGCCTCGACAAGGGCGAGCTGGCGCGCCTCAAGTCGCAGCTCGACACCCGCCCGGACCGCCAGGCGCGGCCGAGGAAGTCGCGCGGACCAACAAGTTCATCGGCTGGCTCGAAGCGGTCGCCCGAGACCGGCCTGTCGCGACGCTGCCAAGCTCAACCGCGAAGTCGTGATCTGGGACCTCAAGACCGGCAACGTCGGCCCCGAGCGGTTCGACATCTCGAACCCGCAGAGCCCCTACGTCATCAGCCAGCAGGACGGCGCCTATTTCTCGATCCCGGACTTCCTGCACTCCGCGCACACGATCGAAAATGCCGCCGACGCCGAGGCCTATCTGTCCCGCCTGTCGCAGTTCGCGACCGTGCTCGACAACGAGACCGCGGAGCAGCAGCGGCAGGCGGCGCGCGGCTTCCTCGCGCCGGCCTGGTCGCTCGACCTGGCGCTCGGCCAGATGCGCAAGCTGCGCGAGCCGGCGCCTGGCGCAGAGCAATATGGCGACTTCGCTCGCCGAGCCGCGCCGCCGCCAAGAATATTGCCGGCGACTGGCGCGGCCGCGCCGCGAAGATCGTTGCCGAGAAGGTCTATCCGGCGCTCGACCGCCAGATCGCGGCGGTGGCCGCGCTGCGGCCGACGAGCCAGGCCGGGCGACGGCATCTGGCGCGTGCCGAACGGCGCGGACATCTACGCCGCCGCGCTGGCGGAAGCGACGACGACCAACTTCACCGCCGACGAAATCCATCAGCTCGGCCTGCAGCAGGTCGCCGAAATCACGCGCCGAGCTCGACAAGATCCTGCGCGGCGCCGGCCATACCAGCGGCAGCGTCGGCGAGCGCCTCACCGCGCTGAACAAGTCGCCCGAGCAGCTCTATCCGAACACCGACGCGGGCCGCACCGAGCTGCTCGCCAGCCTGAACGCAGGCATGGCGGACATGACGGCGCGCCTGCCGCACGCCTTCCACAATCCGCCCAAGGATCCGCTCGAAATCCGCCGCGTTCCGCCGGAAATCCAGGACGGCGCGTCCAACGGCTATTACCGGCCCGCGTCGCTCGATGGCTCGCGCCCGGCGATCTACTTCATCAACCTCAAGTCGACCGGCGACTGGCCGAAATATTCGCTGCCGGCGCTGACCTATCACGAGGGCAATCCGGGCCATCACCTGCAGAACAGCGTGACGCAGGGGTCGGGCGACATCCCGATGCTTCGCCGGATCGCCTTCTATTCGGCCTATGGCGAAGGCTGGGCGCTTTATGCCGAGCAGGTCGCCGACGAGCTTGGCGCCTACAAGGGCATCGAGCGCGCCGGCTATCTGCAGTCCTTCCTGTTCCGCGCCGAGCGGCTGGTCGTCGACACCGGCCTCAACCACAAGCGCTGGACCCGCGAGCAGGCGATCGATCACATGGTCGCCGCCACCGGCTTCGCCCGCCCGCGCGTGCAGCGCGAGATCGAGCGCTACTGCGCCTCGCCGGGCCAGGCCTGCAGCTACAAGATCGGCCACATCGCCTGGACGCGCGCTCGCGCAAAGGCGCAGACAGGCGCTCGGCGCGAAGTTCGACCTCCGCGACTTCCACGACATCCTCAAGGAAGGCGCGATGCCGCTGACGATCTTCGAGCGGCGGGTCGACGAGCGGATCAAGGCGAGGCTGGCGGCGGCCTAGCCGGCGAGCTGCTCCGCCATCTCGGCGACTTCCAGCCAGCGCTCTTCGGCCGCGTCCTTCTCGGCGCGCAGCTTCGGCGGCGCGGTCGGTCAGATCGGCGAACCGCTGCGGATCGCGCGTGTAGAGATCGGCGTCGTGCAGGGCTTCTCCGTCGCAGCGATCTCCGCTTCCAGCCGCTCGATCTCGCCCGGCAGCCGGTCGAGGTCGCGCTGGTCCTTGTAGACTGAGCTTGCTCGCCGCCGGCTGCGGGCCGGAGCGCTTCGGGCGGCGGCGCTGCCTTGCTGGCTGCGGCCTCGCCCAGCCGCCTTCGCAGGGGAGCGTGCTCTCGCGCCGCTTCGCCCAATCCTCATAGCCGCCGGCGACGATGTCGACCTTGCCCGACCCGTCGAGCCCGAGCGTGACGGTCACCGTGCGGTCGAGGAAATCGCGGTCGTGGCTGACGATCAGGACCGTGCCTTCATAGTCGGCGATCACTTCCTGCAGCAGGTCGAGCGTCTCCAGGTCGAGGTCGTTGGTCGGCTCGTCGAGCACCAGCAGGTTCGCCTCGCGCGCAAACTCCCGCGCCAGCAGCAAGCGCGACCGCTCGCCGCCCGACAGCGACCCGACCGGCGCTTCGGTCAGCTCGGGCGAGAACAGGAATTCCTTCAGATAGCCCTTGATGTGCTTCTTCGTGCCGCGAACGTCGATCCAGTCGCCGCCTTCCGCAAGCACGTCGCGAACGCGCTTGGTCGGCTCCATCAGCTTGCGCTGCTGGTCGATGACGATGCCGGACAGCGTCTTGGCGCGCTCGACCTTGCCCTGGTCGGGCTCGAGCTCGCCGGTCAGCAGCTTGAGCAGGGTCGTCTTGCCCGCGCCGTTGGCGCCGACGATGCCGATCCGGTCGCCGCGCTGGATGCGCAGGGTGAAGTCGCGGATGATCGCGCGCTCGCCGAAGCTCTTCGACACGTGGTCCGCCTCGATCACCGCCTTGGACCGAACGTCGTCCTTGGCGATGGCGAGCTTGGCGGTGCCCGCGGCCGCCGATCATCGCGGCCCGCTGCGCCCGCATCTCGTGCAGCTTGGCGAGGCGGCCCTGGTTGCGGCGGCGGCGCGCGGTGACCCCGCGCTCCAGCCAGTCGCGCCTCGAGCGCCAGCTTGGCGTCGAGCTTCTCGGCCGCGCGCGCCTCCTCCTCATAGGCCTTTTCCATCCAGGCCTCGAAGCCGCCGAAGCCGATCTCGGCCCGGCGCAGATTGCCGCGGTCGAGCCACAGGCAGCTCTTCGTCAGCCGCGTCAGGAAGGTCCGGTCGTGGCTGATGACGATGAACGCGCCGGTGAAGCGGTTCAGCCAGTCCTCCAGCCATTCGATCCCGGCGAGATCGAGATGGTTGGTCGGCTCGTCGAGCATGAGCACGTCCGGCTCCTGCGCCATCGCGCGGACGATCGCCGCGCGGCGCCGCTCGCCGCCGCTCGCGGTCGCCACCGGCCGCGACAGGTCCAGCCCGATCTGGTCGGCGATCGCGGCCGCCTCATGCGTCTCCGGCGCGTCCGCTCCGTCCAGCACCCAGTCGAACAGGGTCGCGTGATCGCCCATGTCCGGGTCCTGCTCGAGCAGCACCACGCGCGAGCCCGGGCACGATCGTCCGCCGCCCCTCGTCCGTGTCGATCAGCCCGGCGAGGCACTTCAGCAGCGTCGTCTTGCCCGCGCCGTTGCGGCCGATCAGCGCCAGCCGGTCGCGCGGACGGATGTGCACGTCGAGGTTGCGGAACAACCAGCCTTCGCCCTGGACGAGCCCAAGGTCTTCGTAAGAGAGAACAGCCGCGGCCATGGACGCGCCCTAGCCAGTCGTTCTGGCGGAGGAAACCGGTGTGACCGTTCGGCCACTTCCGTAAACGCAAATTTTACGGCAGTCTTCTACCTGAACGGCATTGGTCGGCACCATTCATAAGGCATTCAATGGCTTCTGATAAAAGCTGCGACCAGAGAAACGCCATGAGCCTGTTCCGTAAAACTGCTTTGGCCGCGCTTTGCGCAGGCCTGCTCGCGACGCCCGCACTAGCGGAACCGCCGCGCGATGCCGATCGCGCGTTCGACGCGAAGCGCCAGGGACGCGCCATGCCCCTTCCCAATATCGAGCGCCGGGTCATGCCCTTCATGGGCGGCGCCGACTATCTCGGCCCCGAGTTCAACGGCGACCGCTATCGGCTGAAATTCGTCAAGGAAGGCCGGGTCATCTGGGTCGACGTGGACGCCGCGACCGGCCGGATCGTCGGACGCTCGCGCCCGTAGCCTCCCCAAAGGCCACGGGCACGGCGCGCCCCCGCTGCTACTGGCCAGTGATCTTGTCCCTCGTCGTGTAGTAGATGTCCGGGGCTGCGGATTCTCCGCCCGGACGCTGCGAGGAGAAGGTCAGGAACGACCCGTCCTTGCTGATCGTGGGCGCGAGCATCGAAGACCGACGAGCTCAGGCCGCCAAGATGAATTGCCGGTCCGAACGGCTCCGACGTGCTCGAACGGGTCGCATAGTAGAGGTCCGGCCCGCCCAACCCGCCGCTTCTCGTCGAATCGAAGAAGATGGTCAGTCCGTCGCGGGTGACGCTCGGCCGATTGTCCGACGCCGAACTGTTCGGCCCGCCGGCCACTAGGCTCTTGGGTCCGCCGTTCACGCTCTGATAGATATTTCCGTCTCCGGAGCCGCCGGCCTGCCGGCTCGAGAAGAGCATGACCTGGTCGCCGCCGTCTTCGTAGAAGGCGGCCGCCTCATCCAGCCATCCGGGCGTATTGATGTTCGGGCCGAGATTTTCCGGCTCGCTCCAGCCATTCGGTCCGCGCTTGCTGACGTAAATGTCGTATGACGGGTCGTCGCGATCGCTGGAGAAGTACAAACCGATGACCGTTGGCGATCGTCGGGCAGGCTTCGTTGGCGAACTGTTGACCGGTTCCGGCAGCCGCACTGGCGTTCCGAAGCCTTCGTCCGTGCTCGATCGCGTCGCCATATAGAGGTCCTGATTGCCCGCCCGGTTCGAATTGAAGACGATGGATCAGCCCGTCCGGCGAATGGCTGGCGCATCCATCGACGGCGGGCGTATTCACTGAAGCGCTGGAGCCCGGAAGGCTTTCCAGGTTCACCGGCGTGGACCAGTCATCCCAATTCTTCGCCGCGGCCGCGCTTGCAAAAGCGATCGCCGCAGCGGTCGCCGCATAGATGTAAACGTTCCTGTTCATGACGCTTCCTCGCTCCGTTCAAGTGATTGAAGGGGCGTAGAAACCGGCTTCCGGGATGTGCGATGAAGGTTTGCCGATGATCTTATGATCATTTGCTGATCTTCGTTCATTGGGCGGAGGTACGGGGGCGTAGAATGTTGAAGCTGAGCGACCTCGCGCTCCGGCCTGACCTTCAACTCGGCTCGATGCTCGTCAGCCCGTCGCGGCGGCTGGTCGAAGGTCCCGGCGGTCATGCTCACCTCGAGCCGCTGATCATGCAGGTCTTTCCTGCTGTTGCTCGATGCCGGCGGGAAGGTCGTCACCCGGACAGAGCTTTTCGACCAGTGCTGGGGCGGCGTGATCGTCGGCGACGACAGCCTCAATCGGGCAATCGCCAAGGTCCGCCGGACTGGCGGCCAAGTCGCGCCCGGGCTATTCGAGATCGAGACCATCCCGCGCACGGGATACCGGCTGACCGGCGAAATTCTCCAGCTTCTAAACGGGCGCCGGTCACTGACGAACGCAGGCCAGAGCTAGGCATGTCGCGGCGCAAGCTCGTCGGCGGCGGCGCTGCCGCTGCGGCAGCTGCGCTTGGCGCGGTGGATTCTGGTGGATGCGACCGCGCGGAAGACCGCGAGTTCGAAGACCTCATGGAGCGCGGCGAGGCTGCACTGAACCGAGCGACCCGGCCGAAAATCCGCAAGTACTTCTTTCGACGCGCAGTTGCGCTTCGACCCGAGACGCCAAGGCGCAGGGCCTGCTCGCTTATGCTCGGGCCTTGCGGACGACGAATGACGATCGAGCTGGAGATCCCAAATTCCGACCAGGAAGCGCAGCGACGCCGTCAACGCGGCTCTTGCCATCGATCCGCACGAGCCGAATGCGCATCTCGCTCGGGTGGTCTTGCGAAGCGTGCGAACCTTGGACCTTTCGGCACACAGAAGATCGGCTTCGCCGGATTCTCGCCGCCGACCCCAGCAATATGCAAGTCATGCGGCAGCTATGGAACCTGCTTCAGTGCGTTGGGCAGAAGCCAGGAAGCCTTGGCCCTCGTGGAGCGTGCGCTCCGAATCGACCCGTTCACGGCGGGCAGTCATTACCCGCACGCGCAACTGCTCTGGATTACTGGACGCGTTGCCGAAGCCGATCGGGTCATTGCCAAGGCGTTGCAATATTGGCCAACGCACAGGTTCGTCCGTTTTGCGCGATTCATGATCTTCGCCTTCACCGCACCGATCGCGGGCCGCGCTGGCGATGATCGAGAAGCCCGAAACCGCACCACAGAATTTCTCGCCCGAAGCTATCCCTTGTGGCGCCTCTCACTGGCGGCACTGGATCTCCCAGCCTCCGAACCAGCAGGCGCGAAAAAAGCATAGCGGCGGCACGACAAGCAATTCCGAGCACGGGCCTCGCTCGCTCAGGCAGCGATGGTCATGTCCGCGCTCGGCGAACTCGACACCGCGTTCGAGATCACCAACGCCTATTTTGCGGTGGGGAGCTCAGGTTCGCGATCGGCCCAAGTCTCCCGCGATGCCGGTCAAAGACACTGCGCTGGCGCTTCGCGCCCTGGCTGTTCACTCCGCCGATCGCCGCCATGCGCGCCGATCCTCGGTTCCAGACGCTTGTCGATGAGATCGGGTTGACGGCCTACTGGCACGCCCGCAACGTCCGTCCCGACTACCAAGTCGATCGCTAGAAGCGACTCTCGATTCCGACCGCGAAGGTTCTCGGATCCTCCGCCTCTCCGGACATCGCCGTCCCAAGGCTGAGCATGTTCAGCGCATCGAACAGGTTTCGGACCTGGCCGAACAACGAGACCCGTCCGATGTCATATGCGACCCGGGCATCGACGTTTGTTGCGCTGCCGATCCGCAGGTGCGGGCTATTCTTCGGATCGCTGAAATAGGGGCTGTGATGCCTGACCTGGCCCGACAGCCGCAGCCGCTCCAGTGGCTCGCCAATCGACGGCCGCAGCGACCGTGAAATGGGGCGAGCGGTCGAACTCGTTTCCGCGAAGACTGCGCTCTCCCCTTCAGTGCGGACCATCTTCGTGCCCAGCAGGCCGACTGCCAGCCGCGTCGAAAGCGCGTCCGTCACCCGCCAACTCAGCTCCGCTTCCGCGCCATAGGAACGCGCCTTGGGTACGTTGAACAGATTGGCGAACCCGGCCGGCCGCCGCTCGGGGTGAGATCGTAACATCCTCGGCCCGCTGCGCATTGCGCATGTCGTAGTAGAAGACGTTGGCATTGAGGATTGCGCGTCCACCCGCGAACTTCGCCCTGCGCGAACAGCTCGATAGTCCCACAGCCGCTCAGCCTTGAACTCGTCCGGCTGCAATGTGTCGACCCGTATCGTCGTGCCGCCCGGATTGTAGGCTTTTTGCGCCATCGCTCCGATCGTGAGGTCCGAAGTGACGTCGTAGGCGAGGCTGACTTTCGGCAACCAGGCTTCGAACGAGCCGATCGAAGTCGACGGGAACGACGAACGAAGTCGCGGTCAGCGCACCCGTTCGCACCTGGCGGTCGCGCTGGTAGCGCAAGCCTGCAGTCAGCGTCAGTCTTCGGCGTGATCGAAACCGTCGCGTCGACGAACAAGCCCGTACCCGTCTGCCGGTCGCGGAACCGGCCGACCGATCCCGATAGCCTGCCGCAAATTGATGAATTGCTTCAGCGCGACGCGGTTGCGGGCGGCGCCGGCGACCAGCTTGTACGAAGCATCGGGAGACCAGTTCAACGCAGCTTCGCCGGACCAGTCTCGCCCTTCGTTGCGCGTTTCTCCGAAGTCAGGAATTGCGAGGCGGCGCGCACTGCTATCACCTGCCGAAAGGATGAAGCTGGCGGTGAGCTCGTCACTCGCCTCGTGCCGGACGGCAGCAGTCAGCGAGTCCACGTTGATCCGAAACACGCCGTAGTCGACGCTATCGTCCCGCCGCTCTTCGAAGGGCGCATCGACCCCGATCGTTTGCGGCATCTGCGACTGCGAATGGACGTAGGTCAGGACCATCCGGGTACGCGCGGACGGTTTGAAGAGCAGCTTCGCCCGCAGCAGGCCGTAAACGTCGTGGCTGGGATCGCCGCCTCTGATTACGTCCTCAATCTTGCTACTGGTGCGGGCGTAGCGAAAATCGCCGGCAACACGGAACGCCAGCGTGTCGCCCGCGAGCGGACCCGACATTAAAGCCGAGACCTGCCGCATCTTCAGGCTTCCGACGATCGCACGCGCGCCATATTCCGGCGAGAGGGCCGGCTCGTTCGTATTGACGAAGATCGCGCCGGCGATCGAATTCTGGCCCTGCGTCGTCGTCTGGGGGCTTCGGAACACCTCGATCCGCTCCGCATCCCAGACCGGAAAAGTGCCGAAGACGAACTCGTTGTAGCTGACCGGCCGACCGTCGACGACGAGCGTCATCCTCGGCCGGTTGCCGCCAAGAAAGGCCGGCAAGGCGTAAAGCGGCCCGGTGGTGTCCATTCCCCGGATTGCGGGTCCCTGGCTCCCGTTGCCGAGCTGGACGTTGGGAATGAGTGCAAGGACCTGATCGACGCGGTTTGCGCCGTTAGCCTCCATCGCCGCTTCGTCCACGACTGCCACGCTCGACGGCGTTTCCCGAAGCGAACGCGGCACACGCTCGCCCGTGACGACGATTTCCTCGGCGGTCTCGGCATCCCCCGGATCCGCCTGCTGCACGGCGGCCGCAAGCGCGGCCAGACAGAAAAACGCAGGCATCAACCCCCCAGTTTCCGCCGAGGAGCAAAATCTACAATGGTTATTGCCGGATGCAAAGCGGACGGCCGCATTGACATTTTCGTGCGCCGTCCCAGTTCATTCCGCTAAAGCAACCGTTCAGCTTCGCGTTGGTTTGACGCGGTGAACAGTGTTTTAGGGGACAGATTTCCATGCGGGTCCTGATCGTCGAAGACGAGCCCAATCTCGGGCGGCAGCTCCGTTCGACCCTCGAAGGGGCGGGCTATGCCGTCGACCTCGCCACGGATGGCGAGGACGGCCATTATCTCGGCTCGACCGAGAGCTATGACGCGGTGATCCTCGATCTCGGGCTTCCCGAAGTCGACGGGCTCACCGTGCTCGACCGCTGGCGCAAGGAAGGCCGGCGCATGCCCGTGCTGGTGCTGACCGCGCGCGACAGCTGGTCGGACAAGGTCGCGGGCCTCGATGCCGGCGCGGACGATTATCTCGCCAAGCCCTTCCAGACCGAGGAGCTGATCGCTCGCCTGCGCGCCCTCATCCGCCGCGCATCGGGCAATGCCTCGTCCGAGCTGATCGCGGGCGACATCCGCCTCGACACGCGCTCGGGCAAGGTCACCAAGGCCGGCGAGCCGGTGAAGCTGACCGCGCAGGAGTACAAGCTGCTCAGCTATCTGATGCACCACAAGGGCAAGGTCGTCAGCCGCACCGAGCTGATCGAGCATATCTACGACCAGGATTTCGACCGCGATTCGAACACGATCGAGGTGTTCGTCACGCGCATCCGCAAGAAGCTGGGCGCGGACGTGATCACCACCATTCGCGGGCTCGGCTACACGCTCGACGATCCGGAGGAAAAGCGCGGTTGAACGATCAAACCGCCCCGGTGACGGCGGCGGATCGGCAAGCCGAAGCGCCGCCGCTCAAGCCGTCTCGCGAGAGATCGCTGACGCGGCGCATGATCGTCGTCGCGGCGTTCTGGATCACCGCGCTCCTGCTGATCGGCGGCTTCGCGCTCGACCAGATCCTCAGAGCGGGGATCGTCAAGAATTTCGACGACCAGCTCGAATATGTCCTCAACGCGATGATCGCGGCGTCGGAGATCGGGCCCGACGGCGAGGTCCGCTTCACTCGCCAGCCGGCCGACCAGAGATTCGTCGAGCCCTATTCGGGCATCTATTTCCAGATCAGCGGCGAAGGAGCGGACACCTTTCCCGTCGCGCTCGCTCTGGGACCGGCGCCTGCCGTCCAGGACCGCCACAGGGACGTCGACGTCCACGTCTACGACAGCAACGAATTCGACGGCGAGCCGCTGCGGATAACCGAGCGCGACGTCGTCCTGCCCGGGTCGAAGGTTCGCTGGCGCTATCAGGTCGCGCAGTCGCGCGAGATGATCGACAGCCAGATCCGCGACCTGCGCTCGACCCTGTTCTGGAGCTTCCTCGCGCTCGGCGTCGGGCTCTGATCCTCGCCGCCTTGCAGACCTTCTACGGCCTGTGGCCGCTGCGCCGAGTCCGGCAGGATGTCGCCGCGATCCGCTCGGGCGCGAAGTCGCGCATCGCCGGCGACTTCCCGAACGAGGTCCAGCCGCTGACCGCAGGAGATCAACCAGCTGCTCGCGCACAGCGAGGAGCAGGCGGAGGAGGCGCGCCGCCACGCCGGCAATCTCGCCCATGCGCTGAAGACTCCGCTGACGGTCATCACCAACGCCGCCACGGCCAACGCGCCCGACCTGGCCGACACCGTCTGCCGCGAGGCGATCGTGATGCGGCGGCAGGTCGACCACCATCTCGCCCGCGCCCGCGCCATCGGCCGCCGCGCCTCGGCCCAGGCACGGGCGCGCGTCTGGGAAAGCGTCGAGGCGGTGCAGCGCGCGGTCGATCGCCTCTACGAGAACGTCACCGTCGACATCGCCGGCGACAAGCAGCGCCGAGGTCCGCGTCGAACGGCAGGACCTCGACGAGATGATCGGCAACCTGGTCGAGAATGCCGCCAAATATGGCGGCGGCCGCGTGTTCGTGACCGTCGAGCCGAAGAACGGCGATGCGTCGATATCATCGTCGAGGACGACGGCCCCGGCATCCCGCAGCAGCGAGCGCGAGGCGATCTTCCAGCGCGGCGCGCGGCTCGACACCGGCAAGCCCGGCACCGGCCTCGGCCTCGCCATCGTCCGCGACGTCGCCGAAATCTACGGCGGCACGATCACGCTCGAAGAGAGCGAGGACCTCGGCGGCCTGCTCGCGCGGCTGAGCCTTCCCGCGGGCTAGGAAATGCGCTTGCCTCCCGGCTAGTGCGGCGCCGTGACCGCCACCGTCCACGATCTGCACCGCCGCGCGCGCCGTCCCTCGATCCGCTGATGGCGCTCGTCGCGGACGACATGCACGGCGTGAACGCGGTCATCCTCGACCGCATGCAGAGCAAGGTCGCGCTGATCCCCGAGCTCGCCGGCCACCTCATCGCCGGCGGCGGGAAGCGGATGCGGCCGATGCTGACGCTCGGGTCGCGCGGCCTTGCTCGACTATCAGCGGCACCCGCCACCAGAAGCTCGCCGCCGCAGTCGAGTTCATCCACACCGCCACCCTGCTCCACGACGACGTCGTCGACGGCTCGGGCCTGCGCCGCGGCAAGCGCACCGCCAACCTCATCTGGGGCAATCCGGCGAGCGTGCTGGTCGGCGATTTCCTGTTCAGCCGCGCGCTTCGAGCTGATGGTCGAGGACGGCAGCCTGAGGGTCCTGAAGATCCTCAGCCACGCCTCCGCGGTCATCGCCGAGGGCGAGGTCGAGCAGCTGACCACCCAGCGCCGGATCGAGACCGACGAGGAGCAGTATCTCAAGATCATCTCGGCCAAGACCGCGGCTCTGTTCGCCGCCGCCTGCCGCATCGCGCCGGTCGTCGCCGAAGCCGGCGACGAAGCCGAGATCGCGCTCGAGAACTATGGCCGCTATCTCGGCATCGCCTTCCAGCTCGTCGACGACGCGATCGACTATGGGTCGGACGCGGACGTCATGGGCAAGGGCGTCGGCGACGATTTCCGCGACGGCAAGATCACCCTGCCGGTCATCCTCGCCTACGCCCGCGGCTCGCGAAGACGATCGCGCCTTCTGGCGCGCCGCGATCAGCGGCGAGCGCACGTCCGACGACGACCTGGCCCGCGCGATCGCCTTGCTCCGCAGCGACGGCGCGCTGGCCGACACGGTCGAGCGTGCACGCCATCTACGGCCGGCGCGCGCTCGATGCGCTGGCGCCCTTCCCCGCCGGCAAGGCCAAGTCGGCGCTTACCGAGGCAGTCGAGTTCGCGATCTCCCGCGCTTACTGAGGTAGTTTTGGATCGCAGAACGGTACTTCAGGGGCTCGGCGGCTCTGCCGCGGCGCTCGCGCTTTCCGGCTGCGTGACGCCGGCGCAAACGCGCAAGGCCCGCCCGAACATCGTGTTCATCATGACCGACGATCACGCCCAGTCGGCGCTGAGTTCGTACGGCAACACGATCCTCAAGACGCCGAACCTCGACCGCATCGGCGAGGAGGGCGTGCGCTTTACCGAGGCGTTCGTCACCAACTCGCTTTGCCTCCCGAGCCGAGCGACCTACCTCACCGGCTTTATTCCCACACGCACGGCCTGATGACCAACGGCGAGGAATCGGGCTTCATGAACGAGCCGCGGCTCGAACAATGCCGCGACCTGGCCCAACCTGCTTCGCGCGGCCGGCTATCACACCGGCGTCGTCGGCAAGTGGCACGTCAACAACCCGCCGATGGGCTACGACTACACCGCCGTGCTTCCCGGGCAGGGCATGTATTTCGACCCGCCGATCCTGATCCAGGGTCAGATGTCGCGCGGCAAGGGCCACACCGATGACGTGATCGGCGCAGGAAGCGATCGGCTTCCTCGACCGGCGGCCGACGGACCGCCCGTTCGCCTTGCTCTACCAGTTCAAGGCGCCTCATCGCGGCTGGGAGCCGGCGCCGCGCTTCGCCAACGCCTTCTCCGACATCGAAATCCCGCCGCCGGCGGACCTGAACGAAAGCCTCGCCGTCGACGTCCGCTGGCGCTGCGCATGTCGGACATGCGCCTCGCCGACATGCCCGACTATCGCAACCGCGGTGTCCGCGCCGACATGCCCGAAGAGGAGCGCGCGCGGCTCAACTGGCAGCACTTCATCAAGGACTATTATCGCGTGCTGCTGGGCGTCGACGAGAATGTCGGACGTTTCCTCGATTATCTCGACCGCGCAAGGTCTCAGCGAGAACACGCTGATCGTCTACACCAGCGACAACGGCTTCTTCCTCGGCGAGAACGGCCTGTTCGACAAACGGCTGATGTACGAGCCGTCGATCCGCGTTCCCATGCTCGTCCGCCACCCCGCGTCGATTCCGGCGGGACAGGTCAACCGGCAGCACATGGTGCTGAATATCGACGTCGCGCCGACCTTCCTCGACGCCGGCGGCGCGCGCGGCGGCGCCGGCGATGCAGGGCCGCAGCTGGCTGCCGATCGCGCAGGCAAGAGCGTCGCCGACTGGCGCAAGGACTTCCTCTACGAATATTTCGAATTTCCCGGCGGCCCATTGCGTGCGCAAGCATCGCGGTGTGCGGACCGACCGGTGGAAGCTCATCCACTGGGACTATCCGGAGGCGTGGGAGCTCTACGACCTTGCCTCCGATCCGGGCGAAGACCGCAACCTTGCCGGCTTGCCGCAATATGCCGCGCAGGAGGCGAAGCTCCGGCACGTCTGGCGAGCTTCGGCGTGAATATGGCGACGTCGATCCGCCCGGCTACGTCCCCGGCGATCCGTCGGACTCCAGGCAGTGCGCCGATCCCGCAGCAAAGCAGCTTGATTCCGAAGCGGGGCTGGGCCACTTCGCGCAGCCGATGACGATCGCCCGCATCACCGAGCTCGACCGCCGCACGACCCAGTCCGGCAAGGCCAACAACGGCCTGTGGCTGCTGGAGTTCGAGCGGCAGAAGCCGCTTCGGCCCGACCCGCTGACCGGCTGGAACGGTTCCGGCGACACGAACACGCAGGTCAAGATCAACTTCAAGACGAAGGAAGAGGCGATCGCCTTCTGCGAGCGCAAGGGCCTTCAGTACCATCTGATCCCGGCCGCGAAGGTGACGATGAAGATCCAGGCTTACGCCGACAACTTCCGCTAGCGCTTGCAGCCCTGACCGCCGGCCGCCACAAATAGCGCGCCGAGCCAGGGGGAAGACTGAACGATCAAAGTGTTGCGCTAGTCGCCGGTACGCGTCCTGAAGTCATCAAGCTCGCTCCCTTAGCCAAAGCGCTCCTCCATCGCGGCATCCGCCCGCGCCTCATCCTCACCGGACAGCATCCCGCATCTTCAACCGGCCGACTACGGCATGCCGGCGGTCCCGACGGTCGAGCTTGGCTGCGCCGGTCGGCCCGACCCGCAGCTTCACGTGCGCGATGTCGCGCGAACCATCGGCGCAGCGATCGACCAGACGCGGCTGGTCGTCGTGCAGGGCGACACGTCGAGCGCGCTCGGCGGGGCTCTCGGCGCTGCGCAGGCCGGCATTCCCGTCGCCCATGTCGAAGCCGGGCTCCGCAGCCACGACCGCCTGAACCCGTGGCCCGAAGAGGACTTCCGGATCGCCATCGACGGCCTTGCCACCCTGCTCTTCGCGCCGACCGAGTTGAGCGCTGCGAACCTTCGCCGCGAGGGCGTCGGCGGCCGGATCGAAGTGACCGGCAACACCGGCATCGATGCCTTGCTCGAACGCCTGCCGCTGCTTCGACCCCGCACCGAAAAGGCGGGTCGAAGGCGCTTGCTGGTCACCTGCCATCGCCGCGAAAGCTGGGGCGAAGGACTCGAAGCAATCGCGTCCTGCATGCGCGAGATCGCCCGCCGCGACGATGTCGACATGACCTTCGTGCTTCATCCGAACCCGCGCGTCGCGGACAGCATGCGGCATCTGCTTGGCGGCGTGCCCAACATCCAGCTGCACGATCCATTCGGCCACCACGAAATGCTTCAGGCGATGCACGACAGCGACCTGATCCTGAGCGATTCCGGCGGGATGCAGGAAGAAGCGCCGGTGCTCGGCGTGCCCTTGCTCATCCTGCGCGACCGCACCGAGCGACCGGAAGGCATCGCGAGCGGCAACCTGATACTGGTCGGCCGCGATCCCGACAGGATCAGAGCCACGGTCGATTGGCTGTTGGACGACGAGGACGCGCTGCAATCGATGAGCAGGCCCTGCCTGCCCTACGGCGACGGCCGCGCCTCGGAACGCATCGCCGACACCATCGAGGATTGGCTCAGGCGGGGCGAACCTCGATCGCCATCGTACCGGTCGGCGACAGGACCAGCCGAGCCGTCGAAGCGGTTCGCTTCCCAAAGGTAGCGGCCTGAAGCTCATTGCGCGCCGTATGATGGTCGAACTTGAACCCCGCCGCGTCGGCCTCCCGCTTCAACTGGTCGAGGTAGACGTCGAGGTTGGGAATGCCTTCTTCGGGATCGAAGCGCATCGTCACGGACAAGTCGCGTTGGGGCTGGCTCATCGCTGCCTAATCCACGGCCAGCGGCCTTTAGGACAAGTCCCGCCGTTGCGAAGCGACGCCGGTGCCCATAGACGTCCCGCCATGTCCGTAAAAACCCGCGTCCTCGCCGCCGCAGCCGCGCTGCTCGTCACCACCCCCGCCATCGCTCAGGAAATCCCGCGATCCGTGCAGAAGAGGATCGACCGGATCCTCAAGCGCACGCCGCTGATCGACGGGCACAACGACCTGCCCTGGGCGCTTGCGCGAGAATTACAAGCTAAGCGTCGAAGGTCTCGCGAGTGGGACGGATCATGCGCACGCCGCCGCTGATGACCGACATGGAGCGGATGCATCGCAGGGCCGCGTCGGCGGACAATTCTGGTCGGTCTACATCAGCGGCACCATCACCGGCGACGAGGCAATCCGCACCACGATCGAGCAGATCGATACCGCCCATCGCCTGATCGACGCCTATCCGAAGGACCTCGAGTTCGCCGAGACCGCCGACGACATGGTGCGCATCCATCGCAAGGGCCGCATCGGCTCCCTGATGGGAGTCGAGGGCGGCCGGCAGATCGGCGGCTCGATGGCCGCGCTCCGGCAATTCTACGCGCGCGGCGTCCGCTACATGACGCTCACCCACAACCAGACGACCGAGTGGGCCGACGCCGGGACCGACGAGCCGAAATATGACGGGCTGAGCCCGTTCGGCCTGGAGGTCGTCAAGGAGATGAACCGGCTCGGCATGCTGGTCGACCTCAGCCACGTCGCGCCCGCGACGATGAAGGACGCGATCGCCGCGAGCCGGGCGCCGGTGATCTTCTCCCACTCCGACGTCGCCGCGCTCAACCCGCACCCGCGCAACGTGCCCGACGACGTGCTGCAGCTGCTTCCGGCGAATGGCGGCGTGGTGATGATCACCTTCGTGCCGGGCTTCCTGTCGCCCGACGTCTGGGCCTGGTCGCGCGAACAGTCCGCGGAGGAAGCGCGGCTGAAGTCGCTCTACTCCTACAGCAAGGCCAAGCAGGAGGCGGGCTTGAAGGCATGGGAGGCCGCCCATCCGCGACCGCCGCGTCACCGTCGGCGCCGTCGCCGACCATATCGAGCATGTGGTCAAGGTCGCTGGCCACGATCATGTCGGCATCGGCGGCGACCTCGACGGCATTCCATATCGGCGTCGAAGGGCTTGGCGGAGTCGAAGGCTATCCGCTGTTGTTCGCCGAGCTGATCCGGCGCGGCTGGAGCGACGCGAATCTCGCAAAGCTTGCGGGCGGCAACGTGCTCCGCGCCCTGCGCAAGGCCGAATCCGTCGCTTCGTCGATGAAGGACGAGCCTCCGTCGATGGCCACGCTCGAACCCGCCGCAAGCAAATAAAGCTGCCTTGCCGCGTCACGGCGGCTCTGCTTGAACCTGCCGATCCATTTGGGGGAGTCCCGCCTTGCGTCCGTTCCGCGCCGTCCTTCTTGCCGCCACGCTGATTTCCACCGCCGCCGTCGCGGAAGTTCCGAAGCCCGCGGCCCTCACCGCCGACGGAATGCCGGCCATTCCCGACGAGCTCGCGGCCGAAAGCCGGCCCTACATGGAATATCGCACGGCAGGCTTCGCCGGCTGGAACGCCGCGGACCGGTCGATGCTCGTCGCCACGCGCTTCGGCAACACGAACCAGCTCCACACGGTCGCCGCGCCGCTCGGCACGCGGCGCCAGATCAGCTTCGAGGTCGAACCCGTCGGCGGGCAATGGTCGCCGAAGGGCGACGTTCTCGTCACCTCCATGCACATCGGCGGCGGCGAATTCTATCAGCTCTACACGCTGGCGAACGGCCGGATGAACCTGCTGACCGACGGCAAGAGCCGCAACGAGTTCGGCAGCTGGGACCAGGAAGGCCGCCTGCTCGGCTACAGCTCGACCCGCCGCAACGGCACCGACAGCGATCTCTACGTCGTCGATCCGCGCGACCCGAAGACGGACCGCAAGGTCGCCGAGGTGAAGGGCGGCGGCTGGGGCATCACCGATTTCGCTCCCGGCGGAGCCACGGCGGCGGTGATCGAATATCTCTCGATCACCAAGAGCAATCCGTACCTGCTCGACGTCGCGAGCGGGAAGCTCACGCCGATCGGCAATCACAAGAAGGACATCGCTTACGGCGGCCTTAAATATGCGCCGGACGGGACGCTGTGGACCACGTCCGACGAGGGCAGCGACGTCCAGCGCCTCGGCCGCCTCAACCCTGCGAACGGCAAGTTCACCGCCGTCACGCCGACCTCGCGCTGGGACGTCGAGGAGTTCGAGGTCAGCAAGGACGGGCGGACGATCGCCTACACGCTGAACGAGGCTGGCAGCAGCAAGCTCTTCCTGCTCGATGTGGCCAGCGGCCAGTCGCGGGCCGTGCCCGGCCTGCCGGCCGGCGTGATCGGCGGCCTGGAATTCGCGCCATGGGGTCCGCTCGGCTTCACGCTAACTTCGGCGCGCAGTCCTGCCGACGCCTTTTCGCTCGACCCCGCCACCATGGCTCTCACGCGCTGGACCGAAAGCGAAACGGGCGGCCTCGACCCGAAGGCGAATGTCGAGCCGGAACTGGTCGAGGTGAAAAGCTTCGATGGCGAGCCCGTCTCCGGCTTCCTCTATCGGCCCGATCCCGCGAAATTCCCCGGCAAGCGCCCGCTGATCGTCAACATCCACGGCGGTCCCGAAAGCCAGGCCCAGGCCGGCTTCCTCGGCCGCAACAACTACCTCATCAACGAGCAAGGCATCGCCATCTTCTTCCCGAACGTCCGCGGCTCCTCGGGCTTCGGCAAGCGCTTCGTCAGCCTCGATAACGGGCCGTTCAAGCGCGAGGACAGCGTCAAGGACATCGGTGCTTTCCTCGACCGCCTGGCGGCCGATCCCGCCATCGACGGCGGCCGCATGGCGGTCACCGGCGGAAGCTACGGCGGCTACATGTGCTACGCCTCGGCGATCATGTACCCGGACCGCTTCAAGGGCGCGCTCTGCAACGTCGCCATCTCCAACTTCGTGACCTTCCTCGAGAACACGCAGAGCTATCGCCGCGACCTGCGCCGCGTCGAATATGGCGACGAGCGCGATCCGAAGCAGCGCGCCAAGCTGCTCGAAATCTCGCCGCTGCGCCGCATTCCGGAGATCAAGGCGCCGCTCTTCATCGTGCAGGGCGCCAACGACCCGCGCGTTCCGAAGTCGGAAGCCGACCAGATCGTAAAGGCCGTCCGCGATCGCGGCACCGACGTCTGGTACCTCGTCGGCGAGAACGAAGGTCACGGCTTCGCCAAGAAGGAGAACCAGGACTATCAGTTCTGGTCGACATTGATGTTCTGGCAGAAGAATTTGCTGGCCAAGTGAACCAAAGCGACCCCGCCTCTTCGCGCCGCCATCATCCCGGTGACGCCGCTGCAGCAGAACTGCACCCTGATCTGGTGCACGAAGACGATGCGCGGGACGTTCACCGATCCGGGAGGCGACCTTGCGAAGCTGAAGGCGGCGGCGAGCCAGGCGGGCGTGACGATCGAGAAGATCCTGCTGACCCACGGTCATATCGACCATTGCGGGTCGGCGGGAATCCTCGCGGCTGAGCTTGGCGTCCCGATCGAGGGCCCGCACAAGGACGACATCTTCTGGATCTCCAAGCTGGAGGAAGACGGCCAGCGCTGGGGCATCACCGGCAAGCCGTTCGAGCCCGACCGCTGGCTGGAAGACGGCGACACCGTCACGGTCGGCGAGCTGACCTTCGACGTCCGCCACTGCCCCGGCCACACGCCTGGCCACGTCGTCTTCCATCATCCGGAATCGAAGCTCGCCATCGTCGGCGACGTGTTGTTCAAGGGCTCGATCGGCCGCTGGGACTTCCCGATGGGCAATCACCAGCAGCTGATCAATTCGATCACGCAACGGCTCTGGCCGATGGGCGGGGAAACGAACTTCATCCCAGGCCATGGCCCGATGTCCACCTTCGCCCACGAACGCGCGACCAACCCGCTGGTGGGGGATCGCGCGCTGGCGGCCTAGCGGCAGCGCTCCACTCGATCCCTTCGCCAACCTCCCGGACAAGGCCGCGCCAGATCGCATATCCGGCGGCGTCACGTCCTCGACAATGATCGAGGTCTCGTACCGTCGCGCAGCATTGCGTGACCACATCGATAAAGGTCAGGTCCGTGCTCGACGCTGCTAGCCGTTGCCGCGTTCAGCTCGGACTGCCGGGCGAATTGGCCGAACCTTTGCTTCGACGGCTTGGCCGAAATGTAGAAGACGGGCCTTGCCAGCTTGCGCGCTTCATTTCGAGGAAGCCGGAACTCCGCGGCGACGGCGTCCGGCGTCTGGCCACATCAGATCATTCCCCGGCGTAGAGCACGATCGCTCGCGGCCGGTAGGGCGCGACGATGCGGTCACATGTTCGACTGGGCGATCGTCGATCCGCCAAAGCCGCGATTGAGGACCGGCAGGGGCGCCAATCCTCCTTGAGGGTCGACCAAAGCCGAATCGAAGAGCTGCCGACGAACAGCACCGGGCATGCGGGCGGCGGGATTCCTCTCCAAGTCCGCAAAGCGCAGATTTCGTCCCGAAGGGAGCGTCGGCAGGCAGTTCGGCCGCAATGGCGGGCGATGCGTCACGCAGTGCCGCGCTCGTGCAAGCCGCCAGCGAGAACGCTGCTAACAGAACCAAACGCTTCATACTTCTCGACACCTCCGGCTATCCGTTCTCTAATGAAACGGGTCGCGGCGTCCATAAGGCCCCTAACGCCTTGCGCTTGCCCGGCTATTCGCTATAGGAGCCGCGTTCGCGACGATGCGGCCGCCGCCGCGGGGCTTCCCCGTTGAAGAGGCACCGATCGTCGCCAATTTTTTTGTAATCAGATTCCAAGACAGGTGCCTCGATGGCCGTTCCTAAAAGAAAAACCTCGCCCTCCAAGCGCAACATGCGCCGCAGCCACCATGCGCTGAAGCCCACGACGTTCCAGGAGTGCCCGAACTGCGGCGAGCTTAAGCTCCCGCACAATCTGTGCCAGGCCTGCGGCCACTACAACGGCCGCGAGATCGTCTCGACCGAAGCCTGACGGCTAGAGGAGGCGCGGGGCGGTCGAATATGGACGCAGGCCCGCGGATCGCGATCGATGCAATGGGAGGTGACACCGGGCCGGCGGCAATCGTCGCCGGAATCGCCCGTGCGCGCCGCAAGGATCCCTCGCTCCAGTTCATCCTCTACGGCGACGAAAAGCTCGTCGGCGAGGAGTTGAGGAAGCACGACCGGCTCGCCCGCGAAGTGACGGTCCTCCACACGCCCGAATCCATCGACCCGAGCGAGAAGCCCAGCCAGGCGATCCGCCGCGCCAAGACCACGTCGATGGGCATCGCGATCAATGCCGTGAAAGACGGCCAGGCCGATGCCGCCGTCTCCGGAGGCAATACCGGCGCCCTGATGGCCATGTCGAAGCTCGCGCTGCGCACCATGCCCGGCATCGACCGCCCCGCGCTAGCGGCCCTGCTGCCGACGCTCGGCGAAACCGATCTCGTCATGCTCGACCTCGGCGCGAACACCGAATGCGATGCGCAGAACCTCGTTCAGTTCGCCGTCATGGGCGCCGCTTATGCTCGTACCGTGCTTTCCCTGCCGAAACCGCGCGTGAAGCTGCTCAACATCGGAACGGAAGAGTTGAAGGGCACGGACGAGTTGAAGGAAGCGGCCGGCCTATTGCGTGAGGCGAATTATCTGGCCCTGCGGTTCGACGGCTTCACCGAGGGCGACCAGCTGTCGCGCGGCAATGTCGACGTGGTCGTTACCGACGGCTTTTCCGGCAACATCGCGCTCAAGACCGCCGAGGGCACGGCCCGCTTCGTCACCGATCTGCTCCGCCGCGCGTTCAAGAGCTCGCTGCGGTCCAAGGCGGGCTTCGCTCTGTCCAAGCCGGCGCTGAACCTGCTGAAGGTCCATCTCGACCCGAACAACCATAATGGCGCGGTCTTCCTTGGCCTCAACGGCATCGTGGTGAAGAGCCACGGCGGCGCCAATCCGAAGGGCGTCGCCAACGCGATCAACGTCGCCGCGACGCATGGTCCGCAACGACATCATCCGGAAGATCGAGGACGATCTCGACAATTTCCGCGCCCACGCCTTCAACGAGGCCGCGCAGTGACTCTTCGCTCCGTCGTTGCCGGCACGGGCTCCGCGCTTCCCAAGCGCCGCGTCGACAATGAGGAACTGGCCAAGCAGGTCGACACCTCCGACCAGTGGATCGTCGAGCGCACCGGGATCCGCAGCCGCTACATCGCCGGTGAAGGCGAGACGACCGCGACCCTCGCGACAGAGGCGGCGCGCAAGGCGCTCGAAGACGCCGGCATCCCGGCGACCGAGGTCGACCTCATCGTCCTCGCCACCGCCACTCCCGACCAGACCTTCCCGTCATCCGCGACCAAGGTGCAGGCGGCGCTCGGAATCAACGATTGCGTCGCGTTCGACGTGCACGCCGTGTGCACGGGCTTTCTCTATGCCCTCAGCGTCGCCGACGCGATGATCCGCGCCGGGACCGGCCGCACGGCCATCGTCATCGGCGCGGAGACGTTCAGCCGCATCCTCGATTGGGAAGACCGGACGACCTGCGTCCTGTTCGGCGACGGCGCAGGCGCGCTCATCCTTCGCGCCGAAGAAGGCGACCGCGGCATCCTCGCGACCAAGCTTCACGCGGACGGACGTCACAACGACCTGCTGTTCGTCGACGGCGGCCCGTCCACCGACGGGCACAGTCGGCAAGCTGCGAATGAAGGGCCGCGAGGTTTTCCGCCACGCGGTCGTCAATCTTGCCGAGGTGCTCGGCGAAGTCCTCTCCGCGGCGGGCCTCAGCTCGAGCGACGTCGACTGGGTCGTACCGCACCAGGCCAACGCGCGAATCCTCGACGCAACGGCCCGAAGAAGCTCGGCCTGCCGAACGAGAAGATCGTGGTCACGGTGGACCGGCATGCAAACACGTCTGCCGCATCCGTGCCTCTTGCGCTCGACGTTGCCGTGAAGGATGGTCGAATCAAGCGCGGCGATATCGTCGTGCTGGAAGCGATGGGCGGTGGTTTCACCTGGGGCGCTGCAGTCCTCAGGTATTGATATTGTTATGAAATCGGACGAAAATGTCGCATTGCCGACAAGTCCGATTTCCGTTACGCAACTGTAATATGCCGCGACGGGGCGTGCGGCATTTTTTGGGCGGGAGACGCAGATGGCCGACCTCGGCATCGCACGAATGGGCAAGGAGGCTGATTTGGGGGGAACTTTGACGCGCGCCGACCTCGCGGACGTCGTCCACAACAGGCTTGGATTGTCCCGCGCCGAATCGGCCCAGCTCGTCGAGCGCGTGCTGCACCACATGTGCCATTCGCTGTCCGAGGGCAAGAATGTGAAGATCTCCGGCTTCGGCAGCTTCATCCTGCGCGACAAGGGTGAGCGCGTCGGCCGCAATCCGAAGACGGGCATCGAAGTCGCGATCGCTCCGCGCCGCGTCATGACCTTCCGCGCAAGCCAGATCATGCGCGACAGGATCGCGAGATAAGAAGCGCAATGGCGACCGGCGAAAAGGCTCCCGGCGCCTTCAAGACGATCGGCGAGCTTTCATCCGAGCTCGGCGTCGCCCAGCACATCCTGCGCTATTGGGAGTCGAAGTTCCCGCAGCTGCGGCCGCTGCAGCGGGCCGGCAACCGCCGCTATTACCGCCCTGCCGACGTCGAACTCGCGCGGACGATCCACCGCCTGCTCAACAGCGAGGGCTATACGGTTCGCGGCGTGCAGAAGGTGCTGCGCAGCAAGGACGCGTCCTGCCGCAGCCTGCGACGATCGCCGTCGGCGATGCCACGGTCGCCATCGAGCCCCGGACGCCACGCGCGGCAACGGCGTCGACGTGAATCGGCTGAAGGCCGTCCGGCAGCAGCTGGCGGCGCTGATCGAAGACTAAAGGTCGCGCGGCTTCAGGAAGCTGCGGATCTGCCCTGAGCCGGGCGCTACGTCCGTCCAGTCCCGAACATCGAAGCTGATTTCCGCCAAAGCGCGCCGGTCGGAAATTTGCTCCGCCGCCTCGTCCCGCAATTCCTGCGGCCCGTGCGCCAGCACGAGCACCAGCTCGTGCATTCCCGGATTGTGGCCGACGATCATCAGCCGGTCCGACTTCGGCCGGCGCCCCGCGAACGAGGCCGACCAGCGTCTCGGTCTCGGCGAGATAGATGCTTCGCTCCTCCAGCGTTTCGAATTTTCCGCCGAAGCCCTCCTCCACCCGCGCGAGCGTCTCCGTCGTCCGCGCGGCCGGGCTGACCAGCACCAGGTCCGGGGCGAGGCCGCGCTCGCGCATCTCGCGGCCCATCGCCTTGGCCGCCTTCCAGCCGCGCTCGTTCAAGGGTCGATCGAAGTCCCGGAGCGACGAATCGCCCCAGTCCGATTTTGCGTGCCTCAGCACGTAGAGCGTCTTCACACTCGCCGGCTCCCGCATGGTCACCGGAGCGACAGTGCCAGCAGCGGCGACATGCGCAATAGCCTCGTCGAGCGGCACGCGCCGGATCGGCACGCCGGCCGGAAAGGCGGACAGCAACCGCGAGGGCATGGCCGCGGACAGGATGACGAACGTCCCGCGATCGCCCTCGCGGCGGATCAGCCGGCCGAACGCCTGCGCCAGCCGCGCGCGAACGACCGCGTCGTCATAGGCGCTCCCGCCGCCGGCCATTCGCCGTGCGCGCATGCAGCACGGTCGGGCGCGGCCAGGGAACGCGTTCCATGACGACCAGCCGCAGCGATTCGCCGGGCACGTCCACGCCGTCGCGAAGCGCATCCGTGCCGAGCAAGCGAGGCGCGCGGATCGTCGCGGAAGATGTCGACCAAGGTCCCGGCATCGATCGGATCGACATGCTGCGCGAGGAGCGGCAGGCCCGCGCGCGCCAGCCGGTCGGCGATGCGCGAATGCACCGTCTTCAGCCGCTGGATCGCCGTGAACAGCCCGAGCGTGCCGCCGCCCGCCGCCTCGATCAGCCGCGCATAGGCGCCCGCCAGGCCGGCCAGGTCGCCCTGCTTCACGTCGGTGACGATCAGCACTTCGGAACAGGCCGAATAGTCGAACGGGCTGTCCGCCTCGAACCGGCCGACATTGCAGTCGAGATGCACCGCGCCGGTCCGCTCTTCCGCTCGCGCCCAGCTGGCGTCGCCGCCGCGCAACGTCGCCGACGTCACCAGCACGCCCTGCGCCTGACTCGAGCACGACCTTGGCGAGCGGCTTGGTCGGGTCGAGCCAGCGGCGGTGGATCGCCACGTCATACTCCCGCCCCTCGGCGCGTTCGATCGCCAGCCAGTCGACGAATTCCGGATCCGCCGACCCGCCGATCCGCGCGAGCAAGGCGATCCAGGCGGACAGGATTTCGCGCCGCCAGGCGAGGCCGTTGATCGCCCCGTCGACCCGCGCCCGCGCCTGCGAATCCAGCCAGTCGGGCGCATCCTCGAGCACCGCCTCCAGCCGGCGGCTCAACGCGGCGAGCGGCTTCTGCAGCGCTTCCAGCCTCTTCGAGCGCCCCTGCCGCGGCGGACACCAGCGCGCCGTCCGGCTCGGCCAGTTCCGTCTCCAGCCCGTAGCCCGCGTCCTGCGCCTTGGCCCGCGCGTAGACCATGCCGCGCACCTCGCCGAGCAACGCCTCGACCGGCCCGAACGGCGATCCTTCGATGATCCGCTGCAGCCAGCCGTCCGACGGCATCGCCCGCGCCGCCTCGATCGCGGCTTCCAGCGCCTGCGCGCCTTCGTCGTCGTAGGAGGCGACGTCCATCAGCCGCGCCGCAAGTCCGCGCCGCCGTCCGCGCGACTTGCCTTCGGGACCGACGATCCAGCGCCGCATCTCGATCGCGTCCTGCCCGCCGAACGTGACTCCGAAGGTCGAGTCCGCGGCATCGAACAGATGATGGCCTTCGTCGAAGATGATCCGCTGCGGCGCGATCTCGCGCGAGCGCGCGGCGTTGATCATCACCAACGCATGGTTGGCGATGACGATGTCCGCCTCGCGCCCGGCCCGCTCGGCGCGCTCGATGAAGCAGCGGCGATAGTGCGGGCAGCCGGCATAGACGCACTCGCCGCGCCGGTCGGTCAGCGCGGTCGCGCCCGCGCGGCGGAACAGGCTCGGCAGCCAGCCCGGCAGGTCGCCGCCGACCATGTCGCCGTCCTTCGAATAAGCCGCCCAGCGCCCGACCAACTGCGCGAGGATCGCCGCCCGCCCGGAGAACGCACCCTGCAGCGCATCCTCCAGGTTCAGCAGGCAGAGGTAATTCTCGCGCCCCTTGCGGACGACGATCCGCCGCGCGCGCTCGGCCGGGTCGGCAACCAGGCGCGGCCCTTCCGCATCGAGCTGCCGCTGCAGCGCCTTGGTGAAGGTCGAGACCCAGACCGTCCCGCCCGACGCCTCGGACCACAGCGAGGCGGGCGACAGATAGGCCAACGTCTTGCCGATCCCCGTGCCCGCCTCGGCGAGCAGCATGTTCGGCACATCCTTCTGCCGCCGCGGAGCGAAGATGGAGGTCGCCTCCTCCGCCATCGCCGCCTGCCCCGAGCGCAATTCCGATTGCGCTCCGGTCAGCTCGCGCAAGCGGTCCCTCGCGGCCGACGGTGGAACGATGATCGTCCGCGGCGGCGGCCGGTCCGCCGTCTCCTCCCACTGCTTGAGCCGCGAATAGAGCATGCGCTCGCCGCGCTCCGGCCGTTCGAGCCGGGCACTGACCAGCGGCGCCCAGCCCCAGCCCATCCGCGCCAGCGACTGGTTCGACGTCCACGCGCCTTCGCGCTCCGCCCAGTCCGGCTGCTCGAGCACATCAAGCAATGCGCCGGCGATCGCGCCGCAACGCGCCCGCCGCTTCCGCCTCGCTCGCCGGCGGCTCGATCCCGACCGCGCGGCACATGCCCGCACACCGTCGGCACCGCGAACTTCGCCGGATGGATGAAGGCGAACAGCTCCAGCAGGTCGAGCCCGGACAGGTCCGGATAGCCGAGCCGCTGCCCGACCAGAGGCGCATTGAGGATGATGTGCGGCGTCTCCGCCGCCCGCGCGATCGCCTCGCCCCGGCTCGCCTCGCGCGCGCTCCTCGCCCCGCGCCGGCGATCCAGATTCCGGCGTGGGTTGCGTGAAGCGAGGGAAGCGGCGGCGAAGGCATTTCCGGCGACTATAATGGATGCGAACGAAAGTGGAACGCTCAGCTCATCGCGAAAGGGCGCGCGCGAGCAACGCCTTGACCCGCGCGACCAGCTCCGGAGTCCTCCGACCGAGATCCCGCGCGCTTCCTCGGGCAGGTGAGCGGCGGGATCGCCGTCGTCCCCGAAGACGTAATGGTCGAAGAAAATGCGCCACGCAGCGCGCTCGCTCGGCGGCAAATCCTTCACCGTGATGACCGCGTGATAGAGAGCGTTGATCGGCGCCAGATGCGGCGGATCGCCCGCGCGCCACCAGAAATTCACCATCGCTCCAATCTCGTCGAGCGACGACACGCCGTGCCACCAGAGGCTCGGAAGATAGAGCGCATCGCCCGGCCCGAGCTCCGCGGTCTCAGCCGCCTCAAGCGCATCCCTCAACGCGTGGATGCCGCTCGAAATCGGGTTCCTCCAGATTGACGAGGCTCGTCGGCTGGCCCGCCAGAGTGAAGTCGAGCGGACCGACGTAGAGGTTCTTGAGCTGATCGGTCGGAAAGAGGGTGAACTTGCCGCCGCCCGGCGACGACGCAGGCAAGGTTCTGCGGCAGGTCCCAGTGCGGCGGCACATGCGTCCGATTCCCGAGCCAGAGGGAGATGAGCGTCTCGCGGCTCTTGTCGATCAGCGGCAGGTCGATGGTGGGCATCAGTCCGGGCAAGTGCTTCCGGACGGGAATTCCGCCCGGCGTACATCGAATAAGGCGCCTCGTGGCCGCGCTGGCGAAGCAGAAGCTCGAGCAGCTGGTCGACCGTGGCCAGCCGCCGCTCGTGGTTGAAGCCGTCGAAGTCCGGCATTGTAGCCGAAGCGGCCGCCGATCTCGGGCGGTCCGAACCAGGCCTCGAACGGCTCCTCGCTCGCCGCGTCGCGCAGGAATTGCGCCAGCGCCTCCTCGCCGGCCTGCCCGGCCTCAACGGCCGGCCAATCGGCAACCAGCCCGCGCAGAACCGCTGGACGGCCGCGCGGCACGATCTCCGCCTCGAACCGCTCGCGGTCGACGTCGCTGATATTCGGTGACCGGCTGCACCTCGGCAGAGGTAGCAGCGCGGATATTGCTTCGCTAGGACCGCGCCATGATGGACACGGCCGCAATCCGCGAAGCAGCTCTCTTGTCGAAGGCCTGGCCCTACGAGGAAGCGCGCAAGCTGCTGAAGCGCTGGCCCGACGGGAAGCCGAACGGCGAGCCGATGATCTTCGAAACCGGCTACGGTCCGTCGGGCCTGCCGCACATCGGCACCTTCAACGAAGTGCTGCGCACGACCTTCGTCCGCCGGGCCTATGAGGAGCTGACCGGCGGAGCGCCGACGCGGCTGATCGCCTTCAGCGACGACATGGACGGCCTGCGCAAGGTGCCGGACAATGTGCCCGAAAAGGAGATGCTGGCCGCGCATCTCGGCAAGCCGCTGACGCGCATCCCCGACCCGTTCGGAAGCCACGAGAGCTTCGCGCATCACAACAATGCGATGCTGCGGCATTTCCTCGACCGCTTCGGCTTCGACTATGAATTCCTGTCGGCGACCGATTGCTATTCGAGCGGCCGCTTCGATGAGGCCGTTCGCTCCGTCCTGCGCAATTGGGACGGCGTGATGGGCGTGATGCTTCCGACCCTGCGCGAGGAACGGCGGCAGACCTATTCGCCGGTGCTGCCCGATTTCGCCGACCAGCGGCCGGGTGCTTCAGGTGCCGGTCGAAGTCGTCGACGCCGAGGCCGGCACGATCGCCTTCACCGACGAGGACGGCAGCCGCGTCGAGCAATCCGCGCTCGGCGGCATGTCCAAGCTGCAGTGGAAGGTCGACTGGGCCGCGCGCTGGGTCGCGCTCGGCGTCGATTACGAAATGTCCGGCAAGGATCTGATCGACAGCGTCACGCAGTCCTCGAAGATCGCCCGCGTCCTCGGCGGCCGTCCGCCCGAGGGCTTCAACTACGAGATGTTCCTCGACGAAAAGGGCGAGAAGATCTCCAAGTCGAAGGGCAACGGCCTCAGCCTCGAGGAATGGCTGCGCTACGGCAGCGAGCCGAGCCTGTCCTTCTACATCTACCGCGAGCCGAGGAAGGCGAAGAGCCTGCACCTCGGCCTGATCCCGCGCGCGGTCGACGAATATTGGCAGTTCCGCGGAAATTACCCGAACCAGCCGATCGAGCAGAGGCTCGGCAATCCGGTGCACCACATCCACAACGGCAAGGTGCCGGAGCCGCACAGCCTGCCGCTGACCTATGGACTGCTGCTCAACCTCGTCAGCCTGCCGGGCATCCACGACAAGGAAACGGCGTGGCGGTTCGTCCAGCGCTATGCGCCGGACACGTCGGCGGACACGCACGCCGAGCTCGACGAGCTGATCGGCCTGGCCGTCAATTACGCGCGCGACTTCGTCGTCCCGACCCTGCAGCGCCGAGCGCCGACCGAACTGGAGGCCGCGGCGCTTCGCGATCTCGACGGAGAATTGGCGAAGCTCCCGGCCGACGCGGACAGCGAGGCGATCCAGAACATCGTGTTCGAGGTCGGCAAGCGCCATCCGTTCGAAAGCCTGCGCGGCTGGTTCCAGGCGCTCTACGAAACCCTGCTCGGCTCCAGCCAGGGGCCGCGCATGGGCAGCTTCATCGCGCTCTATGGGATCGACAACAGCCGGCGGCTGATCGCCGAGGCGCTGCGCCTAGGGCAGAAGCGCGCGGCGTCCGGCGTATACCGGAACGTCGCCGGGAGCCTTGGTCGGCGAGAATGACAATCTGCCGCGCTATTCGCATCGGGACATCCATCGTCCCCCGAGGCGCGAGCTGCGGCCGATGCGGGCGCAACCCAGCACAGCGCGGCGATCAACAGCAGATTACGCGAATGCCTCCGCATCGGAATGCTCCCTCGTTCGGGACATTCTAATGCCGAGGCGGTACGCATTTTATGCAAGTTCGATGGCCGGCCTGCCAAATTTCGGCAAACGGTCGCTGGTCTCACTTGAGCGACGCCAGCGCTGCCTCGCCGCCGATCTTCACGCCCGTTGTGCGCAATTTTGCTTCACTTCGTGCCAAAAATTGGCAGGCTGTGGGAGATGCTCGACCGCTTCGACATTGCCCTGCTGAACATCGTCCAGCGCGACGACGGCCGCACTGCCGAATCGCTCGCGGAGGAGGTCGCTCTGTCGCCGTCCGCGATCGCGCGCCGCCTGCGCCGCCTGCGCGCCGACGGGATCATCGCGCGAACCATCGCCTTGCTCTCACCGCGGCTGGTCGACCGCCGGCTGCGCGCGATCGTTCTCATCCAGCTCAGCGAACATGCCGACCTGAAGGGCAAGAACGCGCTCGAGAAACGCCTGCTCGCCGCACCCAGCGTGCAATTCACTTACGAGATCGCCGGCCCGCACGACATCATCGCCTTGTTCGACTGCGAAAGCATGGCGGCCTTCAACGAGGCTGCCGACGAGCTCCTGACCTCGTCGCCGACCGTCCGCCGGTACGAGACTCACTTCGTCAAACGCGAAGTGAAGTTCGCGCCGTTCGTGGAGCTGAGCGAAACGGCCTGACCGTCATGCTGAACTCGATTCAGCATCCATGAGCACGATATGCCGAGAACTCGCACGGCCGAGTTCATGGATCCTGACTTTCGTCAGGATGACGCAGTACCTTTCTTCGCCGCGATCCAGCGGTCGATCTTCTGCTCCAGGATCTGCAGCGGAAGCGCGCCCGTGTTCAGCACCTGCGCGTGGAATTCGCGGATGTCGAACTTGTCGCCGAGTTCCGCCTTCGCCTTGTCGCGCAGCCGCTGGATGGTCAGCGATCCGACCTTGTAGGCCGTCGCCTGGCTCGGGATCGCGATGTAGCGCTCGACTTCGGCGGTCACGTCGGTGCGGCCGAGACCCGAATTGTCGAGCATGTACTTGATGCCCTGATCGCGCGTCCAACCCTTCGAGTGGATGCCCGTGTCGACCACGAGCCGCATCGCGCGAAGCATCTCGTCGTTGAGCGTTCCGAAGCGCTGGTACGGGTCCTTGAACACGCCCATCTCGTAGCCGAGCGTCTCGGCATAGAGCGCCCAGCCCTCGGCGAACGCCGTGTTCCCGCCGAAGCGCATGAAGGACGGAAGCGCCTCATTCTCCTGCGCGAGGCTGATCTGGAAGTGGTGCCCCGGCGCGCCTTCGTGCAGGTACAGCGTGTTCACGCCCCACAGGCTGCGCGCCGGAAGGTCGTAGGCGTTGAAGTAGAAGGTGCCGGGCCGCGAACCGTCCGGCGTTCCCTGCTCGTACGAGCCGCCCGCCTGAAACTTCTCGCGGAAAGGCTCGTACGGCCGGATCTCCAGCTTGCGTCTTCGGAACGACCGAGAAATATTGCGGGATCTTCGCGTCGACCTCTTTGCCGATGGCGTAATAGGCCTGCGTCAGCGCCTCGCGGCTCTTCGGCTGGAACTGCTTCGCGGTCCGCAGATGCTCGAAGAATTGGTGGAGGCTGCCCTTGAAGCCGACCTCCTGCCGGATCTTTTCCATCTCGGCCCTGATCCGCGCGACTTCCTTCAGGCCGATCTCGTGGATCTCTTCCGGCGTCATCGGCAAGCGTCGTCGTCGACTGGATCTGGTAGCGATACAGATGATCGCCGCCCTTCATGTACATGAGACCGAAGCCGTCGCGGGCTGATCGCGAGATAGTCGTTCTTCAGATAGTCGCGCAGCCTCGTCAGCGCGGGATAGATTTCGTCGGTGATTGCGGCGCGCAGCGACTGCGTCAGCCGCTCGCGATCCGCGGCGCCGATCGCTTCCGGAAACTCCTTGGCCGGACCGAAATAGGGCGAGTCCTCCGGCTTCATCTTCAGCTGGCCGTCCAGCTGCTCGATCATGTTGCGGACGGTCATCTTCGTCTCGACGACGCCCGCCGCCTGCCCTTCCTTGAAGCGGCCGATCGCGCGGTCGATGTAGATGACGAAGTCGCTGTGGCGCTTCAGATTGTTCTCGTAATCCTGAACCGTGTTGAACGGCGCTCCGCCCTGCCCGCTGGCGAAGGTCGGGTAGAAGGTGTGCAGCCCGTAGAAGTGGTTGAGCGGCCGAACCTTGGTCAGGTTCAGAATGTCCGGCTGATACCCGCGCAACGTGTCCTTGGTCGTGTATTCGAACGTGTCGTAGGCGAGCTGGTCCGTCGCATCGAGCTGGTCGCGCGGGATGGCGCGCAGGCCCGACAGGTCCGCCTCTGCCGCCGCCTTCTCCGCCGCATAATATTCGTCGGTAATGCTGTCGCCGAGCCGGTCGGCATAGCGCAGGTCGCCGCGGAAAATGGCGTTCAGCGGATTGCGCTGGAGCGACGCTTCGTCGCTTGCCTTGAACAGGTCGAACAACCGGTCGTGCGCGCTCTTTTCCGCTACGGGCGCGGGCTCGGCCACGGGCGTCACCGGTTCCGGCGCCGGCAACGGGCGCCGTCGCGCAGGCGGCGAGCGCAGCCATCGACGCACAGAGAAAAGCGATACGGAACCGGTACTTCATCGGGACACCTTCAAACCAGGCAGGACAAACGCGAAAGGGGCGCCGCGGCTCGGCCGCAACGCCCCTTCGTCCAACGCACTTCCGCTGTCTACCAGAAGAAGTCGTATTCCACGTCCACCACCTCGCCGGTGTAGATGTTCACCAGCAGAGCGTCGTTGTGGTAGCGGATCCAGCGGTACGGTCCGTAGGCCGGCGGCAGGCGATACTGCCACGGATCGTTCAGCCAGTAGTTGTTCTGGTAATAGCTCGGCCACATCCGCCAACCGACGCCGTAGCGCAGATAATTCCAGCCGAACGGGTCGTAGTAGAATGCGAAGCGGAAGCGGTCGTGATGCCGCCGCCGATAGTCGCGCCAGTCGTACCGGCGGTCGTGCCGCCAGTCGCCGCGCCAGCGGTGAGCGGGGTTGGCCCGCGCCGTCAGGGCCGAGCGCGGAGCCGGCGGCTCCGTCCCCCAGACCGGCGTGCGGCTGACCCGGCGTTCTCTCGGCGTGAACACTCGCGGAGTGGATCGCCGCGTCTCCACCAGGCCGCCGTCGCGGACGCCGGGTGCGGTGCGCAGGTTGCGCTCCTCGATGGTCCGGCCGACTTCTGCCTGGTCGCGTTCGCGCCCGCGCCAGTTGCGGACCGTGTCGTTGTCGGCGGAGCGGTTGACGCGCTCGCCCGCCGGACGATCCGGAAGCGTCGGACGCGAGCCCTCCACCTTTCGCGCACGCTGCTCGAATTCGGTGTCGGAACTCTGCCGCCAGTTGCGCACGGCATCGCCGGCCGCGCGGCGCTCAGGCCGATCGGCACGAGGTTGATCGCCTACAGGTCCGGCCACTGCGGCCCGTCCAGCGCCATCTCCACGGCCCGGATTGTCGCGCGGCTCGGCGCTCTTCTTCGGAGCGGGCGGAGCCTCGCGGCGAGGCGCATCGTCGCTCGACTGTGTCGCGATCGGCGCGGCGTTCGCGGAAAACGGAACGGTTGGTCCCGTCGCGGTCGGCGGCAAATGCCGGCGCCGCAACGCCGGCGAGAAGCAAAACGAACATCAATTTACGCATGGCCATAACCTCGGCACTCTCGATCTCTGTCGGCCATCCGTGCGCCTTTGCAGATGAGCCGTGGCTTAACCGTTTCGCCCGCGAATCCTTGTTGCAAAGCCGGTTGCGCTTCTTCACGCCAGCCCGATGGCGACCGTCGTCACAAATCGGGGCAGCATCGGATACGTCGAGCAAGGCTCAGGCGAACTCGACGCCGATCATTTTCCTGCACGGAGTCGGCTCCGACAAATCCGTATGGCGGCCGCAGCTCGATCATTTCGGAGCGACGCGGCGAGCGCTGGCGTTCGACTATCCCGGCTATGGCGAAAGCGACCTCATCGAAGGCGCCACGCGCGACGATTATGCCGCCGCGATCCTCGCCGCGATGGACTCGCTGGACGTCGAACGCGCGCACGTTTGCGGGCTGTCGCTCGGCGGAGTCGTTGCCATCGCGATGCACGCGGCGGCACCGGACCGCTGCGCCTCGCTGATCATCGCCGACAGCTTCGCGGTGCATCCGCGACGGGCAGGCGATCTACGACCGCTCGATCGCCGCAAGCCACGACATGCGCGGGCTGGCCGAGGCTCGTGTCGGTGCGCTGCTGGTGTCCGAGGATCCGCAGATGCGCGACGACGATCGTCGACACGATGGCCGGCATCGATCCGGCCGCATACCGCATCGGCGCCGAAGCCGTCTGGCTCGCCGACCAGCGCGATCGTGCCGCTGCCATCAGACGTCCCGACGCTCATCATCGTCGGCGACGAAGACGCGATCACGCCGCCGGCGCTTGTCCGAAGAACTCGCACGCGCAGATCCCCGGATCGCAACTAGTGGTGCATCTCGGGCGCGTCACACCTCGCCAACCTCGACAAGCCCGCCGAGTTCAACCGCGCGATCGATCTTTTTCTTTCGAACGTCGAAGGGCTCGGCTGACATGCCGACGCTCTGGGCCACGACTCGCGGCGGTGAAACGCGCCAGATCGAAGCCAAATCCGGCGCGTCGCTGAAGGACAATCTCAAGCGCGGCGGGATGGACGAAATCCTCGGCATCTGCGGAGGCTGCGCAAGCTGCGGCACCTGCCACGTCTACGTCGCCGAAGACTGGGTCGAACGCCTGCCCCGCGATCCAGCCGGACGAGGAAACCATCCTCGCCTTCTCCGACTGGCGGGAGCCAACAGCCGCCTGTCCTGCCAGATCAAGGTCTCGGACGAACTCGACGGTCTGTGCGTGACGGTCGCACCGGAAGACTGATCGGAACGGCGCCGCAATTAAGTTCGCGACTTTCGACGCGTTTTGAGTAGGCTCCACGCAGGGCGGAGGAACTCATCATGCAAGGCAGAGCTACACCGGAGCTGCTCCAATTCATCCTGCAGCTCGCGCAAATCTCGCTCATCGCATTCTCGATCATGATCGCCGGTGCGGCGGTGGTCTACGTGACCCTGTTCTGGCGCGGTAATTTCGACGGCGCGAGCATCGCGAAGATCCTGCAGCAAACCGACATCCCCAAGCTCGCGACGATCATCATGATCGTCCTCGCCGCGTCCTTGCTCGGCCTGCTCGGCGTGATCGCGGGCGAGGCGGTGATCGCGCTGCTGAGCGGCATTGCGGGCTACGTTCTCGGCGATCGCACACCAGCACCCAAGAAGCCGACGGCGGATTGATAATCGATAGC
The DNA here is from genome assembly GCA_963807815.1 of uncultured Alphaproteobacteria bacterium. Classification (GTDB taxonomy): domain Bacteria; phylum Pseudomonadota; class Alphaproteobacteria; order Sphingomonadales; family Sphingomonadaceae; genus Sphingomicrobium. The sequence continues at coordinate 25,952 of CAWECW010000014.1, read as the reverse complement.
TTCGATGTCCGTGTGACCAGAATGCGGTCTAGCTCTTCGACTTACGCCGCAAAGGCTCGAAACGAATGCCGCTTCCCAGAATGTTTGTGGCCACGGAATGCTCGTCGCGGGAACCCCAAGTAGCCGCGGCAACTATTCTATCGTCGCGCAGAGCCTTTGCCTTGGGGACAAAATGATGGCCGTTCAGATGCTCGCGAGGTCATTGGAGCCCGGACCTCGGATCCCGAGAGCTCCTTTTGTCCGCCTCGAAGCCGCGATGAATGTTCGGCCTCGACGTGACGCTCGCCGAAGAACGTCGGTCAGCGCGACTGGCTCCTCGAGAATTCACCCCGATGACATCGGTCCAATCATCGAAGGCGAACGCGTGGCTGCAACCTCGACGTCGGAACGTAGGTGTACCTATGCATTTGCACGATTCCGTCCGCCGTTATCGGCCGGATGGTTCCGTCTGTCGAGATCCTCGGAGTCGGACCTGTATCCGACGGTCACGGGACGGAACTCGTTGTTCGTCTTGAGATTCGACACCTGATCGTCGACTGCTGCGACCGCGGATTTGAGTCGCGACGGCTGGGCGAACATTGGAGGAATTGCGGGGTCTTTTGCGGTTCGTCCGAGACCGGCGAATGAGAATGCAACGCCGAAGCAACCGGCGGGATCGTCCCTCCGAGAGAAGTCGTCAGACCCGAGCAAACGAGCAAAGGAAGAGGCGACGCGCCAGATGCTATTGCAACGGGCGCTGGCCACGACGAAAGTACAGCATCTCCGCGATAAATTGCTAAATCCGGCGATGTCTGGCGAGCCGTCCCTGGAGATGCTCCTTTCGCTTTACCTCACCCGCGCAACATCCAGCATCTTGGAGGAAAGCCGGAAGGCTCACGCGGCACGCATCGACGCAATTCAGGAAGAACTGGGGCAGCGCTTCACGGCTATAGCCCTGGCAGCCGGGGCGATTGAGGCAGGCGGGGAGATCTCCGACGCCGCTGACGCTGCATCAGAGCGGCCGTGGAGGAGGCGCGGCATGAACTGAAACGGCATCGTAACGAAGCCTGGCAGGAATTCGTCCATGCCTCTGATTGTTAGCGCGCTGGAATCCTTGACGCGAACCTCCACCCACAGCGAACGTCCCCTGTCCTACAGCCGCGCGGCTGTGCCATAGTGCGTGCGATGCGGTTTTACGGCCAGCCAATGACGCAGGTGCGGAGCGAAGTTGACTCGTCATCGACAATCAACTTCGTCAACTTTGTCAGCTCCGTGCCTTGCGCTCACGACCGTGAACATTGTGAACATTCGGAGCTGATCGGGTGAAGATCGCCTGCGTCGGCGCCGGTCCGGCCGGCCTCTATTTCGCCATCTCGATGAAGCTCCGCGACGCCGCGCACGACGTCACGGTGTTCGAACGCAACGCTCCCGGTGTCACCTTCGGCTGGGGCGTGGTCTTCTCCGACCAGACGGTCGAGAACCTCCAGGCCAACGACCCCAAGTCCGCGAAGATCATCGCCGACGAATTCGCGCATTGGGACGACATCGACGTCCACTTCGGCGGCGAGACGATCACTTCCTCGGGTCACGGGTTCATCGGCATCGGCCGCAAGCGCCTGCTCGAAATATTGCAGGACCGGGCGCGCGAACTCGGCGTCCGGATCGAGTTCAACGCCGAGTGCGATCCGGCCGATCCGAAGTGGCGCGACTACGATCTCGTCATCGCTTCCGACGGCATCAACTCGCGCTTCCGCGACGCATACGAAGATGCGTTCGGCGTCGACGTCGATGTGCGCGCGAACAAGTTCGTCTGGCTCGGAACGAACAAGGTCTTCGACGCCTTCACCTTCGCGTTCGAGAAGACCGAGCACGGCTGGATCTGGGCGCACGCCTACCGCTTCGCCCCAGACTGCTCGACCTTCATCGTCGAATGTTCGGAAGACACGTGGCGCGGTTTCGGCTTCGACCGCATGGACCAGGCCGAAGCGATCGCCGCCTGCGAGAAGTTGTTCGCCAAATATCTCGACGGCCATTCGCTGCAGTCGAACGCCGCGCATCTGGTCGGCTCCGCGGCATGGCTCAACTTCCGCCGCATCAAGTGCGAGCGCTGGTCGACCGGCAATGTCATCCTGCTCGGCGACGCCGCGCACACCGCGCATTTCTCGGTCGGGTCCGGCACCAAGCTCGCGCTCGAAGATGCGATCAAACTGGCCGAGGTGCTCAACCGTCCGGGCCTGTCGCTCGAAGCGGCGATGGACGAATATGTTGCGGAGCGGAACCTCGAAGTCCTCAAGCTGCAGAACAGCGCGCGCAACTCGACCGAATGGTTCGAGACGCTTGAGCGCTACACGCATTTCGAGCCGCTGCAGTTCGCTTATTCGCTGCTGACGCGCAGCCAGCGCATCAGCCACGAGAACCTCCGCCTGCGCGATCGTGAATGGCTGGAAGGCGTCGAGCGCTGGTTCTGGAAACGCGCGACGGACGGCCGTTCGAACAAGACCGCGCCGCCGATGTTCGCGCCGTTCAAGCTGCGCGAAATGCAGGTCGAGAACCGCATCACCGTCTCACCGATGGCCATGTATTCCGCGGTCGACGGAACCCCGAACGACTTCCATTTCGTGCACTATGGCGAGCGCGCATTGGGCGGCGCGGGCCTGCTTTTCACCGAGATGACCTGCGTCTCGCCCGGAAGGCCGGATCAGCCCCGGCTGCACCGGCATGTGGAACGACGATCATGTCGCCGCGTGGAAGCGGATCGTCGATTTCGTCCACGCCAATTCGAAGGCGAAGATCTGCCTGCAGCTCGGCCATTCCGGCGCCAAGGGCTCGACCCGCGTCGGCTGGGAAGAGGACAATGCGCCGCTGCCCGACGGCAATTGGCCGGTGATGGCGGCGAGCGACGTCGCCTGGTCGCCAGTCAACCAGACGCCGACGCCGATGACTCGCGCGGACATGGACGCGGTTCGCGACCAGTTCGTGGCCGCGGTCCGCATGGGTCTCGAATGCGGATTCGACATGATCGAGCTGCACGCCGCGCACGGCTATCTGCTCTCCGGCTTCCTTACGCCGCTGCAGAACCGGCGCACCGACGACTATGGCGGGAGCCTTGAGAACCGCCTGCGCTACCCGCTCGAAGTCTTCGCCGCGATGCGCGCCGCCTGGCCGTCGGACCGGCCGATGTCGGTGCGCATCTCCGCCACCGACTGGGCCGGCGATCAGGGCATCACGCCCGACGACGCGGTCGCAATCGCGGAGGCTTTCGGCCGCGAAGGCGCGGACCTGATCGACGTCTCGGCCGGCCAGACGTGGACCGGCGCGCAACCGGTTTACGGGCGCATGTTCCAGACGCCCTTCAGCGACAAGCTGCGCAACGAGACGCGGCTCGCGACCATGGCCGTCGGCAACATCTACGAGCCCGACCATGCCAACTCGATCCTCGCCGCCGGCCGCGCCGATCTGGTGGCGCTTGCGCGTCCGCACCTGATCGACCCCTTCTGGACTTTGCGCGCCGCCGCTTCGCTCGACTATCGCGACGTGCATGTCCCGCCGCAGTACCTCAACGGCATGTCCCAGCTCGCGCGCAACCTGAAGCGGGAGGCGGAAGCGGCCGCCGCATTGCGCGTCTGATCGCCATGAGAACAAAGGCAGATCAAAGCTCCTCATTGAAATTACACTGGATTTTCTGCCGAACGCTATTATGTACCGTGCGATATGAATAAGCTTCTCGACCTTGCCTTTGCTCCTGCCTGCCGTGGCCGCCCGCGCGAATTCTGCGTGGACGAAGCGCTTGCGAAGGCGCTGCGCGTGTTCTGGGAAAAGGGCTACGAAGGCACGTCGCTCAACGATCTGACCGAGGCGATGGGCATCACCCGTCCGAGCCTTTACGCCGCGTTCGGCAACAAGGAATCGCTCTTCCGCAAGGCGCTCGATCTCTACGAGACCGAGAAGCTCGCCTACATCGGTCGCGCCCTCGAACAGCCGACGGCACGCGGCGTGGCGGAGACCATGCTGCGCGGTTCGGTCGACAATGTCATGAGCGTGAATTGCGACGAGCCGCATGGCTGCATGGGCGTGATCACGTCGGTCGCCTGCGGACCCGAAGTCGCAGTCGATCCGCGAGGAAGTCGTGAAGCGCGGAGAAGCCGGCAAGCGGGCGCTCATGGAACGGTTCGAACGCGCCAAGGCGGAAGGCGATCTTCCGGCGCACATCGACACCGAAGGACTCATGCGAGTTCTTATCGCCATGCTTCAGGGAATCTCCGTCCAGGCCAACCAGGGTGCGACCCGCGAGGATCTCGATCGCCTGGTCGAAAGCGGCCTCGCCCTCTGGCCGAGCGCCTGATTTATACCCTCCGAAAGATTTTTTATCGGTCGGTATAGAATTATTGCTTGACCTCCCCTACCTGTCTTTATACTGAACGGTACAGAAAGATTGGGGTCATGTTTCGGCCACCGCTTTTTGACCGTTGATTGGATAAAGGGGCGATGCGTTTGAACAGGTTTCCAGTCTTCCGCGGGTCCTGACGCCCGCCAGTAATTTCGTAACGTACTGACAACTGACCGACGCCGAAGCTCCGCGCTTCGCCGAACAGATTTTTGCGTGCCCGGACGAGCCGCACCCGCCGAGAGCCTTGCTCCGGCGATCGATGACGCTCGCCTGGCGAAAAGAGGGATGATCGCATGGCCTATCTTTCGCGGATCGAACCGCATGACGCGCAGCCGGTGACTCTGACCGCCGCCAATGATGCGTCGCGTCCGGAACCCGCATTCTCGAACCTGGAATGGTCGGTCGTCCGCCTCGCCCGGGTCGACAGTCTGTGGACCATCCGCACAGCCGGCCGCCTGCGCCGCTTCTGGAACTGGGTCGTCGGCCGGGGAAATCCCGAGCTCGCCAATCCGAAGCTGGAAGCGCTTCGCCGGATGGCGGTGCTCACCTGGCACTACGGCTTCACCGTTCCCGGCGACGACGTCGCCAACTTCATCTCCGCCGGCTTCTCGCCGGACCAATATGAGCTGATGGCCGGCAGCATCAATGCGGCCCTCAGCGCTCCGCGAAGGATTGCCGCATGAACATGATCTCCAAAGTCGTCGCCGACGGCGAGGCCAAGCGCCTGCGCCTGAAGCTCGCTCAACGCCCGCTCTGGCAACGCTCTGCGATTGTCGGAACGCCCTTGGTCGCCCTTGCCGCGGCCGTCACCCTGTGGAGCAGCGATCCCTCCCCCGCCGCTGCTCCGCCCCTTCCCCAAGTGACGGTCGCGGCACCCCTCGAACAGAGCGTCAGCCTGTGGGACGATTATGTCGGCCGCTTCGAAGCGAGCCGCACGGTCGAGGTGCGTCCGCGCATTTCCGGCCAGATCGTCGGCATTCACTTCACCGACGGCGCGATCGTCCAGAAGGGCCAGCTGCTCTTCACCGTCGATCCGCGGCCCTACGTCGCGTCGCTCGCCGAAGCGCGTGCGGGTGTTGCGACGGCCCGCGCCGAGCTCACGCTGGCCGACACCGAACCTCGGCCGCGCCCGCCGCCTGCTCGAGGCGGACGCCGTGTCGCAGGCCAATGTCGATCAGCTCTCCGCGCAAGTGCAGACCGCCCGCGCGGCGCTCGCCGCCGCCCAGGCGCGCGTGCAGCAGCGCTCGCTCGACGTCGAGTTCACGCGCATCCGTGCACCGATCAGCGGCCGCATTTCCGACCGCCGGATCGACGCGGGCAATCTCGTCAGCGCAGGCGTCGACGGCGGCACCTTGCTGACCACGATCAACGCGCTCGACCCGATCTACTTCACCTTCGACGTTCCGGAATCCCTCTACCTCAAGGACTCGCGCGAGCGCCGCGCCGGCGCGCAGGGCGACGTCGCCGAGATCCGGCTTCAGGACGAGGCGACTTACAGCCGCCGCGGCAGGCTCGACTTCACCGACAATGGCATCAGCCAGAATTCGGGAACGATCCGCGCCCGCGCCGTCGTCCCCAATCCCGACCTGTTCCTGACCCCGGGCATGTTCGGCAACATGCGGCTCGCCGACGGCGGGACGACGCCTGCCCTGCTCGTCCCGGACGCAGCGATCCGCACGGACCAGGCTCGCAAGATCGTGCTGACGGTCGGCAAGGACGGCACCGTCGCCGCCAAGCCGGTCGAGACGGGACCTTTGGTCGGCGACCTGCGCGTCATCCGCTCGGGCCTGACCCGCGCCGACCAGGTGGTCGTCCAGGGCGTCCAGTTCGCCATGCCCGGCGCCAAGGTGCGGACGCGCGTCACGCAGGTCCAAGTGGCCAACGGCGTCGCCGCCAAGGCTCCGCCCCCATCCTCCCCAAGCGCCTCACAGGCAACCTTGGCCGCTCGCTAAAAGGCGAACCCCGATGCAATTCAGCCACTTCTTCATCCGGCGCCCGATCTTTGCCGGCGTCATCGCGATCATCATCACGATCGTCGGTGCGTTCGCCTACATCGGCCTGCCCGTCTCGCAATTTCCGGACATCGTCCCGCCGACGGTGACGGTCAGCACCAACTATCCCGGCGCATCCGCCGAGACGGTCGCGGACACGGTCGCTGCGCCGATCGAGCAGCAGATCAACGGCGTCGACAACATGCTCTACCAGTCGTCGCAGTCGACCGGCGACGGGCGGGTGACCATCACCGTCACGTTCAAGCTCGGAACCGACCTCGATACGGCGCAGGTGCTGGTGCAGAACCGCGTCGCGCTCGCCCAGCCGAGCCTTCCGGAAGAAGTGCGCCGGCAAGGCGTTGTCGTCCGCAAGACGTCGCCGTCCTGGCTGATGGCCGTGAACGTGCTGTCGCCCGACGGCTCGCTCGATCGCGGCTACGTGTCCAACTATGCGCTGACCCAGCTCAAGGACCGCCTGTCGCGTGTCGAAGGCATCGGCGACGTGTCGATCTTCGGCGCCCGCGACTATGCGATGCGGGTCTGGATCGATCCGGGCCGCGCTTCGACGCTCGGCCTGACGGCGGGCGAAGTCGTGCAGGCGCTGCGCAGCCAGAACGTGCAGGTCGCCGCCGGGACCGTCGGCCAGCCGCCGTTCAATACGGGCGCGGCGCAGCAGCTCAACGTCGAGACCCAGGGCCGCTTCAAGACGGCCGAAGAGTTCTCCAACATCATCGTCCGGACCGACCCGACGGGCGCGATCACCCGCGCTTCGCGACGTGGCGCGGGTCGAGCTCGGCGCCGAGGATTACGGGGTCAACGCCTACCTCTCCGGCAAGGATAGCGTGATCCTCGGCATCACCCAGCGGCCGGGCACCAACGCGCTCGCCGCTGCCGAAGGCATCAAGGCGCGAGCTCGCCGACGCCTCCAAGACTTTCCCCAAGGGCCTCGAATACCGGATCATCTGGAACCCGACCGAATTCATCAGCGAATCGATGAGCGAGGTGCAGAAGACGCTTCTCGAGGCGATGATCCTCGTCGTCCTCGTCATCATCGTCTTCCTGCAGAGCTGGCGCGCGGCGATCATCCCGATCGTCGCCATCCCGGTCTCGCTGATCGGCTCCTTCGCGGTGCTCGCGGCGCTCGGCTATTCGCTCAACACCTTGTCGATGTTCGGCCTGGTGCTGGCGATCGGCATCGTCGTCGACGACGCCATCGTCGTGGTCGAGAATGTCGAGCGCAACCTCGAACAGGGCCTCAGCCCGCGCGAGGCCGCGCACCGGTCGATGGACGAAGTGTCGACGCGCCTTGGTCGCGATCGTCCTGGTCCTCTGCGCGGTCTTCGTGCCCGTCACCTTCCTGACCGGCATCACGGGCGAATTCTATCGCCAGTTCGCGGTCACGATCGCGGCATCGACGATCATCTCGCTGCTTCTGTCGCTGACCCTGTCGCCGGCGCTTGCCGCCCGGCTGCTGCAGCCGAAGAGCGAGCATCGCGCCGAAACCGGCGTCATGGGCTTCGTCCATCGGGCAGGCGACTGGTTCAACAGGTCCTTCGCTCGCCTGAGCAAATGGTACGGCAGCTTCACGCGTCGGCTGCTCAACGCCCCGAAGCGCGCGCTGACGATCTACGCCGGCCTCGTCGGCCTGACGCTTGGCGTCTTCTGGTACACGCCGAGCGGCTTCATCCCGGCGCAGGACCAGGGCTATGCGCTCGCCGCCATCCAGCTTCCGCCCGGAAGCTCGATCGAACGCACGGACGCGGTGCTCAAGAAGGCGGTCGACCGGCTGCTGAAAGTCCCGGGCGTCGACGAGGCGGTGATGTTCTCCGGCTTCGACGGAGCGTCGGGGACGCAGGCATCCAACGCCGGCGCCGCCTATGTCACCTTCAAGCCGTTCGAGGAACGCGCGGGAACCGATCGCACCGAACTCAACATCGAGAACGACATGCGCGCGGCGCTCGCCGACCTGGACGAAGCCTTCGTGTTCGTCATCCCGCCGCCCGTCATCCAGGGCGTCGGCAGCGGCGGCGGCTACCGCATGATCGTCCAGGACCGGCAGGGCGCCGGCTACCAGGCGCTCGAGCAGGCCGCGCCAGCAACTGATGGGCCAGGCGCATCAGGAGAAGGGCCTCGCCAACGTCTTCACCTTGTTCAACACGGCGACCCCGCGCGTCTTCGCGGACGTCGACCGGGCCAAGGCCGACATGCTCGGCGTACCCACGGAACGCGTGAACGAGACGCTGCAGGTCTATCTCGGCTCGGCCTACGTCAACGACTTCAACCTGCTCGGCCGCACCTTCCGCGTGACCGCTCAGGCGGACGCCCAGTATCGCGACGACCCGGCCGACATCGGGCAGCTCAAGACCCGCTCGAACAGCGGAGCGATGGTGCCGATCGGGACGGTTGCGACCTTCTCGGACAAGACCGGCCCGTACCGCGTGACGCGCTACAACCTGTATCCGGCGGTCGAAATCGACGGCGACACCGCGCCCGGCTTTTCGAGCGGCCAGTCGATCTCGACGATGGAAAGGCTCGCGTCGAACCTTCCCGCCGGCTTCTCCGGCGAATGGACCGACATCGCCTATCAGCAGAAGCTTGCGGGCAATATCGCGGCGATCATCTTCGCTCTGTCGGTCGTGTTCGTCTTCCTGGTGCTGGCGGCGCAGTTCGAAAGCCTGCTGCTTCCGCTGTCGATCATCCTGATCGTGCCGATGACCCTGCTGGCGGCGATGACCGGCGTGAACCTGCGCGGGCTCGACAACAACATCCTGACGCAGATCGGCCTGATCGTGCTCATCGCGCTCGCCGCGAAGAATGCGATCCTGATCGTCGAGTTCGCCAAGCAGGCGGAAGAGCGCGGCCTCACGGCCATCGATGCGGCGGTCGAAGCGGCAGGAGCGCGCCTGCGCCCGATCCTGATGACCAGCTTCGCCTTCATCCTCGGCACCCTGCCGCTGGTGATCGCGAGCGGGCCCGGCTGGGAGCTTCGCCAGGCGCTCGGCACGGCGGTCTTCTTCGGGATGATCGGAGTCACGGCCTTCGGCCTGGTCTTCACCCCCGTTTTCTACGTCGCCACCCGCACGCTCGGCGAAAGGCTGAAGCGTCGCCGTGGCGACCGGCCCTCGGACGAGCAGCTCACTTTGCTCCCGGCGGAATGAGGAATGATCCGATGAAAAGACTGACGACACTCGTTTCGGCGCTGGCCCTCGCGGCATGCAGCACGGGACCGGACTATGCACGGCCCGCGACACCCGTAGCCGCGGCCGGCCCGTTCGTTGCCGCCAACTCGCCGGCGGTCCAGCCGCTCGCGCCGGTCCCCGGCGACTGGTGGCGGCTGTACGACGATCCGGTCCTCGACGGGCTGATTGCCGACGCGCTCGCGCATAACACCGACGTCCGGGCAGCCGTCGCACGCCTTTCGCGAGCAAGGGCATCTCTTCGCGAAGTGAAGGTCGATCGCCTTCCGCAAGGCGGCGTGAGCGCTTCGGCAACGCGCGGACGAGACACAGGCCTGAGCGACGCCACCACCAGCTTCGGCGCCGGTCTCGAAGTGGCCTACGAGGTCGACCTGTTCGGCCGCGTGAGCCGCAACATCGAGGCGGGCCGCGGCGAGGTCGGGGCGGCCGAGGCGGATGCCGACGCCGTCCGCGTCGCGATCGTGTCGGACACGGCCCGCGCCTACGCCGACGCTGCCAGCGCCGCCGAGCGCCTGGCGGTGGCGACGCGCATCGTCGAGCTGCTCGACCGGTCGCTCGATCTTACGCAGAAGCAGGTCGAGATCGGCCAGACGACGCGGCTCGACACGGCGCGCATCGCCACGCTTCGCAACCAGAGACAGGCAGAGATTCCGGCCATCGCCGCCGAACGCGATTCCGCGCTGTTCCGGCTGGCGACCTTGACCGGGCGCGCGCCCGCCGAACTCCCCTCTGCGGCGGGCGCGCGAACTTCATCGCTGAAGCTCGATCAGGTCATCCCGGTCGGCGACGGCACCCAGCTTCTCGCGCGGAGGCCCGATGTGCGGGCTGCCGAACGCCGGCTTGCCGCGGCGACGGCACGGATCGGAGTGGCGACAGCCGAGCTCTATCCGCGAGTCACGCTCGGCGGATCGGCCGCGGCGGGCGCGAGCAGCCTGGGCAATCTGTTCAGCAATCCGATCGGCTTCCTGCTCGGCCCGCTGATCAGCTGGTCGTTCAGCGATCACGCCCGCGCCCGCGCCCAAGTCGCGGGCGCCGAGGCGAGTACGCAGGAAGCCCTTGCGCAGTTCGACGGCACCGTCCTCCGCTCCCTCGAAGAGACGGAGACGGCCCTGTCTGCCTACGCGAATTCCCTCCGCCGAAGGGAAGCCCTGCAGGCCGCGCGCAACGAGGCCGAAGTCGCCGCCCGCATCGTGCGCGCCCAGCAGCGGGAGGGGCAGGTCGACTCGCTCGCCTTGCTCGACGCGGAGCGCACCTTTGCCGAATCGGAAGCCGAACTGGCCAGCATGAACGGGCAAGTCTCCGTCGCTCAGATCAACCTTTTCCGGGCGCTGGGCGGCGGTTGGAATGCGTAGATGGGGCCCGGATCCATTAAATTCGATCAATATTTCCGGATATCCGAATTGCGTTTTGACTTGAGACCAGCGTGCAAATAGGTGCAGCCGCGAAGGGTGATGCCACGCGGGATCGATCCAGGCCTTGTGAGCGCGTACGCGCTTGGGCGGTTCGGCTGAGTCTTCGGAAAAACGTAATGCTACGCAAAGACTTGGCCGTCCTGGCCATATCCATGTCTGTCGCTCTTGCCGGCTGTTCGGGCGGTGAAGAATCGCAGGGCGCGCCGCCGCCCCCTGAAGTCACGGTCGCGACGCCGCTAGCCGGAGAAGTGGTCGACTGGGACGATTTCGTGGGCCGGTTCGAGGCTCCCGAGAACGTCGACGTGAAGCCGCGGGTCTCGGGCTATCTGATCGGCACGCACTTTCGCGACGGCCAATATGTCCGCCGTGGCCAGCTCCTCTTCACCATCGATGCTCGGCCGGCGCAGGCCCAGCTCGACCAGGCGCGAGCGCAGCTGGTCCGGGCGCAGGCGCAGGCGACCAACGCTCGTACCGAGCTTGCCCGCTCGCGTACCCTCGCCGAGCAACGCGCCGCCAGCGTCGAGGAAGTCGAGCAGCGCCAGGCCGCCTTGCGTTCGGCCAACGCGGACGTGTCCGCCGCCTCGGCAGCGCTTGCGCGCGCGTCAGCTCGATATCGGCTTCACTCGCGTCCTCGCGCCGATCTCGGGGCAGGTCTCGCAACGGCAGGTCGATCCGGGCAATGCGGTGACCGCCGACCAGACGGTCCTGACGACCGTCGTTTCGACCAACCCGCTGCACTTCTCCTTCGATGGATCGGAGGCGCTGCTGCTTCGCTTCCAGCGGCAGGACAGTTCGCGCATCGGCGCGCCGGTCCGCATCAAGCTCCAGGACGAAGCGCAGTACGTCCATGCCGGCCGGCTCGACTTCGTCGATAATGTGCTGAATGCCGGTTCGGGCACGATCCGCGGGCGCGCCGTGGTTCCCAACCCCGACGGCTTCCTGAAGCCCGGCATGATGGGCCGCCTGCGCCTCGCCTCCTCGGCGCCTTATCGTGCGCTCATGGTCCCGGACACGGCCATTGCCACCGACGCCGCGCGCCGTGTCGTCTATGTCGTGGACCGCAACTCCACCGTCGGCGTTCGGCCGGTCCAGCTTGGCCCGCTCAACGGCAATCTCCGCGTGATCCGCAGCGGCCTTGGCCCGCAGGACCAGGTCATCATCGGCGGAATCCAGCGCGCGATGCCCGGATCGAAGGTAAAAACGAAGAAGGGCCGCATCGCGCCGCCGACGACGACCGAGCCGGACGCCGCTCGCCCCAGGCGCCGCCGCCATCCGTCGCCACCTCTGTAGTACCGGCCGGCGGCCGCTAGCAGGCGCGATGAACCGGAACCTGTCCAGCTTCTTCATCGACCGGCCGATCTTCGCGTCGGTCATCGCCTTGTTCATCACGCTGCTGGGCGCGTTCGCCTATCCGCTTCTTCCGCTCGCCCAATATCCGGAGATCGCGCCGCCTTCGGTGGCCGTGACTGCCGCCTTCCCGGGCGCATCGGCGGAGACGATGGCGGAGACCATCGCTGCGCCGATCGAACAGGAAATCAACGGCGCCGAAGGCATGCTCTACATGCGCTCGACCTCGAGCCAGGGACTGGCGACGATCACCGTCACGTTCCAGCCGGGCACGGACATCGATACGGCGCAGGTGCTCGTACAGAACCGCGTTTCGCTGGCCGAGCCGAGGCTGCCCGATGCGGTGCGCCAGATCGGGGTCACGGTTACAAAGCAGTCGAGCGACTTCCTGCTGGTCGCATCGCATGACATCGACCGATCCTGCAGTCGATATCGACTTATGTCGGCAATTACGCGAACTCGACGCATTCGCGACCGGCTGCTGCGCATTCCCGGCGTGGGTGCCGTGCAGGTATTCGGCGGCGGCAATTACTCGATGCGGATCTGGATCGATCCCGATGCGGCGGCCTCCCGCGACCTGACGTCCGAAGAAATCGTCGCAGCGCTTCGCGGACAGAATGTGCAGGTCGCCGGCGGATCCGTCGGCCAGGCGCCCCTTCGCGCGGGTGGACCGGCTTTCGAACTTCCGGTCCAGGTCCAGGGCCGGCTGACCGACCCGTCCGAGTTCGGCGAAGTCGTGATCAAGACCGACCCGGCAGACAAGAGCCATCACGCGGCTCCGCGATATCGCGCGGATCGAGGTCGGCAGCCAGGACTACAGCATCCGCGGCACGGCTAAGGACCGAGAAGCCGTCTTCATCGCCATCCAGCAGCTTCCGGGCTCGAACGCGCTGGAGACCGCCGATGCGGTCCTCGCGGACCTCAAGGCCGCATCGCGGCAGTTTCCGCCCGGGCATCGCTTATTCGATCCCGTACAACCCGACCGAATATGTGCAGGAGTCGGTCGATGAGGTCGCAACGGACGCTCATCGAGGCGATCATCCTCGTCATCCTCGTCATCGTCATTTTCCTGCAGACATGGCGGGCGGCGATAATCCCCATCATCGCCATTCCGGTGTCGCTGGTCGGCACTTTCGCGGTGCAGCTGGCGCTAGGATTCTCGATCAATTCGCTATCGCTATTCGCGCTCGTCCTCGCCGTCGGAATCGTTGTCGACGACGCCATCGTCGTGGTCGAGGCGGTCGAGAAGCATATGCGCGACGGCATTTCGCCGCGCGATGCCGCGCACAAGACGATGCAGGAAATTTCCGGAGCGCTCATCGCAATCGGGCTGGTTCTCGTCGCAGTGTTCGTCCCGGCCGCGCTGATCTCGGGCATTCCGGGCATCTTCTACCGCCAGTTCGCGGTCACGATCGCTGCTGCGGCGGCCATATCGACGATCATTTCGCTGACTCTTTCCCCCGCGCTTGCGGCCTTGCTGCTGAAGCCGCACGACACGGATGCGGTGACTGACGACGATGGCCGCGCTGGATGCGGCCCATCCGCGCCGCCGGTGCAAGGTTCAATCAGGGTTCGATTGGCTCTCCCACCGTTACGGCTCCACGACCGTAAAGCTGGTCCACCGTTCGACCCTGATGCTGCTTATCTATGGCGGATTGCTCGGCCTGACCGTGTGGCGGCTCAACGCCACGCCGACGGGTTTCATCCCCGATCAGGACCAGGGCTTCCTGCTAGGCGTGATTCAGCTGCCTCCAGGCGCTTCGCTGGAGCGGACCGAGGCGGCGGTGGAGAAGTATCCGAAAGGTCGTCGCGCAGAACCCGAACGTCCTGATAACCGCTTCCTTCGCGGGTATGGATGGATCGACATTCAGCCCCGCATCGAACAGCGGCATCATGTTCCTTCGCCTTGCGCCGCACGATGAGCGCAAGGGCAAGGGCGAAAGTGCCGCGGAATTGGCCGGCGCGATCACCGGTGCAGTCGCCGTCGCGGAAGACAGCGCGCAGGTCTTCTTCCTGTCGCCCCCGCCGGTGCCGGGTCTCGGCAACGGCAGCGGCTTCTCGATGATGATCCAGGATCGCAGCAGCGCCGGCTACCAGGCGCTGCAGGGCGCGACCTTCGGCATGATGGGCGCTGCATCGCAGAACCCGAACGTCACCCAGGTCTTCTCGCTGTTCAACACGGGGTCGCCGCGAATCGAAGCGGACGTCGATCGCGACCGCGCACAACTTGTCGGAGTGCAGCCGAGCCAGGTCTATTCCGCGCTCGCGACCTATTTGGGTTCGACCTACGTCAACGACTTCAACATGCTCGGCCGGACCTTCCGGGTAACCGCGCAGGCAGAGGCGTCCGCGCGCGACGACTTGTCCGACGTGGGGCGGCTGCAGGTGCGCTCGGCGTCCGGGCAGATGGTCCCGCTCTCTTCGGTCGCAACCTTCCGATACGGCAGCGGGCCGGTGCAGGTGACGCGCTACAACAATTATCCCGCGGCCGAGCTTCAGGGCCAGACGCCGCCGGGCATCGCCTCGGGTGCATCGCTCCGCGACCGATGGAGGAGCATTGCGGCGCAAGACCTTCCGCCGGGCTTCGGCTTCGAATGGACCGGCCTCGCCTATCCAGCAGCAGGCAGCAGGCAATACGGCGCCGCTCGTTTTCGCCATCGCCGTGCTCTGCGTCTTCATGGTGCTTGCGGCGCAATATGAATCGCTGACGCTGCCGCTGGCCGTCATCCTGATCGTGCCGATGTGCGTTCTGGCGGCGATGACCGGCATCAACCTGCGCGGGCTCGACAACAATATCCTGACGCAGATCGGCCTGATCGTTCTGGTCGCGCTTGCCGCCAAGAATGCGATCCTCATCGTGGAGTTCGCCCGTCAGGCGGAAGACGACCAGGGCATGAACCCGTTCGACGCCGCCGTTCACGCCGCCAAGTCGCGGCTTCGGCCGATCCTGATGACCAGCTTCGCCTTCATCTTCGGCGTGATCCCGCTCGCGATCGCGGTCGGACCGGGCGCCGAGATGCGCCAGGCGATGGGCACTGCCGTGGCGTTCGGAATGGTCGGCGTGACCCTGTTCGGATTGATCTTCACGCCCGTCTTCTACGTCGTCTGCCGCGGTCTCGACCGCTTCATGCCCAAGGCGATGCAGCACAGCACATTGCATGCGCACGGCCATCCGGGAGCCGCGGAATGAAACGGCTGATCGGAACCAGCCTCGCCGCGCTTGCCCTCGCGGGATGCATGGTCGGGCCGGATTATCGCTCGCCCGCGCCGCAGGCTCCTTCCCAGGCGCCCTTCGTGAGCTCGGCCTCGCCTGCATTCACCCAGGACCAGCCGCCAGGGCGCTGGTGGAGCCTCTTCGCCGATCCCACGCTCGATCGGCTGGTCGAGCAGGCGCTGGTCGCCAACACCGACCTGCGCGTTGCGGCAGCGAACCTGCGCCGCGCCCGTGCCGTACTGCGCGAGACACGCTCCGGCCTGTTCCCATCGGCAACGGCCAACGCAAGCGCGACCTACAGCCGGCAGTCGGGCGACCAGCTCGGCTTCCAGGGTGTCGCATCCGAAGGCGAAAGCTACGACGCGGGCATCGACGTCAGCTACCAGGTTGATCTGTTCGGCCGGATTCGCCGAGCGATAGAGGCGAGCCGAGCCGATGCGGGCGCCGCTCAGGCGGCCTTCGACGTCAGCCGCATCACCGTCGCCGCCGAAACCGCCCGCGCCTATGCCGATGCGTGCAGCGCGGGCCGCCAGCTCGCGGTCGCCCGCGAAAGCCTGCGAATCCAGGAGGAGACGTTCGAACTCACCCGAAGGCGGGTCGAAGGCGGGCGCGGAACGGCGCTCGATACCGGCCAGGCGGGCGCGCAGCTCGAACAGGTTCGAGCGTCGATCCCAACGCTCGAGGGACAGCGACAGACGGCCCTCTTCCGCTTGTCCGTCCTGACAGGTCGGCCGCCCGCCGAATTTCCCGCGCGAGGTCGCCGGTTGCGAGACGCCGCCGGCACTTGCCCGGCCCATACCGGTCGGCGACGGCGCGACCCTGCTCAGCCGCCGACCCGACGTCCGCCAGGCGGAGCGCGAACTTGCCGCCGCTACGGCGCGGGTCGGCGTCGCCACCGCTTCGCTTTATCCGTCGGTCAGCCTCGGCGGTTCGGTCGGAACATCCAGCACCTCGCTCTCCGGCCTTGGTTCAAGCGATTCCTTCCGCTTCAGCATCGGCCCACTCATCTCCTTCTCGCTGACCGATCTGGTCGTCGGCCGTGCCCGGATCGCGCAAGAGGAGGCCAGTGCCGAAGGCGCGCTTGCCAATTTCGAGGGCGCGTGGCTGCGTGCATTGGAGGAAACGGAAAGCGCCCTGACGCGCTACGCCCGCGAGCTCGATCGCCGCGAAGCGCTGCGGCGCTCGCAGGCCCAGGCGGCGGAAGCGGCCCGCATCGCGCGCCTGCGCTACCAGGCCGGCCGCGAGTCCTTCCAGATCGTGCTCGATAACGAGCGCTCGCTCTCCTCTATCGAGGCGGAACTAGCGCGATCGGAGGCGCAGCTTTCCGACAATCTGGTCTCGCTATTCCTCGCGCTCGGCGGCGGCTGGAACGCCTGACGATCCAGGCACTGCTGAGTAGGAGCCATCAGCCGCTCTGGATACGCGCGTCGAGCCGTGCTCTATTGAGGGTCGTGTCCGTTTTCGACGCGTAGCCGGGGGTATCATTGCGGGGCATCGACGTCGACGCGCGCTTGATCGGACGAGTTTCGACGGCCTTCGCCGCAATTGCTCTGGGAGCATGTGCTCGTGCCGACCTGACGCCACCGTCAGCGGCTTTGCCATTTCCGGCGGATTGGCAGTTTTCCGAGCCGTCCGCCGGCAGCGACGTCTCCGCTTATTGGAATAGCCTCCAGGATCCGGTGCTGACCGAGTTCGTCCAGCTCGCCATCGCCAATAATTTGGATCTTGCTCAAAGCACGGCGCGCCTAGACCAGGCCTCGGCGCAATTGCGTGCCGCGCGCGCGGGCTTTCTCCCGCAGATCAATGCCAACGGGCAGCTCCAGCGCGCCGTCGGCGACTTCGTCAGCGAGGATGTTCAATTTTCCGGGGGTGCGGATGCGAGCTGGGAAGCGGACCTGTTCGGACGCATTGGCGGCAGTGTCGCGGCTTCGCGTGCGGACCTTGCTGCGGCCGGTTATTCGCTGGGCGACGTCCAGCGGCTGATCGTCGGGCAGGTCGCCCTGCGGACCATCGAAGCCCGCTCGAGCGCGCTTCAGCTCGTCATCGCGCGCAATACGCTGCCATTGCCGACGAGAACCTGCAGATCGCCCGTTGGCGCGTCCAGGCCGGGCTGGTGTCCAGTCTGGACGTCGAGCAGGCGCGCAGCCAGCGGGCTCAAGTTGCCGCATCCGTTCCCGCTCTCGAGGCCAGGCTCGCTGCAACGGCCAACGCGATATCCACCCTGATCGGCGAGCCGCCGGGCCGCACCCGCGCGATGCTGGAGCGGGATGCTCGCATACCAGGTGCCCCGGCCAGCGCCAGGCCTTGGAACGCCCGCCGAAGTTCTTCGCCGCCGTCCCGATGTGCGTTCCGCCGAGGCCGCGCTTGTTGCCAATGGCGCTCGCGTAGGCGTTGCCCGCAGCGAACTTCTTCCGCTCGTTCGTCTGACCGGGAACCTCGGAAGCTCGCCGGCAACCATCGCGAGCCTGTTCGACATCATCTCGGGCAGCCTGTTCGCGAGTGTCACCCAGCTCATCTACGATGGCGGCCGCACACGGGCTCGCATCCAGGGAGCAGAGGCCGCCGCCCGCGGATCGCTTGCGGACTGGCGGCAGCAGGTCCTGACTGCGCTGGAAGAAGTCGAAACCGCCACCAGCGATCTTCGCAGTGCGCGTGAGCGGCTCGGCCTTTTCGAGGAAGGGCTCGAGGCCGCCGAGAATGCCGCCATTCTCGCGCGCAGCCAATATCAGGCGGGTCTTACCGATTTTCAGACCTTGCTCACTGCCGAGAACCAGTTGCTCTCCGCACGGAATGCTCTGGTCACGAGCCAAGCCGAGCAGGCAAGTGCGTTCGTGCGATTGAGCCAAGCCCTCGGCGGCGGCTGGTCGCCTGCCGAATATCCCGTCCCCGATGGCGCCAGGACCCAATCATGAGCGAAGCCATTTCCGCATCCGACGAACCGCGACAGTCGGTCGAAGCTCTGATCATTACCTCGCGACCGCGCTGGCGCCGCTGGATGAAATATTGGCTGCCGGCGCTGATAATTCTCATCCTGATCGGCGTCGTGAGCACCTGCTCCAAGGATAAGGACAAGCCTGAGTACATCACCGAATCGGTCGCGCGTCAGGCACTCGACCTGACGATCACTGCGACCGGCAATCTTCGTCCGACCAATCAAGTCGAAGTCGGTTCGGAAGTGTCCGGCCGGATCGATCGGATCTTCGCGGACGTCAACGACCGCGTCTCGCGCGGCAGGTCATCGCGCAGATCAACACCGACGTCATCGAAGACCAGATCGCGCAGGCCGCGGCGAACCTCAATGCGGCAAAGGCGGCGGTTGCGCAGGCCCAGGCCGACGTTGACTGCCGACACGGCTCAGCTCGCGCGCCTGCAGGACGTCTATAGATTGTCCGGCGGCAAGGTCCCGTCCCGAACCGAACTCGAAACGGCGCAAGCCGCCGTCAAACGCGGGCGGGCAGCGGTGGCCTCGGCACAAGCGAATGTTGCTTCGGCCAATGCCGCTTTGTCGTCGAACAACACCAACCGGAACCGCGCCGTGATCCGATCCCCGGTCGCAGGCGTCGTCCTCGCGCGCCGGGTGGAACCGGGCCAGACCGTCGCGGCCTCATTCAACACGCCGACCTTGTTCGTGCTGGCGGAAGATCTCTCGACCATGCAGCTCCGCGTCGCCATCGACGAGGCGGACGTCGGCCAGGTTCGCCAGGGCCAGAGCGCGACCTTCCTGGTCGATGCCTATCCGGGCCGGCGATTTCCGGCGCATGTCACGCGCGTCGACCTTGCCTCGAACACCACGGCCTCGGCCACGGCGGCAAACTCCGGCACTCAGCAGTCCACCGTCGTCAGCTATGAAGCGCGGCTGGAAGTCGCCAATCCGGACGGACTTCTGCGGCCCGGCATGACCGCCACGGCCACCGTCCGCACCGGCAATACCGGGCAGACGCTCCTCGTCCCCAACAGCGCCCTGCGGTTCGTTCCCGACGCCAAGGTCGAAGGACCCGGAGGCAACGCGCTCAATCCCAAATCGGGCTCGAAAAGCAGAAGCAGCAGGCAACGATCGGCGTCGGCAGCCGGCAGCAGGTCCATGTCCTCCAGGCCGACGGCACGCTCCGCAAGATCGATGTCGTCACGGGCGAGAGCGACGGGCGCATGACGGCAGTGCGTTCGGCCGCGCTCAAGCCGGGCATGAAGGTCGTGACGGGCATCAAGGCAGCGGCGCAGTGAGCGAAGCGCCGCTGATCGAGCTCTCCGGCATCACCAAGACATTCGGCGAGGGCGACGCGGCCTTTCAGGCGCTGAAGGGCATCGACCTCGCGATCAACGCCGGCGATTTCGTTGCGGTGATGGGCCCGTCCGGCTCCGGCAAGTCCACGACGATGAACATCCTCGGCTGCCTCGACGTGCCGACCTCCGGCATCTTCCGCTTCCGAGGGGTCGAGGTCCAATCGCTCAACCCCGATCAACGCTCGCTCCTGCGGCGGAACTATCTCGGCTTCGTCTTCCAGGGCTTCAACTTGCTTGCGCGAACCACCGCGCTCGAAAACGTTGAGCTGCCGCTTCTCTATCGCGGAGAGAGAAAGGCCGTTCGGCGCGAGTCGCGCGCTGAAGGCGCTCGACAAGGTCGGCCTGGTGCCATGGGCCGACCATACGCCCGTCCGAATTATCGGGAGGCCAGCAACAGCGCGTCGCGATCGCCCGTGCACTCGTGACCCAGCCCGACGTGCTGCTTGCCGATGAGCCCACCGGCAACCTCGACAGCACACGTTCGGTCGAGATCATGGAATTGCTGAGCGACCTCAATCGCAGCGGCATCACCATCCTCCTCGTCACGCACGAGGCCGACATGGCGGCTTATGCGAAGACCATCGTCCACTTCCGCGACGGGCTGATCGAGGAGACGGTGCGGGCAGGAGATGCGGTCCGCTCATGATGTTCGACGCCACCCTGCTGCTCGCCCTGCGCGAGATCCGGCGCCATCTTCTGCGCTCGTTCCTGACGACGCTCGGCATCATCATCGGCGTCGCCGCGGTCATCACGATGGTGACTCTCGGCAAGGGCGTGACCGCCTCCATCCGCGAAGACATTTCCGCGCTTGGATCCGACGTCTACATCATCTTCCCGGTCCCGTCGGATCGCGGGAACTCGCGTCCGCTTCGAACAATCGGATGTCGACGCGGTCGCCCGCCAGATCGCCGGCGTCGAAACGGCCGCTGGCAGCGTCAGCGCAAACACCACCGCCTTCCACAACGGCCAGGACTGGGCGACAAGCGTGCAGGGCACGAGCACCGCATTTCTGAATGCGCAGTCGATCGACGTCGAGCAAGGCCGCAGCTTCAGCAGTGCCGAGGAAAGCGCCGGGAAGAACGTATGCCTGCTCGGCATCAAGGTCCGCGACGCGATCTTCCTGCCTGGCGACAATCCGCTCGGCGCCGACGTTCGTTTGAAGGATGTTTCGTGCACGGTCATCGGCGTGCTGGAGAAGCGAGGCCAGGCGGGCGGCGGCGGTCAGGATTCCGACAACGTCGTGATGATGCCGCTGAAGACAGTGCAGCGACGTTTCACGGGCAGCGACGACCTCCATTATTTCGTCGTCAAATATGATGCCGCCTATTCGAGCAGGGCATTCAGAAGGCCGCTGATCGATCTGCTGCGCGAGCGGCGTTTGCTCCAGCCGGGGCAGGACAATGACTTCAACATCATCGACACGGCGCAAATCAACCAGGCCGTCTCGTCGCCACCGGCGTCCTCACCGCGACCGTCGCGGCGATTGCGGCCATCAGCCTGCTGGTCGGCGGGATCGGCATCATGAACATCATGCTGGTCTCCGTCACCGAACGCACGCGGGAGATCGGCATCCGTCTCGCGATCGGCGCTCTCGCCCGCGAAGTTCGTCTTCAGTTTCTGACCGAGGCGGTCGTGCTCTGCTGCTTTGGTGGACTGGTCGGCATTGCGCTCGCGTTCGGAGCTTCGTTTGGTCTGGCGAAGCTGATCGAGGTCCCGTTCGTATTCGATCCGGTCGTCAATTTCGGCAGCTTCCTCTTCTCCGCGCTGATGGGCATCGTCTTCGGCTATTATCCAGCGCGACGAGCATCGAAATTGGACCCGATCGACGCACTACGTCACGAGTAGAGTCGATCGATTTGTGAGAGGCCTGGCTAAATTGCTCGCAGAAACGAGGCTGGCGGAGACGGAGGGATTCGAACCCTCGGTACGGGAATACCCCGTACGGCGGTTTAGCAAACCGCTGGTTTCAGCCACTCACCCACGTCTCCGGAAGCGGCACTAGGCGGCGGGCTATATAGGCGGCTTTAGAAAGCTTCAACTGGAACGACGCTATTTCGCGCGGACCTCGAGCCGCATGTCGAGGCGCATCTCCTCGCCCGGATCGAGCACTCGAAAGCCAAGTTCCGGCCAGTCGGGCTCAGGCGCGTTCATCGCGGCATTCGCGTGGCTCACCGGCTCCGCGACGAAGAAGCCGCCGCTGGCGGCGAGTAGATCTGGAAGAATCGCGCTTCCGGCGACGACAGCTCCAGCTCGTACGGCCAATCGGGATCGTCGATCAGCACGCGACCGCTCCATCCGCCGAAGCCGTGATCGAGACCCTGGCCGCAGATCAGCCTGTCGCTGAGGTCGTAGCGACCGATCGCGGATACCTTGTCGACCGGCAGGACATGTTCGTCGATTGTCCAGACATGACTGACCGTGGTTTCGATCCGCGTCTTCGGGCTGCACGGGAAATAGGGATGTTGGCCCAGGCCGCAGGGCATCGGCTCACCCGACGTATTGCGGCAGGTCAGACGGACCCAGAGCACGCCGTCGTCGACGCGGAACTGCTGCTCGGCCTCGTACGCCCACGGCCATTCGTCCGGCTCGTGACGATAGGACAAAATTGCTTCGGACCCGGTCGAACTGCTCGACAGTCCAAGGGTTCAGCCACCCCTGACCGTGCAGCGGACTTGGGTCGCCCGCCATGTTGGGCGCGAGCGAAACCGTTCGGCCCCGAAAGCTAAACGATCCGCCCCGAACCCGGTTCACGAACGGAACGAGGGGAAAACTTGCGGCCTCCAAAACGTTTTCAAGCGGGGTGTGGCAATCGCGCAATATCGACCTTGGCTCGCTACCCGCGACATATCTCAGGCAAGAAATTGCCCCGCCAATAGAAGGACTAAGCTCAAGTTGGAGGTCGGCGGACGACAGGGTTAGGAGGTCGGAGGACATGAAATCTAAACCTCAGAGAACCGAAACATTCACAGGCCGGCAACTTCCTTGGGGATAAACCAAGATCAGTTGTTGCGCCGTGATTCCGGCAATTGATAAAACCCCGGTCTCGGGGAGAGGGTAATGGGCAGACGCGTCAAGGACTTCATCGAGATCAGCGAGTACACCTCGCTCGATCAGCTCATCAACACGCTTACGGCGATCCGCGACAATCTTCCGGAGGAAGCCGAGCCCGAACTTCGCATGAAGGGCGACGACGTGTTCGGCCGCCGCATGTCGATCAGCTATTTTCGCGAATTGAACGCGGAAGAAGCGACGCTCGATGCGCGCTACAACGGCACGGACCTGCCCGCGCCTGACGCAGCGATCGAGAAGCTTCGCGGCAAGCTCGACGATGTCGAATTCGAACGCGAGGCGAATGCGCCCAAGCGCCGGATTCGCCGCGTAGCCTAAACTACCACTCCGCAAAGCTGCCGTCCGCCTGGCGCCAGATGGGATTGCGCCAGCTATGCGGATCCTTGTGCGCGTCCCGCACGACGTCCTCGTCGATGTCGACACCAAGGCCCGGACCGGTCGGAATCGCAAGGAAACCATCCTGCGGCGTCAGCTGCTCCTTCTGCTTGCAGTAGGTGAAGAGGTCGGCGCCGACATTGTAGTGGATGCCAAGGCTCATCTCCTGGATCGCCACATTCGGCGTGCAGGCGGCGACTTGCAGGCACGCGGCGAGCGCAAGCGGCCCGAGCGGGCAGTGCGGCGCGACGGCGATGTCATAGGCCTCCGCCATCGCGGCGATCTTGCGGCATTCGAGGATTCCGCCGGCGTGGCTGAGGTCCGGCTGGATGATGTCGACTGCGCCACTTTCGAAGAATGGCTTGAAGTCCCAGCGTGAATAGAGCCGCTCGCCCAGTGCGATGGGCGTGCTGATGAGATTCGCCAACTGAGCCAGGCCCTCGGGATTTTCCGACAGCAGCGGCTCCTCGATGAACAGCAGCCCGAGCGGCTCGAGCACCTTGGCGAGTTGCTTCGCGAGCGGCCGATGGACGCGGCCGTGAAAGTCGAGGCCGACGTCCATGCCCGCGGCCTGCGCCGCTTCCACGCGGGCTATGACCTCGTCGAAGATTTTCGGCGTGCCGATCCAGCCGAGCTCGGCCGTCGCATTCATCTTGACCGCCGAGAAGCCCTGCTCCTTGCGCGCCTTCGCTGCGTCGCCGATCTCGTGCGGCCGGTCGCCGCCGATCCAGGCATAAGCGCGAACCTTGTCGCGCACGCGGCCGCCGAGCATTTCCCAAGCCGGCAGGTTCAGCGCGCGGCCCTTCAAGTCCCAAAGCGCCTGCTCGAGTCCCGCGAGCGCCGACATGAGCACCGGTCCGCCGCGGTAGAAGCCGCCGCGATATCCGATCTGCCAAATGTCCTCGATGCGGAACGGGTCGTGTCCGATGAAACGGTCGCGCAGCGCCGCGAACGCGCCGTCCACGGCCTCGGCATGGCCCTCGAGGCTCGCCTCGCCCCAGCCGACGGCACCGTCGTCGGACTCGACGCGAACGAACAGCCAGCGCGGCGGGACGTAGAAGGTCTCGATCTTGCCGATCTTCATGACATATCCTGTCCCTCACCGCGCGCGCCGAGGTCGATCTCCTCCTTCTGCAGGCGTCGGCGGGCCTCCTCTTCCTGCTCGCGGGCGCTCGCCATGTCGTAGTGCGATGGCGGGACGATCGGCACGATCAGGCACAGGCTGGACGCCGGGAGCACTTCGCGCCAGTCGCGGATCAGGCGCTTGTAGGCGCGACCGACGTTGCGGATGTTGCGGTCCAGATCGAACAGGCCGAGTGCGTTGACGTTGCCGTTCTGCTCGCGGAGCGCCGTGTCCCAGTCGACCTGGTCCGTCAGCGAGTACCAGGTGAAGCCGACGGTCGGGATGCCCACGTTGCGCAGGCGAAGAACGTTCGCCCACTCCTTCCACAGCCAGTGCACCGCCTCGTCGCCCACCGGTCCTTCGACCAGGTTGGTCTCGGTGTGCATGATCGGCAGACGGTAACGGTTGTAATATTGCCGCGTGATCTCCGTGTAGCCGAACACCTCGCCCGACGACGTCGTCTGACCGTTCTCGAACACGCGATGCTCGTTGGTGCGGTAATAATCGTTGCCGAGGATGCAGTGCTGCTTCAGCCGGTTGTGCAGGAAGAAATGGTACTCCTCCTTCGTCATCCCGCAGTCCATCAGATACTCGTACATCTCGCTGTCGACGCGGCGGCCGTAATTGAGATCGAGGCTGAGGAAGCGGCGCGAGTTCATCAGCTCCGCCTTGTGGATCGCGGCCGGGTAAATCGGCGTGGAAATATTCCGACAATTCCGACTGGATGAAGATCGCATCGGCGCGATGCTTCAGGATTTCGAGCATGGCCAGCACATTGGCTTTGACGATGTGCTTGAGCGCGGTGACGAAGCCCTTGTCGGTCTTCATCTGCTCGTTCCACCAGCCGTACTTCGCGGAGAAGATCGCGCAGATGAACATCTCGTTGACCGGCGTGTAGAGCTGCACCCACGGGTATCGCTCGGCGAACGCCGCCGCATAATGGGCGAACAACTGCGGGAAGTCCGGGTTCTGGAAATTGCCGATCCAGTCCGGCACGCCGAAATGACAGAGGTCGACGATCGGCGTGATGTCCCGCCGCTTCAGCTCCGCAAAGGTGATGTCGGCGAATTCCCAGTCATATTTGCCGGGGCCGAGATAGGTCCGGTGGATCGGGGGCCGTAGCGCAGATAGTTGATCCCGATGTCCTGGACGCAGTCGAAATCTTCCCGCCACCTTTCATAATGGCCGCAGGCCTCCATCTGGTCGACGCGGGTCTTGCCATGGTTGATCGTGGGGATGCTGTTTTCGATCCCCGTCGCGAACATGAAGTTAGCGATGGTGCATTCTCCTTGGAGGCTTCATTCAATTCGCCGTCCACTCGGGTCCGTATAGCCCCACGACCCGAAAAGAAAACCATGGAGCGATGTCGCGTTCCCAAAGTTTTCCGCTAACGGAGCGGACGCATGCGCTGGTCAGAAAGTTTCATAACAGCGGACTGGGGAACGACGAACCGGCGCGCCTACTTGCTGGACGCCGGCGGCAGCTGCGTCGCCGAGTTCGAAGACGACAAGGGCATCATGTCCGTACCGAAGGGCGGCTTCGGTGAGGCTGTCGCGGAGATAAGAGCTCGGCTCGGC
>CAWECW010000013.1:0-84324 GCA_963807815.1 uncultured Alphaproteobacteria bacterium | reverse complement strand
GGTCGGCGATCTGCAGGGCAATAGCGAGGCGGCGCGCCGGGGCTTCATCGAGGCGGCCCGGTCGACCGGCGAGCTCCTGAAGCGCGAACCCAACAATTGGCAGCGCGTCTTCGACCACGCGCAAAGCGAGTTCTGGCTCGCCTACGACGCGCATAACCGGGGCGACGGCGCCGCCGCTTTGCCGCACTTCATCGCCTATCGCGATCTTGGCCGGCGAATGATGTCGCTCGACCCGAACAAGCTGAAGTCGAAGGTCGAGCTCGCGTCGGGCGAAGTGAACCTCGGCGTTGCGTTGGTGGCAGAGCGCAAGATGGACGAAGCGATCGCGTCCTTCGATCGCGCCGCGGCGACCTTCGGCTCCATCCGGCCGCGCACCGCGACATTCGGCCTCACACTGAACCAGGCGCTCGGCCACAAGGCCTCGGCCTTGTATGCCATGGGCGACAATGAAGCCGCGCTAGCCACGCGGCGCAAACAGCTCGAAGCCTTGAGCGCCGCCCCGCTCACCCAGGACGACCGCGAGGTTCAGGAGGCAACCGCTGTGGTCAACGCCCAGATCGGCAGGCCACCCTCCTCGCCGACGGGAACGTCTCGGCGGGCGCCGCCGCGCTCGCGACGGCCAGCGCCTATTGGGACGAGCTCGTGGCGCTCGACCCGGCGAACAAGATGTGGCGGGGCGAGCGCAACGTCTCGCGGATGTGGCAAGCGGCGGCCAAGTCCGCCAGGACATCAGGCCGCCCGGGCAGAGATGGCCTCGATCATCGCCGACCAGCGCGAGCTCGTCTCCGCCAGCACCGACTGGGTGCACAAGGAGAACTTGCTGCGGATGATCGCAGTCGACCGGGCCATCGGCGGCTCCAGCACCGCCGCTAAGGAGCCGATCATCGCCGAGGCCTGGGCGCGACGCGACAGGCTGAAGCCGGCGATCGTGCGGTCCTCGCGGCGGTTCTCATCAGCGAGGGCGACCGCCTTGCGGCGGCGGACCGGCGGCAGGCGGGAAGGCTCTGGGCGGAAGCTGCGAGGCTCCTGCCCGACGATTGGAAACCGGGAGCCTGGGCCCTGGTCCATCGCGCCCGTGCGGCGCGGCGGCTGGGCCAGGCCGACACGCAGGACACGGGCGTTCCGCCCAACGCTTTCGCCGGCATCTTCGCTCAGGGTGCAGGCCAGTGACGCGTCAACCCAAGTGGAAGGATTATTCAATGGCTTATGAGACAGCTGACCTTGCGATTGGCGCGGTCACCATCACGGTCGATGATCAACGCCAGATCACTTACAGCTCGGATGAGGTCGAGCCGGACGTGAACGGCAACATCGTTTTCACCCTTCAAGTCCACAGGTCCCAACAAGATCTGGAACTTCAAGCAGAACGACCCGATCAACATCTCCAACCCGTCCAACTTCACGACCACCTCCGTCGGCGCGACCTCACTGACGATCAACGACACGTCGGCCGACAAGGCGACCAATCCGACGCACAATTATACGATCAAGATTGAAAGCCAGAACGGCGAGGAACTAGCCTTCGACCCGGTGATCAAGGACCGTACCTGAACCCAGGCACTGACGCTGGCGTGTCCTCGTTCCACGCCAACGGACCTACCAACCCGCCGGCTGATCCGATCTCCGAGCCCTTCCGGGAGCTCCTTCGTTGGAGGCCAAAACGGGCATGAAGGGCGTTGTGGAAACCTCCACGATTGTCATGCCCTCTTTGACCGTCATCCGGCGTACATAAACGGGTTCGCCGCCCACGGACCTCGGGACCCACCGAGACCCTGCCAATCGGTACGGCAAGAGAGATGCCCGTATTGCTCCCGGCTCGCCGGCTGCCGTTCTTCTGCGTTCGACCCCGGTCCCCGCGCTTGCTGATCCAGAACTCCCGATCCTGGGCAAACGAAGCGGGGACACCACCAACAACGGCCGCGAGACCAATCGCCATACACAGAGCGGTTCGCATCAGGCTGACACCTCCCGAAGGCCGAGCGTCTACGCCGGCGTTACTCCGTCCTTCCTTGCTGCACTGGCCAGGCGGGCCGCAGTTGAAGAAGTTCGCATCGACGTATTCCGCAACCCTTTGCCCGAGCCCGGCGCCGTTTACGTCGGGCCTGCGGAAGTGAATGCCGAGCAAGATCCGCGCCTCGATCACGTCGGGGATGACAGCGGTGAAGCTGGCTGTAGTTCCGCGTCGATCCCCCGTCCGCCCGTGATATCGAACTCCGCCTGCGTCGCTGCCGAAAAACGCCTTCGCGCTGTTCATCACCCCGCTATACACGCAGTTGGCGCCCGACGGTTCGTCCGGGTACGGCGGCAAAGCCCCGAGCGAGGCCCAGCCGGTATCGGCCTCGGTCGCATCGTTGCCGTCGGTGTCGGCGAGCTGGATCGCCGTCGTCGGGCGCCAGAAGTTCCAGTGAGCCTTTTCGGCCCAGCAATTGATCAGGCTGTCCGCCCCTGTCATGCTGGTCATGGCGTGGAACCGCGCTTGTTCAGTGATCGTCAGTCCCTTCGAGGCCGCCACTTGCCGCATGGCCGGGTACAGCATCACAACCGGGTTCGTGGTTGACCAGTTCGCCAGCGAGGTCTGAGCTGCCGTCCGCGTAGATCCGGTGAGCCGGCCCAACGCCTTCACCTCATTGAACTCGGCCGCATATTGGGCGCTTGCCAGGGCGACGGCCCTGGCGTGTGGAAATATTCCGGGCGCGGCAGAGTGAACGGTCGCACGTTGCGCACCCATCCGTTCGGATCGTTTGCGTGGCCGGGGCACGGGCGCCATTCCCCGGGGCCCGACCCGCACAGGAAAGCCCGGCGCGCCGAAGCGGCCGTCACCGGCCCGATTGGCCAGCATCGCCGCCGCAGCCGCGGCTCCGACTTCGATCCCCTTGGCCTTTGCCTGACCTGCCGGGATCTCGGCCAGCGAGCTGGCGTATTCCGCATCGAGGCGGGCCTTGATCGCGGTCTTGACCTCGGCGGTCAGGGTCGCCGTCAACGGCGCCTGATTGACGACGCCGATCAGGACATGATGCGCGGCTGTCGCAGCCGCCGCGCCCCTGGACGCGCTGGTCGGCGCCTTCAGTCCTGGAAGATAGGCGTCGTGCCCGCCCTTGATCGCGTTGACGGCGTCGTAGACCGCGCCCTGGACGATCGCGAGATGAATGAACGCGACCGGAGGCGCGAACTGGACGCCCGGCGTGGCGGCAGTCGTCCCGTTGGTTAGCGTAGTTACGGCCCTTTCATTCCATACGTGCACCGCATCGTTTTCAGCGGCGTAAGCGGGGCCGGAATGCATGGCGGCGGCGAGCAGGGCGATGGAGAAGAGCCCGGCGCCCCGCCGCTTCACACGCGCTCTTCGCAGATCGGTCGCAATGGCGGGCGCGGCAAGAATGGACGACGCCAGCGCGGCGGCGGCGATGCGGGTTACGGCGTTACGAATGGGTTTCATGGCCAGGCTCCCCCTGCTCGATCGCGGGACGCCACAAGCCACCGTGTCGAGTCGGGGGCAGACCAGTATGCGCCCAAATCCACGGGAGTTAACCTACCCAAAGATAAGGTGTTGTTGTCCGTTCGCAGGACAGTGACGAATTAGGGCTGATGTCGACGTCTGTAGATCAGATCAGCTTGCAGACCGGCTCGGGATCGGGGCCTTGCAGATGTCCGGCCTGTGGCCCGGCAGGCGCCAATAAGCGGCGAGGTTGTACTTCTTCACCAGCGCGATGAATTCGGGCTGGGCGCGGGCAGCCTTCAGTTCGGGGGCCCAGGCGTGGAGGAAGGTCCAAGCACCGTATTTGTCCGCGCCCGCAACGAAGCCTGCAGCCAATTCTCTTTCATGGCCGGTTGCGGCGACGAGCGTGAGCATGGCGCGTGACACAGAGTCAGGGTTGGCCAGAGCAGCAAGGATCGGAGCCACACTCTTGTCCATCGCGGCACGGTTTCCTGACTGGATCGCGTCGATCAGCGCAGGAACCTGCGCGTGCCCCGGGAAAACCTCTAAGCTTCGGCGCCAACGCCTTCGCGGTGGTCCAGTCCTTTGAGATCAGCGCATGGTGGAAAGATGCGGCGATCGCCTCGTCCGACCCTGGCCAAGCTTCGCTCAGAGTGTCGACCGCCGACCGCGCCTCGCTGGAGCGGCCGAGCGCGTCGAGGACATATTGCTTGAGCCGCATAGTGAACATTGCGCCTGGATCATTGGCGATGATCCGGTCGATGTAGGGCAGAGATTCCGAAAGACGGCCGGTGATCATCAGGAAATCCCGGTAGATCTTGGCTTCGCAGCCGCAGTCGCTGGGTCGGGCCTTGTTCGCCTTGGTCGCAAGTCGTTCGAACTCCGCCAGGTTGCGCAAGGGCGCGTTGGTCTGCAGGCCGATGACGTCCAGAGCCTTGAGCATGGTCGCCTTCGGATTGTCCGGATCGATCGCGAGGGCCTTTTCGTAGGCTTCGCGAACCGGGCCGGCGTCAGCTTCGCTGCCCACGTCAATGCCGCGATACTCGGCTAGCGTGGCCCAGCCGTTGGCGAAATCCGGCGCGGCCTTCACCACCAGTTCGAGTTGTCCGATCATGGTCGAAATATCGGCGCCGCGCAGGACCCAGTTCTGACAATATTGCGCCCATGGCCGCATCGCCGCTTCGGGCAGCACCACGATTTCCGAACCGCTTGAGTCGCTGGCGGTGGCGATGCAGTGCAGCAAGGACGCGGCGCTTGCGCCGAGATATTTGGCGGCCGCCGAATGGCCGCCCTCCGGCACTTCGATGCGCGGACTGATGATCGGCGCGGCGATGCCGGGCGCGAAGATCTTGGCGAACATCGTCAGCTTGCCATTGGCCATGCGGACGTTGCCCGACATCTGGTAGGCGCCGTTGTGGCGCTTGCCGTCGCCTTCGAGCGGGGTCACCCGGGAAGCTGCGTTGAGCTGGGTCGTGATTTCGTCGCTCACCGCTTGGGAGAAGTCGGCGGGGATCCCCGGACTCTGCGCAACCACGATCGGGTTCACGTAGACGTCCGGCTTCAGATCTTGCCCGAAGCCCATGGTGCCGCGAAGGGCGAAGAAGACAATTCCGGCAAGCACGATGAGCCCTGCCACGATGGCGACCAGGCTCGGTCGCGAGGACGGGCCGAGCCAGCGCCCTCCGGTCGCGGCCTTGAGCGGGACGGCGGCCGCCGCGGCATCGAGGCCATGGTCTTCCGCCACCGGCTGGTCGGTCCCGACCGCGTCGAGCCACGCCAGCAACTTTTCCCAATTCGGGTTGGATGCATCGTACTTGCCGCTGCTGAGATCGACGGCCTGGCGGAGCATGAAGGCGAGTGGGATGGAGCAGGGCTCGATCATCACCGGGATCAGCTTGTGGTGGTCCTGCGCATAATGCGCTTCGGACCGGACCCAGTCGCTCTGCACCGAACGCGGGCTCCACAGGACGATCACGGCGCGGGCGGCAGCGATCTCCTTCTCGATCATCGAGTCCCACGCCTCGTTCGGGGACAAGGCATCGTCCCACCAGACCTGCCTGCCGCTGGCGTGAAGCGCCTTCACCAGTCGCTCGGCGACGGCGCGGTCATCCTTCTTGTAACTGACGAAAACGTCGGCCACCGCATTGTCCCCCACGCCGGCAAGGTGCGGAACTTGGTCGAATTTGGCGACCGAGTCGAGGCAGGCCTCAGCCGTGAACGACCTGACTCTCCTGCGCATGGGTCCGAATTGCGAAATGTCGGTTGTCCCACATTCGTTGCGCGGCGAGACTCATCCACAGGATATTTGGTTCACATCGAATTTATCCGCTTGCGTCTCGCGCGGGTTGAGGCACAATAGGTTGTGTAGCGAGTGGGGGAACACTCAATCAGTGGTGGTTTGCGCCGGAATATGCTATTCCGGTGAACGACCCGAACTCGTCCCCGGTATCCACAGGGGACGGGGATGAAAAAGCCCCCGGACGCGCCGAATACGGCTAGGATGCCGGGCATGGCTCCGAGTCGAACAATTAGGGAACATCCGACCTCTGCGGAGGTCGATAGCGGACGGGGAAGCGTAATGGATTTTTCAACCGGCTCTGAAGTTCCGAGCGACGACACGGCGACTGCGGTCCGCACCAGCAAGACGATCGACGCTCGCGCGTTCGAGGTGACGACCGACAATTCGCGCGACGCCTTGCTGACCGAGTTCGGCAAGGAGACGCTGAAGGACCGCTACCTGCTCCCCGGCGAAGGCAACCAGGATCTCTTCGCGCGCGTCGCGGCCGCTTATGCCGATGACGCCGACCATGCGCAGCGCATCTACGATTACATTTCGAAGCTGTGGTTCATGCCGGCGACGCCCGTGCTGTCCAACGGCGGCACCGGCCGCGGCCTTCCGATCAGCTGCTATCTCAACAGCGTTTCCGACAGCCTCGACGGCATCGTCGGCACCTGGAACGAGAATGTCTGGCTGGCGTCCAAGGGCGGCGGCATCGGCACCTATTGGGGCAGCGTCCGCGGCATCGGCGAGCCGGTCGGCCTCAACGGCAAGACCAGCGGCATCATCCCGTTCGTCCGCGTGATGGACAGCCTGACGCTGGCGATCAGCCAGGGCTCGCTGCGCCGCGGTTCGGCCGCCTGCTATCTCGACATCAACCACCCGGAGATCGAGGAATTCCTCGAGATCCGCAAACCCTCGGGCGACTTCAACCGCAAGGCGCTCAACCTGCACCACGGCGTGCTCGTCACCGACGAGTTCATGGAAGCGGTCCGCGAAGGCGCCGAGTTCGAACTGAAGTCGCCGAAGGACGGCAGCGTCCGCGGCAAGGTCGACGCGCGCAGCCTGTTCCAGAAGCTGGTCGAGACCCGCCTCGCGACCGGCGAGCCGTACATCATCTTCATCGACGCGGTGAACAAGTCGATGCCGAAGCATCACCGCGATCTCGGCCTCAAGGTCTCGACGTCCAACCTCTGCTCGGAAATCACGCTTCCGACCGGCAAGGACCACCTCGGCGTCGACCGCACCGCCGTCTGCTGCCTCAGCTCGCTCAACCTCGAGACCTGGGACGAGTGGAGCAAGGACAAGACCTTCATCGAGGACGTGATGCGCTTCCTCGACAACGTGCTCAGCGACTATATCGCCCGCGCTCCGGACGAGATGGCGCGCGCCAAGTACAGCGCCGACCGCGAGCGCAGCGTCGGCCTCGGCGTCATGGGCTTCCACTCCTTCCTCCAGGCCCGCTCGATCCCGTTCGAGGGCGCGATGGCGAAGTCGTGGAACCTGAAGATCTTCAAGCACATCCGCGCGCAGGTCGACGAAGCCTCGATGATGCTCGCCAAGGAGCGCGGACCGTGCCCGGACGCCGCCGACATGGGCGTGATGGAGCGCTTCAGCTGCAAGATGGCGATCGCGCCGACCGCGTCGATCTCGATCATCTGCGGCGGCACCTCGGCGTGCATCGAGCCGATCCCGGCCAACGTCTACACGCACAAGACGCTGTCGGGCTCCTTCTCGATCCGCAACCCGCACCTCGAAAAGCTGCTCGCGTCCAAGTCGAAGGACAGCGCCAACGTCTGGAACTCGATCCTCGAGCATGGGCGGTTCGGTCCAGCACCTCGACTTCCTCACCCAGGAAGAAAAGGACGTGTACAAGACCAGCTTCGAGATCGACCAGCGCTGGCTGCTGGAGCTTGCGGGCGACCGCACGCCGTTCATCGACCAGGCGCAGTCGCTCAACCTGTTCATCCCGGCCGACTGTCGACAAGTGGGACCTGCTGATGCTCCACTTCCGCGCGTGGGAGCTTGGTATCAAAAGCCTTTACTATCTGCGGTCTAAGTCCGTTCAGCGGGCGGGATTCGCAGGCGGAGTCGAGGCCGACAACACGTCCGCACTTCGTGAAATCCAGGTCACCTCGACGACCGATTACGACGAGTGTCTGGCATGTCAGTGATCATCGAAAGATTACGCAGGACCCGCGCGGGCCGCGCCGGGCTGGTCGTCGGCGGAGTCGCCGGCGGGCTGCTCGCGCTCGACCTGCTCGGCTTCGTCGCGACCGTCTATTTCAGCGCGGAGCTGCTGCAGGCGGCGGAAGCCGCGGGCGTCGCGGGGCTGCTGCCCCGGTGACGACGACGCAGATCATCGAAGTCCTGGTTGCGGCGGCGCTCTTCGCGCTGGGCGTCTGGCAATATCGCCGGCGCTCGGCCGAGGATCCGAACCACGGCAGCCAGGGCGCGGTGATCCTGTTCGTCATCGCGGCGATCGTCGCGATGCACGGTCTGGGCCTGTTCGAATATCGCCCCTCAGCGATGGAACGGAACATGGCCCAATGACCGCGCTCAACCCATTCACCAGTCCCCGGGTGGGGGAAAGAGGCCGGAGCCCGTCCGGCGGGGTGTCGAACGCGCCCCGGCCTCGATACGCGGCGCTCGCCGCTCGCCGCCCTCGCCCTGTCCGCCTGCGCCGCGACAGCAGAGCCCGTCGGCGGTCGAGGCGAACGCCCCCGGCTTCCTGCTCGGCCTGTGGCACGGCTTCATCTTCCCGGTCGCCTGGGTCGTCTCGCTCTTCGTCGACAAGGTCGCGGTCTACGCCGTGCCCAACAACGGCGGCTGGTACGACTTCGGCTATTTCCTCGGCATCGTCGTGTTCGGCGTCGGCGCCGCAAGAGCAGTCGTCTACCGCGACCGCAACGTCATCGACGTGAAGGCGAAGCGGGTCGAGGTGTCGAGCCTGCCCTCTTCATGATCGTCGGCCCCGTCGCCATATTGGTCAGGCGTGGCGATGATGGTCCTCGCGATCCGCAGCGGCGGCGTCGGCACCGTGCCGAAGAGCACCGTCATGCTGATGGCCGGCATGATGGCCACCGCGTTCGGAATGGTGCTGACCGCCTTCTCCTTCATCGGCCAGCCGGTGGAGGCGACGCGATGAGCCCGCTCGCCGCCATCCTCGTCGTTGCCGGGACGACCGGCCTCGTCGTCTACCTCACCACCCGCCGCGCCCGCGCGGCCGCCGCCCAGTTCGAACGTCCGAAGTCCGGAGAGTAACGATGCCCCTTCTCGAAGCCCGCAAGCAGTACAAGCCGTTCGAATACCCCTGGGCGTTCGAATATTGGAAGCGTCAGCAGCAGATCCACTGGATGCCGGAGGAAGTGCCGCTCGGCGAGGATTGCCGCGACTGGGCGCAGAAGCTCACCGAGCATGAGCGCAACCTGCTCACGCAGATCTTCCGCTTCTTCACCCAGGCCGACGTCGAGGTGCAGGATTGCTACCACGACAAGTACGGCCGCGTGTTCAAGCCGACCGAGGTCAAGATGATGCTGACCGCCTTCTCCAACATGGAGACGGTGCACATCGCCGCTTACTCGCATCTGCTCGACACGATCGGCATGCCGGAAAGCGAATATAGCGCCTTCCTCCAGTACAAGGAGATGAAGGACAAGCACGACTATCTGCAGAACTTCGGCGTCGACACGGACGAGGACATTGCCAAGACGCTGGCGATGTTCGGCGGCTTCACCGAGGGGCTGCAATTGTTCGGCAGCTTCGCGATGCTGATGAACTTCCCGCGCTTCAACAAGATGAAGGGCATGGGCCAGATCGTCAGCTGGTCGGTCCGCGACGAAAGCCTCCACTGCGAAGGCATCATCAAGCTGTTCCACGCCTTCGTGAAGGAACGGAACTGCCTGACCAAGGCGGTGAAGGAAGAGATCATCGACGCCTGCCAGAAGACGGTTCGGCTGGAGGATGCGTTCATCGACCTGGCGTTCGAAATGGGCCCGGTCGAAGGCATGACGCCCAAGGCGATCAAGAAGTACATCCGCTATCTCGCCGACTGGCGCCTGGGCCAGCTCGGCTTCGCGCCGATCTACATGGTCGACGACCACCCGCTGCCGTGGCTCGCGCCGCTGCTGAACGGAGTCGAGCACGCCAACTTCTTCGAAACGCGCGCGACCGAATATTCGAAGGCGGCGACGCGCGGCCAGTGGAACGACGTCTGGGACAATTTCGACCGCCGCCAGCGGGCGAAGGCGGCCGCGAACGACGGCGAGGGCGGAGCTTCAGCGGCGGACGACGCGGCTGACGGCGAGGGCACCGGCGATATGTTCGAGAAGGCTGGGGTGGCGGCGGAGTAGGGCGCGACGTACTCTCTTTGCGTCTCCATTATTGATTTGTTGGAATTTGCGTACTACCTCACCAGCAATCGCACCCGCCCGGCCTCTGTCCCTAGGGACATGCACACTGGGCGGGTCTTTTGTTTTCAGGCTCCTGTGATCGCCAAGAGTATGGGTCTGACCTTCTCTAAACCGTCACTTACCTAGCGCAGCAGATCCAGCATCTGCGAGCCAAGGGCATGCTCATCCGCGATGCCGCGTTCGCCGAGTATTGGCTCCGGCACGTAAGCTATTATCGGCTTAGCGCTTACTGGCTGTACTTCGAGTATCCCAAGAATGCCGGCGGTCTGCGATTTCGTTCGGGGACAACCTTCGAGGACGTAACAGGCCTTTACGACTTCGATAGAAATCTACGCCGGATCGTCATGCGGGGAACAGAGCATGTGGAAGTCGCACTTCGAGGTAGCTGGGCATACCAACTAGCCCATTCAGGTGGGCCGCACGCGTATCTGAATAAGTCACTGTACCAAAACCGAAGAGAGTTCGGCTCCAGTCGTAAGAAGTTGCGAGACGCTGTTTTGCGATCCGCAGAGACGTACATCGCTCACTATCGAACCAAGTACTCTAGTCCGAGCCTTCCGCCTGTCTGGATGGTCGCGGAAATGATGTCGTTCGGCCAGCTGTCTCGCTGGTACAGCAACTTACGAGATCGCGCTCTGCGAAACCGAATTGCAGCGCCGTTGGGCCTCCCCGAAACGGTATTGGTTCCCTTGGTTCGTCACGTCACCGACATGCGCAACATCTGCGCACATCATGGCCGACTCTGGAACCGAGGGTTCCTTCATCCGCCGAAACTTGCTCAGAAGCCTAACGATCTCCACGCGTCACTCGACCTTCGGTCGTTTCAGGCACCGGCCAAGCTTTATAATGGTCTGACGACGATCGCGCATGTCATCCGAACAGTCGCTCCAAACTCGACCTGGTCTGCGGACGTTGGGAATCTGGTGAGTACCAATCCGACAGCGGACTTAGCGTCTATGGGTTTTCCTTCAGATTGGCGAACTCGCCCTCTATGGAAGTGAGCGACGGGATTTACTGCGGACGCGGCCAAGCTCCATGCATCGACACTCGTCGGCTTGCGCATAGCCCCTCCTCGTCACCCCGGACTTGATCCGGGGTCCGGTTTAACTTCTAGGTAACTCCAAACTACTTCTAGTTGTTAACTGTCGCTGCTATTTAGGCCAGCGAACAGGGGGTAATTCTAAATGATTCGCATTGCTTGTGCGGCGGTGGCCGCCGTGTTGCTTACTGGCCCATCTTTGGCTGCGCCGCCTCAGGCAGACGGTCCGAACATGCTCACTCAGGGTATGGTCTCGATGACCCTGAAGGTCGGCCAGACCTCACAGTATGAGGTTTTACAGACCTTTGGCGGCCCGAACGTCTCGACGCTCGATGGAGCGGGAAACGAGGTGTGGGTCTATGATCGTCATGCGACGGTTTCATATGACAAAAGCTCCGGCTTCTCGATCGGTATGCTCGCGGGCGGTGGCGGTGGCGGCGCAGGCGTCGGCGGTGGTTTCGGATTGGCTCGTCCAAGTCGAAGAACCAGCAGAGCACCCGCACGATGACGCTCATCATCAAGTTCGGACCGGATAAGCGCGTGATCGATTTTCAGTCGCGCAGCAGCTCATTCTAGTAGGGGTATAGTAGTGCGTAAGTTGATTTTGGTTCTTGGCGCCGCAGCGCTCGTTTCCACCTCTCCGGCTCTCGCCAAGAAGAGGCCGGAAGTCAGCGGCTTGGCCCTGCAACAGATTCAGGCGAGGGATTTCGAAGCGCCGAAAGACGTTACCTTTCCTTCGGTGATGACGGTCCTGCAGGACTTAGGCTACCGCATCGCCGACGCAGACAAGGACACGGGCCTGATTACAGGCTCTGCTTCCACGAAATCCAACACCACGTGGGTTCCGTTCATCGGCTTCGGGAAATCCAAGAAGACTTCCGTCGTTTCGGCATTCATCGAAGATCGGGGAACCGGATCGCGCATCCGGCTGAACTTCGTCTTGGCGAAGACCAAGAGCGGTATGTACGGCATGAGCTCCTCGGACGAGGAGCCGATCACGGATGCGCTCGCCTACAAGAACGCGTTCGAGAAGATCGAGAAAGAGATTTTCATCCGGCAGTCGTTGAATGCGCCGAAGCCGGCGGTGGCCGTCGCTGCTGCGGCTACGGCACCAGTCGCGCCCCCTACGGCGGCTCCGAGAGCACGGCAGCATGCCCGCAGCTACGCCGATGGACTTGGGTGATGGCATCCGCCTCATCCCGGCCCAGACGCCTTCCGGTTACTGCATCAAAGCACCGGCAGGATATGTCGGCACGGGCAGCCAGTCGCGGCCTGCAGTCAGCACAGAGCGGCCGCTCTGCAGCTGAGCTATTCGATGGACTAAGGGGAGTCGCTGATGCGCTCTGTGCTAACCGCTGCCGTGATGCTGGGGTTGGCCGGCTGCACCGCGACCCCCCAAAGCCCGGCTTCCGGCGGCAGCCCTCGATTGGCTGCTGCCGAGAAGCTGATCGACGCCTTTGATTCTTTCGACCCCACTCCACTCCGCGCAGCATTGGCCGATGCTCCGGCCTCCGAGCCGCAGATCGTCTACTATCAGGGCTGGGCCGAAGGCGGGAACTACGCGGTCCTCGACCGCAAGCCGTGCCGCCTGACCGGCGCGGATGAAGCCAGTTGCGACATCACCGTCCGCGACGACCTGATCGCCGCGCTCGGGACGGGATATTGGGTCACCGATACCTTCCACCTGACGTTTCGTGACGGGCGCATCGTTAAGGTCCGCACCAGCTCGAACGACCCGCCCGAATTCGAAAAGGCCCTGACTTGGCTGAAGGGCGAGCGCCCGGACCTGATGACCGGCCCGTGCCGGGGCTTCTTCGCGGACGGCCCCACGCCACAGGATTGCGTGCGTGCCGTCGTTAAGGGGTTCGCCGCCTATCGAGCGGCCAAAGCCGTCACGAAGTAAACTGACGAAGCGGCTCCCGTTTTCACTTATCCTACAAGAAACTCGCCGATGTTTCCGCATCGCAGCTTTCCAAGCCTCCTCGCGCCTCGCCTCGCGCATCTTGATCTTCTTGGCCAAGGGAAGATCGCCAAGTTCAAGATTGCAGGAGGGATGGCAAAGGACGAGGTTGTCCAAACTGCTCGGCCCATCGCGGGACCCGGGGACAGATGCTCGCGAGTGGGAGCGCGGGCGGAGTTTGGCTCGGCTTTGAAGTCGATTGGCTTGTCACACAGCCAGCACCGGCCGCCATCGCGCTTGCGAAGTTCTTCGACTTGCTCTTTCGCGGAAGCGGGAGGGTGCCAGTGTTTGCTCATGGCGCGATAGATATCAGCGGTGGCTTACCGTCACGTTAGCGGCAGATGCCGTCACGGAGTAAATCCGTGACGTCGAACGGGCTGGCCTTCGGCCACCCGCCGGCCGGCAGATCGTGTCTCTTCGCGCTGCTTCCCGATTGCTGCGCAATCGCTCAGCTACGCTCGGCACAATTTCGCTGTCCTACAGCACCCGTCATGCTCCACATGGTGCGACTCCTTTCACACCACGGGAGTCACTCATGGCCAGACGGCGCGCCGCTCGCGACATTACGATGGAAGAATATGACCGCTGGAGCGCGGCGACCAAGGATATCAAGGAAGTGATGGAGGCGACCGCGGAAGAAGGCGGGCCGCGCGTCAGCTTCGTTCCCCAACCGAAGAGCGTGCCGCTCGATTTCCTGCCCGACGTCGTCCAGCTGCCCGTCCCGGCGCCCGCGCCCGGCGTCGTTCCCTTCAAGCCCGAACCGAGCCGCAAGGTCGGCGGCTGGAACGCGGCGCGGCAGCGGCATACATCGAAACTTTGGCGGAGACCGGGTCGGTCCATCTGGCGGCCAGGTCCGCGGGCCTGTCGGCGCGCTCCGCTTATGCGCTTCGCGTCCGCTCGCCCGCTTTCTCCGCCGCCTGGGACGCCGCGCAGCAGCTCGCCGTCGGCCGCCTGTCCGCGCTCGCCTTCGACCGCGCCATCCACGGCCGCGTCGAGCAGGTCTATCATCAGGGCGATCTGGTCGGCGAAAAGCGCGTGCCGAGCGAGCGCCTCCTCATGTGGCTCCTCAGCCGCCTCGACCCCAAGCGCTTCGCTTTGCCCTGGGAACGCGACAAGGACGCCACCGCCGACCCGCAAGCGCGACGCGCAAGCGGAGTTTCCCGAAGCTGCTCGAAAGTCTGACGGACGTCGCCGAAGATTAAGTGCGCGAACCCCTCGTCACCGTGAACATTCGTGAACATTCGCGCCGCTCAGGCGGCGCTGCACCGGGTGGCTTAAAGGTTGTTGATCTCGATATTGTACTGGCTCGGCGACCAGCCATAGGCGCTGGCGAACGCGACCGTGATGATGACGATCGCCGCCGCGAACGAGGCGATGCCGAAGAGGACCGTCCGCTGGTCGCGCTCGTCCGGA
Organism: uncultured Alphaproteobacteria bacterium; assembly: GCA_963807815.1. Lineage (GTDB taxonomy): Bacteria > Pseudomonadota > Alphaproteobacteria > Sphingomonadales > Sphingomonadaceae > Sphingomicrobium. The sequence continues at coordinate 69,789 of CAWECW010000013.1, read as the reverse complement.
TCGCGGACCGTGATCTTCTGCGCGATCGGCGGCGGATCGCGCCGGATCCGCGACACGCGCACCGGCGACGACGCCATGTCGACGGACTTCTTCCCGGAAGGGAGCGGACTTGCCATGGCCCGGAAACTACGCCCGCGTGGTTATCATAGGGTTAGCGACGGCATGGACGATGCGACCGCGATGAGATGGAAAGCGACCTTTGCGGCGCTCCGCTTCGCCTCGCGAAATGCGCGGGCTGCGATTAGGAAAAAGGCGCCAACAGGCGTAACGACCAGCGCGGGACGACGCCGTATCTTCTGGCGTCTCGCTGGTTCTGGCGACGCCGTTCCCAACTCAGCCGGAGCAACCTGCTTCGGCAAAATGGGGGCATGAAAGATGATGCGTAAAACGACCTTGGCCGCGCTTGGCGCGGCGATGATGCTGTTCGCCGTTCCGGCAGCGGCGCAGGACTTCCCGGTTCAGGGCGGCGATTATTGGACGGTGGCCGAAATCACCGTCGAGGACGGCCATTTCGGCGACTACGCCGACCATCTCGCCGGCCTTTATCGCAAGTCGATAGACTTCCAGAAGTCGAAGGGCTGGATCAAGGCTTCGTACATCCTTTCGAACGTCAACAAGCGCTCCGGCGAGCCTGACCTCTACCTGGTCACCATCGCGGACAAGCCGACGACGCCAGCCGAAGATGAAGCGCGGTCCAAGGAAACCAGCGCTTTCCTTCAGTCCAGCTCGCGCCAGGGCGACAAGCAGAGCGGAGAGCGGGCCAAGTACCGCACGCTCGGCGGCAACATGCTTCTGCAAGAACTCGTCTACCGGAAGTAGTCTCGCGAAGGCCGGGTTTCCGTCCGCGGAGGCCCGGCTCCTCGCTTCTCCTCAGGCCATTTCCTGCACCAGCTTCGCCGTGTCGAGGAATTGCGTCCCGCAGCAGATGCGGCCGTCCTCGGTGAACTCCCACAGGTCGAACATCTGCGTCGCGAACGGCTCGCCGCCTGGCGCGACGAGCGTCGTGTTCCACAGGATCGCGACGCGATCGCCCTCCGCCACCGCGGTCACCCGTTCGAGCGAGCGAATTTCGATCCTCTCGAACAGCTCCCGCGCCGCCTGCATCACGTCGCACGCGCCCGATGCGGGGACCGCCGCGATCAGGCTCTGCTCCCCGCCGTAACAGAATTTGGCATCCGCAGAGACGAGCGCCTCCAGCGCCGCAAAGTCGCCGGTCCGGCGCGCCTGATAGGCCGCCTCGACCTTGGCCAGCATGTCTTCACGCTGCATGGTTCGTCTCCTTCGTCTTATGCCGGTTGTGCCGCTCCGGCCGGGGGAACGACGGAACGCCTTCCGGCCTGCCAGCCCGCCCAGCTCGTCGCCGCACCGATCGCCATGCCGGACAGCACGACGATCGCGCTCGGCACCGGTGCGATCAGCACGAGCAAGCTTTCGAGAAGCGCATTGTCGCTTAACAACCCCATCGTCAGCATCTGCGCGACGATGAACACGCCGGCGACCAGGAACGGCCTGGCCCTGTCGCGGTAGGCGAACCAGATTGCCGCGATGACGACCAGCTCGACCGCCATCGCAAGCACGATCACCGGCATCAGGCGGCCGAAATCCTGCGGCCCCTGAATGGTGAGGCCCGGAACCCATGTCGTGAACACGCGGCTTAGCGGCGATTCGAGCAGGATCAGCGGCGTCGCCAGCATGTAGCCGGAGTGCACCCACACCTTCCGCCGATACTTCAGCGCGCGATAGTAGAGCGTGACATAGGCCGCGACCGCAAGCGCCAGGCCGATCAGGAACTGCCCGCCAAACATGACCCGCGACAAGCCGTCACCCGAGACGAACCCCTTTGCGGTCACGTCGATGATCCCGAACAGTCCGCCGATCAGGAACGGGAACAGCAGAAGGCTCGACTTCCCGACCACGCGATGGACCGCCAGCAGCCCGTGATGCGGCGTCCAGCTCTGCGCCAGGACCATCAGCACCCAAATGCTCGCCGCGATGCCGTGCGCATGGAACTGCCACGGTACCTCGCCCCAAACCGAGAAATAGCTTTGCCAGAACCCGGCGAGGATCACGGCGATGCAGACGATCACGTAATAGGATGCGAAACGATACGGCATGGCGGGGGCCCCCTTCCCGGCTGCACGCCATCCCATAACAGATCGATTGGCGCTTGGCATCGCATGCCGAGCGGGCGCGATCCCTAAGCTCTCCGGCGCTTGCGCGACTTGGCGAACAGCTCCGCCTCATGCTTCACGCGGGCGCGATCCTTGACCTGGGCCGTGTCGCAGCCGTGCTTGGCATTGCAGCGGCCGTGGGTGAGGCAGAAATTGTCGAGCGCCTCCGTTCCGCCATCGGCGAGCGGCAGGATCTGCTCGATGCGCGGGCCGAGGTCGTGGCCGTCGGGGAAATCGAAGCGGAGCGGTCGCTTGCATCGCCGGCAATTGTCGCCATCGCGATGGCGCAAGGCCGCAAGGCGCCGAGCCTTCTCCTCGCGGCGGAACTTCCACGGGTTCACGTATCGGATGAGAAGGCTGCCGGTCATATGCAAAGCGTAGCCGCCTTGCCTTACCGCCGGGTTAGCGAGTGGTGGGCGTTCCGGTCGATTTTGCTGCCTCTGCCGCAGCCTTGGCCTTGGCCTTTTCCGCCGCTTCCAGCTCGGCCGCCTCGCGCTCGCGCTTGACCTGCATGTAGATCTTGTACTCGTCGGGCTGCGGGTCGGTGATGAACATCTCGCCGACATTCTCCCCGCTCGCCGCCCGTTGCAGCATCGTCGCGGCTGTGACTGCGGCCGCGACGAGATTGATTCCGGCGCCGCCGCGGCAGCCCATCGGCCCGACGCTGGCGCAGCTGTTGTCGACCAGCCGCTCGGGACCGCGCGCCTTGTTCTTCTTCTTGATCCGCTGCGCCTTCAGCACGTCGGGTCGATCCGGAAGCCCTCGACCTTCTGCGCGCAGACGACGATCTCGCGCGTGTCGTCCTTGACGTCCTTCGTCTGCGGTCGGCTTGCAGGCGTCGACCGCCGCAACGGGCTTGACCTTCGGCTTCGGTGGAGCCGGAACCACCGGACCGTAGAATCCATGCTCGGTCGCCGCCTGCTCCACGGCAGGCGACTTCAGGCGGCACAGCGGCGGTTGCCGCCTGCGCCGTCATCAGCATCAAGATCGGGAGGCCACCCAACATACCCAGCTCCGCAGCTCCACCGCGACATGCGCGAGCGAAGCTGAACGGGAGTTGCACCGCAGAAGGTTTACGAGGTCTTCTCGGCCGTCTCGGTGTTCGGCGGGCATTCGCCGACGCGCTTGGCGGTGACCGTGCGCGTCATCGCATAGTCGCCGGCGCCCGCAAGATAGGTGGTCGTCGTGACCTCCGCTTCCAGAGTGTCGGCCTTGAACGTGCCGCTCACCGACTGCCGGACCTCTCCGCCCGTTCCCTCGCGCGTGCAGGAAATGTCGAGCCCGATGCGTCCGTTGCGGACATAGGGGTTCTTGCCGGTGCACGTGTCGCCGTCCTCGGCGAACAGCGCCGGGTCGATCGTGCCGTCCGCTGCGATGCAGGCGAGGGTCGCGCCGCTTGCGTCCTGTTTCAGGTTGGTTGCCGGCGTCGTCTTGTCGACCGAGCGAAGGTTGGTGACCTTCCAGCTCGCTTCGTACTGGCCCCCGGCCAGCGATTTCGCCGTCTCTTCCTGCTTGACCGGCGCCTCCTCGGAACAGGCCGACAGGACCATGGCCGCACCCGCGACGATGAACAGTCTCAGCATAACTCCCCTCCTTCGAACTAACTCTGCTTGGCCGTGCACTCTCCGATGCGTTCGGCGTCCACCCGCATCTTCATGGTCATGGTCTGGCCCGCCGATACGCCCTTGGTGTTGGCGGTCATCGCCATCTGGTAGCTGTCGGGCTTGTAGGTGCCGGCCAGCTCCATGGTCTGGACGCCTTGGTCCCCGGTGCAGTTGAGCTTGAGGTCGATCTTCCCGTTGCCCCATTTGAAATGGTCGTAGCGGCAGTTCTTGCCTGCACCGGTGAAGAAGTCCTCGCGCGGGCGACTGGCCTGCTCGGCGGTCAGGCAGGTTTCGTTCACCTGCGACTGGCCGGTCGCCTGCTTCATCGCCTCGGCCATTTCCGCCGGCATTCCGGGCGAGGTCATTTCGAGCAGCGTGACGGTCTGCTTCCACTTTCCGGGATTTACGAAGCCCTCGGCCGTGTCGGCCTTGCGCAATTCCTGCGCGACCTCGTTGGCGGATGCATTTTCGAGATCGACGGAGTCGTCGGAGCCGCAGGCGCAAAGCATGGCAGCGGCGGTCAGCACGAATGGTGCGTGGCGCATATCATCCCCCTGTTCGCCGCCACTGTAGTTCGTGGACCGCAGCTTGCAATCAGTGCGCGGCCTTCGGCGTCTCCATGATCTCGGTCAGGACTCCGCCCATGTCCTTCGGGTGGACGAAGAAGACGAGGGTGCCGTGCGCGCCGATGCGCGGCTCGCCGAGGACGCGGGCGCCCTTGGCTTCGAATTCGGCCTTGGCGGCGTGGATGTCGGGGACTTCGAAGCAGACGTGATGCTGTCCGCCGAGCGGGTTCTTCTCGAGGAACTTCAGGATCGGCGAATTCTCGCCCAGCGGCTCGATCAGCTCGATCTGCGAATTGGGCGTGTCGACGAAGCAGACGCGGACGCCCTGCGCGGGGAGGTCGAACGGTTCGCCGTGCGGCTCGGCGTTGAATAGGGTGCGGTAGAGTTGCGAGGCTCTGCTCGATCGACGGCGTGGCGACGCCGACATGGTTGAGGCGGCCGAGTTTCATGGCCTTTATCCTTGCACAAACCGCGTTCGTCCTGAGCGAAGTCGAAGGGCCTGGCAAGACGATCGTGCGAGGCGCCCTTCGACTACGCCGCTGCGCGGCTCCGCTCAGGACGAACGATTAGGTTTCGACCGTCACTTCCGTGGTCACCGAGTTGGCGATGAAGCAGGCTTCGTGCGCGCGGTGGTGGAGGTCGGCGAGGGCGGCCGCGTCGGGCGCCGTGCCGCCCCACGTGACGCGCGGGCGGAGGGTGACGCGGGTCATGGCCATTTTCCCGTCGGCGCGCTTCTCCAGCACGCCTTCGGCTTCGTCGACATAGTCGTCGATGACGAACCCCGCGCGCCGGGCGAAGTCGACGAAGAACAGCATGTGGCAGGACGACAGCGAGGCGATGAACGCCTCCTCCGGGTCGACGCCGGCCGGGTCCGACCAGGGCGCCGGAACGATGTGCGGACTGGCGGAGGCGGGAAGGGTGACGCCGCCGTCGAACGCCCATTCGTGCGCGCGGCTGTACTGGCCCTTGGCGAAGTCGCCGTCGCCTTGCGGCGTCCAGCGGATCGTGGCGGTGTAGGTGCTCAAGACTTCGCCCAGAGCGGGATGCTCAGCAGGATCGAAAGGAACATCCACATGATCGCGAATGCTATCGTGATCGAGGGGGAGGCGCGGTTCCTCGGGAAGGCGTGAGGCCGCGCAATCTGCCAGAACCGCATCAAGACCCGGGACAATGTGAAGGCCAGCAATCCCAGCAATATGCTGCGACCGCCGATGAAGAAGTAGCCTACCACTCCGGCCACCGCACCGAGGATGCCGAGCCCGCCGACGATCGCCAAGCCGATTTCGTCGAGGGTGAAGGAGTCGGACTTCTACAGCGGAATGTTGTCGTGCTTCTTCCACGGGTTCTCCAGTTGTTTGTTCCTCAGCTTCCGTAGCCCAAGCGCCACCCGCCGCCGCGTCGAATGCGGCATGATCACCTCGTCGATGAAGCCCTTGCTCGCGGCGACGAAGGGGTTGGCGAAGCGCTCTTCATATTCGCGGGTGCGTTCGGCGATTTCCTCGGGGGTCTTGCCGCGGAAGATGATCTCGACCGCGCCCTTGGCGCCCATCACGGCGATCTCGGCGGTCGGCCAGGCGTAGTTGAGGTCGCCGCGCAAATGCTTGGACGCCATAACGTCATAGGCGCCGCCATAGGCCTTGCGGGTGATGACGGTGATCTTCGGGACGGTCGCCTCGGCATAGGCGAACAGCAGCTTGGCGCCGTTCTTGATGATGCCGTTATGCTCCTGCGCGACGCCGGGGAGGAAGCCCGGGACGTCGACGAAGGTCAGGATCGGGATTTCGAACGCGTCGCAGAAGCGGACGAAGCGCGCGCGCCTTCTTCGAGCTGGCGATGTCGAGCACGCCGGCGAGCACCATCGGCTGGTTGGCGACGACGCCGACGGTGCGGCCCTCGATGCGGCAGAAGCCGGTGATGATGTTGGCGGCGTGGCCGGGCTGAAGCTCGAAGAACTCGCCTTCGTCGGCGACCTTCCGGATCAGCTCGTGCATGTCGTAGGGCTGGTTGGCGCTCGGCGGGATGAGCGTGTCGAGGCTGTCCTCGATGCGGTCCCACGCGTCGTCGGTCGGCCGCTCCGGCTGATCGTGGCGGTTCGACAACGGCAGGAAGTCGAAGAACTCGCGGGTGGCGAGAAGCGCGTCGATGTCGTTCTCGAACGCGACGTCGGCGACGCCCGACTTGGTCGTGTGGGTGATCGCTCCGCCCAGCTCTTCCTGGGTCACGACCTCGTTGGTGACGGTCTTCACGACGTCCGGGCCGGTGACGAACATGTAGGAGCTGTCCTTCACCATGAAGATGAAGTCGGTCATCGCCGGCGAATAGACCGCGCCGCCCGCGCAGGGGCCCATGATCAGGCTGATCTGCGGGATGACGCCCGACGCGAGCACGTTGCGCTGGAACACCTCGGCATAGCCGGCGAGCGAGGCGACGCCTTCCTGGATGCGCGCGCCGCCGCTGTCGTTGAGGCCGATGACCGGGCGCGCCGACCTTCATCGCCATGTCCATCACCTTGCAGATCTTCTGCGCGTGGCGCTCGGACAAGCGAGCCGCCGAAGACGGTGAAGTCCTGCGCGAAGACGTAGACGAGGCGGCCGTTGATGGTGCCCGAGCCGGTGACGACGCCGTCGCCGGGGAAGGTCTGCGTCTCCATGCCGAAGTCGACGCAATTATGCTCGACGTACATGTCATATTCTTCGAAGCTGTCGGTATCGAGCAGTACGCTCAGCCGCTCGCGGGCCGTCAGGCGGCCCTTGGCATGCTGGGCCGCGATCCGCTTCTCGCCGCCGCCCAGTTTTGCGGCGTTCCGGCGCTTTTCGAGTTCTTCGATGGTCGTCGCCATGCTATACATTTCTCCGGTCCGCGCGTCCTTCCACGGCGGCCCGGCAGGGTCAATCTTGCGCAGCCCGCTACGGGTACGAAACGACAGTTCCAGCGCTTCGTCGCTATCGACTCGCAGCCTGGCGCATGTTGCGCCGCAGCAAGGCCGGTTTGTAACTAACTTCCGTTAAGGTACCGGAACCATAACCGCTGACTCCCCGTTGAATGACAAAGTTCTCAACAACAGGAGGTTACACGCGAAATGCTGACCAGCATCGGGGTGCCAGTAGAGTCTGAAGCCGAGCCCTCGGCGCCGGATCATGCACGTTCAACTTTGATCTGTTTCTCGCACCTGCGGTGGGACTTCGTGTTCCAGCGGCCGCAGCACCTCATGAGCCGCTTCGCGCGCGAAATGACGGTCATTTTCTGGGAAGAGCCGATCGAGATCGAGAAGCGCGAAACCGCTTTCCTCAAGGTCCGCCAGGCCGAGGATTTCCCGAACGTCCGCCTGGTCACTCCGCACCTGCCGCAGGGCCTGAGCGAGGAACGCCGCGAGGAAGCCCTGAAGCGCCTGCTGGACGCGCACGTCGCGTCCTGCGAGCGCCCGCTCGTCACCTGGTACTACACGCCGATGATGCTGCCCTTCTCGCGGCATCTCGACGCCAGCGCGGTCGTCTACGATTGCATGGACGAACTTTCGAAGTTCCGCTTCGCGCCCGAGCGGCTGCTCGACCTGGAGCAGGAGCTGATCGAGCGGGCCGACGTCGTCTTCACCGGCGGCGCGAGCCTCTACGAAGCGAAGAAAAACCGCCACGACAACGTCCATTGCTTCCCGTCGTCGGTCGACCTCAAGCATTTCGCCAAGGCCCGCCGTGAGCTTCCGCAGCCGGCCGACCAGGCGGAGCTGAAGCATCCACGCCTCGGCTATTACGGCGTGATCGACGAACGGTTCGACATCGACCTGTTGCGCCAGGTGGCGGACATGCGGCCGGACTGGTCGTTCGTGATCGTCGGGCCGGTCGTGAAGATCGGCGAGGACGAGCTGCCGCGCGCGGCGAACATCCACTATCTCGGCGGCAAGACCTACGAGCAGCTTCCCGCCTATCTGTCGGGCTGGGACGTGGCGCTGATGCCGTTCGCGATGAACGAGTCGACGCAGTTCATCTCGCCGACCAAGACCCCGGAATATCTCGCGGGCGGCAAGCCCGTCGTGTCGACGCCGGTGCGCGACGTGGTCCGCAGCTACGGTCATCTGCGAAGGCGTGCAGATCGCCCATGACGCGGACGGCTTCGTGCGCTGCTGCGACAAGGCGCTGGAGCAGTCGCGCGACGGCGGCGATTGGCTGGCGGAGGCCGACCTCATCCTTTCCGCGACGAGCTGGGAGACCACCCAGGCGCGCATGTCGGGCCTGATTGCCGAAGCGCTCGGCGAACGGCTTGGAACGGGAACTTCGGCACTGCTGGTGGCCGCGGAATGAGCGGCTTCCTTCTCGCCCCAGAGGGCGCCGGCGAACGGTATGACTATCTGATCGTCGGCGCGGGCTTTGCCGGTTCGGTCCTCGCCGAGCGGCTGGCGAGCCAGCATGGCGCGCGCGTCCTCATCGTGGACCGGCGCCCGCATGTCGGCGGCAATGCCTATGACGAGCCGAACGAGGCCGGCATCCTCTACCACAAGTACGGGCCGCACATCTTTCACACGAACAGCGAGCAGGTGGTCGACTACCTCTCGCAGTTCACGGAATGGCGGCCGTACGAGCACCGCGTGCTCGCCCACGTGCGCGACAAGCTGGTGCCGATCCCGATCAACCGGACGACGCTGAACAAATTGTTCGACGCCGACCTTGAAGACGGACGAGGACGCGGCCGAATATCTCGCTTCGCGTGCCGAGCCGGTCGACGAGATCCGGACGTCGGAAGACGTGGTCGTCAATGCGGTGGGGCAGGAACTCTACGAGCTGTTCTTCCGCGGCTACACGCGCAAGCAGTGGGGCCTCGACCCGTCGGAGCTCGACAAGCAGGTCACATCGCGCATCCCGACGCGGACCAACGAGGACGACCGCTATTTCGGCGACACGTTCCAGGCCATGCCGCTGGAGGGCTATACGAAGATGTTCGAGCGCATGCTCGACCATCCGCTGATCGACGTCCGCACCGGCGTCGATTTCGCCGAGATGAAGGACCGCGCGCACGAGATCGCGGATCACATCATCTACACGGGTCCGATCGACGAATATTTCGACTTCCGCTTCGGCAAGCTGCCGTATCGGAGCCTGAGGTTCGATCACCAGACGCTCGAGCAGGAGTGGTTCCAGCCGGTCGCCGTGGTCAATTATCCGAGCGAGGACGTGCCGTTCACCCGCATCAGCGAGTACAAATATCTCACTGGGCAGGAAGCGCCGCACACGACGGTGACCTACGAATATCCGTCGGCGGAGGGCGATCCCTATTATCCGATCCCGCGGCCGGAAAATCAGGAGCTGTTCAAGAAATACGAGGCGCTTGGCGACGAGACCGAGGGCGTGACGTTCGTCGGGCGACTGGCGACCTATCGCTATTATAACATGGACCAGATCGTCGGGCAGGCGCTCGCCACGTTCCGGCGCATGGACGAGAAAAGGTCACAGCCGACGGCGGTTGCCGCCGAATAAGGGCCGCGTCTTGACCAACAGGCACGGGGTCTGCTGGTGACATGGAATGCCTCCACGTAACTCACTGAGTTCTTGCCGACGGCGAGGCGGGGACTGACCCGTCTTCGCCGCCCGCCACCTACGTAAATCCCGTTCTGGATGCGGACTTTCCCGATCCGGTCGTGATCCTCGCACCCGACGGCTTCTACTACGCCTACGCGACGCAGACGCTGAGCGACGGGAAGTGGATCAACATCCAGGTGGCGAGGTCGCGCGATCTCGTTAGCTGGGAGCATCTTGGCGACGCACTGCCCGAGAAACCGGGCTGGGCGCGCGAGACGCAGGACTTCTGGGCGCCTTACGTGATCCAGGATGGCGACCGGTACCTGATGTATTATTCGGCGACGCCCGACGTTTGCGACGTGCCGGAGCGCGGTCACTGCCTCGCCATCGCCGTAGCGACGTCGCCGGCGGGTCCGTTCGTCGACATGGGCATGCCGCTGCTTCTGGGAATGGGGTTCGAATATATCGACCCGATGGTCTTCGATGACCCGGTCAGCGGCAAGCGCTTCCTGTACTGGGGTTCCGGTTTCCAGCCGATCAAGGTTCAGGAGCTCGCCGAGGACCACATGTCCTTCACGCCGGACAGCGAGCCCGTGGACGTGATCTGGCCCAATCCCGTGAAGGGCGCGTTCCCGCGGCTCGTGGAAGCGGCCTGGGCGATGCACCACGACGGTTTCTACTATCTGTTCTACTCGGGCGATAATTGCTGCGGCCCGGATGCCGAATATGGCGTGATGGTCGCTCGCTCCAAGGAGCCGACGGGGCCGTTCGAAACGCTCGAGCAAGCCCGCGGAGTCCCGCACAGCCTGATGCTGTTCAAGAGCGAGCGATGGCTCGCGCCCGGGCACAATTGCATCGTCACCGACAAGGCCGGCGACAATTGGATCATCTATCACGCCATCGATGTGAACCGGCCACGCCAGCGGCAGGAAGACGAGATCAACAGCCGCCGGATCCTGCTGATCGACAAGATCGTCTGGCGCGACGGCTGGCCGTTCGTCGGAACCCCGTCGGAGGAGCCGCAACCCGCGCCGGTCGTCTGATCAGCGCGCGATCTGGAGCCGGACCGGGATTTTCGACGCCTCGTCGATACCGAAGATCGCCCGCTGGCGCTGCAATTCGTCGACGAGCGGCTCGTAGACGTGCCGCTTGCCGTCCGATCCCACGGGGGAGAACAGGCCGACCTCGCAGTGCCGGCTATTGTCCCAGCCCGGATAGGCGGTGACCGGATAGAGGCAGATGCCCTGCACATCCGTTCCGCGCGCCTGTGCGGCCCGGACCTCGTCGCAGACATAATGAAGCCAGGCGGCGCGCCCCGAACCCTCCGCACCGGTCTCCGAAATGAAGACCGGCTTGTCGTAGCGGTCGGCCATGTCGGCCAGCATGTCGGAAAGCGGCTTATATTCGTGATGGCCCATCGGGATCGTGGGGCCTTCGAAATACCATTGGTTGTGCGGGTAGAAGTTCAGCCCGACCACATCGACCAGCGACCGGTCGCCGCCAAGCTCCGGCTGGGCGAGGCCCATGATCCAGTCGTACGCCTCGTACATCCCCTGCAGGTTCTGCTCCGCGGCACGCACGGTCGACCGACGTTTGTCGTGCGGAGCGATGTGGATCAGCGGCTCGGCCCACACGATCGTCGAGTCCGGCCATTGCCGTTTGATCGCTCGCGCCGACATGATCGCCGCGCGAACCAGCTGACGCTTGAACCAGCCGTCCTCCCTGGGCCCGACCGGAGGGAAATATCCGTCATTGACGGCCCAGGCCAGGAAGTTGATTTCGTTGAGCGGGCAGACCGAGGGCGGCCGTCCGCTGACCGATTGGTGCACATTCGAGCGCAGCCATTGCGAAGGCCGTGAAGCGCTCGGCGAAATCGGGTGCCGCCTGGTCGACGCAATCGGGCGAGCCGTAGTGGAACAGGTCCCAGATGATCTGGAGTCCAAGCTCTTCCGCTGCCTCCAGCGCAGGCATCCAGCTCGACCAGTCGTAGCGTCCCGGCGACGTCTCGATCAGGTGCCAGCGCAAGCCATCCCGCAATGTCCGCAGCCCCAGGTCGGCGCACTGCCGATAGTCCGACGCGACATGGCGATCGTGCGAGGTCGCTCGGATCAGGTCGAGCCGAACGCCGTCGCGACGCCGGTGCGACGAGCATTCGAAGCCGGCCTGGAAGAAGCTGGCGAAAGTCTGGTCCTTGCTCATGGCAGGGACCAATGCATGAGGACGGGAATCGAGCCGTAACGAACGCAGAAAAGGCCCGAATTGTCCCCTGACCGGCTCAGGGCCTCACTCGTCCCATTTATGGTGTTCGGCAGCGACGCGGCGGATCGTGCCTGAACTGGCGCGCATGACGATGCTTTCCGTCGTGATGCAATTCGGGCGCCGGTGCACGCCTTTCAGAAGCGAGCCGTCGGTGACGCCGGTCGCAGCGAAGATGCAGTCGCTCTTCGCCATTTCCTCGAGATTGTAGATACGATCGAGATCGTCGATGCCCCAGCGGCGGGCGCGGGCGATCTCGTCGTCGTTCCGGAAGACCAATCGGCCCTGCATCTGTCCGCCGACGCAACGGAGCGCCGAGGCTGCCAGTACGCCTTCGGGAGCGCCGCCGGTGCCGACATAGAGGTCGATGCTCGTGTCCGGATCGGTCACGGCGATGACTCCGGCGACGTCGCCGTCGGAGATCAGCTTCACCCCGCATCCGAGCGAGCGCAGCTCATCGATGATCGCGTCGTGGCGAGGCCGGTCGAGCACGCAGGCGATGATCTCGTCGGCGGGAACTCCCTTGGCTTCGGCAATCGACCGGACGTTCTCGCTGACGCTCTTCGACAGGTCGATGGTGCCGTCCGGGTAGCCCGATCCGATCGCCAGCTTTTCCATGTAGGTGTCGGGTGCGTTGAGAAGGCCGCCTTCTTCCGAGATGGTGAGGACGCAGAGCGCGTTCGGCCCCGCCTTGGCCGTCAGCGTCGTGCCTTCCAGCGGGTCCAGCGCGATGTTGATCTTCGGGCCGGTGCCCTGCGCGGAGCCGACCTTCTCGCCGATGTAGAGCATGGGCGCCTCGTCGCGCTCGCCCTCGCCGATGACGACCGTGCCGTCGAACGGCAGCTCGTTGAGCGCCTCGCGCATCGCTTCGACGGCGGCAGCGTCGGCGGCGTCATTGTCGCCGCGGCCGATCCACTTGGAGGCGGCCACCGCAGCGGCTTCCGTCACACGCACCATTTCGAGGACCAAAAGCCTGTCGAGGATCTGGGAAGCGGGTACGCGTGGACGTTCAAGCATGTTCGATCGGACTCCTTGCAGAGCCGATAGGAGGCGCCTCCGACCTTGTCGAGGCTAGCTACTCGTCGGCATCGGCCTCGTGCGCGAGCAGGTCCGACCGGACGCGCACCGCCCGCGACCCCAGCCGTGTCTCGATGAGGAAGACACCGAAAGCGAGGCCGACGGCAAGCATCGAGGCGATGAAAAGCAAAGCGATCGCAGTGCCGAAATGCGCACCGGTAAGAGTGGCGGCGAAAAGCAGGATGACGACGGCGCAGGTCAGCACCGCGGCCAGCACCGACAGGAAGATTGCGCGGCTGACCAGGACCATGCGTCGATCCAGGACGCGGATCTCGTTCAACCAGCGGTCGTGCTCGGATCCGCGACTGGCCAGAAGCATCGGCTCGACGTTGCGCGCCCGGTCGACGATCCTCGACAGCCGGCCGGCACAGACGTTGAGGAAGGCCCCGATACCGGCGAACAGGAAAACGGGCGCGACCGCGAGCTGGATGATCTGCGCTACGGTCGTGACGGAGGTCGGCGCGGTGGACAGCATGGCTTTCCTATCGCGCGAAAGACCGCCTGCGCAAAGGCGCGGGTGAATATGTCCCATCGCGAAACGGCTAAGTGCTTGAAGTCGTTGTTCCGGGCCGCTGCTCCGTGTAAAGAACGCGTTAAGAGCGGGGGTTCTTGCATGACTCGATTCGCGATCGGGCTGTTTCTTTTGTCGGGTACATCGGTTGCGCACGCGCAGACGGATTTCGGCGTTCGCACCGTAGGTGGCGAGCGCGGAGTGGTCAGCGTCGGCACGCACCAGAAGGTGTCTCAGCAGCAGTTCACGGGCCAGACGGCGGTCGCTCGCGAGCCGGCAGGTTCGAGCGCGACGTATACTCCGTTGGGTGGCGGTCGAGGCGATCTTCGTGCCGCTGCGAGCATCGGGTCCAGCTGGGGACGGGTGACGAGCACCTATCGCAGCCCGCAGCACAACCGCCGCGTCGGCGGAGTCCGCAACAGCTGGCATATGCACGGCAGGGCGATCGACATTGCTCGCAAGCCGGGCGTCAGCCACTCGCAGATCGCTGCGGCGTTCCGCAACGCGGGCTATCGCCTGATCGAATCCCTCGACGAGGGCGATCACAGCCACTTCGCCTTTGCATTCGGCGGCTCGGGCCCAAATCGCACGGCCTCGATGCCGAGCAAAGGTGAGTTGACCCAGTGGGGCGTGGTGACGGTTTCCAGCGCTCTTCTGCGCTGAACTCCTACTTAGACAGCATCTTCTTCACGCCGCGGGCCGCCTGCCGCAGGCGCTGCTCGTTCTCGACGAGTGCGATGCGGACATAGCCTTCGCCTTCCTCGCCGAAACCGACGCCGGGTGCGACGGCCACGTGAGCCTCGGTCAGAAGCCGCTTCGAAAATTCCATCGCGCCGAGATTGTGGAAGCGCTCCGGGATTGGGGCCCAGGCGAACATCGACGCCTGCGGCACGGGGATCGGCCAGCCCGCGCGGCCGAAGCATTCGACCAAAACGTCGCGGCGCTTCTTGTAGAGCTTGCGGTTGAACTCGACGATGTCCTGCGGGCCGTTGAGCGCCGCCGTGGCCGCCGCCTGGATTGGCGTGAACGCGCCGTAGTCGAGGTAGGACTTTACGCGTCCCAGCGCCGCGATGAGGCGCGGATTGCCGACCGCGAAGCCGATGCGCCAGCCGGCCATGCTGTAGGTCTTGGACATGGAGGTGAACTCGACCGCCACCTCCTTCGCGCCTTCGACCTGCAGGATCGACGGCGTCGGCGTGTCGCCGAAGTAGATCTCCGAATAAGCGAGGTCCGAAATGACGATCAGCCCATGCTCGCGGGCGAAGGCGACGAGGCGCTCGTAGAAGGGCAGGTCCGCGACATAGGCCGTCGGGTTCGACGGATAGCCGATCACCAGCACCTTCGGCCGCGGCACCGTGTAGCGCATCGCGTTGGTCAGGCGCTCGAAGAACTCCTCGCCCGGCGCGGCGGGAATGGAGCGGATCGCGGCGCCCGGCGATGATGAAGCCGAAGCTGTGGATCGGGTAGGATGGGTTCGGCGCCAGCACGACGTCGCCGGGCGCGGTGATCGCCTGGGCGAGGTTGGCGAGGCCCTCCTTCGATCCCGAGAGTGACGATGACTTCGGTGTCCGGATCGACGGTCACTCCGAAGCGGCGCTGGTAATAGGCCGCCTGGGCCTTCCGCAGGCCGGGAATGCCGCGGCTGGCGGAATAGCGATGGGCGTTGGGCTTGGCGGCGACCTCGGCGAGCTTGTCGATGACGTGCTTGGGCGGGACGCCGTCGGGATTGCCCATGCCGAGATCGACGATGTCCTCGCCGCGCGCTCGTGCGGCGGCCTTCATCGCGTTCACTTCGGCGAAGACGTAGGGCGGCAGGCGCTGGATGCGATAGAATTCGTCGGTCACGACCTAGTCATGACGGCGATGCTGCAGTGCGGCAAGCCTAGTCGCGATAAGCCGGCAGGGACCAGCCGCGAGCGATCGCCAGTCCGCGCAATGCGAAACCCGCGATGGCCGCGATCCCGCCCGCGATCGGCAGCGACATTCCGAGGAAAGCCAAGCCGACGAACAGGCCCGAGGAGAGGGCGGCCGCGGTCACGTACAATTCCGGTCGCATCAGGATCGACGGCTCGCCGGCAAGAATGTCGCGGATGATGCCGCCCGCGCAGGCGGTGAGGACGCCCATGGCGAAGGCGGGAACGGGAGCGACGCCATATTCCAGCGCCTTCGCCGCGCCGTAGGTCGAATAGGCCGCGAGGCCGGCTGCGTCGAACCAGAGCAGGGCGCGTTCGGCGATGAAACGCTTGCTCGCCAGCCAGGTCATCAGCGCGGCGCCGATGCACACCAGCAGATAGCTGTTGGTCTGCACCCAGAACACGGGTGCTCCGATCAGAAGATCGCGCAACGTGCCGCCGCCGACCCCGGTAACGACGGCAAAGAAGAAGAAAGTGACGAGCGTTTGTCGGCGCTCCGCGGCCAGCAGCGCGCCGGACACGGCGAAAACGGCAATGCCGAAGAAGTCGAGCAGGACGAGCGCCTGCGGAAGTCCCGCGGGTTCCATCCTTCGTCATTGCGAGGAGTGCAGCGACGAAGCAATCCAGAACGCGCCAGGCTGGATTGCTTCGCTTCGCTCGCAATGACGAGTAATAGAAGTCCCATGGCTGAAGAGACGAATACGGCGAGCGCGATTCCTTCGCTCGAAGACTGGCAGCATTGGACCTGGGTGATGGGCCGCGCCCAGCAGATGCTCATGGAAACCTGGGCCGACGGGATGAAGCAGGGTCAGCCCTGGCCCGCGGCAGCGCCGCCCTGGGGTGCGTTCCCGCCGGCATTCGGCGCCGCTTCGCCGATGACGGCCGATCCGGCGGCATTGTTCAGCGCCGGCGCCGAAGCCTGGGCCAAGGGCCTCGAGACCTGGGGCAAGATGATGGGCCTCGACACGGAGGCAAAGGAAGGCGCGAAGGATCGCCGCTTCGCCGCGCCCGAGTGGCAGGGCAATCCCGTCTTCGATACTATCCGCAAAACCTATCTGGCACTTTCGGACAAGCTGCTTGGTACCATTGAGGAAGTTGACGGGCTCGACGACGAGTCCCGCCAGAAGATGCGGTTCGCTGTCCGCAACTTCGTCGACGCGATGAGCCCGTCGAACTTCGCGCTGACCAATCCGCAGGTGCTCAAGCGCACCATGGAGACGCGCGGCGAGAACCTGCTTCGCGGTCTCGCCAACATGCTCAACGACATTTCGGCGGGCCAGCTGACGCAGACCAAGTCGGGCGCGTTCGAGGTCGGCCGCAACCTGGCGATGACGCCGGGCAAGGTGATCAAGGAGACGCCGCTCTACCAGCTGATCCAGTACACGCCGACCACGGACGAAGTGCTCGAAACGCCGGTGGTGATCTTCCCGCCGTGGATCAACCGCTTCTACATCCTCGACCTGACGCCCGAGAAAAGCTTCGTGAAATGGTGCGTCGACCACGGCATTTCGCTGTTCATGGTCAGCTGGAAGTCGGCGGACGAAAGCCTCGCCGAGACGACGCTCGACGACTACGTCCTCAACGGGCAGATCGATGCGATCGACACCATTCGCGACCTGCTGGGAGTCGAGGGGGTGCACGCCATCGGCTATTGCGTGGCAGGCACCACGCTCGCCGCGTCGCTGGCCTATCTTCACGCCCAGAAGCAGGCGGCCAAGGTCGCGTCCGCAACCTTCCTGACCGCGCAGGTCGACTTCTCATTGGCGGGCGATCTCAAGCTGTTCAGCGGCGAGGAGACCATGGCGCTGCTGGAGGAACTGACCCGCGACAAGGGCTATCTCGACGGCCGCTACATGGCGGCGACGTTCAACCTGCTGCGCGGCCGCGACCTCATCTGGAATTACGTGGTCAACAATTACCTGCTCGGCGAGGAGCCGGCGCCGTTCGACCTGCTGCACTGGAATTCGGACACCACGAACCTGCCCGCCAAGTGGCACCGCGATTATCTCGAGACGCTCTACAAGGGGAATCAGCTGGTCCAGGCCGGCGCGATCAAGGTCGCGGGCACGCCGGTCGACATCGGAACGGTGAAGACGCCGACATTCGTCCAGGCGGGCCGCGAGGACCATATCGCGCCGCCCGAAAGCGTGTGGAAGATCATGGACCATTTCGCCGGGCCGAAGCGCTTCCTGCTCGCCGGATCAGGCCATATCGCCGGAGTGGTGAATCCACCGGCTGCTCAGAAATATCAGTACTGGACCAACGATCGTCCCGCGGAGACGCTCGAAGCGTTCATCGACGGAGCCGAGGAGCACAAGGGCAGCTGGTGGCCGGACTGGCTCGAATGGGTGAAGAGCCGCGCTCCGAAAACGGTCGAAGCGAAAGGCGCCCGGGTACCGGGCAAGGGCAAGCTCAAGGCCATCGAGGACGCTCCGGGCCGATACGTCCGGTCGCGCTGATCCTACGCGGAAGGGCCTCGGCCGGCCTCAGATAATGCCGCCGCCAAGCATGAGCCGAACGATTCCGACGACGATCACGAACAGGTTGAGGTTCCGGCCGGCCGTGCTCTTGCTGATCACGCCGACACCCGCGCCGATCAGCGCGAGCGGAATGATGAGCCAGTTCAGCCAGCCCAGCAGCGGAATGAAGGCAACGACCGCGCACAGCAGCGCGACGAAGCCGATGATCAAGGAAACGACGTTGAACATGCGCTCAATCCCCTACGGTTGTGAGGCGCCTGTAGCAGCTTAGAACGCGGTTTGGATGCGCGTTATTTCGGCGAGCGTCTTGTCGCCGCAGCGCACGACCACGCTTCCGACCGGCTGGTTGAGCGGCCATTCCCAGCGAACCTCGTGGGTCGCCTGCGCCTGGCTGGCCGGTGCGCCTTCGGGATCCGCCACGAACAAGGTGACGAAGGCCTGCGCCGGCTGGGCCTCGCGGATCTGCATGAAGCGGTCGAACGCGACCTGATAGCCGCCCGTCGCGGTCACCACCTTGCCGCTGACGACCAGCATCGGCCGCGCGTTCGGGCCGGGCATGCGGTTCACCCAGGCAGTCCATTCGCGGCTTGCGGTGATCGGACATTCCGGAGGCGCGGGCTGGTAGGGGTCCTGGCCCGGGTAGGGCGCAGCGCCGGGCGCCGGATAGGGCTCTGCCGGATAGGGAAGGGGGGCAGGATAGGGGTAAGGCTGCGGCGGTGGGCCGTACTGACCCTGGTCCTGGTACGTGTCGCAGGACGCGAGGACGAGCAACAGAGCGGCGGCCAGGATCCGTTTCACTGGCATGACAATGGCCCAGTCTTCCCCATGTTCCCTACTCCGGCACGGTAACGGATGCGCGAGCATGGCGCACCAGTGCGAGGATGTAGAGCCCGAGCGCTCCCCAGATCGCCGCGAACGCGATGGCATGAGCGCTGGTGAAGGGCTCGCCGTAGACCAGAACGGCGAGCAGGAACTGCATGGTGGGCGCAAGGAATTGCAGCATGCCCAGCGTCGAATAGGGCAATTGGCGCGCTGCCGCGGTGAACAGCAGCAGCGGCGTCGCGGTCACGAAGCCCGCGCCCGCGATGAGCAGCAAGGTGCTTGTCGATCCTGATCCGAAAATCGGGTGGCCGCTCGCCAATCCCCAGAGAAGCCAGCCGGCAGCGAACGGCAGCAGAAGCATCGTCTCGATCGCCAGGCCGGCGACGGCGTCGACGGGCGCGATCTTCCGCAGCAGGCCGTAGGTCGCGAAGCTGATGCAGAGGGTCAGGCTGATCCACAGCTGTCCCAGCGCTCCCATCGCCAGCGCGGAAATTCCGGCTGCCGCCAGCGCAACCGCCGCCCATTGCAGCCAGGACAGCCGCTCCTTGAGCACCATTCGGCCCAGGAGCACGTTCGCCAGCGGGTTGAGATAATAGCCGAGGCTACCGGCGAGGATGTGCCCGCTGTTCACCGCATAGACGTAGAGTAGCCAGTTCACCGCGATCAGCAGTGCGGTGACGGACAGAAACGTCATCGCACGGCGGTTCCGAAGCGCTTGGTGCACCTCTCCCCATGCGCCGGTGAAGGACAGGAGCGCCGCGAGGATCGGCACCGACCAGACGATCCGGTGGGCGACGATGTCCGCCGCATCGATGGATTTCAGCGCCTTGAAGTAAACCGGAAGGACGCCCCAGAGCGTGTAGGCGGAGACGCCCAGGACGAATCCCTTGCGGGCGTGGGGATACGTTTCGGTAGGGGTGGCGTCGGCGCGATTCATCTTGTGCGCGCCTAGGGGCGATGAGCGGCAATTCAAAGCGAATGCTCAACGCCATGTTAGTTGCAACTCGACCCGCCGAATGTCACGCTCGCGAACGTGAGCAGTCGCTTCCTCGTCCCATTGCTGATGCTCTTCGTTGCGGCCTGCACGACGCCGCAGCCGCGTCCGAGCGTCGTGGCGACGGTCACTGAAGAACCTCGGACCAAGACGGACGTGTGGACGGAGATCGCCACCGATGCCGACGAGCAGCGCCTCGCGCGGCTGGGGCTCGCCTGGCAGGAAGCCTTGCGCGATGCGCAGCGCGGGTTCGGCAAAGAAATCGACGCGGAAGGCACGCTGCTTCGGCCACGGGCCGCGCTTGCCCGTCCGGCTCCGACGCCCGGCAGCTATTATTGCCGGCTCATCAAGCTCGGCAAGGCCACGGCCAGTGCGGTCGCCTTCGAGCGGTTCAAGCCCTTCTTCTGCTACGTCGAGGTCGAAGGCGACCTGCTGACCATCGTCAAGCAGACCGGCAGCCAGCGCCCCGCAGGCCGCCTGTGGGAGGACGATCGGCCGGATCGCCTGATCTTCCTCGGCAGCCTTGCCCTCGGCAGCGAGGAGCAGCCGCTCGCTTATGGCCAGGACTACAAGCGCGACATGGCCGGCGTGCTCGAGCGGGTCGGTCCCTTCAAATGGCGCCTCGTGATTCCGTGGCCGCAAAGCAGCTCCAAGCTCGACGTGTTCGAGCTGACGCCGGTCGCTCTCCAGCCGGGAGCATGAGCCAGGCGGGCTTGCTCGCGGACCCGGCGGAGGTCCGCGCCATCCTCATTTCCAGCGCGACGGCCCGCCAGCCGATCACCTATTCCGAGACGCTCGCGCTCCTCGGGCACGACTTCACCCGGCCCAAGATGCGCGCGCTCTGCAAGGTGCTCGGCGCGGTCGACGACGAAGCCGCGGAGCTTGGCGAGCCGGAGCTTGCGGTGCTCGTCGTGCGCCAGTCGGACGGCTTGCCGGGGCAGGGCTGGTGGGTCGAAGGCGCGAAGAAGCACGGCTTCGTCGGCCTGTGGGAAGGCCCCAAGGCGAGGCGGCTAATCCAGAAGCTTCAGCGGCAAGCGTTCGACTATTGGAGTTCGCGGGGCTAAGCGCCCGCGCATGGCCGACCCGCGCAGTTTCATAGTAGCCGAAGACGATGACGGCATCCGCCTGGACCGCTGGTTCAAGCGGCACTCCCCCGACATCAGCTTCAACCTGGTTTCGCGCTGGGCGCGAACGGGGGCGCTCCGAGTCAACGGAAAGCGCGCGACTCCGGGCGACCGGATCGAGGCCGGCCAGACCATCGAGTTCCCGCCTGCCGACGCCACGCCCGCGCGAACGGGCCGCCCGGAGCGCCAGCGCGAACCGCTGACCGCCGAGGAAGAAGAGCTGGTCCGCGAGATGGTGATCTACGAGGATCCGACGGCGTTCGTGCTCAACAAGCCGCCGGGCCTAGCGACGCAGGGCGGGACCAAGACCCACCAGCACCTCGACCGGCTGCTCGACGGGCTGGAAGACGATGCGGGCAACCGGCCCAAGCTCGTCCATCGGCTCGACAAGGACACGTCCGGGGCGTTGCTGGTCGCCAAGACGGCGCGGTCGGCAGGACATTTCGCCAAGTCCTTCTCCAGCCGGACCGCGCGGAAGGTCTATTGGGCGCTCATCGTCGGCGTGCCTTCGCTCGACGAGGGCCTCATCGACGCGCCGCTTGCCAAGCAGCCCGGAACCGGCGGCGAGAAGATGCATATCGACGAGGAGAATGGCTCGCCTGCCCGCACGCGCTG
The DNA here is from genome assembly GCA_963807815.1 of uncultured Alphaproteobacteria bacterium. Lineage (GTDB taxonomy): Bacteria > Pseudomonadota > Alphaproteobacteria > Sphingomonadales > Sphingomonadaceae > Sphingomicrobium. Next base: position 48,149 of record CAWECW010000013.1, on the reverse strand, counting down.
GCGGGTGATCGACCGCGCCGGCAATCGCGCCGCCTGGGTCGAGCTGCAGCCGCTGACCGGCCGCACGCACCAGCTCCGCGCGCACATGGCGGCCATCGGTCATCCCATCGTCGGCGATGCGAAATATGGCGGGCCGGAAGCGTTCCTCACGGGCGGCATCAGCCGCAAGATGCACCTTCACGCCCGCCGCATCCGGATCGACGGGCCGAACGGCGTGATCGACGTAACGGCGGACCTGCCGCCGCACATTGCGGAGACCCTCGGCACCCTCGGCTTCGAGCTCATGCATGGCGAGAACATGCCGCTGGATGCGCCGAAGGCTTCGCATACGCCCGAAGCCAAGCAGCGGAAGACCGCCGCCATCGCCCGCGACCGGCGCCGCAACCGTCGCGGCGAGCGCCGCTCGCGATCGCAGCCGGCGCGGAAGCGCTGATGCATCCGAACCGCCTGGCGATCTTCGACTGCGACGGGACCTTGGTCGATAGCGGCGGCAACATCCACGCCGCGCTTGCCGACAGCTTCACCGAGTTCGGAATTGCCGTTCCGACGCTGGAAGCGACGCGCAAGATCATCGGCCTGAGCCTGGTCGAAGCCATTGCCGCGCTGACGCCTGACGTCGATCGCGCAAGCCCACGTCGAGATTGCGGAGAGCTACAAGCTGCACTTCCAGCGCGCTCGCGCCGAAGGACGGGTGGAAGAACCGCTTTTCGACGGCATTCCCGAGCTGCTGGACGTGTTGGAAGCGGACGGTTGGCTGCTCGCCGTCGCCACCGGCAAGTCGGACCGTGGGCTTGCCCTCTGCCTCGACTGCCATGGCTACGCACAGCGCTTCATGTCGCTGCAGACCGCCGACCGCCATCCGTCCAAGCCGCACCCTTCGATGGTCCATCAGGCGATGGCGGACGCGGGCGCTTCACCCGAAACCACGGTCGTGATCGGCGATACGGCGTTCGACATGGGCATGGCGGTAGCGGCCGGCGCGACCGGTATCGGCGCCGGCTGGGGCTATCACGAGCCGCACGAAATGCTCGACGCCGGCGCCATCGCCGTCGCGCATCAGCCTCTCGACGTGCTCAAGTTTCTGCCGGACATGACGGAGCGTCTCTATGGCTGACGAGGATCTCTGGAGGCGCCGCTTCCACCTGTTCGTGCTGATCAGGCTGATCGGCATGGCGACCTTCGGGCTAGGCGTAGTCATCGCCTACACGGACCTTCTCCGGCCGGGCGGCTGGCCGCTGGTCGGCCTGATCGTCGCCATCGTCGGAGCGGTGGATGCGCTCTTCGCTCCAAGGATGCTCAAGAAGGTGTGGGAGCAGCAGGACCGCGATCGCAAATGAAGCGATTCTGGAAGTCGGCGCAGGCGGTTCAGAACGAAGGGCGGCTGGGGTGTCGAACTCGACGGACGGCCCCTGCGAACGCCTGCGCGAAAGCCTCTGTCCGTGCCGACGCAGCGACTGGCGGAAGCCATCGCCGGCGAATGGAACGCCGCAGAAGACAAGATCGACCCTCGCGCAATGCCGCTGACCGGCCTCGCCAATGCGGCGATCGACCGGGTCGCTCCGGACAAACAGTCATTCGCCAGCGGGATCGCCAAATACGCAGAGGCCGACCTCGCCTGCTACCGCGCCGAGGGACCGCAGGGCCTCATCGATGCGCAGGCCGAGCATTGGGACGAACTGCTTGCCTGGGGCAGGCGGCGCTTCGATGTCGATTTCCGGACCACCAGCGGTCTCCTTCACGTCGACCAGCCGCCGGCGACCGTGGAGCGCCTGGCGCACGCGGTGAATGCGCTGGATCCGTACCGCCTTGCGGGCCTGTCGCCGCTCGTCACCATCGGCGGTTCGCTCCTCGCGGCGCTCGGCGTGCTGGAAGAAGCCTTCACGCCTGAGTGGGCATGGGAAGCGGTCAGCGTCGACGATCGCTGGCAGCTCGAACAATGGGGATCGGACGCCGAGGCGGAGGCCGCGCTGGACAACCGCAAACGCGATTTCCTTGCAGCGGCGCGCTTTCTGGAACTGCTCGACTGACGCCTAGTTCGGTCGCTCGACCAGCTTTCGCACGAAAGGAATGAGGTACGGCTGACGATCGCGTTTCATGCGTTCGGCATCGATTATTGCCCGGACGTCGTCGAGGCACTCATTCATGTCGTCATTGATGAGCACATAATCATACTCGCCCCAATGTCCGATTTCACTGGTAGCTCGCTTCATCCGACTATCGATGACCTCTTCGCTATCCGTCTTCCGGGCCCTGAGCCGGCGCTCAAGCTCTTCCATCGACGGCGGAAGGATGAAGATCCTGACCAAGTCGGTTCCGAACGCTCCGCGAAGCTGCTGAGTCCCCTGCCAATCGATATCGAACAATATGTCTCGCCCTAGCCGCAGGGCTTCCTTGATCGGCTCTTTCGGCGAGCCGTAGCGATGGTCGAATACGTAAGCCCATTCTGCCAGTTCATCGTCGTCGACCAGCCGCTGGAATTCGACTTCATCCACGAAGTGATAGTCGACGTCGTCGGCCTCACCCGGCCGCTTGGGACGCGTTGTTGCCGAGATGGACATGGTGATCTCAGGATCAGCATCGAGCAGCATCCGCGAGATGGTGGATTTGCCGGCACCGGAGGGCGAGGAAAGGACGATCAGCAGGCCGCGCCGGCGGCGGGTGGGATGATCGGCGTCGTCTAGGTCCATGGCCGTTCTTGGTCCGACGACCTGAGGGCGTCAAGCGGCCGATTGTTGCACTGCACAAGATTTCCTCTTGAAAGCTGCACTGCAGCAGTATATGTTGCACCGCACAATAAGAGGAATATTTGACGATGGCAGACGAAATTCAGACGGCAATCGACACCAGCGCGGAAGCCACCAAGGCTGTGACCGCAGCTGCAGTCGAAACCGTCAAGCCGGCGGCTGCTACCGCTCGCAAGACGCGCAAGCCGGCGGCCCGCAAGTCTGCGGCTCCCAAGGCTGCGAAGACCACGCGTCGGAAGGCGAAAGCCGCTCGTCCGGCCGTGAAAACCCTCAAGGGCGCGACGTCGCGCCGCAAGATCAAGGCTGTTCGGGTCGCCAAGGCGCCGCACGGCCAAGGAAAGGACGAATATCGTGACCAACACCCAGAAGAATTGGTTTGCCGGTTTCGGCGCCAACGCCGCTCCGTTCCAGACGATGTTCGCCGAAGCCGGTGAGCGTCAGCAGGCCGCTGTGAAGCGTTCGCAGAAGGCTCTGGAAGAGCTGACGGAAGTCAGCCGCGCCAACGTCGAAGCACTCGTCGACGCCAGCAAGATCGCCGTCGAAGGCGCTCGCTCGTTCGGCCAGGACGTTGTCGAGACCAGCCGTGAAGGCGTCGAGAAGGCTGCCGATGCAGTCCGCGCTCTCGCCGAAGCGAAGTCGCCGACCGAATTCATGCAGCTGCAGTCCGAGTTCGCTCGTGCGCAGTTCGACCGCTTCGTTGCGGAAAGCTCGCGTCTGACCGAGACCTTCGTGAAGCTCGCCGGTGAGGCCATCCAGCCGATCCAGAGCCGCGCCACGGTCAATGCGGAGCGCATCAACAAGCTCGTTGCCTGAACTCTCTCCCCTCCTGATCAGGCAATGAAGACGGCCGCCCACCTCTCTCCCCGGGCGGCCGTCTTTTCTTTTTTGGACGTCATCAGCATCCAGCCGCCTTGCAGGGCGTTCGCAGCTTGCCATATCTTACGGCATTGATGGCTATGCGTTGGATCATGAGTAACGACCCCGATGACGACGGCGGCATCGGCGATAGCGACACTGGTGTCGCGACTCGCACGCGTCCGCGCACCAAGAAGCCGTCCAACTATAAAGTGTTGATGTTGAACGACGATTACACTCCGATGGAGTTCGTCGTCCTCGTCCTGCAGCGCTTTTTCTCCATGAGTATCGAGGACGCGACCCGCGTCATGCTCCAGGTCCACCAGCAGGGAATCGCCATCTGCGGCGTGTTCACCTACGAAGTCGCCGAGACCAAGGTCAGCCAGGTCATCGACTTCGCGCGGGAAAATCAGCACCCGCTCCAGTGCACGCTGGAAAAGGCCTGATCGTTACGGCTGCTTGCGAGTCCGCTGATCGGCGTTAAACGGCGCCGATGGACAGCATCTGGATCCGCGGCGGCAATCAGCTCAACGGCGACATTCCCATTTCCGGCGCGAAGAATGCGGCGCTGACCCTTCTGCCCTGTGCGCTGCTCACCGACGAGAAGCTGACGCTCGGCAATCTGCCGCGGCTCGCGGACGTCGATACCTTCGGCCATTTGCTGAACCAGCTCGGCGTCTCGACCAGCGTCGCCGGCGTCAAGAAGGGCGAGTTCGGCCGCAGGATGACGCTCCAGGCGAAGGATATCGCCTCGACCGTCGCTCCCTACGACATGGTCCGCAAGATGCGTGCGTCGGTCCTCGTGCTCGGGCCGATGCTCGCGCGCGCCGGCGAATCGACCGTGTCGCTGCCGGGCGGCTGCGCCATCGGCGACCGGCCGATCGACCTTCACCTGAAGGCGCTCGAAGCCATGGGCGCGGAGATCGAGCTCGCGGCCGGCTATGTGAAGGCCAGCGCGCCGAAGGGACGCCTGCCGGGCGGCGACTATAGCTTCCCCGTCGTTTCGGTCGGAGCGACGGAAAATGCGCTGATGGCCGCCGTTCTCGCGACCGGGCGGTCGCAGCTGTTCAATGCCGCTCGCGAGCCGGAGATCGTCGACCTCTGCAACCTGCTTGTCGCCATGGGCGGCAAGATCGAAGGCATCGGATCGTCGCACCTGATCATCGATGGCGTCGAAGGCCTGCACGGCACCGACTATGAGGTCATGCCGGACCGTATCGAGGCGGGCAGCTATGCCTGCGCGGCGGGGCTCACCGGCGGGTCGATCAACCTGATCGGCGCCCGGCCCGACGAGATGAAGGCGACGCTGAACGCGCTCGCGCAGGCGGGATTGGTCATCGAATTTCACGACAAGGGCATCAAGGTCAGCGCCAATGGCGGGCTCAAGCCGCTCGCGCTTTCCACCGCGCCATTCCCCGGTTTCGCGACCGACATGCAGGCGCAATTCATGGCCATGCTCTGCCGCGCCGAGGGGCAAAGCTTCCTCGAAGAAACGATCTTCGAGAACCGCTACATGCACGTCCCCGAGCTCCGCCGCATGGGCGCCGAGGTCGATATCCACGGCCGCTCCGCCGTCGTCCACGGCGTCGAGAAGCTGACCGGCGCGCAAGTCATGGCCACCGACCTCCGCGCCTCGATGAGCCTGGTCCTCGCCGGCCTCGCCGCCGAAGGCGAAACCGAAGTCCTCCGCGTCTACCACCTCGACCGCGGCTACGAGCGCCTCGAAGAAAAGCTCAGCGCCGTCGGCGCGACGATCGAGCGCCGGAGTGCCGGCTAAAGTCCATCCAGCGCGTGCAGCACTAGGCCGACGAGCCCGCCGACCAGGGTGCCGTTGATGCGGATGTATTGAAGGTCGCGGCCGACGGCGGCTTCTAGGCGGGCGGTGACCGTGCCGGCATCCCAGGTGCGGATCGTGTCGGAGACCAGCCTGACCATCGAGCTGCCGTAGCTCGCCGACATTCCGACCACCGCGCGCCGCGCGAACTGGTTGATCGCAGCGCGGATGCGGGGATCGCGTTCGAGCGTTGCGCCCATCGACTTCAGGACTTCGCCGAGCTTTCCGGCGAAGGCGGCGTCCGGGTTGCGCGCGGCGCGGATCACGCCTTCGCGGGTCTTCTGCCAGAGGGTGTCGAGCCAGAGGCTGACCGACTGATTGTCGAGCAATTGCTCCTTCATCGCCTCGACGCGGGCGCGGGTCTCAGGCCGGGTCTGCAGGTCGTTGGCGAGCTGGGCGAGCGCCTCCTCGACCTTCACCCGCACGGGATGCGCGGGATCCGTCGACATCTCGACGGTCAGCTTTCTGAGGCCGTCGAGGATCGCGTCGGCGAGCTTGGCGTCGAGGCCGGCGAGCTTCAGCGCCCAGTTCGCCTTCTTGTGCACCATCTCGCGAATGAGCGGTTCGTTGGCCTCGAGCGCACGCGCCATCCATCGGATCGCCGCTTCGAGCATCGGCACGTGGCGATCCTCGTTGATCGCCGACGCGAGCGCGTGGCCGAGAAGCGGCGAGACCTCCATCGACCGGATGCGCGACGAGACCGCGCCCTTGACGATCCCGCCGAGCCGCTCGTCGTCGAGGCTTTCGAAAATGTCGGCGATCAGGCGCGACGCGCCGGCGCGGATGCGCGTGCCTTCGCCGGGCGGCGTCTGCAGGAAGCGGCCGGTCGCGCCGGCAACGTCGATATTCTGCATCCGCCGCGCGACGACCGAAGGCGTGAGGAAATTCTCCTTGATGAAGGTCGCGAGCGCCTCGCCGATCCGGTCCTTGTTGCGCGGGATGATCGCCGTGTGGGGAATGGGCAGGCCGAGCGGGTGACGGAAGAGGGCGGTCACCGCGAACCAGTCGGCAAGCCCGCCGACCATCGCGGCTTCCGCGAACGCCTTCACGAACGACAGCCACGGATATTGATGCTCGTAGACGCGCGTCGCGGCGAAGATCGCTGCCATCAACACCAGCAGCCCGGTAGCGGCCAGCTTCATGCCCGCAGCGCCAGGTTGCGCGGGGTTGAAGCGCGAAAGCGCCGTTCGTGCCTGGGGAGTCACCGCGTCCATGCGCTCATCAATAGACGAGCGCGGCCGTGAGTTCACTCCGCTGGTATCGGAGCGACCTTCGGACCCGAATCACCCGGCTTGTAGGTCAGCACCCGCCTGCGCAGCCACGGCCCGACGCGCTTCTCCAGACCGTCCGCCAGGCTGAAGCCCGCCGGAACGATCAGCAGGGTCAGCAACGTCGACAGGATCAGCCCGCCGATCACGACGGTGCCCATCGGAGCGCGCCACGCGCCGTCGCCCGAAAGCGAGATGGCGGTCGGAACCATGCCCGCGACCATCGCGACCGTGGTCATGACGATCGGCTGCGCACGCTTGTGGCCCGCGTCGATGATCGCCTCGTGCTTCGGCACGCCCTTGCTCATCTCCTCGATGGCGAAGTCGACCAGCAGGATCGAGTTCTTGGCGACGATTCCGAACAGCATGAGAATGCCGATGAACACCGGCATGGAAAGCGGCTGGCCGATGATGAACAAGCGCGATCAACCCGCCAAGCGGCGCCAGCAGCAGCGAGCCCATGTTGACCAGCGGCGACATGAAACGGCGATACAGAAGCACGAGGACCGCGAAGACGAGCAGGATTCCGGAGCCCAGCGCGATGCCGAAGCTCTTCATCATCTCGGCCTGCCATTCGTCCTCGCCGAAGGGCGCGTTCGACACGCCGGTCGGCAGGTTCTTCATGATCGGCAGATCGTTGATCGCCTTCATCGCGTCGCCCTTGATGGCGTTCGGGGCGAGGTCGGCGCCGATGAACACGCGGCGGTTCTGGTTGTAACGCTGGACGGACGTCGGACCGGAACCGAAGCTGATTTCCGCCACCCGGCTCAGCGGGACGCTGCCGCCGCTAGCCGTCGGAACCGGAAGGTTCTTGATCGTTCCCAGGTCGCGCCGCGAGTTTTCAGGCAGCATCACCCGGATCGGAACCTGGCGGTCCGACAGCGAGAATTTGGCGCTGTTCTGGTTGATGTCGCCCATCGTCGCGATGCGGATCGTCTGGCTGAGCGCCGATGTCGTGACCCCGAGCTGGGCAGCGAGGTCCAGGTTCGGCTTGATGATCAGCTCGGGCCTGCGCATGTCCGCGTTGATGCGCGGCGCGCGCACGAGGTTCACGCCGGTCATCTGATCGACCAATGTGCTCGCCGCCGAGTGTAGCAATTCCGGATCGGAACCCGACAGCATGATCGAGATGTCGCGTCCGGTGCCGCCGCCGCCGCTCTGCGACTGGAAGTTCACACGTGCGTCGGCGATTTGGGCAAGCCGCGGCGCGATGTCCCGCTCATATTCGATGCTCGTGCGCTCGCGGTCCTTCTTCAGCGTGATGAAGATGTTGGCATTGCCCTCGCGGATGCTCTCCAGCGCGGTTTCGGTTTCCGGCTCCGCGTTGATGATCTCCGCGACCTTGCCCGTCACGGCCTCCGTCTGGTCGATGGTCGTGCCCGGCACCATTTCGATGCTGACCCGGCTGAAATCCGAGTTGGTCGTCGGGAAGAACTGGCTTGGAAGCACCATGAACATGCCGATCGTGGCAGCAAAGGACGCAATGCCGATGCCGACGATCCATATGCGGTGATCGCGAAGCCGAGCGCCGATGCGCTTCCACTGGTAACGCGACCATGATGCGAATTGCGAACCGTCGAAGCCGCTGATCCAGCCGAGCACCGCGCCGGCGATCAGGGTCAGAAGCAGGCCGACGACAAATCCTGCGGGCAATGCGAGCAGCAGTCCCATCATGACCTTGCCGGGCCCGATTGCCGCAGCCTCGGCGTCCGGAGCGCCGCCCTGCTGCGGCGCAAAGATCGCCATGCCTGCCGCGACCAGGCCAAGCGCCAATGCGAACAGCAGATAGACGGCCCTCTTGGGAACGCGCTGAAGACCGGCCTTGATCTCCTTGGCCCTGTCGCTGTCCATCGACCAGTGCAGGATGCTCATGTAGCGATCCATCAGCCAGCCTTCGCCGTGGGTCGCGTGGCCATGCGCCTTCAGGAAATAGGCCGCGATCATCGGCGTGATCATTCGCGCGACCATGAGGCTGACCAGCACGGATACGACGACGGTCAGGCCGAAGTTCTTGAAGAACTGGCCGGAGACGCCGGGCATCAGACCGACGGGCAGGAACACGGCGACGATCGACATGGTCGTGGCAACGACGGCGAGGCCGATCTCGTCGGCGGCGTCGATGGACGCCTGATAGGCCGACTTGCCCATGCGCATGTGCCGGACGATGTTCTCGATCTCCACGATCGCGTCATCGACGAGCACGCCGGCCACCAGACCCAGCGCCAGAAGCGACAGCGAGTTCAACGTGAAGCCCATCAGATCCATGAACCAGAAGGTTGGGATGGCTGAGAGTGGGATTGCGAGGGCGGAAATGACCGTCGCGCGGATATCGCGAAGGAACAGAAAGACGACGAGAACCGCGAGAACCGCGCCTTCGATCATCGCCAGCATCGAGCTGGAATATTGAGCCTTGGTATAATCGACGCTGGTGAACAGCTGCGTGAACTGGACGCCCGGATTGTCCTTTTCGATCTGGTCGAGAATCTTGACCGCCTCGTCGTAGACGGTGACGTCCGAAGCGCCTTTCGCGCGCGAGAGGGAGAAGTTGACGACCTGCTTGCCGCGGACCTTGCCGATGCGGCTCTGCTCGCCAAAGCTGTCCGTGACGGTTGCGACGTCGGCGAGCTGGACGGTCCGTCCGCCGCCAAGCGCAATCTGCGTCTGCGAGAGCTCGAAGGCATCCGCTGCATTGCCGAGAACGCGCACCGACTGGCGGGAACCCGCGATTTCTGCACGGCCGCCGGCGGCGTTGACGTTCATCTGGCGCAGCGCGTTGTTGACCTGGGCCGCCGTCACGCCGAGCGACTGCATCCGCGCCGGATCGAGAATGACCCGAATCTCGCGGTCGACGCCGCCGTTGCGTTCGGCCTTGCCGACGCCGTCGATGGCGAGCAGCCGCTTGGTGACCTGGTCGTCGACGAACCAGCTCAATTGCTCGATCGTCATGTCCGGGGCACCGACCGCGAAATAGGCGATCGGCTGGCTTGAGGTCGTTTCCTTCTGCACGAAGGGCTCGAGGATGCCGTCCGGAAGCTCGCCGCGGATCTGGTCGATCGCGTTCTTCACTTCGTTCACCGACTGGTTGATGTCGGTCCCGATCTCGAACTCGACGACGGTGTAGGTGGAGCCTTCGCTGGCGGTCGAGCTGATGCTTCGGACGCCGGGCAGGGTGCGCACCGCGGCTTCCATCTTCTGCGTGATCTGATTCTCGATCTCGCTCGGGGCAGCACCCGGCTGGCTGATGCTGGCAATGACGACCGGAAACTCGATGTCCGGATTGTCCTGCACGTCCATGCGCATGAAGCTGACGAGGCCCGCCAGCGTCAGGCCGATGAAGAGCACGATCGGGACGACCGGGTTGCGGATCGACCAGGCCGAGATGTTCCGGAAGTTCATACTCTAAATCCGTCCTGTACCTGGATCAGCTTGCCTGGCGCTGGGGCCGCACGGTTTCGCCCGGATTGAGGAAGCCGCCGGCGCGGAGCACGACGCGCTCATTGCCCTGCAAGCCCCTGAACCACGGCAATACCGGCAGGAGTGACCGCACCGGTCTGGACCGGGCGGCGCACGACCTTGTTGGCCTTGTCGACGAGGAAGACGTAATTGCCCTTCTCGTCGCTGAGGATGGCCGACTCCGGAAGCACCGGCGCCTGCTGCGTACCGGCGATGATGTCGACCGAAGCGAAGCCGCCCGGACGAAGTGCGGAATTGTAGGCCAGCGCGACTCGGGCAACGCCCTGCCGGCTCTGTTCATTGATGACCGGCGAAACCTGCCAGACGCTGCCGGTGAAGCGCTGTGTCGTTCCGACGGGTGTCACGTGGGCAGGCGATCCGACCGGGATCGAGACAAGGTCGGATTCGCTGAGCTGGGCGAGCAGCTCCATTTCGCCACCTCGCGCCATGCGGAACAGCACCCCGCTGCCGCTACTGACCACCTGGCCCGGCTCCACAGCGCGTGTCAGCACGAGGCCCGCCGCCGGAGCGCGTATATCCAGCCGGCCGGTACGAGCGCGCGATTCGGCGAGCGCCGCTTCCGCGACGCGAACGCGGGCATTGGCGGCGTCACGAGTCGCAATACGGCGCTCGACATCTGCCTTGGAGACGAAACCGCGTGCGACGAGCGACTGAGCCCGCTGCAGTTCCTGCTGCGCAAGGCGAGCGTCGGCGCGGGCCACGTTGATCTGGGCTGCCAGCTGGGCGTTGGCCTGTGTTTGCACCGAGCTATCGATGACCGCCAGAACTTGTCCTGCGCCGACCCACTGGCCCGGCTCGACAAGAACCCGGACGACCTGGCCGCCTTCTCCGGCGACGCCGATCGGCATTTCGCGACGCGCTGCGAGAGTGCCCGTGGCCGAAATCGTACGATCGACCGCCTGCCGGCCGGGAACGGCGACCGTCACGGTCGGCGCCGCCGCGCCGCCCTTGCCGTCGGCACCGCCCGCGGGCGTGGCTTCTTCGCCGCCGCGGAACATGAAGAGGGCCACCGCAAGGGCGATGACGAGCACGCCGGCGGCGATGAAGATCATCCGGCGGCGGCGAGACCGGTCGACGACGACCAAAGTATCGGAACTTCTGAAGGAAGAGGTTTCCCGGTTCATTCTCACGTCTTTCGCCTTGTTCGCGAATCTTACGGCTGTTCGGCCTCAGTGTATTACGCGAATAACTCAGTGGCCGCAACTGAACCTTTGAAATTGCCTGCCGCTAGAGTTTTTCGACAAACGGCGGCACTTGCGTTGCGAAGGCGCGTTGGCCCACACTGCAGTGCGCGCCGCACTCGCATGGGCGGTTGAAAAGGGGAAGCGGAAATGGAGACTTACGGCATTCTAGGCTGGATTGTGATCGGCGGCATCGCCGGAGCAATCGCGAAGTTGCTCATGCCGGGCAAGGACCCGGGCGGTTGCATCATAACCATCCTGCTTGGCATTGCCGGAGCGCTGCTGGCCGGTTTCCTCGGCAAGACGATCGGCTGGTACGACCAGGGCGAAGGCGCGGGCTTCGTCGCAGCGATCGTCGGTGCTTTCGTCATCCTGCTCATCTACCGCCTGGTGCTCTCGCGCCGGAGATAGGCTGGCACGGCTGAACGCCGAGCGTCGCCGGCGTTCAGCAAACAGCCATTGCTTTAATGGGTATTCGGTCCTTCTGATGCCGTTCAGGAGGACCGAATGAAAAGCATGTTGTTCGCTCTGGCGATGGGGGCCGCCGCGCTCCCCGCAGCCGCGTCCGCGCAGACGGCCCAGGTCATGGCGCCGATGGCCGGCACCCGGCTTGACGTTAGCGCCACCGGCGAGGTGACGCGCGTTCCGGACGTCGCAATCATCTCGGCCGGAGTCGTCACCCGCCAGCCGACTGCGAGCGCCGCAATCCAGGAGAACGCCACGCGCATGGAGCGGGTGCTGGCGGCCCTGAAGCGCGCGGGCGTCGCCGAACGCGACATCCAGACGAGCTCGATCAACCTCAATCCGGAATATCGCTACCAGGACAACCAGCCGCCGCAGCTCAACGGCTATACTGCGTCGAACCAGGTCAGCGTCCGCTTCCGCGACATCCGCAACAGCGGGCGCATTCTCGACGCACTCGTTGCCGAAGGCGCGAACCAGATCAACGGACCGTCGCTGACGATCGACAAGCCGGAAACGGCGCTGGACGAGGCGCGGACGCAGGCGATCGCCAATGGGCAGGCCCGCGCCGACTTCTATGCCCGTGCCCTCGGCAAGCGCGTGGTGCGCCTCGTCTCGGTCAGCGAGGGAGGCGGAAATTACCCCTCACCGCCAATGCCGATGATGATGGAGGCCCGCGCCCAATCGGCGGACACCAAGATCGTCCCCGGCGAACAGAAATTGCAGGTCACCTTGTCGATGGTGTTCGAGCTTCAGTAGGCAAATAAAAAGGCCGCCCGGAAGTCCCGGACGGCCTTTTCCGTTTTTCGTGGGTGGGCCGCTTAGCGGACGGACCCGCGGCGAACGAGGTTGACGATGGCGAGGAGAATGACCGCGCCAAGCAATGCGTAAAGGAAGCTCTCGACCGTAATCCCGGCGTTCATGTTCACGCCGAAGATCAGTCCGGCGATCACGGCGCCGACGATGCCGACAACCACGTTCAAGATGATGCCCTGTTGGGCGTCAGTCCGCATGATGAGGCTGGCCAGCCAACCGCAAATACCGCCGACTACGAGCCAAATGATGATTGCCATGTAGCGTTCCCTCCTGTTCGTGGGCCGCTCATTGATACTCAGCGGCCTTCCGGCATCTAGACGCTGATGCCCGCCGGTTGTTCCGGATTCGGAAGGAACTGTCCAGTTTTTTGGTTAATTGGTGGCGGGAAACCGCGATGAATTCCCCGCCGTAACGTTGTTGGCTCAGTAGCGCTGCTGGCGCTCGTACTGGTCGCGGTAATGCTTGATGCGCGTGACTCGCAGGCCCGGCATTCCGCTGCGGTCGACCGCGCGCTGCCAGCTCGTGAACTCCTCAAGGCTCAGCGTATAGCGTTCGCACGCCTCGTCGACCGACAGCAAGCCGCCCGCAACGGCAGCGACGACCTCCGCTTTCCGGCGCACGACCCAACGGGTGGTGCCGGCAGGCGGCAGGCTGTCGAGCGTCAAGGGCTCGCCAAGCGGTCCGATGACCTGTGCTGGCCGGATCTTTTGGTTCTCGAGCATCTCTTTGGTCAAACCTGCTTAATCATTACCGATGCCTCGTTCTTAAGCTCGGGTCGTTGAAGACATTCTGAAACACGCTGGTTAATTTCCCCCTCACGACCCCTTATCGTCCCTTAACCCTTCTCCTGACGGCGGCTCCGCGAACGCGCCGCCGAGGACATCACGAGCTTCTTTCCAGCCGGGACCGGCCGCCAGCAGGCGTGCGATGGCGACTTTCCGGTCGCCCCGCGCGCTCACCAGTTGCGCCTCGAACGCGGCGACAAGGTCGGCCGCGTCCATCCCGGCGACGGGTTCCGCGGCAGTGAATTTCGACTCAGGCCGCGACAATCCAAACCTCTTCCACAGCCCCAACAGACCTTCGGCCTAGCTCCGAGGGGTGAAATTCGGGTAAAGAGCCGCCAGAAAGCTCCAATGCAGATCGATTTCCGCCTCGATCGCGATATTCGCGAAGCAAGGATCGTCGTCGCCATGTCCGGCGGCGTCGACAGCTCGGTCGTGGCCGCGCTCGCCGCGCGGACCGGTGCGGAAGTCATCGGCGTGACTCTGCAACTCTACGACCATGGCGAAGCGGCGAAGCGGTCCGGTTCCTGCTGTGCGGGGCAGGACATATATGATGCTCGCACCGTCTCCGACCGGCTCGGCATCGCGCATTATGTCCTCGATTATGAAAGCCGCTTTCGCGAAAGCGTGATCGAGCATTTCGCCGACGAATATGCCCGCGGGCGAACCCCCGTGCCCTGCTCGCTGTGCAACCAGGGCGTGAAGTTCATGGACCTCGTGAAGTTCGCAAAGGAACTTGGCGCCGATTGCCTGGCGACGGGCCACTACGTCCGGCGATTGATGAACGGCGGGCGCGTCGAGTTGCACAAGGGTGCCGACCCGGCGCGCGACCAGAGCTACTTCCTCTACGGCACGACCCGCGAGCAGCTCGACTTTCTTCGTTTCCCGCTAGGCGACCTGCCGAAGAGCGAGGTTCGGCGCATCGCCGAAGAAGAGGGCCTGACGGTCGCCGCCAAGCCCGACAGCCAGGATATCTGCTTCGTTCCCGATGGAGATTATGCGGGCCTGGTGCAGCGCCTGCGTCCGGAAACGATCGCGGCCGGCGAGATCGTCGATCTCGAAGGGCGCGTGCTCGGCACCCATCGCGGCGTCGTCCATTTCACCGTCGGCCAGCGTCGGGGCATTGAGGTCGGCGGGCAGAAGGAGCCGCTCTACGTCGTCCGGATCGAGCCCGACGATCAGCGACTGGTCGTCGGACCGCGGCGAGCGCTCGCGGTTGAATCCATGCGGATCGAGCAGCTCAACTGGATCGCCGAGGATCAGTCGGACGTCGCCGTAAAGGTGCGTTCGCTCGCCCCGGCCGTGCCGGCGGGTATCGACGGCGATTGGGTGCGCTTCGGCTCGGCCGAATATGGCGTTGCTCCGGGACAGGCGGCGGTCTTCTACGAAGGCACGCGGCTGCTTGGCGGCGGATGGATTGCCGAGACGCGGTCGGCCGCGCAGAGCGCGGTGGATGCCGCAGCCGCCTAGTGCCGGCATCCTCCTGTTCCGCGCGCGGGACGGGAAGGTCGAAGTTCTCCTGATCAAGCCCGGCGGACCGTTTTGGCGCAACAAGGACGAAGGCGCCTGGATGATTCCAAAAGGCGCGATCGAGTTCGGCGAAACGCCGGTAGATGCGGCTATCCGCGAGTTCCAGGAGGAGATCGGGACGCCCTTGACGGTCATCCCGTTTCCCTTGTGCAAGATCAAACAGTCTGGCGGCAAAACCGTCGAAGTCTTCGCGGCCGAGGGGGACGTCGATCCGACCGCCATCGCGAGCATCCATTTCGAGATGGAGTGGCCACCGAGGAGCGGAGAGCTGCAGAGCTTCCCCGAAGCCGAGGAAGCGCGATGGATGAAATTGACGGAAGCGCGGCTGATGATGCTGCCGAGCCAGCTACCGATCCTCGATGCTCTGGAGCGAAGACTAGCCGGCTGAGGGCCGTGGCGTCAGCAGGTAGAGCAGAAGGCCAACCGCAGAGAGTCCTCCGAGTGTGAGCCAGGCTGTCCGGTCAGCCTGTGCGGCGACGAGGACGCAGATCAGGACTCCGACAGCCGACAATATCCAATGCGATGCGGTCAATCGCGCAGGGCGCTCTGGTGCGCGGGGCAGCGCCAGGATGGTCACAGCGTAGACGATCATCCGCGCGAGCGTGCTGACGACAGCCAGCCAGACGAAACTGCCGCTGACGGCGAGCACCGCGACCAGTGCGGCAAAGAAAAGGATGGAGGAAGCCGGCGTCGCAAAGCTCGGATGCACTCGCCCCAGCCACGACGGGAGTTCGCCGCGCTCCGCCATGGCGAACGTCAGGCGCGGGGTCGCGGCGATGTTGGCATGGAGATTTCCGGCAAGGGAGAAGATTGCGGCGAGGCCGAGTATGATCAGGCCCGCCGGACCCATCACCGCCTCGCCGAATGCCAGCAACGGAGTCTCGGCGCCGCTTTCGAGCCCGTTCGGGAAGAATGCGACGAAAGCGAGCTGAACCACGAAGTAGAGCAGAGCGACGCTGCCGATCGTCCCGAGCAGCGCGCGCGGAAGGGTGCGCTCCGGATTGCGGGTCTCACCGGCCGTCACCACCGCATTCTCGAAGCCGACGAAGGCGTAGAAGACGATCAGGACACCCGCTTCCACCTCGCTGATCGGCGGGAGCGGACCTGGCGCCGGGAACTCCTGCAATGATCAGGGCCGCCACCGCCGCTGCGATCAGCGGAACGTCTTCAGCAATGTGAGTCCGCCGAGAAGCCGCATCGCCGGCTTGAGGCCGCGGATGTTGATGAATGCGAAACCGGCGACGACGGCGAGCATCAGCGCGATGCGCAGGGCGCCATCCTCGGCACCTGTCCACCAGCGTGAAAGATAGGAAATGAGCACGTTGAGGTTCGCCGCGAAGGCCGTTGCGCGCGCGACGTAATAGATCCATCCGAGCTCGAAGCCGGCAAAACTGCCGAACACGCGGCCGTACGTCGCCGGTCCGCCGCTGTCGGGAAAGGCGGCGACAGAACGCGAGAAGGGGATGGCGATCAGCAGCGCCGCGATCCCGACAATCGGAAATAGCCAGGGCGCCGCCGTGCCGAAGTCCGCAGCGAGCGTGGCCGGAAGCGCGAAGATGGACGCGCCGATCGCTCCGTTGAAAGCGAGCATCAGTGCCCCGCCGACGCCGATCCGGCGCGGGAGGCCTTGGCGCTCCGTCAAAGCTGGAACGTTCCGACGATTACCGTCACGCAATGGCCGCCGAGGAGCACGCGGTCTCCTGCAAGCCGGCAGTGCAGCAGGCCCGTACGCTGGCTCGCCTGGAGCGCCGTGAAGCTCTCGCGGCCGAGCCGTTCAGCCCAATAAGGCACGAGCGCGCCATGCGCCGAACCCGTCACCGGATCCTCGTCGATGCCCGCGTAGGGCACGAAGACCCGGCTCGCGATGTCCTGCTCGTCGCCGGGAGCGGTCACGATCGCCATCCGGCGGATGGTCTTCAACCTCGCGAAATCGGGTGTCACCGCAAGCACCTCCGCCTCATTGTCCAACGGGACGATGGCGCTGTCGTTGAATTCGGGGGCGGTGAGCCAGACTGGCCGGGGAGACAATCCGAGCGCTGCGCACAATTCCGGTTCGTCCGATGCTGTCGGCTTCGCCGCTGGCAGGTCCAGTTCGAGCAAATCGTCGCTGCGGGTGACGGTCAGGATACCGGACTTGGTGCTGAACCGGATCTTGCCGGTGCGAATGAGGATATGGCCGGCGGCAAGGGTCGCGTGCCCGCACAGCGGCACTTCGACGGCCGGCGTGAACCAGCGCAGGTCGTAGTCGGCATCGTCGCTGTCGCTGGGAACGAGAAATGCGGTCTCCGCGAGATTATTCTCCGCTGCGATGGCCTGCATCAGGTCGTCGGGCAGCCAGCGGTCGAGCGGCATGATTGCTGCCGGATTGCCGGTCAGCGGCTTCTCCGCAAACGCATCCACCTGGAAGAACGGAATCCCTGTCACGATGCTTTCTCCGTAATCGCGGACGGAAGAAGCGTCTCGCGGTCCGTATGGCCTTCGGGATCGAGGTGGATCAGGATTTCCGTCGCGGGGAAGCGCTGCCTCAATTGCTCCTCGACCCGATCCATTCTCTCGTGTGCCACTGCGACCGTCCAGTCGCCGGGCACCCAGACGTGAAACTGCGCGAAACTATGCGTTCCGCTAGTCCGCGTCCGGAGGTCGTGAAGGCCCGACAATTCCGAATATTCGGCGCAGGCCGCGAGGAATTTCGCCCGCTGATCTTCGGGCCATTCCCGGTCCATCAGCTGGTCGAGCGCATGGCTCGAGGACGACCAGGCTCCGTACAGCAGCCACGCCGCGATCAGCAGGCCGAAGATGGCGTCCGCACCGGCAAAACCCGCATATTGATCGAGAATGAGCGCAGCGATGACCGACGTGTTGAGCAGGAGGTCGGAGGCATAGTGCAGCCGGTCGGTGGAGATGGCGACGGACCCGGTCCGCCTGACCACGTAGCGCTGATAGGAGATCAGCGCGAAAGTGAAGAGGATGGCGACGAGCGACACGCCGATGCCGAGCTCCGCCTCCGTCGTTTGCGCACCGTGCATCAGCCGCTCGACCGAGCGATATCCAATGAACAGCGCCGAAAGCGTGATCAGGACGACTTGAGCGAGAGCGGCGAGCGCCTCCGCCTTGCCGTGCCCAAAGCGATGATCGGTATCGGCGGGTACGGCAGCGATTCGAACGCCTGCCAGGACGACGAGGCTGGCCAACAGGTCGAGCCCGCTGTCGGCGAGTGAGCCGAGCATCGCCATCGACGAGGTCTGCAGCGCTGCCCAGCCTTTCAGGCCGATCAGGAACAGCGCCATCGCAATGCTCGCCATTGCCGCGCGAGCGGTCAGTGAAGAGCGTTCGTCGCCGTGCGCATGACCGTGATGATGAACGCCACTCACGGGTATAAAAGTCCTTCGCGCCAGCCGTTCGCATCGGGCGTGAACAGGCGGCGCTCGTGCAGCCGGTGCGGCCGATCCGACCAGAATTCGAAGGATTCGGGCGTCACGCGGAAGCCGCTCCAGCGCGGCGGGCGCGGCACCGGCTGACCGTCGAAGCGGCCGGCCAGTTCTTCATAGCGCCGCTCGAAGGTCGCGCGATCGTCCAAGGGACGAGACTGGTCGGAAGCCCACGCGCCAAGCTGCGAATCCCGCGAGCGGCTTGCAAAATATGTATCCGCATCCTGATCGGTCACCGAATGAATCGGTCCTTCGATGCGGACCTGGCGGCGCAGCGACTTCCAGTGGAAGAGCAATGCCGCACGCGGGTTGGCGGCGAGCTCCGTACCCTTCCGGCTGTCGAGGTTGGTGTAAAAGACGAAGCCCTCAGGACCGTGGCCCTTCAGCAGGACCATCCGCACCGACGGCCGGCCGTCCGGCGTCGCAGTCGCCAGGGCCATTGCGTCCGGATCGTTCGGCTCCGATTGACGCGCCTCCGCGAACCAGTCGGCAAATAGCTGGAAAGGGTCGGTCTCGGACACCTTCGCCGCTTAGGCTTGGATCAGCAGAAGCTGCAACCCATCTGGAAAGTCGAGGTGTGTTACGGCATTGGAGCGGTATGGACCTGTATCAACGGCTAGGCGTGCAGCGCGGCGCGAGCGAGGCGGAGATCAAAAAGGCGTACCGCAGCCTCGCAAAGCAGCTTCATCCCGACCGCAACACGGATAATCCGAACGCCGCCAAACGCTTTGGCGAGGTGACGGCGGCGTACGACCTGCTGTCCGACAAGGACAAGCGCGCCCGCTACGACCGCGGCGAGATCGACGAGGAGGGCAATCCCAAGATGCCGTTCGGCTCGGGCGGCTTCGGCGGCGGGGGCGGTTTCGGCGGCGCCCGTCCGGGTCAAGGCGGCGGGTTCGAAGGCTTCCAGGGCGACACCGCGGACCTCAGCGACTTGTTCGAAGGCCTGTTCGGAGGCGCGACCGGGGGCCGCCGGCAGAGCGGAGGCTTCGGCAATTTCCGCCAGCGGGCAAGGCCGCCGCAGAAGGGCGCGGACATCGCCTATCGCCTGACCGTTCCTTTCGTCGAAGCGGCAACCCTGGCTCCGCAGCGGATCACGCTCGCGGACGGCAAGACGATCGACCTCAAGCTTCCCAATGGACTGGAGGACGGAACGAAGATCCGCCTGGCCGGAAAGGGCGAGCAGGGCCCGGGCGGAGCGGGCGACGGACTTGTCACCATCTCGATCCAGCCGCATCCCTTCTACCGGCGTGAGGGAAACGACATTCGCATGGACCTGCCGGTGACTCTCAAGGAAGCGGTGCTCGGCGCCAAGGTGAAGGTGCCCGACGCCCGAGGGCCCGGTCATGCTGACGATCCCCAAGGGCAGCAGTTCCGGCAAGGTACTGCGCCTGAAAGGGCGAGGCTTCACCGACAAGAGCGGTAAGCGCGGCGACCAGCTCGCCTCGCTGATCGTCGATTTGCCTTCGGGCGACCCCGAGCTTCAGGCCTTTGCAGAGAGCTGGAGCGGCGGCGGCAACCCGCGCGCCGGTCTCGGGGTTTAACAGCCGCAAGGCATGCAGGACCACTCACCGCTTTCCCCCGAGGAGCGCCGCAAGCAATTGGCGGGCATGAGCGCTGCCTTCGGCCGCGACGTCGCGGAGAAGCTGCAGCATCGCGCGCATTGGTGGGAGGTGATCAAGCGGGTGGCGGTCGGCGTCTATAATGACGGGTTCATCCATGCCGGCAACCTCGCGTTTCTTGCGCTTCTTGCCCTCTTTCCCTTCTTCATCCTTGCCGCGGCTTTGGCGCAGATCCTCGGGCAAACGGAAAGCGGCGCCCAGACGGTCGCGACGATCCTCGCGCAATTGCCGTCGGAGGTTGCATCGACGCTCCGCCGTCCCGTCGCGGAAGTCCTGTCGGCGCGGACGGGACCTTTGCTGTGGATCGGCGGGATGGTCGGGCTTTGGACGGCTGGCAGTTTCGTCGAGACGATCCGCGATATTCTGCGCCGCGCCTACGGCGTGAAATATAGCGCGCCCTTCTGGCATTACCGGTTGAGCTCCATCGCCGTCATCCTCGGCGCGGTCGTCCTGCTCATGTTCGCGTTCGCGATCACGGTCGTGCTGACATCGGTTCAGCACGCGATCGCCGCGTGGGTGCCGCTTCGCAGACAACGTCGTCGATGCGCTGAATATCTATCGTTACCTGCCGGCCGTCGCGCTCTTCGCGACCAACTACATCCTCTTCTATCTGCTCACGCCGACGCGTTACCGCAGGAAAGGGTGCAGGAAGTGGCCGGGTGCGCTGCTGATAACGGTCTGGTGGCTTGCGACGGTCGAAGTTCTTCCGGAAGCGATCGGGCTGCTTGGCGGCTACGACCTGACCTACGGAAGCCTGGCCGGCGTGATGGTCGTGCTGATTTTCTTCTTCATGGTCGGCCTTGGCGTGGTAGCGGGCGCGGAGCTCAACGCGGCGCTGGCGGAAGCTTCGCCGACGGCGCTAAAGGGCGAAGTCTATTCGGGTCCGTACCAGGACCAGCTCGAGGTGGAAGAGCCGCAGCCCGGAGAGGATGTGGAGCTCGTGCAGCAATCAGGGGGACCGCAGCTTTGACCGGAATCATGCAGGGCAAGAAGGGCCTGATCATGGGCCTGGCGAACGATCGTTCGCTGGCCTGGGGCATTGCCAAGGCGCTCGGCGAGCAGGGCGCCGAGCTTGCCTTTTCCTATCAGGGCGACGCTCTCGAAAAGCGGGTGCGACCGCTCGCGCAGGAGCTTGGCTCCGAGCTGCTGATCGATTGCGACGTGTCCGACATGAAGGCGCTCGACAAGGCGTTCGCCGAACTGAAGCAGAAGTGGGAGACGCTGGACTTCGTCGTCCACGCGATCGGCTTCTCCGACAAGAACGAGCTGCGCGGGAAGTTCGTCGATACGACGGTCGACAATTTCCTGATGACGATGAACATCTCCGTCTACAGCTTCATCGCCGTCGCCCAGCGCGCGCGCGCAATGATGAAGCCGGGCGGGTCGATCCTGACGCTGACCTATTACGGCGCCGAGAAGGTCATTCCGCACTACAATGTCATGGGCGTCGCCAAGGCGGGGCTCGAGACCAGCGTCAAATATCTCGCGATGGACCTCGGTCCCGAGGGCATTCGCGTGAACGCCATCTCCGCCGGGCCGATCAAGACGCTCGCGGCCAGCGGCATCGGCGACTTCCGCTACATCATGAAGTGGAACGAATATAATTCGCCGCTGCGCCGCAATGTGACCATCGAGGACGTCGGCGGAGCTGGGCTCTACCTGCTTTCCGACCTGGCGAGCGGCGTGACGGGCGAAATCCACCACGTGGACGCGGGCTATAATGTAGTCGGCATGAAGGCCGAGGACGCGCCCGACATCGCGACCGTCTGATGTCGATCACGGCGCGCTCCGTCCGCGTGACCGGCCGTGTGCAGGGCGTCTTCTTTCGCGCCTGGACCCAAGGTCAGGCGCGCGAGCTTGGGATCAGCGGCTGGATTCGCAATTGCCCGGACGGTTCGGTCGAGGCGCATCTCGTCGGTGACGAAGATGCCGTCGCTCGAATGGTGGAGCGGATGCGGCACGGACCGTCGGACGCTCGGGTGGACGCGGTCACGGTCGAGGAGGTGGAACCGGAAACCACCGGCCGCTTCGAGCTGCGAACTAGCCCGCGAACGGGTCCCTCACCAGAATAGTGTCGTCGCGCTCCGGCGAGGTGCTCACCAGCGCCACCGGGCAGCGGATCAGCTCTTCGATGCGGCGAACATATTTGATCGCCCGCGCTGGCAAATCGGCCCAACTGCGCGCGCCGCGGGTCGAACCCGGCCAGCCTTCGATTTCCTCATACTGCGGAACGACCCGCGCCTGATCCTGCGCGTGCGGCGGAAGGTAGTCGAAGGTCCTCCCGTCGATCGTATAGCCGGTGCAGATCTTCACCGTCTCGAAGCCGTCGAGCACGTCGAGTTTGGTCAGAGCGACGCCTGTCACGCCGCTGACTGCGACAGTCTGGCGAACGAGCACGGCGTCGAACCAGCCGCAGCGGCGGCGGCGGCCTGTGACGGTGCCGAACTCGTGTCCGCGCTCGCCCAGGCGCTGGCCGATCTCGTCTTCAAGCTCCGAGGGGAAGGGACCTGACCCGACGCGGGTCGTGTAGGCCTTCACGATCCCCAGCACGAAGCCGGCGGCCGATGGACCCATGCCCGTGCCCGGACCGGTCGCGCCCGCTACCGTGTTGGAGGATGTGACGAACGGATAAGTGCCGTGATCGACGTCGAGCAGCACGCCCTGTGCGCCCTCGAACAGGATGCGGCGTCCACTGCGGGCAGCCTCGTCGAGATCGCGCCAGACGGGCCGAGCGAACTGCAGCACGAAATCGGCAATTTCGGCGAGATCGTTGCGCAGCCGCTCGCGATCGACCGGCGGTTCGCCGAAACCGGCCCGCAACGCGTCGTGATGCGCGCAGAGGCGGTCGAGAAGCGGGTCCAGTTCGCCCAAGTGGGCAAGGTCGCAAACGCGGATAGAGCGCCGGCCGACCTTGTCTTCATAAGCCGGCCCGATGCCGCGCCGCGTCGTGCCGATCTTGCCGGCACCGCTCGCATCCTCGCGCAGGGCGTCCAGATCGCGGTGGATGGGGAGAATGAGCGGGCAGGTCTCGGCCAGCATCAGGATGTCGGGCGTCACCTTCACGCCCTGCGCCTGAATTCGCTCGACCTCAGCCTTCAGCGCCCAGGGATCGAGGACGACGCCGTTGCCGATCACCGACGGCGTGCCGGTGACGATGCCCGACGGCAGCAGCGAGAGCTTGTAGACCTGGCCATCAACGACCAGCGTGTGGCCGGCGTTGTGCCCGCCCTGAAAGCGCACGACCATGTCCGCCCGGCTCGCGAGCCAGTCGACGATCTTGCCCTTGCCCTCGTCACCCCATTGCGCGCCGATGACCGTTACGTTGCCCAAGTCGAATCCCCGATGTGAGAAGGCCCCGGCGCTCCTACGGGCCGAACGCTCAAGCGTCCAGTTGCGGGAGCCATTGTTGGAACGCGTTCGGGCCGGGTCCGTTCGTCCAGCAGAGGACGCCTGCATGAAACCGATGACAGAGGAGCACCTGGCGCTCTTCCGCCGCCACATGGTCGAGATCATCGACATGCACTTTGATCTGGCCGGCGAGGAGATCGGAACGGATGCGCCGGGGCTGCAGCTCCGCCGCGCTTTGATGGATGTGCCGCGCCACCTGTTCGTGCCGCAGAGCCTGATGCTGATGGCCTATCAGGACACGCCGCTGCCCATCGGCTTCGACAAGACGATCTCGCAACCGTTCATCGGCGCTCTCATGCTGGAATTGCTCGACATCGAGCCGTCAGCGCGGGTGCTCGAGG
The DNA here is from genome assembly GCA_963807815.1 of uncultured Alphaproteobacteria bacterium. Classification (GTDB taxonomy): domain Bacteria; phylum Pseudomonadota; class Alphaproteobacteria; order Sphingomonadales; family Sphingomonadaceae; genus Sphingomicrobium. The sequence continues at coordinate 24,404 of CAWECW010000013.1, read as the reverse complement.
TGGGAACCGGCTTCGGTTACCAGGCTGCCGTAATGGCCGACATGGGCGCCGAGGTTTTCAGCGTCGAGGTCGTGGAGGAGTTCGCCGAGGCGGCGAAGGCGCGGTTCGGCCTCCTCGGCTATGACATCCAGGTGCGTGTCGGCGACGGCTCGCGCGGATGGGCCGAGCATGCGCCGTTCGACCGCATCCTCGTCACCGCGGCAGCCGGAAAGCCGCCCGACGCATTAGTCGAGCAACTCGAACCCGGCGGCCGGATGGTCATCCCGATCGGCGGAGATGAAATCCAGCAATTGAGCGTCGTCGAGAAGGACGCCGCCGGCGAAGTGAAGACACGAGAAATCATGCCCGTGCGCTTCACTCAGCTGGAAGTCGCGGCCTGACTAGAACTTCAGCGCGCGGACCAGTTTCACGCCGGGGAGCTTCTCGACGGTTGCGATGACGTCGGCCCCAACCGGCTCGTCGACGGACAGCAGCAGCACCGCCTCGCCCCCAGCCTTCACGCGGCCGAGGTGGAAGGTGCCGATGTTGATTCCCGCTTCGCCGAGCGTCGTTCCGAGGCGTCCGATGAAGCCCGGCGCGTCTTCGTTCACGACGTAGAGCATGTGGCCGACGAGGTCCGCTTCGACCTTGATCCCGAACAGCTCGACGAGGCGCGGAGCGGAATTGCCGAACAATGTGCCGGAGACGGTGCGCGGGCCTGCCTTGGTCTCCGCGCTGACGCGCAGCAATGTGTGATAGTCGCCTTCGCGGTCGTGGCGGACTTCACGCACGTCCAAGCCCGCGCTCCTTCGCGAGGAAGGGCGCGTTGACCATGTTCACCGTGTCGGAATGCACGCGCATGAAGCCGGCCAGGACGGCGCCGGTGATCGGCTTCATGTTGAGCTCCGCCGCGGCGCCCTCGGTCTCGATCGAGAGGCCGGCGATGCTTCCGTGCGACAGCTGGCCGACGAGGCTGCCGAGCTTTTCGGCGAGCGCCATGTAGGGCTTGAGACGCGGCGCTTCTTCCGCCGAAAGCGACGGCATGTTGATCGCGTTGGTCACGCCGCCGAGCAGCAGATAGTCGCTCATCTGCTCCGCGACCTGGATGGCGACGTTGACCTGCGCCTCGTTGGTCGACGCGCCGAGGTGCGGCGTGGAGATGAAGTTCGGCGTTCCGAACAACGGCGAATCCTTGGCCGGCTCCGTCTCGAACACGTCGAGCGCCGCGCCGCCAACCTGTCCCGAATCAAGCGCGTCCTTGAGCGCCGCTTCGTCGATCAGGCCGCCGCGCGCGCAGTTGACGATCCGCACGCCCTGCTTCGTCTTGGCGAGGTTCTCGCGGCTCAGGATGTTGCGCGTCTGGTCGGTCAGCGGCGTGTGCAAGGTGATGAAGTCGGCGCGGCGGAGCAGGTCTTCCAGCTCGACCTTCTCGATGCCCAGCTCGACCGCCCGCTCCGGGCGTGAGGAACGGGTCGAAGGCGACGACCTTCATCCGCAGGCCGAGCGCGCGGCTGGCGACGATCGAACCGATGTTGCCCGCGCCGATCAGGCCAAGCGTCTTGCCGGTTACCTCGACGCCCATGAAGCGGTTCTTCTCCCACTTGCCGGCCTGCGTCGACGCGTCGGCTTCGGGAAGCTGGCGGGCCAGCGCGAACATCAGAGCAATGGCGTGCTCGGCGGTCGTGATCGAGTTGCCGAACGGCGTGTTCATGACGACCACGCCGCGCTCGGTCGCCGCCGGTATGTCGACATTGTCGACACCGATGCCGGCGCGGCCGACGACCTTCAGGTTGGTCGCGGAGGCCGAGGATGTCCTTGGTGACCTTGGTCGACGAGCGGATGGCGAGACCGTCGTAATCACCGACGATCGCCTTCAGCTCGTCAGGCGTCTTGCCGGTGATTTCGTCGACCTGGATCCCGCGCTCGCGGAAGATCTGGGCGGCGCGGGGGTCCATCTTGTCGCTGATGAGAACTTTGGGTTGCGTCATTGTGTCTTCCTCGGCGTGTTCCTGCGAACGCAGGAACCCAGTTTTCTTGGGGGTGACCTAGGCTCCTGCCTGCGCAGGAGTGCGGGACTGCTTAGGAGCTGCGAACCTCTTCGTAGGCCCAGTCGAGCCACGGCCCGAGCGCTTCGATGTCCGCGGTGTCGACGGTCGCGCCGCACCAGATGCGAAGGCCCGGCGGAGCATCGCGATAGCCGGCGATGTCGTAGGCCGCGCCTTCCTTCTCCAGCAGACCAGCGAAGGCCTTGATGAAGTCGGCGTCGGCGCCTTCGACGGTCAGGCAGACCGACGTCGTCGACCGGCTCGCGGGATCCTTGGCGAGATGGCCGAGCCAGCTGCGCTCCTGAACGATCTTGTCGAGCGCAGCAGCGTTGGCGTCGGAGCGCTTCTGCAGCCCCTTCGCCCCGCCGATCGACTTGGCCCATTCGAGCGCCCAGATCGCGTCCTCGACCGCGAGCATTGAGGGCGTGTTGATCGTCTCGCCCTTGAAGATTCCCTCGGTCAGTTTGCCCTTGGACACGAGGCGGAAGACCTTCGGCAGCGGCCGGTCGGGCGTGAAGCTCTCCAGCCGCTCGACCGCGCGTGGGCCGAGGATGAGGACGCCGTGCCCGCCTTCGCCGCCGAGCACCTTCTGCCAGGAGAAGGTCGCAACATCGATCTTTTCCCACGGCAGATGATAGGCGAACACCGCGCTCGTCGCATCGGCGAAGGACAGGCCTTCGCGATCGTCGGCGATCCAGTCGCCATTGGGCACGCGAACGCCCGATGTCGTTCCGTTCCAGGTGAAGAGGACGTCGTTCGACCAGTCGACCTGGTCGAGATCGGGGAGCTCGCCGTAATCAGCGCGCGCCACGGTCGGATCGAGGCCGAGCTGCTTTGCCGCATCGGTGACCCAGCCTTCGCCGAAGCTCTCCCACGCGAGCGCCGTGACCGGCCGCGCGCCGAGCATGGTCCACATGGCCATCTCGAATGCGCCCGTGTCGGAACCCGGGACGATGCCGATGCGATGCGTGTCGGGCAGCTGCAGCAGCTCGCGCATCAGGTCGATGCAATAGGCGAGCCGCGACTTGCCGATCTTCGCACGATGCGAGCGGCCAAGCGATTCAACGCTGAGTTTGGAGGCGTCCCAGCCGGGCGGCTTGGCGCAAGGGCCCGAAGAAAAATGCGGGCGTGCCGGAAGTGTGGCGGGTTTCGGCCGGCGCAAGGTCGCGCCAGCGGCAGTGGTGTCATTCAATTCAACTCTCCTCACAGAGAGCACGCGCCGCGTTGGGACGGCGTGGCCCGTCGGCGCTTCTAGCGGACATTGTGGCCCCGGCAAGGCGCGGCGAAGATTTAACCCATGTTGCACTGCCAAAACGGCTGATTCGGCTGCGATTCGTTCGCAACTGTGGATAAAAGGTTCGACTTCACCGCAATGAGCGGACGGCTCGTCCCGGGAGCCGGAACTGAAGGTTGAATTCTTTAACCTCGCCGGGACAGTCTCCTCATGCCAGGCGGGTGGTGGGCAAATCCCACTGGCAGTGTGGGGCTGGGGAGCTCCTTTATCGATGGGTTCTACGGAACGCGCTTGCGCGAGCCGCATGGATTTTTGGAGCGTGGGAATGGCAACGGTTTTGACGGCAACGTCCGGTCTTTTCAAAGATCGCGACTTTTTTGTGCACGACGGCACGCAATTGCGTCGCTTCCGTCTGTCCGCCTCCGTTCAAATCGTCGTCCTCGCCGCTCTGTTCGCGCTCGTCGCCTGGTCCAGCTACGCCGTTGCCCGTTTCCTGACCCCCGCTCCCATCGCCGCCGCCATCCAGACTGCCTCATCCGAAGATTATTCCGCGCAGGTCGCCCAGCTCACCGCCGAGACGGAGCGCCGCGTGAAGCTCATCGAAGAGCGCCAGATGGCCCTTGCCGCAGCGCTCGCCAGCGAGAACATCGACAAGTCGACCCTCCGCCGCCTCGGCTTCTATCCGCCTGAGGCGGGCGCGACCGGCCGCGGTGGCCCGTTCGACGGCAACAAGGCCGATCCGACGTTCAAGCAGCTGTTCACCAGCTGGAAGAAGCTCGACAATCTCGCCTCCGGCGCGATTGCGGTTCCCGTCCGACAAGCCGGTCAAGACCGCCGCTTTCACCAGCGGCTACGGCGTTCGCTCCGACCCGTTCCGCGGCGGCGCCGCAATGCATGCCGGCATCGACCTCGCCGGCCCGCACGGCACGCCGATCTACGCAACGGCCGACGGCACCGTCGACCAACGCCGGCTGGAACAGCGGCGGCTACGGCAACCTCATCAAGGTCGACCATGGCCGCGGCATCGAAACCCGCTACGGCCACCTTGTCGCAGATGCTCGTCCGCGACGGCCAGCAGGTGAAGCGCGGCCAGCTGATCGGCCGCATGGGCTCGACCGGCCGCTCGACCGGCAACCACCTTCACTACGAAGTCCGCATCGACGGCCGCGCCGTGAACCCGATCCCGTTCATGAGGTCGACCGATTATCTCGTCGCCATGCAGAAGAACGCCGGCTCGCATTCGATGGACACGATCGCGCTCGGCGGCCCGCAGGGCGGCAAGCGCTAAGGCGCAACGGCGCTATTCCTTGCCGCTTGGGCGGCGCCACCCTATCTCGCTTCAAGTGAGCGAGCCTGACATCATCCTGACCCCGAGCGCTGCGAAGCGCGTCGCCTGGATCGCGGAGCGGCAATCCAGGCCCGCGATCCTGCGCCTTTCCGTCGACGGCGGCGGCTGCGCCGGCTTCACCTACAAGTTCGAGCTCGCGGACGATCAGGCCGATGAGGATGCGGTCGCCGAGACCGAAGGCGTCAAGCTTGTGGTCGATCCGATCAGCCTCGACCTGGTTCGCGGTTCCGCGGTCGACTTCGTCGAGGACCTCGGCGGCGCGTCCTTCAAGGTGACCAACCCCAATGCGGCCTCGGGCTGCGGCTGCGGCTCGAGCTTCTCCGTTTGAAGCTCACGCACCTTCAATATCAACGGCATCCGCGCGCGCCTGCCGCGGCTGCTCGAATGGCTCGACCGCGAGAAGCCGGACGTCGTCTGCCTGCAGGAACTGAAGTGCGCCGACGAATCCCTGCCGATCGCCGATATCGAGGCGGCGGGCTATGGCGCCGTCTGGCACGGGCAGAAGGGCTTCAACGGCGTCGCCATCCTCGCCAGGGGCGACACGCCGAAGCTGCGGCGCATGGGCCTTCCCGGCGATCCTGACGATACGCACAGCCGCTATATCGAAGCCGAGGCCGGCGGCCTGGTCGTCGCCTCGATCTACCTGCCCAACGGCAATCCGATCGGCACCGAGAAGTTCGACTATAAGCTCAGGTGGATGCAGCGGCTGGAAGAGCATGCCGCGACCCTGCTCGAAGGACGAGCGGCCGACGATCCTCGCGGGCGACTGGAACGTCGTTCCCGAGGACCGCGACGTCTTCTCGATCCGTGCCGCCGCGAACGACGCGCTGGTCCAGCCGGAAACCCGCGCGCAGTGGCGCCGGATCCTCAACCAGGGCTGGACCGAAGCCTTGCGCGCCTTCCACCCCGACGACGACCAGCTCTACACCTTCTGGGACTATACCGCGGGCTGCTGGCAGCGCGACGCGGGCTTCCGCATCGACCATCTGCTCTGCTCGCCCGAAGCCGCCGACCGGCTGAACGGCGCAGGCGTCGACAAATGGGCGAGGGGCGAGGAGAAAGCCTCGCGACCACGCGCCGACCTGGGTCGAGCTCGAACTAGAGCCGCCTTTTCGTAGATCCGGTAGCGGTGGTTGATCGTCGCGCCGGGCAGCTGGGCGATCGACAGCATCCCCTTATTGTCCTCCAGGATCCAGCCGAACTCGCCGTGCGTCGCGCCGAACTTCGCGACGGCGTCGCGGCGGGTGAATTCGATCATCATGAAGGCCAGCTGGCTTGCCAGACGCGATCCGTGCAGCTTCTTGGCGACGCCCATCAGCGGCACCCGCAGCCGCCGCGTTCGCGGCTTGCGCAGGCGCCACAGCAGTTTGATCCAATTGAACGGGAACAGCTCGCCGTTGAGGTCCTTGGTCAGCTCGTTGATGTCGGGGATGGTCAGCATGAAGGCCACCGGCTCGCCGTCCACTTCCGCGATGCGCACCAGTTCCTCGAAGATGATCGGCTTCAGTTTCTTGCCGGCATAGGCGATCTCGGCCTCGGTCAGCGGAACGTAGCCCCAATTGTTCGACCAGGCGTCGTTCAGCAGGTTGAGGATCAGCCGCGCTTCCTCGTCGAACCGCGACTTGTCGACCGTGCGGATGCGGATGCGCGGGTTGCGCTCGCCCGCCGCGATCAGCCGGTCGATCAGCGGATCCTCCCAATGCTCGATGTCGAGCGCGTAGGTGATGAGATCCTTCGCCTTCGCGTAGCCGGCGGCCTCGATCCATCGCTCGATATTCAGGCCGGTGGTGGCCATCATCGCGGTCGGCGGCTCGTCGAAGCCCTCGATCTCCAGCCCCGGCTCGTCCCAGATCGACAGGCTGATCGGCCCGAGCGCGCGGGTCATGCCCTGCTCGCGCAGCCAGTCCTCGGCGGTCTTGATCAGCTCAGCCGCCGCTTCGGCATCGAGCGCCTCGAACATGCCCCACTGGCCGGTGCCGGCGCCCATATGGTCGAGCACGAGGTCGTCGACCTGCGCGCTGATCCGGCCGACGACCTGGCCGCCGCGTTCCGCCAGCAATAGCTCGGCTCTCGCATGTTCGAACCACGGGTTCTTCTCCGGGCGTGAGAAGGCCGTGGACCTCGTCCTTCAGCGGCGGGACCCAGGCCGGATCGTCGCGATAGACGTCCCAGGCGAAGTCGACGAACGCCTTTCGGTCGGCCTTGGTCGCGACGGGGCGGATGGTGAGCGAGCTCATCGGCAGTGGCTAGCGCGGCACGGCCCGACCGCCAGTCGGAGCGCTTCGAGCCGTTGTAGCGCCATGTTCGCGCCACTATCTCCCTGCAGAGGCAATCAAATCATGAACCGTATGACCACCATCGACTGCAGCGAAGCAGCGAAGGCAGCGCCGCGCCGAAGCCGCGGCAGCCGGTTCGTGCGCCGTCGACGCGACGACAAGGCGATGCTCAAGGCGGCCGCCGACCTGACGCGCGACCTCAATGTGGCCCAGTCCGGCGATCTACTGGGCCGACATGATCGGGTCGGCGGCTGCTCGGCTATGCGGGCCTGTTCACGGCCATCTTCGCCGGCTCGACCGCGGTCGCGATCGTCGCGGGCATCGTTGCCGTCCTGGCGCTCTACCGCGCAGGCAGCTTCATTCATGAGCTGACCCACATCAAGCCGAACGCGGTTCCGCGGTTTCCGGCTGGTCTGGAACCTGGTCGTCGGCATCCCGCTGCTGGTGCCGTCCTTCATGTACGAAGGCGTCCACAACCAGCATCACGCCAAGCGCTATTACGGGACGGTCAACGATCCCGAATATCTGCCGCTGGCGCTGATGAAGCCCTGGACTCTGCCGGTCTTCCTGGTGGCTGCGGCGCTTGCGCCGATCGGCATGCTGATCCGCTTCGGCATTCTCGCGCCTTTGTCGCTGCTTTCGCCGAAGCTGCGCGAGGCGGTGGTCGGCCGCTATTCGGGCCTGCAGATCAATCCGCAGTTCCGCCGTCCGCAGCCTGAAGGCGAGTTCCGCCGGCAGTGGCGTGGCCATGGAGATTGCGTGCAGCTTGTGGGCGATCGCGCTGCTGGCGATGGTTGCGACGGGCGTCATCCCGCTCAAGGCGTTCCTGATCTTCCTGGGCGTCGCGTCGGGCGTGATGTTCCTCAACCAGGTGCGGACCCTGGTCGCGCATCTGTGGGAGAATGACGGCGAGCCGATGACGGTGACGGCGCAGTTCCTCGACAGCGTGAACGTTCCGCCGCCGGCGACTCTTCCGGCGCTCTGGGCGCCGGTCGGGCTGCGCTACCACGCGCTGCATCACCTGCTTCCGGGCCTGCCCTATCATGCGCTGGGCGAGGCGCATCGCCGCCTCTGCGCACGGCTCGACGGGCAATTCCGTCTATCACGTCTCGAGCCACCGCGGCCTGTACCCGCTGGTCGGCCGTCTCGCCGCGAGCAGCTGGAAGTCCGGCGCGCGCTAAGGCGCTCTACTCCATTTCGATCAGGCGGACTTTCAACCGCCGCCCTCCTTCGACCACGATCGTCTCGCGGCGTCGGGAAGGCGGCAGCCGCTCCCATTCATCCTGAGCGGCCTTCGCGGCACGGACGATCCGGACGGTCGCACGAGCTTGCGGCCGTGCGGGAGGGACAGGAGCCAGGACAGAAGCGAAGGCGGCGAACAGGAGCACCGCCGATCATTCGGCAAGTCAGGCTTAATCCGACCCTGCGCTTGTCTCCGCTTCGGACTATTCTTCGGAGCGGATGAGGACGGTTTCGCCGACCAGCAGGAACAGCATGAACGGCGCCCAGGCGGCGAGGAAGGGCGGGTAGGCGCCGACGTTGCCCATGGCGATGCTGAAATTGTCCGCGACGAAATAAGCGAAGCCGAGCGCCATGCCGATGCAAGCGCGGAGCAGAACCTGCCCGGATCGCGCCAGCCCGAATGCGGCGGTCGCCGCCAGTAGCGGCATGAGCAGGGTCGAAAGCGGCCCCGAAATCTTGTGCCAGAGCCCGGCCTTGGCCTCCGCGGCAGGGCGGCCCGCCTGCTCGAGCTGGCCGATACGCTCCTTCAGGGTCCAGAAGTCGAGTTGCTCCGGATCGACCTTCGCGAGCGTCAGCTGCTCGGGCCGAATCCCGTCCAGGCCGGTCATTTCCGGAACCCGGCGAACCACATTCATGGTCGAATCGTAGATCCGCACGCCGGTCAGCCTCCAATTGCCATTCTCGCGGCTCCGCTCTGTCGGCGCGGACGATGCGCTGGATGACGCCGCCCTCGCGGTCGTAGATGGTGACGCGCTCGGCGTGAAAGCTCGCGCCCTGTCCGCCGACGTGGCCAGCCTGGATCAGGTCGTCGCCATGCAATAGCCAGACGTTGCTGACGATCCCGCTTTCCGGCGGAACGGGCTCATAATCGTTGTCGCTCCACGCGGTGACCTGGCGGTTGGCATTCACGACCACACGCTCGTTGAAGACGAACAGTGCGCCGGAGATCACGAGGCTGGCGATGATGAGCGGCGCCAGCATCTGGTGCGCGGAAATGCCCGCGGCCTTCATCGCCACGACCTCGCTGTTCTGGTTGAGGCCGGTGAAGGCGATCAGGGTCCCGAGCAGGATCGAGAAGGGCAGGAAGCGCGAGACCAGCAGCGGAATGCGCAGCGACACGTAGCGCCACAGGTCGGCCTCGCCATTGCCCGGAACGGCGAGGATCTTGCCGGAATTCGCCGAGGAGGTCGAGCGTCATCAGCACCAGAACGAGCGCCACGAGCACCGCGAGGCTGCGCGTGACGAACAGCTTGACCGTGTAGAAAGCGATCCGGCGCGAGGGGAAGAACCGCAGGTTGATCATGCGATCCGCGGCTTCGGCAGGAGCTTGCGGACGGACTGCGCCGCGACGGCGAACACCCGCTCGAGCGCTCCGATCGGCTGGCCCCCGGGCCGGTGGGCGAGCACGTGGTACATCCAGAAGATCAAGGCCGAGAGCAGGAGCAGTGGAACCCAGAGTGCAAGGATCGGCTCCATCGCTCCGCGGGCCGCCGCCTGCTCCGCATATTGGTTCACCTTGTGATAGGCGACGACGATCACGATCCCGATGAAGATGCCGAGCGCCGAACTGCTTCGCTTCGGCGGTACGGCCAACGCGACGGCGAGCAGCGGCAACATCAGCATCATGACGACTTCCACGATGCGGAAGTGGAAGTTGGCCTGGGAGCCCAGCCGCTGCTCCTCCGGAACGTCTCGCAAATAGCCGTCACGGAACAGCTCGGGCAGCGTCAGCTCTTCCAGCTCCTCCTGGCCGCGCATCCGGAAATTGTCGACGCGGGGCAGGGTGATCGGCAGGTCGTAAAGGTCGAAAGACAAGGTCCGCGGGGTCTGGAACTTGGGCAAGTCCTGGATCAGGCGGCCCTTCTCCAAGCCGGAAAAGGATGACGTCGGGATCGTCCGTCGAGAGGAAACGGCCTTGCTCGGCCGTCGCCGCGACTTGCGTGCCGGACCGATCGTCGACCTGTACGAAGATGCCGTGGAGCCGAGTTCCGCGATCCTCGCTGCGGTCGATGCGGAGGGTAAGTCTTTTGCCCAGCTGGTTGAATTCGCCGACCTTCATCGATGCGCCCAGCGCACCGGAGCGAAGATCGAAGCGAAGGCGCTCGTAGCCATAATGCGCCCACGGCTGGACCCAGCCGACGATGAACAGGTTCAGAAGCAGCAGCCCGACCGTGTAGGCATAGGGAATGCGGAGGAGCCGGCCGAAGCCCGCGCCGATGCCGCGCAGGGCGTCGAGCTCCGACGAAAGCGCCAGCTTGCGGAAGGCGAGCAGGATGCCGAGCATCAGTCCGATCGGGATGCCGAGCGAGAAATATTCCGGGAGCAGGTTGGCGAGCATCCGCCAGACGACGCTTACCGGTCCGCCCGCCGTGACGACGAAGTCGAACAGCCGCAGCATCTTGTCGAGGACCAGCAGCATGGCCGCGAGCAGCAGCGTCCCGATCAGCGGGATCGCGATCGTCTTGGTGAGGTAGCGATCGATCAGCGACAGTCGGCGCACGGATTTTGTCGTTCCAACACCATGATTTGGCCGCAAACCCAGCCGAGAAAGCGCAATGGACCGTTGCGCCTAACTGAACGGCGGCGGTCCGATGGTTGTGGCTATAGCGGACGGAACACGAAAATCATGCCAAAAACGCGTTTCGCGCCGCACGTCCTTGCCGCCTTGCCGGTCCGCAGCTGAATGTCTCGCCCGCGGATCGCCCTCCTTTCGAATCCCAAGTCGTCGGGCAATATTGCCCAGCTGTCGCGCATCCGCGACTATTGCGCCGAACATCCGGACATCTTCCACTATGAGGTGGAGCGCGCGGAACAGATCGGCGACGGCGCTCCGGACCATTGCGCGCGTGCGGCCCAAGATCCTCATCATCAACGGCGGCGACGGAACGGTCCAGGCGGCACTGACCGAGATCCACAATGGCGGGCATTTCGGCGATGATCCGCCGCCCGTTGCGGTGCTTCCCAATGGCAAGACCAACCTCATCGCGCTGGACCTCGGTGCGCAGGGCGACCCAATCATCGCGCTCGAGCGGTTGGTGGCGCTGGCCCAGTCCGACCTCAGTCCGCATATCGTCGCACGCGAGCTGATTGCGCTGCGCTGCGATCCGACGTCGCGGCCCGTGATCGGCATGTTCCTCGGCGGCGCCGGACTTGCCGACACGATGCTCTATTGCCGCAACAAGATTTACCCGCTCGGTCTTCCGAATGGTCTGAGCCACGCACTGACGGCCGTTGCGTTGCTCGTGCGGATGTTCCTGCGGCTGCAGGCCAGTTTCCTTCCGCCCAAGCCGTCGCCAATGCAGGTGTCGGTCCGCCGTGACGGACGCATCTCGGGGCGATTCGCTCTGCTCGCCGTCACGACGCTCGAAAAGATGCTCCTTTCAGGCCAGGTGAAGGGCGCCGGCACGGGGCGGCTGAAGCTGCTTGCGGTCGAGGAAAGGCCGGTCTCGCTGCTCAAGGTGTTCGCCGCGAGCCTTGCCGGAAAGCTTGGCGACTCCGCCATGCGCGGGGTGCATTTCGAGGAATCCGACGAAATCAGCATCGAGGGCGAAAACACCAACCTGATCCTCGACGGCGAGATGTTCAGCGCTCGAATTCGGCCATCCGATCGTCTTGAAGCCGGCACAGCCTTTGTCGTTCGTCCGCCTCGCGGCCTGAACGTGTCCGCCTTGCGCGATCTCGTCGCCGCCGAATTGTCGACGCCGGTCGATCCGCGCGTATCGGCGATGGCCGCGGCGATTGCAGCTAAGCACGGCGACGGCATCGCGAGCGGTTCTCTTCTACGGATCGTGCCTCCGGCAGCAGCAGCTCGAAGGGCTGATGCTCGATTTCTACCTGATCGTGTCGGACTATCGCGGCGGCCTACGACGAAGAGTGGCTTGCCGACCGCCAACCGCCTAATCCCGCCCAACGTCTTCTATTTCGAACACGACGGCCTCGCGTCCAAATATGCGGTCCTGAGCGAGGCGGATTTTGCGCGAATTCTGTTCCGCCGGCGCACCGACGTTTCGGTCCTCGGCGCGGTTCGCGCAGCCGTCGCGGCTTGTCTGGCAGGCCGACGATGCTGCCGCGAGACAGGGTGGTCGAGGCTGTAGCCGAGGCACCCCGCGTCCTTGCCGCAACTGACCTTCCCGCTGGCCGAGAAGCGAGCATCCGCTGGATCTCTGGCGGCGCGCGTTCGAGCTGACCTATTCGACCGAGCTTCGCGCCGAGCGGAAGGAGCGGCCGGGCAGCATCGTCGACCAGTTTCCGGATTATTACGAGCGGCTCAGCGAAGCGCTCGAAATGAAAGATGCTGGGACCGCCGCAGCTGCCACCAGAAGCTGGAAGCGGTATCGCGGCAAAGGAAAGCGCGCCCAGATTTCTCCGGCTCGCCAAGGCGACGGCGACCTTTGCCGGCGGCGTCGATTACATCGCATGGAAGATCAATCGCCACGCCGGCACGGACATCCAGATCAAGCCATGGCAGCGGCGATGGCCGTTGCTCGCCGCGATCAGCCTGTTGCCGCGGCTCCTCCGCTCCGGCGCGGTTCGTTAGTCGGGCGGCGCGACAGCGCCACCGCGACGGCATTGGCCAGCGCGCCGACCGTGAATGGCTTGCGAAGCAGTTCGTAGCCCACGAGGTCGCCGGTCTCGCCTTCGCCGACATAGCCGGTGACGAACAGGACGGCGAAGTCGTCGTGCGTCTGCTTGAGGTGCTTGATCAGCTCCGGACCGGTCATTTCCGGCATGATCACGTCGGTGATGACGAGGTCGAAGGTCTGGGATTCGAAGAGGGCGATGGCTTCCTCGCCGCTGCCCGACGCGACCGGGTCGTAATCGAGGTCCTGCAGCGCCTCGATCGTCGACGCCCGGACGCGCGGGTCGTCCTCGACGAGGAGGATTCGGGCTCCCGGAACGGTCGCTTCGGTGTCCGACCTCTGCATCGCCGGATGAAGCCGGACGTTCGCCTCGGCAGCGGTTCGCGGCAGGTAGATGGAGACGGTCGTGCCTTTGCCGCGCTGGCTCACGATTCCGACCTCACCGCCCGATTCGTGGGCGAAACCGAATATCTGGCTTAGGCCGAGGCCGGTGCCCTTGCCGACCGGCTTGGTCGTGAAGAATGGCTCGAACGCGCGCTCCATCACTTCCGGCGTCATTCCGCAGCCGGTGTCCGTCACCGCGATGCAGACATATTCGCCCGGCCGAACATCGCCGACTTCGTTGGCGGCCAGCGTCACATTATGCGCCGCGATGCGCATTGCGCCTTCGCCGTCCATCGCATCGCGCGCGTTGACCGCCAGGTTGACGATCGCATTCTCCAGCTGATGCGGATCGACGTAGATCGGCCAGATGTCGGACGCGAGATCGACCTCGACGTGGACGCGTTCGCCAAGCGTGCGGTCGAGCAGGTCCGACATGCCGGAGACCAGCTCGCGACTGTCCACGCGCTCCGGAAGCAGCGGCTCCGACCGCGCGAACGACAGCAAACGCCGGGTCAAAGCGGCGGCGCGGGTGGCGCCTTCCATTGCATTGTTGAGATGATTGAGAACTTCGCGCCTCGGACCGTTCAGTCGGCGGCGGGCGAGGTCGACACCGCCCACGACGACCGCCAGCATGTTGTTGAAGTCGTGCGCGATGCCGCCGGTCAGCTGGCCGACCGCTTCCATCTTCTGGACCTGCCGCAGTTGCGCTTCTGCCGCCTCGCGCTCCTCGGCTTCGGCCTTGAGCGCCGCGTTGGCCTCGCGAAGTTCGCGAGTACGCTCCGCGACGGCCTCTTCGAGGACCTCGGCGCGTTCCGTTTCGGTGTCGGCAAGCTTCTTTGCGTAGGCGAATTGCCGGACCGCCTGCACCGACACGACGCCGAGGAAGATGGCGCCGAGCCCGACGATGATCCCGAGCCAGCTGAGATAATCCGTCAGCTTGTCGGCTCGCGCCGAAAAGAAGCGCGTCTCCTGCATCCTGGCACGCAGCAATTGCCTCTCGGCCCGCGCGATCTCCGAAAGCTTGGCAGAAAGGCCCTTGCCATCATCCGACCGCTCGGTTTCCGCTTTGGCCGACTGGTAGAAATAGCCGGTCCCGCCGGAGCCCTGCTGCGCGGCCGTCGCCCGCGCGGCGAGGGCAAATTCCTTGCCACGCGTTTCGAACCGCTCCTTTAGCTCCTGCACCCTCGCGCGCTGACGGGGATCGTTCCGCACCAGCCGCTCCAGCTGAGCGATCTGCTGCTCCGCGAGCCGCCACTGGCTGTAATAGATGTTGCCGCTGCCTTTTTCGTCCTCGTCCAGAACGAAGCGGCCCAAGGCAGCCTCGGCCCGCGAAACGCTGGCATCGACGGAGCGCGTGAGGAGGCTGACGTCATAGGCGTGCCGCTCGCCCTCAAGCGCGCGATCGCGCGCCTGGTTCGATATTGCGACCAGAACGACCATGGCGAGCAGGATGAGCGTGGCGATAAGCGCGCCTGCCGCTGCTCCGCCCCGTCGCCAGTCGAACTGGAGATCCTCCCCACCGGGCGTCATGGGATCCAGTCTAAACCTGTCTGCAAGCCGACGGAAGTCCGCTTCGCGCTTAAATGCAGCCGGTCGCTCGGCCCGCCGCAGCGAACATTCCGAGTATCTCGGCGACCTGATCGCTGCTGTGCTCCGCGCAGAGGGAGCAGCGGAGCAAGGTCATGTTGGCTGGCGTTGCCGGCGGACGGGCGAGATTGACGTATAGACCCTCGTTGAGAAGGGCTTCCCACATGGCCGCCCCGGTCTCGAGGTCGGGCATGATTACGGCGATGATCGCCGACTGCGGCTCCTCCGTGCCCAGCTGGAAGCCGAGCTGGCGCAGTCCGGCGTGAAGGCGCTTGGAATTCTCCCACAGATGCGCGCGCTTTTCGGCGCCGTCCATGAGCTTGCGGATGGACGTCGCGGCGGTCGCTACAACGGAGGGCGGCAGGGAAGCGGTGAAGACGTAGGGGCGGCAGACCAGGCGCAGGATCTCGAACTTCGGATGGTTCGAGACGCAGAAGCCGCCGACGGTGCCTACGGACTTGGAGAAGGTGCCGATGATGAAGTCGACGTCGTCGATGATGCCCTGCGCCTCGGCGACGCCGCGGCCGTTCTCGCCGATGAAGCCCATCGAATGGGCCTCGTCGACCAGCACCATCGCGCCATTGGCCTTGGAGACGGCGACCATCTCCTTGAGCGGGGCGATGTCGCCCAGCATCGAATAGACGCCTTCGAGGACGACGAGCTTGCCCGCGCCTTCCGGAACGCGCTTCAGCCTTTTTTCGAGGGCATCCACGTCATTGTGGCGGAAGGGGACGATCTGCGCATTGCCGAGCGCGCATCCGTCGTAGATCGACGCATGGCTGTCGATGTCGAGGATGATGTAGTCGTCCTTGCCGGCAATCGTCGAAATGATGCCGAGGTTCGCCTGGTATCCGGTCGAGAACACCATGGCATGGTCCATGGCGTAGAAATCCTTGAGCGCATCCTCGACCGCGCGGTGGCCCGCATAGGTGCCGTTGAGCACGCGGCTGCCGGTGGTGCCGGAACCGAATTCGTCGAGCGCTTTCTTGCCGGCGGCGACGACGTCCGGGTCGAAGGTCATCCCCATGTAATTGTAGGTGCCGAGAAGGATCGTCCGGCGGCCGTTGCAGATGGCGACGGTCGGGCTTTCGACCTTTTCCATCACCAGGTTGAAGGGGTCGGTGAGCCCGGTCGAGAGCAGGTCTTCCCGCTGCTGGATCAGCGGGTCGAATTTCGAGAAAAGGTCGCTCAACGCTCGCTCTCGAGCTGGCGCACGGCGTCGACGAGCTGATCGACCGTCTCGATCTCCGCGGCACGATTCATGCTGATCAGGATGTCGAAGTCGTCCTCCACCGAGGCGACGAAGTCCATCACGGTCAGGCTGTCCCACTCGAGGTCCTGCGCGAAGCGCGTGCCTCCGCCGATCTCGACGCCCTTCTTGTTGAAGGGATCGATGAGGTTGCGGATCCTGGCTTCGGTTTCGTCGCGATCGGTCATGCAAAGGCCCTATTCGGAGGCACGCCGTTTCGCAACGCAATGGGGCGCGATTGCGGCGGAGGCGCGGTGCAAACGGCGCGAGGGTTCACACAGGCGCGCAGTGACGAGGCTGGCGGTGGCTGCCAAGCTAGCCTCCGCCGACGGAGAGCTCGTTGCCAGCGGGTAGTGGCGGACCGGGCCGGAACCTTGCCCGTACTGCTGCGGAGAAGGTCCTCCCGACCGGCACCTTGGTTTTGTCGATAAGGCAGAGGGAAAGCTTCTGCCCCTCCGTCTGCACGCCCGCGACCGCTGCCTGGGCGACCCACCAGCGGCGATGAACTTGCGCTCCCAGCCGCGGGTCGAGCAAGGCTACCGCATCGGCCATCCGCATCAGGATCAGGGCGCTTCCTCCGACCGAATGCACCCGAAGATAGTGATCCTCCGTTTCGAGAGCGATGATGTCGCTGCCGATCCCCGGCGGCAGTCTGCTCAGCAAAGCGGGCGGAAAGGCAGCAGGGATTGCCTCTGCCTCTGGATCCGGGAGAGCCGGCGCACGGCCGGGTGCCTCGGCGCCATCGGCCGTCGGCGCGGTGATCTTCGTCGCGTAGACGATCAGCAGCTGAACGGCCGCGACGCACGCGAACAAGACCGGCAGCTGCTGGGGCGTGAAGACGCGGCCCGGCTGGAGAAGCGACATGGTCCACGCCACGACGAAGGTCATCGGCAATGCGGAGACCAGAGCGACGGCTCCGATCCGGATCGCGCCGGCGCGAAGCCTTGTCGGGGGCAGCACGGCGTCCGCCGCGACTGCAGCCACCGCGCCGGCCGCCGTCAGGCCCTAGCCAGAATGCGTAGCGCGTCGCGGTCGGGTACGCCGGGTAGGAGCCGAAGGGACCCAAGAAGCCGAGGAGCAATCCCAACGGTATCGCGGCCAGGAATGGCCTCCATCTTCCCCAGGAAGGCCGTTGGCGCTTCGTGAACTGCATGCTTCCCACATTGGCGAAAAAGCGGAAGCTATTGGCGAAATCCCGGCTTGTCGATGAGGCGGAGACAGTCGGATGTCATCGGCGCCGGCGCATTCCGCGCCCCAAAGTTTGTCCAACATGGAGAAATGAAGATGAAACGTTTGATGACGCTTGCCCTGGCCGCCGCCTTCGCTTCCCCGGCAGCGGCTGCTGCACAGCCCGCAACGTCGATCGCCCTGAACTGCGACGCGGGAGCCGCTGTGGCGGGCGGCGAGGCCCCAAACCTTCACGGCCACTGGGATTTCCTGATGGTTCCTCGGGGACTGCCCAGTTTCGGGCTTATGTCGATCGGCTTCGTCGGCGCCGACTATGGCGGATCGCTGGCGCCGGCGAGGACCGCACCCGTTGTCCTGCGCAAGATCACCTTGACCGGCAACACCATCCACATGGTCGTCGCCTCCCGCGAGGGCGATGTCCTGTTCGACGGCAGGCTCTCCGCCAAGGGCGACTTCATGTGCGGAACCGTGACCTACCACGGAGGCGAAACCTTCCCGATGGTGGCGCAAAAGCGGCCCTCAGCCTACCAGTCGCAGCCGCAGGCCCAGCGGGCGCGGTAACCGGCTGAAAGGGCGGGCGGCACCGGGCAGGGATCAGGCGCGAGTCGATGCTAATGTCTGCCGGAATGGGTCGAAAGCTGACACTTGGAATATGCGCCAACCTCGGTCATGAGGCGCTGGGTCCCAACGGAGGCACGCATGAAGCATACGCTTGGATTGGTTCTTGCAAGCGCGGCCGCGCTCTTGGCCGTGAGTTCCCAGTCGGCTGCGCAAGTCGCGCCCGCGCCAACGCCAACGCGCCCTGCAGTAGCGGGAGATCGGCTCGGCAAGTTGCAGCAGGCCGTTGCGCACTCCGGGCGGACCGCCGCGAACGTGGCGCGCGACAAGTATCGGCACCCTGCAGAAACGCTCGACTTCTTCGAGGTGGACCCGGGCGACACGGTCGTCGAAATCTGGCCCAGCGGCGGATGG
The DNA here is from genome assembly GCA_963807815.1 of uncultured Alphaproteobacteria bacterium. Lineage (GTDB taxonomy): Bacteria > Pseudomonadota > Alphaproteobacteria > Sphingomonadales > Sphingomonadaceae > Sphingomicrobium. The sequence goes on along the minus strand of CAWECW010000013.1, from coordinate 6,320 downwards.
TATACCGAAATCCTCGCGCCTTACCTCGCGGGTGGCGGCGGCAAGCTTTATGCGGCTGCGCCCGACTGGGGCCGGTCCGGCATCGACAAGCTGAAGGCGGCCAATCCCACTCTCTATGGGCCGGCCGCCGTCGTGGATTTCCCGGCTTTCACCGCTGAAGCGGCGCGCGTGCCGGACGGCACCGCCGACGTCGTGCTGACGTTCCGCAACGTCCACAATTGGAAGATGGGTTACCGGCGCGAAGACAAGCAGGACTATAGCGCGGAAGCCTTCCGCCAGATCTTTGCCATGCTGAAGCCGGGCGGAATTCCTCGGGATCGTCGACCATCGACTGCCGGAGACTGCCGCCGCCGAGCGGGAGCAGAGCAGCGGCTACATCAAGACGTCGACCGTGCGAGCGCTCGCCGAAGCGGCCGGGTTCCAACTCGCCGCTTCGTCGGAGATCAACGGCAATCCGCAGGACACCGCGGATTGGGCCAATGGCGTCTGGACCCTGCCGCCTTCGCTGGCGCTGAAGGACCAGGACCGCGAACGCTATGTCGCGATCGGGGAAAGCGACCGCATGACCCTGAAGTTCGTGAAGCCCGCCGCCCCAGCCGCCGCCGCCGCCCAGTAGCGAGAACGTCCGGCGCTGGTCGTTAAAGCCAGCCCTGCGTCCGGTACCATTGCGCCGTCTGCGCCAGCCCGCGATCCGTTGCGATCTCGGGCTGCCAGATGTCCTTGGCGGGAGTGCTAGACGAACTGACGACCCAGTCCGGGTGGCTGAAATAGGCCGCCCGGTCGGGGGTCAGCTTCGCATTGCCTCGGCGGACCAGGCGGTCGAGCGCGGCGCCCAGGCGAAGGATCGGGCGTGGCGTCTGAAATGCGACCGCTTTTCTGCCGACCGCCCGGCCGAGCTCCGTCGCGAACTCGCGGTGTGTCCAGCCGCCCTGCTCGGCCGTCGTCGGGCTCGAGCACTTCCTTCTTCGGCAGGCGGCTTTCGGCAAGCGTCAGCAGCAGCCGCGCCAGATCGTCGACGTGGATCAGCGACAGCCGGCCCTTGGGCGGGAGCAGGATCAGCCCGTTCTTCGCCATCTTGAACAGCTCCAGCGTCTCCCTGTCGCCGGGACCGTAGACCGCAGGCGGCCGGACGATCATCCAGTCGAGGCCGGAGCTCCGGACGAGGTTTTCGGATCGAGCCTTCGATGCGCCGTAAAGGGAAAGCCCGGGCTCACGTGCGGCCAGGGACGAGACGTGGATGAACCGGTGCGTTCCCGCGGCGGTGGCGGCGGCAAGCATCGCGAGCGTGCCGGTGACGTTGCCCGCCTCGAAGCCCGCGGCGTCGGGCGCGTTGATTACGCCCGCGACGTGGATGACGGCGTCGCTTGCCGTCACCAGCCGTTCCAGCGCTTCGCGGCTTTCGAGGCTTCCTTCGATCCACTCGACGCCGTCGCGCGGCTCCTGGGCCTTTCGGGTCAGTGCGCGGACGCGGTGGCCGCGCGCCAATGCCAGGTCGATGAGCCGTTGCCCGACGAAGCCGGTGCCGCCGGTGACGGCCAGGATCATAGGGGCGACCAGGGCCGATCGTCTGCCGCGACCTCATCCTCGTCCTCGACAATCTCGTCGGAGCCGAGCCGCTGGATGATCGCATTGAGCAACGGCTCGATGCCCTCGCCGAGCGGGGCCGAGATGGGGAAAACAGCCTGGCCGCTGACTTCGGTAAGCTCGTGCTTGATCTCGGCGAGACGATCCTTGTCCAGCAGATCGGATCGACTGAGTCCGATCACCTCCGCCTTGCCCGCGAGGCCGGCGCCGTAGCTTTCGAGTTCTCCGCGAACGACCTGCCAGGCCTCGATCGGATCGTCGCCTGCCGCATCGACCAGATGCAGGAGGACCTTGGTCCGCTCGACATGGCCGAGGAAACGGTCGCCGATCCCGGCGCCTTCCGCCGCGCCCTCGATCAGGCCGGGAATGTCGGCGAGCACGAACTCGCGGCCCTTGTGGCGGACGACGCCGAGCTGCGGGCGGAGCGTGGTGAACGGATAGTCGCCGACCTTGGCCGACGCGTTGGTGACGCTGTTGAGGAAGGTCGATTTGCCGGCGTTCGGAAGTCCGACGAGGCCGACGTCGGCGAGCAGCTTCAGCCGGAGCCACACCCACATTTCCTCGCCCTCGATCCCGGGCTGGTGCTGGCGGGGCGCGCGGTTGGTCGAGGTCTTGTAGCTGGCGTTGCCGCGCCCGCCCATTCCGCCTTCGAGCAGGACGAGGCGCTGGCCCTCCTCCGTCAGGTCGGCGAGCAGGCTGCGGTCCTCGTCGTCCGCGAGAATCTGCGTTCCGACGGGCACCTTGATGACGAGATCGGGGGCCTGCGCGCCCGTACGGTTCGATCCGGATCCGCCGGTGCCGCGCTTGGCCCGGAAGTGCTGGGTGTAGCGAAAATCGATGAGCGTATTCAGGCCGGGCACCGCCTCGAACACGATGTCGCCGCCCTTGCCGCCGTCGCCGCCGTCAGGGCCGCCGAACTCGATGTACTTCTCGCGGCGAAAGCTCACCGCGCCGGGGCCGCCCGAGCCGGATCTGATGTAGATTTTCGCTTGATCGAGGAAATGCATGGGGCGGCATGTAGGATGACAAAAGGCGGTTGACCACCGATGGCGCTCAGCGGGTGTTGGGGTGACGTGCCGCTATTTCTGCCCGCAAGGCGTCCGTGGCGATGCGTCGCGCCGCGTCGCGCTCGAGCCCAAGGGCGTTGGTGATCGGCTGGCCGAGCAATGAATCCCCCAAGGCGGCGAGGACGAGCCAGAGGGTGCTTTCGGGCACGTGATGCTCTTCGTGACCCACCTGCAGTTGGGACGACGAGGCCGCGGATCGAATTGAGGATCGGGTCGAGCGCGTCGCGGTTTCCGGACAGGATCATCCAGGCGGCGAGGGCGCCGGCACCCTCCCGGTCGAACGCATCGAATGTGCCGTCGACGACCTCGCGCACGTCCTTTTCGCCCGCTCGCGCACGTTCGACGGCCTCGGCAATGCTGCCGGTCACGCGATCGGCGATCGACAGAGCGAGCTCGGCCTGAAGTCCTGCCGCGGATCCGAAATGATGGAGAAGATTGGCATGCGTCCGGCCGACCTTCGCCGCGACGGCCTTCAGGGTCACGGCCTGCGGGCCCTGCTCAAGCAGCAACGCTCGCGCGGCTTCCAGTGCGGCGGAGCGGCTCTCTTCGGAGTTCAGGCGTTTGCGGCTTATTGACACGAGTGTAAGTTAGTATACCTTCTCCGGCATGAGCACGACCACGCTGCCCACGCCCTCGGACCTCACCATCACGCCGCGCGACCGTAAATTCGACCGCGGCAAGCTCGACGCCCGTCTGTGGCACGGCGGACGGGTAGAGGCCACCGCCATCTACAACGCATTGTCGACGACCTTCCCGGTCGGCGAGGCCTTCTTCGTCGAGAGCGTTCGCGCGTTCCGCGAAGGCGCGCCGCCCAAGCTCGCCGAGGAGATCAAGGGCTTCACGACGCAGGAGGCGATCCACAGCCGAGAGCATGCGGCCTTCAACCGCCGTGCCGTGGACAGCGGTTACGATCTGTCGAAGCTTGAGGAGCAGGTCGACTTTCGGCTTGCGGTTACCAAGTCGAAGCCGCCGGTCGTCAGCCTCGCCGCGACGATGGCGCTGGAGCATTTCACCGCGATCCTTGCGCACGAGCTGCTGAAGGATCCGAGGCATCTTGCGGAAGCCGATCCCGAGGCCGCCGACCTGTGGCGCTGGCACGCCTGCGAGGAGATCGAGCACAAGGGCGTCGCCTACGACACCTGGCTGCACGCCACCCGCAACTGGCCGCGCAAGAAGCGCTGGGAAGTGAAGGCGAAGGTGATGCTCTTCGTCACCCGCAACTTCGTCGTCGACCGCACCGCCGGAGCGCTGGAGCTGATGCGCCAGGACGGCGTGACCGGGTTCAAGGCCTGGTCCAGGCTGATTTGGTATTTGTGGATCCGGCCCGGGATGTTCCGGAAGATCGGCGTCGCCTGGTTCAAGTTCTTCCTGCCGGGCTTCCACCCGTGGAACGAGGACGATCGCGACCTGCTGCGCGCCTACGAGGCGAGCACGGCCGCGAAGGCCGCGCCCGCTCCCGTCCGGAAAGTCCGCAACGCGGCCTAGGCGGCCAGCGCTGCATCCTCCTGCAATTCCGCGTCGTCCAGCGTCAGGCGCAGTAGTCTCGCCTGCGCTTCGGTTCCGCGCGCGCAGCTCAGCCGCGGCGCGGTGATTCCGAGCGGTTCGAAGCCCAGCTTCTCGAGAACTCGGCCGGACGCCGGATTGTCCAGGAAGTGCGAGCCTTCGAGGCGCGTGAAGCCGAGCGTCCGCGCGATATCGATCAGGGCGCCAGAAGCTTCGGTCGCATAACCGCGGCCCCAATGCGGACGGGCGATCCAATAGCCGAGCTCGATTGCCCCCGATGGCCGGCGGCCAAGGCCGCATGAGCCGACCAGCTTCGGGGCCGAGTCCGTCCGCTCGAAGACGAGGAACGTCGGCAGGACCGGATCGCGTGGCTGGGCAAGAAAGGCCTCGGCGTCGCGCAGGTCGTAGGGCCATGGCGCGGTTGCGAGATTACGGACGATCAACTCGTCTGCGATCGCTCGCGGCAAGCGCCGGGGCGTCCTCGGCCCAGCCGGGCCTCAGCAGCAGTCGTTCAGTCCTAGCAAACATCGATCTTCTCCTCGCAAGCGGCGCCCTAGCGCCGCTTCGTGACTGTTCCGGGAGAAGAAAAAGAAAGGGAGAAGAGGGGGCTTCCCTCTTCTCCCTTCGTGATCCTTGTTGAGACCTACTCCGGGCTGCCCCCTCTGGGACGGCCCTTTATCGGCGGTCCCCTATGCGTTCGTCTCGGCTGCGTTCGGCATAATATGTACGTATTTGCGGCCAAGCTTGCCGTCGCGGAATGCGACGGTGCCGTCGGTAAGTGCGAAGAGCGTGTGGTCCTTGCCGATGCCGACGTTGCTGCCCGGGTGCCACTTCGTGCCACGCTGACGAACGATGATGTTGCCGGCGCGCGCTTGCTGGCTGCCAAAGAGCTTCACGCCCAGGCGCTTGCTTTCACTGTCGCGACCGTTGCGGCTGGAGCCGCCTGCTTTCTTATGTGCCATGACGAATTACTTCGCTTTCGGAGTTTTCTTGGCCGCGCCCTTAGCAGGTGCAGCATCTTTTGTCGACGGGGCCTTGGCGGCTTTCGCCTTCGGCTCGGCGGCCTTTGCCGGCGCTTCGGCCTTCGGAGCCTTCGCCTCGGGTGCGGCGGCCGCAGGCGCTTCTGCCGGAGCAGCTTCGGCCTTCGGCCCCTCGGCTTTGCTCGGGCAGGCTTTGCAGCCTTGGCCTTCTCGCCGCCGATCGACACGATCTTCAGGATCGTGTGCTGCTGGCGATGGCCCTTCTTGCGGCGATAATTGTGCCGGCGGCGCTTCTTGAAGACCGTGACCTTCTCGCCCTTCGCCTGGGCGAGGATTTCCGCGCCGACGATCAGGCCGGACACCGGCTTCAGGTCCGAACCTTCCCCGGCGAGGAGGATGTCGGTGATGTCGATCCGGTCGCCGGTTTCCCCAGCGAGTTTCTCGACTACGATCTTGTCTCCGGCGGTAACGCGATATTGCTTACCGCCCGTGCGCACGACTGCGAACATTGGCTCACTTCTCTTGCAAAACTGGACGCGCGGCAGAGCATAAGCCCCCGCGCGAAAGGCCGCCGCCTATGGCAGCAGGCCTAGCCTGTCAACCACGCAGCGGGTCAAAATCGGCTAGTGACGATGCTCGGGACGGAGCTGGTAACGCCCGGCATCGAAGCCCTGGAAATAGGCGGCGATGGCCGGATGATCGATCGGCTCCTCGCTCTCGTCCTGGATCAAATTCTGCTGACTGACGTAGGCGATGTAGCTCTGCTCCGCATTCTCGGCGAGCAGATGGTAGAAGGGCTGGTCCTTGGACGGACGGATTTCCTCCGGAATCGCGTCATACCATTCGTCGCTATTGGCGAAGACAGGATCGACGTCGAAGATCACGCCGCGGAAATCGAACAGGCGATGCTTCACGACCTCGCCGATGCCGAAGCGCGCCTTGGGCATGGGCGGAAGGGGGGTGCGGGGTTCACGGGAGAGAAACGCTCGATCTGCGACATGGCTTCAATCTAAGCATTGTGCGCGGTTCCACAAGGCGGGCTAGGCAACGCGCATGGGCGCTGCTAGAGGCGCGTCCGCCCCGCCGGCATCCGTCCGGCCAGCGCCTTCACAAAATGCGGAGAGGTGGCTGAGTGGTCGAAAGCACCGCACTCGAAATGCGGCGTACGGGCAACCGTACCGTGGGT
>CAWECW010000012.1:55000-469481 GCA_963807815.1 uncultured Alphaproteobacteria bacterium | reverse complement strand
GAAAAGATCGGCCTTTTCCGTGTCCGACTGGGAACTGACCGACACATATTCGCCCGCAGCCATCGACATCGCTCCTGCGAAGAGCGCCGCAACGCCAGCAACCAGGACGCTAGCGCGGCTCGCGTCAGCCGCGGCAACGCCAACGATCAGGCTAGCGGTTGAGACAATCCCATCATTCGCGCCAAGGACTGCTGCCCGCAGCCAACCGATCCGGGAGGTAGCGTGCCGTTCACGATGCGGATGCAATCGGGTCATTTGGAAAGCGCTATGACAGCTTCGCCCGGCGGAAACTACGTACGATTACGGAACGTGCCGCTACGTCGCTTGAGTGGGTTTTCGACCCATTGCGGACATTCGAAAGTAGCTCGGTTCATGATATGCCGCGTCGGGAGGTGCATCATGTCTATTCGGAAGACTGCCTGGTCTGCCCCTCCTCTTATCCTTGCCGCTGCGCTCCTAAGGCTACGGCTCACCACCCGGTGGCTCCCTTCGCATCCGACCCCCAAGGCCACAGCTTGCGAGCCTGCAAATGGCCGAAGGGACAGCCGGGTTGCTGGGTGCTGGCCACCGCTCCGCTCGAAGCTTCAACGACGCCGCTGTATTGGCACGTCTACGAGTTTCCTACCAAAGAGCAGGCGCAGAACACGCCAGCGAACAGCGAAAGTCATCAGAGCACACGACCGGGCATGGCTGGTCGCCGTTGCTGACCGGCAGTGGCGGGTCACTGGTGGGCGCCTAGTCGCAAGAGTAGGTCCGTTGACGCTCCTGTCCTCTGCTCCGCACACCGCCTCCTTCATGGAAGCGACATTCACTCCCGGCATGTCCAGCCGGATCCATACGCATCCCGGTCCGGAGGCATGGGTTGTGCTTGAAGGGGAGCAGTGCCTCGAAACCCCAGAGGGAGTCATTCGCGGCAGTGCAGGTGACTCTATGATGGTTCGGGGCGGTATCCCGATGCAGCTGTTCGGAGGCAGAATGTCCGGAGGGCTTTAGTGCTTATTCTCCATCCGACGACGGAACCATTGGGGACACCGCATCGCGACTGGCACCCGTGGGAGCTCGTCGGGGAGCTGGTAGAGCAGAGCGCCCTTTCTGCTTTCCACTCATCCCAGCCTTTAGTCGAGTGGCACCTTTCCACCCAAACTTGCCACTAGCGGCGTAGCGGCAGCTTTCGACCCATTGCAGACATTAGCCTGGTCTGCGTTTTAGATCGCTTGCCCACAACAAATGAAACCCCGGCCCACTGAGCTACTCTTTGGTCGATTGCCAATGGGCCGAAACGGCCTAGTCTTCGAGCTTCAGAGGGGGGATTCAAGCATGACGAGATTGTGGACCGCGTGTGCACTGCTGGCGAGCGTCGTTACACCCGTGGGGGCAGCAGCCGCGCAGGGCCACCCGAAATCATCGGCGAGCACCTCTCCGTCCGGTGCTACCTTTACGCTCTCTCCGGGATGGACGCAGAAGTCGTCCCCCAAGCTGATCGAACTGACGTCGCCCGAAGGGGACTACAGGATGGCGCTGGTCGAGGTCGGAGCGGCTAGATGCTGGCGCGGCCGCCGCCCAGGCCTGGAGCCTGTGGGCGCCGACGAACACCCGCCCGCCGAAGCTGATCACGGCGCGCACCGCACGCAACGGCTGGGAAGAGCGGAAAGTGGTCGATTACGAAACTTCGCCCAATGAAAAGCGGTTGCTGTTCGCAGTAGCTTATCGCACTGGCCCCAACTGGACCGTCGTCCTCGCCGATGGAGCAGAGGCGACTGGTGAGAAGCGGCTGGCCGCAATCGGGCTGGTGCAGCAGAGCCTTCGTCCGGCCGGATACAAGAGGGAGAGTTTTGCTGGCCTCACCGCCAAGCCGATGGATGCCGCCCGCCACCGCGCTCGGTCGTTCGTGGAACAAGCGATGCAAGGAGCTTGGTGTTCCCGGCGCCGCGATCGCGATCACCGACCGAAGCGAACCCTCTACTCCGGCGGCATTGGCGTCCGGGCGCTCGGCAATCCGGCGCCGGTCGATGGCGACACCAGTTCGCCATCGCTTCGAACACCAAGGGCATGGCGACCCTGCTGCTCGCCAAGCTGGTCGATGAGGGCAAGCTCGCGCTGGGATCAGCCGGTGACGGAAGTCTATCCCGACTTCCGGCTCGGCAGCGACGCCACGACCACAAGGTCCTGGTCAGGCATCTGGTCTGCGCCTGCACCGGCCTGCCGCGCAAGGACTTGCAGGTGATCTTCAACAGCGACCCGAGCCGCGGCCAAGGACACCTTCGCCCAGCTGGCCTCGACCGAGCCGACCAGCGGCTTTGGCGAGGTGTTCCAGTACAACAATCTGATGGCCTCGGCCGCCGGCTATGTCGGCGGCCATCTCACCTATCCCGAAGGCCGATCTCGACGGGCGTTCGAACGTGCCGTCAACGACAAGGTCTGGCAGCCGCTGGGCATGACCCGCACTACGCTCGATTTCGCCGAGGCGACGCAGGGCAATTGGGCGAGGCCCGCATGCAACGGACATCGCTGGGCATCCCGAGCTGATCCTAGTGCAGGTCAGAAGCTCAACTACGCCTTCACCCGCTATGGCGCAGCCGGCGGGGCCTGGTCGACCGCCAACGACCTCGCCCGCTACGTCCGCTTCGAACTCAACGAGGGCAAGCTCGACGACGGCAAGCAGTATGTCTCGGCGCAAGAATGTGCTGCGCCGCCGCGTCGCGAACGTGCCTGTTGGCGAAGACCGGGTCTACGGCATGGGGATGCAGGTCGATAGCGACTATGGCGTCGATGTTGTCCACCATGGCGGCAGCCTGCCGGGTACAAGAGCGACATCATGCTCGTTCCCGTCGCCGGTATCGGCGCAGTCCTGCTGACCAATTCGGACGACGGCCAGGCCATGCTCCGGCCTTTCATGCGGCGCCTGCTGGAATTGCTGTACGACGGCAAGCCGGAGGCAGCTGGCGACGTCGCTGCCGCTGCCACCCGGATCAAGGCGGAGGTCGCGAAGGAAGCCGAACTCGTCTCGAAGGTGCCGGACAAGGTCACGGTCGCGGCGCTTGCCTCCTCTTACTACAGCCCAGATCTCGGCGCCATCAACGTTACTCGCGCGTCGAGCGGTACGCAGTTCGCCTTCAGGACGATGGCCACGCCGGTCGGCACGAAGAAGAACGAGGACGGCACCATCAGCTTCGTGGCGCTCGATCCGACCCTTCTCTTTTTTTCCACTGGTTGCCGGCAAAGCGGGAAGCGCACCCTCACCGCGCGGGACGGACAGCATGATATGTCTTTGTGGAGCGGTAGGCGGCCCGGCTGGAGTTTTAGCAAAGACTTCACACAAGCCTCCCCAGACCGGGTTCTTGGGTCTGCGAGACTGATAGCCCATGTCCGCTTTCCACCCATTCCTGCCGCTAGCCAGAGTTCGTTCGACCCATTGCGGACATTCGGCGGACGGCATTTCCCGTAAACGGACGCCCTAGTCGAGAGGGTGGTGAGCCGATACGCTCAGCAGCAAGTTCTCTAACTAGGAAGTCGGCTAGTGGGTCAGTCTGAGCGCAATCAAAACACCCGCACCGAAGCTTTTTCGCTGCCCCGTCGATCAATACGGACGGCTCTGGCTACACGCGAAGCTGGAGGGGATCGAGGTAGCAATCGACCTTGCGGAGAAGGAAGAAGCTTTTCAGATCATGGCAGCCGCGATGGAAGAGCAGAAGTTTGACTACCGACCGGCCGAACCAGAACATGACGGACAAGCGGATAATGACGACGAGCTACGGCGTTGACTCTTCAACGATGAACGCCGCCAAGCGCTCGCGACCTAGCGGAAGTTTTCGACCTACAGCAGACAGTTGGCTGGAAGGCCGTTACGACGACGTCCAATGATCTTAGTAAGGCGAAGCGGCGGGCCTCTCGGCGTCGAACCGCGTCCAATGCTCCGGAGCACTGACATGCCACGTAAGACTAACTACGACTTCGAGCGCCGCTAACGGGAAAGAAGCAGGGCCGCCGGCTCCGCAGAAAAAGACGCAGGCCAAAGCAGACAAAAAGGCGTCGGAACAGAAAGCTCAGGACTAACCACCTCGGCACCGTGCAAGTAGGCGCCGGGACCGAGCCGGCCGCCAGTTCAGTGGGTCCGCAGGGGGTCGCTTTCCGCGAATTCATTGGGCCAAAGCGCGTCCGCAAGGGAACGCCGCGAAATCGCGCCGCCGGGCACTTTGGGTGGTGCTTGGGTAGGCCGCCCCGGCCGGCCGCGCACGACCGCTAAGCCGCTGGTCTTAATACGTTTTCCAAAACGCTACCGCTGCCTTCGTAATGATGGGGTCAGGTGTTCGAAGTCACCTAAGCGGCACCACTCTCTCGGGGGGCCGAGGCATTTAATTCAAAGCCTGCAATTCCAGCCGGCGGAATTCGACCGGATGACCTTCACTCTGCAGGTAGATGTAGCCCTGGTCGAGCTTTAGCTCGCCCCCGGCGGCGTCGATCAGGGGACGGGCGTCCGCGTCACCGGGATCATATTGGGCGCCGCTGTAGCTCATGACCGGCGTGCCATCGACGACGTGCGTGAACTTGCCGTCGCGGTCGACCTCGATTTCGACCTTCGTCCATCGATCGTTCGGGATGATCGGGCTCGTCGAGTTCAGGCAGTGGGTAGTTTCGAGAGCGCCGTTCATCACGACATGCGTTCCGGGCGTGCAGAGGTTCGCAGTCGGAGCGGGCTCCTTTCGCTCCGCGGCAAGCAATTGCACTTCGATCGACACTGGAAAGAACTGGTCCCGACCCATCGTCGAGGGCGGCTGTCCGTGAAGCATCACGCCGCTGTTGCTCTGCTGCCAGGGCTCAACGTCCGCGAGGGATTTGCCGGTCAGTCGATATTCGAAGCGGAGCCGATAGCTCGAAAACGGCACGCGATACGCGAGGTGGCCGAAACGCTTCCGAAAGCCATCGCCATACTTGTCGTAGGAGACCCGGATGACGCCATCCTCTGCGCGGAAGGTGCTGAACGGATCCTCGCCCAATTGATGACCGCTGATCTTCGGGGTCCAACCGTTCAGCGACTTGCCGTCGAAGAGCGATACCCACTGCGGCTCTTGCGCCGGGGCATGCGCGCAAGCTGCCGTGAGGCAGGCCAGGATGGCAGCGTACTTCCAGGCTGATCGAGTCACAGCTCGCGGATCCAGATGTTCCGGAAACTGATCGGCGCGCTGGGATCGCCGTGATCCTGCAGCTTGATCGGCGACGGGCCGTGGGCGCGATATTTCGGCGGACCCTGCCACGCCGTCTCGCCACGGATTTCGACATCGTTCTGGACGAGGATGCCGTTGTGAAATGCCGTCAGTCTCGCGGCTGTCTTCAGCGAGCCGTCTGAGTTGAACGTCGGAGCCGTCCACACGACATCATAGACCTGCCATTCCCCGGGCGGACGCATCGTATTGGCGAGCGGGACATACTGCTTGTAGACGCTGGCCGCCTGGCCGTTGACGTACGTCTTGTTGCGGTAGCTATCGAGGATTTGCAGCTCGTAGCCGTCATCGCCCCCGCCCGTGGAAGCAAGGAACAGACCGCTGTTACCGCGCGCCTGCCCCTCGCCGGTGATCCCGGCCGGAATGCGCCACTCGATGTGCAGCTGATAGCTTCCGAAGCGGCGCTTGGTCTGGATATTGCCGGTGCCCTTCTTCACCATCATCTCGCCGTTGGCGAACGTCCAGCCGGCCGGCTTGCCGTCCATCGCCGCCCATTGATCGAGACCGGTCGCGGGTCCCAGCAGGACCAACGCATCCGAAGGCGGACCTGCGGCGGCGACCGGACCGGGAGTGACGATCGGCGGCTCCGGCGTCCACTGTTCCGTGTCTTCCGGCCGAGGCTGTTGAGCGGCGACGATCAGCAGCAGGGAAATGATCATCGGGGTCACTGGCCCATGTCCAGCACGAAGATCGGCCCGAGATCGATCGTCTGTTTCGCATTCGCGAGGTGGATGCTGACGCCTAGCGAGCCCGCTGCATAATCCTTGTCCGCCGTGCCCTTGACCTCATGCAGCTTCCATTCCGGCCCGACCTGGACCGCCTCGTTGAAGACCGACGGATAAGGCGGCGACGAGACCTGCACCCCGGTGAACGGCAGCGTCGAGGTGGCCGCACCGCCCTCGCCCTTTTCCAGCCGCGCCCAGAAGGCGAGCACGAGCTTGTCGCCGGCCTTCACCGGCTTCTGGATCGGACTGCTGGCAAACGCGTCCCAGTTGTTCTTGCCCTTGGCCGGAACCTGGATCCGCAATGCCTTGCCGCCCTGAACATTTGCGTCGTTGCGCAGCGAGGACTTGGCGCCGACCACCTGAGGCGCCGAAGGATCGTTGATGATCTTGCTGGCGATATCGTCGCCCTGAAGCGCGGACGCGGGTGCCGCGACGGCAAGACAAAAGGCGGCGAGCAGAAGTTTCGATCTCATCTTCGTTTCTCCCCAAACGAACGGACGATTGGTCAGGCGGGCGCAGCAGCCCCCATGAATGCCGCAGCAATCGCCTCGCGCAAGAGCTTCGGACGAAAATGCGTGTCGTAAGGCGTGCCGCGCTTGAGCGTCTTGTCTTTCCGCGGGTCGAAACCGGTCAGCCAGTTGTACCGGTCGACCATCCCCCAGGCCATGATGTCGCGCAGCTGCGGATAGCTGAGCATCACGTCCAGATACGCTTTTGCGTAATCGGCGACCATTCGGTCCCGAACCGCGATGTCGGTCGGCGCCATGCGGTCGTTCACGTCGAATTCGGTGATCTCGAGCTTGTAGCCCATGGCCACGACCTCATCGAGGAAGCGGCGCCACGGCCCCTCGGACTCGCGTACGATTTCCGCGACCGTCAGCGGCTTCAGCAACCGGATGTGCGACTGGATGCCGAGCGCGTCCACCGGGGTGCCGCGCTTCCGGAATCCCTCGAGCAACTTGAGCACGCCGCGCATGTGCGTCTCGTCCTCGCTGTTGCGCTCCCAGCTCATGTAGTCGTTGTAGACGAGCTGCGCGTGCGGAGCCTCGGCGCGGGCGGTGTGGAACATCACGTCCAGAGTCGCTTCGTGACCGAGCGCCTTCGTCACGACCGTATCGCGGATCAGTCCCGTTTCCGGCTGCACCGCCTCGTTGACGACGTCGTACGAATAGATGCGGGTGCCGTACCGGCGGCACACTGTCTGAACATGCTCCCGCAGCATCGCTTCCGCTTTCGCGGCGGGCTGCGGCCCGAAGTCATGGGCGACCAGCCATTTGGGATACCATTTCTCCGGCAGCCAGAAGAGCGTGTGGCCGCGCAGCAGGAGGCCCTTGCGTGAGGCGTAATCGGCGATGGCGTCGACCTGCCGGAAGTCGAACTGGCCCGGCCCCGGGCGAGTCCACTGCCATTTCAGCTCGTTCTCGGGAACGAGGAGCGAGCATTCCTTTTCGAGGATCGCCGCATAGGCGGGGTTGGCGAAGCTGCCGCGGTCGGCGCCGGGCCGGCCCCAGCCGACGGCAGAGCCGAAGCGACGGCCGCTTCGCTTGGCAAGCTGATCGAGCGAGGGCGTTGCCGGGACGACCGGCTGCGGAGTCACGCACCCAGACACGCCCGCAGCGAGGCTAGCGACGATGGCGCCCCGCCTGGTGAAGCCTGCCCAGTCCTCAGAAAACGCCATTGCTCACATCCGCACTTGATTTAGCCTGATAGCGCTAACAGTCTGGCGTCGACCACTCAACGCGAATGTGGAAACAGTTCTGAAAACCCTGCTGCTTCGAGCCGTTACGATCCTTGCCACGCTTGCCGCGTGCTTCGGATCGAGCGCCGCGCACGCGGAGGACGGCTATGATCTCTGGCTCCGATATCCGCCCCTGAGTTCGACGGCGCAGACGAGGTACCTGGAGAACGCACTGACAATCGTTTCCGGTGCCGAGACGCCGACTCTTGCCGCGGCGCGCAGCGAGTTGCAGCGCGGGCTTGGAGGACTTCTGGACAGGCCTGTCGGTACGGCGGAACGGGCGCTGGATGGCGCAATCGTCATTGGAACTCCGGCTTCTTCCCCGATCATTGCCGGCTTGCAGTTGCCGCTCAAAAAGCTCGGCCCCGAAGGCTTCATGATCCGGAGCGTGGAGTCCGGCGGTAAAAAATTCACGGCGATTGCCGCGAACCGCGACGTCGGCGTTTTGTACGGAGTCTTCGCGCTTCTGCGGCGGATGCAGACCGGACAGCCGATCGACAATCTGGACGTTGTCGAAATACCCACATCGCCGCTGCGCATGCTCAACCATTGGGACAATCTCGATCGATCGGTCGAGCGCGGATATGCGGGCGCTTCGCTGTGGGATTGGCACAAGCTGCCGCAATGGCGCGACCCGCGCTACACGGACTATGCGCGCGCCAACGCATCGGTCGGAATCAACGCGACCGTCCTCACCAACGTCAATGCGAACGCGCAGGTTCTCACCCCGCAATATATCGAGAAAGTCGCGGCCCTTGCGGACACGTTCCGTCCCTGGGGAATCCGCGTGTTTCTCACTGCACGATTCAGCGCACCCATCGAGATCGGCGGACTGAAGACCGCCGATCCCGCTCGATCCGGCAGTGCGCGCCTGGTGGCGCGGCAAGGCCGGCGAGATCTACGCAAGCATCCCCGATTTCGGCGGCTTCCTGGTGAAGGCCAATTCGGAGGGACAGCCCGGACCGCAGGACTATGGCCGGACGCATGCCGACGGCGCCAACATGCTTGCCGATGCGCTGGCGCCGCATGGCGGCACCGTCATTTGGCGCGCCTTCGTCTACACCGCCAAGCCCGGCGAGGATCGCGCCAAGCAGGCCTTTGCGGAATTCCAGCCGCTCGACGGCAAGTTCCGCCCGAACGTCATGCTGCAGGTGAAGAACGGACCGATCGACTTCCAGCCGCGCGAGCCGTTCCATCCCTTGTTCGGAGCGATGCCGAAAACGCCCGTCGTACTCGAAGCGCAAATCACCAAGGAATATCTCGGGTTCGCGACGCACCTCGCCTACCTCGGGCCGATGTGGGAGGAGGTGCTCGACGCCGACACATGCAGGCCGAGGTGCGGCACGCCGGTCGCTCGAACGATCGCACGCCATGGCAGGCGTTTCGAACGTCGGCACCGATCGCAACTGGACCGGCTCGCACTTCGATCAGGCGAACTGGTACGCGTTCGGTCGCCTTGCCTGGAACAACCGGCTCAGCGCCCGCGATATCGCCGGCGAATGGGCGCGAATGACGTGGGGCAATGACCCGACGCTCGTCGAACCCATCGTCGACATGATGATGCAGTCGCGCGAGGCCGTCGTGAACTACATGACGCCGCTTGGGCTTCATCATCTGATGGCGACGGGACATCATTACGGGCCCGGCCCTTGGGTGAACGACCTTCCGCGCGAGGATTGGAACCCGACCTATTTTCATCGCGCGGATGCGGCGGGAATCGGCTTCGACCGCACGCAATCCGGCAGCAACGCCGTTGCGCAATATTCACCGAAAATTGCTGCATGCTTTGCTGCACGGGACTGCGTGCCCGAAGAACTCCTATTGTGGTTTCATCGTGTCGGTTGGGATGAGCGAATGCGCAGCGGACGAACGCTCTGGAACGAGCTGCTCGCACGCTACGATTTAGGAGTGAGCCAGGTGCGCGACATGCGCAGCGACATGGCGATCACTAAAGGGCCGGATGGATCGCGAACGGTTCGCCGAAGTCGACGCCTTTCTCGGCATACAGGAGCGCGAAGCCAAATGGTGGCGCGATGCTTCCATCGCCTATTTTCAAAGCGTGTCGGGCAAGCCTTTGCCGGAGGGCGTGCAGCCGCCTGAGCACAGCCTCGCCCATTACAAGTCGCTGCACTTCACCAACGTGCCGGGCAGCCCGGAATAGTCGAACAGCAACGGGGGAATTGAGTGAGGATTGCTACCTTAGCGGCCGCATGTTCGGCAATGTTGAGCGTCGCCGCAGCAGCTGCTGAAAGCGCCTCGCCGATCCGCCTGAACCAGGTCGGACTGCTCCCCGGTGGCACCCAGCGTGCGATGCTTTCCGATCCGTCGAAGGCAGCCTCTCGAATGGCAGCTTCTCGACGCAGGAAACAGGGTCGTTGCCACCGGCCGGACGCAAGTCTTCGGCGCAGATCGCTTTTCCGGTGAGCACGTCCACCAGATCGCGTTCGATCAGACGTGCGCGGGCGAATTATCGACTTCGGGTCGGACGAGCGAGACCAGTCGCGCTTTCCGAGTGTCGCCCGACAGCTTATGCAAAGTTGCCGTATGACGCGCTGGCGTTCTTCTATCACCAGCGCGCCGGCACGCCGATTGAGGCTCGCTTCGTCGGTGAGCGTTGGGCGCGTCCAGCCGGACATCCTCGCGAGATTGTGACTTGCGTTTCCGGCGTTGACGGCAACGGCAATCGCTGGCCGGGGTGCGACTATTCGCTCGACGTGACGGGCGGCTGGTACGACGCGGGCGATCACGGGAAATATGTCGTCAACGGCGGCATATCGCTGTGGACGCTGCTCAACCTGCTACGAGGTCCAGCAACTGCGCGGATCCGGCGCTCTTTGCCGACAAGACTGCGCGAATCCCGGAGGCAGGAAATGGTGTCTCCGATCTGCTCGACGAGGCGCGATACGAGCTTGAATTCTTCCTGAAGATGCAGGCGCCTGAAGGTTCTCGCCAGCGCCTGCCGATCGGCGAGAAGCGCAATCGTCCGGGCTGACGTTCACCGAAATCGATACGTCCGGAATGGTCCATCACAAGGTCGGCGACGAACGTTGGACCGGGTTACCGATGCGGCCGGACAAGGATCCGGAAAAGCGCCTGCTCTTTCCGCCGAGCACGAGCGCAACGCTGAACTTCGCCGCGACGACGGCGCAATGCGCGCGCATCTGGCGCGAAATCGACCCGGCTTTTGCTGCGACTTGCCTGGCAGCAGCCAAGCGCGCCTGGGCTGCTGCGATGCGCAATCCGGAGGTGTATGCCATCGCCGACTTTCCGGGCAGCGGGGGATACGGCGATCAGGATGTCAGCGACGAATTCTACTGGGCCGCTGCGGAGCTGTTCGTAACGACCGGAGACGCCGGAATATCGCAGCGCATCGCGACCGCCTCGCCGCATTTCACCTCACCGATCCAGGAGGCACCCGGCTGGCCTTCGACGGCGACCTTGGGCACGATCGCGCTTGCTCTTCACCCGGACGCGATCGGCAAGTCCGAAGCGGATAGATTGCGTGCAGAGGTCGCGAAGGCGGCGAGCCGCTACGTCGCGGAATCGCGGACAGACCGGATATCATTTGCCGTACGCGGGCCGGTGGGGCTGGGGCTCGACGGCCGTCTTGCTCAACCGAGCGATGCTGATTGCGCTCGCGCACGACTGGACCGGCGACGCTAAATATCGGCGACGGCGTTGTGGACGTGATGGACTTCATCCTCGGACGCAATCCGCTCGATGTGTCCTTTGTCAGCGGATACGGGGCGCGGCCGATGCAGAACCCGCATCACCGCTTCTGGGCCCATTCGATGGACCCGAACTATCCGCCTCCGCCGCCCGGAGTGATTTCCGGCGGGCCGAACGAAAACACCTCGCAGGACGATGTGGCGAAGACGCTCAGAGGCAAATGCGCGCCACAGACATGCTGGGCCGACGACATCCGCGCGTACAGCCTCAACGAAGTCGCGATCAACTGGAACGCGCCGCTGGTGTGGGTCAGCGCGTGGCTCGCCGATCGCTCGAAGGACGCACGAGCGGAACGCGTGACGATGAAACGCAGTTGCGAACTTTCCACGCTCATCACGGCCTGCCTCGCGACGGCGGCCTGCGCGACTGTTCAGCAGCCAGAAGCGGCACCGACGATAGCGATCACGATCGACGATCTGCCGGTTCATGGTCCGTATCCGCGCGGCGAAAGTGCGTTGACCGCAACGAAGGAAATCCTCGCTGCGCTGAAGGCCGAGCAGGTCGAGGCTTATGGCTTTCTTGAACGCCCGCTGGACCGAGCAGGATCCGTCGACCACCGAGCCGTCCGCGCCGTGGGCTGCCGCCGGCCAGCCGCTCGCGAACCACGGCTTCGGGCACCGCCACCTCAGCGAAATGAGCGCGGCTGGAGTTCGAGCAGGAACTTGTGAAGAACGAGCCGCTGCTCAAGCGATCTCTCGGGCGGCAAGGACTGGAAGTGGTTCCGCTATCCGTTCCTCGACGAAGGCGGAGCGAGCACGGAGAAGCGCGACGCGTCTCGGGCAGTCCTTGCCCGGCACGGCTACAAGATTGCGGCCGTCACCATGGACTTCAGCGACTGGGCCTGGACCGCGCCTTATGCCCGCTGCAAGGACGCGGGCGACGAGGCGGCGGTCGCCCGGCTTGAGCAGATGTACCTGCAGGCGGCGCGCGAAAGCATCGCCTACTATCGAGAACTATCGCAAAGCGACTTATGGCCGCGACATTCCCTACGTCCTGCTGCTGCACGTCAGCGCATTCGAAGGCCGAATGATGCCGCGCCTGCTCAAATTATATCGCGACGAGGGGTTCAGGTTCGTGACCCTGGCGCAGGCGCAAGCCGACCCTGCATATCTGGATCAGATGGAGCCAGGCCGCCCGGCCGAGCCGCAGGGACTGGAGGACAAGGCGCGCGAGCGCGTGGATCAGTGCCCTCAAGGACCGACTACAAGCCGATCCTTGAGGCGATGTGCAAAGCCTAGCGCGCGGCCACCGTCAGCTTCGCGCTCTTGAGATCGACGGAATTCGGGCCCGCCGAGATGGTGAAAGTGCCCGGTTCGACGACGCGCTTCATGTCCATGTTCCACAAGCGACAGGTCGTCCGGCTTGAGCTCGAACGTGACGGTGCGCCGTTCGCCCGGTTGCAGCGTGACGCGCTGGAAGCGCTTCAGCTCGAGCAACGGCCGGGTGATGGAAGCCTCGTCGTCGCGCACGTAGAGTTGAACGACCTCGTCACCCGCGCGGCGGCCGGTGTTCGCTACATCGACGCTGACCTGGACGTTGTCGCCGACACGTACGGCATCGCGCGCGAACCGCGGGGCTGAAACGTCGAAGGTCGTGTAGCTCAGCCCGAACCCGAACGGATAAAGCGGCGCGGTTGAGTCGAAGAGATAGCCGCGCCGGGACGTCGGCTTGCGGTTGTAATAGACCGGCAACTGGCCGGCCGACCGCGCGAACGAAACGGGCAGCTTTCCGCCCGGATTGACCGCGCCGAACAGGACGTCGGCGACCGCGTTCCCGGTCTCCTGTCCGAGATACCAGCCTTCGATCAACGCCGGCGCGTTCGCCGCAAGATAGTTGACCGAGAGCGGACGTCCGTTGAGCAGGATGACGACCGTCGGCTTGCCCAAGGCGAAGATCGCGCGGGCAAGCTCTTCCTGCTGACCCACCATGTCGAGCGACGCGCGGTCGCCCAAGTGCGCGTCGGCCCAGGCTTCGCGACTGAGCTGTTCGTTCTCGCCGAGGACCATGACGACGACATCGGACTTGCGCGCGGTCTCGACTGCGTCCGCGATCAGCTTGCGGTTCACGTCCGCCGGAACGAGCTTGACCTCGTCGCAGGACCAGCAGCGAGTTTCGGTCAGGCGAACGCCTTCGGCATAATCGACCTCGAAGCGGCCCTGCGCTGCGCTTTGCAGTCCTTCGAGCACGCTCACGACATGGCGCGGCTCGTCGCTGTAGCCGCCGATGGGCGTGTTGCGCGCATGCGTCCCGACAACCGCCATGCGGCGAATGTTGGCAGGGTTCAGTGGAAGCACGCCCTTGTCGTTCTTGAGCAGGACGACGGCCTTCTGCGCAGCCTCGCGAGCAAGCGCGATCGCGTCGGGAGTCGCGGTCTTCGCTTCGGCAGTCGCGGCGTCAGCGTAAGGATTTTCGAACAGCCCGGACTCGAACTTCATTCTCAGCACGCGACGGACCGCCTCGTCCACGGCGGCCTGCGACACGCGTCCGGACCGAACCAGTTCGGGCAAATGGACGAAGCCCTGGGGATCCGGCGTTTCGGAGTCGACACCGGATGCGATCGCGCGCTCCGTCGCGTTCTTCACGTCGCGAGTACATCTTGTGCCGGGTGACCAGTTCGTTGACCGCGAAATAGTCGCTGACGATTGCGCCCTTGAAACCCCATTCCTTGCGCAGCACGTCGTTCAGCAGCCAAGGGTTTGCGTGCGACGGAACGCCGTCGATCTCATTGTACGAAGCCATCACCGAGCGGACCGGCAGTTCCTTCACGGCGCGTTCGAACGGCGGGAAGAAGACCTCGCGTAGCTCGCGTTCGCCAACATGCGCCGGCCCGACATTCGTGCCGTTCTCCGGTTGGCCGTGCCCGGTCATGTGCTTGAGCGTGACCATGATCTTGTCGGATGGCAGCGGAAGCTTCGTCCCCTGGAAACCGCGGATCGCGGCCAGTCCCATCTCGCTGACGAGATAGGGATCTTCGCCATAGGTTTCTTCGATGCGGCCCCAGCGCGGATCGCGCGCAACGTCGACGACCGGCGCGAGCGCAAGCGTCGCACCGCGTGCGCGCATCTCACGCGCAGCAACGGAGAACACGCGTTCGAGCAGTGCGGGGTCCCAGGTGCTTGCAAGTGCGATCGACTGCGGGAAGCTGGTTGCGCCGCGCGCGACGTAACCGTGCAGCGCCTCTTCGTGCATCAGGATCGGAATGCCGAGCCGCGTGCGCTCAACCGCCCAGCGCTGTGCCGCGTTGACATATTCGGCCGTGTCGCGAGCGTCGCGATTGACGCTTCCCGCAGAAGCACCGGCCGCGCCGGCATTTGTCTGGGTCACGCCGCGCTTGTCGGACGGTCGCGCGAACTGACCGATGCCGTTGGGAAAGTTCTGCGACGCCTCTTCCGGCGAAAAGACGCCCGCGTCGGTCTGGACCTTCGCCTTCTGCTCCCACAGCGTCATCAGCTGCGCCGCTTTCTCCTCCAGCGTCATTCGCTTGAGCAGGTCTTCGACGCGCGCTTCGACCGGATTGGGAAGGATCCTTGTAGAGGAGCGCAGACTGCGTCCCGACCGGCGACGAAGTCTGCGCCATAGCGACACCGCACGTTCCGACGAATGCCGCAACGCCTAATCCCGACGAGGGCTTTCACGCCCCCTGTCCTGCGCCTGCTCATCTTTCTCTCCCCAGAGATTTGATCGCAAATTGATAGCGCTACCATAAGCGGCGCGACCGACGTTGCAATGGGGTCCGCGCGCACTTAGACCGACAACGGAATGGCGACGATGAACAGGTCCAGCCGACGCAGTCGGGGCACGGTGACGATCGAGGACGTCGCGCGATCCGCCGGCGTGTCGGCAATGACCGTGTCGCGGGTCATCAACAAGGAAAAGAACGTCCGCGACAAAACCCGCGCGCGCGTTCTCGAGGCTATCGAAAAGCTGCGCTACTCGCCGAACATGGCGGCGCGCAGCCTCGCGGCAGGCGACGCCACGCATATCGGCTTGCTCTATTCGAACCCGAGCGCCGCTTACCTGAGCCAGTTCCTCGTCGGCGCATTCGACGGAGCACGCCAGGCCGGATGCCACCTCGTGATCGAGGCATGCGAAGGTGAAGACGAAGCATCGCAAATTCAGGCCGCTCGCCACATTGCCGCCGCAGATGTCGAAGGCGTGATCCTTCCGCCTCCCTTGTCGGAATCGGTGCCGATCCTGACCGAGCTCGCGAATGCAGACACGTCGGTCGTGACTGTTGCGATGGGCAAGCTTTACGAAAACGCGCTCAACGTTCGCATCGACGATTTCGCCGCGGCAGCGGAATTGACCGAATATCTGATCAAGCTCGGGCATCGCCGCATCGCGCACATCACCGGACACCCGGATCACATTGCCGGCGCCGAGCGTGAGCGCGGTTTCTTCCATGCCGTTCGAGCCGCCGGACTCGACGAGAAGGATATCGCCTGCGAAACGGGCTATTTCACATTTCGTTCGGGGTTGGACGCCGCCGAGAAGCTGCTCAGCATGAAGCGGCGTCCGACGGCGATCTTCGCCGCCAACGACGATATGGCGGCCGCAGTAGTCAGCGTTGCGCACCGCAAGGGTCTCGACGTGCCGGGCGACCTGAGCGTCGTCGGGTTCGACGATACGTCGCCCGCGACGACCGTATGGCCTGAACTTACGACCATCCGCCAGCCGATCGCCGCCATGGCCACGTCCGCGCTGGACCTGCTGCTTTCGGATCTTCGCAGCCGCCGCAACGGCCTTCCGCCCGTTCCGGCGGAGCTGGTCCTGGAGCACGAACTGGTCATCCGCGAGTCGTCCGGGCCCGCGCCTTCAGGCAAAAGCGCATGACGGCGCTTGCAATTCGCTGGGAGCCAGCGAGAAGTTAACGCTAACATTCACTGCAGCCGCATCGTCTGATTCGGCGCGCCATGCAGGGAGAGGGGTATGGTTGAGGCGAGTCCACAGCGCGCCAACATGGGGTACATCGGCGCGATCGTCGCCGTTGCCACAATCGGCGGGTTTCTATTCGGCTATGACAGCGGAGCCGTGAACGGCACGCAGGACGGCCTTACCCAAGAGTTCGGGCTGATCCCCGGCAGCTTCTCGCCCAGCAACGGGCTTGGCTTCACGGTCGCGTCGCTGCTGATCGGCTGTTTCATCGGCGCATTCTTTGCCGGCCGGCTGGCCGACGTCGCGGGCCGCCGGAACGTCATGCGCATTGCCGCCGTCCTGTTCCTGGTCGGCGCCCTGGTTCAGGGCTTTACCGACGATCACCTGATCTTCGTGCTCGCCCGGATCGTCGGCGGCATGGCTGTCGGCGCGGCCAGCGTCTTGTCGCCGGCCTATATCTCCGAAGTCGCGCCTGCGAGCATTCGCGGTCGAATGACCACGGTGCAGCAGATCATGATCATCACCGGCCTGACCGGTGCGTTCCTGGTGAACTATTTCCTCGCTGCTGCCGCGGGCGTTTCCACCGCAAGCTTCTGGGGCGGCATCGAAGCATGGCGCTGGATGTACCTGATGCAGGCCGTTCCCGCCGCCATCTTCCTGGTCGCGCTATTCTTCATTCCGGAGAGCCCGCGCTACCTGGTGTCGAAGGGTCGGGATGACGACGCGACAAAGGTGCTGACCGACCTGTTCGGATCGGATGTGGCGCGCGCGAAGCTGGAAGAAATTCGCGGCACGTTCAGTGCCGATCACCGTCCGCAGCTCAGCGACGTGCTTGCGCCGGCCGGGACGAAGGGCTTCCTTGGCATGCGGCCGATCGTATGGGTCGGGATCATGCTGGCCGTGTTCCAGCAGCTCGTCGGCATCAACGTCATCTTCTACTACGGCGCGACGCTGTGGCAGCTTGCGGGCTTCAGCGAGAATGATTCACTGCTGATCAACATCGTGTCGGGCGCCGTCTCCATCGCGGCCTGTTTCGTGACCATCGCGGTCATCGACAAGATCGGGCGCAAACCGCTCCTGCTCATCGGCTCGGCGGGCATGGCGGTGACCTTGTTCGTCATGGTCTATGCCTTCAGCCACGGCTCGCTGGATGCGGAAGGAAGCCTCGTCCTGTCCAAGGAATTGGGCATGCTCGCCGTCGTAGCCGCCAACCTCTACGTGATCTTCTTCAACGTCTCGTGGGGCCCCGTGATGTGGGTCATGCTCGGTGAGATGTTCCCGAACCAGATCCGTGGATCGGCGCTTGCGGTTGCCGGCTTCTTCCAGTGGTTCGCCAACTTCCTGGTCGCCTTCAGCTTCCCGGCAATGGCGGCCTGGAGCCTGACTGGCAGCTACGTCTTCTACGGCGTCTGCGCCGTGATCAGCTTCTTCCTTGTCCAGAAGTTCATCGTGGAGACGAAGGGCAAAGAGCTCGAGGAAATGCAGGGCTAAGCCGCTCGGGCGCGGCTCTTCGGGGCCGCGCCCTCGTTAACGGAAAGCAGAGATGACCCGCACGCCTGCACGACCGTTCCGATCGCGTGAGTGGTTCGACGCGCCGGGTCGTAGCGACATGGCCGCGCTCTATCTCGAGCGCTACATGAACTACGGCCTGACGCCGGACGAGCTGCGCTGCGGCAAGCCGATCATCGGCATTTCGCAGTCCGGTTCCGACCTGACGCCATGCAATCGGATCCACATCGAACTGGTGGAGCGGGTGAAGGCCGGCATTCGCGACGCAGGTGGGATTCCGATGGAATTCCCGATGCACCCGATCTTCGAGAATTGCCGCCGGCCGACTGCCGCGCTCGATCGCAACCTCGCCTATCTGGGGCTGGTCGAAACGCTGAACGGCTATCCGATCGACGCGGTCGTGCTCACCACCGGATGCGACAAGACGACGCCCGCCTCGATCATGGCCGCAAGCACGGTCGACATTCCGGCGATCACCTTGTCGGGCGGCCCGATGCTCGATGGATGGCATGAGGGCGAGCTCGTCGGATCGGGCACTGTCATCTGGCGGTCGCGCCGCCTGCTCGGTGCGGGCAAGATCGACGAGGCGGAATTTCTCAAGCGGGCCGCAGACTCCGCACCGTCGGCGGGCCACTGCAATACCATGGGCACGGCTTCCACGATGAACGCGGTGTCCGAGGCTCTAGGCATGTCGCTTGCCGGGCAACGCTGCAATCCCCGCGCCATATCGAGAGCGCGGGCAGATGGCCTACGAGACCGGCCGCCGGATCGTCGACATGGCCTACGAAGATCTCCGGCCGTCGAAGATCCTGACGCGAGAGTCGTTCCTCAACGCCATCCGCCTGGTCACGGCGATCGGCGGCTCGACCAACGCGCAGCCGCATATCGCCGGAATGGCGCGCCACGCCGGCGTCGAGCTGCTTCCGTCCGACTGGATGGACTTCGGCTACGACATTCCCCTTCTCGCGAACGTGCAACCCGCCGGGCAATATCTCAGCGAGCGTTTCCACCGCGCGGGCGGCGTGCCGGCGGTTCTTTGGGAATTGCTCCAGGCAGGAAAGTTGGACGGCGCAGCGCTTACCGTCACGGGACGTACGCAGGCCGAAAACCTGCAGGGACGCGAAGCATCCGACCGCGACGTCATTCTTCCCTACGCGCAACCCCTGAAGGAGCATGCCGGCTTCTTCGTCCTGCACGGCAATCTGTTCGACTTCGCGATCATGAAGACGAGCGTGATCTCGGAAGAATTCCGCAATCTTTACCTTTGCCGTCCGGGGCACGAAGACGTTTTCGAAGCCCGCGCCATCGTGTTCGACGGCTCCGATGATTATCACCACCGCATCAACGATCCCGCGCTGGAGATCGACGAGAATTGCATCCTCGTGATCCGTGGCTCGGGACCGATCGGCTGGCCAGGCTCGGCGGAGGTCGTGAACATGCAGCCGCCGGACGCCCTGCTTCAGCGCGGCATCACCAACCTTCCGACGCTGGGCGACGGGCGGCAGTCGGGAACCTCGGACAGCCCGTCGATCCTGAATGCCTCGCCCGAAAGCGCGGCAGGCGGCGGACTCTCCTGGCTGCGCACCGGCGACATGATCCGCATCGACCTGAAGACGGGCCGCTGCGACGCCCTCGTCGACGACGACGAGATCGCCCGCCGCCGCGGCGAAGCTCCCCCGCCCATCCCCGAGAGCAATACGCCTTGGGAAGAGCTTTACCGCGAGAAGACCGGACAGATGAAGGACGGCGCAGTTCTTGAGTTCGCCGTGAAATATCGCGGGACGTCCGACCGCACGCCGCGCCACAATCACTAGGAGCAGATGCTTGAGCACAGCCGCAGCGGACGCGTCGGACAAGCCTAAGGGTCAAAGTTCAAGGCTGGTCATCGCCGCCTCGTCGCTCGGCACGGTGTTCGAGTGGTATGACTTCTACCTCTACGGACTGCTGGCCACGATCCTGTCGGCGCAATTCTTCTCCGGCGTGAACGAGACGACCGGCTTCATTCTCGCGCTCGCGGCCTTCGCAGCGGGCTTCGCGGTCCGGCCGCTCGGCGCGATCGTCTTCGGGCGCATCGGCGACCTGGTCGGCCGCAAGAACACCTTCCTCGTCACCATGGCGATCATGGGCCTGTCGACGTTCCTGGTCGGCCTGCTGCCAAGCTACGCAAGCGTCGGCGTCGCCGCGCCCGTGCTGCTCGTCACCTTGCGCCTGCTGCAAGGACTGGCGCTGGGCGGCGAGTATGGCGGAGCCGCGACTTACGTCGCCGAGCATGCGCCCGAGCATCGGCGCGGGCTTCACACCAGCTTCATCCAGACCACCGCAACGCTGGGGCTGTTCGCGGCGCTGCTCGTGGTCATCGCTACGCGCACGCTGCTCGGCGAGGAGGCGTTCGCCGCATGGGGCTGGCGTCTGCCCTTCCTTATCTCGATCCTCCTGCTTGGCGTATCGATGTGGATCCGGCTGCAGCTCGAAGAGAGCCCCGTGTTCCGCCAGATGAAGGAGGAAGGCACGACGTCCAAGGCGCCATTGACCGAGGCCTTCGGGACCTGGTCGAACGCGAAGCTTGTGCTTATCGCCTTGTTCGGCGCCGTCGCCGGCCAGGCCGTCGTCTGGTACACTGGCCAATTCTACGCGCTCTTCTTCCTTGAGAAGATCCTGCGCGTCGACGGAGCGACCGCGAACATCATGATCGCCATCGCGCTCGTGATCGGCACGCCCTTCTTCCTTTTCTTCGGCTGGCTGTCGGATCGCATCGGTCGCAAGAAGATCATCCTCGCCGGCTGCCTGATCGCCGCCGTGACCTACTTTCCCATTGTTCAACGCGCTGTCGAAAGCGGCCAACCCGGCACTGTACGCAGCGCAAGCAAGCGCGCCGGTCACCGTCATCGCCGATCCCGCGGACTGCTCCGTTCAGTTCGATCCGATCGGCAAGAACAAGTTCGACAGCAAATCCTGCGACATCGCCAAGGCGTTCCTCGCCAAGGCCGGTGTCAGCTATGCGGAAGAGGCAGCGCCTGCAGGTCAGGCCGCCCGCCTTCGCGTCGGCAGCGACCTGTTCGACGTTCCCGACCCGCGAGCGATCCAGGGACCGGAACGTGCCGCGGCGATCAAGGCATTCCAGACCGCCGCGGGAGCCGAACTCAAGGCTGTCGGCTATCCCGAGAAGGCCGACCCGGCGCAGATCAACCGGCCGCTGACGATCGCGATCCTGACGTTGCTCGTGATCTATGTGACCATGGTCTACGGGCCGATCGCGGCGATGCTGGTGGAGCTCTTCCCGGCGCGCATCCGCTACACGTCGATGTCGCTGCCCTACCACATCGGCAATGGCTGGTTCGGCGGCTTTCTCCCGACCATCGCCTTCGCGATCGTCGCCTCGACGGGCAACATCTATTCGGGGCTTTGGTACCCCGTGATCGTCGCGCTGATCACTGTCGTAATCGGCGCGCTGTTCCTGCCGGAAACGCGCGACCGGCGCATCAGCGATTAGCCGATCGGTACCTCGAAGACCGGCACCGGAAGCATGTCGATGTCGTAGAGATTGACGATCGGATACTCCGCCCAGGCGTGGCGCACGCGGGTCACCGGACGGCCGTCGTCCTTGATCACCACAGTGCTGCCCTGCACCCGGGCATCGGCGTAACGGCAGCGTGCCGGAAGCGGCTTCGCAAAGTTCGATCGCCGAGCGCCTGCGCACCGCTGAGCGTCTGCAGCGGCTTGCTGAAGCTTACCGTGATCGCGCCAGCTGACCGGGCCGCGCCAACCGGCATCGGGCTGAGTTTCCCGCCAGGGTCGGAATAGACCAGCGACTTCGCCGCCAGCGCGAGCCTGCGCCCGACTTCCTGCTTGTTCGCCGGATGAATGTCGGCGCGGTCGCCGAGGTCGATGGCGGAGATCAGCGCGGTCCGCGGATCACGCTGAACAGCCAGGCGCTGCTCGTCGATCAAAGCCGCCCAGCCGCTCTCGGTCGGCTTCGCCGAGACCGGCTCCCCACCCTGCCAAGCCCGACGATGAAGAACGGGTAGCTTGGGATCGCCGAACTGATTGCGCCAATTGCTCATCCAGGCGGCGAGCCGCTTGTCGTAGCCGGCATGCCCGACATCGGCCTCGCCCTGATACCAAGCGACGCCGGTGAACCGCGTCGGGCCGAGCGGCGCGACCATCGCGTTGTAGATCGTCGGATACGCCCGACGAACTGCCCCAAGGTGCTGCAGGCGGACCACCGATCGAGTCCGGCACCCGCGCATATTGCCAACCGTCGCCGAGAGGCTTCGACGTGCCGTCTTTTAGAGCTAGCGCGAACTGGTCAGCCGGCCCCTTGAAACCGCCGGGTCCCCAATAGTTGCGGGCGTAAACGACGATGCGGTTCTCGCCCGGCTTCAGCACTCCGGCCGGGACATTGTAGCGCCGCGGATTGACCGGATCGTTGAGTCCGCCGACCGCGACGCCGTTGACGAACGTCTGGTCGGCATCGTCCACGACGCTGAGCGAAAGCGTTGCAGCCTGAGCAGCTTCCGCTGCGGTCAAGGTGACAATCTTCTCCGCCCAGATCGCACCGATATATTTGACCCATTCCGGACCCCAAGCGTCCCAATAAGCGAACGACGGAACGGGGGCCCAAGTCAGGCTGCCCCGGCTGTTCCACGGCTCACTTCCAGCTGCATCGCCGGTCTGCGCACGCCACCACGCACCCCATTCTTCGCCGAACTTGCGGATTGCTGCGGCCGGATCGGAGCGGTTCAGAGCGACCAGGTCGGCATATTGCCCTCCGCCGCTCGCCCGTACCGACGCTTCGTTCATCCAGGCGCGAATAGGTGTCCCACCCCATGTGTCGTCGATCGCACCGATCGGCACTTTCTGCGACGCACGAAGCTCGCGGACCATGAAGTAACAGGCGGCCGAGAAGTGGCTCACGGACTCCGGCGTTGCGACTTGCCAGCTCGGCGTTTTTGCGAAGGTCCGCTGCGGCAGTTCCGCCAATTGCTGCGGCACTTTCATGAGCCGCAGCTGCGCGTCCGCGCCGCCCTGTGCTTCGCCCTCGCCGTTGAGCGCGCGCCGGACCGGATATTCCATGTTGGACTGTCCGGAGCAGAGCCAGACGTCGCCGATCATCACATCGTTCGCGACGGCTTGCCCGCTGGCGCTGCTCGCCGTCAGGACGAGCGGCCCGCCCGGCTGCATCGCCGGCAGGTCGACGCGCCAGTCGCCGCTCTTGTCGGCGGTCGCAACCTTCGTTGATCCGCCCAAGCTAACGGTGACCTTCTCGCGTGGCGCAGCAGTCCCCCAAACGGGTATCGCCTGGCCACGCTGAAGCACTGCATGATCCGAGAACATGGTCGCCAGCTGCGGCGCGGCCTGCGCCGTCGAGCTTACCGTCGCCAGCAATGCGAGAGCGATCGTCCGCATCATCGCCATCCCGCATCCACCCAATATTCGTGGCCCGTGGTCAGCCGCCCGTCGTCCGAGGCGAGAAACAGCACCATCGCGGCGATGTCCTCCGGCACGAGACGGCCCTTGAGGCATTGCGCGTCGACGATCTCCGCCTCCCCCTCAGGTGTATACCATTTGAGCTGGCGCGGCGTGCGGACGTTGCCCGGGACTACGCAAGTTACGCGGATATTGTCCGGCCCCAGATCGCGGGCGAACGCGCGCGTCATGCCTTCGATCGCGGCCTTGCAGGTCTGGTAAAGAACGAGGTCCGGGAGGGCGAGATGCCAGCTGATCGAACCGAGGTTCACGATCACTCCGCCGCCTTTCTCCCGCATCCCGGGAACGACCGCCTGCGAACAGAAGAACAGGTGCTTCAGGTTCACGTTGAGACGATTGTCCCAATAGTCCTCGGTCACCTCATCGATCGAATGCCGGTCATCGTTGGCGGCATTGTTGACGAGGACGTCAAACGCCCCGCCTTCCTGAATCAGATCGGCGATGACCCGCTTCGTCGCGGCGATGTCGGTCAGGTCGTTGCAGACGAAGCGCGCTCCGACGGCTTCGGCATGCGCGCGCGAATCGTCCTCGCACACATCGAAGAAGGTGACGTCCGCGCCTTGCCGCGCGAAGCCCTCGACGATCCCTGCTCCGATGCCTGACCCTCCCCCGGTCACCAGCACCCTTTTGCCGCGCAGGCTTGGATAGACGGCGCGGCCCTTCTCTCCCTCGGACAATGAATTTAGCCCCCTGTGTAGACGGTCTTCGTTTGCGTGTAGAATTCGACGGCGGCGAAGCCCTGCTCGCGCGCGCCGTAGCTGCTCTTGCGAGTGCCGCCGAAAGGCACGTGATAATCGACGCCCGGCGGTTGGCAGATTGACCATCACCATTCCGGCCCTGATGCGCTTGCGGAAGTCGCGTGCGTGCTTGAGCGAGTTGGTTACGATCCCCGCCGACAGGCCGAACTGGCCGCGGTTCGCGATTTCCAACGCCTCTTCGTAACCGGTTACACGCACCGTGCTTGCAACAGGACCGAAGACCTCCTCGCAGTTGATCCGCTGGTCGGGCGCGGTGTCGGAAATGACCGTCGGAGCCATGTAATGGCCGCGCTTGTCGAGCTTTAGCGCCTCGCCGCCGGTCAGGACCTTGCCGCCCTCGCCCCGGGCGATTTCGACGTAATTGAGGTTCTGCTCCAGCTGAGACGCACTCACCGCCGGTCCGATCTGCGTATTCGGATCGAGCGCGTCGCCAACGCGCAGCGATCGCGCCCGCTCGGCGAGCGCCTCGACGAAGCGATCGTGGATGCCTTCGGTGACGATAATTCGCGACGAAGCGGTGCAGCGTTGGCCAGTGCCGAAGAAGGCGCCATCGATTGCGCAAGTCACCGCGCGCTCGAGATCGGCGTCGTCGAGAACGACCAGCGGGTTCTTGCCGCCCATCTCCAACTGGACTCGCGCCTGCCGCTTGATCGCGCCTTGGGCGACGAGCGCTCCGACACCCTGCGACCCGGTGAAGGAGATGCCGTCCACATCGGGATGATCGACGATTGCGCTTCCGATGCCGCCTTCGCCGATGACGAGGTTGAACACGCCCGGAGGCGCACCGGCTTCGTGGATGATGGCCGCCAGCGCGTGCGCGATGGCCGGCGTCGGGGTCGCCGGCTTCATCACGACGGTGTTGCCGAACGCCAGCGCCGGCGCGGCCTTCCACGCCGGAATGGCGATCGGAAAATTCCACGGCGTGATCATGCCGTAGACACCCACCGCTTCGCGATAGGTCGCAACGTCCAGCCCGGGCCGCGTCGAGTCCAGAGTCTGGCCATGGCGGCGTATCGCCTCGCCCGCGAAATATTTGAGGATGCGAGCCGCGCGCATGACTTCGCCCGTACCTTCGGCGAGCGTCTTGCCTTCTTCGCGCGACAGCAGTTCGCCGAGTTCCTTGGCACGCTGCATGACGATGTTGCTCGCGCGATCGAGGACGTCCGAGCGAACTTCCGGCGATGCCTCCGACCAGGCGGGGAATGCGGCCCGCGCGGCCTTCACGGCGCGATCCACATCTTCCGGCTTCGCCTTCGGATAACGCGCGACGACGTCGTCGAGATTGGACGGGTTGATGCTCTCGCCCGTGGGATCGGCTGCAACCGCCTCCCCGCCGATGAAGTGCGTGAGAGTGCTCGCCATTATGCTGTCTTCTCCAATAAACCGCGCGACGCGAGATTCTGCATCAACGCGCCAATTCCGAATTCCCACGGCTTCGCGTCTTTCGAGGTCGTTACGCGATTCACCAGGGACCCGAGCTTCGGCGCGGAAATGCGCACCACATCGCCCATTTTGTGCGTGAACCCACGGCCCGGCTCGTCGCGATCGTCGGTCGGAGCGAACAAGGTGCCGAGGAACAGCGCAAAGCCGTCCGGATAATGATGCTCGCTCAGCGCCTGGCGGACGAGCTCTTCGGGATCGCGGCTGATCTCGCTCATCAGGCTGCGGCCGCTCAGGACGAAGCCGTCCTCGCCCTCGATCTCAAGCTCGATGACCGCGCCCCGGACGTCGTCCATCGTGAACTTGTCGTCGAACAGCCGAATGAACGGGCCGATCGCGCAGGACGCATTATTGTCCTTGGCCTTGCTGAGCAGCAGCGCGCTGCGCCCTTCGAAGTCGCGCAGGTTCACGTCATTGCCGAGCGTCGCGCCGCGGACTTCGCCGTGGCTGTTCACCGCGAGCACGACTTCCGGTTCCGGATTGTTCCAGCTGGAGTCCGAACGGACGCCGATGTCCGCGCCCCATCCGACGCTGGCCAGCGGCGCCGTCTTGGTGAAGATCTCCGCGTCCGGCCCGATCGCGACTTCGAGATATTGGGACCACAGGCCCGCCTCGATCAGCGTTTCCTTCAGGCGTTCGGCTGGCTCGCTTCCGGGTACGAGCGAACGAATTGCGCCGCCGATTGCCGCTTCAACCTTCTCTCGAATCTCGGCCGCGGCCAAATAATCGCCCCGGGCTTGTTCCTCGATCACCCGTTCTATGGCCGAGATGGCAAAGGTAACGCCGGCCGCTTTGATGACCTGGAGGTCGAAGGGAGCGAGGAAGGTCGTCTGCGGCAACTCGTTCAATCGTTCGAGCGGAAAGAGCGAATGTTCCGCGAACCGCCGACCAATCGTCGACTTCGAGCAATTGTGAAATGGTCGGCGCGTGACGCGAAACGTCTTCGACCTGCCCGCGTCGGATCAGGACGGGCGTCGGCCCGTCATCAAGCAGCAGTCGTCCCGCTAGCAGCGCTTCGCCGGCATCAACCGGCAGCATCGCCTGCGAAAAGGCGAGACTCACTTGCATAAACTTTGAAGCACGGTCGCTATGGTAGCGCTACCAATGGCAAGCGTAAAGCGTCTCCGGACGCCCATCGCACGTCAGCGGGGCGGCAAGAGAAAACGCAGCGGAATGTCGACGCGCGATGCCCAGCTAATCTCGTTGTGGGCCTGTCCGGGAAAGTTGCGGCTGATCCAGTTTACGCCCTGCCGATAGCCGCGTCGCGCCACGACGGCATCGACCCGTTTCTGGTATCGCGCGTACGTGGCGTCGAGCGTTTCGCTGCCGTGATCGAAGTAAAGTTTGTGGGACTTCGGGCTTGGAAGCGCCGGCGCCAAATATCTTTCGAAAGCCGACGAGACGGCCTCATATTCTTCGCCCGTGATCGATCGGCCTTCCTGCGACGGAAGGAACAGCGGCCAGTGCGTCGAGACCATGCCCGCGCCGCCGAAGACCTGCGGATATTCGTCGATCGCGTAGAGCGAGATCAGCCCGCCCATCGACGAGCCCATGATCGCCGTATTCGCGCGGTCCGTCTTCACCCGGAACTCGCGATCGATGCGCGGCTTCAGCTCGTGAACGATGAAGCTGAGATAGCCGTCCGACAGCGGGTCACCGCCGTAGAGCCCGCGCACACGATCCATGTACTGCGGCGGCAAGTGCGCGAACGCCTTGGCCGGCACATATTCCTGCAGCCGCTTCGGCGTGTTCCATATCCCCACGACGATCGTCGGCCGGACCTGCTTTTCGCGGATCAGCCGGTCGAGCACCTCGTCGACCTTCCACTCCTTCCCGCCATAGCCGTTCTCGGGATCGAACAGGTTCTGACCGTCGTGCATGTAGAGAACCGCGTGGCGCGGGCCCTTCGGCGAATAGCTGCTGGGCAGCCAGACCTGCACGCGCCGCGCGTCGGCATATTTCGATTGAACGATGCCGAGATCGATCAGCGTTCCTGCGCCGACCTCTGCCGCCGCAGGCGCTGCGAAAAGCAGCGCGAGCAGTGCGGCAAAGAGGCGAAACATCAGCGGATCGGCACGAAGCGGACCGCAGCACCCCCGCCGGGCGCGAGGCGCATGGCCAGCCGGTCGGCAGACGTCACATTGCGCTGCTCGATAACGATCGATCGCGGGTTGGTACGGTAGTCGGCATCGTCGCCATCGCGATAGATTTCCGCGCGATACCGCCGGCCCGCAGGCAGGAAATCGAGCGCGACGTCGAAGCGCCGTTCCTGCTCGTCGCCGACCGCGCCGACGAACCATTGGTCCGTCCCGCGTTCCTTGCGAGCGAACACGGCCAGGTCGCCGACCTCACCCGCCAGCATGCGCGTATCGTCCCAGTCGACCGCGACGTCCTTGATGAACTTGAACGTCTTCGGATTGGCCTCGTAATTTTCGATGAGGTCGGGCGCCATCTGGATGGGCGAATAGATCACGACGTAGAGCGCCAGCTGCTTGGCGAGCGTCGACAGGATCGGCGTGTTGTTCTTGCCCGTCAGGCTGAGCACGCCCGGAGTGAAGTCCATCGGGCCGGAAATCATGCCGCGTGAAGACGAGGTTCGCCTCATGCTCCGGCGGATTCTTGGGCTCGCCCCAGGCGTTATATTCCATGCCGCGCTGGCCCTCCCGCGAGACCCAGTTCGGGTAGGTGCGGCGAAGGCCCGTATCCTTCACCGGCTCGTGCGGATTGATGGCGATGTGCCGCTTCGCCGCTTCGGTGACGACCTTCAGATGGTGGTTCACCGCCGTCTGGCCTTCGTGCCATTCGAAGCGGATCTTTCCGTCCGGACCTTCGGCCTGGACGCCGCCGGCGTCGGCGACATATCCGGTCTTCACCGCCGGAATGCCGAGCCTCTGATAGAGGTCGAGCGCGGGACCGAGCTGCCGCTCATAGACCGCGATATTTCCGCCCGTCTCATGGTGCCCGATGATGGAGACGCCCTTCGAACGCGCGTAACGCGCGAGCTTCGGCGATATCGAAGTCGGGATAGGCCTCGGTGAAGCTGAAGTCCCAGCCGTTGCCGAACCACTCGCCGTCCCAGCCCTTGTTCCAGCCTTCGACGAGCACGCCCTTGAAGCCGTTCTTCGCGGCGAAATCGATCATCTGCTTGGTATAGGCGGTGGTCGCGCCATGCTTCGGACCGGAGTTCCAGGTCTTCCGGTCGAGATGCATGTCCCACCAGATGCCGACATATTTCATCGGCTTCACCCAGCTCACGTCGCCAAGCTTGTTCGGCTCGTTGAGGTTGAGGATGATCTGCGCCGAGCGGTAGAGCGACGGCGCGTCCGGAGCGATCATGATCACGCGCCAAGGCGTCGCGACCGGCGTGTCACGGACGACCTTCGGACCGGCGGCCGACGGCGTCAGCGACGCCTTCAGACAGAGTGTCGTGCACACGGCGCAGGTTCATCGCCGAATAGTCGACGAGCGCCGCCTCATGAAATGACAGGTGCAGTCCGCTGGCGGTGCGAACGGTCAGCGGCGTCTGCGCGGTGCCGACCTGGTCGAGCGGCGTGCGGCGGATCGCCATACTCCTCGCGGTTCCACTCGAAGGCTTCGTTCCACCAGGCCTCGCCGCCCTCCGCGACGTTGAACTCGGTCAGTTCGTCCGCGATGTTCGCACGCGGCAGTTTCGCGTGCTTCGGGATTTCGTAGCGGAAGCCGACGCCGTCGTCGTAGACCCGGAACACGACGGTCATCCGCCTCTTGTCCCAGCTCTTCTCGTCGAAGCTGACGGTCAGCTCGTTGTAGCGGTTGCGGATCGAGCGATACTCGCCCCACGGCTGCTCCCATGTCTCGTCGAAGCTGCGTGTCGACTGCCCGGCGAGCACGAAGTTGCGCAGCATCTGCGGCGCGTCGGTGAACAGAAATCCGAGGCGGCTTTCCGCGATGACCGGCTTGCCCTCGCGGCTGACTGCATAGCCCACGCGGCCTTCCGGATTGAGCAGGACGTCGACCTTGATCGTGCCCGACGGCGAGCTCGCCGATGCGACGGCCTGCGTCGTCGGCGCGGCCTGCGCGATGGTCTGCGCGGCGGCGGGAACGGTGATGAAGGCAAGGACGAAGGCGGCAAGCAAGCGGTACAGGGTCATGCGATCTCCTCGATAACAGCCGAGTAAGGCCCCAGATCGCCGCCGTCGAGATCACCCGCGCGAAACAGTTCATCGGCCGGCCGGGTGCGAACGCAGCTGGCGATCCGGACAGGTTGAACGTGCAGCGCAGTCGCTCGCCGTCCGCCGCTCGCTCGAAGACCAGCACCTGGTCGTCCGCCCGCGACGACGTTCATCGATCCGCCGCGCAGCGCAGGATGCGCATTGCGCAGCTTGAGCGCCTCGGACGTGAACTGCAGGAGCGAATCCGCGCTCGAATGCTGCAGGTCGACTGCAAGCGGCGCGTGACTTTCACCGACCGGAAGCCACGGCTCCACCGTCGGAAAAGCCAAGCTGCGGCGCGCCGGCTTGCCACGGCATCGGCGTTCGCGCCCCATCGCGGCTGAGCGTCTGCGGCCAGTTCGCGATCGCCTCCGGATCCTGCAGCCGATGGAACGGAACATCGACCTGCGGCAGGCCGAGCTCTTCGCCCTGATAGAGGATGATCGATCCGCGCAGCGTCGCGAGCAGAAGCATCTTCAGGCGCGCGAAACGGTCGCGATCCTCTTCGCTCGACCAGCGTGAAATCGCTCGCGGCGCATCGTGATTCTCGAACGCCCAGCTCGGCCAGCCGTCGCTTTCCGGCCAGTCTTCGGAAACCGCCGCGACCAGCTTCGGCGTCAGCTTCTCGGCGTACAGAAAGTCGAAACCGTAAGCGCTGTTGAGCCGCCGATCGCCGCCGGTGAATTCCTTCATTTCGGCGAGCGCATGATCGCCACCGACTTCGGCCAGAGTGAACCGCCCGCCGTAGCTGTCGGTGACTTCGCGCAACCGTTCGAGGAATTTCACGATGTCCGGGTGCGACTGGTTGTAGATATGCTGCTGGAAATCGAACGGCCGGCTGCGCTTTCGGTCGTGCGTCGCCGGCGGATTATCCCGCAGCTGCGGATCGTGCATCGCGAAATTGATCGCATCGATGCGGAAGCCGTCGACGCCGCGGTCGAGCCAGAAACGCGCGACGTTCAGAAGTGCTTCCTGCACTTCGCGGATTGTGCACGTTGAGGTCGGGCTGCTCGGGCAGGAAATTGTGCAGATAATATTGTCCGCGTCGCGCATCCCACGTCCACGCGGGACCGCCGAAGACCGACTGCCAATTGCTTGGCGGCGAACCGTCCGGCTTTGCGTCGGCCCAGACGTACCAGTCGGCGCGCGGATTATCGCTGTCTGAGCGGCTCTCCTGAAACCAGGCGTGCTGGTCCGACGTGTGCGAATAGACCTGGTCGATGATGACCTTGAGTCCGAGCCCGTGCGCCTTGGCGACAAGCGCATCGAAGTCGGCGAGCGAGCCGAACACCGGATCGACGTCGCAATAATCGGACACGTCGTAGCCGAAATCGCGCATCGGCGATTTGAAGAACGGCGAGAGCCAGATGGCATCGACGCCCAGCCGGGCGACGTAATCGAGCCGGCTCGTGATCCCGGGCAGGTCGCCAATGCCGTCGCCGTTCGAGTCCGCGAAGCTGCGCGGGTAGATCTGGTAGATCGCTGCGCCCCGCCACCACGGCTGCTACGACGCGTGCGTTGCGGGACGGAGCAAGGCTTCAGTTGCCGACATCGCAGATCGCATAGCCAAAAGGAGGAAGAGTGACGCGGCGCAGTCCCCGGCGCCGTGACGGTCGAGGGACAGCTCCCGGCCAGGGTCGTAAAGCGCGTCGATGACGTTTCGACGATGACGTTCTGCTCGATCGGCTGGGCCGACGTGTTGAGCGCGACAAGAACTTCGCGGCCGTCCAGAACTCGGGAGAACGCCAGCAAGCCCGGCTCCTTCCGTGCCGCCGCGGAAGATGGTCGTTCCGCTGCGCAGGGCCGGATGCGCCTTGCGGATGTCGGAAAGCTCGCGGATCAGCTTGTACAGGGGCCGCGAGGTGTCGAAGTTCGCCTGGGCCGTCGTCGAGTCCGTGCCGATCAGGTCATTGTCGTTGTAGACCGCGACCTTCGACGCAAACATGTCCTCGCGCGCATCCTGGTCGTTGCCGTCGCCGACGAATCCCTGCTCGTCGCCATAATAGATCGTCGGAACGCCCCGCGCCGTCATCATCAGCACATGACCGAGCGCGACACGCTTCAGCAGTTCCTCATCAGCTGGCCTTCGGAAGCGCCCTGCGGATGAACGTCGAGAAGCGGCCCGCGTCATGATTGCCGAGGAAGGTCGGAAGCTGCATCGCCGCCGCGTCGCCGCCCGCATAGAGCGCATCCTGGGCGAAGAACTCGCGCCAGCTTTCGGTCGGCCATTCGCCCGAGACCGTCTTGATCGCCGTGACGCCGAACGCGAAATCGAGGACGCTCGGCAGCTTGTCGCGATGCGTGTGCTTGGCGAGCTTGCCCGGCTGACCCGTATCGTCCGCGACTTCGCCGAAGATGTGGAAGTTGGGAATGCCCTTCGCCTTTGCCCGCTCGAGGATCGGCGGCACGAACTGCGCCCAGAACTCCGGGTTCACGTGGCGCGCGGTGTCGATGCGGAAGCCGTCGACGCCGTATTTGTCGATCCAGTCTCCGTAGATCTCGATCATGCCCTGCACGACGCGCGGATGCTCGGTGAAGAGGTCGTCGAGACCGACGAAATCGCCCTCAGTGCTGGCTTCGCCCTTGAAGGTCGTGTCGCCGCGATTGTGGTAATAGATCGGGTCGTTCAGCCAGGCCGGAACCTTGATGTCCTTCTCGGCCGGGCTGACCTTCACCGTATAAGCGTAGTTCGGGTCGACCAGCTTGCTGAAGTCGCTTGCCGTCGAAGCCCGGATTGATCGCCGCGCCACCCGGCCCACCGCGCCGCTGGTACGGATAATCGGCGATGCTCCGGTACGGACATTGTCCCTTTCCCTCGCACTCGGCGGGGTAAAGGACATCCGCCGTGTGGTTGGCGATGATGTCCATGTAGACCTTCATGCCCCGCGCGTGCGCCGCATCGACGAAGGCCTTGAAGTCGGCGTCCGTCCCGAGATGCGGATCGACCCGCGTGAAGTCGGTGATCCAATAGCCGTGATAGCCGGAGCTTTCCTGGCCCGCCGGACCCTGGACCGGCTTGTTCGCGAAGATCGGCGTCAGCCAGACGGCGGTCGCGCCGAGGCCCTGGATATAGTCGAGCCGCTTGGTCAGGCCCTTGAGGTCGCCGCCGTGGTAGAAGCCCTTGGCGTCGGGTCGTAGCCGGTCTTCAGCCGGTCGCCCTTGATCCCGCCTCGATCGTTACCCGCGTCGCCATTTTCGAACCGGTCCGGGAAGCACGAAGTAGATGACCTCGTCCTGCGGCGGCCTGGCGCGGTAATCCGCGACGGCGCCTTGAGCGGCGAACAAGGCGAGGGCGGCGGCGATGCTCATCAGGCGTGGACCATTTCCTGTTTCATGGGCGCGAATTTGGCGACGAAGGCGCCGTGATCGGGCATTCGGGCGACCTGCTGCATATGCGATCGCTCGAGCCCGTCGAGGAACTCCTTGAGCCTCGCTTCGGGCAGCTGATCGGCGATCGGATGATAGGTTTCGGGAATGATGTCCTGGCCGATCATCACGTGGATCCAGCCCGCGTGTCGAAGAGCTCGTCGAAGCTTGGGAACGACCCGCGCCGTCGAGCGGAACAGGTCGATCTTGTGCTGCAGCGGCTCGGGCAGCTCCATCTCGCGAAGCCCGTCCCAGAAGGGTTCGCCGACCCGTTTGTTCGCGTGATAATGGAGGATGATGAAGTCGCGGATGCGCTCCATCTCGAGCGCCGAGCGGCTATTGTAATCGGCGCGCGTCGCGTCGGTGATCTCACCGGCGGGAAGCAGATCGATCAGGCGCGTGATCGCGGTCTGGATCAGGTGGATGCTGGTCGATTCCAGCGGCTCGATGAAGCCCGACGAAAGTCCGATCGAGACGACGTTGCGGACCCAGCAATTCTTCCGCCTGCCGGTCTTGAACCGGATCGTCCGCGGCTCCGCCATCGCCTCCGCCATCGAGGTTGGCAAGCAGGGTCGCGGCCGCTTCGTCCTCGCTGATCCGGCTGGAGTTGAAGACGTAGCCGTTGCCGGTGCGATGCTGCAGCGGGATGCGCCATTGCCACCCGGCCTTGCGCGCGATCGAGCGGGTCAGTGGAATGAGCGGTTCGACCCGGGCGCACGGCACGGCGATCGCGCGGTCGCACTGCAGCCATTGCGACCAGTCCTCGAACCCGGCTTCCAGCTCCTGTTCGATCAGCAGGCCGCGAAAGCCGGAACAGTCGATGAAGAGGTCGCCGGCAATGCGCGTGCCGTTGGCGAGCAGCACCGCCGCGATGTCGCCGGTTTCGGCATTCCGCTCGACCGCGACGATCTTGCCCTTCCTGCCGCGACACGCCGAGCTTCTCGGCGAAGCCGCGCAGGAATTTGGCGTAGAGGCCCGCGTCGAAGTGGAACGCGTAGGGCATGGGCGGCAGCGGGCTGTCCGGCCGGCGGATTGAGATGCGCGAAGCGGTTGGCGGCGATGGCCAGCGTATGGAGCACATAATGGCCGAGCGGCTTCGACGATGCCGAGCTTGCGCCCGCGAAGCCAGTAATGGTGAAAGGGCACGACGCCCAGTGCGGCTGCCGACCAGTCCGAAGGCGTGGACATAGCCTTCGTCGGGCTCGCCCCACCCTTCGAACGCAATGCCGAGCTTGTAGGTGCCGCCAGTCGCGGCGAGGAACTCGGCTTCGTCGATCCCGAGCGCGCTGTTGAAGTCGCGGATGCTCGGGATGGTCGCTTCGCCGACCCCGACGATTCCGATTTCGTCGGACTCGACGAGCGTGACCTCGAAGCGCCGGGATGCAGAAGCGCGCCAAGTGCCGCAGCGGTCATCCATCCCGCCGTTCCGCCGCCGACGATGACGATCCTGCGCTGACCCAGTTCACTCATGTCGATCTTTCATCGTGCGTGCCCCGGCGGCGCCGAAGCGCCGCCGGGGCCGCTAAGATCAGCCGCGTTCCGGCGCCGGCGGCGGCGGCGGCGGCGGTGGCGGAGGCACCGGGCAAGCCTCGGTCGCCAGGATCACCGATCCGTCCGCGCACGTCTGCGTCGCCGGCGGCGGCGGCGGCGGCGGAGGCGGCGGCGGTGGCGGCGGTGCCGGCAGGCGGCGCTGCCGCCCGCCGAACTTGTACGTCGCGCCGAGCATGAACCGGCGGCCGAACGCCTGATAGTCGATGACCTGCACGGTCTTGCCCGGGGTTGGTCGTGACGAACGGCTCGTTGGTCAGGTTCAGGCCCTGCAGGTAGAGCGACAATCCGCTCAAGCATCGAGTTCCGGCTGGAACTCGTAGCCGATCTGCCCGTCGACGATCGTCTCCGGCTTCGGCCTTGCGGAACGCGTTGCGGTTCGCGCCGAAGCCCGACACCTCGCCGATGAAGCTCGGAGCGGTAGCGCATGCTGCCGCGCGCGTTGAAGCCCGCACTTCTCGTAATAGGCCGTGCCGTTGACCACCCATTTCGAATAGCCCGGGAGAGTGAAGTCGCCGGAGCCGCCCGGATAGATGTGATCTTGGACTTGGTGTAGCCCACGCCGCCCGTCACGCCGAAGCCTTCGAGCGCAGGCGATGAACGTCGCCGAACGGAAGCGTGCCGCCGAGCTCGACGCCGTAGCATCTTGCCGCCCTTGCCGTTGTACGGCTGTTGATCATAGCCGTTCGTGTTGCCCTCAGGCGGCAGGTAGTTCGGCGCGTCTGGATCGGTCGTTTGGAAGGGCGCCGGGATCGGTAGCCCGTATAATCGAACGGATTGTACGCGCAGGTTCTGCTCGACCACGAAGCTGTTGAATTTCTTGTAGAACAACTGCGCGGCGACGTAGCCCTTGACGCCCCGAAATACTTCTCGAAGCTCAGGTCGGCGCGCGTTCGCACGGAACGGCCGCAGCTCGCGGATTGCCGCTGTCCCCGGTGATGAAGGCGATCTGGTTGCTCGCCGTAACGAGCGATCGGTTGACGCGATAGCCGAAGCCGAGGCGCATGGATCGTCCATGCGCGGGCGCATGACCTCGCGCGCGAGGCCGAAACGGATCACAAAGTCGCTCGGGAAGCGGAACGACAGGTTGAGGCTAGGCATCACGTCCCAATACTTCGCCGCCCTCGTGAAGCCGGCGTTCGGATGATTGTTGTCGTCGCCCGTGGGTCGAGAAGAATGCCGTTCGCCGTTCGACTCTGATCGGTGTGGACGGCCTGCACGCCGACGTTGCCGGTCAGCTCCGCCGACCCAAGCTGCGACGCGAATGTTGGCCTGGAGGTACAGCGTTCCCAGCTTCTCGTGGATCGTCATAGCTGCTTGACGACGACGTCCCCGTAGCGTTGTTCGGAACGAGGTGTAAATCCCGTCGTCGAGCAGTTCGTGCGGATCGTAGGCCAGCATCGGACCGAGACCGAGGCAGCCGAGTCCGCCGAGCCCTCCCGAATTCGCTCAGGCACGACCACGTTGCGGTGCCGGCAGTGGTCACCGAGCTGAACGAACGCTTCGTCGGGCGTCAGCGACTTCTTCGATGATTGGTGTAATTCAGGCC
Source organism: uncultured Alphaproteobacteria bacterium (assembly GCA_963807815.1). Lineage (GTDB taxonomy): Bacteria > Pseudomonadota > Alphaproteobacteria > Sphingomonadales > Sphingomonadaceae > Sphingomicrobium. Next base: position 433,348 of record CAWECW010000012.1, on the reverse strand, counting down.
GAAGCGCACCGCTGAACAGGAAGCTGGTCTCGAGGTCCTTCGAAATCTCGCCGGTGAACCTGCCACATGCGGTCGTTCGACGATGCGGTTGTTGTAATAGCCCCGGCCTGACACCGCGCCGTCGGCCGACTGCGTGCCGCCCCAACCTTGCGCGGATCGGTGAGCAGGATCGAGTCCGGATCGGAATAATCGAGCTGTGGTTCGTGAATGCGTGCCGTTATCGCTCGTCTCGAAGGTCAGATCTGTCCGTCGGACCGGAGCAGCATAGCCGGTGCCGGCATAGGTTTCGAAGACTCAGTTCGTTGCGATTGGTCTTCGAATAGCTGATGTCCAGGAAGCCGTGCCAACCGTTGTCCCCGTCGAGCGCGTTGTTCCAGCCGAACGAGTAAAGCTTCGCATGACGCGGCTGAAGAGACGTTGCGGACGACGCCCTTGACAGACGTTGTAGAGTGCCGGAGGTCATCAGCCCGTCCGCGCGGTCAAATGCCGGGCTGTAGGACTTCGCAGCCATGGCGCCGCCCCAATGCAGCGGGACCTCGACGCCGCGCTTGATCTGGTCGTCCTTGAAGTTCGAATAGAAGCCGTCGACCGTCGACGTGAATGTTCGGTGCGGCTTGAATTGCAGCGTTCCGGTCAGGCCGAGGCGCTTGAGCTCGGTCGACGTATCGTAGGACTTCAGTCCGCCGATGACGACCTTGCGCCGCCGGACCGTCGGCATAGCCCCAGGAGTTGAACTCCTCGATCTGGTACGGCTCGTCGGCCCAGCTCGCCGCGAGCGCGACGCCCACGCGTGCCGTCCGCGAACTGGTCGACGAAGGCACGCCATTGACGCGATAGCCGAACTTGTCGACATTCGGGGTTGAGCCTGTCAAGGTCCGGGATAAACGTCCGCGCGCGCCGATCGAGATGACCTGCTTGCCGAATTCAAGCGGGCGGATGGTGCGCAGATCGACGGTGCCGGAGATGCCCTGGCCGATCGAGCGCTGCCATCGGCGTCTTGTAGATATTGACCTGATTGATGATTTCCGCCGGATACTGGTCGTATTCGACGGCGCGGTTGTCGCCGGTCGTGGTCTGCTCGCGGCCGTTCAGAAGCGTGGTCGAGATAGTCGGGGCCAGAAGCCGCGGATCGAGATCACGTTGCGCGGCCCGGAAAGCCGCTGCGACGTGAGGCCGGGCAGGCGTGCGATCGACTTCGCGATCGACGCGTCGGGAAGCTTGCCGATGTCTTCCGCGCTGACCGATTCGACGATCTGGTCGGCTCGCTTCTTCGTGTTGACGGCGTTCTGCAGCGCAGCGCGGAAGCCGGTGACGACGATCGCCTGGTCGGCCGCCTCTGCAGCTTCATCGGCGGCTGCCGCCGCCTGATCGGCGGCCTCGGCAGCGGCAGCGGCCTGTTCGTCCGCCTGAGCCGCAGCATCGGCCTGCGCCTGTGCCGGCGTTGCGGCCAAGGTCATCGCCAGCGCAAGCGGGCTCGTCGCGGCAGCAAGACGCCAACGCAAAGACTTCGTCATCATCGATTTCTCCCCCTCGGGCGTTTCCCCTGCCCGCGAAAACTCTATCGGCCCCTGAGGGCCCTCTCCTGAAGTCTAGGGATAACAGAGGTTTCGGCGAGCGGAACCTATGCGAACGGCTATACATACGTATTCAGGCGGCATAGGCTGCCCCGGGGGAGACAATGCAGAGGCGGCCGACCTCATTCGACATCGCAGCGCTCGCCGGCGTCTCGCAGCCGACGGTTTCGCGCGCGCTCAACAATAGCCCGTCCGTCAGCGCCGAGACCCGGGCCAAGGTGGTCGCGGCCGCGGAGCAGCTCAACTACAAGGTCGACAAGAACGCCTCCGGCCTCCGCCGGAGCCGCTCGCGCACACTGGCGCTCCTGTTTGAGGAGGCAAGCGCGGACGGCGGGCTGATCAACCCATTCTATCTCTCGATGCTCGGCTCGATGGTCCGCAAGTGCGCCGACACGGGCTACGACCTTCTCATTTCCTTCCAGCAACTCTCGTCGGACTGGCATGGCGATTACGCCGAGACGCACAAGGCGGATGGGATCATCCTGCTCGGCTACGGCGATTATTATCAGTCCGAGCCACTTCTCGAGAGGCTGGTCGAGCGGGGCACGCATTTCGTTCGCTGGGGATCGACCCCGGGCGCCACGCTCGGCGCCACGATCGGATCGGACAATGAGCAAGGCGGGTTCGACGCGACCCAGCATCTGCTCGAAAACGGTCGCCGCAAGATCGCCTTCATCGGGATCGCCGATCGCGGATTTCAGGAGTTCCACGACCGCTGGCGCGGCTATTGCCGGGCATTGCGGGCGGCAGGAATCGAGCCCGATCCGCGCCTGCAGGTCGATGCCGACCCCAGCGAGCAGGCAGGTCTCGACGCAATCGCCGAACTGCGGCGCCGCGAGGTGGAATTCGACGCCATTTTCGCCGCCTGCGACGTCGCCGGTATCGGCGCGATGCACGCGCTGCAGAGGCTTGGCAGGGCAATTCCGGACGAAGTGGCGATCGTCGGCTTCGACGACATCCCGGCCGCCAAGCTTGCCAGCCCGCCCCTAAGCACCGTCCGCCAGGACGCGCACGCCGCGGGCGAGACACTGGTCGAAGCCGCCGTCGAGGCGGTCGAGCTCGGCAATGCTCGAAACCAGCTCCTGCCGGTCCAGCTCGTCGTTCGAGAGTCTAGCTGCCCGGCCTGATCCGAGCGCGTTGTCCAACAGCAATTGTTCTGCCAGCTTGCGCTCGCGAGCGCGGGAGAGCCAAGCATGCAGTCAGTCGAGAAGCCCCGGCAGAGCTTTGCCGGACTATGGAACATTTCGTTCGGGTTCTTCGGAATCCAGATCGGCTTTGCGCTGCAGAATGCGAACATGTCGCGCATCTTCCAGTCGCTTGGATCGAGCCTCGACGACCTTCCCGCCTTGTGGATCGCTGCGCCGCTGACCGGACTGCTCGTTCAGCCGATCATCGGCCACATGTCGGACAAGACGTGGCTCGGACGGCTGGGACGCCGCCGTCCCTATTTCCTGCTCGGCGCGATCCTTGCCGCGCTGTCGCTGTTCCTGATGCCGCTCGCGCCGGTCCTGCTGTTCGCGGCGATGCTGCTCTGGGTGCTGGACGCCAGCCTCAACATTTCGATGGAGCCGTTCCGCGCCTTCGTCGGCGACATGCTGCGCAGGGATCAGCACACTGCCGGCTATGCCGTGCAGACCGCCTTCATCGGTGCGGGCGCAGTACTGGGGTCGCTGATTCCACCGGCGCTGGAACTGGCCGGCGTGTCGAATGTCGCGCCGAGCGGCGGCATTCCCGACACCGTTCGCTACGCCTTCTGGATCGGTGGAGCCGCCCTCTTTGTCGCGGTCCTTTGGACCGTCCTCACCACGAAGGAATATTCGCCCGAAGAAATGGCCTCGTTCGGCGAGACCACCGATCATCCGGATGCGGACTCGACGATCCGCGCGCTGGCCGCACGGACATTCGGGACGAGCTTCATCTGGATCGCCGCCGGTGCGTTGGTGATCATCGGCGTCGAGGAAATCGGGCTTGAAAAGGAGATGTACCTGCTCGGCGGCCTGCTGATCACCTACGGCCTCGCCAGCATCATCGCCATCTCGCTCGCCCGGGGCGGAAGCACGACGAACATGCTGGCGCACATCGTTGGCGATTTCGCGGGCATGCCGCCGATCATGAAGCGGCTCGCGTTGGTCCAGTTCTTCAGCTGGTCCGCGCTGTTCATCATGTGGATCTACACCACGCCCGTGGTTGCCCAATATTTCTACGGCTCGGCCGATCCGGACAGCTCGGGTTATCAGGATGCAGCAAACCGGGTCGGGACATTGTTTGCGGTCTACAATGGCGTGGCGGCAGTTGCGGCGTTGACCCTCCTGCCCTGGCTGAGCAGCCGGATAGGCAAGGCGCGAACGCACATGGCTTGCTTGCTCGTCGGCGCAGTCGCTTTCTCGAGCTTCTTCTTCATCCGCGATCCGCAGTGGCTGATCCTGACCGAGGTCGGCGTCGGCATCGCCTGGGCCTCGATCCTCGCCATGCCTTACGCGATCCTCGCTTCGAGCCTGCCGCAGCGGAAGCTCGGCATCTACATGGGCCTGTTCAACATCTTCGTCGTTGTCCCGCAGCTCCTGGTGGCGACGGTAATGGGTTCGATCATGAAGTCCGCCTTCCCCGACCAGCCGATCTGGACGATGGCGTTCGCGGCGGTCGTCCTGGTCCTCGCGGCACTGGCGATGACCCGGGTGAGCGAGGAGACGAAGGCATGAGCGACGAAGACGCCATCGGCGCCGTCATCGACGAGATGTACGCGATGATCTCCGGCCCCGCCGGTCCGCGCGACTGGTCGCGGCAGCGCAACAGCTTCCTGCCTGAAGCTCGGCAGGTGCGGACCTGGGTCGACGAGCAGGATCAGCCCGGCGATGAAGATGATGGGCCTCGACGAATATGCCGAGAACACCACGCCCTTCTTCAACGCCAATCCGTTCTACGAGGTCGAGACTGGAAGGCGCATCGACGTGTTCGGCAACATGGCGCACGTGTGGAGCAATTACGAAGCGCGCACCTCGCCGAACGACGACAGCGTGGAACGCCGCGGTATCAACTCGATCCAGCTCTTCCGCCACCCCGACGAGGGCTGGAAGATCATCTCCATGATCTGGGACAACGAGCGCTGATCAGCCGAAGGTGAAGGCAAAGGCCTCGACACCGGGATCGAGGAACTCGATGCGAAACGTCCGATCGCGGATTTCACCCTTCTGCCGGACGAGCTGATACAGCCGCTCATTGGTGATCGTGCCCGTCCCGTCAGGTTTCACATCGACTCCTGCGTCCGCACCGGGAGCCTTGTCCATCGATCGTGATCCTGAAGCGCGCAGTCTTCGGTGCAGCCAGCACGAGATGCAGGTCGCGCGAGTGGAAGCGGTAGGAGATCGCTCCGCCAGACGCGTTCGTCACCGCGCTCTGGCGACCGACTGTCCAATTCCCTTCGAGCGCCCAATCGTTGAGCTTCAGCGGCGCTGCCGCATAGGTCTTGGCCGCATCCCTGAGCCTGGCCGCCCGGCGACACGAACCGATCCGCACGCCAGTAACCGACATAAGTCTCCGGCGACCTGATGCTCGCGATCGCCGCGGCAGCCTCCGCTCCGCGCGTGGTGCCCTGCGCCATTCGCGCGGTCTTGGGAGCGCGTCCCGCCTCGGCCAGCAATTGGCGGATGACCTTTTCGGATTGTGCGTAACGGCCCTCGCCGAAGTGGTGGTAGCGCTGCCGGCCTTGCGCATCGAAGAAGTAGTGCGCCGGCCAGTATCTGTTCTTGAGCGCCGTCCACACCACCAGCTTGTTGTCGAGCGCGACGGGGTAGCGGATGTTCAGGTCCTTGACCGCCTGGCGCACATTGTCGGGATTGCGCTCGAAGGCGAATTCGGGCGCGTGGATGCCGATCACCACCAGTCCATCGTCGGCATAGGCGTCGTGCCAGGCGCGGACGTAGGGGATCGCGCGGATGCAGTTGATGCAGCTGTAGGTCCAGAAGTCGATCAGGACGACTTTGCCCTTGAGCTGCTCGCGGGTCAGTCCGGCGCTGTTGATCCACGGGCCGAGCGCGTCGAGCGACGGCAGCTGACCTTCAATCGGCAGCTCCAGCCGTCCCCCTACGCCGACCTTCGCATCGGTGGCCTCCGCTCCGCCAAGACCCAGCTTCTTCGCCAGACTGGTTTCGAGCGACGCCGTTTGCGTGCTCGACAGCTTGGACAGAACGCGCGTGTCGAGACCGAGCGCGATCGCCGCTACGCCCGCAATGACCAGAACGCCAAGAACGCGGCGGACCCATTCGGTCGCATGGAGCGAGCCCTTCATTCGGGCATAGACCTTGCCCCCGACGAGCAGAGCCAGCGCCAGCGAAGTCGCGGCTCCAAGTGCGTAGGCCAGCAGCAACAAGGTTGTGCCGAGCGTCGCGCCCTGGATCGCAGCAGCGGTGAAGATGATCCCGAGAATCGGCCCGGCACATGGCGCCCAGAGCAGTCCTGTCGCGACGCCGAGTACCAGCGAGGACCAGATCGGATTCCTCGTCCCGCTTCTCGGAAAGCCTGGAGCCCAGCGCGACCAAAGGCCGTGTCGCGCGGTCGGACAAGTGCCGGGAATACCAGCGCCAACCCAAACAGCGCAAGCAATGCCAGCGCCGCCCACCGGCCCGCCTCGTTCGCCTTGACCGCCCAGCTTCCGCCAACCGCCGCAAGCGTCGCGACGACCGCGAATGTCAGCGCCATCCCTACCAGCAATGGCAAGGCGCCACGCGCGAAGCCGCGGTCGGCACGAGCGAACACGAACGGCAGGACCGGCAGGATGCAGGGGCTGACGATCGTCAGCATGCCGCCGAAAAAGGCGAGAAGTGCGATCAGCATGTGATCAGGACGGCCGGAAGATCAGGGCAAGCCCGTTCATGCAGTAGCGCAGTCCGGTCGGCTTCGGCCCGTCGTCGAACACGTGACCCAGGTGCCCGCCGCAGCGGCGGCACAGGACCTCCGTCCGCTCCATCAGCAGGCTGCGGTCGGACTTGGTGACGACGGCATTGGGAAGCGCCCGATAGAAGCTCGGCCAGCCCGTGCGGCTGTCGAACTTGGTCGTCGAGCTGAAAAGCGGAAGGCCGCATCCCGCGCAGCCGAACAGGCCCTTGCGATGCTCCTTGTTGAGCGGACTGGAATAGGGCCGCTCGGTGCCCGCCTCGCGCAGGATGTGATAGCGCTGCGGCCCCAGAACCCGCCGCCACTCCGCGGGTGTCTTGGTCAATGGGAAGGCGGACGGCGGCTTTGCCGACCCAGCACGCGCGTAAAGGATGGCCGAGATCGAACCTGCGGCGGCAAGGCCAAGGAGTCCGCGTCGGGTGGTGAGGCTGTCGGTCATATGCCGCTTATACGTGTGGGGCGGAAACAAAGTTACACGGACCAATGGCCGTGACGCCCCGCATGCGCTGCCTCAAGCTGCTGTAGGCTGAACGCGCCCCACGCACTCACCAAGACCGATCCGCACCGCGCCATCGCGCTCGCACCACGCCCGCAAGGTCACCTCGTCGCCGTCTTCGAGGAAGCTGCGCTTCTCGCCGCCGGCAAGTTCGATCGGCTGCTTTCCGCCGCGGCTGATCTCGAGCAGCGAGCCCAGCCCCTCGTCGCTGTCGGTCGACAAGCGTGCCGGTCCCGATCAGATCGCCAGCCTGCAGATTGCATCCGTTGGACGAATGATGCGCAACGATCTGCGCCGCGCTCCAGTACATGGCGGCGTCGGCCCGACCGCGCGAAAGGACGTGCGGCGCGGTCCCCTCCCGGCGCATCGTCTCGGTCGAAAGCGTCACTTCGAGCTGGATTTCCAGGCCGCCATGCTCGCGGTCCGAAGCATCGTCCAGGTACGGCAGCGGCTCCGGATCCCCTTCGGGCCGCGGCGGCATCGGCGTCCGGAATGGCGCGAGCGCATCGCCGCTTACGACCCAGGGCGAAATGCTCGTCAGGAAGTTCTTGGCCAGGAACGGTCCGAGCGGCTGATATTCCCACGCCTGCAGATCGCGCGCCGACCAGTCGTTGAGCAGGCAAAAACCGGCGATATGGTCGCCCGCTTCACCGATCGGGATTGGCTGCCCAAGGTCGTTCCCGCGCCCGATCCACATGCCGAGTTCAAGCTCGTAATCGAGACGGCGGCTCGGGCCATATTCGGGAGCCTCCGCTTCGGGCGGCTTGCGCTGTCCGCTCGGGCGTATGACCGGCTCGCCCGAAGCGCGGACCGAGCTTGCCCGCCCGTGATAGCCGATGGGCACATATTTGTAGTTCGGCAGCAGCGGAGCGTCGGGCCGGAACTGCTTCCCGACATTGGTCGCGTGGTGAATCCCGACGTAGAAATCGGTGTAGTCGCCGATCAGGCAAGGGACGTGCATCCGCACCTCGCTCTGTCCGATCAGGTACATTTCGACATCGTCGCGATAGCGTTCGTCGCTGAGGATTTCCGACAGCCGATGGCGCAATGCGCGATGATCCTCCGGCCCGCGCGACAACCAGGCGTTGAGCACCGGCTGCGACAGGTCCGCGCGCCATTCCTCGTCGAGCAGATCGGAAACCGCCGCGAGGTCGAGGACATAGTCGCCGATCGCAACGCCGGGCCGACGCAGGCCTTTCGCTTCCGAGAAAATGCCGAGCGGCAGGTTCTGCACCGGAAAGTCGCTTCCCGGCTCCGCTCCGCTCACCCAGCTTGTGCGATCCGGATCGTGCGTTTCGTCGATCATTGCTGCGGCAGCTTCGCCTTGGGGAAGCCCGCCCACGCCAGGTCATAGTCGGGTTGGGCGCGATCCAGCGCGAACTGGGTCGGGCGATAGGGCCAGCAGGTCTCGACCATGAAGGCCAAGGTATTGTCGATCTTGGCCGGCTTGAGCTCCGCCTCGCTGGCCTTCTTCCAGCTCTCGACGTCGGGGCCGTGCCCGCTCATCAGATTGTGCAGACTGAGCCCGCCGGGCGCGAAGCCATCGGCCTTCGCGTCATACGCGCCGTAGATCAGGCCCATCGCCTCGCTCATCACGTTGCGGTGAAACCATGGCGGCCGGAATGTATCCTCGGCCACCATCCAGCGCGGCGGGAAAATCACGAAATCCGCATTGGCTCGGCCGGGCACGTTGCTCGGGCTGGTCAGGACGGTGAAGATCGACGGATCGGGATGGTCGAAGCTGATCGACCCCATCGTGTTGAACAGCCGCAGATCGTAGCGCCACGGGGCGTAATTGCCGTGCCATGCAACGACATCCAGCGGCGAATGGTCGAGCGTCGTCGTCCACAGGCTGCCGAGATATTTCTGGACGACTTCCGTCTGCTCGTCGCGATCTTCGAACCAGGCCATTGGCGTCTCGAAATCGCGGGCATTGGCAAGGCCGTTCGACCCGATCGGCCCAAGCTCCGGCAATCGCAGCGGCAGTCCGTGGTTCTCGGCGACATAGCCGAGCGCCTCGCCGTCGACCTCCACGCGGAACTTCACGCCGCGCGGGATCAGCGCGACCTGCCCCGGCGAGACGTCGATCCGGCCGAATTCGGTCGCGAGCCGCAAGGTTCCCGACTGCGGAATGATGAGCAGCTCGCCGTCGGCATTGACGAACACGCGCCGCTCCATCGACTTGCTTGCGCGATATTGATGGATCGCGACGCCCTCGAGATCGGCAGGATCGCGATTGGCGAGCATGGTCACCATGCCGTCGACGAAGTCGGCTCCAGCCGGCAGATCGGATGGCGGATCCCAGCGCAGGCGGTTCGGTGCCAGCGGCTCCTCGACCGTCCCCGGAGCGAACAGCTTTGCACCCTCGTAACGAACGAATGGCCGATGATCGGCGGTCGGGCGCAGGCGGTACAGCCAGCTGCGGCGATTCTCGTGGCGCGGCGCGGTGAACGCCGCTCCCGGACACCTGCTCCGCATACAGACCGAAAGGGGGACGCTGCGGGCTATTGCGCCCCTTCGGAAGCGCGCCCTCGACAGCCTCCGTTTCGAAATGGCCGCCGAAGCCGCTCAAGTAGCGGAGATCGTTTCCCTGCATGGCGCCGCGTTAGAGCCTGCGGCCCGCAAGTTCAAACGGGCGCAGCCCCTGTTGGAACTGCGCCCGCGCCGCGCGGGACTCGCCTACCGCGCGTTCGACGATGCTTAGTTGACGTTGACGTTGATCTCGTCGGGGACCGTGATTTCCGTCGTCTGCCCGCCGAAGCCGAGCTGATCCCGGAAGAGGAAAAGCAGGACCAGGATAACGATGATCAGGAGCACCACGGCCAGCACTCCGCCGCCGCCTCCGCCACCGTTCGTCTCGATGATTGTCGTGCGTTCTACTGGCTCTCGATCATCCGACATTACGCTCTCCCTCAACCTGTTCTATCGGCGTAACGAACGACCTATTCGTTCAGCGGTTCCGCCGGTTGGAACCTTTGCGCCGCGCGCGGCTTCCTCGCACATGCGGAGGTATTTCATGCGAAGCGCGCTTGTCGTCCCGGCCTCTGTTTCTTCTCGCTGCCTGTGGCGGCGGCCCGACCGAGCAGGAAGAAAATCTTTCCGAGCGCGGCGAGGCGCCCGAAGCTGCTCGCCGGCGCCGGTACCGGCAACATCACGCCGGGCACCGCCCCCGTGACGGAGCAAGCCAATCTCGGCGACTCCATGCCGGAAGAACCGACTGGGCCGACCAGCGATCGCGGCAGCGGTACCGGGGGCGACACCGTTCCGTCGCAGTAAATTCGTTTAAGCGACACAAAGCGGGGCGTAAGGTGCGGCCCGCGAGTTCGAGTCCACCACGAGCAGGAGATCGGAATGAGCAACATCGACCAGGTCCGCGAGCACATGCAAGTCATCGACGCCGAAGGAACTCCCCTCGGCAAAGTCGATCGCATCGAAGGCGACCGCATCAAGCTGACCCGCGACAGCAGCGGCCAAGGGTCCCATGAAGGCCATCACCACTACATCCCGGCCGGCCTCATCGCGGAAGTCGAAGGCGACAATGTCCGCCTTTCGGCGCGGATCGATGCGGTCGAGAGCATCTTCCAGACCGAAGAAAGCGGCGAGTAATTCAGTCGTCGCCGGCCGGCGCGAGTTCGCGGCACGGAAAATGGTCGCGAATATGCCGGTTGAAGTGAGAGCCTTTGGAGAAGGCCGCGCGGAAGGCTTCGACGTCTTCCGCCGGCACTTCCGAATAGACGTAACGCCGCCCGGACACGAATTCGACGGTCAGTTCGCGGCTTTCGGGGACGTACATGAAGCGGCGGATGACCGCTGGACGGCATGAGGCTGTAACGCGTCAGGGCGCCACCTTGCCGCACTGGCTTCGCAAGCGCTAAGCCCGCGTCACATGACCCGCCCGATCCTCTACGACTATTACAGGTCGTCCGCCGCCTACCGGGTTCGCATCGGGCTGAACCTCAAGGGCATCGATTACGAAAGCCGGCCGGTCAATCTGCTCGAAGGCGAGCAGAAGTCGGACGAGTATCGCGCGCTCAATCCGCAGGGCTTCGTGCCGATGCTCGAAATCGACGGGCACCGCCTCGTCCAGAGCCTCGCGATCCTCAATTACCTCGACCTGCGATTCCAGAATCAGCCCCTCCTGCCTTCACCGGCCGCGGAGCGAGCGCATGTCGTCGCATTGTCGATGGCCGTCGCTTGCGACATCCACCCTCTGAACAACCTCCGCGTCCTCAAATATCTCGGCGGGACGCTCGGCCTCAGCCAGGAGCAGCGCGACGAGTGGTACGCGCACTGGATCAGCGAGGGCCTGCCCGCGCTCGAAGCCATGGCCGCTCCGAAGGCCGGCAAGTTCCTGGTAGGGGACGCGCCGACTGCCGCCGACATCTGCCTCGTGCCGCAGCTCTACAATGCCCGCCGTTTCAACGTCCCACTCGATGCCTATCCGACTTTGCTGCGCGCGGACGAGAATGCGTCTAAGATGGAGGCCTTCGCGGCAGCGCATCCGGACAGGCAGGAGCAACCGAAATGAACCGTGTCGACGCCATCAACCGTGGGATGGACGAAACGAAGGCGCTGGATTCGGTCGACATCCCGTCGCTGAAGGGCAAGGTCAGCGACGAGGAATGGGCGATCCGCGAGGATCTGGCGGCCGCCTACCGGATGGTGGCCTATTACGGCTGGGACGACCTCGTCTTCACCCATCTCTCCGCCCGCATTCCGGGGCCCGAGCATCATTTCCTGCTCAACCCCTATCAGCTGATGTTCGAAGAAGTGACGGCTTCGTCGCTGGTGAAGGTCGATGAGAGCGGCAACCCTGTCGACCCGACGCCCTTCATCACCAACCCCGGCAGGCTTCACGATCCACTCCGCGATCCACATGGCGCGGGACGACGCGCATGCGGTGATGCACCTGCACACGCCTGCCGGTCAGGCGGTGTCCGCGCATCAGGAAGGTCTCCTTCCGCTGACGCAGACCGCGATGCTCATTCGGGGCGACGTGTCGTTCCACGACTACGAAGGCGTCGCCGTCGACCTCAGCGAGCGGGAACGGCTGGTCGCCGACCTGGGCACCAAGAACGCGATGATCCTGCGCAATCACGGCACGCTCGCCGTCGGCAAGAACGTCGGCGAATGCTTCGTCCGCCTCTATTTCCTCGAGCGCGCATGCCAGGCGCAGATCATGGCGCTGTCCGCCGGCAACAGCATCAACCATCCGCCGCAGGGATCGCCGGAGATCACCGCGCAACAGGGCCAGATCGGGCGTGGCGCTCGCGGCAAACCTGCTCGCGTGGCCGGCGCTGAAGCGGAAGGCCTATCGTCTCGATCCGAGCTTCGCGAGCTAGGCCGCTCGCTCGAATCTCACCTCACGACGTACAGGATCGGCGGACAGCAGCCGCACATTGAGGTCGTCACCCGGAACGGTACCGTCCGCATCGACCCGCGCGACGACCGGCAGGTCCTTCAGCTGCATCCGCGCCCCGCGCTCATCCACGTCCGTGACGACCGCAGGGAATATCTCTTCGATCCGGTCGTGAAGCATCACAGCTTCCGCCAAGTCGATTGCCGCCCGGCTGATCTGGTTCGCGCGAGCTTCGGCGCGTGCCATGACTTTCGGGAGCTTCTCGAAGGCGTCCGTCACGATTCCGGCACCGGCTCCCCATTTGCCACCGCCAGTGCCGCCCGGATGACATACCGGTCGGCCAAGCGGCGCAGCGGAGCCGTGGCCTGGGCATAGGGCGCTGCGACTGCCGAGTGCCACGGGGCAACCTCATCGAGAAAAGGCTGAAAACCAGCGCCAAGCGTCGCTCGGCGAATGGCCAGCATGAAAGCGGCATGCTTCGGGTCGTTCGGGTCCAGAGTCGGCTCGAACTCGGTCAGCGTCACTGTCGCCGGCCATGGAATGGCGAACGCCTTCGCAGTGTGCCGCAGGCGCTTGACCGCTCTCTTGTTCGGTTCCGGCATGACCCTGAACAAACCGGTCCGATGCGCCAGTAATGCCTTCGCGATCGCCAGGTTCGCGGCAAGCGAGAGCGCCGCATTGCGGTCCTCGGACACCAGCCGCGGACGGAACGAGAGCTGGTATCTCCCATCCCCGAGGTCGACGACTTCCTGCTCCGGCGGGTCGACCCGCGCCGCGCCCCTTAGCCTGTCCGCCTGCTCGATCCGGCTCGAAAGCTCCGCGAAGCCTTCGGGCAGATCCTGTTCGCGGACGCTGTCGTAAGCCAGCTTCGCCCGGCTCCTGATCAGGGCTCGTTCCGCGCCGTCCAACGACGTTGCACCGTCAGTCGCGACGCGAACGGTGAAGATCACGGCCGGGCGATCGACATCGGGCAGCAAGCTCGCCGCGCCTTCGCTGAGAACCGGCGGATAGAGGCTGGACTTGCCGTCGGGTAGGTAAAGCGTCTGCCCACGAACCCATGCTTCAACGTCGAGCGGGTCGCCATCCTCCACGAACCAGGCGACGTCGGCGATCGCGTAGCGCAACAGCAGGTCATTGCCGCTGCGCTCGATGGCAAAAGCCTGGTCGAGGTCGGTGGAACTGGCGGGATCGAGCGTCACGAACGGCAGGTCCGTACGATCGACATGGTCCGAGGGCTTACGGGCGGCCGCCAGGTCCGCCGCGGCGAGCACCGGTTCCGGAAAGGAGTTCGGGATCTGAAACTGCTCGCGGATCGCCGCCAGGCCGCGATCGAGCGCATGGCAGGGATCGCAAAGCGTACGCATTCAGGCGAGCCCGAAAGCAAAAGTGGTCGGGGAGAGAGGATTCGAACCTCCGGCCCCTGCCTCCCGAAGACAGTGCTCTACCAGGCTGAGCTACTCCCCGACCGGAACCCGCTTTGCGTCGCGACTTGCGGTCGCGGCGGGAGCCAAGGCCGCGGCTAGATAGATGGGGGTTTGCAGGATGGCAACCCACGTCCTTGGACTGCGGCGCAAGCCATCAGCGGCCGAGGGCGGCAAGCCAATCCTCGACCCGAACGAACTTCTCGCGCGGGCTTCCCGGACGGGCGCGACCAACCTCCGTTTCCTCGATCTTGCGCCAGTCGTCATAGTCCGTCGCCATCACGCCACGCTCGGCGAGCAGGCGCTTCAGGCCCTCGGCCCCCTGCCCGATCGCTTGCGCTGCCCGCCGGCATGGCCGCCGCCACCTGCTCCGCGACTTCATAGCCGTCCGGGCGATTTGTTCCGATCGTTCCGCTCGGCCCCCGCCGAGCCCAGCCAACGGCGTACAATCGATCACCGACGACCCCGCGCTCGTTCAGGAATTTCCCGCCGCGCTCATCGTAAGGCACGCCTTCGATGGGCGGGGTCGAATAGCCGATGGCGCTCACGATCAGCGAGGCGGGCACTTCGTAGGTCTCGCCCGTGCCGCGAGCAGCGCCATTCTCGTCCAGCTCGGTGCGCTCGACGATGATCCGCTCCGCCTTACCGTCGCCCTCGATGCGCAAGGGCTTGGCGAAGAAGTCGAACACCATGCGCTTTGGCTTGGACTGCGTCCGGCGGCCGTCGCGGCGAATTCGCGAAGGATGGTGATCGACTTGCGATGCCCCGGCTCCAGCGCATCGTCGGCCTCGACCGGCGGGAAGTCGCCTGCTTCGACGACGGGCGATGCATCCTCGAGATGGCCGAGTTCGCCGAGTTCCTTGGGCGTCATGGCGATCTGATGCGGCCCGCGCCGCCCGAGGATCGTGACCGTCCGGATCGACGATTTGTCGAGCGCCTCGAGCGCGTGCCCGACGATATCCGACCCTTCGAATTCGATCTGCGTCTTGGACAAAATGCGCGCGCAATCGAGCGCGACATTGCCGTTTCCGATCACCGCCGCGTGCGTGCCGTCCAGCGGCGGATCGAGGTCGGCGAACTCGGGATGGCCGTTGTACCAGCCGACGAATTCGGCCGAGCCGACGACGCCGGGGAGGTCCTCGCCCGGAATGCCGAGCTTGCGGTCGTGCGGCGCGCCGATGGCCAGGATCACCGCGTCGTACAGGTCGAGCAGCTCCGCGACCGACACGTCCTTGCCGACGGTCACGTTGCCGATGAAGTCTACGCCCGCGCTGTCCGCGACCTTGTCGTAGCGCTTGCTGACCGCCTTCAGCGACTGATGATCGGGTGCGACCCCGAAGCGGATCAGTCCGTAGGGGACGGCATATCGATCGAGGATGTCGATGCGAGCATGTCTCGCCATACGCCTTCTCGAGCGCCTCCGCCGTGTAGAAGCCCGCGGGCCCCGATCCGACGACGGCGAAGTGGCGCATCAGCGCTTCTTGCTCCGGTCTTCGAGAAGAAGGTCGCTGCCCTTTCGATTGAGCGCCGCTTCGATCGGTCCGGCGAAAAGGGCCAGCATTCCGGGCAGCATGACGCGGCACCGCACCTTCGCTTCCTCGACGTCGATCTGCGCCGCGACCGTCTGGCCCATGGCGGTGATGTCGAGGTTGAGCTGATCGCCGACCCAGTTCGACTTCACGTCCGCAGCGCCGCCGGGAATGTGATCGGTGAGCTTGTGCACATTGCCGGCGATCCGCCGCCGGGCCTCTTCGCGGCCCAGCTTGTGCGGCAGGTCTACTTCGATGGGTCGCTCCATTCCTGCGACAGTGGTGCGCCATTCAGCGCTTTGCAAGCTGGGTCCTGCGAGTATCATGGCCGCAATGCGTTGGATTTCGAGCCTATTGCTGTTCGCGGCGGCCCCTTCATTTGCCCAGGTCGCCCCAGTCATGCCTGCTCCCGCAGCCGGCCGTGTGGAGCCCGGCGGCGCCCTACATCACCATCGGCCAGGACGAGCCCGGCTATCGCAACTGGTATAGCGCGAGCCTCCGGCACGCGGCGGGCGTGAAGGGCTTCAACGACTACCTGGCGCAGTACGGCGTCTCGGGGATCGTGCCGACCTGGCAGCTGCTGCGCACCGCGACGTCATGGCAGCGTTGCGGCGGGGCGCCGTTCGAAGTCCCGCCCCTCGCGGAATGGCCGAACATCGTTCAGACGCTGCGCTACATCCACGACTACGTGATCCCGACGGTCGGACCGGTCGAACCCGTGTCCGCCTATCGCAATCCGCATCTCAACAGCTGCGCCGGCGGCGCCCCTGAAAGCGCGCACAAGCATTATTCGGCGGTCGACCTGGTGCCGCTGCGTCAGACGACCCGCGAGGACCTGATGCGCAGGTTGTGCGCGGTGCATGCACGCCGCGGAACCGACTATTCGGTCGGTCTCGGCTTCTACGCCTTCATCCGCTTCCATGTGGACACGACCAAGTACCGGCGCTGGGGCGCAGACCCGAACGTCGCGAGCTGTCCGGCGATCGTCCGGCCGGCGGATGTCGCAAGCGTCGCGCTTCCGCCGCAACCGCAGTCGGTCGCCCCGGCGACGGCGATCGGCCGTTTCCACCGCCCCTGCCGACCCGCTCGCACCCACAGTGGCTGAGCCAAGCCCGGTTTACGGGCCCGTCCTGACACCCCCCACTTCGTCCGAGACTCAGCCGCAAAAGCGGTGACGCTCGCCCTTGTGTGGTCTAAGGGCCACACCATATCCGCCCCAACGCAAAGGGGTATTCGATGGACCTTGAGAAACTCACCGATCGCGCCCGCGGCTTCCTTCAGGCGGCGCAGACGATTGCCGTCCGCGAACATCATCAGCGGATCGCTCCCGCGCACCTATTGAAGGCCTTGCTCGACGACGAGCAGGGCATGGCCGCCGGCCTCATCGAGGCAGCGGGCGGCGACGCCAAAGCGGCCAAGCGCGAAGTCGATGCGCTCGTGGCGAAGATTCCGGCCGTGACCGGAAGCGGCGCCACGCAGGCGCCGGCGCTCGACGGCGACACCATCCGCATTCTCGATCAGGCCGAGCAGGTCGCCCAGAAGGCCGGCGACAGCTACGTGACCGTCGAGCGCATCCTGCTCGCCATGGCGCTGGCGAAGGGCACCGATGTCGGCACGGCGCTGCAGAAGGCAGGCGTCACCCCGCAGAACCTCAACGCCGCGATCGAGAAACTTCGCGGCGGCCGGACGGCCGACACCCAGGGCGCCGAAGATCGCTACGACGCGCTGAAGAAATATGCGCGCGACCTCACCGAGGCGGCTCGCGAAGGCAAGCTCGATCCGGTCATCGGCCGCGACGAGGAAATCCGCCGCACGATCCAGGTCCTCGCCCGCCGCACCAAGAACAATCCGGTACTGATCGGCGAGCCGGGCGTCGGCAAGACGGCCATCGCCGAGGGCCTCGCGCTGCGGATCACCAACGGCGACGTGCCCGACGGCATCAAGGACAAGCGCCTGCTGTCGCTCGACATGGGCTCGCTGATCGCCGGCGCGAAATATCGCGGCGAGTTCGAGGAGCGCCTGAAGGGCGTGCTCGACGAGGTGAAGCAGGCCGCCGGCGAGATCATCCTCTTCATCGACGAGATGCACACGCTGGTCGGCGCAGGCAAAGCCGAAGGCGCGATGGACGCGGGCAATCTGCTGAAGCCGTCGCTCGCCCGCGGCGAGTTGCACTGCATCGGCGCCACGACGCTCGACGAGTATCGCAAATATATCGAGAAGGATGCGGCGCTGGAGCGGCGGTTCCAGCCGGTGTTCGTCGGCGAGCCGAGCGTTCCCGACACCATCTCGATCCTGCGCGGGCTCAAGGAGAAGTACGAGCTTCACCACGGCGTGCGCATCACCGATGGCGCGCTGGTCGCCGCAGCGACGCTCAGCAACCGCTACATCACCGACCGCTTCCTGCCCGACAAGGCGATCGACCTCATGGACGAGGCCGCGAGCCGCATCCGCATGGAGGTGGAGTCCAAGCCCGAAGAGATCGAGAATCTCGACCGGCGCATCATCCAGCTCAAGATCGAGCGGGAGGCGCTGAAGAAGGAGAATGACGCGGCTTCGAAGGAGCGGCTGAAGGCGCTGGAGGAAGAGCTTGCGAACCTGGAGCAGCAGTCGGCGGAGCTGACGCAGCGCTGGCAGGCGGAGAAGGAGAAGATCACCGCCGAGGCCAAGATCAAGGAGCAGCTCGACGCCGCCCGCATCGAGCTCGAGCAGGCGCAGCGGAACGGCGACCTCGCGAAGGCGGGCGAGCTGCAGTACGGGCGCATCCCCGACCTGGAGCGACAGCTCGCCGAGGCCCAGGCGGCGGTGAAAGGCGCGATGCTCCGCGAGGAAGTCACGGCCGAGGACATTGCGGGCGTGGTCAGCCGCTGGACCGGCGTTCCTGTCGAACGGATGCTGGAAGGCGAGCGCGAGAAGCTGCTCCAGATGGAGAAGCTGCTCGGCGCCCGCGTCATCGGGCAGGACGATGCGGTGAAGGCCGTCTCCGCCGCCGTTCGCCGCTCACGCGCCGGCCTGCAGGATCCCGAACCGGCCGCTCGGCTCCTTCCTGTTCCTCGGCCCCACGGGCGTCGGCAAGACCGAGCTGACCAAGGCGCTCGCCGAATTCCTGTTCGACGATCCGCACGCGATGGTCCGGATCGACATGTCGGAGTTCATGGAAAAGCATGCGGTCGCGCGGCTGATCGGCGCTCCTCCCGGCTATGTCGGCTATGAGGAAGGCGGTGTTCTGACCGAAGCCGTCCGCCGGCGCCCCTATCAGGTCGTGCTGTTCGACGAGGTCGAGAAGGCGCACTCGCGACGTGTTCAACGTCCTGCTGCAGGTGCTCGACGACGGCCGCCTGACCGACGGCCAGGGCCGCACGGTCGATTTCTCGAACACGATCATCATCCTGACTTCGAACCTCGGCTCGCAGTATCTGGCCTCGCTTGGCGAAGACGAGCCGGCCGAGAAGGTCGAGCCGCAGGTCATGGAAGTCGTCCGGGCGCATTTCCGGCCCGAGTTCCTCAACCGGCTGGATGAGATCATCCTGTTCCACCGGCTCAGCGCGGCGCACATGGGCCCGATCGTCGATATCCAGGTCAAGCGGCTGCAGAAGCTGCTCGAGGACCGCAAGATCCGCATCGAACTGACCGACGCCGCCCGCGCCTGGCTCGGACGGGTCGGCTACGATCCGGTCTACGGCGCGCGGCCGCTCAAGCGAGCGATCCAGAAGTATCTGCAGGATCCGCTGGCCGACATGATCATCGCCGGACAGTTGAAGGACGGTCAGACGGTGCGCGTCGACGAGGGCGACGGCGGGCTGGTCATCACGCCCGCGGACGACGCCATCCGGGAAGCGGCGGAATAGGCGGCGGGCGCCGGCCTACTTGCAGGTCGTGCCGTCGCGCACGCATGGGCTCCGCTGGATCCGCTCGACCTCCTGCCGATCCTGCAGACGCTTGTCGGCCCACTGGTCGCGGGTCCCGCAGAAGCGTTTGACCGTAAGCCGGCTGCCGGTCAGCTTGACGTCCTGGCAAATCCGGTCGCTGCCGCTGTCCGGGCTTGCTCGCGGCGCCTCCGGAACGGTTTGAGCCGTGGCCGTGCTCAGAGGGCTCAAGAAGACGACGGCGAGCAGGTGCAGGCGCATTGTTTGTCTCCCGCGATGGATCAGCAGGCGGGTTTCCCACTCGGGGAGTTATGAGTGAGGACGCAGGGGCTGCGCTGGATCCGCTCGACTTCCTGCTTATCCTGCAACTTCTTGTCGGCCCACTGAGCGCGCGTTCCGCAGAACCTCTTGCTGGCAATGCGGCTACCCGTGAGTGTGATGTCCTCACAGATCCGTTCATTCTGATAGTCTGCATTGCCGGTCGGCTGCTCTTTCTTCTCAGCTAGTGCGGGTCCGGAAGTCAGGGCCGCGGGCACGAGCAGCGCCATGGTGAGATACTTCAGCATGCGGTCGGTCCTCCGTTGCGGGAAGAGGGTGCTATTTGACAGGGGCCGACTATCTGGGTCTGAATCTGATGGATCGTCCGGCGATCGATCTGCTTGCGCTCCTCCCACTGTGCTCGAGTCGCACAAAAGCGCTTCTTCGCCAGGCGGCTGCCCGTCACGACGATGTCCTCGCAGATTTTCTCGTTCGGATCGGTTCCGGCAAACTGGGGGTTTTCTTGTCCATTGGAAGCGGCAGCTGGGCTTCCGACCGTCACGGTCAGTGCGAAGGCCAGAGCAAATAAGCGGGTAGGCATGAGCTACTCCATTTCTGCTGACCCGTCCTGCGACAAGCCTGGGCTCGACGCAACGCCGCTTCGACGAACGGCTAGATGCCTCCTGCCCGCTGCTCCGCCTGAACGCTAGCTTCGGCGTCGACATAGGCTTCCTGACGCTCGACGCTCCAATAGCGCAGCTCGTGCAGAGGGATGCGCGCGCCAGTGACCGCGCAGATCACGTGATCGCCGTTCGAAAGAACGCGAAACGTGCTTGGGAGATAGTGAAGGCGCGCTGCGCGTCCGGCTCCGCTCATCAGCATCGATTATTCCTCAGGCTCGTCGAACAGCCCCCGCTGCGGGGCGACATAGGGTGCGCGGCGCGGGCGCTCAACCCGCGGCGAAGGGTTTGGAGATGGCGCTTTGCCTGCACCGGTCGTTGCATCGACCGATCCATCGCCGAAGTGCAGCTTCAGCTCGCGTGCGGCCTCGGCCTCCGCGGCATGGGTCAGCGTCCTGCCCTCGCGATCGGTCACTCGGGCGAAGCCCCGCTTCAGCGGCCGGTCGGGATGAGCGAGCTCCGCGAGCCGCCAAAGGGACTCGAGGCGATCCTGCGCCCTTGCGACTCTGTCGGATAGCAACTCGCGCCTCAGTCTCGGCGCAACCGAGCTGAGATCCGCCCGCGCGTGAGCGGCTCGCGATGCAAGCGCTCGCGGCAGTCGGCCAACGAGATCGTCGACCCGCTGCGCCCATGGGCGCGAACAAAGTCTCGGGCTGCGGCCAGCGGTGCGCCGTCAGGTCGAGCCTCTCGCGGGCGCGCCTGGCGTGAACGGTCAGGCACGATGCGGAGCGGCGGCCCAGATCGTCCACCAGCGCCAACAGTTCGGCACGGACGGGCACCGCCATTTCGGCGGCGGCGGTTGGCGTCGGTGCGCGCATATCCGAGGCGAAGTCGATCAAAGTCGTGTCGGTCTCATGACCCACAGCCGAGATGAGGGGGATCGGCGACTCCGCCGCCGCCCGCACGACTTCCTCCTCGTTGAAGGCCCACAGATCCTCGATCGAGCCCCCTCCGCGAGCAACGATCAGCAGGTCGGGACGCGGAACGGGGCCGCCGGGCTCAAGGGCACCGAATCCCCGAATGGCCTGCGCGACCTTGGCCGATGCACCCTCACCCTGAACCGGCACCGGCCAGACGATGACGTGTGTCGGGCAGCGATCCTCCAGCCTGTGCAGGATGTCGCGGATCACGGCACCGGTCGGTGACGTCACGACGCCGATCACGCGCGGAAGGTAGGGCAGCTTGCGCTTGCGCCCGGCGTCGAAGAGCCCTTCCGCCGCCAAGGCCCGACGGCGCTTGTCGAGCAGCGCCATCAGCGCGCCCTCGCCCGCCAGCTCCATCCGCTCGACGACGATCTGATACTTGGAGCGGCCCGGGTAGGTCGTCAGCTTCCCGGTCGCGATGACCTCGGCCCCATCTTCCGGACGGAACGCGAGGCTCTGCGCGCTGCTGCGCCAGACGACGGCGTCCATGCAGGCGCCCTCGTCCTTCAGCGAGAAATAGCAATGGCCCGAGGCGTGCCGCTTGAAGCCGGAAATCTCGCCGCGAAGGCGCACCCGGCCGTAGGACGTCTCGATCGTCCGCTTGAGCGACATCGACAGCTCGGTCACCGTCAACGCAGGCGCGTTGTCGCCGGCCTTGGCGTCGGCTAACAGGCCGCTTCCGCTGTCTTCGGGGAGATCCATGAACATCCTGCTTTTGGGTTCGGGTGGCCGTGAAGATGCTCTCGCGTGGCGGCTGAGGCAATCGCCGAGCTGCGAAACGCTTGTCGCCGCGCCGGGAAATCCGGGCATCGCGCGATGGGCGGAATGCGTCGCCTCTCGACCCCTGCGATCCGGCGGCCGTGACCGCGCTGGCACGGGAGCGGGCGATCGATCTCGTCGTCGTCGGACCGGAGGCCCCTTTGGTAGCGGGCGTGGCCGACGCGCTCCGTGCGGCAGGAATCGCGGTGTTTGGGCCCGGATGCCGCGGCAGCACAGCTCGAAGGGTCGAAGGGCTTCACCAAGGACCTTTGCGCGGCGAACGGCATCCCAACGGCTGGCTACGTCCGAGTGGAAACGGCGGCCGCGGCCCGTGAAGCGCTCAAGCAATTCAGCATCCCGGTGGTGATCAAGGCCGACGGGCTTGCGGCCGGAAAGGGCGTGACCGTCGCCATGACCCGCGAGGAAGCCGAAGCGGCAATCGACGCTGCCGGCGACGGCCCGATGGTCATCGAGGAGTTCCTCGAAGGCGAAGAAGCCAGCCTGTTCGCGCTGGTCGACGGCGAAAACGCGGTCGTGCTCGCGTCGGCCCAGGACCACAAGAGGGTCGGCGAAGGCGATACCGGTCCGAACACCGGCGGCATGGGTGCCTACACGCCCGCGCCGGTCCTGACGCCGGAACTCGAAGCAGCGGGCGATGGCGGAGATCGTGCTTCCGACGGCGCGAGCCATGGCGGCCGCGGGCACGCCATTCTCGGGAGTGCTCTTCGCGGGCCTGATGCTGACGTCCGACGGCCCCAAGCTCATCGAATATAATGTCCGCTTCGGCGACCCCGAGTGCGAAGCGATCATGCCGCGTGTCGAAGGCGACTTCGCGGAGTTGCTTCAAGCGGTGGCGACCGGCCGTCTGGCCCACGTTCGCCCCGAACTTTCGGCGCAGTCTGCCGTGACCGTCATCGTCGCCGCCAGCGGCTACCCGGGGACACCCAAAAGCGGCGGGCTTATCCGCGAGATCGAAGCAGCCGAGCAGGTGCCTGGAGTGACCGTCTTTCACGCCGGCACAGCTCGGTCGGAGGACGGCCTCGTTGCGAAAGGCGGCCGTGTTCTCGCCGTCACCGCGGTTGCGGATACCTTCGCCAACGCCCGCGCCCGGGCGTATCGGGCGGTAGACCAGATCGACTTCGCCGACGGCTTTCATCGCAAGGACATCGGCTGGCGAGAATTGGAGCGTAGCGGAGCAATGGCCGACCAATGAACCTGCTCTGGGACCTCTACTGGCCTGTCATCGTGGCCGCGGCCGTCGCGGGCGTGATCGCCGGCGCGTTCGGCTTTCGACGGAAGAAGCGCGGTCGCCTGGCGTTGGTGGCAGGGCTGGGCTTCGTCCTCGCCGCCAGCTGGATCTGGCACGGCCCCGTCGGCAACGGCAACCGCTTTGCCACGGCCGCCGAAAAGCAGACGCGACAAGTGCTGGTCGACTTCGAGATGGGGCAGGTGCGCGCCGTGGTTCAGCGTAACCCCCTCGGCCGAACGCTTGTCCTGACCGGACCGGCAGACGACTTTCAGCGGGCGGAGCTTGTGCGGATCCTGAACGACGTCCGGGGAATTGGCAGCGTACACTGGGCCGATCGGCAAGCTCCTTTCATGCTGCCGATGCTGCTTGAAGTGGAACTTGCGGCGCTTCTCAGCTTTGGCCTCGGGCTGCTGATGGCCTATCTGCTCGAATTGCGGCGCCGGTCGAACGCGCAGTGGAGTTGGTGATGAATTTCGACGGATATCTCTGGCTGATCATCCTTGCGGTCGTCGTGATCGCGCTTCTGGCGTTCCTGCTTTTGCGGCCTCGGCAGAGCGTGAAGTTGACGGAAAACACGCCGCTGAGACCGCACATGATCAACCCGAAGCCGGAAGCCGAAGGGCGCGGTCTGGCGGGGGAGGCAGCGGCCGCGACCAGCGACGTCGCTGGCGAGATTCTCCGTGCACCGGTGCATCAGGCGCTTGCCGGCAACGAGACGCGGGATGAATTCACGCGAATGAAGGGCGTTGGACCGAAGTTCGCCGAAGCGCTTCATGCGCTCGGCTACAACCGCTTCGATCAGCTGGCCAGGATCACGCCGGCGGAGCTTGAGCGGCTCGACGCGCAGCTTGGACCGTTCACGGGCCGACTGCAGCGCGACCGTGTAATCGAACAGGCCGACTATCTGTCGCGAGGCGATATCGAAGGGTTCGAGAACCGCTTCGGGAAGCTGTAGACGACAAGTACGTTCGGGCCTCGGCCCTAGCCTTGCTCGACGGCGGCGGGCTCCTGCTCTTTCGAACGCTTCTTCGTCCGGGACACAAGAAGCTTGTCGATCTTGCGTCCGTCCATGTCGACCACCTCGAACTTCCAGCCGTCGTGACTGAAGGTCTCGCCGGTGTGCGGCAGATGCTTCAAGACTGAGAGCGCGAAGCCGGCGACAGTCGAGAAGTCACGGTCACGAGGCAGGTTCACGCCGAGCCGGTCGGGGAGGAGGTCCGCGCTCGCCGCGCCGGAGACCAGCCAGCTGCCATCCTCCCGCTCGACAAGTGGCGGTTCCTCGTCCTCAACGTCATTAGCGAAGGCTCCGGCAAGGGCCGCGAGGATGCTTCCCGGGGTCACGATCCCGTCGAAATGACCATATTCGTCGTGCACCAGGGCGAGCGGAACGTCGGCGGATCGCAGGACGGCAAGCGCATCCATGGCGTCCATCAGGTCCGGGATGACCGGTGCCGACCGCGCCAGCTCTCGAAGGTTGAGCTCACGACCGTCCATAAGCGCTTCGAGCAGGTCGCGGGTCCGGACGACGCCGACGATATCCTCGACCGATCCGTCCGCGACGGGGATGCGGCTGTGCGGCGTTTCCTTGACCGCCGTCCGAATCTCCTCCGGCGTGGCGTTCACGTCCACCCAGTCGACCTCGGTCCGCGGAGTCATCACTTCGCGTACCGGGCGATCGGCCAGTCGCACGATACCGGAGATGATCGCTCGCTCGCTCTCCTCCAGCACGCCCGCGGTCTGCGCCTCGGCGACGACGAGATGGAGCTCCTCGGCCGTCACCGTATTTTCCGATTCCCGGTTGAGGCCGATGATCCGGAATATCAGCGCGCTCGTCCGGTCCAGCAGCCAGACGATGCGGAGCCGTCGCCGTCGACAGCCATCGCATCGGCCGGGACATGACCGCCGCGATCGGTTCGGGCGATCGCAGTGCAAACTGCTTCGGAACAATCTCGCCGATCACCAGCGAAGCGAAGGTTGTCAGGGCGATAACGAGGGCGAAACCGACCGTCTGCGCGGTCTCCGGATCGATCCCCAATCGCGCGATATGCTCGCCGACGGGTTTGCCCAGCGTCGCACCCGAATAGGCGCCGGCGATGATGCCGACGAGCGTGATCCCGATCTGGACGGTCGACAGGAAGCGGCCCGGATTGGCGGCGAGCTCGAGCGCGCATCTGCGCTCCAACGCTGCCGTTCTTCGCCATCGCCTTCAGCCGCGCTTCGCGGCTCGAGACGATAGCGAGTTCGCTCATCGACAGGACGCCGTTCAACACCACCAAAGCAAGGATGATGATGACGTCGAACCAGGGAATGGGGGAAGGATCGCTCATGGGCGTGGCTGTTAAATGCCCGCACAGCGCTTTTGTTCACAAGCGTAGATCGGATTTAGCTGCACATTGATCGGCTGTTAGCGCCGCTCCTCGAAGAAGCGCCGGAGCAGTTCGGCCGACTCCTGTTCGCCGATCCCGGCGAGAACGTCTGGACGGTGATGGCAGGTCGGCTGGCTGAACACGCGGCGCCGTGCACGACGCCTCCGCCTTTCGGGTCCTCCGCGCCGAATCGCAGCGCTTCGAGCGCGAGCCAGCGCCATTGCCCCCGCGCACATGGCGCAAGGCTCCAGCGTGACCCAGATGGTGCAGCCGTCGAGCCGGGGCTGGCCCAGCTTGAGCGCTGCCGCGCGAATCGCGACGATTTCGGCGTGGGCCGTGGGATCGAGGCCGCCGCGCATGGCATTGCGCGCCTCGGCGATGATTTCGCCGCCTTTGGTGACGACCGCACCGACCGGCACTTCGCCGTCCGCCGCCGCCTCGCGGGCAAGATCGAGCGCGCGGCGCATCGGTAACGGAAGGGGAAAAGTCACGCGGCGCGGCTAGCGCAGCACCGGCAACGTGTCGATTCGGAGCCTATTGGGCGGTGTTCGTAGCAGGCTCCGCCTGATTGCCGTCCGCCGGGTTCACCTGCACCGTCGGCACGGCAACCGTCACGTTCGCCGCCTCCGAACCGACGCTGACCGTTCCTGTCTCCACGTCGAAAGCCGGTGCCTGGCCGCCCTTGGCCGTGACCCCGTTTTCCGTGACGGAAACCTGCGGCGCCTCCGCGGATCGCGTCTGGTTGATGTCCAGCAGTCCGGTCGCCACGAGGACGATCAGGCCGACAACGGCAAGAATCAGGATGAGGATAATCGCCCGCATTCGCGTTTCCGATCTAAAGTTACGTTGCCGACATAACGCAATTGCCGTTAAGTCGGTTTCCCACAAGTGTTGACGTAAATGCCCCTCTTGGCTATCGGGCGACGGCTTTCCGGGCCCTCTTTGATGGCCCGTCCCAAAGAATCAGGATTGAACCTTATGTCGCGCGTTTGCGAGCTGACCGGCAAGGGCCGGCAGGTGGGCAACAATGTTTCCCACGCCAATAACAAGACCAAGCGTACGTTTCTGCCCAATCTGCAGAACGTGACCTTGATCTCCGATGCTCTGGGTCAGAGCGTGAAGCTGCGCGTGTCGACGCACGGCCTGCGCTCGGTCGAGCATGTCGGCGGCCTCGACAACTGGCTGCTGAAGACCAGCGACGAGAAGCTTTCGACCAAGGTTCGCAAGCTGAAGCGCGAGCTCGTCAAGAAGGCGAAGGAAGCGGCCTGATCCGCCGGCGGCCCGCCAACGGGCCGCTAGTTCGCTAAAGCCCCGGCTTCAACCAGCCCGGCGTTCCGCCGGTGCCGCTGCCGACGCCTGCGCATCCGCAGCCACATCAGGATCCCCGTGACCGCCAGGATCGCGGGCAGGATCCCCCCGACGAAGATGATGATCTGCCAGACGAGCGGCATCCCGGTGCCGTCGTGGATCCGGCGCATGGTCCGCGCGAGCGTCTCGGGCTTCTTCGGACTGATCGACGCGGTGGCGTCGGAATCCTTCACCTTTACCTCGGTGGGCGCGCCCTCGCCTTTGACCATGACCGTCCACTCGGCCTTCTTGTCGGTCGGCCACGCCAGCGAGGCGACTTGGCCTGGAGCGACCTGCTGAGCCGCGGCAAGCGCCTGATCGGCCCCGAGCCTGGGCTGGGCGAGCGGCGACGCGGGCCCACCCGGTCCGCCCGAAGAGAGCCTGAGGCCCATTGAACTGATTGAAGACGGTCGGGAAATGAGATCCACACGCCGGTCAGGGATAGTGCGGCGAGAGGCAGAGCGATCCAGAAGCCGCCGGTGTGATGGAGGTTCGAATTGAAGTCGGGCCGGCGCCTCCAGCGCAACCCGCGGGTGAAACTGCCCCTGAGCGGCCACCAGAGCCAGATGCCAGTCAGCGACGAGATCAGCATCGCAACGCCGACCCAGCCGACGACCTGCCGACCCACGCCCGGAACCATCAAATTGCCGTGGAGCACGTGGAGCACGCGGACGAGGCCCTCGCTGCTGCTCGCCCGTTCGATCGGTTCGGCGGTCTTCGGGTCCATGAAGACCCAGGTCCGCTGCGGCCGGCCGCCGCCCGGCGCGGCCTTGGTCAGTGTCGCCTGGACGCTGCCCGCCTCATCCGGGAAGCTGATCGACGCCAGCCGCTCGCCGGGCTCCATCAATCGTCCTGCAGTCGCGGCGTAGGCCGTGGGAGGCAGCGCTGCCGCGCCAGCCGCCGGATAGCGCTGCGGATTGACCTGCTCGTCGAGCCAATCGTGCCAGACCAATGCCGAGCCGGTCAGCGAGATGGGGATGATCAGGATGGCGAGGACGATGCCCAGCCATTTGTGGACCTGGAACCATGCGCTGCGGAGGCGGATCATCGATGGGCTCATGATTCGGCCATAACTAATTGCGAACTGTTCGCAATAGCAATTTGCACGGCGCCAGTGCTCGTTCCCTGAACTTCGGCTGCGAGTCCCGTTCAGGTTCGGTGAAGCCCGAATCACTCATAAGCTCTTCAAGTGACGCGGTTTTCCCCTTTTCCTCGTCACCATTACTTCCCTCGCGTCGCGTATCGAGGGGGGCCCGGCGTGCGTAGCTGCGCCGGGCCCAATTTGTTTCTGGCCTAGGGGATCTCGAAAAGACGGGCGAGCTGCTCGATCATCGCCCCGCCCAGCTGTTCCGCATCCATGATCGTCACCGCGCGGCTGTAATAGCGAGTCACGTCGTGGCCGATGCCGATCGCCGCGAGCTCGACCGTCGAGCGCCGCTCGATCCACTCGATCACCTGCCGCAGATGCCGTTCCAGATAGGCGCCGCCGTTCGCCGAGGCGGTCGAATCGTCCACCGGCGCGCCGTCGGAAATGACCATGAGGATTCGCCGCTCTTCCGGCCGGGCAATCAGGCGATTGTGCGCCCAGAGAAGCGCCTCGCCGTCGATATTCTCCTTGAGCAGCCCCTCGCGCATCATCAGGCCAAGGCTGCGCTTGGCGTGCCGATAGGGCTCGTCCGCACGCTTGTAGACGATATGGCGGAGGTCGTTCAGCCTGCCCGGCGACGGCGGCCGTCCATCCGCGAGCCACAATTCCCGGCTTTGGCCGCCTTTCCAGGCCCGCGTCGTGAAGCCCAGCACTTCGCTGGCCACCCCGACCCGTTCCAGCGTCCGCGTCATGATGTCGGCGCAAATGGCGGCGATCGCGATCGGCCGGCCGCGCATCGACCCGCTGTTGTCGATCAGCAGCCCGACGACCGTATCGCGGAACTCCGTGTCCTGCTCGACCTTGTAGCTCAGCGACTGCATCGGGTTGACGACGACCCGCGCCAGCCTTGCAGCGTCGAGCAATCCTTCTTCCTGATCGAACTCCCAGCTGCGCGCCTGTTGCGCCATCAGCCGCCGCTGCAGCCGGTTCGCGAGCTTGGTCACGACATTGTGGAGCCCACCCATCTGCTGGTCGAGATAGGCGCGGAGACGCGTCAGCTCCTCTTCGTCGCAGAGGTCATGGGCCTCGACCATCTCGTCGAACCGGGTCGTGAACGGCTTGTAGTCCGTCTCCGGCGAGAGGTCCCAATTGCGACGGGCAGGAGCGTTGAGCGCGCTGTCCGTCGCGTCGTCGCCGTCGGAAAGCTCGTCTTCGCCGAGGTCCATTTCCTGCGGCGAGCTGTCGTCCTCGCCTTCCTCCTCCGACTGCTCGGCGCGCATCTCGGCTTCGCCCGAAGAAGGTCCGCTTTCGGTGTCGTCCTCGCCGTCGTCGGCGCCGCCCTGATCGCCCTCTTCATCGTCACCGCCCTCTTCCGGCGGCTCCTCGCTGACTTCGGGAGCGGACTCGAGCTCGAGATCTTCGAGCAACCGGCGGGCGATTTTCGCGAAGGCCGCCTGATCGTCGATGGTCATCGCCAAGGCGTCGAGCTCGACTCCGGCCTTTTCCTCGATCCACGACGCAACGAGATCGAGGCCCGGACGTGCCGAAACGGGCGGACGCGTCGCCGGTCAGTCGCTCGCGAGCGAGAAGGCCGATTGCCGTCGAAAGTGGAACCTCTTCGGCGGTTCGGGCCCGGATGATGGCATCGACGCGAACCCTCGCCTCGGTCAGTTCGGCAAGATTGTCCCGGACGCCCGCCATGGTCCTCGCGCCGAGCGCTTCGACGCGCGCGGTCTCCAGGGAGTCGAACACCGCCCGGGCGTCGGGATCGAGCGGCGCGCTGGTCGCGTGGAGCCGATCGTCATGGTGACGAAGACGAAGCGCGAGCGAATCGGCGGCGCCACGGGCTTCGGCAACCAGCTTGCGCTGCAGGTTCGGACCCGGCGACGGCACGCGTGCGGTCTTGCCCGACGCAGGGGCCGCTTCCGATGCGAAGACGACTTCGACCTCGGGATCGCGGGCGATCGCCCGGGCGGCGCCAGCGAGCGCCCTGCGAAAGTGGTCGATCGGCTCAGCCATCACCGCTCCACGACCGCGAATGTTCACGAATGTTCACAGTGACAACGACGGTTTCGGCGACGGACATGCGCAGCATCATCTGCGCGTGTCTGTCACGGACGCGATGCAATAGGACAGGAAAATCCGCGGCCATCCGGCCTCAGCTGGCCTTCGAGGCCACGCTTTCGGGAAGATCCTGTCCGAAGACGCGCTGGTAATATTCGGCGATCAACGGCCGCTCCGCCTCGTCGCACTTGTTGAGGAAGGTGACGCGGAAGGCGAAGCCGACGTCGTTGAAGATGAGCGTGTTCTGCGCCCAGCTGATGACGGTGCGCGGGCTCATGACGGTCGAGATGTCGCCGTTGATGAAGCCCTGCCGCGACAGGTCCGCGACCTTGATCATCTTGTCGACCTGCGACTTGCCGTCCGGATTGTCATATTCGCCCGACTTGGCGAGCACGATCTGCGCCTCGACCGCCGCCGGCAGGTAATTGAGCGTCGTGACGATGTTCCAGCGGTCCATCTGGCCCTGATTGATCGCCTGCGTGCCGTGATAGAGGCCGGTCGTGTCGCCGAGGCCGATCGTGTTCGTCGTCGCGAACAGGCGGAAGAAGGGGTTCGGGCGAATCACGCGGTTCTGGTCGAGGAGCGTGAGCTTGCCCTCCGTCTCCAGAACGCGCTGGATGACGAACATCACGTCCGGCCGGCCCGCATCATATTCGTCGAACACCAGCGCGACCGGGTGCTGCAGCGCCCAGGGCAGCAGGCCTTCGCGGAATTCGGTGACCTGCTGGCCTTCGCGAAGAACGATCGCGTCGCGGCCGATCAGGTCGATGCGGCTGATGTGCGCGTCGAGATTGATGCGGATGAGCGGCCAGTTCAGGCGGGCGGCGACCTGTTCGATATGGGTCGACTTGCCGGTGCCGTGATAGCCCTGGACCATCACGCGGCGGTTCTTGCCGAAGCCGGCGCAGATGGCGAGCGTCGTGTCCGGATCGAAGACGTAGGCGGGGTCGAGATCGGGAACGCGCTCGTCCGCTTCGCTGAACGCCGGAATCTCCATGTCGCTGTCGATTCCGAACAGCTCACGGATCTTCACCATCTTGTCCGGCGCAGCGAGGACGGTCTCGCCGCGGCTCTCGGGCTTCACGTTGGAAAGTTCGGTCATTGCAGGGCGGCCTTACGGCAAGGCGGCGAGCGTCTCAATAAGATCGGCTCATGCATTCTAGGGACCAGCGTTCGCCTTCGCCGGCATCGGGAAGAATGTCCGGGAGGCGCCGCAACAGCTCGGCATCTCCTTCGACCAGGATCGATTCGAGGGGCGCTCCGCCGTAGATCACTGCCGCGATGTCGGAGGCCGATTCTCCACGAAGGACGAGGTCGGGCCGTTCGATTTCGCCCCGGCCGATGCGGATGTCCTGGCCTTCGCGGATCCAGAAGAACGCCTCTTCGCCCAGCCGAAGCTGGATCCGCGCGGCGAAATCGCCGGCAGCCTGCGGGCTGAACATCGTCCGCAGGGACAGCATCAGCGACACCGGGGAGAATGGCTTCGCCGGGTCGTGGCGCGGCGACCGCACCGCCCAGCGACCCATCGCCTGAAAGATGGGCGCGGACTTCGTAGCCCCATTGCGTGAGCTCGTAGACCTGGACCGATGCGGGAGGCGGCAGCTTGCGCCTGGTCAGCAGGCCCGCCTGCTCCAGGTCGCCGAGCCGCTGCGTCAGCACATTGGCGCTGATCCCCCGCAGGCTCGCCTTGATGTCGCCGAAGCGGCGCGGCCCGAGGAGAAGCTCGCGAACGACAGGCATCGCCCATCGATCACCGATGAGGTCCATGCCGTGCGCGGCTGCGCAGGCATCTTCATATCGCCTTTTCTCTTCGTCTCGACGCATCTAGTTACTTTTTCTAACGAGTCGGTTGCAATTTATGACTTCACGGGTCAAAAGACAAGCGAATCGAGTCGCAAAGGGAGAGAAAGATGTCGCGGTTGATCTTCGTGAACCTGCCGGTTGAGGACCTGGAGCGCTCGAAGCGATTCTACGAGGCGCTCGGCGCCCGCAACGAGCCCAAGTTCAGCAATGAGGCGGCGGCGATGATGGTGCTGTCGGACACCATCAACGTGATGCTCCTGACCAAGCCATTCTATGCGGGCTTCACCAGCAAGCCGATCGCCGACGCTCATCAGACCAGCCAGGTGCTGCTCGCGATCTCCTGCGACAGCCCGGCCGAAGTCGACAAGCTGGTCGATGCCGCGGCGAGCAACGGCGGCAAGGCCGACCCCGGACCGAAGCAGGAGATGGGCGGCATGATGTACGGCCGCAGCTTCGAGGATCCCGACGGCCACCATTGGGAGCCGATGTGGATGGACGCGCAGATGGCCGAAGCAGGGGCACACCCCGTCGAATCCGCTACTGCTGATCAACGCTAACATCGGTTAAGGGGAGCGCACCATGCCGGTCGATTCGACAGCCTCGATCGAGGTTACGGCTTTCCGCTGGGTTCCGGACTTCGCCGCTGGGCTGGTCCGCGACCTGCGCATCCGCTGGGCGCTCGAGGAGATCGAGCGGCCCTACCGGATCCGACTGCTCGACGCGATGAACCCGCGTCCGGCGGATTATTTCCACGAGCAGCCGTTCGGGCAGGTGCCCGCATTCACGGACGGCGACGTGCATTTGTTCGAGAGCGGCGCGATCCTGATCCACCTGGGCCTTCAGGACGAGCGCCTGCTTCCCGGCGACCTCAACGAGCGGATGCGGGCGATCGCCTGGCTGATCGCGGCGCTGAACAGCGTCGAGCCGATGCTGTTCGAGCTGATCAACATCGACATCTTCAACCGCGGCCAGGAGTGGACGAAGGAACGCCGGCCGCAGGTCGTCGAGAAGATCGAGGCGCGGCTGAAGCTGCTTTCCGAGGCGCTCGGCGACCAGGAATGGTTCGAAGGCCGCTTTTCGATCGGCAACATGATGATCGTCGGCCGTGCTTCGGCAGCTTCGCCACACGGATATCGTCGGCAAGACTCCCGAATCTCGCGGCCTTGCTCGCGCGCGCCGAAGCGCGGCCCGCGTTCCAGCGCGCCTTGTCCGACCAGCTCTCTGTCTTTGCCGAGAATAAGCCGGTCGCCGAGCCGGCCTGAGTTCACGCGTAACCAAAGGGCGAGCCCCCTCGCCCATCCGAAGGAGGATGAAGATGGCCTATTACGAAGGTTTCGTCGTGCCGGTGCCGAAAGCGAACCGCGAGGAATATCGCAAGCATGCCGCGGAGCGCAGCGCCGATCTTCCACGATCTCGGCGTGCTGCGCCACGTGGAGGCCTGGGCGAGCGATGTGCCGGACGGCAAGGTCACCGACTTCCGCAAGGCGGTGGATGCCACGGAGGACGAGGACGTCGTCTTCTCCTGGTTCGAATATCCCGACAAGGCGACCCGCGATTCCGCCAACGAGCGGATGATGAGCGACCCGCGCATGCAGGAAATGGGCGCAACCATGCCCTTCGACGGCAAGCGCATGATCATGGGCGGCTTCGACGGAATCGTCGAGGAAGGCGGCTCGCGCGGTGGCTACACCGACGGCTTCGTGGTGCCGGTGCCGGAAGCCAATCGCGAGGCCTATCGCGACATGGCGGCGAAGATGGCGAAGGTGTTCCAGGAGCATGGCGCCAATCGCATCGTCGAAGCGATCGCCGACGACGTTAGCCACGGCAAGGTCACGGACTTCTATCGCGCGGTGAAGGCGGAAGACGGCGAAACGGTCGTCTTCAGCTTCATCGAGTGGCCCGACAAGCAGGCGCGCGACGCCGCCTGGGCCAAGATCATGGCCGACGAGAGCATGAAGCCCGACGGCGAAATGCCGTTCAACGGCCAGCGCATGTTCTGGGGCGGGTTCGAGCCGATCGTCGACAGCGCCAAGTCGGAACTGGCCAGTGCCTAACCCGCTCGGCAGCTTCATCTGGTACGAGCTGATGACCGACGACGTCCCGGCCGCGAAGCGCTTCTACGATAGCGTGGTCGGCTGGGACATCGACCCGAACCCGGTCGCGCCGGGCGTCAACTACCGCATGATCAAGCGGTCGGACGGCGGCATGGCCGGGGGCGTGCTCGAGCTCGACGACAAGATGCGGGAGGGCGGCGCGCGGCCGGTCTGGCTGGGCTACCTCAACACCGACGACGTCGATGCGAAGGTCGAGGAGATCAAGAGCGACGGCGGCGGAGTGATGATGGAGCCGTGGGACCAGCCGGGCGTCGGCCGGCTGGCCATGGTCACCGGGCCGGAGGGCGCGCCCTTCTACCTGATGGACCCGATCCCGCCGGAGAGCGATCCGAACGCCAGCAGCGACGTCTTCTCGGTCGACCAGCCGCAGCACGTCCGCTGGAACGAGCTGTGGAGCAGCGATCCGGCGACTTCGATCGGCTTCTACAAGAAGCGTTTCGGCTGGGAGCAGGAAGGTGGAATGCCCATGGGCGAAATGGGCGACTATCAGTTCTTCCAGCACGCCGGCGTTGGAATCGGCGCGGTCATGCGGACCATGCCCGACCTGCCGCAGTCGATGTGGAACTTCTACATCGGCGTCGACGACATCGACCGCGCGGCGGAAGCGGTGAAGGCCGGTGGCGGCAGGGTCGATCAATGGTCCGATGGAAATCCCCGGCGGCGAATATTCCGTGAATGCCGTCGACCCGCAGGGCGCGTTTTTCGGGCTCGTCGGGCCGCGCAAGAAATAAGGAGAGAGACGATGGCGAACAAACTGACGACCTGCCTGTGGTTCGACCAGGGCGAGGCGCGCAAGGCGGCGGAGTTCTACGCTTCGGTCTTTCCCGACAGCAAAGTGGGCACGGCGATGCAGGCGCCGTCCGATTATCCGGACGGAACGGAAGGCACCGAGCTGACCGTCGAGTTCACGGTTCTCGGGCAGAGCTTCGTCGGCCTGAACGGCGGCCCGAACTTCAAGCCGAACGAGGCGGTCAGCTTCATGGTCATCACCGAGGATCAGGAAGAAACCGACCGCTACTGGAACGCCATCGTCGGCAATGGCGGGCAGGAAAGCGAATGCGGCTGGTGCAAGGACAAGTGGGGCTTCTCCTGGCAGATCACGCCGCGCGTCCTGCTGGAAGCCACGACCAGTTCCGACAAGGCCGCTGCCAAGCGCGCGTTCGAAGCGATGATGACCATGCGCAAGATCGACGTCGCGAAGATCGAAGCGGCGCTGCGCGGCGAAGCCGTCAATGCGTAGGATTCGCGGCAGCGCATTCGTCTCGCTCGATGGCGTGATGCAGGCCCCCGGCGGGCCGTCCGAGGATCCGACCGGGGGCTTTCAGCATGGCGGTTGGCTGCCGCAATTTTTCGACGAGGACGTTGGCGAAGCCATCGATGCGTTCTTCGGCGACCAATATGATCTGCTCCTGGGCCGGCGCACCTACGACATCTTCGCCGCCTACTGGCCCTACGTCGGTGGTGAGACGACCGGAATCGGCGAGATCTTCGACCGCACCGGCAAGGATGACGGAGAAGCTGCCGCGATCGCCATGGGCGAGGCTTTCACGCGCGCAAACAAATATGTCCTGACGCGCGGGACGCCCGAACTCGGCTGGTCCAACAGCCACCGGGTGGGCAGCCTGGAAGAGCTTCGGACGATCAAGAACGGCGAGGGTCCCGACCTGCTGATCCAGGGCAGCAGCACGATCTATCCGGCATTGATGGCCGCTGGACTGCTCGATGAGCTGACGCTCATGACATTTCCCGTGTCGCTGGGCGCCGGCAAGCGGCTGTTCGGCGATGACTCTCCCGCCAAGGCATTCCGAACGCGTGCGTCACAAGATAACCCGATCGGGCGCGGTCATCGCGACCTACGAACCGGCTGGCCAGATCGAACATGGCTGGGCTGGCCCGGAAACGAGCAGCGAGCGCGAGAAGGTACGACAGGCCGCGATGGCGGAGGGCAGTTGGTGAGCCTTCAGCTCTTCGCTCACCCCTTCTCGTCCTACTGCCAGAAAGTGCTGATCGCCCTTTGGGCGGACGAGACTTCGTTCGAGTATCGCCTGCTCGAGCAGGATCATCCGGAGAACATGGAAGAGCTCGAACGCCATTGGCCGTTCAAGCAGTTTCCGCTGCTTCTCGACGCCGGTCGGCCCGTGGTCGAGACGAGCTGCATCATCGAGCATCTGCAGGCGCATCATCCGGGCCCGAACCGCTGGATCCCGGATGGCGAGGAGGGGCGCCGAGCGCGCTTCCTCGATCGCTTCTTCGATCTCTACGTGATGAACAACATGTCGGCCCCGGTGTTCGACGCGATCCGGCCGGAGGGATCGAGAGATCCTTTCGGGGTCCAGAAGGCGATGGAGCGGCTCGCGATGGCCTATGACTGGCTCGAGGCAAACCTCGGCGAAGGGCCGTGGGCGGTGGGTGACAGATTCACGATCGCCGACTGCGCGGCCGCACCGTCCCTGTTCTACGCCGATTGGGTGCAGGAGATCGGCCCGGACCGGCCGAAGCTCGCCGCCTACCGCGCGCGACTGCTGGCGCACCCCGTCGTCGCCCGCGCGGTCGACGAAGGACGCCCGTACCGATCCTATTTTCCCTTGGGCGCACCCGATCGCGATTGATGGCGCGAGCGGGATGTAACCCTCCCCCACGCTGGTGCGTATAACCATCGTGGTAGGGAGACCGTGATGAAGAGATCGATCGGAAGGTTCGCGCTGGCGGCGCTCGCAGTGGTTGCGGCGACCGGAGCCTCTTCCGCGCCTCGATCCTCGACGGAAACGGCAGTCCTCGCCGGCGGATGCTTCTGGGGAATGGAAGCGGTGTTCGAGCACGTCAAAGGCGTGCAGGACGTCGTCTCCGGCTATGCCGGCGGCGCAGCGCACGAGGCCAACTACGAGCAAGGTCAGCACTGAACGGACGAAGCACGCCGAAGCGATCAGGATCCGCTACGATCCCAAGCAGATCAGCTACACGCAACTGCTCCGCATCTATTTCAGCGTCGCGCACGACCCGACTCAAGTGAACCGTCAGGGCCCGGACGTCGGTCCGAGCTACCGGTCGGCAATCTTCCCGCAGAACGACGCTCAACGGCGGATCGCCGCAGCCTTCATCTCACAGCTTCGAGCGCAAAAGCACGCAATCGCAACGCGCATCGAAACCGGGCCGTTCTTCGTCGCGGAGTCCTACCACCAGGATTTCATGCGCAAGAACCCGATGCACCCGTACATCCTGGTTCACGACAGGCCGAAACTGGCCAAGCTGCAGAAGCGCTACCCGGAGCTTTGGAAAGCCTGATCGGCCTCTATTCCGCTTTCATGCCGCGCTGGACTTGTACGCGTTCGACATCCATCCGATCCTGGAGCTTCTGGTCTGCCCATTGCCCGCGTGTCTTGCAGACGCGCTTCACAGACAGGCGGCTGCCAACCACCTCCTGCTTCTCGCAGACGACTTCATTCATTCGGTCGGCTTCGGCCTTGGCCTCAGGCGTAACCGCGGCCTCGGTCGCGGCCTGCGCGATTGCCGGTGTCGATACGCTCAGAAGAAGGGCGAAAGCGGGAATTGCACGAACAAGCTTCAGCATGATTGAACTCTCTCCTGTGCTGAATGAGCCAGTATCAAACCGTTAGGCACCTGATTGCAATCTACTTTTCGACGAACTGCAATCAATGCGGAGAAGCAACGTCGAAAGCGATCGTTAGCCGGTCGCCCTCCGGAAACGGGATCGTCCCATGCCACATCCAGGATGGGAACAGGACAAGTTTCCCAACAGCCGGCCTCACAATCCGGATTGGAGCCAACGCAAGACCAAGTTCTCCGCCCGGCTCGCCGAGTTGCAGACAGCCCGCGTCGGCGTCCGCTCCGCTGTCCTGCGGCAAGGCAATATAGAGCGCCGAACTGATCCAGCCCAAGGGATGGACATGGCTGGCATGATAGCCCTTGTCCCTGAGTCGAACCGACCAGCTGCCGGCGAACCGCACCCTCCGATCCCGACGCTGCGCTAATAGGGGGTGCGCCGGATCGGTGCTGGGAAGTCTCGCGACGTATAGCTCGACGGCTCGAACCACCGCAGAGCGGACCGCGCGAATTTCGGGTTCGAGACGGCAGAAAAGCGGACCGTCGGTCTGCGTACCCCCACGCACGGATTGATCGAGATACTCTTGATTGCATTGGTGGATTGGGCGCAGCACCGCAGCGAGTCTCTCGAGTGGCGGAAGCTCTTTGAGCAGATCAAAGGTCGAAACCAGTTCCCCGTTGCGCGTCAGCCATTCCCAGCGGGAGTCGCCGGCGAGCCGCCATGCTGTTTCCGCATAAGGCCAGGTGTGTGCGGCATCCGGTCCCGCAAGCTCCCGGTCGATGAGTGTCAAGGCATGCTCCATGCGGCCGCTGCGCAAAGCGTGCCGAATCTTCCAGATGGGCAAGCCAGGACCGCCGTTGGCGTCATTCTCCGCGAACAGCCCGTCGGCCTCGCCTACCCTGCCCTGCTCGGAAGCCGCGATCGCTGCATAGGGAGCGAGAGCGGCTGAGAGAATTCCCGCGGCAAGCGCCAAGCCAAGCGCTTGCTCAAGCCCTGCGAAATCCTCTCGTTTCACCTCCAGGTCGAGCCGTGCGCGCCACAGTCGCTCATCCTGCGCCCGGCTGCTCAGCGCGCGATCGAGCGATGCGCTCGCAAGTTGCCGCTTCCCGAGCATGGAACGCAGTTGGGCCAGTTGCACATGGCCTTCGAGCCAGAGCGGCGACCGGTCCAACACAGCCTCCAGCTCCATTTCCGCCTGATCGCCGTGACCGGCTGCAAGCCGACTGGCGGCCAGTCCCAGCAGGATCGATCCGTCAGACGGCGAGAGCCCAATGGCTCGAAGGAACAAGTCCTCTGACGGAACGCCTGCCTCGAGTGCAACGCGCGCCAGTCCGTGCGCGATGCTGGCGCTTTGAGGATCCAGCCGCGCCGCCTCGGCAAAGGATCGGAGAGCCTCCTCATGCTCGTCGAGCGATCGTTCGAGCAGTCCCTTCCACTGCCACAATGAGGCATCGCGAAAGGCCGCTTGCGACAACAACGGGAGAGCGCGCTCCTCTTCGCCTTCGCGAAGTGCAAGGCTGGCCAACTCGGCAAGCGCTTCCGGATCGTTTGGACGCTTTCGCGCCGTGTCCAGCGCGAGAGCGAAGCTCACAGCCCCCCGTCACCCCTTTCGACGTTTATCAGGGCCGCAACTCCCTCGCGCTCGATCTCGCTCAAGTCCGGGTGCCAGACGTCCAGGATGAAGACGACGCGAAGCTCGTCGGTAGGGTTCATCGCTTCATGTTCGATCGTGTCGTCGAAGACGAATGCCTCGCCGACCTTCCACTCGCGCGTTTCGGCGCCAACGCGGAACCAGCAGCCCGGCGGAACGATCAGAGGCAAGTGGCATACGAGCCGGGCATTGTTCACGCCCACGTGGGGAGGGATTTGGGTCCGCGGCTTCAACAGCGAGAACATCGCGTTCGGCGAGGCTCCGGGGATGTGCGGTTGCGGAAGGCCCTCCAGAAGCGCCATCGTTTGCGGACAATGGCGGGCGTTCGCCTCGACTCGCGCGCCTCGGTTGAGGAGGTGGATGGCAGTCCAATCGAGGCTGTGGTTCAGCGACTTCCACTGGTCCAGCGGCATATGTGCGTCATATTGAACGTAAGGTACGAGCTCCGCCCGCTCGGCCGCCATTACCGCCCTGAATTCGGCAGTCAGCGTCTCGGTTGCCGCTTCGAGTGTGGCCAGCCAGGGAAAGGGCTCCCGCGGGTGGAATTCGACTTCGCGCAGGCCGGGATAGTGAAAGTCGGTCGGTTCGCTGTGATAATGTCGCGTTCGGCGCAGGACGTTGTTGCGGAAGCGCTCGATGCGGCCGCGCTCGGCCGCGTCGGCGCGAGTCTCCGCGGACTTCATTGCCGCTATCAATTTGGCCTCGCGCATGTCCGTCCATTGCTCGACCTTGCGTTCGGCGTCCGCGACGACCTTCTGCAGATGCAGCGGCGGCTCCCCCGGAGGTCGGCTGGCGAGCGCATTCCTCCAGGCCTGCATCGCCTCGGGGCTCGCAAGCTTCTCGAGCAGGCTCGCGCGCAGCAAAAGCGCAGTGAAATCACGCGGAGACATCGCCAGCGCACGCTCCACGTTGCGCAGTGCCGTCTCGGGCTCGCCGATCGCGCGCTGAAGTCCAGCGAGCTTCAGATATAGCGTCGGATCGCTGCCCTCTTTGAGGGCCTCCGACAGACAACGCTCGGCTTCCTTGAGGTCGCCCTCCGCAGCGGCCTTGTCCGCCCGCTCGATGAGACCCGAGCGATCCATGTCAGGTCGAATAGCCGAACTTGCTTATCCACGGCTCCAGCACGGGAAGCACCGGTTCAAGCTGCTTGCGGAAGTTCTGCCAGCGACCCGCGGAGCGCTGATACAGCGGCTCCGCGACCTGGGCATAGCTCGCGGTCTTGATGCGTCCGCGCTTGGCGGCGGTTGCCTCATGATCGACGACCTGGTCGTCCCATGCCAGGCCGAGAAATTCGAGCAGCGGCTTGCAGCTCGGCTTCCGGATCGGCCACGACATTCTCATACCGGACGGTGTGCACGGGCATGTCGAACAATTCCCGGGTCTTCTCGAAATATTTGAAGCTAAGGTCGTACAGCTCCGCGGCCGTGTCCAGCTGCAGGAAGTTGGGCATCGCATCGTTCAGCTTGAAATTGGCTGCGTAGCAGCTGAGCACGACGTCGCACGGATGGCGCAGCGCCAGAATGATCCGGGCGTTCGGAAACAGTCGATGAATGATCGGCAGCAGGTTCATCGAGAGGGGATTCTTGTCGACCAGCAGCTTTCCGGGTCGAGCGATGCGTGACGAGCCGCGACCCGGAAATATTCGTCCCGGGCCACGCCGATCTGCTCGTCGCTTGCTACCGGCAGCTGCTCGAACGGCTGGAGAAGTTTGGCCGCCTCAAGGAGCGTAGGCTCCTCCTCCAGCACTTGGGCATCCGGATGCCCCATCAGCATCGTGTCGAGGAGTGTCGTTCCAGAGCGCGGAAAGCCGACGAGAAAGGTCGGTGCCCGCCGCCCGTCCGTCTGCGTCTCCTCACGCCACGACTTCACCCACGCGGGCGTGGCCAGATCAGTCTGGAGCCTTAGGCTATCGCGGTAGGCGGAGGCCCGCTCGAGTGGCCGCGTCGGATCCTGCGCGTGAAGCTCATTCGTTCGCGTGAAGGCCTCGAACGCCTGATCGTAGTTGCCCGCGCCTTCGTGTAGCTGCCCGAGCAGATGGTAGCGGCGCGCGCTTTCGAGGCTCTCCGGAACGCGCTCGAGCATCGCAAGTCCCTCTGCGAAACGTCCACGCCTTCGGTCCTCCATAGCGCCGACGAAGTTGAGGATGTTCTCGCCCAATCCACGTTGCCGCATCGTACCAACCAGGGCCGTGAGGTCGTCGACGCGATTGGACAGCTCAAACACCGCTGCAAGCCCGAGATGCGCCAATTCATGGTTCGGCTGCAGCTCAATGACGCGCCGATAGTCGGCCTCCGCCGCCTCGTTCTGGAACATGCTGAGTCTGTGAGCCGCCAAGCGCCATGAGCAGTTCGAGATCGCGT
This sequence comes from uncultured Alphaproteobacteria bacterium, assembly GCA_963807815.1. Classification (GTDB taxonomy): domain Bacteria; phylum Pseudomonadota; class Alphaproteobacteria; order Sphingomonadales; family Sphingomonadaceae; genus Sphingomicrobium. Next base: position 391,993 of record CAWECW010000012.1, on the reverse strand, counting down.
GGGTTCGCGGCGGACTGCCTCCTCGATGGCGTGGAGGGCAGCTTCCTCCTGCCCCATGCCTTTCATGAGCGCATGCAACTCGCGCAGCGGCTTCGCGTCCTGCGGGAAAGTCGTCGGCGAGGCTCCGGAGATGTTGCTCGGCCTCGTCGGTCCTGCCGACGGCAATCAGCGCGGTCGCATAGTTGAGCCTGACAGGTCCCGATGCGCTGTTGAGCTCCATCGCCCGCTCAAGCGCCGCGAGACCGGCTTCAGCGTCACCGGCAAGCCGCCGCGTATTTCCGAGATTGTTCCAGGTCTCCCAATCGTCGGGAGCGGCAGCGACGATCGCTTCGTAGATCGGGATTGCCGTCTCATATTCGTTCGCATGCTGAGCAAGGAAGGCTCGGACCCGCTGGAGCCGCATGGTTGGGTCTGCGCGCGCAATCTCGTCGGTAAGCACTGACAAGCGCGTCAACGTAGTCGCCCTGCTGGGCAAGAGCCGTCGCAAGGTTTGAGGCGATGACTGGGTCCGAAGGACTTGAGACGGTTCGCGACCCTGAGATGACGGATGCCCAGCTCCAGGTCGCCGCTCTGGCACTGCAGCGCACCCAGCATTGCATTCAGTGCGGCCGCATCGCCTCCAGCCTGGAGAGCTTGTTCCGCAATGCTGACCGCGTCGACAATTCGGCCCGCTGCGAGCTGCGCTCATTGCGTCCCGAATGGCGGAGGCGGTTTGGTCATCGAGAAGGGAAGCGACAGTCATGAAGGCTGTCTAGCGCAATTGCCGTTGCGTTCCAGCACCGGGACGAAGCGCTCCGCCCAAAAGAAGAGGGCGGCGGATCCTTCGATCCACCGCCCCAATTCTTTTCAACGACTGCCTTAGCCGCGTTCTGGCGCCGGCGGCGGCGGAGGCGGCGGCGGCGGCGGAACCGGGCAGGCCTCGGTCGCCAGGATCACCGATCCGTCCGGGCAGGTCTGCGTCGCAGGCGGCGGCGGCGGAGGCGGCGGCGGCGGAGCGACTACCGGAGGAGGCGCCATCGGAGCCTTCTTCGGCGGGATGAAGTCGATCGTCGCACCGAGCCAGAGCAGGCGGCCCAGCGCATCCCAGGTACCCGGGTACGTGTTGCCGTTGCACGGACCAGCCGGGCAGAGGTTCGTACCACCGACACCGGCGTTGCCGCCAGTGATCAGAGGCGGATCGTTGTCGAACAGGTTGTTGATACCCGCCCGCAGATTGATCCGGTCCATCAGCGTGAACGTCGTCGCGAGGTCGAAGTAGTTCTGCGCCTTGATGCTGCAGCCCGGGTCGAAGTTGAGTCGCGCTCCGAGCGTCTCGTTGTCCTGCAGCGTCTCCGCCTTGACCTTGCCGACGTGGCGCCATTGCAGCGACACTCCGAGGCCGAACGGCGTCTGCCACGATCGTGCGCATCTTGTGCCGCCACTCGGGCATCGGAGCCGACGCGGCAACCGTGCCGCCCGAGCAGGTCGGGCCGTAATAGCCGACGCAATCGTACGGCTCGGACAGGCCGTTATCGACGTCGTACTTCTTGAGTCAGCGTTCCGACGAAGCTCCACGACAGGTTGCCGAAGCCGAACAGCGGATGCGAGTAGGACGCGTTGAAGTCGAAGCCGCGGTTTTCGATCTTCGCCGTGTTCGAGATCGGCGTGTCGCGTCACGAAGCCATCCGAGCGTCAGCCAGAGCGAACCCGCCGGATCGCGGTTGATCAGGTCGCAAGCCGGAGAAATGGACCGTCGCCGTCGACTCGCTAACGCAGGCCTTCAGGATCGCATCCGCGCCGAAGCCCTGGATCGCATTCTTCAGCTTGATGTCCCAATAGTCGACCGTGAGGGCCAGCCTCGGGATGAAGCTGCGGCTGCAGGACGACGCCGACGACTTGGTCGTGCGCCTTTTCCGGCGTCAGGTTCGGATTGCCGCCGAGCAGGCCGTTGTACTGGCCGGCCGGATTAGCCGACGGCGATCTGACCGACCGACCAAGCCCGTGTGCGAGACAGCCATAATCGCGTTGCCGTGATCGACCTCGGCGCACGGATCGTTGCTTCCGTCGAGACCGACGAACTGCGGTGCGAACAGCTCCTGGATGTTCGGAGCACGAACCGCACGGTTGTACGAACCACGGAACCGCATGTCGCGGATCGGAGCGAACTCAACCGACAGCTTGTAGGTGTCCGTGTCGTACTTGCGGTCGTTGCTGGTCTGTCGTGTACCAGGACTTGCGATAGCCGGCGCTGAGCGTCAGCTCCTCGATGAAGCTGTCCTGGACGATCGGCACCTGCATTTCGCCGAACACTTCCCAGACCCTGAAGTTGCCGCTGACCGGAAGCGTCGGAGCGCCCTGGCCGGCAAGGTCGCCGCGTCTGGAACGACTGGTCCGGGATTGAGCTCGAGCGATTCACGGCGATATTCGATACCGGCGTTGATGGCGACACCATCTTCCGCCCACGGAGTCTCGAACGCCGTACTCACCAAGCAGGCCGGTCACGTTGAAGTTCGCGATCTGCTCGCGAAGTGATGCCCTGGATGACGCCGAAGACGTTCAGGTAGTTGACCGCCGCCGCCGACGGCGCCGTCAGCCCGAAGATGTCGTAGGGAACGCAGGCCGGATCGACTGTTGTCGAGCACCGAGCGGCAGACGATGTCGAGCCGGCGTTCCGACCGGAACGACGAGGCCGTTGCATCGACGTTCACGACGTTGAGCGCGCGGTTCAGGCGGCGAACGAGAACTCGTTCTGGTAGACCTGCGTGTAGTTCGTGCGACCGTACTGGAAGTAGGTGTCGTACGAGAAAGCCGGCGACAGGTCGCCGCGCATGCCGAGAACGCCGCGCCAGCTCTGGTGGCGAAGATCGGAGATACGCGGACCGCCTTCCGTGTTGCGGCGAAGCAACTGGAAGAAGGCCCGATTGTAGGTGTTGCCGCGTGGGATCGAAGAAATCGATCGGATGCCGCGCCCGGCGTTCGGCCATCATCGTTGAACGGAGCGCTCGACGGCGATCGGGAAGTTGCCGAGGAAGCCGTGATCAGATTCTCCGGGTTACCAGATGGCACGCCAGCCTGCTCCGCCGAGAACAGCGGATTGTCGCAGTTGATGGTCAGCGTGTTGCCGAAGTCGCCCGACGGCGCGATCTGCGCCAACGTCCGATCGTCCATGAACATGAACTCGAGGTACGGCTTGAACGCCGGGCTGATCTCATAGTCCGCGAACGCACCGGCAATGTAACGCTCGTCCGGACGCTGGAAGTAGTTCAGCGGCGCGAAGTTGTAGATGTTCTGCGCGCCGACGTCGACCGTTCCCGGCCCGAGCGCCGCGACGGTCGACGTGCCCGTCGCCGGTGAAGATCAGCGGCAGTTGCCCGGATTGGCAGTCGCGGAACCGCCGCAGCGCGGGACTGCCCGCCGCCGCTGTTCTGGAGAACGCAAGCGCTGTAGTCGCGGTCGGCCTGCAGCACAGGCTTTACGTTGCGATAGCCGAAATAAGCGACGGCATGACCGCGACCGTCGTCGAAGCCGGCGCCAATCGTGACGGTGCCGTCGAGTGCACGACCGTCAGTCAGCTGCCGGTCGGCAGCGGATACTGGTCGGCCGATGCCCGCGACGATTCTCGAGCATGTCGCGGATGTGATCGCTCCGCACGATGTTCGCAGGCCTGCCCGCGCAGTGACGCAGTCCGACGAACGGATTGTCCTGCTTGTGCCAGCAGGTGCTGTAATTGCCGTCGAACCGGATACCTTCGAAGCTGGTATCCATGATGAAGTTGACGACGCCGGCGACGGCGTCCGCACCGTACACCGACGAGGCGCCGCCCGTCAGGACTTCGGCGCGCTTGACCAGCGCGGCCGGAATGACGTTAACGTCGGCCGACTGGTTGGTGCCGTTCGGATCGCCCGGCATGAGGCGGCGGCCGTTGACCAGTACCAGCGAGCGCTTGGCGCCGAGATAACGAAGATCGACTTCGGCAGTGCCGGTCGCGCCGTTCGAAACGCCGGAAGCCTGCGCAGCGCCGACGGACGGAAGCTGGTTGAGCACGTCTTCGATGCGGGTCGAACCGCTGAGCTTCACGTCCTGGTCGGAAACGACCGTGACGGGAGCCGCGGAATCAAGGTTTGGCTGCGGAATGCGCGAGCCGGTAACAATGATGTCGCCACCCGTCTCGACGTCTTCGCCTTCGGCGGAAACCGACGGGGTGGGCTGGCCTTCGACCGGACCGGTCGGCGGCTGCGCCTGCCGGATCACTCGATCGGGATCCTGTGCCAAGGCTGGCGTGGCATAAGCTACTGCGCCGACCAGCAAGGTCGATGCGAGCAGATGTTGGCGGAAATTCGTCTTCATTAGATTCCCCTTTTCAGCGCCCTTCCCCGGGCACTCATGCGCCCTCATCGTCCAGCAAGGTTAAGAGAACAAGATTGTGACAGGCCTGTGTGGCGCTTTTTCCCGATTAGTGTAGCGCCGAAACAACATGCCGCGTTGGCCACCTCTCGGGGTGCGCGGCCCATTTCTCTGGCGTGCGAGGCGTTCAACGATGCGGATTTCGGCTCAGGAACATCGCAGCGCGCCCTGGACGCGGTCTGAGCACCAAATTAGCCGGGACAGCTGACTGCGTGCTCGTCCGCTGATCCACGTGTCGGTCACGACAAGTCTATCGTCGAGGCGAGCGAGATCGGCCCGATAGCCCCGCGCAATCTCGCCAAGTTCCCCTGAAGCTGGAGAAATGCGGCGGGAGAAGCGCTGGCCATTCGGACCGCTTCCTCGACGGTCAGATCCAGCGTCTCGACCGCGTTGCGGACTGCGGACGCCATGTCCAGATGCGATCCGGCCAGCCTGCCCGTTTCGTCCCGCAACGCCCCGTCACTGACGATGATCTGCTTGCCCTGGAGCATGAAATCCTCGGCTTCGGTCCCGACGCTCGGCATTGCGTCCGTGACCAGCATGAACTTGTCGTGCGGCTTGGAGCGCAGAGCCAGCTTGAGCGTGACCGGATCGACGTGATGGCCGTCGACGATGATGCCGCACCAGACGCATCGCTTTCGAGCGCCGCGCCCGACCACGCCCGGTTCGCGGGATGTCAGTTGGGACATTGCATTGAAGAGGTGCGTCACGCCTGACAGCCCGGCGTCGATCGCCGCCTTCATCTGAGCGTAGGTCGCGTCGCTGTGGCCCGCGGACACGATGACGCCCGCGTCGACGAGGCGTCCGATCATGGCGGGCGTGGTGCATTCCGGAGCGACGGTCACAAGCGTGCGACCGGATTTCGCGGAGGTCAGGACCGCCAGCCCCTCTTCGTCGAGCTCGCGGATCTTGTCGGCGTCGTGGATGCCCTTGCGTTGCTCGTTGAGGAACGGGCCCTCGATATGAATGCCGAGCACGCCGGGGACGCCTTCGGCAATCGCCGCGTCGACCGCTTCGATGCCCGCGCGGATCACGTGGAGGTCGTCGCTGATCAGGGTGGGCAGGAAGCCTGTCGTCCCGAACCTGCGATGTGCTTCGCCGATCGTGCGGATGGTCTCGACTGTCGGGCTGTCGTTGAACAGCACGCCGCCGCCGCCATTGACCTGCGTATCGATGAAGCCGGGGACCAGAAGGCCGCCTTCGAGATCGTAACGTTCGAGGCTCGCGGGGATGGTCGTCGACGTCGACGACGTCGGCGATCGTCGGCGCCGTCGATGACGACTGCTTTGCCCTCGACGAAGCCTTCGTCCAGGAGCACCCGGCCGTTGACGAGCGCGACTGCCATCAGAGCGTCTCCGTCACCTTGCGCAGGTGCAGCGGCCGGTCGGGGTCCAGACCCAGTTCGACCGAAAGCTGATTGGCAGCGCGATAAAGCGCCTGAATGTGCAGCAGAGGCTCGATGAGTTCCGGAGCGTCGGGCACCGGGAGCGACGTCGCGCCTTCGACCTCGGCACCGGCGACGAACACCGGCGCGCCGCGGCGCGATCACGTCGCGCGCGAGTTCCCCGATGCCTTCCGCGCTTTCATCCGACTGGCGGAAGACGAGCATCGGGAAGTCCGGCCCGATGAGTTCCATCGGACCGTGCCGAACCTCGGCGGAGCTGAAGGCTTCGGCGTGGATCCGGCAGGTTTCCTTGAGCTTGAGCGCTGCCTCCTGCGCGACGCCGAGCCCCGGGCCCGCGGCCGATCACGTAAAGGCCGCGCGCGCTTCTTCAGGCTCTCGACCAGCGGCGACCAGTCGCATTCGAAGGCCTGCCTCAGTTTGGAGGGAGCCGCTTGCAGCGCGTCGCAGCAGCGTCTCGTCGCCGGTCCACTGGGCGACCAGGTGAAGCACTGCGGCCAGGCTCGCGATATAGGACTTGGTCGCTGCTACGCTCTGCTCGGGTCCGGCCCGAAGCGGAACGGTGACGTCCGCAACAGCCTCCAGACGCGATCGCTCGGCGTTGACGAGTGCGACGGACAGCGCCCCGCCGGCATTCGCAGCCTCGACCGCGGCGAGAATGTCCGGGCTTTGGCCCGACTGCGAAATGATCGAGCGCCAGCGTTTCGCGGAAGTCAGGCGGGTCGCGATAGACGGAGGCGATCGACGGCGCGCCCGAGCTGGTCAGCACGCCGACGCGGGTTTCGATCACATATTTGGCGAATGTCGCCGCATGATCCGAGCTTCCACGGGCATAGGTAACGACCGTGCGCGGGCGGTTCGTCCGCAAGCGCGCGGCGAGGTCCTTAATGAGCTCGGCATTGGCATCGAGTTGGCGGGCGACGACATCGGCGGCTTCACGGGCCTCCGCGAACATCAGGGTCTTAGTCGGATCGATCTTCGTCATGCGCGCGCGTTCAATTCGGCGACGAAGTCGTAGGCGTCGCCGCGATACCAGCTCTCCGTCGCCTCGATCACGCGGCCATCGTCCAGAAAGCCGCGCCGCTCGATGTAGAGAGCGGCGGCGCCGGGCTCGACGCCGAGCAGCTTCGCCCGCTCGTCGTCGATCAGGACCGCGCGCAAGCGCTGGAGCGCGCGCGTGGGACGGAGCCCCCGGCCGTGAAGGGCGGCGTAGAGCGAATGGTCGACCGCATCCGCGCTTTCCAGGCCGAAGCCGGGGACCTTCGAATATTCGAGCGCCATCGGAAGGCCGTCAGCGAAGCGGATTCGGTGAAACCGGTGGACCGGCGCACCGGGACTGAGTCCGAGCGCCAGCGCCTCTTCCGGCGTGACCGAGCCGCTGGCTTTGAGCAGCCACTCGCTGCTTGGGACCCTGCCGCGCGCCTTCATGTCTTCCGAGAATGACGTGAGCTTCGCGAATTGCTTTTCGACCCGGCCGCTGACGAACGTGCCGGCACCCTGGCGGCGCTGCAGCAAGCCCTCCGCGACCAGGCCGTCCAGCGCCTTGCGGACGGTGATCCGCGACACGGCGAAGTCACTGGCAAGCTCGCGCTCGGCAGGCAGTGCGTCTTCGTGGCGCAATACGGAGGTCTCGATGGCACCGCGCAGGGCGCGCTGAAGGCGAGTATATAGCGGCCCCGATCCCGCCAGCGTTCCCACCTGTTCAGCCAAACTCGTCATCTCGATATAATACCATTCAAATACCAAAGGCCAAGTCAAAACTGCTGTTGACCTTTGCTTCGCACCGCATATGCTCCGGTATTGGTATTTGTTTGGCATTAATGCCAGCGCGCTGCAGGGGAGAGCGGTTTGCCAGATTATGGCCGGAAGCCAGCTGCGATGAGCGACGTGATCCTTGTGGCGCCGATGGCGGGATGGCTGACTCCGCTTAATGAGGTTCCCGATCCCGTTTTCGCCGACGGGATGATGGGGCCGGGCATTGCGATTGATCCGACCGATGGGGTCGTTCGCTCTCCGGCCGATGCGACGGTCGTGTCCATTCCCGATTCCGCCCATGCGGTTACGTTGCGCCTCGAGAACGGGGCGGAACTGCTCATCCACGTCGGGCTGGAAACGGTCGCGCTGAAGGGTGCCGGTTTCCGTGCAATCAGTTCCGCCGGCGCGCAGGTCAAAGCCGGCGACCCGCTGATCGAAGTGGACCTCGCGGCCGTTGCGGATGGCGCCAGAAGCCTGGTGACGCCGATCGTCCTTGCGAGCGAAGGCTTCGAGCTGGAACTCGAAGCGGCTCTCGCGGCCGTCGCGGCCGGCGAAAGGATCGGCGTAATCCGTGGCATCGGCGCGTCGGCGTCCAACTCGGACGGCGAGACGTACGAGCGCGTCGTCCGCATTGGCGCGCCTCACGGACTCCACGCGCGACCCGCCGCGCGCATTGCTGCGCTCGTCAAGCAGCAGGCCGCCGAAGTCACGGCCAATCTCGGCGGGAAATCCGCCAATGCCCGAAGCACGGTCGCCTTGATGAGCCTTGGCGTGAAGCAGGGCGATGACCTCCGCCTGGTCGGACGTGGCGAGCGGGCCCGAACGGCCATCGATGCCGTCGTCGGGCTGATCGAAGCAGGGCTCGGCGAGCCCGCGGCTGCGGTGGTCGCTCCGCGCAGGCTGGGAGGCCCGATCTGCGCGTCGCCCGGGCTGGCGATTGGAACGATCTTCCAGCTCAGGACCGCCGATCTGCCAGTTCCACGAGACTGGGCTGGACGAGGCAACTGAACGCACGAACCTAGCGCAGGCGATCGAGACCGTTGCCGACGAGCTGAACGACAGCTGCTGCGGGAGACCTCGCCGCTGCTCATCGCGAACTTCTCACCGACCCCGAGTTGCGGGCAGATGCGGAGCGCGAGATCGCCGATGGCCGAAGCGCAGCCTTCGCGTGGCGTTCGGCCTGCGGAACGGCACGGGAAGCTCTCGTTGCCACTGGCAATGAGCTGCTCGCCGAGCGTGCCGCGGACTTGCTGGACATCGAGCGTCAGGTCGTCAGGGCTCTGCTCGGCGGCGAAGGCGCGGCGCCGGACCTGCCAAGCGATGCGATCGTCGTCGCGTCCGACTTGCTGCCTTCCGAGTTTCTCGCGCTCGACAAGGCGAAGCTCTCGGGCATTTGCACCGCGGAAGGTGGCCCGACATCGCATGTGGCGATCCTTGCCGCGGCAGCGGGCGTGCCGATGATCGTCGCTGCCGGCCCGGAAATCCTGTCTCATGCGGACGGGGAAACGGCAGTCCTCGATGCCGATCGCTGTCGCCTCGAAGCCAGCCCGTCCGACGAGCGGCTCAACGAAGCGCGCCACCAAGTTCAGGAGCGCAGCGCGCGACGCGTTGCCGAAGTGCGCCAGGCGCAGGAGCAATGCTTCACCGCGGATGGCGTCAGGATCGAGGTGTTCGCGAACCTGGCGTCGGTCGACGACGCAAGGTGCGGCGGTGGAAGCCGGAGCGGAAGGCTGCGGACTGCTGCGGACCGAATTCCTGGCCATCGGGCGCAATTCCGCGCCCGACGAGGAGGAACAGCGGCAAGCCTATGCCGCCATCGCCGCGGCGCTCGGGGACCGGCCGCTGATCGTGCGGACGTTCGACATCGGCGCCGACAAGAAGGTCTCGTATCTCGGCACCGCAGCCGAGGAGAATCCGGCGCTTGGCCTTCGGGGTGTCCGGCTGAGCCTCGCGCGGCCCGACCTGCTCGCAACGCAAATGCGCGCCATCGTGCGCGGGGTGCCGGCAGCGCAGCGGCGGATCATGCTGCCGATGATTTCCGACGTGGAAGAGTTCCGGGCCGCGCGCGCCGCTCTGCGCGAGGCTGAAGCCGCCGTGGGGTCTCATGGGGAGACGCCGCTGGGCATCATGGTCGAGACCCCCGCCTCCGCGCTGCTCGCTCGCGAACTTGCTTCCGAGGCGGCCTTCCTCTCGGTGGGAACCAACGACCTCGCCCAATATGCCCTGGCTGCCGACCGGACGAACTCCGGCGTGTCGGCGATGCTCGATGGCCTTCATCCGGCCGTACTGCGCTTGATACGCCTGGCAGCAGAAGGTGCGGCCGCGCACAATCGATGGCTGGGAGTCTGCGGCGGGCTGGCGTCCGATCCGGTGGCGGTGCCGATTCTCCTGGGCCTTGGAGTGACCGAGCTCTCGGTTGCCCCTGCTGCAGTTCCAGCGATCAAGGCCATCGTCCGAACCCTGCGTCTGGACGATTGTCGGAAGCTCGCCGAGCGCGCCTGCGCGGCGGCGTCGGCCGCGGAAGTGCGCGCAATCGCGAGCGAGGCAATCGCATGAGACTCGGACTCGAAAAGCTTCAGCCACTCGGCCGGGCGCTCATGCTCCCGATCGCGGTGCTTCCGATCGCCGCGCTGCTTCTGCGGCTCGGCCAGCCGGACATGCTCGACATCGCGTTCGTCGCGGCAGCCGGCAACGCCATCTTCTCGAACCTGGGGCTGCTGTTCGCTGCCGGCGTGGCCGTTGGGCTTGCCCGGGAGAACCACGGAGCCGCGGCCCTCGCCGGCGTGGTGGCCTACGTGGTCGCGACGGAAGGTGCGAAGGTGCTCCTTCATCTTCCGCCGGAGGTGCTGACGACGAGCGAAGTCGAGCAAGCCGCCTGGCGCGCGAAGGAAATCTCGAAGCTCAGCGTTCCTGCCGGCATCCTGTCGGGCATCGTCGCGGGCCTGCTCTACAATCGCTTCTGGGACATCAAGCTACCCGACTATCTCGCCTTCTTCGGCGGAAGGCGGTTCGTGCCGATCGTCGCGGGATTCGCCGGCGTCATCGGCGCGGTCCTGTTCGGTTACGGCTTCCCCTGGTTCGAATCCGGGGTCGACAATCTCAGCCAGTGGGTCGTCCGCGCAGGACCCTTCGGCCTGTTCCTCTACGGCGTGCTCAACCGGCTGCTGCTGATCACCGGCCTGCACCACATCCTGAACAACATCGCCTGGTTCCTGCTTGGCGATTTCCAGGGAGCAACCGGCGATCTGAAGCGCTTCTTCGCGGGCGATCCGACAGCCGGCGGCTTCATGGCCGGCTTCTTCCCGGTGATGATGTTCGGCCTGCCCGCCGCCTGCCTCGCAATGTACCGCAGCGCCTTGCCCGAACGGCGCAAGGCGGTCGGCGGCCTGCTGCTCAGCCTCGCGCTGACCTCGCTCCTGACCGGCGTGACGGAGCCGATCGAGTTCACCTTCATCTTCCTCGCGCCGCTTCTGTACGCGGTGCACGCGGTGCTGACCGGCATCTCCATGGTCGTGATGGACGCGCTCGGCGTGAAGCTCGGCTTCGGCTTTTCGGCGGGCCTGTTCGATTACGTCCTGAACTACGGGCTCTCGACCAGGGCGCTGCTGCTGTTCCCGGTCGGCGCGGTCTATTTCGCGGTCTATTACTTCACGTTCAGCTGGTGCATCCGCCGCTTCGATCTGGCGACGCCCGGACGCGAGCCTGCGACGTCCGGGTCGGCGCCAAGACCGACGGCGACTGCAGGCAATCGCGGCGCGCAGTTCGTGGCGGCGCTCGGCGGCAAAGCCAATCTGCTGTCGGTCGACGCGTGCATGACCAGGCTTCGACTTACCCTCGCCGATACGACGGCAATCGACGAAGCCGCGCTGAAGGCACTTGGTGCAAGGGGTATCGTCCGGCCAGGCGGAAACGCCCTTCAAGTCGTCGTCGGGCCCATCGCCGACCAGCTGGCGCAGGAAGTTCGGTCGGCCGACGACTTGCAGACCGATGTCGCGGACGCAATTGCCCGAGCGCTGCGAGCCAGCGCGCATCCGAAAGGTGGGCCTCTGCGGCAGCCGCCTGACCATCGAAGTCGAGGACACGAGTCGCCTCGCAAAGGCTGAGCTGGACGCGCTGCCTATCCGGGGCTGGGTCGCGGTGGACGGCGGCTTGCAGATCATCATCGGACCGGAAGCGGAGGCGGTCGCGCAACAATTGCGCAAGCTCTCCAAGTAGCGAAAGGCCCCGTTCATGCGCTATGAGCGACGCGTGGGGCGCTGATACTGAAGGAGGCGCGCGTGTACCGCTCGATCCCACTCATCATCCTGTCCGCCACGGTCGCGAGCTGCGCCCCGACGGAAAGCCCGCAGGCCGGACTTGCGCGAGAGCTCGCCGGATACACGGCAGGCCAGCCGCAATCCTGCATCGGAACCTTTCAGAGCCAGAACCTGCGCGTGATCGACGGCGCGACCCTGGCCTACGGCAACGGACGAACGATTTACGTAAATCGTCTCGCCAGCGCTTGCCCTGCACTAGCACCCAACGAATACGCTCATCGTCGATGCGCAGGGGGGACAATATTGCCGCGGCGATCGCGTGCGTGGGCTGGAGCCCGGCGGAATCATTCCCGGCCCGTCGTGCAATCTTCAGGACTGGGTGCCCTACCGGCGCTAGCCTGATCCGCATCGCACCGGAGCATTGCGACCATGGCTGAACACATGCTCCGGCGCATCGTCGTCGTCGGCGGAGGAACGGCCGGATGGATGACCGCCGCGGCGCTCGCGCGATTCCTCGGCGGCAGCGGTCGTCGAATCATTCTCATCGAGTCCGAGGCGATCGGCACCGTCGGCGTCGGCGAAGGCACGATCCCGCCGATCCTCGAGTTCAACGAGCAGCTCGGCATCGACGAGGCGCAATTCCTTCGCGAGACCCACGCCACCTACAAGCTCGGCATCGAGTTCGTCGGGTTGGACCGCGCCGGGTGAGAGCTACTTCCACCAGTTCGGTCCCATCGGGCGCTCCCTCAACGGCGTATCGCTGCACCAGCTCTGGCTGAAGCATCGCAACGACCAGTCGGTTGGCCCGCTGGACGGCTATTCCATGTCCGCCGTCGCAGCGGCGAACAACCGGTTCGGCCACCCCGCGCCGAACCCCGCCGATCCACTGTCCCAACTCGCCTACGCCTTCCACTTCGACGCTGCCGCCTACGGCCAGTTCCTGCGACGCTATGCCGAGGCGAAGGGCGCCGAACGCATCGAGGGCCGCATCGTCTCCGTCGAACGCGACGGCGAAACGGGCGCGGTTGCGGCCGTCCTGCTTGAAGACGACCGCAAGGTTCGCGGCGACCTGTTCATCGATTGCTCCGGTTTCCGAAGCCTGCTGCTCGGCGACACGCTCGGCGTTCCGTTCGAGGACTGGAGCGAGTGGCTTCCGTGCGATCGGGCCATCGCCGTGCCGTCCGAACGCACCGAGCCGCTGCTGCCCTACACGCGGTCGACGGCGCATCCCGCCGGCTGGCAGTGGCGCATCCCGCTGCAGCATCGCACCGGCAACGGCCACGTCTATTCGAGCGCCCACATGTCGGACGACGAGGCGGAGAAGATCCTCCTGTCCACGCTCGATGCAGCGCCGATTGCCTCTCCCAACCGGCTGAAGTTCAAGGCGGGCCGGCGCAGCCGCGCGTGGGAATCCAACGTCGTCGCGATTGGCCTGTCGTCGGGCTTCCTGGAACCGCTGGAATCGACCAGCATCCACCTGATCCAGCACGGCATCCAGAAGCTGCTCAGCCTCTTCCCCGGCCGCGAGATCGGGCAGGCGGAACGCGACGAATACAACCGCCACATGGTCAACAGCTACGACCCGATCCGCGACTTCCTGATCCTGCACTATACCGCCACACGCCGCACTGGGCCCTTCTGGGACCATGTCCGGACGATGGAATTGCCGGACACGCTGAAGCACAAGATCGAGCTGTTCCGGGAGCGCGGCCGGGTCTTCCGCTACAATGACGAACTGTTCGACACGCCGAGCTGGATCGCGGTGCTGCTCGGCCAGGGCGTCATCCCCGAAGAATATGATCCGCTCGTCGACGGCATGCCCGATGCTCAGGTGCAGCGCGCCATGGCGGAGCTTCGCACTGGCTATCAGCAGACGGCGATGAAGCTGCCCCTCGCCAGCGATTTCATCAGCCGCAAAGTGGCCGAGGCCGCATGAGGCTCGTGCTGGCCCTTATCGCGCTGCTTGCGTCGACCGCCGCGATTGCGCAGCCGGTCAAGGTCGACGGCGGCACCGTTCGTGGCATGGAGTGGAGCGGCGGCGGACATATCTTCAAGGGCATTCCCTTCGCCGCGCCGCCCGTGGCCGAGCTTCGCTGGAAGCCTCCCGCGCCGGTCCGGCCATGGAAAGGCACGCTCGATGCGACGAAGCAGCCGCCGTCCTGCGTGCAGAACGACCAGGGCTGGAACCGCGGCGACTTCCTGATCGGCAGCGAGGACTGCCTGACGCTCGACGTCCGCACGCCAGCGCTGACCGGCAAGCGACCCGTGCTCGTCTGGATTCACGGCGGCAGCAATCGCGCGGGCGGACCGAACGACATCGTTCAGTCCGATCTCGGCAAGGAGCGTCGTGATCGTCGGGGTGCGCTACAGGCTCGGCATCTTCGGCTTTCTTTCGCATCGGAAGCTGACCGCCGAACAGGGCGCGTCCGGCAATTACGCGCTGATGGACCAGATCGCGGCGCTGGAATGGGTCCGCCGCAACATCGCGAAGTTCGGCGGCGATCCCGACAATGTGACGATCGCCGGCGAGTCCGCGGGCTCGCAGGACGTCAGCCTGATGCTTGCGGCGCCGCGAGCGCGGCCGCTGTTTCGCAAGGCGATCATGGAAAGCGGCACGCCCGGCTTCGGCCTGCCGTTCCGCAGCCTGGAAGATGCGCATCGGATCGGCGACCAGGCCGACGCTCTGCTCGGGTCGGGCGGGGACATCGACAAATTGCGGCAGATGTCCGTTCCGGCGTTGCTCGCGGTCGACAAGCAATTGCATGACGATGCGCTTGAGGCGGACGATTACCTCTGGCTGCGCACCACGGTCGATGGCGCGGTGCTTCCGGAGAGCCCGCGCGCGTTGATCGAAGCGGCCCCGCCGAAGTCCGTCATCGTCGGCAGCAATGCGGTGGAGCTGGACCTGCCCGGAGGCCGGCCGCGCCGCGACGCGTTCGTGGCCAAGGCATTCGGCGCCAATGAGGCGCAAGCGCGAGCGTTCTACCGCCTCGACCAGCCTGATCCCGCGGCCGATCCGCGGCTCGGCAACCGCGACCAGCAGATCGCGACCGACGTCACCTTCCGCTGTCCCGCAGTGAAGATGGCCCAGCTGCTCGCGAGCAAAGGCGCAACGGTCTGGCACTACGAGTTCGATGCGGCGCCGGGCGGCGGGCGCACGTCGCACGCTGCGGAGATCAGCTATGCGTTCGGCGATGCGAAGTTCCGGTCCGGCCTGTCGCTGAAGCCCTATTGGCTGAACTTCATTCGCTCGGGCGATCCGAACGGCGAAGGCCTTCCGGCCTGGCCTCGCTACTCGACCGAGCAGCCGGCCCATGCATTCTTCAGCGACGCGGGTGTCGCTTCGCGCGGAGCGCTTCGGCCGGAAGTCTGTTCCCTTCTCGACCGGCTATGATGGTAGGGCGCTCGCGATGAAGCTGCGTACGGAACTGGTCGAAAAGCCTTGGGGTCGGACGGACATCCCGCCGATGTTCCCGAACCCGGACGGCCGGAAGATCGGCGAGGTCTGGTTCACCAGCGAGACGGATGAGCCGCTGCTCCTGAAATGGCTGTTCACCAGCGAGCGACTTTCGGTGCAGGTCCACCCCAACGACGCGCAGGCGCACGAGCGCGGGCTTCCGCGCGGCAAGACCGAATGCTGGTACATCGTCGACGCCGAGCCCGGCGCGACCCTGGGCCTCGGTCTCGTCCGCGAAGTCGGCGAGGAAGAATTGCGAGCGGCCGCGCTGGACGGCTCGATCGAGCAATTGCTCGACTGGCGGCCGGTGCAGGCGGGTGAGTTCTTCTTCGTTCCGCCCGGCACGATCCACGCGATCGGCGGCGGCCTGACCCTGATCGAATTTCAGCAGAATGCGGACGTGACCTACCGCCTGTACGATTACGGCCGCCCGCGCGAGTTGCATCTCGAGGACGGTGTGGCGGTCGCGAGTCGCGAGCCCTATCCGCCGGAGCTTGCGACCGTTGCCGATGCCCCAGGTGTTCTCGTCGATGGACCTGAGTTCACGCTGGTCCACGCGGTGGACGGGACTGCTCCGGGCGACGCGCTGGCGGACCGCCGCCGATGGGTCATTCCCATTGAAGGCACCGTTACCAGCGGCGCTGAGTCTGCCGGCCCCGGTGAATGCCTGATCATCGAACCGGGTGCGCAGCTCGACTTTGCCGGTGCACGCATCCTCATCGGGGCGGAAGGTCCGGCCTAAGCGGCTTCCGCTGCGTTGACGGCGAGCGCGATGGCACCAAGCGGTCCGGCCATGCTCCCAAGTCCCGGCGCGCGGACGTAATCGCCCGGCGGAACCGGCAGATAATCGCTCAGGCTTTCCTTGAGCAGCTGCGGCACTCGCGTGAGCAGGTGCGGTTGCCGCTCCATGACTCCGCCGCCCATCAGGATCGCTTGCGGAGCCGTGGATACGACCAGCACGTGGCACAATTGGGCGAGCGCCCACGCCACCGACTCCCACATCGGGTCGTCCGAGGCGATCTCGTCGAAGCTTCGGCCGTTGAGACGAGCGCGGATCGCACCGCCAGAGGCAAGACCCTCGACGCAAGCACCGTGAAATGAGCATGCGCCCGGCCAGTCATCACCTGCCCTGCGCGCGACACGCATGTGACCGAGCTCGGGATGGCCGTAGCCGTGCACCGGCGCACCATTGGCGATGAGCCCGACGCCGACGCCCGTGCCGACAGTCACGTAGGCCAGGTCGGTCAGCGACTGCCCGGCGCCCCAGCGCAGTTCCGCGAGCGCGGCTCCGTTCACGTCCGTGTCGAATTCCGTCGGAACGCCGAGGCGCTGCTGAAGCCTGCGCGCCACGTCGGTGCCGGACCAGCGCTGCTTGGTCGTGGTCGTGATGAAACCCCAGGTCGGCGACGCGCGATTGAGGTCGATCGGGCCGAAGCTGGCGATCCCCAGCGAACGGATCGGTTCGCTCGCGTGCCATTCGGTCAGGAT
The DNA here is from genome assembly GCA_963807815.1 of uncultured Alphaproteobacteria bacterium. Lineage (GTDB taxonomy): Bacteria > Pseudomonadota > Alphaproteobacteria > Sphingomonadales > Sphingomonadaceae > Sphingomicrobium. The sequence goes on along the minus strand of CAWECW010000012.1, from coordinate 375,252 downwards.
GCGTTCGATCTCGCCGACGGTCTGCTCGGGCTCGGACGTGTCGACGACCTGCTTGTCCAGGACCTCCTCATGCGAGCGCGCGAGAACGCAGACGCATTTCGTGCCGCCAAGCTCGACCCCGGCGTACAGGGGCTTGCTCATGCCTTCTGCATTGCGACCGGCTGCGCTGCGCAACATTGCGCGATGAAGCCGTCGTGCGACGGGAGCTGTTCCAGCTGCTGCTTGATCGCCGATCGGATGCGCGCAAGGGTAAGGTTGAGGTCGTCTTCCGACATTGCGTCGGCGATCGGGTGATAACCCACGGGACGCAGCCCCTGCCCGTAAAGGACCGCGAACCAACTCGTCTCGCTGAACAGCTCGTTGTTGGCCGCCAGCACTTGGCCGCGCGTGCGAAACAGCTCCAGCTTGTCCGAAAGGCTGTCGGGTATTTTGAGGTTGCGGCAGTATTGCCAGTAGGGCGTGTCGTCCCGCTCGGTCACGAAGTAGTGGGCGACCAGGAAGTCGCGGATGGATTCGTACATGAAGTCCATTTCGCGATTGAAGCGGTCGATGAGCTTTGGATCGAATCCGCCGTGCGGGAAGTAGTCGAAAAGCTTGGTGAGCGCTGCCTGGACGAGGTGGATGCTCGTCGATTCCAGCGGCTCGAGGAACCCGCTCGACAGGCCGAGCGCGACGCAATTCTTGATCCAGCTAGCCTTGCGCTTACCTGCGACGAAGCGGAGGATCTTGGGATCGGCTAATCGTCTTCCCGTCGAGGCTCTCAAGCAGGCGGTCGGTTGCATGGTCTTCGGAAATAAACTGATCCGAAAAGACATAACCGTTGCCAGTGCGATGCTGCAGCGGGATGCGCCATTGCCACCCTGCCTCCTTTGCCGTCACCCGCGTGTAGGGCGTCGTCTCTTCCACCCGCTCGCAAGGAACCGCGGCCGCGCGATTGTTCGGCAGCCACTCGCTCCAGTCGTCGAAGCCGGCCTTGAACGTGCCCTCGATCAGCAGTCCGCGAAATCCGGAGCAATCGATGAAAAGGTCGCCCGCAAACTTGCGTCCGTCCTGCGTCTCGACGCTTTCGATGAACCCCGTCTCGCTATTCTGCTGGACGCTGACGATGCGCCCTTCCTGCCGGACCACCCCACGTCGTTCGGAATAGCGGCGTAGGTAAGCGGCGTAGGACGCCGCGTCGAACTGGAAGGCGTAATTGACGCTGGGCGTTTGCCGCCCGGGCTGGCGCTCCGCACGGCCGAACTTACCTAGCTGCGCCGCTTCGGACTCCAGGCTGAATAGCAAATGGTTCGGATCGCCACCATTCGCGACCCAGCGCAGCCAATAGCTGACGAACGGCGCCCCGTTGCGAAGTTCTGCCCCGAACAGCCCGAAATTGTGAAAGTAGGTGTGGCCAAGCCGCCGCCAGTCGATGAATTCGATGCCCAGCTTGAAGGTGGCATTCGTCTCCCGGACGAACTCGTCCTCGTCAATCTCAAGCTGATTGTTGAACAGGCGGATGGGGGGAATCGTCGCCTCGCCGACGCCGACCGTTCCGATTTCCTCCGATTCGATCAGGGTGACGGTGTTCGACTGCGTTCCGACAATCTTCGACAGGAGAGCGGCCGCCATCCAGCCGGCCGTTCCGCCACCTACGATGACGATGTCGCGAATCCGGCTTTCAGACATTCGCATCTTCCTGCGGCGCGCCAACAGCAGACGAAATGACTTCGTTCACCGAGGGCATGGTGCGCACGTATTCGGCGACCGAGCGCATGCGGTTTTGCACCCTCGCCACATGCTCCTCATCGGGGACCATATCGATGCGCGGGTCGTACTCGTCCGGCATCAAGCCATGGCCGATGAACAATTCCGCCCAGTTCCACTCGTGGAAGGATTCATCGTCGTACATCGGCACGATCCCGCGCCGTTTGAACATCGACAGCTTCCGCTCGAGCGTCTCGGGCATGCCTGCGTCGCGCGCGCGGTTCCAGAAACGATCGTTGAACCGGCGATTGAGCCTGTAGTGCGCTAGCTGGAAATCGCGGACGTTCTCGGCAAGCCGGCAGACCTCGCGATTGAACGCATGCGCTTCCGGCATTTCCGCTTTGTCCGCCGGGAACAGATTCACCAGGTGCGACACGAATGCGTGGATGAGATGGATCTGCACGGCATCCAGCGGTTCCGCCGTCACCGCCGCTTCGCCGATTGCCACGCAATTGCCGATCCACGGACGGTCTTGCATTCCGGGCGCGATGGACGAGACGACGGCATTGCCGCCAACCGGCATGCGCGCGACGATCGGAATACTTTCGAGGAGATCCTGATCCGAGATGAGGGAGGAGTCATAAGCGGCGACGACCGCAGTCCGGTGTCCGCAGCGGGAACAGGCCAACCCAGCCTTCCCGTATCGCCGATATCTGGCTGAAGGCCGGGAGCTCCGGGAGCGGCGGTGCACTCGCGGCCAGAATGCGGTCCGCGGGAAACCACTGCCGCCAGGAAGTGAAGTTTGCGCCGGGCAGTTGACCAAGTAGCAGGGCCTCGGAACCGCTCGCGTCGATGAACAGGTCCGCCTCGATACGTGTGCCGTCGTCCAGGACGACTGCCCGAATCCTGTCGGATTTCACTTTCACCTCCACGGATCGCGCGGAGCGCGCCGACACGCCGAGATGCTGTGAGAATTGCTTCAGCAGATTTGCATAAGCCCTGGCGTCGAGATGAAAGCCAAATCCTGCCGAGAGGGACGGATCCGAATTCTCGCCCGCCAACGGCACACGGCCCTGAGACGCCGCGGACGTTCCGACGCCGAAGTGCGACAGGTCGACCTTCAATCCTTCGAGGCGTCCCTTCAGCCAATATTGAATGAAACTGAAATTGGCTCCGGCGGGGGGTTCGTTCTCGAACGCGTGCATCAGCGGCGGCGCGGCCTCCGACCAATTCGAAAATCGCTGGCCGACCATCGGAACGGCGTCGCACGCCTTGATGACGATATCCTCGTCGAGATTGAGCATGCGATGAAGGCCGCGGATGGAAGGGACGGTCGCATAGACGTCCTCGCTCTGCAGCAAGGAAGGGAGTTCGACGGCCGACACTTCGACACCCGTGCTTCCAAACGCGCGCTTCAGCGCAGCGGCGGCGATCCAGAGCGCTGCGTCACGGCCTACGACGGCCACGGTGCGAACCCGTCCGCTCACGATTGCGCCTCCGCCTCATGCAGGACGGAAGCTGAAGACTCGTTGGCATCGGCGTAGCGGGCGATGAACGAAGCGTGCTTCGGCAATTCGTCGATTCGGTCCGCAATGTCCGTACGCAAGGCCTGGAGCTCGGTGACCAGCCGGTCGATCGGCTCGATATCCGCCAGAGGAGAATAGCGTTCGGGCTGAAGTCCCTGTCCCATGTACACGCTCAGCCAGCTGGGGGCAGTGAACAGTCCGTCGCGATACTGTTCGATGTGGCCCGATTGCCGGAACAGCTCCATCTTTTCCGTCAGGCTGTCGGGCACCGACATCGCGCGTGCAATAGCGCCAGATCTCCGCATCATCGCGGCTGCCGAGCTTGTAATGCAGGATCAGGAAATCGCGGATCCGCTCATATTCCACATCCATCTTCCGGTTGAATTCGTCGGCAAGCGCTGGATCGCTACGACCGGACGACGGGAACAGCGGCAGCAGATGCATGATCGCGATCTGGATCAAATAGATGCTGGTCGATTCCAGCGGCTCGAGAAATCCACTGGCGAGGCCGAGCGCGATGCAGTTGCGGCGCCAGCTTTGCTTGCGCCTGCCGGCGCGGAACTTGAGCATTCGCGGGTCCGCCAATGCGGGGGCGTCGAGGTTGGCGAGGAGTGACGCCGCGGCTTCGTCCTCGCCGATGAACTGGCTCGAGAAGACATAACCATTGCCGGTCCGATGCTGCAGCGGAATGCGCCATTGCCATCCTGCCTGTCGGCGCGGTCGAGCGGGTGTAGGGTGTCAGTTCGCCCTGGCGCTCGCTCGGCACCGCGAACGCGCGGTCGCAAGGGAGCCATTGGACCCAGTCCTCCCACTCCGCGCCCAGCTTCTCGCCGAGGATGATCGATCGGAAGCCGGAGCAGTCGATGAAGAAGTCTCCCTCGACGACCTCGCCGGACTCGAGCATGCAGGGATTCGACGTCTCCGGACTCGGCGTCGAGCAGGACGTCCTTGACCTTGCCCTCCGTCCGCGTGACCCCTCGGGATTCCGCGAAGGACCGCAGAAAAGCGGCGTAAAGGCTCGCGTCGAAATGATAGGCGTAGCTGTAGGTCGAGCTGATCGCTGACCTGTTCGCCGACGGAAAATCGAAGCGGTTCTGGCGCGCGGCCATGATCGAATAGGAATAGTCTTCGATCGGGGCGGCGGACCCGTTCTTGAGGGCCCTCAACCAACGATGATGAAACTCCAGGCCCGAAGAGGGCGGTCCGTGCATCCCGAAAGGATGGATGTAGGACGAGCCTAGAAAACCCCAGTCGACGAACTCGATGCCGAGTTTGAAGGTGGCCTGCGTCCGACGCATGATCTCGGCTTCGTCGATGCCCACGACATCGTTGAAATTCTTCATGTGGGGGAGGGTCGCTTCACCCACGCCGACAATGCCGATGTCGTCGGATTCGACGAGGCGCACCGTGCAGCGATTTCGCGACAGTAACGACGATAGTCCGGCGGCCGCCATCCAGCCCGCCGTGCCACCACCAAGAATTACGACATTGACTGGTGGCCTCACTGTCGATCCCGCTGCTTGCCCAAACCCGACCTAAACCAGCGAATGCTCTTCGTCACGATTGGCGGGCATAGAAAAGGGGCGCCCCCTGCGCAGGGAGGGCGCCCCCTAACTTGGCTTGTGCCGTTACCCGCGTTCCGGCGCCGGTGGCGGCGGCGGCGGTGGAGGTGGCGGAACCGGGCAAGACTCGGTCGCCAGCATCACCGATCCGTCCGCGCAGGTCTGCGTCGCCGGAGGCGGTGGCGGAGGCGGCGCGGGTTCTGCCGCGGGCGGTGGCGGCGCCGACGGTGCAGCCTCTCCACCGAAGCGGACGCGAGCGCCGAACATGAAGCGCCGGTCGTTCTGGAACCAGGCGTTCGGAGTCAGGACGATCTTGCCTTCCGGACTGTCGACGTCCGTCACCTGCTGCAGCAGCTTGGTCTTCGTGTTGAGAAGATTGCTGCCCTGAACACTAAGTTCGACATTGTCGGTCAGGCGATAACGGATCGATCCGTCGAGGAAGCCTGAGGACTTCTGCCAGACCGGCAAATAGACGCAGCAGTCGACGACCGTGACCAGATACTTGGACCGCCAATTGTAGGCGAGCCGCGCCGCGATACGCCCCTTTTCGAACAGGCCGACAAGGTTGGCCGTGTGCTTGGACAATCCTTCGAGCGAGTCCGGATCCAGCGCCTGGAAGGCGTTGCCCGCGTTCGTCTGTTGGCCGCCCGTGCTGCCGACCGGCGTGAGCGCGGAGTTCGGCACGCCCTTATTGCGCACGTAGGTATAGTTTGTCTGGACGCCCAGGCCATCGAATGGCGCCGGCAGGAAGTCGAAGAAGCGGTTGTACGCGACCTCGAAGCCCTGGATCTTCGGCTTGCCACCGTTCGCCGGACCGCGAACGAAGAACGTCACGAGTGACGCCGTTGTTGGTCAGTTCCAGCTGGAACGTACCGTACTGAATGTAATTGCTGAACTTCTTGTGGAAGATCGCGAAGCTGAAAAGTCCGGCGTTCCCGAAGTAATGCTCCAGCGACAGGTCGAACTGCCATGCCGTGGTTGGCTTCAGGTAAGGGTTGTAAGCCGATGCTTCGTACGTCGGGGTAACCCCAACAATTTCCCCGTTGGCGTCCTTGATCCAACGCGGATCATTCAGATCGGTGTTTGAAGGAAGGCCGGGGTCGTTCACCTGAACGAAGTTCTTCAGCAGCCCCATATCCGGTCGGGACATTGCCTTCGATGCGGCGAAGCGCAGCAGCCATTGCGGCGTAAGGTCGAACCTTACGTTGAAGCTTGGCAGCCAATCCTTGTGCTTCGCTTTCGCGGTGCTTTCCACTGCCGCGCCGTTGATGAAGGCAAGATCGTCGTCGGAGAGGAAGCAGAAGTTCGGATCGACTGGCGTGCCTGGAGGCGGCGCCGGCTGTCCCACCTCGGGCGGCGGCAATACGCCATCGCACGCGGGAACCAGCGGAGCAGGCAGCGGACCAGCACCGTCCGGATCTACTCCCGGCACTTCGTAGACGTAAGTGTTGTCGGGGTACCGGAGGAAGCCTCGGCTGGCATTCTTGGTTTCGACGTAGCGAACACCGATGTTGCCAGAAACTCCGACATTGCCGATGCGCGCATCGGGACCGCCGAAGCGAAGCATGGCGTAGGCCGCCTTCGTCGTTCTCCGAAACGTCGGCAATTTCATTGTCGACGAAGCAGCTATCCGGAAGCTCGTTCAGGCGCGTACAGATCGGTCGGAATTCGCCCACGCCGATTAGATCGCGGCTGTATTCGTCAGGCCGGTGATCCCGCAAAGCGTCACGTGGAACGAACGGGAAGCTGCCGAGGGAGCCGCCGAAGAAGTCGGCGCCGAACTCGGAAACCTCGTAGAGCCCTTCGGGTATCCCGCGAACGAACCCGACGGCGTATGGCTGTCGAGATTCCAGTAGGCCTGCTGCGTATCGCCTCCAGGTGTTGGCGACGTTGGCCCAGTTGTACGTGCTCCACGCGACCGTCTGGTCGCGATCGGCGTAGCGCGCACCGAACTTGATCGAGTCCAGCCAGTTGGTGTTGAGGTCATACTCACCGTCGGCGCGGAAGGACCATTGCGTGCCCTCGCTCTCCTCGAGGTGGTCCATGACCGAACGAAGATACCAGTTGTTCGGATTGGCAAGGCCGCCGGCCGACTGATTGATGTTGGTCGGAGCAGCCGAACGTTATCCGCGGATACGTGCCGGTCGCGTCGAGCGTGACGTTCGCGAACGAATGGTGCTCGACCGAAATGTCGTAATTGTCGATTTCGGAGTCGACGTACTGAGCGTCGAAGTTGAACCGAAGCCGATCCGTCGCTTCCCACTTCACGTTGAAGCCGACGTCCTGCGTCATGTTCTTGTTCTTGTTCATCCGGCTGCCGGCGCCGACGCCGGTGCCGCGTGGCACGCAGACCAGTCGCCTGATCCAGGAAGACGCACCCAGGGAGCGGCGCCCCAATTGTAGCAGGCGTTGAACATCGGTTCGCCCTGGTCATTCACGCCGAAGCCTTGATTCGCCACCAGGGTTGCCCCACCACGGATTGACGCCGGCCGTGTTGACGTACCGGTCTGGAAATTTCCGTCGGAGTCGAAAGTGAAGTGCGGGCGTGCCCGGCGCCGGAACCGGGATGCGTTCAGCTGAAGTTGCCGTCCGTCGCGCATCGACGCGCGTGCGCACGCCGAGACCGTAAAGATCCGGGCCAATGCCGAATGCACCGAACGACCGTTCTTCCCACTCATTCTTGTAGACCGACCGATTGAACTGCAACGTCGCAAGGATGTCGCGGTTCGGACTGCGCCATTGCGCCGCGGCAGCGATGCCGGTGCGGCGACGGTCATATTCGTTGTCGAGGAAGTTGATCGAATACGGGCACGTAAGCCGTCTCCGGACCATCCGGGCCGAAGCCGTTGTCGATGATCGCCGCGCGGCCGTACTGGATGCCCTGCGACGCCGTCACGATGCGCGAATAGGCAACGTGGCCCATGATGCCGAATTCGCCGGCCTCGGTGTTCCAACGATTGCTGTAGAAGACGTTCCCGTCGGGCGTCCATTTCTTCGACAGGTCGTTGTAGTTCATGTTCGCCGCCGATCTGGATCAGCTGCCCTGAGGCGTCGAACGGAACACGCGTGCGGAGGTCGATCGAACCGGCGATTCCGCCTTCGATCAGTTCGGCCGTCTGGTTCTTGTAGACGTCGACGCCGAGCCATCAGCTCCGGCGTGATGTCGCCCCAGCTGAGGCCGCGCGAGCTGTTCGCGCTGAAGGTGTCGCGGCCGTTGAATTCGGAACGGACCTGCGGAAGACCGCGGACGATGACGCCCGACGGCTCGGCCGAGAAGTGGGCCGTGTCGCTGGTCGCCGCGAAGCGGTTGACGGTGATGCCGGGCACGCGCTGAAGCGCTTCGGCGACGGACTTGTCCGGGAACGAGCCGATGTCGGTCGCCGTGATCGAGTCGACGACCGTGTCGGCGTTCCGCTTGACGTCGCGCGGCGCTTTGAAGCGCCCGGCGCTGGCCGGTGACGATGATCGCGCCATCCGCGGCGGTTTCAGGCTCCGGGCTTGCAGCAGCATCCGGATCCGTTTGCGCGCTGATCGGCTTGGTTTCCTCAGCGGCCTGCGCTGGGTCCTGCGCGTACGCGGCCGTCGGCGACAAGGATACAATACCCAGAACGAGCGTCGATGCGCTGGCACGCAGGACTCGCGCCGTTCTTGCCGACAATGCCGTCATACTAATTCTCTCCCCTGTTGCCGGCAGACCGGAAACGCCCGCCCCGCGAATCAGTGGAAAGAATGGTAGCGCTACCAACTCTCGTTCTTTTGTAGTCAGGAAAAGCCTTGAAAAACGGCGCTTTCCGACAACCCCCGAGCCTTTGGTACGCTTACTCTCCCCACTCACTCCCGTGAGCAATTCAATTTGGTATTTCAAATTTCGAATTAGTCAATCAACAGAGGTCGCCGTTCACAACTGCGCGTCTCCGCCTGTGGCAGACTAGCCACAGATTCGTCATGGATGAATCCGGTACATGACCACCCCGTGCGGCTCGACCGTTGCCTCGATCGACCCCGACCAACGCCCGATGTCCTTATGCGCCCAAAGGTCGCGAACCTTGGCTCCCGCGTTGGCGGCGATGCCGACGTGAGCCGAGGTCGCGCGGAGTCGGAGCGGCTGCGTTCCGCGGTTGAAGAGGAGCAAGGCCCTTCCGCCATCCGCCAGCGGCTTGACCCAGATTTCGCGATCGCCGTCCTTTGCGACGCGCCGACCCTGGATGCCGGCCTTGTCCTGATCGATCGCGATCACTTCCTTGTTGAGCAGGATCGATCGCGTCGCCTCGTCCATGTTGGCGACGTCGTTCCCGGCCATCAGCGGCGCGGCCATCATCGCCCATAAGGAGAAATGCGAGCGATACTCCGCGGTCGTCATCCCGCCGTTGCCGACCTCGAGCATGTCGGGGTCGTTCCAATGACCAGGCCCGGCATGCGGCCACAGCGGCTCGTTCATATCGACGATGGTCATGACTGGAAGCGCCCAGTCGTGCGCCGGGTTCTTCTTGTCGAAGCCGTCCCAGATGTCGCCCGTCGTGCGCCATAGATTGCCGATGTTCTTGGCCCATTCCCACGGCTTGGCAGTGCCCCACTCGCAGAGCGAAAAGACGATGTCGCGGCCGGTCGACCGAAGCGCGTCGGCCATGAGCGCATAGGCTTCCTTGGCGTTGCGATCGCCAGTGAAGCACCAGTCGTACTTCAGATAGTCGACGCCCCAACGCGCGTACTGGATCGCGTCCTGATATTCGTGGCCCTGGCTGCCGGGACGCTTCCCGCAGGTCATCCGCCCGGCGTCCGAATAGATGCCGAACTTCAGGCCCTTCGAATGGATGTAGTCGGCGAGCGCCTTGATGCCGGAGGGAAACTTCTGCGGGTCAGCCTGGATGAAGCCGTCGGCGTCACGCTTGCCGTGCCAGCAATCGTCGATGACGACATATTGATAGCCAGCGTCGCGCATGCCCGAGCTGACCATCGCATCGGCCGTCTTGCGGACCGTGTCCTCCGTGATGTCGCAGGCGAACTTGTTCCAGCTGTTCCAGCCCATGGGCGGGGTTAGAGCGAGACCGTTCGGCGCCTTGTTGACGATTTCCTGCGTCGTCTCCGCAAGCGCCGATGGACAGTACGCGACGAGCGCGACGCTAGCCGCGAGTACCCTGACGAGCCGCCTCATCTTCCCCCCCCTGGATGATGCGCCGCTTACCCGCGGCGCCGCTTACTTGGCGCCGGCAATCAGCTCCGCGAACTGGGCCTTGGAAATGCCCAGAAGCAGCCCCGCATCATCCTTGCCGAACGCCTCGACAGGAACGCGGATCTTCGTCGTTCCCGTGTCGACGATCACGCCCTCGGCATCGATCGACGCAACTGAACCGACCGGCAGGCCGTCCTTGTCGCGTATCGAGCTGCCGGCCTTCAGGTCCTCGGCCTTGGCCGCGACCGCCTTGCCCTTCAGTCCGGCGGGTTGCTCCTTGGCCTGCGGGTCCAGCGTTCCGACCACTCGGTTGTAGCCGGCATTCTGCTCGCGATTGTTGTTCGTGATCGTCGCGGAGTTACCCGGACCCGGGAACAGCAATCGGCGCCTGCGCATTGGCCGCGGCTCGCAAGCAGCCCGATAAGAAGCGCCGAACCAATGCGTATCATCATTCTTCTCCAGTCAGATTGAGTCGAGTTTCGCTGCCTTTATCATGACTTAGAGGCTGCAGCGATCCTGTTGAACCTGCGCACTGGCGAGACGAACGTCGGAAACGGCAATCGTCAGCCGACCCGAGGTTTTCAGCACCAGCGGCGTCGTGATCTTCGCCATGTCGGCGCCAGCGCGTGCGAAGCAGCGCAGCGGAACGGTCAGCGTCTGCCACTGATTCTTCGGCGCCGCGCGAAGTGCCTGGGTTACGGGCACCGACGCACCTTCCATTCCGACATGAACCGCATCCGTCGGACCTGCCTGAACGCGATACTCCACCTGCAGGCTCAACTCCGCATTCGACTCGCGGGAGATGTCGATCGGTTGAGCGGACGTCAGCCGAACAGCCTGCTCGCCGGTTCCTGAGAACGTAAGCAGGCGCGTATCCTCCTGGCCGCGCCGATCGATCGGGCGGATGGTCACGCCGTCCGACGGAGCGAAGGTCCAGCCCGTGGGAAGCGCTCCACGCGCAAAGAATACGCCGTCGGCGCCGGCCGCGCCGCCTTCCGGCCGCTCCTCCGACAATTGCGGCACTTCGGTAGGATCGCCGTACGAGAGGCCATAACCATAAGCGAACAGGGGATCGTAGTTCGCATCGCCACGATTGAGCGGAGTCTGGTCTGCGCGCTTGGGCCAGCTGAACGACAGCTTCCCCTTGAAGTCATAGCGAGGCTGCCCGTCCGATCCGCGGAACAGCACGTCGGCCACGCCGCCGCCTTCGCTTCCCGGCAGGAATGCCGCGACGAACGCGTCGGACGCATTGAGTTCGGGGTTCACCCACATCGGCCGCCCGGAGAGGAACACCGACACGGTCGGAATGCCCGCCGCCTTCAACTTCTTCAGCGTCTCGAGCGCGGACTTGTCGCTTGGGCTGAACTCGAGCGTCGAGCGGTCGCCGACCATTTCGGCATAGGGATTCTCGCCGAACACGACGATCGCGACATCGGGCTTGCGCCGATACTTTCCATCGACGCTGAGCGTCGCCGTGCCGCCTGCCGCTGCCAACGGCTTCCTGGATCCCGCCGATAGATCGACTGCCCCTGCGGGAAGTCCTTGTTGGTGAGGTCGGTACCCTGCCAGGTGATCGTCCAGCCGCCCGACTGCTTGCCGATATTGTCCGCGCCGTCGCCCGCGACGAGCACATTGGCTTTGCCGGACAGCGGCAGAAGCTGGCCCTGGTTCTTCAGCAGGACCAGCGATTCGCGGACTGCCTGACGCGCGACCGCACGATGCTCCGGCGATCCGAGCAGGTTGAACTGGCCTGCAAGCGGACGTGTCGACGGCGCGCCCTTCTCGAACAAATGGGCCCGGAGCTTCACGCGCAGGATGCGGCGAACGGCATCGTCCAGCCGCGCCGCCGGAATCTCGCCCGACCGCGCCTGCGCCAGCGTGCTTTCGTAAAGCCCCTTCCAGCTGTCGGGCGCCATGAAGATGTCGACGCCCGGCGTTGATCGACGGCGGCGCAACTGGTGTTCGTGCAGCCCGGCACCTGGCCGTGGCCGTTCCAATCGCCGACGACGAGGCCGTTGAACGCCATGTCGCCCTTCAGCCGGTCGGTCAGAAGTTCGCGATTGCCGTGCATCTTCTCGCCGAGGGCCCGTGAGTAGGACGCCATGACCGCCTGCACGCCGGCCTCGACCGCGGGCGGATAGCCGGCGCCGTGAATGTCGCGCAGTTGTTGCGGGGTCGACAGATTGTCGCCCTGGTCCTTGCCCTTGTCGGTCCCGCCGTCGCCGACGAAATGCTTGGCCGTTGCGATCACGCGGCCCGGCGCCAAGGAAATCGGGCGAGCCCGGGTCGCCCTTGCAGCCCTTCGACCATCTTGCCCGCATAGGACGCGACGATTTCCGGATCTTCCGAGAAGCCTTCGTAGCTTCGGCCCCAGCGATCATCGCGAACGACGGCGAGCGTCGGCGAGAAGTCCCAGTCGATGCCGGTGATCGCCATTTCGCGCGCGGTCACTTCGCCGATCTTCTTGATCAGGTCCGGATTGCGCATGGCGCCGAGGCCGATGTTCTGCGGGAAGATGGTCGCGCCCGGGATGTTCGCATGGCCGTGGACCGCGTCGATGCCCCACATCGTCGGGATCGTCTCGCCTGCCCAATCGGCCGAATTGTTCGCGTTCCAGAAGGCATCGGCGAGCTTCAGCCAATCCGCAGGCGGCGCTTTCTCATTCCCGCCGGGCGCACTGTTTCCGCCGGCGAGGATCGAGCCGAACTTATACTTGCGCGCATCCTCCGGAGTGACCGCCGAGATGTCGGGCTGGATCAGCTGACCGACTTTTTCCTCGATCGTCATGCGCGCCATGATCTGATCGATTCGCGCTTCCTGCGCAGGATCGATCGCGACACGGCTGCGGACTGCTGGCCAGGCGTCCGGATCGGCCGGAGCCGGAGCCGGTGCGGGCTGGGCGGGCGCTGCCGCAATGGGCTCGGCGGGCGGCTGAACGGCACATGCCGTCGATGCAAGCAATGCCGCCGTGGCGAGTGCGCGCACAACCAGACTTCGAACCGAAGTAAATCATCGACATTCCTCTCCCCGAATAGTCGCCATTCTCAATCCATCTCTCCTGATTGAGAACGTAAACAACAATGTGCGCGCCCTGCCGAAATCCTTGTCCACTATGTTTCATGTGGACGAGATCGGCAGGATGTCCGCTCCCGACTTGCCTTCAATTCAAGGGCGGTGCATCCAAACCGCTGAAAATGATAGCGCTATCAGTAGCAACGCGCGTTGCCGACTGGAAGCGCTGAAATCTATCGTCGCAGGGGGGAGCGATTGCGGGTCATACGACGCTTGTTGCTGATGCTCGCGATCGCTTTGTTCGCGGCGCCGATTAGCGCGCAGGCCCCACTCCCGCGGAATCGTCACGAAGGATGGCAGGCACGCCCTGATGGTCGACGGCGAGCCTTTCCTGATGCTCGGCGCGCAAGTTCACAATTCCAGCAATTATCCCGCGACGCTCCCGCTCGTCTGGCCGACGATCAAGGCGCTGGATGCGAATACGGTCGAAGTGCCGATCGCATGGGAACAGGTCGAGCCGCAGGAAGGCCGCTTCGACTTTTCCTTCGTCGACGAGTTGCTGAAGCAGGCACGGGCGAATGACGTTCGCCTGGTGCTGTTGTGGTTCGGCACTTGGAAGAACACCGGACCGAGCTACGCGCCGGAATGGGTGAAGTCGGATACGCGTCGCTTCCCCCGCATGAAGACGGCGGAGGGCAAGACCCATTATGTGTTGTCGCCGCATGGCCAGGCGACGCTGGCGGCGGACAAGAAGGCGTTCGTCGCGCTGATGCAGCACCTGCGCCAGAACGACGCGCAGAACACCGTCATCATGGTGCAGCCGCAGAATGAGATGGGAAGCTACGGCCTTGCCCGCGACCATTCGCCGGAGGCGGAGCGGCTGTTCCGAGGACCTGTGCCGGCCGAGCTGGTTCGCGGATTGCGAAAGCAGCCGGGCACATGGACGCAGGTCTTCGGCGAGTTCGCCGAGCAGGCCTTCGCGAGCTGGCACATGGGCCGCTACACCGACGAGATCGCCGCTGCCGGCAAGGCGGTGAAGCCGCTGCCGATGTACGTGAATGCGGCGCTCGGCGACGCCTTCGACCCGAAGGGCGCGATCAGCACGGCAACGGGCGGGCCGCAGTGGAACATGATCCCGGTCTGGAAGGTCGCTGCGCCGCACATCGATGTGCTCGCGCCCGACATCTACAATCGCGACCAGAAGGCGGTCGTCGCCTATCTCGATCACTACGCCCGGCCCGACAATGCGCTGATGGTGCCGGAGATCGGCAATGCCATCGACTACGCGCGCTTCCTCTGGCCGGTGCTCGGCAAGGGCGGCATCGGCTTCGCGCCGTTCGGCATGGACGGCACCGGCTATTCCAACTTTCCGCTCGGCGCGCAGAAGCTGGACGCCGAGGTCGATCGAAGCGTTCGCGTCCAAGTACCGCCTGCTGCGACCGATCGCGCGCGACTGGGCGCGGCTGGCGTTCGAGCATCCGACCTGGGGTGCAGCCAAGGGCAAGGACGCGCGCGGCGCAGAGCCACGTGCTCGGCCGCTGGAAGCTGACGACCGAATATGAACAGTGGGAATTCGGCGAGCCGCAGTGGCTCTCTCCCGACACGCCGCCCGCACCCGAACAAGGGCAAGCCGGTCGGCGGCGCGGCCTTCATCCAGCTCGGTGCGGACGAGTTCCTCGTCGCCGGATCGGACGTCCGCCTGCGCTTCGCACTCGACAAGCCCGCAGCCGGCGAAAACTCGCAATTTCTGAGCGTCGAGGAAGGCACGTTCGAGCAGGGACGCTGGATAATGCTGCGCCGCTGGAACGGCGACCAGATCGACTATGGAATCAACCTGACCCGGCCGACTTTGCTGAAAGTCCGGCTCGGCACCTATCGATAGATGAGGACACGTCATGCGCCGCTTCGCCACCCGAGTAACCGCGACCATCCTTCTCACCGCCAGCAGTGCCGCGATCGCGCAGGGCGGCTGGCAGCGAACAAGCGACGGCATCACCGTGACCCCGTCCGCCGGGGCCGGAAAAGGCGCTGCGTGTGCAGGTCTATGGCGACGGCCTGTTCCGGGTAACCTCCGGGCCAGAGGCGCAGCTCGCTCCGGCATCGAGCTTGATGGTCGTTGCGCGACCCGCATCGAGCGGGTTCGAGATCAGCGAAGCGCCCGGCTCGGTGACTGTAACCACGCCCAAGGCCTCGGCCATCGTGGATGTCGCCACCGGCAACGTCAGCTTTCCGTAACGCGGCGGGCGAGGCCGTCCTCGCCGAAAGCGGCGCACCGGTGTTCGCGCCGACGTCGGCCGAGGGCCAGCCGTTCCTTGCAATCACGCAGCAATTCAATCGCGGCACGGACGAGGGCTTCTACGGCCTCGGCCAGCACCAGAACCGGCAGATGAACTACAATGGCGAGGACGTCGAACTCGCCCAGCACAACATGGACATCGCCGTCCCGTTCGTCGTCTCGACGCGCAATTACGGCGTGCTGTGGGACAACAATTCGATCACCCGCTTCGGCAATCCGAAGCCTTACGCCTTCGTCGGCGAGCAGCTGAAGGTCACGGGCGAGAACGGCCAGCCGGGCTTCACCGCCCGTTACTTCCTGGGCGAACGCGAAGTCGTGAAGCGGCAGGAAGCGACGATCGATTACCAGTACATCGACGATCAGGCGAAATGGCCGGAGGCGGCCAAGGCGCAGACGGCCGCCGCGACCACGGGCCAGAACACGGCAGGCAATGTCGTCGGCAAGCAGTTCGTCAAATGGACCGGCACCATCCACCCGACGGCCACCGGCAATCACAAGTTCCGGCTCTATTCGTCGAGCTATGTGAAGGTGTTCGTCGACGGGAAGGAAGTGCTCAACCGCTGGCGGCAGAACTGGAATCCCTGGTACCATAATTTCGACCTGCCGCTGACCGCCGGGAAGCCCGCCGACGTGCGCATCGAGTGGGAGCCGAACGCCGGCTACATCGCGCTGCTGCACAACGATCCGCTGCCCGAAGCCGGACCGCCACTCGCTCACTCTGTCCTCGGACGTGGGCAAGGCGCTCGATTATTACTTCATCGCCGGCGACAGCATGGACGGCGTCATCTCGGGCTACCGCACGCTGACCGGCAAGGCGCCGATGATGCCCAAATGGGCCTACGGCTTCTGGCAGAGCCGCCAGCGCTACAACACGCAGGACGAAATCCTCGGCGTGCTGCGCGAGTATCGCAAGCGGAAGCTGCCGATCGACAATGTCGTGCAGGATTGGTTCTACTGGCCCGAAGACAGCTGGGGCTGCCACTGCTTCGACGCGAAGCGCTTCCCCGATCCGCAGGGGATGGTCGACGAGATCCACCGCAGCAATGCGAACGTGATGATCTCGGTCTGGGCGAAATTCTATCCGACGACGGAGAACTACAAGGCGTTGGATGCCCTTGGAGGAATTCATCGCCGCCAGGTCGAGCCGCGGCCCGAGGAGCCGACCGATGCCGGCTTATCTCAAGGCCAATTGGCGCGACTGGGTCGGGCCCGGCTACTCCAACGCCTTCTACGACCCGTACAATCCGCAGGCGAAGGCGCTCTATTCGAAGCAGATCATCGACAGCCTGGCCACGAAGAACTTCGACGCCTGGTGGCTCGATTCAGACGAGCCCGATTTCCACTCCAACCTGTCGATCGTCGAGCGCCAGCGCCGCATGAGCCCGAGCGCGGGCGGTCCCGGCGCGGCCGTGTTCAACAGCTATTCGCTGGTGCACACCGATGGCGTCTATTCGAACCTGCTGCGCTTCAAGCCGGACGTCCGGCCGTTCATCCTGAGCCGTTCGGGCTTTGCCGGCATCCAGCGTTCCAACACCGCCGCTCTGGTCGGGCGACGTGGTTTCCCGCTGGGACGACCTTCGCGACCAGATTTCGGCGGGCGTGAACCTGTCCATGTCGGGCATTCCCAACTGGACGCACGATATCGGCGGTTTCGCCAACGAAGAGCGCTACACCAAGCAGGACCCGGCGCACCTCGACGAATGGCGCGAGCTCAACACGCGCTGGTTCCAGTTCGGCGCATTCTCGCCGCTGTTCCGCAGCCACGGCGAATTTCCGCTGCGGGAGATCTACGAGCTGTCGCCGGCCGGCACGCCGACCTACCAGTCGATGGAATGGTACAGCCGCCTTCGGTACCGGCTGATGCCCTACATCTACGCGCTCGGAGCCGATGCGCACTACAATGACGGGACGATCATGCGCGGCCTGGTCATGGACTTCGGCGCGGACAAAAAAGCCTGGGGCGTCGACGACCAGTACATGTTCGGCCCCGCGTTTCTCGTGGCGCCGGTCACCGAGTTCAAGGCGCGGCAGCGGAGCGTCTATCTGCCGGCCGGGACACGCTGGTACGACCTGTATGACGGTCGCAGCGTCGAGGGCGGCCAGACCGTCACGGCGTCGGCACCGTATGAGCGCATGCCCGTGTTCGTCCGCGCTGGATCGATCGTCCCGACAGGACCGGCGATCCAGCACACGAAGGAGGGTCAGAACGGCCCGCTGACGCTTCACGTCTACACCGGCGCGGACGGCAAGTTCACGCTCTACGAGGACGACGGAGTCAGCCGCCAATATCTGAACGGCGCCTTCGCTCGCATTCCGGTCACGTACGACGAGGCATCGCGTACTCTGACCAGTCGGCGCCCGCGAAGGAAGCTATCCGGGCATGGCGGCGAAGCGCACGATCCACATCCGTTGGGTCAGTCCCGAGCGCGCGCGGCCGCTGGCGTTCGAAGGGGCCGACCGGACCATCGCCTATGACGGGTCCGAACAGATTGTGAGGATGCCCTAGACGAGCCCGCGCCCGCGCAGGCGGATCACCGGCACGAACTGGCCGTCCCGTGGGGCGGGAAGCTCCACCTCAAGGTGCGAGTCCGTCTGTCGCGTCTTCAGCTCCGGTCCGCCGAGCAAATCGACGCGTTCGATCGCGGCGTTCCCCAAGGCCGTGGAGCCAAGCGCCCCGATCCTGGCCGTTGACTGCGGCCAGTCGAGGAAGATCGCGTAGAGCGCGTCCGCCTTCTTCGTGAAGCGCAGGTCCTCGGGCGTGAATGGCTTGGCTTCGCCTTCCGCCATGTGGCCGAGCGGTGGCTTCGTCGGGCCCTCGCCAAATGTCCGCCACGGGCGAGTGCCAAAGATCGCCTCGCCGTTGAGCGCGTTCCAATCGGCGATCCGGTCGAGGATCGCCTCCTCCTTTTCATCGATCGTTCCGTCGCCGCGGACGGGGATGTTGAGCATCAAATTGCCGTTCTTCGACACCACATCGGCGAGGCGCTGGATGACCTGCTTCGCGCTCTTGTATCCGTCGCGCTCGTACAGCGGCCGATCGTAGTGCCAGCTGCCGATGCAGGTGTCGGTCTGCCAGGGCTGCGGCATCGTGCCTGCCACGAAGCCGCGCTCGACGTCCTGAACGATCGCGCGCGTCTGCAATTCGGTCAGTCGCTTGGCGGTGACGACGCCCATGTCGCCGCGCCATTCCATGCTCTTGCGATAGAAATGGGCGACGGCATCCAGACCGATCTGCCCGAACGGCAGCTGATGGTCGTCGAAATAGACCATGTCCGGCCGGTATTTCTCGACCAGGTCCATCTGCCGAAGCAGCCATTTGTCGGCGAATGACTTGCGCCCCGGGGGAACGTCCTGAAGCCATTGCCCGTCTCGCTGATCGCGCCAGGCACTCATCGCATCCAGGGAGTCGATCCCGTCCGGCGGCACATAGGTCGGACCCGTGTACAGTTCCTGCGGGTCGAGACCCTCCCAGAACTTGCCTTTGCCGTGATGCTTGCGAAGCCAGTAGGCGTCGTAGCGCCGGCCTTTCATCGGCCCCTCGACATCGTAGCCGTAGGCGGTTTGCCACCAGTGCCAGGCGTGGCTCGAGTGATTTGACACCGCGAACTTTAGATCCGTCTGCCGGACCAACTTCTCCCAGGTTCCGATGATGTCGCGCTTCGGCCCGACGCGGACGCTGTTCCATGCATGATGCTGGCTGTCGAACAGGTCGAGATTGTCGTGGTGGTTGGCCATCGCCATGAAATAGCGGGCGCCCGTTTTGACGTAGCGCTTGATCAGCTCCTCGGGCTGCCAGCGTTCAGCCTTCCATTGGCCGATGATGTCCAGGAAGCCGGTCTTGCTCGGATGGCCGTAGGTCCTGACGTGATGGTCGTAGGCAGGGTGGCCCTGCACGTACATCAGGCGCCCGTACCAGTCGCCGAACTCCGGCTGGCACTGCGGTCCCCAATGCGCCCAGATCCCGAACTTCGCGTCGCGGAACCAGTCTGGAACGCGATACTGCTCAGCGAGGCCGGACCAGTCGGCTGCAATCTGCCCGGACGCAGCGGCGGCTCGCGCACTGCCTAGAAACGGCAGCGCAGCGCCTCCGACGAGGGTATCGCGGCGGGAGAACAAGGCTAGGGCTTCGGCGCCGGCGGCAGAAGCGCGTTCTTGATCGGCTCGACCCAGCCGTCCTTCTTCATGTCCCAGGCGATGAAGTCGCTGTCGAACTGCCAATAGCCCCAGGCGAAACCGTGCCGCTCCGCTTCCCGCGCGATGGCGCTCGTATAGGCGACCCGCATATCTTCCGGTGTTCCGCTTTTGTCGTAGGCTCCGAACTCTCCGAGCAGGATCGGGCGCTTGTTCTCCTTCGCCCAGGCCGCGACCTTCTCGAAATCGGCGCGCAGTTGCGCTCGGTCGGCATCACTGCCCCATTTGATTCCGCTCAGCTTCTGTACGTCGGCGCCGGTCCAGGACGCGCCCTGATGCGTGAAGTGGAACGGGTCGTAATAATGGAAGGTCACGAGCAGGTTGGGAT
Source organism: uncultured Alphaproteobacteria bacterium (assembly GCA_963807815.1). Lineage (GTDB taxonomy): Bacteria > Pseudomonadota > Alphaproteobacteria > Sphingomonadales > Sphingomonadaceae > Sphingomicrobium. The sequence continues at coordinate 355,481 of CAWECW010000012.1, read as the reverse complement.
CGTCGGGCAGCTTCAGCGTCGGAAGCTCGTTGAAATTGTTCCAGCGCGTCGGTCCGACGACGACCGTGCGCGTCGGGTTGGTCTGCCGAACGAGGGCAAGCAGTTCCGGAAAGAATGCGTTCCACGTCGGCGCGTCGAGCTTCGTGTGCGGTTCGTTCAGCAGTTCGAACGCGACGCTGTTCGGCGCCGAAGCATACCGCGGCGCGACCTGCGACCAGAATGCCGTCAGCTTCGTCCGGCAAAGATCGAGATCGTTCGCGCAATCGTTGAAATCATGTTCGTCGAGGATGACGGACAGTCCCGCCTTCTGCGCTTCCCGCACGATGTCGTCGAGCTTGCGGAGCCACTCGGGATTGAGCCGGTTGGCTTCGTCCATATGCTTGAACGAGTGCAGGTTGACGCGGACGAAATCGAAGCCCGCCTTGCGGATCTCTGCGAAGTGCCGCCACTGGAAACGGCGCTGCTTTTCATCGGTCCAGTAAGGGTCGTAGCCGAGGACGTTCACGCCTCGCTTCGCAGTCCATTGCGTAGTCGGTCGGAGCGTCGGCCGCAGCCATCGCCGGCGTCGCAACGCCCCGATGGACATCAACAATACGCATAGGAAACCGAGTACTGCCCTCACCGATCATCTCCCCTGATTGCGGCAGGTGATAGCGCTATCATTTAGCGAGAGCTATCCGTTCTTCGGGGCCACCAGCGCCCGCGCCAGCATCTGGCGAACCTGCGCCAATTGCTTGTCGTCAAGCTCGCCCATCACTCCACGAGCGTGCGGCGGGACATGGTCCATCGCCCCCTCGCCGAAGATGTAATGATCGAACATGCCCTTCCAGCGCGCCCGATGCTCCGGCGGCATGTCCATGAACGTAATCCACGCGAACGCGAGCGCAGTCGACGGGTGAACCTGCGACCGCGGCCTCATGGTCGTTCCACCAATAGTTCACGAGGATGTTGAACGACTCCAGCGCCTGAACGCCGTGCCACCACATGTACGGAATGTAGATGACGTCCCCAGGATCGAGTTCCGCAAATTGCGCGGCCGCCAAAGCGTCGGCGTATCGCGGGTACTTTTCGAGGTCGGGGTCGGAAACCTTGACCAGGCTGATCGGCGCTCCGGCCGGCGTATTGTCCAAAGGCCCGACGTAGAGGTTGGGCAGTTGCTCCGGCGGGAAACAGCGTGAAGCGCCGGCGCCCGACCGCGACGCAGGCGATGTTCTCCTTCAGGTCGTAATGCGGCGCGACGTGCGCGGCGTTGCCGATCCACAATTTCGCCGGCGCGTCGGGCACCAGTTCCATCGGCTGCTCGGCTTCGAACCCGGGCAGGAATTCGGGCGCCTCGATGGCCTGAATGGCGATCGCGGGAGCGTCCGGCCGACCCTGGGTCATCAGAATGCCGCGCAGGACACTGCGCATATTCTCCATCGATCGGGCGAAATTGTAGCCGTTCATGTCCCGGTTGTAGAACAGGCGTCCGTTCTCGCTCGGCGGAACGGTTAGCGTTCCGATCGGCTTGTCGCGATAGAATCCGGAGACATAGTCGACCGCGGCGCTGGCCGACTTGAGACCGGCCTGAACCAGCGGCCAGTCGCGCTTCAGTCCGCGGATGACGGCGGGCTGCCCTAGCGGCCTGATGTCCGCGTTGAAGCTATCCGGAGTGACGTTCGTCCACTCACGGATCGGTTGGGGCTGATTGGGCACGCGATGGTACTTATCGGGCGTTCAACGATACGAGAAGCATTGCCTAACGATACTGCAGTGTCGCGTTGAAACGACGAACTTCGCGCCCCGTCGTGACCGTGATCGTCAGCGGCAGGCTCGGCCTTTTGAGCGCGGACCCCCTTCGGCAGATTGAAGACATAATAGCCGCCCCAGCCCTGGTTCGGCGCAACAGGCTGCGTCTCCAGCACCTGGTAGATCGAATCCAGGGTCTTTGCGCCTGGAAGGGCCATGTCCTCGGTCTTGAGGTCGAACCCTCCCGTCGAGACCGGGCCCGATTGCGGCGCGACAGCAACGCCGGCCGGAACACCGCCAGAAGAGCCGCCTCCCTGCCGCGCAAGCTCCGACAGGTTCGCGCGGTTGCGATTGTCGATGGTCCGTGCCCGGCCCATTTCGCGCTCGATCAATTCGGCACCGCGAATGAATTCGTTGATCGAGACGGGCTTCAGCTTCGTCCCATCCGCCAGCTCGAGCTGGACCTGGCCCGGCCCGAACTGAAAAGTCTGCGCGCCCTTGTTCATGACGAGGACGCGGATCGTCCCGCGCTCCCTGACGTCGCTGCCCGGCGAAATGAGACGCACCAGCGTCGTATCCGTCCGGTCGTCGACCGCATGCAGCCCGCCATAGCCGCGCACGACCTCTGTGCCCTCCGGCGGGCTCAGCACGACCTTGTAGCCGGCCGCCGAAGCAGGCGCCGCAAGAGTCAGAAACACGATCGCTGCGAGGCCCTTCATCGTCGACTCCTCTATGCTGGCGCGATTTGGCGAAGCTGCGACAGATGTGCACGAATCAAAGCGTGCGTCGAGACGTCCGTGTCGAACACGCCGTACCAGCCCTGCGGCTCGTGCGGCGGATCGCCGAGATAGCTGAGGTCGCCGCGGACGAATTTGTAATCCGCATGGTGCGGCGCGGCCTTCGCCGTTCCACGACCAGAAGTTGGTCCCCGCAATCGGCCCACCCGACCTTTGGCTCTCGACGGCCGCGCCGTAGACCAGACCGTAGAAGCGGTTGCGGAACTCGACGCTCGCCGCTGGATCGAAACTGCCGTTGTCGCGCGGAAATCCGAATTCCTCGATCACCAGCGGCTTGCCGAGCCGCGACGCGATGGCGACCTGCTTCGCGATATAGTCCCGCGTGTTGGCTTCCGACGGTCGGCCATGTGCCCGCCAGGTCCTTCGGATCGGCCCAGCCCCAATTCTGCGGCCAGATGTGCGCGGTGAGATAGTCGATGTCCGGCGAGCTGTGCGCGTCGATCACGCATTGCTCGTCGCCCGAGCAACCTTGCGTTCCCTCGTGGCCGGTCGAGACGAGATGGTTCGGATCGAGCGACTTCAGCAACCGGGCAGTCGCGTTGATCCATGCCATGTAGGCCGGGAGCTGACGCGCGATCGACGGGCGCGCTTCCGGCCGGACGTGGCTCGTTCGCAAGCTGCCAGCTCATGATGGTCGGATCGTCGATGTAGCGCCGACCGGTGACGCGTGTTCGTGCGCGTAACCAGCGCCCGCACATAATGGTGGAACATGCGGACGGCCGGCTCGGTCGTGTAGAAGCCCGAGACGAAATCGGGGAACTCCGGCCACGGATGGGCGGGATCGTTCATGTCGATATATTTCCCGCCGTTGTTCCACAGCAGGTAGGTGCCCATGCCGCCCGACCATTCCCAGAAATTGGTCAGGTAGATGACCGCGCGAAGCCCGCGCTTGCCCATCTCGGCAAGCGCGTAGTCGAGGCCGCGCAGAAGCGTCTCGCTATAGTCTTCCGACTGCGTCCGGAACGCCGGCGTGATCGAATTCTTGAGCGGCGAAAGCTCGGACGAACCGAGGATGCGGACATTGTCGATGCCGAGCTCGACGAGACGGTCCAGTTCACGCCCGAGGCGCGCGCGATTGCCATAGTCCGCATCGGCGCCAAGGTAGGCGGCGTACCACATGTTCGTGCCGGCATAGCGGTATGGGCGGCCCCCGACCGTGAAGCCTCGTCCATCGCGGCGAACGAACTCTGGGCTTGGCGGGACACCGAGCGGACCTGCGGCGCACCCGGCGAGGATGACGGTCGAAGATAGCAATAGGTCGCGTCGGCTGAGCACAAATGTCCCCTCTTTTGCGGCTGCTCGCAGCCCACGGACATTCGAGCGTCCGTCTCTCCGCCACCAGATTACGAAAACAAATTTAGAAAAGGAAGCGGCGCTTAGGCGGCTTCCTGAGAAGTGCGTGCCGTCTTCCACAGCGACGTGCTCGTCGGCAGCAGGTAGAAAGTGAAGGGGAGGATCGCCGCACCGACGGCCGGAGCATCCTCAGCAAGCATTGCCCGTTCGACGGGAGCAACGGCAGGCAAGGCGATCTTCGATTCCCGCTGCGCCGCTTCCAGATCTCCAATGAGCCGATCGATCAGATCACCGGGAAGCCGGCCGCCGATCAGAATGGCGGCAGGATTGATCAGGCAATTCACCGCCGCCAGTGGTTCACGCAAACGCTCGACGGCATTGCCGAGCCAGCGATCGACGATCGTATCGATACGCGCGTCGCGCCGCTGCAGATCGGCCAACGTCGCACCTTGTTCCTGAAGCAACACCGCAAGTCCGGACAGGGAAACGTGCGCCTGCACCTGACTCCGCCCGTCGCCGCTGGGCAAGAAGCCGATCTCGCCACTGCGTCCGTCCGCGCCACGGAAGTAGGCGCCGTCGAGCACGAGCCCTCCCCCCAGACCCCAGGAAATGAGGATGTAGAAGAAGCTCGGATATTTCTGCCCGAGGCCGAGCTGCTGCTCACCCATCGCTGCCGCGGCGGAGTCATTCTCGACGAACACCGGGAGTCCGAAGGGCTCTCCGAACAAGGCCTTCCAGTCGGCCGAATCCCACTGGCCGTAGCCGTCAGGCCTGCCGGGAAGGTCGACCTGGCCCATATCGTCCGGGCTGGCGACGCCAACGCCGACGATGTGGCTCAGGTCGACGTCCGCCTCGGCAATCATTTCGCTGACGCTGTCGCGAAAGAAGGCCGCGACGTCATCGGGCAGTGCGAATGCCGCCTCCTGCGACCGTCGGGCGATCGTCTCCCCGACGAAATTCACGAGGACGATGGTGATATGGTCGCGATCGACGTTGAGGCCGATGCTGAAGCAGGCTTCCGGATTGATGATCAGGTTGGTGGGTGGCGAACCCCGGCCGCCGCGTCGTTGCCCGGCCTCTTCGATCAAGCCGTCCGCAAGCAAGCGCCGGGTGATGTTGGCGATGGCTGGAGGGGTCAGACCCGTGATCCGCGCCAGATCCATCCGCGTAAGCGGGCCGTGGACCCGGATGGCGTGCAGCGTGATGCGCTGATTATGGTCGGCAACCCTCTTCAGGTTGGTACCCGACAGTCTCAGCCGGCTGCGAGGGGCGTTCATTCGATCAACAAGTCCTGATTGCCGTAGCGGCGACGCGCGCCGCGCATAGAGCAATTCGCCGTTGTGCGCCTCCCCATCGTCGTCGGTTGCGCTAGTCGGTGGCTGGCACGAGTTCGACGAGGATGACGTCGTTGCTCCGAATCGGCAGGGTCAGCTCGACTGTGCCGCTCGCCGGAACTGTCACGGCTTCCTGACGCTCCGGCCGGTCTTCCGTCTGCCGCTGCAATTCGCTCAGTTGCTGAGGCGTCAAATCCGAAGGAGAGCCCATTTCAAGATAGGCGGTGTGCGCGTCGTTCGCGCGGAACCCGGTCCGTCGGACCTCGCAACTGGTACTTCCCCGATTGCACCCCTGAGAGCCTGAGGTTCACCGTCCCGGTCGATGCCGCCGGCAGCACCTTGGTATAGAAGGGACGATTGCTGGTCGGCTGATTGGGCAGTTCCCAATCCCACACGATTGCCGCAATCTTGCGTCCGTCAGTCGCGACCCAGCTCTCGGCATCCGCGGTCGGCACTTCGCGCCCCTTGAGCGCTCGCAGATATTTGTAGGCGAACCAGGCCGGCTTCCGAATGCCTTCGCGGTTCATCAGCCCGAAGCCGCCGTGGAACGGCGTGGGCGGCGGACCGACCTCCTCGAACAGGTCGCTGTACGTCCAATAGCTCATCGACTGCGCATAAGGCGCGGTGCCCTTGAGCTTGCTCAGGATGAAGGGCGCGCTGATGTAGGAATCGTGGACCGGATCGCGCGGATTGTAGCTCGCGCTCCACTCCGTGAAGTACAACGGCAGATCCGGGAAATTTCGAGGCGGCGATCTGCTCGCGCACGCGGCGGACGTCGCCGACGATCGAATCCGGGTTCGGCGACAGCTTGTTGTCGTCCTGCCCCTTCTCGTCGAGGAAGCCGCCGTCGACGCCGTAGGTATGCGTGGTGACGAAATCGACCGCAGCGCCGCTCTTGCTGGCATGGTCGAGAAATTCCGGGACCCACGCCGCTCCAGCCGTCGATGGGCCGCCGACCCGAAGCTTGGGATCGATCGCCTTTGATCGCCTTTGCCGTGACGTCATAAAGTTCGAAATAGGCCTTCTGGTCTCCGCCCTCGAAGAAACCCGCCAGATTGGGCTCGTTCCAGACCTCGAAGTACCAGCTTCGGACCTCTTCGACGCCGTAGCGCTGGCGCAGATGCGTGACGAACGCCGTGACGAGGTCCGACCAGCCGTCCAGCCGCGGATGCGACGTGTTGCCGTTCCAATGGAAGATCTTGTTCTCGGATGTCTTCAGCGCCTGGGGCGTGAAGCCCAGCTCGACGAACGGCTTGATCTTCTTCGCCAGCAGTCCGTCGTACAATTGGTCGATCTTGGTCCAATCGTAGACCGTCTTGCCGTTCTCCACCCGCACGGTGCCGAGCACGTCGTGGAAAATGGCGTGGAAACGGATGTACCGAAATCCGAGTTCGTCGACCGCAATCTTCAGCTGCGCCTGGCTGTCGTCACGGATGAGGGTGCCGGGATAGTCCGCTCCCGACCGAATGATCGAAAAAGCGGTCGATCGGCTTGCCCGGCTTCGCCAGGTCGATGAGGATCTGGCGCGTCTGCGCTGTTGCGTCCGCGCCTTCAGCTGGCGCAGCCGCCTGCGCGGGCAACGCCATGCCGGCCAGCAGCAATGCAAGCACGAATCTCAAAACGGCAGCCCCCGCTTAATTTAATTTGTTTTCTGAAATAGCCCGTCTGCGTGCGAGGCGGAAAGGTTGAAGAAGTCGACACGGGAGAATGGTGCCCAGGGACGGAGTCGAACCGCCGACACCGTGATTTTCAGTCACGTGCTCTACCAACTGAGCTACCTGGGCTCTCGGAACGGGCAGACCGCCCGCTCAAGCGATGGGCTCCCTAACCTTCGCCTTCCGTGCTGTCCACCCTCTCGGGGTCGGCTGGCGGGCCCGGGAATGCGATAACCCTCGCCCAGCCAGCGCAGCAGGTCGCGGTCCTTGCAGCGCTGCGAGCAGAACGGAGCATGCTCGGGCGACAAGGGCGCGCGGCACACGGGGCAGGACTTGGAGTCAGATGTTCTCGGCATATCCGCCATGGATGGGGAGCGAAGGCTCGCCGCGCAAGGTGACCGCGCCGCCGACCTGCCGTTCCAGCGCTTCAATCCAGTCGCTTTGCCGCTCCAGCACGGCAATCACCGCCGGATGCGCCACGACTTGCTTCGCGCCAGGCGTCTCCAGCGCGACCCGGCGCATCAGATGCGCGCGCCTCGAACGGCGCTCGATCTGCCGCCAGCTCGAACAGCGACGCCCTGCGGCGCGGCCGCACGATCTGCAGAAAGCCGAAGCCGTTGACCGCGGTCCGTTCGAACGGTTGCGGCAGGATAGCATCGACGGCCTGCGCCGATCGCCTGCCGCTGCGACTTTCCGGCGATGGTCGGCAGGTCGATGCCGATGGAGCCGCCGATGTCATGGCGGAGGATCGCTCGCGCCGCCGCCTGTGCGCCCAGCCATTGCCAGTTCGTTGGCGGCCAAGTTTCCGTCGACGTCGATCAACGTCATCGCCGGCGTAGGCGACACGCGCAGTTCGCCACCTGCAAAGCGAACGATCCCGCTGCGTGCTTCGTCGATCAGGTCGTCCCATCCGGCGGCACCGAGCGTGTCGGCCGGTGCCGGAAAGGCCAGCGCGACGCCGTCCAGCGAAGATCCCGCGTTAGAGCCGTCTTGCGCCACTCGGGCGAGCGGCCGCTTCCAGGGCTCCGCTCCCGGAATGGCCTCACGCGTAACCTCAAGCTGGACGGAAGAACCCTCGGTTATCCCCGGCGCACCCTTCGGGAGCAGAAATTCCTGCCCGTCCACAGTCGCGAGCAGCGGGGACCGCCAGTTTTGGTCAGCCGGGCCTGCAGCACCGCTCCCGCACGAACGATCCCGTCGAGCAGGATCCGTGCTTCCACGATCTCGCCATCTTCGATCCGAACAGCCCGGCTCTCGCCGATGCCGCGCTCGATCAGCCAGTCAGGCAATCGGATATCCCGCGGACTTCAGCAGCAGCCGTGTCTCCGCCAGCGGCAGCCCGACGACGTTGGAATAGCTTCCAGCGATGTGGCGAACGTAGACCTCGCCGTAACCCTGCAGCGCATAGCCGCCGGCCTTGCCGCGCCATTCGCCGTGGCTGGCGTAATAGTCGATCTCCTCGTCCGAGAGGCGCTTCATCGCGATCATCGTTTCGCCGAGGCGGGTACGAAGCGGCTGACCGGGCGCGGCCAAGGCAACGCCCGTCAGCACGCGATGCCGCCGCCCCGACAGCAGCTTCATGCACGCCCGAAGCGTCGCCTCATCCTCGACCTTGGGCAGGATCCGGCGACCGACCGCGACGACCGTGTCCGCCGCAAGCACCAGCTCGTCCGGATGCAGCAGGGCGACCGCCTCCGCCTTTTCCTTCGCCAGGCGCAAGGCATGATCACGCGGCAACTCGCCGCGCAGGACGCTTTCGTCGATGTCGGCAGGAACGATCGCATCCGGCGCAACGCCGATGCGCGCCAGCAGGTCGAGCCTGCGCGGGCTGGCGGACGCAAGGACGAGCCGCACGCGCGGCACCTCTTACTTGAACCGGTAGGTGATCCGACCCTTGGTCAGGTCGTAGGGCGTCAGCTCGACGAGCACTTCGTCGCCGGTCAGCACGCGGATGCGGTTCTTGCGCATCTTGCCGGCGGTGTGGCCGAGGATCTCATGACCGTTCTCGAGCTTCACGCGGAACATGGCATTGGGCAGCAGTTCCACAACCTGCCCCCGCATCTCGAGAAGTTCTTCCTTGGCCAAGCGTCTCTCTTTCTTCGGCAAAAAGTCGCGTGGCCTTACAAGCGCCAAGACCGAAAATGGAAGGCGCGCCGAGCCAAAGCCGCTCAAGCCGGGTTATGCTCGTCCAGGAAAGCCTTCATCGCCTTCAAGAACTCGAGGCGATCCTCGGATCGGCTGAAGTGGTGGTCGCCCTTCTTTTGCTCAACGTAGACGTAGGGCTTGCCGGCCTTCTGCAGCTCACTGACCAGCATGCGCGACTGCTTCACCGGAACGCGCTTGTCGACGACACCGTGCGAGATCAGAATCGGCATGCCGAAGCCCGCCGCATGGAAGCGCGCGGAAACCGCATCGAAGTCGGTCGCCTGACTTTTCCAATAATCGACGACCTTCTTGCCCAGCAGGTTCTGGTCGTACCTCAGCATGGCCTTCAGGTCTGAAATGCCGGCATAGGAAATGGAACAGCGATAGTGATCGCTGTCGCGATAGGCCGCGCGCATCGCCGCATAGCCGCCATAAGAAGCGCCCGCGATGCACACCCGTTTCGGATCGACGAGCCCCTGCGACGATGCCCAGCCGATCGCATCAATCAGGTCGTCCTGCATCTTCAGGCCCCACTGGCCCTTGCCCAGATCCAGGAAGGCTTTGCCGTATCCCGTCGACCCACGATAATTGGGTTGGATTACGGCATAGCCCTGCTCGGCCAGGAACTGTGCCCAGAAGTCGAACCCCTCGCTGTCTCGTGCGCCGGGGCCGCCATGAGGCATGACGATCAGCGGCAAGCCCTTGTGTGCGCGGCCACGCGGGAGGGTGAGCACCGCTTCGATCGCAGCCCCGTCGCGAGCCTTGTATTCGAACGTGGAAACCGGCGACAGCTTACGGTTCTTAAGCGTCTTATTGTTCCAGGCGATGCGGTCCATCTGGTTGCCGTCGGTGTTCCAGTAGTACAGCGCGCCGGCCTGCGATGGTTCACCAATTTCCAGCAAAAGCTTTTTCCGGTCCCTGCTCCAGGACGTGATGTAGGCGTTGCCGGAACCCAAGGTCTCTTCGAGTGCGTCGTGGATTTCCTTGAAATCGGGGTCCAGCCATTCGCGGCGCCTTCTCTTGTCCGTGAAGACGAAAGCGGCGATGTCGTCGCCCTGGGCGTTCAAAGTGACCCGATCGATATCGTAGCGGTCGTTGCCGAATAGTTTCTTGCCCAGAGTGAAGGACGGAAGAGCCAGCTCGTAAATCGCGCTGCGGCCGTCACCTTCGTCAAATGCTATCGCGCTTCCGTCCTTCCGGAAAATGACCGGCTCGGGGATGGAGCGCTCTTCGCGCTTGCCCAGCATGACCCGCTGAAACTTGCCGCCCTCCGGTCCGCGATAGAGAATACCGCGCCTCTCTCCGTCCCGGTACATGGTGCCGAAGCGCACGTTCCCACCACCGTCGGCTCGCCACTCCCAGACCTGTTCCACGCTGGAGACGATTTTCTTGGCTTTGCCGGTCGATACATCGACGTCGAACACGCTGGGGTACCAATCGCTCACCGTTTCGATCCCCGTCGACTTCGACAGGAGGAGCTTCGGCGACCCGTCCCTTGCAATCCAGATCACATCGTCGGCTTCAACGCCGGACCTGTCCCGGTCGATCTTGTTGATCTTCTTCATGTCCGCGCTCACGCCGAGGACGCCGCGGATGTACATGTCCTCGTTATACACGCGCTGCTCGTCACCGATGCCAACGGCAAGCCAATCATCGTTCACCCATGACCACCAGTTCAAGTCGACATTGCCGCTGCGCAGCGCCGCCGCCTGTGACCCACCAAACAGGGAGTGGACGACGAGGACCTGCTCACCCGCGATAGACATCTTCGCCGCTACCTTGGTCCCGTCAGGACTCAGTTCCGCATCGGCTATTTCTGGGAGTTCGGCGAAGGCCTCGATGGGAACGGCGTCCGGCAAGGGCGGCGCAGCCAAGACTGCTGATCCGACGCACAGCGCCACCGATCCAAAAAGCGCGATCCTGTACATGCCACCCCCTGACATTCGGCGGGGCAAAGCTAACACAGCGCAATCAAATGAAAAGTAGTCGATCAGACCGTCAAAACGGTCGAGCCTGTCGTCTTGCGAGCCTCAAGGTCACGATGTGCCTGCGCAACATCCTTCAGGGCATAGCGCTGGGCGATCTCAACCTTGATCTTCCCGGTCAGGACCATCTCGAACAGGTCCGCCGCCGATTGCTCCAGTTCGTCCCGCGAGGCGATGTAGTGGAACAGCGTCGGCCGGGTCAGGAACAATGATCCCTTCTGCGCGAGCAGCGTCGGCGGGATCGGATCGGGCGGGCCCGACGCGTTGCCGAAGCTGACCATCAGCCCGCGCGGACGAAGACAATCGAGCGACTTCAGGAACGTGTCGCGGCCGACGGAATCGTAGACGACCGGCAGCTTCGCGCCGCCGGTGATGCGCTCGACCTCGGCGACGAAATCCTGCCGCGTGTAGACGATTGGGTGGTGGCAGCCGTGAGCCTGGGCCAGTTCCGCCTTCTCGTCGGTCGACACCGTCCCGATCACCGTCGCGCCGATGGCGGCCGCCCACTGACACATGATCAGCCCGACGCCACCCGCCGCGGCGTGAACGAGGATCGTGTCGCCCGGCTTTCACTTCGTGGACCGCGCGAAGCAGCATCCGCACGGTCATGCCCTGCAGCATCATCGCGGCCGCGAGTTCGAAGGAAATCTCGTCCGGCAGCTTCACCAGCCGGTCGGCATCGATGAGCCGCGCCTCGGCATAGCCGCCGATCGGCCCCGCGTAGGCGACGCGGTCGCCGGGCTGAAGCATCGTGACCCCGTCTCCGACCTCTTCGACGACGCCCGCGCCTTCCGTTCCCGGCGTGAACGGCAGTGGCTGCGGATAGAGCCCGGTGCGATGATAGACGTCGATGTAGTTCAGACCCGACCGCATGCTGGCGCAGCCGTACCTGTCCCGGCCCAGGCTCGCCGACCTCCACCTCTTCCCAGGACAGGACCTCCGGTCCGCCCGCCTGATGCACTCGTATCGCATGAACCATCTGGCGCCTGTGCGCCCGCGCAAGCGCCAAAGAAAAGCCCCGCCGCGGCAGTGCCGGGCGGGGCCAATCTTTCGATCTGGCGAAGCCCTAGCGCGCCGCCCGCCAGCGCCGCCAGCAGAAGCAAGGCGACGATGTTGGTGATCTTGATCATCGGGTTCACGGCCGGGCCGGCGGTATCCTTGTAGGGATCGCCGACGGTGTCGCCCGTCACGGCCGCCTTGTGGGCTTCGGAGCCCTTGCCGCCGTAATTGCCGTCCTCGATGTACTTCTTGGCATTGTCCCACGCGCCGCCGCCCGAGGTCATCGAGATGGCGACGAACAGGCCCGACACGATCACGCCGAGAAGCAATGCGCCGAGCGCGGCGAAGCCCTGCTCACGACCGGCGACCGCGGCGATGACGAAGTAGACCACGATCGGCGCGAGCACCGGAAGCAGCGACGGGATGATCATTTCCTTGATCGCCGCCTTGGTCACCATGTCGACCGTGCGCGCATAATCGGGCCGGCTCGACCCATCCATGATGCCGGGGTTCGTGCGGAACTGCTCACGAACGTCGAGGACGACGTCGCCCGCGGCGCGTCCGACGGCGGTCATGCCCATCGCGCCGAACAGGTAGGGCAGCAGCGCGCCGAGCAGCAGGCCGACCACGACGTAGGGGTTGGACAGCGAGAAATCGACGCCGGCAGGGCCGATGCCGAGTTCGCCGGCGAACTCCTTGAGGTCGGTGGTGTAGGCTCCGAACAGCACCAGCGCGGCAAGCGCGGCCGAGCCGATCGCATAGCCCTTGGTCACCGCCTTGGTCGTGTTGCCGACCGCGTCGAGCGCGTCGGTGCGATGGCGAACCTCGTCCTCCATGCCCGACATTTCGGCGATGCCGCCGGCATTGTCGGTCACCGGGCCGTAGGCATCGAGCGCAACGACCATGCCGGCAAGCGCGAGCATCGCGGTCGCCGCGAAAGCGATGCCGATCAAGCCCGCGAGCAGATAGGAGGCGATGATCGCGACGCAGATGACGAGCGTCGGAAGCGCCGTCGATTCAAGGCTGATGGCCAGGCCCTGGATGACGTTGGTGCCGTGGCCGGTCTCGGACGCCTTGGCGATCGACCGCACCGGGCGATAGTTGGTGCCGGTGTAATATTCGGTGATCCACACCAGCAGGCCGGTCACTGCAAGCCCGATCAGCATGCAGTAGAACAGGTCCCAACCGGTGAAGCCGCCGGTCTGCGCGGCAACCGCGCCGCCGATGTCGAGCCCTGCGGCTTCATTGCCGCCGATGACCGCGTTGAGGTCGCCGAGCGCGAGCTGGGTCGCGAAGAAGAGGGCCGGAACGGACAGAACCGCCGTGGTCCAGAAGCCCTTGTAGAGCGCGCCCATGATGGACCCGCCCTTGCCGAGGCGGACCATGTAGGTGCCGATGATCGACGTGATGATGCACACGCCGCCGACGAGCAGCGGAAGCGCCATCAGCGAAGTGATGTCCGCGGTGCTGGTGCCGATCAGAAGGGCCGTCAGCACCATCGTCGCACCGACGGTGACGACATAGGTTTCGAACAGATCGGCGGCCATGCCGGCGCAGTCGCCGACATTGTCGCCGACGTTGTCCGCGATCACGGCCGGGTTGCGGGGATCGTCCTCGGGGATTCCGGCCTCGACCTTGCCGACGAGGTCGGCGCCGACGTCGGCCGCCTTGGTGAAGATGCCGCCGCCGAGACGCGCGAAGATCGAAATGAGCGAAGCGCCGAACGCAAGGGCTACGAGCGCATCGACGACTTCCCTGCTCTGCGGCTCCGCGCCCTGCACCTGGACCAGGACGTAGAAGACGCCCGCGATGGCCAGCAACGCCAGGCCCGCGACCAGCATGCCGGTGATGGCGCCGGAGCGGAACGCGATGGTGAGGCCGCCCTGCAGGCTGGTGCGGGCGGCTTCAGCCGTGCGGACGTTCGCCCGAACGGAGATGTTCATGCCGATGTAGCCGGCCACGCCGGACAGTACGGCGCCCACGGTGAAGGCAATCGCCGGCACGACCCCCAGGAACAGGCCGACGAGAATCGCGACGACGACACCGACGATGGCGATCGTCGTATATTGGCGGCCCAGATAGGCCTTGGCGCCTTCCTGGATCGCGCTTGCGATGTCGATCATGCGCTGGTTGCCGGGCGAGGCGGCGAGCACCTGGCGGCTGGTGATGATGCCGTACAGAACGGCGAGCACGCCGCAGGCAATTGCGATCAAAGTGAGATTCATGTGTCGAGTTATCCCCTGTCTCGGAACACAAAGATGGCCGCGGCGCGAATGCACCGGGCGGATGTGCGTTGCTTTATGGGGGCTTGGCGCGGCTGGCAACCGCGTTCGGATTAGGCCTTAACGGAGGAGAAGCGCGGTCGCGATGCCGCAGAACAGACCGCTAGCCGCGATCAGCCACTGGCGGACTGGAATTGCCGCGATGTTGATGGCCCTGGTGCTCAAAACCCAATCGCTCCGGTAACGGGACCGGCCTGCCGCCGCTGACGAGGGAGAGAAGAGCCCCTTCAGCGGCGAGAGATCCGACGCGGGCAATCGTCGTCCCCTGAGGTAAAGAAAGTCTTAACGGGTCCTCGTCGGGTGCGAGCGCGACGAGCAAGGCGTAGTCGTCGCCGCCCGTCGCCGCGAACAGCCGCGCGTCGAGGTCGCCGCTATGTTCGGCAATGAACGCTCGCGACAGCGGCAGCGCGTCCAGATCGATCTCCGCGCCCAGCCCGCTCGCCTCCGCAAGCCGCATCGCGTCGAGCAGCAGGCCGTCCGACACGTCCATCATGGCGTGGGCGACGGAAGCCAGAACCTGGCCCGGCACAAGCAGCGGAACCGGCCGTCGGTAGATATCGACCAGGGGACTGCTGGCCGCCTCATCCGCAAGCAACTGCGACAGGCCCGAAGCGGCATCGCCGAGCGTGCCGACGACCCAGAGGACGTCGCCGTCCTTGCCGCCGCTGCGGAGCGGCACCCGCTCGCCGGCGCGACCGATGGCGGTCATCCCGAACACGCGCGGCGCGCCCGGCGGGAGGGAAATGGTGTCGCCGCCGACGAGGGCGAGGCCGTAGCTCTCGCAAGCCGCCTCGATCCCGTCGAGAAAGCCCATGTCCCAGGCCTCGTCGCCGGACAGCGCCAGCGACAGGAGCGCCGCTTCGGGCGTCGCGCCCTTGGCGGCGAGGTCGGACAGGTTCACCGTGACCAGCTTCCAGCCGACGCTCGCGGCGGGATCGGACGGCAGGAAATGGACGCCTTCCGCGATGCTGTCGTGGGTCAGGACCAGGCCGTCGAGCAGCGCCGTGTCGTCGGCGAGGCCGAGGGCGGCGGGACTGGTGGCAATCCGCCGCAGGCGCTGGATCGCCTGGGACTTCGCGCATCCTTCTACTCCGCCCGCGCGGGCCGCGCCTCTTTCGCAACGGCGTCGAGGAGACCGTTCACGAAGCCGCTCTCGCGCTTGTCGTAGAAGGCGTGGGCGACATCGACATATTCGGAAATGACCGACCCACCGGCACGTCCTTGCGGGCGAGCAGCTCATATGTCCCGGCGCGCAGAATCGCGCGCATCGGCCGGTCGAGCCGGTCCAGGCTCCAGCCCTCGGCGAGCTTGCCGGCAATCACCTCGTCGATCTCGCCACGTCGTGAGTCCACGCCCGCCACGACGTCGTCGAAGAAGCTCTGTTCCGCCTCGACATAGGTCGCGTCCTCGATGGTCGCGCCGAGCCGATGCTCGTGGAACTCGCGCAGCAGCCGGGCGATCGGCGTGCCCTCCATCTCCTGCTGGTAGAGCGCCTGCACCGCGGCAAGACGGGCGGCGGAGCGGGAGCGGGAGCGTGCGGCTGTGTTCATCAGGCGGGGCTTAGCCGCGCTGGCTCAGGCGAGGAAGTCCCGAAGCGCCGCCGCGACCTGCTCGCCCGCTTCCCACGGCGCGAAATGGCCCACGCCCGGGCAGCCGTCACGACGGTCAGGTCCTCGACCAGCCGATCGAGACCTTCGAGCTGAATCGGCAGCAGCGCGCTGTCGTTCATGCCCCAGATCACGAGCGTCGGAACGGTGATGGTCGGAAAGGCGCCCAGCACCCAGTCGGGCACCGGCACGGTGATCCCGGGCGGCGGCACGACGAGCTTGCTGCCACGGTACCAGTTGAGCATCGAAACGAGCGCGCCCGGCTGCGACCAGTCGGCGAGATATTGCTGCTTCTCGGCCTCCGGCAGCTTCGACAGATCGACATGGCCTCCGATCGTCTTGTCGAAGAAGACGTCGAGTCCCATCGCCTCGATCGCCTTGCTCGGCGCCCGGCGTCCGGAACCAGTTGATGTACTGCGAAGCGGCGCGCTGGTCCGCGTCCTCGATCAGGCTCTTCTGAAAGATGACGGGATGCGGCGCGTTGACGATCGCCAGCTTCGTCAGCCGCGGATCGTTGCGCAGTGCGGCGGGCCAGGCGATCGCCCCGCCCCAGTCGTGGCCGACCAGCGCGAAGCTCTCCAGACCGAGCGTGTCCGCCAGAGCAAAGATGTCGCCGACCAGCTTGTCCGTCGAATATTCGGCGACGTCCAGCGGCCGGTCCGAACCGGCGAAGCCGCGCTGGTCCGGCATGATCAGCCGGAACCTGTCCTCCAGCCGCGGCGCGACCTCGCGCCACGTCCGGTGCGATTCCGGAAAGCCGTGAAGCAGAATGACCGCCGGCGCGTCCTCCGGCCCGGCGAATCCGACGTTGAGCGTGACTCCGGTCGACAGGCCGACCCGGCGGAACTCCGTCACGGATAGCTGACCGTCAGCGGCACCTCGGGCAGCGGGATGAACTCGTCATGGTCGTCGGGCGGAAGCGCGAACTCGCCCGCCCGCCATGCCCGCTTCGCCTCGTTGATCCGGTCGCGGCGCGAGGAGACGAAATTCCACCAGACGTGCCGCTCCCCGTCCATCGGCGCCCCGCCGCAAAGCATCAGCCGCGCCCCGCTCTCCGACGACAGCAGCGGCAGATAGCCTGGGGCGATCAGCGACGAGATGCTGCGGGATGAGCGCAGTCCCATCGACCGACGCATCGCCCTCCATCAGGTAGAGCGCCCGCTCGTCCGCCTCATGGTCGATCACCAGCGCCGCGCCCGGCGCGAGCTCGATGGCGGCGTAGATGGTCGGCGAATGCTGGGTGACCGGCGAAACCTCGCCGAACCCCTCGCCCATGATCAGCTGCAGCCGAACGCCGTCGCCCGAGACGATGGCAACCGTTCGGCCGCGACATGCTCGAAGGCCGGCGCGACCTCTTCCTTCGACTGCGGCAAGGCGAGCCAGGTCTGGATTCCGTCCAGCTCCGGCCCGGCCGCGCGCTCGTCGCCAGGCGACCGTTCGGAATGGCTGATCCCCGCGCCGGCCGTCATCAGGTTCACCGCGCCCGGCTCGATCCGCTGCACCGTGCCCAGGCTGTCGCGATGGTCGATCGCTCCGGCGAACAGATAGGTGACCGTCGCCAGGTTGATGTGGGGGTGCGGCCGCACGTCGATCCCGTCGCCCGGACCGAGCTTCGCCGGCCCCATCTGGTCGAAGAAGATGAAGGGCCCGACCATCGTCCGCTGCTTGCTGGGAAGGGTCCGGTGGACCTTGAAACCGCCGAGGTCATGGGTGACCGGCGCGATCGTCGTCGAGATTATGGAGTCCATGCCGGACGCCTACGCTTTCCGGCTCGCGTGAGGAAGTCCGGCAACACTTTACAAGCCAATGCAGAAGCTTAACAACCGTTCATCTGAGCTTCAGGCATTCGACGCTTAGGCACAGCTTCCGGGGGCGTAACGAGGCGGGCGACGCACCGTCTTTCCCGGGACAAGATTTGCTGCACCGAGAGACGAGGAAATCCCCCGGTTCGCAGCCGCACATTATTGGATGCGGCGACGTCATCGCTGCATGAGAAAGGGGCTTTTCTCGTATGCGTTCTCTGCTTGGTTCGACCGCTCTTGGCGCAATCATGGCGGTATCGGCCGCCGTTCCTGCAAGCGCCCAGACGTCGATCTCGACAGCGGTCACCACACCGCAATCGACCAGCGCTTCGGGCGACATCACCATCACCTCGACCGGCTCGGTGAAGCCCACGACCGGCGCCGCAGTCACGCTCAACACGAACAATTTCGTTCGCAACGAAGGCACCATCCAGGTCACCGGCGCGAACGACAGCACGGGCATTCTCGCCAATTCGGGCGTGACCGGCGAAATCACGAACAGCGGCACGATCACGCTCGACGAAAGCTTCACACCGACCGACACCGACAATGACGGCGATCTCGACGGGCCTTCGCGCAAGGATCGAATCGCTTCGGCATCCGCGTCCTCGGGCCGGGCACCTTCACCGGCAATATCTGCCACAACAGCGGGACGATCACGGTCGAAGGCAATCAATTCCGGCGGCCTCGTCGTCGACAGCGCACTTGGCCGGCAATCTGAACGTCGGCGGTAACATCAAGATTCTCGGCGACAATTCCGTCGGCGTGAGGGCCGGCGATGTCAGCGGGAACGTCATCCTCCGAACGGGTACGATCGAGGTGCAGGGCGGGAACAGCGTCGGCGTTTCGCTGAACGGCGATATCGGCGGCGCCCTGGTCATCCAGAACACGATCCAGAACACGGGTTACCGCTACACCCAGGCTCCTGCAGACACATCCAAGCTGGACGCAGACGATCTACTTCAGGGCGGCTCCGCACTGGTCGTTGCAGGCAATGTCGGCGGAGGCATCCTTTTCGATGCCAGGCCGAAAGACAATGATACGGCCGACACCGATGAAGACGACGACGGCATCGCCGATGCGTCCGAAACGACGGCGACCATATTGACGTCGGAGCGGCGCCGGCGGTGCAGGTTGGATCGTCCACCGAAGCCACCAACATCGGCGCGGTCGCCAATTCGGGCGGCCGCGGCATCGTCGTCAAAGGCTCGATCACCGGCGGCGGCGTTTACAAGGGCGTTGCCGGCAACGGCATGGTCATCGGCGGTCTTGGCCAGGCAGTGAATGTCGCCGGCGGGATGACCGTGTCCGGGTCGATTGTCGCGAGCGCGAACGAGGGCACTGCGACGGCGCTGCGTGTCGGCGCGGGTTCGACCGTACCGGTTATCGAGGTGTCCGGAATCCTGAGCGCCTCGGGCGGCGGGACGGCATCGACCGGCTCGCGGACCATCCTGATCGACGCCGGCGGGACCGTGAACACTCTCAGGAACACCGGCACCATTCGCGCGATACGCGCCGGCGCCGACGGCACGGCAACGGCGGTACTCGACAATTCGGGGACGCTCTCGCTTATCGAAAACAGCGGAACGCTCGGGATTCTCGAGGCGACGAGCCTCGGCGACAAGGCGATTGCAATCGACCTTCGCGCGAACAACTCCGGCGCGACTGTCCGGCAGCTCGCGGTCACGACCGGAACCGCCCCAACAATCATCGGCGATTTGCTGTTCGGCGCGGGCAACGACACGCTGGACATCGCAGACGGCGGCGTGACCGGCGCCGCGAAGTTCGGAACGGGCAACAATAGTCTGTCGCTCTCCGGTGACGCGGTCATGAACGGTGCGGTCACATTCGGCGGCGGTTCGGACACGATGCAGCTCGGAGGAACTTCCGCTCTGTTCGGTGACGTCGATTTCGGCGGTGGCGTGGACAGCCTGGCGCTAGCCGGCACGTCCTCACTTACCGGTCAGCTGCTCAACAGCGCGGGCCTCGCAGTCAATCTGGGCGCGGGCACCAAGCTCAACACCACCAATCTCGGGACGGTAAGCCTTGCCTCGCTGAACGCTGGCGCGGGCTCTTCGCTCGGACTGACGATCGACACGGCGACCGACTCTTCGACGCTCTTCGACGTGTCGGGCGCGGCCGACTTCGGGACCGGCACCCTGCTCGATATTACGCTCGTCTCGCTTGCCAATGTGGAAGGGACTTACAAGGTTCTGCGAGGCCGGCACATTGACCGGCGCCGGCAATCTCCTGGCATCGACCGAATCGATCCCCTTCATCTTCGACAGCAGCCTTGTCACGAGCACTCCGAACGAGGTTTCGGTCACGATCCGGCAAAAAACGGCCGAGGAACTGGGGATCAATGCGTCGGAAGACAGCGTCCTCGATGCCGTGCTCAACGCCGCGGACGCCGACGATCTGATCGCCGGAGTATTCCTGGGCGTCGACGACAGCGAGAGTCTGCAGGCTGCCTTGCAGCAGATGCTTCCGGATCACGCCGGCGGCACGTTTGAAACAGCGACGCGGGGAGCGCGCCTGACCAATCGGATCTTCACCGACCCGAAAGCTCCGCTTGTCCGCCGCGGCACGCTCGGTTTCTGGATGCAGCAAGTCGCCTGGGGCGGAAGCAAAGCCATCGGAGCGACATCATCCTACGACCTCAGCGGCTGGGGAGCGACGGCCGGCGTCGAAACTGCCCTGGGCTCGCTCGGAAGCGTCGGCGTGTCTCTTGCCTATCTCGCGGGCAAGGACGGCAAGGGCATTGGCGACAATGAACTTGTGAGCAGCCAGTACGAAGGCGGCGCTTATTGGCGTGGCGCTCTGGGTCCGATCCGGGGCTTTGCCAGAGCCACCGTCGGAACGCTCGACTTCGAAGGCAGCCGCTTCTTCACGGCGACGGTCGACGGCAGCTCCGCCTCGCGCCAGGCTGACGGCGAATGGAAGGGCCGCATCTACTCCGCCGCGGCTGGCCTCACTTATGATGCCCGAGTCGGCCCGCTTTCGGATTCGTCCGACGGCCTCGATCGAATACCTTTCAATGAAGGAAAAGGGCTACACGGAGATCGGGCGGCGGCGAAGCCTTCGATCTTACGGTCGACAGCCGAACGAGCACGGAGGCTGCGGTCAACGCTACGGTCGCCGTGGGTTACGACATCATCCGCGCCGACAATATCGATGACTCCTTCGTTCGGGTCGAACTCGAATCAGGGCGGCGTCAGATCCTCGATACGGAGATTGGCGAAACGACTGCAAGATTTGGCGACGGCGCGCCGTTCACCCTTGAATCCGAGAAGCGCACGAGCAGCTGGGTTGGCGCCGGGCGGGTGATCGGTGGCGGCGCGGGCCTTGCCCTCAGCGGCGAAATCGGTGCCGAGGAGCAGCAGGAAGAGATGTCGCTAGGCGGCCGTCTCGGCCTGCAGTTCACCTTCTAGTCGGACTAGCCTCACCGGGTGCGCGCGCTTTGATCTGGAGCGCGTGCACCCGTTCCTTCATCAAGTCTCCGAGGGCGTGGTAGACCATCCGCTGCCGCTCGACCCGCGACTTGCCGGCGAAGGCCGCGCTTTCGATCTCCAGTGAAAAATGGCTCTCGCCCGACGGGTTGTACCCGCCGTGTCCGCGATGCTGTTCGCTGTCGTCGGTCAGGTCGACATGGGTCGGCGAAAGCGCCGAGTTGAGCCGGCGCAGCATTTCAGTTGCGACGGGTCCGGTAGCGGTGGTGTCCATCGCTCCTATATATGCCGGCTGATCGAACGAGGAAGTGAGTGGCTAGCAGGCATCCCAAATTTCACGGACGGGTAGAAGGCGCGCGAGACCGGTGCGCCGTTCCCGGGCTGCGGCGAGCCGGGCGAATTCAAGGCGCCGCTGCAGCCGCCAAGTTTCGACGGCCCCGGCTCCTGGCGCTTCCTGTGCCTGGAGCATGTTCGCGAGCACAATGCGAAGTACAATTTCTTCAACGGCATGAGCCCCGAAGAGATCACCGAAGCGCAGTCGCCGCTGGCGGGATGGGACCGCGCCACGCGGGCGTTCGCGCATGCCGGATCCGACCCGGCTCCGTCGTGGAGCGACTTCGCCGATCCGCTCGACGCCATCTCCACCCGTTTTCGCCGTTCGCGGCACGAATCATCCTCGCGCTTCAATCGCGCGGAGCAGCGCGCGCTTTCCGTCCTTGGGCTAGGCGAGGAAGCCGACCTCAAGGCCGTGCGCGAACAGCTATTCGAAGCTCGTCCGGCGCTACCACCCGGACCGCAACGGCGGCGATCGAAGCCACGAAGGTCAGCTCGGCGAAGTCATCGAGGCGTACCAGTTGCTGAGGAAGGCGGCCGCCTTCGTCTAAGCGGCGAAGCGACTCTTTCAATTGCGCCGAAGGGCCGTTAAGACCCTGGCATGGCCGGCACACGGCCACGATCTTCAAAGATCAGGAAAAGCTCGCCGGGCTCCTCCTGATTGCGGCTGCGGCATGGCGCTTCTGCTGGCGAACAGCGGCCTGTCGCACGATTACCATGCGATCCTGGAGACGAAGTTCGGCCCGGCCATGCCGCGCTTCGGAATCATGTCCGTCCACTACTGGATCGCCGACGGGCTGATGGCGGTGTTCTTCCTGCTCGTCGGGCTGGAAGTGAAGCGCGAGTGGTACGACGGCCAGCTGGCCACGCCGGGCGCAGCGGCGCCTGCCGATCATCGCCGCCGCCGCCGGAATGGCCGTCCCGGCCCTGCTCTATCTGACGTCATCGGTTTCGATCCGGCGCTGATCCGGGGCTGGGCGATCCCGTCCGCGACGGACATTGCCTTCGCCATCGGCATCCTCGCCTTGCTTGGATCGCGCGCCAATCCCGCGATCAAGCTGCTGCTCGTGACCATCGCCATCGTCGACGACATCGGCGCGGTGGTGATCATCGCGCTCGTCTACACCGCCGAACCTCGACGGAACTGGCGATCGCCTACGCGGTCGGCATCCTCGCGGCGATGGGCGCGATGAACGTGTTCGGCGTGCGCCGGCTCTGGCCCTACCTGATCGGCTTCGCCTTGCTGTGGCTGGCGATGCTTGCCAGCGGCGTCCACGCGACGATCGCCGGCGTGCTTGCCGCGCTCGCCATTCCGCTCGGCCAGGGCGAAGCGCACTCGCCGCTGAAGCGGCTGGAACACGGCATCCATCCGTGGGTGATGTTCGGCATCGTTCCGTTGTTCGGCCTTGCGAGCGCGGGCGTGGAGCTGACGGGTATGTCGCACTGCATCGAGCCGTTGCCGCTGGCGATCATCGGCCGGCCTGTTCCTCGGCAAGCAGGTCGGCGTGTTCGGCGCGATCTGGATGGCGGACCGGACCGGGGTAGCGCCGCGGCCGCAATTCGCCCGCTGGGCGGAACTCTACGGCGCATCGCTGCTGTGCGGCGTCGGCTTCACGATGAGCCTGTTCATCGGCGCGCTGGCCTTTCCGAATTCGCCCGAGGCGGTGGAAGCGGCCAAGATCGGAACGCTGGCCGGCTCCCTGCTGGCGGCGATCTGCGGCTGGGCGGTGCTGCGCTTCACCAAGCCGATCGTCTTCAGCGAGGAAGACGCGGAGAGGCCCGCGAAATCTTCGGCGACGACCAATATGAGTCGGAGCGGCACCGCGCGAGAACGTCGCCGCAGAATGCGGTGCCGCTAACCGGCCGGAGCGAAATGATGCGCTGCTTCTGGGACGAGCGGCAGCGGGCGCATGCGCCGGCGGGCGAATTCTTCAACGGCGCGCGTGCATCCGGCCGCCGAGCATCCGGGCCGCGTCGACGCGATCCTGGACGCCATCGGTTCGACCGAAGCGCCGGACGACCATGGCATGGAACCGCTGCTTCGCGTCCATTCGCGCAGACTATCTCGACTTCCTGCGCACCGCCCACGACCAGTGGCGTGCGGCGGGCGCGAGGGCGACGCTTTTCCCTACACCTTCCCGGTCGTCGGCCGCCGGCCGCTGAACCTGACCGGATCGATGCGCTGCTCGGCCAGTTCAGCTTCGACACCTCGACGCCGATCGCCGAAGGCACCTGGCAGGCGGCCTATTGGGCGGCGCAGACCGCGCTTGCCGCGACCGATGCGGCGCTCGGCGGGCGAGCGTGCGGCGTTCGCCTTGTGCCGTCCGCCCGGACACCATTGCGGCGCGCGACTATCTCGGCGGCTATTCCTACCTGAGCAACGCCGCCATCGCGGCCGAGCATGCGATCGCTGCGGGCAAGAAGCGCGTGGCGATCCTCGACGTCGACTATCACCACGGCAACGGCACGCAGGACATCTTCTACGACCGCGCCGACGTTCTCTACGCCTCGATCCACGCCGACCCGGTGATGGACTATCCCTATTACTGGGGCCACGCCGACGAGACCGGAGCGGCGAAGGCGAAGGCGCCACGCTCAACCTGCCGCTGCCCCGCGGCACGGACTGGAGCGGCTACGAGCCCGCGCTGCAGAAGGCGCTGGAACGGATCGGACAGCACGAACCGGAACTGCTCATCGTCTCCTACGGAGCCGACACCTACGAGAGCGACCCGATCAGCCACTTCAAGCTGAAGACCGGCGACTACGCCCCGATGGCCCGCCGCATCGCCGTCGCTCGGCCTACCCACCGTCGTGGTGATGGAAGGCGGCTATGCGGTCGAGGCGCTCGGCGCGAACGTCGCCGAGTTCCTCAGCGGTTTCTGAGTGGAGCTACTGCAAACGGAATAGAACAGTCTGACGCCAGTAGGAACGAGCTGGCTTACCCGCCGCGTCCAGCGCGGGTTGGAACCTGCCTCGTTTCATCGCGAGCTTGCAAACCAAATCATCGAATTCCTTCGGTCGGGTGGAGGTCTGGATATGGCAACTGGCGATCTTCCCGGTTTCATCGATGATCAGGCGAAAATTCACGTTGCCCTGAATTCCGCCGCGCACGAGGCCGCCCGGATAATCTCTCGGGAAGAACCATTCTTCCGGTCCCTTCAAGGGTATCGGGGACCGCGACAGCGTTTTCTGCTGTTCGACATCGAGCCCCCAACGCTTCACCGTGTCCCATGAGCAGTCGCGGAGCGCGTCGAGGGACTTCCGCATGGGACCGATTTCAAGGACCAAGTCCTCGCGCAGCGCACCTTTCACTTCCATCCATCGCACAGCGCTTTCACGAGCCGCGCCGATCGGCGGCCAATCGACCGGCGTTCCGGACTTTGCACTCGCTTCCATTAGTTCCTTTTCGGCATTCGAAGCGGCCGCAATCCGCTCTCCGCTGAAGATCAGCGCGCGCTTGTCGCCGAGATCACCCGCCGTTGCCTTCGTATCGAATGCCTGCTCGTCCGGCCCGAAACGAAGCGAGACATTGAGGAACATCGCGGTTGTCCTGGGCCGCAGAATGTTGCCGCCAAGAATGATGTGGAACCCATCTCCCGGCGCATACTGATCCAGGAACAGGAGGACCTCCTGCTTGCCCTCTCCGAACTTGCGGGCCAGCCGGCAACTGTCTTCGGCATAATCGAGATACCAACTCGAAGTCGGTTTTAGCCGAATGGTCTCGCGAGCAAGCAGTGGTCCAACGGGCAAACAAGCGAGGACCAGAGCAGTTACGAAGCGATACATCAGCCCCTCCTGAGGTGAGGCTAATTCGATTGGCGCCTGGCGCAAGACCGATGTTCAGAGCTTCTCGGTCAGCTCCGGGACGATCTTGAAGAGGTCGCCGACGAGGCCGATGTCCGCGACCTGGAAGATCGGGGCTTCTTCGTCCTTGTTGATGGCGACGATGACCTTGGAGTCCTTCATGCCGGCGAGGTGCTGGATCGCGCCGGAGATGCCGATCGCGATGTAGACCTCCGGAGCGACGATCTTGCCGGTCTGGCCGACCTGATAGTCGTTCGGCGCGTAGCCCGCATCGACCGCGGCGCGGCTGGCGCCGACGCCGGCGCCGAGCTTGTCGGCGAGCGGATCGAGCAAGCGCGTGGAACTGCTCCGACGAACCGAAAGCGCGGCCGCCGGAGACGATGATCTTGGCGCTGGTCAGCTCGGGACGCTCGCTCTCCGAGGCTTCGATGCCGACGAAGCTGCTGATGCCCGCATCGCTGCCGGTGTCGACCTGCTCGATCGAGCCGCTGCCGCCTTCGCGCTCGGCCTTCGGGAAGGCCGTGCCGCGAACGGTAAGGACCTTCTTGGCGTCGCTGGAGCGGACGGTGGCGATGGCGTTGCCGGCGTAGATCGGACGGGTGAACGTATTCTCGTCCTCGACCGACAGGATCTCGGAAATCTGCATCACGTCGAGCAAGGCCGCGACGCGCGGAGCGATGTTCTTGCCGGTCGTCGTCGCGGGGGCGACGAACGCGTCGTGCGTTTCCATCAGCTTGGCGGCGACCGGCGCGACGTTCTCGGCGAGGCCGTGGTCGAGATGCGCGGCGTCGGCGACATGCACCTTGCCGACGCCGGCGATCTTCGTTGCCGCCTCGGCGACGCCACCGACGTTCGACCCGGCGACGAGCGCATGGACTTCGCCCAGCTTCGACGCGGCGGTGACGGCTGCAAGCGTGGCGTCCTTGATCTGGCCGCCCTCGTGCTCGACGTAGACGAGCGTCTTCATGCCACCACTCCCAGCGTCTTCAGTTTGCCGATCAGCTCGTCGACCGAGCCGACCTTGTCGCCCGCCTGCCGCTTGGCGGGCTCGACGACCTTCAGCGTTTCGAGGCGGCGGGCGATGTCGACGCCGAGCTCCTCCGGCGTCTTGGCCGCGAGCGGCTTCGACTTCGCCTTCATGATGTTCGGCAGCGAGGCGTAGCGCGGCTCGTTGAGGCGAAGGTCGGTGGTGATGACCGCCGGAAGCTTCAGCTTGTCGGTCTCGAGACCGCCGTCGACTTCGCGCGTGACGCTGACGTCGCCGCCCGACGGATCGACCTTCGAGGCGAACGTGCCCTGCGGCCAGCCGAGCAAGGCGGCGAGCATCTGGCCGGTGGCATTGTTGTCGTCGTCGATCGCCTGCTTGCCGAGGATGATCATCTGCGGCTGTTCTTCGCCGGCGATCTTGGCGAGCAGCTTGGCGACGCCCAGCGGCTCGACTTCCTCGTCGGTGGTGACGTGGATCGCGCGGTCGGCGCCCATGGCGAGCGCGGTGCGCAGGGTTTCCTGCGCCTTCGCCGGACCGATGGAGACGGCGACGATCTCCGTCGCGACGCCCTTTTCCTTCAGCCGGATCGCCTCTTCGACGGCAATCTCGTCGAAGGGGTTCATGCTCATCTTGACGTTGGTGAGATCGACGCCCGTGCCGTCCATCTTGACGCGCGGCTTCACGTTGTAGTCGATCACGCGCTTGACCGCGACCAGCACCTTCATCGTTTCACTCTCCCGAACAGTTCAGGCTGGAACCGCCTGCTTCACCTCGGCCACGATCTTCTTCGCCGCGTCGCCGAGGTCGTTGGCGGCGATGATCGGAAGCCCGCTCATCGCCAATATGTCCTTGCCCTGCTGGACGTTGGTGCCTTCGAGGCGAACGACCAGCGGGACCGTCAGGTTCACTTCGCGGGCCGCCTCGACGATGCCTTCGGCAATGATGTCGCAGCGCATGATCCCGCCGAAGATGTTGACGAGGATGCCCTTCACCGCCGGATCGCTGAGGATGATCTTGAAGGCCGCCGTGACCTTCTCCTTCGAAGCGCCGCCGCCGACGTCGAGGAAGTTGGCCGGGAAGGCGCCGTGCAGCTTGATGATGTCCATCGTCGCCATGGCCAGGCCGGCGCCGTTGACCATGCAGCCGATGTCGCCGTCGAGCTTGATGTAGGCGAGGTCGTACTTCGACGCCTCGATCTCCATCGGATCCTCTTCGGTCAGGTCGCGCAGTTCCTGCAGGTCCGGATGGCGGAACTCGGCATTGTTGTCGAAGCCGACCTTGGCATCGAGCACGAGCAGCTTGCCGTCGTCCGTGACGGCGAGCGGATTGATCTCGATCTGCGACGCGTCGGTGCCGACGAAGGCATTGTACAGCTGCGGCAGCAGCTTGCCGGCCTGCTTGGCGAGATCGCCCTTGAGGCCGAGCGCGGCGGCGACCGCGCGGCCGTGGTGCGGCATCAGGCCGGTTGCCGGATCGACCGTCAGCGTCTCGATCTTCTCCGGCGTGTCGTGGGCCACCTTTTCGATGTCCATGCCGCCTTCGGTCGAGGCGACGATGGCGATGCGGCCGGTCTCGCGGTCGACCAGCAGCGCGAGATAGAATTCCTTCGCGATGTCGACGCCGTCGGTGATGTAGAGGCGCTGGACCTGCTTGCCCTGCGGGCCGGTCTGGATGGTGACGAGGGTCTTGCCGAGCATCTCCTCGGCATGGGCGCGCACTTCCTCGACCGACTTGGCGAGGCGGACGCCGCCCTTGGCGTCGGGTCCGAGTTCGGTGAACTTGCCCTTGCCGCGGCCGCCGGCGTGGATCTGCGCCTTCACGACCCAGAGCGGTCCGGGCAGCTTCTTCGCGGCCTCGACCGCTTCGTCGACGGTCATTGCTGCGTGGCCGGCGGGAACGGGGACGCCGAACTTCGCGAGCAGCTCTTTGGCTTGATATTCGTGGATGTTCATTGCGGGCCGGCCCTTAAGCAGATTGAGCCTCGCCGTGCAAAGGCGGCCGATCGAGCCGAATGTTCACGAATGTTCACAGTGACGATGGCCGGATTTCTGGCGCCGATTTCGCTGTCCGCGCCAAAGTAAGGCCGACTGCGCTAGACTCCGAGCGGGTGCTGTAGGACAGAAAAATCGCGCCGTGGCCGACTCCGACAAGCCTGTCCGCAAGATCATCCATGTCGACATGGACGCCTTCTACGCGTCGGTCGAACAGCGCGATGATCCCGCCTTGAGGGGCAAGCCGGTGGCGGTCGGCGGAGGACATCGCGGCGTGGTGACCGCCGCGAGCTATGAAGCGCGGCCGTTCGGCGTCCGCTCGGCGATGCCGTCGGTGACCGCCAAAAGGAAATGCCCCGAGCTGATCTTCGTGAAGCCGCGCTTCGACGTCTATCGGGAGGTGTCGCGCCAGATCCGCGCGATCTTCGCCGACTATACCGACCTGATCGAGCCGCTGAGCCTCGACGAAGCCTATCTCGACGTGACGGCCGACCAGCGCGGCCTCGGAACGGCGCGGGCGACCGCCGAGGAGATCCGCCGGCGCATCCGCGAGGAGACCGGGCTCACCGCCTCGGCCGGCGTGTCCTACTGCAAGTTCGTCGCCAAGCTGGCGTCGGACCAGAACAAGCCCGACGGCCTGTGCGTCATCACGCCGGAGCGGGCGCAGGCCTATATCGCCGCTTTGCCGGTCTCGCGCTTTCACGGCATCGGACCGGTTACCGCGCGCAAGCTGGAGGCGCTCGGAATCCATACCGGCGCGGACCTGCAGGAGCGCAGCCTGGCCGAGCTGGAGACGCGGTTCGGAAGCTCCGGCCGCTGGTACTGGCGCATCTGCCGCGGGCTCGACGAGCGCGAGGTGAAGTCCGACCGGCCGTACAAGTCGGTCAGCGCGGAGCGGACGTTCGACGAGGACCTGCGCGATCCCGAGCGGCTGGCTGCGGAGCTGACGCGGATCGCCGGCTATGCCTGGGACCGGATCGAGCGCGCCGCGGTCTCGGGCCGGACGGTCACGCTGAAGGTGAAGTTCGCCGACTTCGAGCTCATTACGCGCTCGAAGAGTTTTGGAACCCCGCTTGGCCCGTTCGGAGTTTGAGGCCGCGGGCCAAGCGCTCCTCGCGGCGCTTCACCCATTGCCCAAAGGGATCCGCTTGCTCGGGCTTGGGTTGCACAATTTGTACGAAGGGGAGGCGGAACCGCCGCGCCAGCTCGGACTAGCCATATAGCTGGGGATGAGATTCCGACTCGGGGTGGTTTTTCGAGATCAGTTGTGATATAAAATTGTAATAGAGGCCTTCGCAGTTTGCGGCGGCCCTTTTTTGCAGGAACCGGTAACAGGCAAAGAGCCGCGACCACGGGTCGTTTTGGGGGACGATACGATAAACGTGTCGGCTCTGAGTTTGCCGCAACGGAAAGGATAGCAATGGCTGCGAAAGCGCTCAGCTTCGATGTTGGCGATTATGTGGTGTACCCCAAGCATGGTGTCGGCCGGGTGGTCGAACTGCAAAGCACCGAGATCGCCGGAACTCGCCTCGACCTCTACGTGCTGAGGTTCGAGAAGGAAAAAATGACTCTGCGCGTCCCGGTCCTGAAGGCGGACTCGGTTGGCATGCGCAAGCTGTCGTCCGACAAGACGATGAAGGACGCTCTCGAAACGCTCAAGGGCAAGCCGAAGGTGAAGCGCACCATGTGGTCGCGCCGCGCCCAGGAATATGAGGCGAAGATCAACTCGGGCGACCTGACGTCGATCGCCGAAGTCGATGCGCGACCTGTTCCGCCCGGACGATGCTCCGGAGCAGAGCTATTCCGAACGTCAGATCTTCGAGGCCGCTTCCTCGCGCCTGGCGCGCGAGCTCGGCGCCATGGAGCAGACCGACGAAAAGGGTGCTCTGGCGAAGATCCTCGAGATCCTCAATGCGGCTGCGGTGATTCACCACAAGCCGAAGGAAGCCGCGAACGCCTAAGCGTCAGCGCTTCTGAAAGAGACAAGGGCGTGTCCTTCGGGGCGCGCCCTTTTCTTTTGGGCTTGCCTGCCGTTACTGCGTTGGTGTATTAGGTTGCTAATACGCTAAAGGAGGACGAGATGCGTCGAGCGATCACCTTGGGAATCATCGCTGCTGCAATGACCGCGGCAGGCTGCTCCGAAGCGCGGAGCGAGAACGGCGGCCCGGAAATCTCGCGCAACTTCGAGGTCGGCGCCTTCGACCGAATCGAGCTTCAGGGCGCTTACGACACGACCGTCCGTACCGGCTCCGCCCCGAGCGTCATCGCGCAGGGGCAACGAGGACGCGATCAACGACCTGGAAGTCGTGGTTCGCGACGGCAAGCTCGTCATCTCGCACAAGAAGCGCAACGGTGTGAGCTGGCGGCGGAACGGCAAGCTGGAGCTGACGGTGACGGTGCCCAGCCTCCGCAGCGCCGAGCTCGCCGGTGCGGGCGACATCAGGATCGATCGCGATCAAGGGCGACAGCTTCGAAGGGCAGATCAACGGCGCAGGCGACCTGCGCGTCGACAATGTCGAGGTCGGCAGCCTGAAGCTGGCCATTGCCGGGGCTGGGCAACGCTACCGCCAAGAGCGGCAGTGCGAAGAACGTCGATTACAGCATCGCCGGCGCGGGCGACATCAACGCCAAGGACGTGACGTCCGAAACGGCCGCCGTCTCGGTCATGGGCGCGGGCGGAGTGAACGCCAACGCCTCGAAAACCGCCAGCGTGTCCATCATGGGCGCAGGCAGCGTGAACCTGACCGGCGGCGCCAAGTGCAGCGTCTCCAAGATGGGTCCCGGGCGACGTTCACTGCTCATAGTGACTTGTTAACCATGTCGGGCGAGAGTGGCGGGATGAACAGGACCGCCATTCTCGCCCTTTTTCTTGCCGCTCTTCCGTCCGCCGCGACGGCCGCGGAGCGCACCTTGAGCGTCACGAGCTTCGACCGCGTACGCGTCGAAGGCCCGTACAAGGTCACCGTGACGACCGGCGTCTCGCCCTTTCGCCAAGGTCATCGGATCGGCCAGCGCGTTCGACAGCGTCGCCGTCGACCAGCAGGGCCGGACTTTGATCGTCCGGCCGAACTCTTCGAACTGGGGCGGCTATCCGGGCCAGTCGCGCGGCTCCGGTCGAGGTCAGCGTCGGGACCGGCGACCTGTCCGCGGCCTGGGTCAACGGCGCGGGATCGCTGGCAATCAACAAGATCAAGGGCCTGTCGTTCAACCTCGCCGTGCAGGGATCGGGATCGGTCACGATCGGCAACGCCAGCGTCGACCGGCTCGATGTCGGACTTTCCGGCGCGGGCAATGTCAGAGTCGCCGGAACCGTACCGAAGCTGACGGCAATCGTTCGCGGCAGCTCTTCGCTCGATGCCTCCGGCCTCGCGGTGAAGGACGCGACGATCGGCGCCGAAGGCCCGTCGCAAGTTCGCGCTAGCGTCAGCAATTCGGCGAAGATCGACGCGCGGGGCGTCGCCAGCGTCGAACTGTCGGGCGGAGGCGCCTGCACGGTGAAGACGCAAGGCTCCGCGACGGTTACCGGCTGCTGACTACGGAACTTCGCTCCCACGGCAATCGTTACATTGCCGAGACCTAAAACAATCGGGAGCGAAGCCATGTATATCGGTATCGGCGGTCTCATTCTCTTGATCATTCTTCTGATCATCCTGTTCTGAGAACACCGCCCCCGGCGCGCTGGTCGCGCCATAGAACATAAGGTTTCGAGGCGCAGTCGCGGCAACGCGGCTGCGTTTCGTTTCGTAGGCGTTGCAGACTTGCCGCCCGTTGTGCAGGATGCGCGCGTGCTTGCACTCCGGCTCTTCGCGAAGCTGACCGCTTATTATGCGGCGGTGACCGCCATCGTCCTGGTGGCGCTGTACCTGTTCCCCCACCTGCGCGAGTTCATGCCGTTCGGCGGCGTCGAGACGCTGATGTAGAGTCCGCGCACCGGCGCTGGAGTCGGTCTTCGCGCCGACGGCCATTGAGGTCGGCAGCCTTCACGAGACGGTCTACTGGCTGGCGATCACCATCCTCGGAGCGTTGCTGACGGCCCTGCCCGCCAGCTGGGTCTATATCTCCGTTCGCAATTCGAAGGATTACGACCAGTCGCTGGTCGACACGATCGTGATCCTGCCGATCGTCGTCACCAGCATCATCATCATCGTCCAGAACTCGCTGGCGCTGGCCTTCTCCATCGCGGGAATCGCGGCGGCGGTGCGTTTCCGCAATTCGCTCAAGAGCTCGGGCGACGCTCTGTTCATCCTGCTGGCGGTCGGCATCGGCCTGTCCGCGGGCATCGGTGCGCTGGAGCTGGCGATCGTCATGTCGGTCGCCTTCAACTATGTTTTCCTGATCCTGTGGGTCACCGACTACGGCGACCGCCACGACATCAAGAAGCATTACATGACCAACTGCGACCCGCACGAAGCGCCGGCACCCGAAGCCGCGCCCAAGGTGGGGCCCGACGCCTAGTTGATGCAGGTCTTGAGGACGCGTTTGCGCACGTCCTCGTCGGTCGCAATGTCGCGGAAGAAGCCTTCGATATAGGCGGCCGCGCCGCGTTGCCGGCCCTCGTCGAGCTCCGGTACGCTCGCCAGCGCGGCCATCACCTGCGGCTTCTTCGCGCGGAACTCGGCGGCGGCGGCGAGCGCCTGCGTATTGTGCATGCAATAGCCGCGATACTGCCGGTCGCGGACCGAGCTGAGGCCGAGCTGCTCGGCAGGCGCGGCGTAAGGCGCGTTGACGAACCCCGACGAGTCGAAGTCGTAGGGAATGGGGATCAGGCCCGACTGCGCGTTCGCGGCGCCCGAGGATCCGGAAATTGTGGCAGCAGTCGCCGCCGGGCGGGGCCTGCCGCATCGACCAGTCCGTGTTGCCGATCATATATTCGAACAAGGCCGCCCGAGCCGCGGCGGCCGGATCGAGTTGCGCGGCGCGGACGAGAGGGCCGACCGTGGCCGCCTTCAAGTCGTTGCGGCTCGCCGCGTCGTCGGGGTCCTCGGTGAAGAAGCCGAGCCTGCGATGCGACGGTCTTCCCGTTCGCTTCGACATAATCGAAGGTGCCGAGCCGAGCCCTGAGGCCATGCGGGCTAACCGCGTTGAACATGCGGTAGGCGGCATATTCGAGCAGCACATATTGCTGATGCTGCGCCGACGGGCGGCAATGGGTGACGAGCTTCAGCCGTTTCTGGCGTTCGAAGAAGGACGTCTTGGCGGGCTTGGCGGCGAACTCGACCCTGCAGCGGCGGGAAGGTGCAGCGTTCCTTCTGCCGCCGGGTCCGGCCGCGCGGCGAAAGCTGGATTGCATGCGTCTCGGCGACCGGGGCAACGAGCTCGAGCGTCGCGGGCCGCGCTGTACGCTGCGTCGACGGGGTCGAGGCAACGGCGGAGATCGGGCCGCGCAAGGTCACCTTGATCGGCTGATCCTCGGCGAAGAGCCTGGTCGGCGGCTTCGCTTCCGCCGCAGCGACCGTCGGCGCGGCAAGCGCAAGCGCCAGTACCGATGCGAGCCGTGCCCCCATGCCGGAACTCCTTCGTGGCTGCGGCGATGGGCGGCCATTTGCCCGGTCTTGTCAAGCTTTCGGAGGGGAGGCCCTACTTGCGACCGTGGGCCACTTGGCGAGCAGACGTTGAACAAGGCGTCCCACTGCTTCTGGTCCAGGGCCGGACGGTATCGTGCGCGCGGGTCGAAGGTCGCCCGGAATCGTTTTGCCCGCCCGCCCGTCAACGGATGGCTGTTGAGGAATTCCGCACCGAATCCGCTGCCTTCGCCTTCGGCCAACCGGTCGAACAGCTCCGCCGTCGGCTTGGGTGAAATGCCCGCGCGGCGAAGCATGGCGATGGCGTCGGTGTCGGCTTCGGTCTCGGCCTCCCGCGTGTAGGACAGCGCCACCAGCTGCTCGGCATTTGCCCCGATATTGCCGGCGAAAAGCCGGATGAGCGCACCGATGCCGAGCTCGCGGATCAGGGCTTCGGTGACGTGCCGGCGGCGGACGTGCGCGATCTCGTGCGCGACGATGCCGGCGAGCTCGTCGGGCTCGTAAGTCTCCGTGATCGCATTCTTGAACACGACGATGTGGCCGCCCGGAAGCGCGGCCGCGTTGAACATCTCGATGTCGAGCGCGGCGATCCGGATCGCATCCGGGCCCTTGGTCACTCCGGGCTCGATCCGCTCGGCCATGGCCTCCAGAGCCCGCTGGCCTTCGGGATTGCGGCAGCGGTTGTCGCCGAAATCGCCGACGATCGCGTCGCCGAGATTGCGCTCCCAGCTTCGCGGGACGTGCGGCGCGACCCACTGGGGCGCGAGATAGCCGATCGCCACCGTTGCGGCCGCGATGGCCCCGAATGCGGCTAATGCGGGCAGCAGGCCGATACGGTCGATCCAGCGGCCGTAGCGCTCTTCCCGGCCAAGGAGCGGAGCGAGCTGCGCGGCGGCGTCGGCCGGGAGGATGAGCCGCCAGCCGGGCATGTCGGTGCGGCCGAGGCGGATGGCCGTCTTGGAGACCTCGATCCGCTTCAGGACATTGGCGGCGACCCGGTCGCTCCAGCCCGTGTCCATCGACAGGTCGAGCCCGCCGTCACGGACTTCCGCCTGCACGGAATGCGGGAAAGCCGTCGCTCCGTCGTAAAGCGTCGCCTGCACGAAGGTCAGATCGCGCCGATGTCGAACGCGTCGGCGAAGCCTTCCGCCTCCGACGGCGCCGCCACGGTGGATTGCGTCAGCGCACCGACGTCGACCGCGCCGTAGAGATGTGCGTGGCGGACCATGAACGACCAGTTGCGATAGCCCCAATAGGTGAGGCCGAAGCCGAGCGTGACGATCGCCAGAGCGATATTGCCGAGGAACAGCTTGAGCCAATCCCAGGTCGTCGCGTCGAACCCGAATTCGAGATCGCCGAGCGTCGTCGCCTCCGCCGCCTTGCGGAAGAACTTGGCGTACCAATGCAAGGTCATCAGCGGGATGGCGAGATAGAAAAGAAGGAAGATGCCGAGGAGAGCGGCCGCCGCAGTCGGGCTGAACTCATCGCTTACCGCCATCGAAACGCCGACGATGCCCGCCGCTACGAGCATGCCCAGGAACAAGACCGCCATTGGAACAAGATAAAGAGCTGCCCAGCGGCGCTTCAGTCCCTCCGACGTGAGATCGGCGCTGAACTGCAGCGGCCCGAAGCTCATCGCGTTCCAGCGCGAATTCCACAGGCGCGTCGCCGCCCAGGGGAACATGATGAACATGGTCATGCCGACCAACGCGTAGCGGCCGAGCCATTCGCCGCCGTAATTCCAGCCGGGATTGTCGCTCCCGCCGCGGATGCCGTGCCACCAGGTGCGCGACAGCCGATAGCGAAGCGCGCGGAAGCGGGCGAAGCCGCCGAGATAGAGAAGCGCGATGTAGAAGAGCGTGAAGACGCCCATCGCGGCGCCTTCCTTTCCGCGCGCAATCAGCGCCGGAAACAGGAACTGGACGAACAGGAAGAAGGGGATGAGGATCGCGAGCACGATCAGGAAACCGACGAACATTTCCTTGCCGGTACCCGTCCATTCGAGGCTGTCGTCGATGACGTGCGTGCGCGACCAGAGATAGCGCCGCTGCCGCGCCGTCGCCCAGAAGCGGTAGATCCCGAGCGTAACGATGGTCAGCAGCGCGTTGGTTGCAGCAATCGGGAGATATTCCCGCCAATTTCCGGTGAAGCGGACCGCGCGGCCGCTGCCGGCCGCCGCAGATGTCGGCGCATCCATGGAAATACCCCCGTTGTCCCCCGAGCGATGCGGAAACTGCAATAGGATCGCATAGTTGGCAAGCCGCTGGCCGATGCAGTTGAGGGCGGTGTCCCGGCTCGCTACATGCGCAGGCGATGACCAAGATGTTCAAGATCGCGCTTCCCGACGGTTCGGTGCGGGAAATGCCCGAGGGTTCGACGCCCGCGGACGTTGCCGCCGCGATCGGTCCCGGCCTCGCCAAGGCCGCGCTTGC
Source organism: uncultured Alphaproteobacteria bacterium (assembly GCA_963807815.1). Lineage (GTDB taxonomy): Bacteria > Pseudomonadota > Alphaproteobacteria > Sphingomonadales > Sphingomonadaceae > Sphingomicrobium. The sequence goes on along the minus strand of CAWECW010000012.1, from coordinate 319,335 downwards.
CGCCAAGGTGGACGGCGAGGTGCGCGACATCATGCGCCCGTTCGAGGGCGACGCGAGCCTCGCGCTGATCACTTCGCGCGACGAGAAGGACGCGCTCGAGCTGGTCCGCCACGACTTCGCGCACGTGCTCGCCGAGGCCGTGCAGAACATCTGTTTCCGGGAACGCAGATCACCTTCGGTCCGGCGACCGACGACGGCTTCTATTACGACTTCGCGCCGACGGCGGAGCGCGGCCAGTTCACGGAAGAGGACCTGCCGGCGATCGAGGAAGAGATGCGGCGCGTCATCGCCGCGGACAAGCCGCTGGTGCGCGAGGTCTGGGACCGCGAACGGGTCCGCCAGTTCTTCATCGACCATGGCGAGACGTTCAAGGCCGAGTGGGTGATGGAGCTGCCCGAGGGCGAGCCGATCACCATGTACAAGACGGGTCATGGCCCGGCCGACTGGATGGACCTGTGCCGCGGGCCGCACCTTGCCTCGACCGGCAAGCTCGATCCCAATGCGTTCAAGCTGACCCGCGTGTCGGGCGCCTATTGGCGCGGCGATCCCAAGAACCCGATGCTGAGCCGCATCTACGGGACGGCCTGGCTCAACAGGAAGCAGCTCGACGAGCATCTCGTCCGGCTGGAGGAAGCGGCCAAGCGCGACCATCGCAAGATCGGCCAGGAGATGGACCTGTTCCACCTCCAGGCCGAGGCGCACGGCAGCGTCTTCTGGCACCCGAACGGCTACATCATCTGGCGGCAGCTGGAGGCCTACATGCGCCGCCGGCTCGATGCGGCGGGCTATGAGGAAGTGAAGACCCCGCAGCTGATGGACGCGCGGCAGTGGGAGCGGTCCGGCCACTGGGGCAAGTATCGCGAGAACATGTTCATCGTGCCGGACGAGATCCCGTCGGGCGAGGACGACGAGCAGATCCTGTCGGGCGATGCCGATCTGATGGCGCTGAAGCCGATGAACTGCCCGGCGCACATCCTGATCTTCAACCAGGGCATCAAGAGCTATCGCGACCTGCCGCTGCGGCTGGCCGAGTTCGGCTGCTGCCACCGCAACGAGCCGCACGGCGCGCTGCACGGCATCATGCGCGTCCGCCAGTTCACGCAGGACGACGCGCATATCTTCGTGCGCGAGGACCAATTGGTCGAGGAGGTCGTGGCGTTCTGCGACCTGCTCGACAGCGTCTACCGCGATCTCGGTTTCGACAATTATGCGATCAAGCTGGCGCTGCGGCCCGACAAGCGCTTCGGCTCCGACGCGATGTGGGACTGGTCCGAGCAGTCGTTGCGCGACGCCGTCGCCGCGGCCGGCCGGAACACCGAGGAATTCGGCTGGGAGGAGCTTGCCGGGCGAAGGCGCTTTCTATGCGCCCAAGCTGGAATTCCATCTTTCCGACGCGATCGGGCGGACGTGGCAGGTCGGCACCATCCAGACCGACACGGTGCTGCCGGAGCGGCTCGACGCCAGCTACATCGGCGAGGACGGCGCCAAGCACCGGCCGATCATGCTCCACCGCGCGATCATCGGCACGTTCGAGCGCTTCATCGGCATCCTGATCGAGCATCATGCGGGCAAGTTCCCGCTGTGGCTGGCGCCGGTGCAGGCGGTCGTCACGACCATCGTGTCGGACGCCGACGATTATGCGCGCGAGGTGGCGGCGAAGTTCGCCCAGCGCGGCATCCGCGTCGAAACCGACCTGCGCAACGAGAAGATCAACTACAAGGTGCGCGAGCACTCGCTGAAGAAGGTCCCGCTGCTGCTGGTCGTCGGCAAGCGCGAGGCGGAGGAAGGCACGGTCGCGATTCGCCGGCTCGGGTCGCGAGGAGCGTCAGCTGGTCATGACGGTCGATGAGGCGATTGCGATGATCGTCGAGGAAGCGATCGCGCCCGACCTGAAGCGGTGACTCCTGGCGACTCTTCGCCACAGGTCGCGGCAAAAATGACGCGCCTTCGGGCCGCGCACTTTTCAATTGGACGCTGAGTGCCTACGTCGCACGCGTTCACAACAGCATAATCGGAGACTCGACTATACCCCCTCCCTATCCGCGCCGAGCGCAAACGCCGCCCGCATTCACCGGCCCACGCTACAACGAATTCATCCAGTCCCAGAAGGTCAGGGTGATCGACGAAAACGGCGAAAATCTGGGCGTGATGTTTACGCGCGAGGCGTTCGAACAGGCGCAGGAGGTCGGTCTCGACCTCGTCGAGATTTCTCCGAATTCCGACCCGCCGGTCGCCAAGTTCCTCGATATCGGCCGCTACAAGTACGAGGCCCAGAAGAAGGCCAACGAGCAGCGCAAGCGGCAAAAGACGCAGGAGATCAAGGAGATCAAGATGCGTCCGAACATCGACGACCACGACTATGACGTGAAGATGCGCAAGGTCGTCGAGTTCCTCGAGGAAGGCGACAAGGTGAAGGTCACCATGCGCTTCCGCGGCCGCGAGATGGCGCATGGCGAGCTGGGCATGAACGTCCTCCGCCGGGTCCAGGAGCAGACCGCCGACATGGCGAAGGTCGAGGCCCACCCGCGCATGGAAGGCCGCCAGATGCTGATGGTGCTGGCGCCCAAATAATGACCGCGAATCGGTCGCTGAACTGCCCACGCTGTTCGGGATCGATGGAGGTCGGCTTCGTCGTCGATGAGGGATACGGGACCCGAACGGTCGCGAAATGGGTCGCCGGCGAGCCCGAAACGAAGCATGTGGACGGGTCTCAAGCTTCGCGGAAAGGCGAAACAGGACGTCGTCACCTATCGCTGCAAGCGCTGCGGCTACCTCGAAAGCTACGCCTGAGCCCGTTTGACTCGCTCGGCTTGACGCTACGGCAACAGCATTTCTCGAAGACAGCTGTTGCAATTGTGCAGCAACGGCGCGCGATTGTGTGGCCTGTAATGCCTCGCTTTGCTTTCCTTGCCATTGTTGCTGGATTAGCTTCCTCTGTTCACGCCGCAGGGAGAGCGGCGCACAGGGGAGGAATTCGATGCGCAAGTCCGTGTGGCTGCTTTCGGCAGGCCTGGCCGCCATTTCATGTCCGGCATTCGCTCAGGACAACCAGTCGACACCGCAGCCGACCGAGCCGTCGCCGACCGAGCAGGCGGCAACCACGGACGAGGCGCAGGCCGCTCGCCGAAGAGGATTCGGGCGAGATCATCGTCACGGCCCAGGGCCGCCGCCAGGTTCTTCAGGACGTTCCGATCGCCGTCACCGCGGTCGGCGCGGAGGAAATGCAGAACAGCGGCGCGACCGACATTCGCCAGCTGAACCAGCTTGCCCCGTCGCTGCTCGTCTCCTCGACCGGCACCGAAGCCAACGGCTCCGCCCGTATCCGCGGCATCGGCACCGTCGGCGACAATCCCGGCCTCGAAAGCTCGGTCGCCGTGTTCATCGACGGCGTCTACCGCTCGCGCTCGGGCATCGGCCTCAACGAGCTCGGCGAAATCGACCGCGTCGAGGTCCTTCGCGGACCGCAAGGCACATTGTTCGGCCGCAACGCCTCGGCCGGCCTCATCAACATCATTTCCAAGCGTCCGTCGTACCGGCCGGAAGCCTATGGCGAAGTCGACGCTCGGCAATTACGACCTGCGCCGCCTCGCCGGCGGAGTCACCGGCGGCCTCAGCGATACGCTCGCCGCGCGGATCGACGCCGTCTACGTGAAGCGCGACGGCTTCTACGACGACGATGCCAACGACACGACGGTCAACAACCGCAACCGTATCTTCACCCGCGGCCAGCTGCTGTTCGAGCCGACCAGCGATCTGACGATCCGCCTGATCGGCGACTATACGTGGCGCAAGGAACGCTGCTGCGGCGCGGTCTACGTCGACGACAGCGTGAATTCGAACATCGGCAACCTCAACGAGCCCACGCCGCCGGGCGCCCCGCTTCAGCCCGGCGCAGTGCCGCCGCGTACGAACGACACCGGAAACAATATCGTCAACGTCCTGCGCGACCTCGGCCAGGACCTCGGCGCCCTGCATGCCGGATACGACCGCAATGTCTCGGTCACGCCGGGCCGCGACTATACCGGCAAGACCAAGGACTACGGTTTCTCGGGACAGGTCGACTATGACTTCGGCGCCGCGTCGCTGACGTCGATCACCGCTTATCGCCACTACGATTCCGATCAGGGCGGCGACATCGACTACAGCACGGTCGACATCCTGTACCGCGACCCGGGCGGCGCAAGCCGCAGGTTCAACACCTTCAGCCAGGAGCTTCGCCTCAACGGCAATGCCTTCAACGACAAGCTCGACTGGCTGGTCGGCGCTTATTACGCGAACGAAGACCTGAAGGTCACCGACAACCTTCGCTTCGGTGAGCAGTACGGCCGGTTCGCAACCTGCCGCATCGTGTCCCCGGGCAGCCTGTCCGCGCTCTATTCGCCGGGCACCCGCACCTGCCAGGCGGTCGGAGCGTTGCCGATTGCATCGCGCCCGCCCCTGTTCGGCCCGGCGTCGCCTCTGGTCTACCAGGCGTTCGAGAACCTCGAGGACCTCGACGATCTCGGCTCGACCCAGGACACGTACAACCAGAAGAGCCGCAACTGGGCGCTCTTCACCCACAACATCTTCCACGTGACTCCGCAGCTCGATCTGACCGTCGGCCTGCGTTACACGAACGAGAAGAAGGACTTCGACGCGACCTTCGGCAACGACAATACCGTCTGCGTCGCCAACCAGGCGCTGCTCCGGCAGTTCGTCGATCCGGCCAGCCCGGCGTTCCAGACCGGCGGCCTGTTCACGGTTTCGCAGGCGATCCTGGGCCTGTCGTGCCAGGGCAATTCGACTTCCGAGCTCAACGGCGTGTCGATCGACGACAAGCGTTCGGAGGACGAGTTCACCGGCACGGCGCGTCGCCTCGTACAAGCCCAACGACGACCTCCTGTTCTACGCGCAGCTACTCGCGCGGCTATAAGGCGGGCGGGTTCAATCTCGACCGGTCCGCGCTCAAGTCGCCGACGTACCGTTCGCCAGCTTTCGGCGGAGCGCAGAACCTGGTCGGCAACCTCCAGTTCGATCCGGAGATCGTCGATGCGTATGAACTCGGCGGGAAATATTCGCGGCGGGGCATCTTGTTCAACTTCGCACTTGTTCCGTCAGGACTTCCGCAATTTCCAGCTGAACACGTTCGACGGCACGGTCTTCCTGGTCCAGAACATCAACGGCTGTAAGAGCAGTCTCGGCGGCGCGGACCGCGACCAGAGCGTCAACCCGGGCGCGGACAATTTCATTCCGCCGTCGGTTCAGCCCGGCGCCGCGTTCGACCTGAACCCGGCCGCGAGCACCGGCGCCTGCGACAAGGACGATGTGGGTTGGGGCGTGCGCTCGCAGGGCGTCGAGCTCGAGACGACCATCACGCCGATGCGCGACCTGCGCCTCAACGCCGGCCTGACCTATGCGAAGACGAAGTATCGCAACAATCTGGTCGGGTCCGATGAGGGCGATCCGCTCAACCCGGCTCTTCGCGTCCTTCCGGGCAACAAGATCTCGAACGCCCCGAAGCTCGTTGCGACGGGCGCGCTCGCCTGGACACCGCCGATCGGCGGATCCGGGATCACCGGCCTGGTCTACGTCGATGCCCGCTACACCGACAATTACAACACCGGGTCCGACCTGTTCCCGCAGAAGATGCAGCAGTCCTACACGATCGTGAACGGACGCGTCGGCATTCGCGGCCCGGACGATCGCTGGTCGATCGAGCTGTGGGGGCAGAACCTGTTCAACAAGAATTATGCGCAGGTCGCGTTCAATTCGCCGTTCCAGTCGGGCGGCTCCACCACCCCGCCGTTCGCTCCGGGCTTCACCTTCGCGCCGTTCACCGATCCGGATTATCCGGGCGGACGCCAGCTCTTCTCGATGTTCCTGTCGGAGCCGCGCACGTACGGGCTGACGTTCCGGGCCAAATGGGCAGGCGAGCGCCAGGTTGCGGCGGTCGAGGCACCGCCTCCGCCGCCTCCGCCTCCGCCGCCTCCGCCGGCCACTCAGACCTGCGCAGACGGATCGGTGATCCTGGCGACCGAGGCTTGCCCGGTTCCGCCGCCTCCGCCGCCGCCGCCGCCACCGGCGCCAGAGCGCGGCTAAGGGCTTCGCAACTGAACAGGGAGGGCTCGCCGGAAACGGCGGGCCCTTTCTCTATGCGGCCGCGGCTTCCGCGGTTTCGCTCGCCGCCGAGCAGCAAGGCGGCCCGAAGCTGATCGATGGCCTCGGCGTCCAATTTCTCGCCGTCCGGCTTGGTCAGGTAGAAGACGTCGACCGCGCGCTCGCCATAGGTCGCGATATGCGCGGAATGGACGATGAACCCGCAGTCGTGGATCGCGCCGGCAAGCCGTGCGAGCAAGGCGGGCCGGTCGCGGGCATTCACCTCGACCACCGTGGTGCGGGTCGAGGCCCGCTCGGCGACGGTCACGGACGGCGCGACCCGGAAGGCGGCGCTTCGTCCCTGGCTCGGCGCCCGCGGCAGGGTTGGCAGATCGTTGGATGACAGAGCCGTTTCGACGGCCCGAACGAGCCGGTTCTTCAGGCGGCGATCGGCATAGGCGCGGCCCTGCCCGTCCTGCACGAGCAGATTGTCGAGCGCCATGCCGTCGCGCGTGGTGTGGATGCGCGCGTCGATGATGCTGGCCCCCGCCGCGGCAAGGCCGGCGCAGACGCGATAGAAGAGGCCCTCGCGGTCGGGCGCGTAGACCGACACTCGCGTCGCCCCGCTGCCGCGATCGTCCTCCGCCGAGACGCGCGGCACGAAGTCGTCGAGGATCTGCGCTTCGACCGAAGCGACCTGCCGCGCATTCGCGAGCTGGCTCTCGGGCGGCTCGGCCAGCCAATAGCTGTCGTGCAGGCGCTTCACATAGGCCCGCGCCGCGCTCTTCTTCCAGCCCAGCGCGTCGATCAGCTGCTGCTTGCGCTCCTCGACCAGCTCGGTGCGGCCGCGCTGCTTGTGACCGAGGCGAAGGCGCTCCTCCGCGGCGTCGAACAAGGTGGTCAGGAGAACGCGCTTCCACTCGTTCCAGATGCCCGGGCCGACCGCGCGGATATCCACCACCGTCAGGATCAGCAGCAGCCGCAGGCGCTCCGGGCTCTGCACCTGCTGGATGAAATCCTCGACGGTCTTCGGGTCGGCAAGGTCGCGCTTGAACGCGGTCGCCGACATGAGGAGGTGGTAGCGCACGAGCCAGGAAACCGTCTCCGTCTCGGCGGCATCGAGGCCGAAACGCGGCCCAAGCTTCATCGCGATATCGGCGCCGAGGTCGCTGTGATCGCCGCCCCGGCCCTTGGCGATGTCGTGCAGGAGCACCGCGACATAGAGCGTCCGCCGCGATCCGAGCTGCTTGAACAAGGCGGTGGCCAGCGGATGGTCGTCCTTCAGCTCGCCGCGCTCGATCGCCGCGAGCAGCCCGATCGCCCGGACGGTATGCTCGTCGACCGTATAATGGTGGTACATGTCGAACTGCATCTGCGCGACGACGCGGCCGAAGTCGGGAACGAAGCGGCCGAACACGCCCGCCTCGTTCATCCAGCGCAGCACCAGCTCGGGCGAATTGATGCACGTCGAGGACGTCGAGGAAGAGCGCGTTGGCGCGCGGGTCGTTGCGGACCTTCTCGTCGATCAGCTTCGCGTCGCGGGAGGCGGCCCGCATCGCCGCCGGATGGATCTCCAGCTTCTCGCGCGCCGCAAAAGCGAAGATCTCGATCAGCCGCACCGGGTCCTGCGCGAAATAATCGTCGCTCGGGATCGACAGGCGGCCCCGGTCGAGCACGAAGCCGGACAGGCGCTTGGGCTTCCGGCGAAGGGTCGGGAGGGTGAAGCGGAAGCCCTTCTTCGCAAGCTGCTCGTCGAGCTGCGCGAGGAAGATGCCGGTGAGGTCGCCGACGTTTTTCGCGTTCAGGAAGTAGAATTGCATGAACCGCTCGACCGCGGATTTTCCGGGCCGGTCGGCGTAGCGCATCACTTCGGCGATATGCCGCTGGTTGTCGAAGCCGAGCCGCTCCTCGGCGCGGCCGGCGGCAAGATGCAGGTGGCAGCGCACGGCCCAGAAGAAGCGCTCGGCGCGCTCGAACTTCCTGAACTCGGCGGCGGTGAACAGGCCGACGCGGACGAGGTCGGCGGGCTGCTCGACGCCGTGGACGTACTTGCCGATCCAGTAGAGCGTGTGGAGGTCGCGCAGGCCGCCCTTGCCGTCCTTGACGTTGGGCTCGACGACGTAGCGGCTGTCGCCCATGCGCTTGTGGCGCTCGTCGCGCTCGGCGAGCTTGGCGGCGACGAACTCGGCAGCGGAGCCGGACGACGATCTTCGCGCGGAACCGCTGCATCGCGTCGGCGAAGATGTCGGCCTCGCCCCAGATCAGGCGCGCCTCGAGCAGAGCCGTTCGCACGGTCATGTCCGACTTGGCGAGCGCCAGCAGTTCGCCGGTCGAGCGGATCGAATGGCCGACCTTCAGCTTCAGGTCCCACAGGATCTTGAGGACGGCCTCGACCAGCCGCTCATGCTGCGCCGTCGGCTTGGCCTTGGTCAGGAACATGAGATCGACGTCGCTGAACGGCGCCATCTCGCCGCGGCCGGTGCCGCCGAGGCCGACGATGGCCATCGGCGGGATGTCCGCGTCGCCGGCGACGAAATCGTAAGCGAGACGGACGATCTGGTCGTGGAGGTAGGCCGTTGCGCGGGCGGCGGAGCGTCCGGCGTCGGGCTCAAGGTTGAGGCGACGAGCGACCTCTGCCCGGCCCTGCTCCAGGGCGGAGCGCAGCAGTTTGGCCGCGAAACCGTTGCGGTCGCGGCCGGGCGGGATCGCCGCGAGGCCGTCCGCGATCGTCCGCCGATCGATGATCGTGCGCTTGTTCTCGACGCTGTCGAAGAGCGCTCGGCTCATCCCTGTCTGGCGCTCCACATGGCTATAATCTAAGGCCCGGCGCGGCTGGATACCAGCGGGCCCGCTTTGAGGAGGCCGGATGGAAACGAAGAAGGGCGTCGCGCTGTCCAAGGGCGCGATCGGGGCGCTGGCGATCGGGTCGGCGGCGATTGGCGCCCTCGCGGTCGGAGCGGTCGCGATCGGCGCAATGGCCATCGGCAAGCTGTCGATCGGCAGGGCCAGGCTGAAGCGGCTCGAGGTCGATGAGCTGAGCGTCAATCATCTGCGGATTGCCGAGGTCTCGCGGACCGATCGGCTGACCAAAGATCAGGCGGTCGCGCCTTTGCTGGAGACTTCGGCGGAAGCCGTCACTCCGGAGCGCTGAGCGCCTTCAGGCGATAGAGGGCCTCCAGCGCCTCGCGCGGGCTCAAAGTGTCGGGCTCGATGGCATCCGAGCGCATCGCGCAGCTCGTCCGTTTGCATCGTCCTCTCCTGAGGCAACAGCCGCGAACAGCGGCAAATCGTCCAGACCAGCCGCAATGCCCCCGGTCGCGTCGCGGCCCGCTTCGAGCTTGGCGAGCACCGACTTGGCGCGGGCGACGGCCGTTGGCGGCAGGCCGGCCAGCTTGGCGACGGCGATGCCGTAGCTGCGGTCGGCAGCGCCATCCGCGACTTCGTGGAGCAGGACGAGGTCGCCCTTCCACTCGCGCGCGCGGACATGGTGCAGCGACAGGCAGTCGAGCCGCCCGGCGAGGCGCGTCAGCTCATGATAGTGGGTGGCGAAGAGGGTGCGGCACTTCACCTGGTCGTGCATCGCTTCGACCACCGCCCAGGCGATGGCGAGGCCGTCATAGGTCGAGGTGCCGCGGCCGATCTCGTCGAGGATGACGAGGCTTTGCGGCGTCGCCTGCGACAGGATGGCGGCGGTCTCGACCATCTCCACCATGAAGGTCGAGCGGCCGCGCGCGAGATTGTCCGAGGCGCCGACGCGGCTGAACAATTTGTCGACGATGCCGACCTTGGCGGCGCTTGCGGGCACGAAGCTTCCGGACTGGGCGAGCACGGCGACGAGCGCTGCCTGGCGCAGGAAGGTCGACTTGCCGCCCATGTTGGGGCCGGTGATCAGCCACAGCCGATCGTCCGAGCCGAGCCGGAGGTCGTTGGCGACGAAGCGCTCGCCGGTGTCGGACAGAGCCGCTTCGACCACCGGGTGGCGGCCGGCTTCGATCTCAAGGCAGGGCTCGTCGGTGATGTGCGGCGCGCACCAGCCACCCTCGACCGCGCGAGCCGCGTGGGACGCCGCGACGTCGATTCGGGCGATGGCTTCGGCGGTCGCGATGATCCGGGTCGTGGAGGCAATTGCGAGCGCGGTAAGCTCCTCCGCGTGCGCGGCCTCGGCGGCGATTGCGTGCCCGCCGGCCTCGACCACGCGGCTCGCTTCTTCGTGCAGTTCGGGCGAGTTGAAGCGGACGACGCCGGCCAGCGTCTGCCGGTGCGTGAAGCCGCTGTCGGGCGCCATCAGCTTGTCGGCGTGCCGCGCGGAGACTTCGACGTGATAGCCGAGGACGGCATTGTGCCGGATCTTGAGCGACGGGATTCCGGTCGCGTCGCGGTAGCGGCTTTCGAGCGCGGCGATGGCGCGGCGGCCGTCGGACGCGGCGGAGCGCAACGTATCGAGCGACGGGTCGTAGCCTTCGGCGATGTAGCCGCCCTTGCTCGCGTCGATCGGCGGCGATTCGACCAGCGCCTGGCCGAGCTTGCCGGTCAGCGCCTCATGCCCGCCGAGACGCGGCAGCAGATGGTCGAGCAGCGTTGGGCGGTCGGGTTCGTTGCCGAGGTCCTGGCGGAGCGCCGATGCCGCCGTCAGGCCGTCGCGCAGGACGGCGAGGTCGCGCGGGCTTCCCCGTCCGGCGGTCAGCCTCGCGAGCGCCCGCGCGAAGTCGGGCATGGCCTTGAGCGCGGAGCGCGTGCGGTCGCGGCGCAGGGCGTTGTCCTGGAGCCAGGCGACCGAGAGCGAGCCGCTGTTCGATCTGGCCCTTGTCGGTCAGCGGCGCGGAAATGTCGGACGCGAGCAGTCGCCGGCCGGCGGCGGTCTGGCAGCGGTCGATCTCGCCGAGCAGGCTTCCGGCAATGCTGCCCGAAACCGAGCGGCAAAGCTCCAGGCTGTCGCGGGTCGCGGCGTCGATCGCCATGTGCGCGGAGCGCGACACGCGGCGCGGAGCGTCGAGCAATATGCCCGCGCCCTTCTGCGTCGCGTCGAGATAGGCGAGCAGTCCGCCCGCCGCCGCAAGCTCGGCGCGGCGTCGGGCTGCCGAGGCCGTCGAGCGTGGCGAGACCGAACCGCGCCTTGAGCCCTCGTTCCCCGGCAAGGCTGTCGAACCCGCCCTTGCCTGCGGTGGTGGGAAGGCCGGGCACGGACGCATCGGCGATCGTCTCGGCCGGTGAGAGGCGCGCGAGTTCGGCGGCAAGCTCGCCGATCCCGCAGGCGACCAGCTCGAACCGTCCCGTCGAAATGTCGGCGGCGGCGATGGCCCAATCCTCACCCGGCCCGGCCGACCGCCGCCAGCCAGTTGGCCGACGAGGATTCGAGCAAGGTCTCCTCGGTCAGCGTCCCCGGCGTGACGAGGCGGATGATCGCGCGATCGACCAGCGCCTTGGACCCGCGCGCCTTGCGGGCCTCGGCGGGACTCTCGGTCTGCTCGGCGATGGCCACGCGATGGCCGCCGCGGATCAGTCGCGCGAGGTAGGATTCGGCGGCGTGGATCGGCACCCCGCACATCGGGATCGGCTCGCCCTCCGATTCTCCGCGCTTGGTCAGCGCGATGTCGAGGCAGGCGGCGGCGGCCTTCGCGTCGTCGAAGAACAGTTCGAAGAAGTCGCCCATGCGGTAGAACAGCAAGTGCGTCACCAGCTTCGGCCTTGAGCCGCTGGTACTGCTGCATCATCGGTGTGGGTGCGTCCGCGCGCGCCATAACCAAGCCGTAGCCGCTCGTTTCGAGCCATGCAACTCCACAATGGGCGAGTCGCGTGACTCTTTCCGCCGCTGTCCGCTAAGGCGACAAGCATGTCGGAGAGCAACGTCACCTTTTCGGAAGCCGAAGCGCTGGATTTCCACTCGCGCGGGCGGCCGGGAAAGATCGAAATCATCGCGTCCAAGCCGATGGCGACCCAGCGCGACCTGAGCCTCGCTTATTCGCCGGGCGTTGCGGTCCCGGTGCGCGCCATCGCCGACGATCCGGGCAAGGCCTACGACCTGACCGCCAAGGGCAATCTCGTCGCGGTCATTTCCAACGGCACCGCGATCCTCGGCCTCGGCAACCTCGGCGCGCTGGCGTCGAAGCCGGTGATGGAAGGCAAGGCGGTGCTGTTCAAGCGCTTCGCCGACGTCGATTCGATCGACATCGAGGTCGCGACCGAAGACCCGCAGCGGTTCATCGAAGCCGTCGAGCTGCTCGAGCCGAGCTTCGGCGGAATCAACCTCGAGGACATTGCCGCGCCCGACTGCTTCATCATCGAGCAGACGCTGAAAGAGCGGATGAACATCCCGGTCTTCCACGACGACCAGCACGGCACCGCGATCATCACGGCTGCGGGCCTGATCAACGCCTGCCACCTGACCGGCCGGGCCTTCGGCCAGATCCGCGTGGTCGTGAACGGCGCGGGCGCTGCCGCCATCGCCTGCACCGAGCTGATCAAGGCGATGGGCGTGAAGGGCGACCACGTCATCATGTGCGACCGCAAGGGCGTGATCCACAAAGACCGGACCGACCTCGACCAGTGGAAGTCGGCGCATGCCGTCGAGACCGACAAGCGCACGCTGGAAGAAGCGCTGGTGGGTGCGGACGTGTTTCTGGGATTGTCGGCGGCGGGCGCGCTGAAGCCGGAGATGGTCGAGAAGATGGGCAAGGAGCCGATCATCTTCGCCATGGCCAATCCGGACCCGGAGATCTGGCCGCCCGACGCCAAGGCCGTTCGCCCGGACGCGATCATCGCCACCGGCCGTTCGGACTTCCCCAACCAGGTGAACAACGTCCTCGGCTTCCCCTTCATCTTTCGCGGCGCGCTCGACGTCCGGGCGACGCGCATCAACGAGGAGATGAAGATCGCCGCCGCCGAAGCGCTGGCGGAACTGGCCCGCGAGCCGGTGCCGGAGGAGGTCGCGGCGGCCTATGGCGGGCGCATGCAGAGCTTCGGCCGCGACTATATCATCCCGGCGCCGTTCGACCCGCGGCTGATGGAGAGTCGTCGCCTCGGCCGTTGCGGAAGCGGCCGTGAAGTCGGGAGTCGCGCAGAAGCCGCTCGCCGACATGAGCGCGTACCGTGCGACGCTGCGCGCGCGGCAGAACCCGACGGTCTCGGTCCTCAGCCTCGCCTACGAAGCGGCGCGGGCCAATCCCGAAGCGCGTGCTGTTCGCGGAAGGCGAGGAGCCGAGCGTGCTCCGCGCCGCGATCGCCTTCAAGGAGGCGGGCTACGGAACGCCGGTGCTCGTCGGCCGCGAGGAAACCTACGACCTGCTGCGCGAGCACGGCGTCGAGAACCCGAAGGACTATGAAGTCCTCAACAGCCGCAACTCGCCGCTCGTCAGCCGCGCGGTCGACTTCATCTACGAGAAGCACCAGCGGCACGGCATGCTCCGGCGCGAGATCGAGCGGCTGGTCAACCAGGACCGCAATTACTTCGCTTCGGCCATGCTCGCGCTCGGCGAAGCGGACGCGATGATCACCGGCACGACGCGGCCGTTCAGCCAGTCGCTGCGGCAGGTCCGCATGGTCATCGACGACGAGCCGGGTGCGACGCCGTTCGGCGTCAGCGTCGTCGTGTCGCGCCACCAGACGGTGATGATCGCCGATACGGCGGTCACCGAACGGCCGGACGCGGAGCAGCTTGCCGCCATCGCCTTGCGCTCGGCGGGATTCGCCCGCCGCATGGGGCTGGAACCGCGCATCGCCTTCATTTCCTACACGACCTTCGGCAACCCGCCGGGCGTGCATATCGAAGACTTGCGCGGGGCGGTGAAGCTGCTCGACGGCATAAAGTGCGACTTCGAATATGAAGGCGAGATGGGACCGGACGTCGCGCTCAACTACGACATGCAGCGGCGCTTCTATCCGTTCAGCCGCCTGTCCGGCCCGGCCAACGTGCTGGTGATGCCCGGGCTTCAGTCGGCGAGCCTGTCATCCAAGCTGCTCCGCGAGCTGGGCGGCGAGAGCATCCTCGGCCCGTACATTCTCGGCCTCGACAAGCCGGTGCAGATCGCGCCGATGACCGCGAGCGCGTCGGACCTGGTGACGCTGGCGGTGCTGGCGGCGTTGGGAGCCCGGGGCCCCGAGCGGAAGGCTAGTCGCGCTCGACGGAGCTGACGAGGTCGTTTTCGCGCAGCGCGGCGATGATCGCGTGAAGGTGCGCGAGGTCGTGCACTTCGACATCGACCTGGAAGGTCATGAAGCTGCCGTCGCGATGGACGAGGTGCAGGTTGACGATGTTGGCGTGCTTGGCGCCGAGCACGCTGGCCATCGCGCCCGAGCGCGCCCGGGACGTCGCGGACGATGACCGACAGTCGGGCGGCGCCGCCGTCCGAACCCTCGCCCCAGGCCAGATCGAGCCAGTCGGCGTCGATGCCGCTCGCAAGCGTGTCGCAGCCGATGACGTGGACCTCGATTTCCTCGTCCTCGCGGCGAAGACCGACGATTCGGTCGCCCGGAATCGGATGGCAGCATTGCGCGAGGTGATAGGCGACCCCGGCGGTCAGGCCCTTGATGGAGATGGCCGTCCGCTGCGCGAGCGGGCGAGCGGCCACGTCGCCGCCGGCTGAGCCCGGCATCAAAGCTTCCATCACCTGCTCGTCGCTGGTCCGCTTGCGCGCGATGGCGATCATCAGTTCGTCTTCGCTCTCGATCTTGAGCCGCTTCAGCGCCTGCTTCAGCGCGTCCTTGTCGAGGACGGCCGGAAGCCGCTCGACGATCTCGTCGTAGATCTTGCGGCCAAGCTCGACCGTCTCGTCGCGCTCCTTGTGGCGGACGAAGCGGCGCACGCCGGAGCGCGCCTTGCCGGTGACGACGAAGCGCAGCCACGACGGCTGCGGGTGCTGCGCCTCCGACGCCAGGATTTCGACCTGGTCGCCATTGTCGAGGATCGTGCGCAGCGGAACGACGCGGCCATTGACCTTGGCGCCGACGGTGCGGTCGCCGAGGTCGGTGTGCACCGCATAAGCGAAGTCGACCGGGGTCGCGCCCTTGGGCAGCTGGATCAGCTCGCCCTTCGGCGTGAAGGCGAAGATGCGGTCCTGGTACATCGCCATGCGCGTGTGCTCGAGCAGCTCCTCGGGCGAAGCGGCATGGTCGAGAATTTCGACGAGGTCGTCGATCCAGGGAACGCGCACGTCCGCGACCGGCTTGTTTTCCTTGTACGCCCAGTGCGCGGCAAGCCCGCGCTCGGCCTGCTCGTGCATCTCGCGCGTCCGGATCTGGATCTCGATGCGCATCTTCGCATCGTGGATCACCGAGGTGTGCAGCGAGCGATAACCGTTGCGCTTGGGGGTCGAGATGTAATCCTTGAAGCGGCCCGGGACCATCGGCCACTTCTGGTGGATGAGGCCGAGGGCGCGGTAACAGTCCGCCTGCGTGTCGACGACGATGCGGAAGGCCATGACGTCGGACAATTGCTCGAAGCTGATGTGCCGCTCGGCCATCTTCTTCCAGATGGAATAAGCGTGCTTCTGGCGGCCCATGACCTCCGCCTCGAGGCCGTTGTCGGACAAGGTAGAGCTGCAGGCCGAGGCCGATGCGGTTGACGAGGTCGCCGCCCACCTCCGTCAGCTGCTTCAGCCGCCGCATGATCGAGGCGTAGGCGTCCGGCTCCAGCACCTGGAAAGCCAGCGTCTGCATCTCGTTCATCATCTCGTACATGCCGATCCGCTCGGCGAGCGGCGCGTAGATATCCATCGTCTCGCGCGCGATCCGGCGGCGCTTGTCCTCGTTCTTGATGTGATGGAGCGTGCGCATGTTGTGCAGGCGGTCGGCTAGCTTGACCAGCAGCACGCGGATGTCGTCGCTGAGCGCCAGCAGGAACTTGCGCAGATTCTCCGCCGCCCGCTCATTTTCGGACTGCGCCTCGATCTTGCTGAGCTTGGTCACACCGTCGACCAGGCGCGCAATGTTCGGCCCGAAGAGCCGCTCGATCTCCTCCGGAGTAGCGATCGTGTCCTCGATCGTGTCGTGCAGGATCGCCGTGACGATGGTCTCGTCGTCGAGCTTGAGGTCGGTGAGAATGCCCGCGACCTCGATCGGATGGCTGAAATAGGGATCGCCGCTGGCGCGGGTCTGCGTGCCGTGCGCCTTCATCGAGAAGACGTAGGCGCGGTTGATCATCCCCTCGTCCGCGTCCGGATCGTAGGAACGAACCTTCTCGATCAGCTCGTACTGCCTCAGCACACCTGTAAGATGGGCGACCGCACCCTTATTGTGCAAGCGCGAAAGGATTCCGGCCTCTGTCGGGTCGCGAACTGTTCATTTGCAAAGCTTTGTGCTTACTTCGAGTTGTCGAGGGGAGTGCAACGGATTGGCCCAGGGCAAGGTCACGTCCACGGTCGATGAGTTCCGCGAGCAGGCGCTGCAATGTCCATTGCCCGCCGCCGTCGAGCTGATCGGCGAGAAGTGGGCCTTCCTGATCGTCCGCGGCGCCTTCAACGACCTCCACCATTTCGAGGAATTCCAGGCGGGGCTGGGCATCGCCCGCAACATCCTCTCCGACCGGCTCGCCAAGCTGGTGAGCGGCGGGATCCTGCAGCGCATTCTGGATCCGTCGGACCGGCGCAAGGTCATCTATTCGCTGACGCCGAAGGGCGAGGCGCTGATGCCGGTCGTTCTGGCCCTTCGCCAATGGGGCGAGGACTGGGGATCGGGACCCGCCGATATCGTGCTTGCCGACCGCAACACGGGCCTCCCGGTGCGAAAGATCTGCGTCCAGACCGAAGACGGCCGAGTCCTGAAGCTCGCCGACCTGGTGTGGGTAACACGCGAGGACGCCGAGGCTGCGCGCAAGGGCAAGGCCGCCTAGAAAGAAAAAGGGCCGGCGAACCGACCCTTCCTCGTTCAGTGCTGACCAGCAGGCCTATTCGTAGTCGCCGCCGCTCGGAGTCGGGCGCGGCGGGGCGGCTGCCGTCAGGCGCAGGGCCTCGGCGGCGTCGCTCAGCGAGGACAGCTCTTCCGTCTCATCCTCTTCGTCGATGCGGACGCGCTGCAGGCTGTTGACGATCGATTCCTCGAGCTCCTTCGGCTTGACCGTCGTCTCGGCGATCTCGCGCAGGGCGACGACCGGATTCTTGTCGCGGTCGCGATCGATCGTCAGGTCCGCACCCGACGAAATCTGGCGAGCGCGCTGCGCCGCAAAAAGGATGAGGTCGAACCGATTCGAGACTTTGTCGACGCAATCTTCGACCGTGACGCGAGCCATGTGCGCTCCGAAATTAGCTGTAAGCGGGTTGGAAGGAGAGGGCGATTAGGGGTCTGAGGGTCCAAAAGTCAAGGATTCCGAGCGACTCGCACGCTCGGCGGCGCTTGCGCGGTGCTTCCGCCACCGGCAGACCGGGCACATGGCGGAGCAGGCCCAACCCGACGACGCGGACGCACGCCGCATCAGCGTGACGGTCGACGGCAACAGGCTTGAGGCTCTGGAGACCGGCGCGGATCGCCTCAAAGCCATCCTCGACCTGATCGACAACGCCAAGGATAGCCTTCGCGTCATCTTCTACATCTTCGCCGGCGACGAGGCTGGGACGGCGGTTCGCGACGCGCTTGTGCGAGCGGCGCGCCGCGGAGTCGTCGTCAGGCTCCTTCTCGACGGCTACGGAAGCTCCGGCACCGATACGAAATTCTTCCAGCCGATCGCGGACGAAGGCGGCGCCTTCTGCATGTTCCTGCCGAGCTACGGGCGGCGCTACCTGATCCGCAATCACCAGAAGCTGGTCATCGCCGACGAGCGGCGGACGATCATCGGCGGCGCCAATGTCGAGACCGGCTACCTCACGGACGAGGGCGAG
The DNA here is from genome assembly GCA_963807815.1 of uncultured Alphaproteobacteria bacterium. Taxonomy (GTDB): domain Bacteria; phylum Pseudomonadota; class Alphaproteobacteria; order Sphingomonadales; family Sphingomonadaceae; genus Sphingomicrobium. The sequence continues at coordinate 301,456 of CAWECW010000012.1, read as the reverse complement.
GAATCACTGGCGCGACCTGTGGGTGCTGATCGAAGGATCGGCCGCATTCCCGGCAAGCCGCTACTTCGATTCGCTGTTCCTGTGGACGCAGACCAAAGGCGCGAAGCTGCGAACGCTGCGGCGGATCGTCGAGCGTTACAGCCAGTCCGAAGGTCCGCTGCAATGGAAGTTCAGTGGCCCGCTCAGCCGGCAGAACCGATTACCGGCGGCGCTTGCCCGCGAGCTTGGCTCGGCCCGCGAGCTCGACCTCATCGCCGCTTATTTCTCGCCGCCCTGGTCCTTCCTCCGCCGGCTCCGCCGGATCGCGCGGACGGGCAAGGCGCGGGTCATCACGGCGGCGAAGTCGGACAATAATGCGACCATCGCGGCCGCCCGCCACACCTATTCCCGCCTGCTTCGGCGCGGGGTCGAAATGTACGAATATCAGGCGGCGAAGCTGCACACGAAGCTCGCCATCGTCGATAACGTCGTTCACGTCGGCTCGGCGAACCTCGATTTCCGAAGCCTGTTCATCAACATGGAGATCGTGCTCCGCGTCGACGACGCCGCTTTCGCCGCCGCGATGCGCGACTATTTCAACCGGGAGATCGAAAGCAGCGAGCGAATCACGCTTGTCGCTGCATCGGCAGCGCGCGAACCTGTGGCGCCGGCTCAAGTGGACGATTTCGTACTGGCTGGTGACGTCGTTCGATTACACCGTCTCTCGACGGCTGAACTTCATCGAGCGCTAGTCGAGCGCTTCGCCATTCTTCTTCCACGCCCAGAAGAGCGTAGCGGGCGGGACGTTGATCCATTCGAAACCGCGGTCGATCTTGTCGAAGTGCGGCTTGATGAAGTCGAGCACCTTCGGGCTGAACTGGTAGACCAGGAATGCGCCGCCCGGGCGAACGACCTGCGACGTCGCAGCGGCAATCGCTTCGCCGACGCCCGGCGGAAGGGTCGAGAACGGCAGGCCGGACAGGACGAAGTCGGCCTTGGGCAGGCCGCGGTCGGCCAGGATCTTCTCGACGTCCGCTGCCGATCCGGTGACCGGAACGAGGCGCTCGTCGTCGATCGATTCGCGCAGGAAGCGGGTGAAATCGGCGTTGGTGTCGATCGTCACGAGCGTGGCGTCCGGGCCCGAGCTGCTCGAGGATCGGCCGGGTGAAGGTGCCGACGCCGGGTCCATATTCGACGAAGACCTTCGTATTCTCCCAGTCGACCTTGCTCAGCATCTTCTCGATGAGGATTCGGCTCGACGGGATGATCGAGCCGACCATCACGGGATTCTTCAGGAAGCCGCGCAGGAACTGCCAGCGCGGACTTGGGCTACGACGCGCGGAGCGGCGAGCGAGGCGGCGGGGACCCTTCAGGGTCCGGGCAGTCGATGGCGGCAAGTCATGCTCCGTACGAAAAACGGCGATGCCGTCGCAAATGCGCCGCCACTTGGCAAGGTTCCGCGTAGGATATTGCGCCGGCCGGAGCAAATGCCGGCGGAACCCGACCGAGAGCTGAGGTCGTCCGCGAAGTGATTGATCTCGCTTGGTTTCGGGCGGTAAGGACGACGTCATGCCGCAACTGCATCTGACCAAGGTCGCCTTCGGCTGCCGCGATCTCGACGCGCTGCGCACTCGCGTTGCGGCGCGGGCGGAGAACGGCGAGCTGCGCGTTCCGACGCGAATGCGCCCGAAGCGTGCGGCGGAAGCGATCGGCGGCAATCTCTACTGGATCGTCAAGCATCGCATCGTCGGCGGCAACCAGATCCTCGCCTTCGAGGATCGCGCCGGACGGGCGCATCGACATCGTCTGTGCGGGCGAACTCGAGGCGGTGACGCCGTTCCCCAAGCGCGCGCACCAGGGCTGGCGATACTTCGAGATCGACGCCGCGGTGGCCGCGGACGAATCCGGCGTCGGGGAGCTGCCGCCGCAACTCTACGGACGCCTGTCGGCGCTCGCTTTGGTCTGACCCGGGCGCGAGGTCAGGCCGGCTCAGCCTGCGACATGACCTCGTCGATGATCGCTTCGGCCTGATCGAACAGGCTCGGGTCGACGACTGCGCCCGACGCTTTCGCGTTCTCGTGCACCTGCTCCGGCCGCGAAGCCCCGATGATCGCCGAGGCGACGTTCGGTTCGCGCAGGATCCAGGCGAGCGAGAATTGCGGAAGCGACAGGCCGGCCTGTTCCGCGATCGGCTTCAGCCGCTGGACCGCGCGAAGCAGGTCAGGCTGCATCAGCCGCTGGATGAAGCCGCCCATCTCCTCGCTCGTCGCGCGCGTGCCCTGCGGCGGCGGCTGGTCGGGATCGTATTTACCGGTGAGCACGCCCTGGCCGAGCGGCGACCAGACGATCTGCGAAATGCCATTGGCTGCGCAGACCGGGATGACGTCACGCTCGGGCTCACGCCAGACGAGTGAATATTGCGGCTGGCTCGACACGAACTTGGCCCAGCCATTTTGCCGTTGAAGCTCGAGCGCAGCCTCGATGCGCTCCGCCGGCCATTCCGAAAAGCCGATGTAGCGGACCTTGCCGCTCTCGACCGCATCGTTGAGCGCTTCAAGCGTCTCTTCCAGCGGCGTGTCCGTGTCGTAACGGTGGCACTGGTAGAGATCGATGACGTCGGTCTGCAGGCGCCGAAGCGACGCGTCGAGCTGCTTTTCGATCTGCGCACGAGACAGTCCGCTGTCGGTGTCCGACATCGGAAAATAGACCTTGGTCGCCAGCACGTAGCTGTCGCGCGGACGGCTCTTCAGCGCCTCGCCGAGGAAGGTCTCGGCCGCTCCGCGACCGTAGACGTTCGCCGTGTCGATGAAGTTGATCCCGACGTCGAACGCCGCGTCGAGGCAGGAGCGCGCCTTGTCCGCCTCCACGCCGACGCCGTAGGTCAGCCAGGAGCCGAGGGAAATTTCGGAGACCTCCAGATCGCTATCGCCGAGCTTGCGGTATTTCATGAGGGCTCCTTTCGAGGCTGGGAGGGCCGCGCCTATCTAAGGTTCGCGCAGGCGGGCCGGTAGACCCCGCGATCATATTTCGGCAGACCCTCGCGCCGATGACGGACACCCAAGTGCAATTTCTCGATCGCGGCGACGGCCTCCGCCTCGCCTTCCGCAAGCGGGAGGGCCAGGGGCCGACGATCGTCTTCCTGCCGGGCTACGCTTCGGACATGGAGGGGAGCAAGGCGCTTGCCCTGGACGCGTTCGCGTCGGAACGGCGGCTGCCGCTTCTGCGCTTCGATTATTCGGGCACGGGCTCGTCGGAGGGCGCGTTCGAGGACGGCACGCTGGCCCGCTGGACCGACGATGCGCTAGCTGATGCTCGATCAGCGTGAGCGACGGTCCGGTCGTTCTGGCCGGGTTCGTCGATGGGCGCGTGGATCGCGCTGCATCTGGCGCTGCGCCGGCCGGAGCGCGTTGTCGGGCTGGTCGGGATCGCCTCGGCACCCGACTTCACCGAATGGGGCTTCTCCGATCGGCTGAAGGCGCGGCTGACCTCCGGAGAAACGCTTCGGCGCGAGTTGCCGGACGGAAGCACGCAAGTCACGACCAGCGGCTTCTGGACGTCCGGCCAGGCGATGCGCCTGCTCGACTCGGAGATCGCGATCGATTGCCCGGTACGGCTGGTTCACGGCGACTCGCGACGAGACCGTCCCGCTCGATGTGGCATTCCGCCTCAAGGACAAGCTGCGTTCAGCGGATGTGCAGGTGACGGTCATCAAGGGCGGCGGTCACCGTCTGTCGGAGGCGCATGAGATCGAAACGATCCTGCGCACCATTGCATCCCTGGTGGAGCCCAATCGATGATCCTTGCCATTGCCGCCGCAATCGCAGCCGCTCAGGCCCCTGCGGCGCAGTGCCCCAATCTGGTGACGCCGCAGGCTTTCACCTGCCGTGCGCTCCAGGCCAGCAATGCGGGCAATCCGGAAGCCGCCGCCGAAGCCTTCGAGCAGGCGGCGAACGCGCAAGGCGACGACGAGGTGGAGAAGGCGCGACTGCTGGCTGCGTCCGGCAATATGTGGATTGCGGCGGGCCAGGCCGGAAAGGCCGCAGTCGCTCTCGACAAGGCCTTGTCCGGAACGGGCCTGCAGGCGGAACAGCGCGGCGAAGCCCTGCTCGACCGCGCGCGTGCAGCCGAGGCGCAGAACGACCTCAAGATGGCACGGTCCAAGGTTACGGAAGCCGCCCGGACGATCTCTGGAGACCCGTTCCTCTGGTACTTCTCCGCCGCGCTGGCGATTCGCGAAGGTGACGCGGTCACCGCCAAGGCGGCGATCGGCCAGGCTCTGACGCTCGAGCCGAACGACCCGACCGTCCTGTTCGAGGCCGGTCACGTCTATCATTTCGCCGGCGATATGGCCGCGGCTCGCAGCTACTGGACGCGCGCTTCGGCGGCGGATCCCAGAGGGAAAGTCGGGGCAGGCGGCGAGAGAGGCCCTGGCAATGCTCGACAAGCCGGTGGTGCAAAGCGAGGCGCCAGCCACTAAGTAGCACCCATGCGCTACCTTCACACGATGCTCCGGGTATCGGACCCGGAAGCGACCATCCGCTTCTTCAAGCTGCTCGGGCTCGAGGAGCGGCGACGGATGGAGAATGAGGCCGGGCGATACACGCTCATCTTCCTCGGCGTTCCCGGCGACCAGGGCGAGGTCGAGCTCACGCACAATTGGGACGAGAGCGGATACAGCGGCGGCCGCAATTTCGGCCACCTCGCCTACCGCGTCGACAATATCTACGAGACCTGCCAGCGGCTGATGGACGCCGGCGTGACGATCAATCGTCCTCCGCGCGACGGCCACATGGCATTCGTCCGAAGCCCCGACAACATTTCCATCGAGCTGCTGCAGGAAGGCGGCAAACTGGCGCCCGCGGAGCCCTGGGCGTCCATGCCCAACACCGGCGAGTGGTGATGGGCCGCCTGACGGTGAGCGCTGTCCCGGTGCTCAGCGACAATTACGTCTGGCTGATCCACGACGCGGAGAGCGGAGAGACCGCGGCCGTCGATCCTTCGGTCGCCGATCCCGTGCTGGCGGCAGCCGAGGCGCAGGGCGTGCGCATCACGCAGGTGCTGAACACCCATTGGCACCCGGATCACACCGGAGGAAACGACGCGATCCGGGACGCGACGGGCTGTACGATCACCGGCCCGGCCGAAGCCGAGCGGGTCAGCAAGATGGACCGCATCGTCGCCGAAGGAGACCGCATCCAGGTGGGCGGATCGGAGGCGATCGTCTGGGACATTCCCGCGCATACCGCCGGGCACATCGCGCTCTACTTCGAGGACGAGGGGATGATCTTCGTCGGCGACACGATGTTCGCCATGGGCTGCGGCCGGCTGTTCGAGGGAACCGCCGAGCAGATGTACGCCAACATGCAGCGCATTGCTGCTTTGCCCGATGACGTGCGCATCTACTGCGGGCACGAATATACGCTGGCGAACGCCCGCTTCGCCGCGCACGTCGATCCTGACAATGCGGACGTGGCGCGGAGGCTTGAGCAGGTTTCCGTCATGCGCGAGGCCGGCCAGATCACGCTGCCGACGACCGTTGCGGAGGAGCGCGCGACCAATCCCTTCGTTCGCGCCGGGAATGCGCAGGAATTCGCCGAACTTCGAACCGCGAAAGACAGCTTCCGTTAAGCCGCGAAAGCGCTGAAGGTCAGCACAACCATTCGAAAGGAGTTACGCCCATGCGTTCAATCCCGCTCCTTCTCGCCGCCGCCGTACTGACGGGCTGCATGACGCAGCCTGCGCCTGCGACCCGCAGCGCTGAAGCCGAAGCCGAATTCCAGAAGCTCATTGCCGGCAAGGTCGCCGGACAGCCGATCAGCTGCCTGCCGTCCTACAAAAGGAACGACATGGTCACGATCGACGACGGCACCGTCGCGTTCAAGAACGGCAAGACGGTCTACGTGAACAAGCTCATCGGCGAATGTTCCGGGCTCGACAGCGGCTTCTATGCTCTGGTCACGAGGACCAGCGGCTCAGGCCTCTGCCGTGGAGACATCGCCCGCGTGACCGACGTCCGGACGGGCATGATGGCCGGTTCGTGCGCCATCGGGGACTTCGTGCCGTACAAGGCCGCATCCTAGCGCCAGCGCGCAATCATTTGCCGTAGAGCGCGTCGAGCCTTTCGCCGTAGACTTTCTTGATGACATGGCGCCGGATCTTGAGCGACGGCGTCAGTTGCTCGTTGTCGGTCGTGAACGGTTCGTCGGCGATGATGAAGCGGCGAACCCGCTCGATCACCGACGAGTCGGCGTTGACCTTGTCGACCGCTTTCGACAGCCGCTGCTGCAGGTCGGGCTTGTTGGCGAACTCGGCTTCCGGGACCAGCAGCGCGACGAGATATGGTCGGCGGTCGCCATAGACCATCGCCTGCGCAATCTCCGGCTGTAGCGTCAGCATGCCCTCGACCCGCTGGGGCGAAACGTTGTCGCCCTTGTCGTTGACGATCAGGTCCTTCTTGCGGTCGGTGATGACGATCCGGCCCGCATCGTCGAGATGCCCGACGTCGCCGGTGGCGAGCCAGCCGTCCGGTTGCAGGACTCGCGCCGTCTCCTCGGGATTTTGCCAATAGCCGTGCATCACGAGCTCGCCGCGGACCATGATCTCGCCGTCATCGGCAATGCGCACTTCCGCGTTCTTCACCGGCGGTCCGACGCTATCCATGCGGATCCCCGCAGCGGGACGATTGCAGCTGATGACCGGGCCGGCCTCGGTCTGGCCGTAGCCCTGGACGAAGGTCAGTCCGACCGACTGGAAGAACAGGCCGACCTCCGGATTGAGCGGCGCGCCGCCCGAGACCATCGCCTTGATCCGGCCGCCGAACCGGGCCCGGACCTTCTTGCGCAACGTCACCGACAGGATGGCCTTCATCGGCAGGTCGAGCGGGTTGCTGCGCCCCTCGTTCGTCTTCGCGCCGATCGAAAGCGCACGCCTCAGCAGATATTGCGACAGGCCGCCGCTGGCCTCGATCGTCTTGAGGATCCGCGCCCGGAGCATTTCGAACAGGCGCGGGACGACGACCATGATCGTCGGGCGGACCTCCTCGATATTTGCCGCCAGCTTCTCGAGGCTCTCGGCGTAATAGATTTGCGCACCGAGCCCGACCGGGAAATGCTGCCCGCCGGTATGCTCGTAGGCGTGGCTCGCCGGCAGGAAGGACAGGAAGGTTTCGTCATCCCATCCGAAGTCGGTCGAGATGATGTCGGTGCAGCCTTCGATATTGGCGAGGATCGAACCGTGGTGCTGCATCACGCCGCGCGGAGCGCCGCCGGTGCCGCTGGTGTAGATCAGGCAGGCGAGGTCGTTGCGGCCGACCTGCTGCATGCGCCGTTCCAGCTCGCCGAGATCCGACTGGCCCGAGACCATTTCGTCCCAGTGATGGAAGTCGACGGTGCCCGGCGCCTGGCCGGTTCGCAGGTCCTCGATGCCGATGACGTGGTGGCAATCCGAACTGAACAACACGGCCGGAATCAGGTTCTTCGCCAGCTTCTGCGTCGAGACGATGACCGCCTTCGAACCCGAATTGCCGAGGATGTGGGTGTGATCGCGCGTGGTATTGGTCGTGTAGGCCGGGACCGTCACGCAGCCTGCGGCCATGATGCCAAGGTCGGCGATCAGCCATTCGGGCCGGTTCTCGCTGACCAGCATGACGCGGTCGCCGGGCTGAAGACCGATGCGCTTCAGGCTTTCGGCAAAGGCCGCGACCTGGCGGGCCGTTTCGGACCAGGAAATGGAGTGCCACGCCCCGTCACGCTTGGCCCACAGGAACGGCGCGTCGCCGTTCTCCCGAGCGCGCGTGAAGAACATCGTGACGAGGTTCGGAAAATGTTCGAGCTGCCGCGCCATGACTCCCCTTCACGATAGCGGACCCGCTTCTTAGCCGAAACGGACGCGAGCGCCAGCGCGTGGACGCTTCTGCCCCGCCGCGCTAGTCGGCAGGCCATGCACCTGATTCACAAGATGCTCGCCGCCTGGGCCGCCGTCGGCCTGTCGGCCTGTGCCACCGTTCCCGCTCCGCAGCCGCAGCCGCAGCCGCAGACCCAGCCGGTCTCGGCCGCGAAGGAAGAGGCTTTCGTCATCGCGGCGAACCCGCTCGCGGCGCAGGCCGGGTATGAAGTGCTGAAGCGCGGCGGCAGCGCGGTGGACGCGGCCATCGCCGTCCAGGCGATGCTCTCGCTGGTCGAGCCGCAAAGCTCGGGCATCGGCGGCGGCGCCTTCCTCAATTATTATGACGCCTCGACCGGCAAAGTCTCGATCTTACGACGGCCGCGAAGTCGCGCCGGCGCAAGCGACGCCGTCGATGTTCCTCCGCCCCGACGGCAGCACGCTGCCGTTTGGCGAGGCGGTGCTGAGCGGCCGCGCGACCGGCGTCCCCGGCGTCGTCCGAATGCTGGCCGTTGCGCATCAGGAGCGCGGCCGATTGCCTTGGAGCAGCCTGTTCGGCGACGCCGAGCGCACGGCTCGCGATGGCTTCATCGTCAGTCCGCGGCTGGCCCGGCTCGTGCGCGGCCGCTTCCCGCAGAACGGTGCGCCGGACACGGTCGCCTATTTCACCAAGCCGGACGGCGCGCTTGGTCGCGGCCGGCGACCGCCTGCGCAATCCCGCCTATGCCGATTTCATGCGGCGGCTGGCGGACCAGGGACCGGCGGCGCTTTATGCCGGATCGACCGCCGCCCGGATCGTCGAGCGCACGCGCGCGGCGCCGCTTGGCGGGTCGATGACCATGGCCGACCTTGCCGCATACCAGCCGGTAAAGCGCGAGGCCTTGTGCCGCCCGGTCCGCGTCTACGTCATGTGCGTCCCTCCGCCGCCGTCGAGCGGTGTCGGGTTGCTCCAGCTGATGAAGCTGCTCGAGCAGACGGATATCGCCGCTCGCAAGCCGGATGATCCACAGGCCTGGTACCTATTCGCCGAGGCTAGCCGCATCATGTACGCCGACCGCGACCGCTATGTCGGCGATGTGCCGACCGTGCCGGTGCAGGGCCTGCTCGATCCCGCCTACGTCGCCTCACGGGCGCGGCTGATCGGACCCACTGCAGGCCCGCCACCAGCGGCGGGAATACCGCCGGGAGCGCAGGTCGCTGCAGTCGACAGCACGCTTGAGCCAGCCGGGACGTCGCACTTCATCGTTCGCGATGCGCGAGGGAAATGTCGTGTCGATGACGACTACCGTTGAATCGATCTTCGGATCGGGGCGGATGGTCGACGGCTTCTTCCTCAACAACCAGATGACCGACTTCGCCTTCAAGCCGGTCGACGAGCAGGGCCGTCCGTCGGTCAATGCGGTCGCGCCCGGAAAGCGGCCGCGCTCATCGATGACCCCGACCATCCTGCTGACGCCCGACGGAAAATTCGCCGGCGCGATCGGGTCGGCGGGAGGGAATGCGATTCTCGCCTTTGTTGCCAAGTCGCTGGTCGCGGCGCTCGACTGGGGACTGCCGATGCAGGAGGCGATCGCGCAGCCCAACCTCGTCGCGCGCGGACCGAACTTCCAGGGCGAGGTGACCAGATTCTCGCCGGAGGTTCTCGCGGGCTTGCGGCAGCGCGGGATCGACCTGCAGCCCGGCCAGGGCGAAGATTCGGGGGTGCACGGCGTGCTGATCCGCAATGGCCGTGTCGACGGCGGCTTCGACCCGCGACGCGAAGGCGTGGTGCTGACGCTGCCGAAGAAGCCCTAGGCGGCCTCGGTCCCGACCAGCTCCGCGATGTTGGCGATGCCTTCGCGCTTGAGACGCTGCGCCAGTCCGGCGGCGATCGTCCGGGCGATGCCTGGGCCTTCGTAGACCATCGCGCTGTACAGCTGCACGAGCGAGGCGCCGGCGCGAATGCGCTCCCAGGCGTCCTCGGCATTGGCAATGCCGCCGACGCCGATCAGCGGAATCTCGCCGCCGCTGGCGCTGCGGAAGGATCGCAACGCTTCCAGGGCAAGCGCCTTGAGCGGGGCTCCGGAAAGGCCACCGGTTTCGCCGGCGTGACGCGATTTCAGCAAAGGCCGCGAAACGGTCGTGTTGGCGACGATCAGCGCATCGACATGATGGTCCAGCGCGGCGCGGACGATGCGCTCGTGATCGCCGGCGACCAGGTCCGGCGCGACCTTGAGGAAGATCGGCTTGTTCGTGCGCACTTCCTCGACCGCCGCGAGCAGCTCGCGCAGCTCGCCCTCCTCCTGCAGCCCGCGCAAGCCCGGCGTGTTGGGCGAACTGATGTTGACCGTCAGGTAGCGCGCGACCGGCGCCATGCGGCGGATACCCTCGGCATAATCGGCGATCCGGTCCGCGCTGTCCTTGTTGGCACCGACGTTGACGCCGATCACGCCATGCAGGTGCGTCGTGTGGCGCAGCCGGTCGTAGGCCCGCGCCTAGCCCCTGATTGTTGAAACCGAGCCGGTTGATGACCGCGCAATCCTCGACCAGCCGGAACATGCGCGGCTTGGGATTCCCCGGCTGCGGCTTGGGCGTGATCGTCCCGACCTCGACGAATCCGAAGCCGAGCCCGAGCATCTGCTCCGGAACCTCGGCATTCTTGTCGAAACCGGCCGCCAGACCGACCGGCGAGGGAAACTCGACGCCGGCGACGGTCGAGCGCAGCGAATCGGGAAAGCGCGCCGGATCGAGGCCAGGCATCAGCCGCAGCCCGGCGATGGTCAGCCGATGCGCCGTCTCGGCGTCGAGGGCGAAAGCGAGCGGGCGCAGGAGAGGGTAGATCGGCACAACTCGCATCTGTCATTGCGAGCGGAGCGAAGCAATCCAGCGGTGCGTGGATTGCCGCGTCGCCTTCGGCTCCTCGCAATGACGAGGATGGTTGAGTTTTTCGCCGCAACCCACTAAATCAGACGCAAATAGTCCGAATTGATATGCGCCTGACCCATCTCGCCGATTATGCGGTCGTGATCATGACCGCCGCCGCTCGCCGGGAGGCTGGCGCGCGCCTGAGTGCGAGCGAGCTGGCGCTGGAGACCGGTGTACCCTTGCCGACCACCCAGAAGCTGATGGGCCGCCTTGCCGCCGAGGGCCTGCTGACCAGCGTCCGCGGCGCGGCTGGCGGCTTTGCCTTGGCACGGGACGCCGCGAAGATCTCGCTCGCCGACATCGTGGAGGCCGTCGAAGGACCGATCGCGATGACGGTCTGCTCGGGTCACGAGGGACCCTCCGACTGCGCGCTCGATGCTCACTGCAAGGTGAAGCCGCACATGGGCGCTCGTCGGCAATGCGATCCGCGGCGCGCTCGGCGCCGTCAGCCTGACGGAGCTGGCGCAGTGACCGAGCAGACCGCCGTCCGGAACCAGGAAGCGCACGACGCCGCCGAGAAGCTCGCGACCTATGAGTTCGGCTTCACCAGCGACATCGAGCAGGAGTTCGCGCCGAAGGGCCTGAGCGAGGACACCGTCCGCTTCATCTCCGCCAAGAAGAACGAGCCGCAGTGGATGCTCGACTGGCGGCTGAAGGCGTATCGCGCCTGGCTGGAGATGGAGGAGGTCAGCTGGGCCAAGCTCGACATCCCCGCGATCGATTACCAGGACGCTTATTATTACGCGGCGCCCAAGCAGAAGCCGAAGCTCGGCAGTCTCGACGAGGTCGATCCCGAAATCCTGCGCATCTACGAGAAGCTCGGCATCCCGCTTGAGGAGCAGAAGGTGCTCGCCGGCGTCGAAGGCGCGCCGCGCGTTGCGGTCGACGCCGTGTTCGACAGCGTGTCCGTCGCGACGACCTTCCGCGAGGAATTGAAGAAGGCGGGCGTCATCTTCCTCAGCATCAGCGAGGCGATCCGCGAATATCCGGAGCTCATCCAGAAATATCTCGGATCGGTCGTTCCGCAGCGCGACAATTACTTCGCCTGCCTCAACAGCGCGGTCTTTTCCGACGGCACCTTCGTCTACATTCCCGAGGGCGTCCGCTGCCCGATGGAGCTGTCGACCTATTTCCGCATCAATGCGGAGAATACCGGCCAGTTCGAGCGCACCCTGATCGTCGCCGAAAAGGGCAGCTACGTCTCCTACCTCGAAGGCTGCACCGCGCCGATGCGCGACGAGAACCAGCTGCACGCGGCGGTGGTCGAGATCTTCGCGCACGAGGACGCGGAGGTGAAATACTCGACCGTCCAGAACTGGTATCCGGGCGACGCCGAGGGCAAGGGCGGCATCTTCAACTTCGTCACCAAGCGGGCGCTGTGCAGCGGCGCGCGGTCGAAGGTCAGCTGGACGCAGGTCGAGACCGGCAGCGCAATCACCTGGAAATATCCGAGCTGCATCCTCAAGGGCGAAGGCAGCGTCGGCGAATTCTATTCGGTCGCGCTGACCAACAATCGCCAGCAGGCCGACACCGGCACGAAGATGGTGCACATCGGCGCCAACACGCGCTCGACCATCATTTCGAAGGGCATCAGCGCGGGGCGGTCGAACAACACCTATCGCGGACTGGTGCGGGTGCTTCCGAATGCGGAAAACGTGCGCAATTTCACGCAGTGCGACAGCCTGCTGCTCGGCGACAAGTGCGGCGCGCACACGGTGCCGTACATCGAGGTGAAGAACCCGACTGCGACGATCGAGCATGAAGCGACGACGTCGAAGATCAGCGAGGACCAATTGTTCTACGCGATGAGCCGCGGGCTCGACCAGGAAGCGGCGGTCGCGCTGATCGTCAACGGCTTCGCGAGGGAAGTGCTGAAGCAGCTGCCGATGGAGTTCGCGGTCGAGGCGCAGAAGCTGCTTGGGATTAGTTTAGAGGGTAGCGTTGGATGATGCCGTTGTTGTTTCTTGTCACGGCGTCCGCCGAACTCGATGCGCTCAACCAGGCCGTTGCGCGGTGCGATCGCGGAATGGCCAATCCGGCCTTCTTGTCGGAGACGGCGCAGCGCAGCACGTTCCTGCTCGACACGTATCGCGAGCAGGAAGCGATCGTCGCGGCTCGCCTCGATCTTTCGCAGCGCCGCGCCACGCTTCGTGAAGCGGGCGCGATCAAGGCTGCGGACGAGAAGAAATTCTCGCTTGAAGAAGCCGCGATCGAGGATCGCCAGCGCGCGCTCAACGACCGCCGCATGCTCGAAGGAATTCGCCGCGACGCGATGGATTCGATGCGGCGCTATTTCCTCATGAACTGTCCCGCCGGGAAGACCGACAAGTAAGATGCTCGACATTCAGAACCTCCACGCGACCGTCGCCGACAAGCCGATCCTGAACGGCATTTCTTTGTCCGTTCCGGCGGGCGAAGTGCATGCGATCATGGGTCCGAACGGGTCGGGCAAGTCGACGCTCGGCTACGTGCTTTCGGGCCGTCCGGGCTATGAAGTCACCGACGGCAGCGTGACCTTCGCCGGACAGGATCTGCTCGCGCTCGAACCGTACGAACGCGCCGCTGCGGGCCTGTTCCTCGGCTTCCAATATCCCGTCGAAATTCCCGGCGTGTCGTCGCTGCAGTTCCTGCGCGAGAGCCTCAATTCGCAGCGCCGTTCGCGCGGAGAGCCCGAGCTGTCCGGCGGCGAATTCATCAAGCTTGCGCGCGAGCAGGCGGGGCTTCTCGGCATGGACGTCGAGATGCTCAAGCGGCCGGTGAACGTCGGCTTTTCCGGCGGCGAGAAGAAGCGCGCCGAAATGGTCCAGATGGGCATCATGAACCCGAAGTTCGCGGTGCTCGACGAGACCGACAGCGGGCTCGACATCGATGCGCTTCGCGCGGTCGGCGCGGGCATCAACCGCATCATGCGCGCACCCGACAAGGGCGTGCTGCTGATCACCCATTACCAGCGGCTGCTCGACTATGTGACGCCGGACAAGGTGCACGTTCTGACGCAGGGCCGGATCGTCCGTTCGGGCGGCGCCGAGCTTGCGCATGAGCTTGAGCGCGAAGGCTATGCGGAGGTCGCCGCGTGACGACGTTCGCGATCATCATCGGGTGCATGGCCTTCATGCTGGTCGTGTCATCCGTGCGCGGCAATCCGGGGCGCGGCGTTGCCGACACGGCGATATTGGTGATCCTGTTCGGCCTCATCACGCTGGTTGATTTCATCCTGGGCCGCTTCATGGATACGGGTGACGTGGCCAAGACGGTCGCCGTCGCGATTGCAGCGGGCTTCGCGCTCGATGCGCTTTACGGCCTGCTGGCGCCGGACCGGCAAAGACGCCGCGACAAGCAAATTCGCCGATTGATGAAGAGGCGCGCATGACCGCCCCCTTCCCCACCCGTAGCCAGGAGGAATGGCGCTACGCCGACCTCGATGCGCTGAAGCCCGTCTGGGATCAGTTCGCCGAGCCGCTGACGATCACGATTGGCGCAGGCGAAACGTTCGAAGACGTGTGGCTTCCAGCGGCGGACGACGTGCACGTGAAGCGCATGCGCATCGCGCTCGGCGCGGGTGCGAAGGCGCGGCTGTTCGCGCTCAATACTGCGTCCGTTTACGGACGCATCGAACTGGACGTCAGCCTCGAGGCCGACGCGGATTTCGAGCTGTACGCGGCGAACATCGGCAACGGGCAATCGACCAACGAAGTGGTCACCAACGTCAAGCACGTCGGCGAGCGCGGACGTTCGCGGCAGGTCGTCCGTTCGGTGCTCGGCGGCAAGGCCGTCGGCTCCTACCTCGGCAAGGTCGAGGTCGCGCGCGGTGCGCAGCAGACGGACGGCGAGCAGTCGGTGAAGGCGATGCTGCTCGATCGCGGCGCGACCGCGAACTGCAAGCCGGAGCTGGAGATCTACGCCGACGACGTGAAGTGCGCGCACGGCGCCAGCGTCGGCGAGCTCGATCCGGTGCAGATGTTCTACGCGCAATCGCGCGGGCTCGATCCGGCCAGCGCGCGCGCTCTTGCTGCTCGAAGGGTTCGTCATGGGCCTGTGGGACGATGTCGCAGACGAGGCGCAGCGCGACGCGATCTGCACTGCGGCGCGCGAAGCTTTGCGGAGGGTCGCATGAACGCCCCGACCCGCATCAATTCGGCGCTCGACGTGCGCGGCCAATTCCCGGCGATCGAGGGCTGGCATTATCTCGACAGCGCCGCGACCGCGCAGAAACCGCAGGCGGTGATCGACGCGATCACCACCGCCTATGCGCGCGATTACGCGACCGTGCATCGCGGCGTGTACCAGCGGTCGAGCGAAATGACCGGCCGCTACGAGGCGGCGCGCGAGGCCGCGGCGGGGCTCATCGGCGGGCAGGCGAACGAACTCGTCTTCACGCGCGGCGCGACCGAAGCGATCAATCTGGTCGCGCGCTCGCTGCCGAAGGACGGCCGCAACCGCGTGCTGCTGTCCAGCCTGGAGCACCACAGCAATATCGTGCCCTGGCAGCTTGCCGGTTACGAAGTCGACGCGGTTCCGCTGACCGCCGACGGGCGGATCGATCTCGATGCCGCCGAGCGCATGATCAGCGAAGAGCATCGCGTCGTTGCGTTCGCGCATGTGTCGAACGTGCTCGGCTCGGTGCTCGACGCGAAGCGCGCCGCGGAGATCGCGCATTCGAAGGGCGCGCTGCTGCTGCTCGACGGCTGCCAGGCCGTGCCGCGCCTGCCGGTCGATGTCGCCGCCATCGGCTGCGACTTCTACGCTTTCTCCGGGCACAAGCTTTACGGACCGACCGGCATTGGCTGCCTGTGGGGTCGGCACGAACTGCTGAACACGCTTGCCGCCATGGCAGGGCGGCGGATCGATGATCGACCGCGTCACCTTTGCCGGGACCACCTACCTCGACGCGCCGATGCGCTTCGAAGCCGGCACGCCGCACATCGTCGGCGCGGTCGGGCTGCATGCGGCGATCGACTGGGTCCAAGGCCTGACGCTCGATGCCGATCCACGCGCATGAATGCGCTCTGGTCGCCGAATGCCGCGCCGCGCTTTCGGGCATCGGCGGCGTGACGCTCTACGGACCCGAGGACAGCGCCGGAATCGTCAGCTTCAACGTCGACGGGGTGCATCCGCACGACACCGCCACCATATTGGACGATGCGGGCGTCGCCGTCCGCGCCGGCCACCATTGCGCGCAGCCGCTGATGGACGTGCTCGGCGTTCCGGCGACGGCCCGGGCGAGCTTCGCGGCGCACAGCGACAGCTCGGACATTGCAGGCTTTGGTGCGCGGGATCGAACAGGTGAAGCGGATCTTCGGATGAACGAGGAACGGAAGATCGAGACGGAGGAAGTGGAGGCGGTTTCGCCGCCGCCGCGCGCTCGCGTGGAATCTCCCGCCGAAACCTTCGAGCGCAAGCGCGACTATCTGTCCGGCTTCCTGTCGGGCGAGACCAAGCCGGCCGACGAACCGATCGCCAACGAAGACCTCAAGAACAACGTCATCGACGCGCTGAAGTCGATCTACGATCCGGAAATCCCGGTCGACATCTACGAGCTCGGCCTGATCTACGACGTCGACATCAGCGAGGATGGCGACGCGGTCGTCACCATGACGCTGACCACGCCGCACTGCCCGGTCGCGGAATCGCTTCCGAACGAGGTCGAGCTGCGCGTGCTGTCGGTTCCGGGCATTCGCGACGCCGAAGTGAAGCTCGTCTGGGATCCGCCCTGGGACCCGTCGAAGATGAGCGACGAAGCGCGGCTCGAATTGGGAATGCTATGAACAAGGAAACGAAAGTCCGCGCGCCGCGTCCGGCGGCCATCACGCTGACACCGCGGCGCAGAAGCGCGCATCGCCGATCTGATGAGCCGCGCGCCCGAAGGCGCGATCGGCGTGAAGCTGTCGACCCCGCGCCGCGGCTGTTCCGGCCTCGCTTATTCGGTCGACTATGTCACCGAGGAGAATCGCGTTCGACGAGAAGATCGAGACGCCCGGCGGCACCTTCTACGTCGACGGCGGATCGGTGCTCTACCTGATCGGCTCGGTCATGGACTGGCGCGAGGACGATTTCGCCGCCGGCTTCGTGTTCGAGAATCCGAACGCCAAGGGCGCCTGCGGCTGCGGCGAGAGCTTCACCGTCTAAATCGAGGAACGGCCCGCTGGTTTCGGCAGGCCGCACACGCAATTGTTGAGCGCGCGTCCGGATCGCTGTATTTCCAGCGGCAGAGGAGACATCGTCATGCGCTTGCTCTTCCCTGTTCTCGCACTGCCGCTGCTCGTTCCGGCAGCGACCTCCGCTCAAACGCCCGCGCCGACCGTCGCAATCGCCGCAGAACACGGCTCGCCCGATCGCCGCGACCGGCAGCAATTGCCGCAAGACGACCAGCTATCATGCGCCGAGGCGGCATCGGCCTGGCGCGGCGATCCGGTAACTCCGAGAAAGCTGACCGACCTCCCGCCCGCCGAAAGCTACAAGGCCGTCTACCGAACGGTGAACGGCTGCGAGGAGCCGATGACCGTCGCCGAATATCAGCGCGGCGTCATCCGCTAGGCAGGTCGCCCGGCATTCGCTAGCGCGGCGCGGCAATGGCCGCCCGCGTCGCTCCCGAATTCGCCCACATCCGCGACTGGGTCTTCGACCTCGACAATTGCCTCTATCCGCATTCGTGCGGGCTCTTCGCCTTGATCGACGAGCGCATGACCGCCTACATCCAGCGCCTGCTCGAATGCGATACGCGAGGAAGCGTACCGCGTGCAGAAGGACCATTTCCACACGCACGGAACGACGCTGGCAGGGCTGATGCAGTGCCACGACATCGACCCGCATCATTTCCTCGAAGACGTGCACGACATCCCGCTCGACCGCATCGAGCGCAACGAGGCGATGGCCCGTGCGCTGGAGCGGCTGCCCGGCCGCCGCTTCGTCTTCACCAACGGCGATGCGCCCTATGCCCGCCGCGTGCTGGAAGCGATCGGCGTGCACGACCGCTTCGACGATGTGCACGACCTCCACGCCAACAGCTATCGGCCCAAGCCCGACCTGCACGGCTATGAATTGCTGTGCGAGCGCTTCGGGATCGACCCGAAGCACGCGCTGATGGTCGACGACATGGCGCGCAACCTGAAGCCGGCGAAGATGCTCGGAATGACGACGGTCTGGGTGGATAATGGCTCGGAACGCGGTAACGACGGTGTCGAGGACAGTTTCATCGACCACCGCATCACGGACGTGGGCGAGTGGCTCGAGACGATCTTGAAGGACGATGCATGAGCGACCTGCAGACCGTGATCGACGCCGCCTGGGAAGACCGCAACGCGATCGGCGCGGACACGAAGGGCGAAGTTCGACTGGCGGTCGACAAGGCGCTTGTCCGCGCTGGACAGCGGCGAGGCGCGCATCGCCGAGAAGGTCGACGGCGAATGGACCGTCCATCAATGGCTCAAGAAGGCCGTCCTGCTGTCCTTCCGGCTCAATCCGATGGAGCTGATTTCCGGCGCACCGGGCGGCGCGAACTGGTGGGACAAGGTGCCGTCCAAGTTCGCGGGCTGGGGCGCGAAGGAGTTCGAGGCCGCGGGCTTCCGCGCCGTGCCCGGGTCGATCGTCCGCCGCGGCGCCTTCATCGCGCCGGGCGCGGTGCTGATGCCGAGCTTCGTCAACATCGGCGCGCGCGTCGGTGAAGGCACGATGGTCGACACCTGGGCGACGGTCGGAAGCTGCGCGCAGATCGGCAGGAACGTCCACATCTCGGGCGGCACCGGCATCGGCGGCGTGCTCGAGCCGCTTCAGGCCGGCCCGGTGATCATCGAGGACGATTGCTTCATCGGCGCGCGCTCCGAAGTCGCCGAGGGCGTCGTCGTCGAGCAGGGCGCGGTCATTTCGATGGGCGTGTTCCTCGGCGCGTCGACCAAGATCGTCGATCGCGCCTCGGGCGAGGTCATCTACGGCCGCGTGCCGGCCTATTCGGTCGTCGTTCCCGGCACCTTGCCCGGCAAGGACGGCGGCCCGGGCCTGGCCTGCGCGGTGATCGTCAAGCGCGTCGACGAGCGCACCCGGTCCAAGACCAGCATCAACGAGCTGCTCCGCGACTAGATAAGCCCAGCTTATGGGCCGGAGCCGCCCTTTTGTTGGCGGCGAAGGCGTTCGCATCGCGAGACTCACGGCATGGCTCGCGACGATCATTTCGACAGCAAGATGCGGGACGCGCCGTCGCCGGCGCCCAGCTACCGCCACGGAATGATCCGAACCGTGATGAACCGCTCCGACTGGGCGACCCTGCTTGCGCTCGCCGTCATCTGGGGCGGCGCCTTCTTCTGCATCAGCGTTGCCGTCCAGTCGCGTGCCGCCGCTGACCTACGTCTGGCTCCGGCTGACCATCGCCGCCGCCGGCTTGTGGCTCTTCCTCGCGTGGCGCGGTCAGAAGGCGGGCCTGCCGCGATCGATCTGGGGCGCGATGCTGCTGCTCGCGCTGCTCAACAACGTCATCCCGTTCATCCTGTTCGGCTGGGGGCAGACGCACATCGCCAGCGGCCTGGCCTCGATCCTCAATGCGACGACGCCGATCTGGGGCGTGATCGTCGCGCATGTCTTCACCAGCGACGAGCGCCTGACCCCGCGCAAGCTCGCCGGGATCCTGCTCGGATTCGGCGGTGTCGCGCTGATGATCGGACCGGACCTGCTCAGCTCGATCGGCAATGACGTCCTTGCCCAGCTCGCCTGCGTCACCGCCGCGCTTGCTTTATGCGCTCGCCGGCGTCTGGGCGCGCCGTTTCCGCAAGCAGGGCGTCGCGCCGATCTCGGTCGCGACCGGCCAGCTGACGGTCGGCGCGCTGGTGATGCTGCCGGTAGCTTTGCTGTTCGACCGTCCGTGGGAGCAGGCCTTTCCGCCGCTCCCGGCCATCGGCGCGATCGTTACCCTGGCCCTGCTGTGCACCGCCTTCGCCTACGTCCTCTATTTCCGGCTGATCGATTCGGCGGGCGCGACCAACGCTTTGCTGGTCACCCTGCTCGTGCCGCCGGTCGCGATCCTGCTGGGATGGCTGATCCTCGGCGAAGTGATCGATCCGCGCGACTTCGCCGGACTGGGCCTCATCGCCCTCGGCCTCGCGGCGATCGACGGCCGCCTGCTCAGCCTCTTTTCGCCGGCCCCGCGTCGGCAAGAAGCTTAGCCGCCTCCTCGCCCGTCCAGTCGAGGTCGCCGACGTAGCGCCAGACCTCGCGGCCCTCCGCGTCGTAGAGGATGGTCGTCGGCAGGATTTGCGCGCCCGTCGCGCCGGACAGCTCCATCTTCGGATCGTGCCAGACCTCGAGGTCGGCGAGCTTGTTCTTGTCGAGGAAGGCGTCGACCGATCCGCGCGGCGCCATGTCCTGCGACACGGCGATCACGCGCGGCGCTCCCGGCCTGGCCGGCAAGCGCCTGGAGCGTCGGCAATTCCTTGACGCACGGCGCGCACCAGGTCGCCCAGATGTTGACCAGCACCGGCTTGCCCTTGGCGTCGGCCAGGCTGGCGGGCTCGTCGTCGGCGTCCTTCAGCTCGACGTCCGGGAGGGCCTGCCCCGCCTTGTCTCTCTCCAGGCCTTTCGAAAGGCCCGCCTCTTCGGCGGCATTCTCCGCCGGCGCCTGCTGCTGCTCGCAGGCCGAGGTCAGGAGTCCAAGGCCGATCAGGGCGGCCGCAAGTCGTGGAAAACGCATGTCCGTGCGGATAGGTAAGCCGCCCCGTGGCTGCAAGCCGCCGGACCGTCTGGCGGAAGCGCGCACGAGCGGCTAGGCGATGGCCATGGTCCGCCGCGTTGCCGTCGTTGTCGCGATCGCGCTGCTCTGCAGTTGCGGACGCGTGGCGCCGTTGAGGCCCGCACAGGGCGAGCCGCTGCCGGTCAAGCCGCTGATGGCGCAGACGACGCCGACCGCGGAACAGCTGCTGACCCCGCCGACCAATGCCGATCCCGAGCGGGTCGACGAGCTGATCAAGCGCTCCCAGCCGCGCCCGGTCGACCGCTTCGACCTTCCGCCCGCCGACGGCGGCGCGGCCCCGCTCCCGGTCGGCACCGGACAGCAATCCTCGACCAACGAAACAGGACCCGCAGACCCCGAATGACCAAGAAGCTTCGCAAGGCCGTGTTCCCTGTAGCTGGCCTCGGCACCCGCCTGCTGCCCGCGACCAAGGCGATCCCGAAGGAATTGCTGACGGTCGTCGACCGGCCGCTGATCCAATATGCGGTCGACGAGGCGCGCGAGGCGGGGATCGAGCAGCTGATCTTCGTCACCGGCCGCGGAAAATCGGCGCTGGTCGACTATTTCGACATGGCGTTCGAGCTCGAGACGACGATGCGCGAGAAGGGCAAGAGCCTCGGAGCCGCTGGAATCGTCGCGCGTGTCGTTCGGCGAACTGGTGTCCGTCCGGCAGCAGCAGCCGCTCGGCCTCGGCCATGCCGTCTGGTGCGCCCGCGAGATCGTCGGCGACGAACCGTTCGCGGTGCTGCTTCCCGACGATCTGATGCACGGCAAGCCCGGCGCGCTGAAGCAGATGGTCGACGCCTGGGAGAAGGTCGGCGGCGGCAACATGCTGTGCACCGAGGAAGTGCCGCAGGACCGCACCGCCAGCTACGGGATCATCACGCCCGGGCAAGCGGGACGGCGCGATCACCGAGGTTCGTCGGCCTCGTCGAAAAGCCGAGCCCGGACGTCGCGCCGTCGAACCTCGGCGTCATCGGCCGCTACATCCTGCAGCCCGAGGTCATGCAGATCCTCGACAAGGGCGAGACCGGCGCCGGCGGCGAAATCCAGCTCACCGACGCCATGGCGCAGCTGATCGGCAAGCAGCCGTTCCACGCCACGACCGTCGATGCCGCCCGCTACGATTGCGGCGACAAGGCCGGCTACGTGATCGCCAATCTGGCGCTGGCGCTGGAGCGCGAGGACATCGGCCCCGCGATCCGGGACTTTATCGAGCGGGCCTAGGCCGTCGCCGACCATCTGCTTCAGGCGGCGAAGCTCGGCCTGGCTCTCCAGCCACCGCTCGCGCATTTCGCCGAGCTCGATCGCCCGTCCGACGACCCGCGCGTCGAGCGCGGCATTATCGTCGAGCAGCTTCCCGAGCGACCGGGACCGCTCGATCTCGCGGCCGATGCGCGCAATCAGCACTTCGAAGTGGAACGGCTTGGCGATGACCGTGTCGGCGCCGCTCCTGTAGGCCTGGACCGCGCCGTCGGCATCGCTCCTGCCCGGTGATCAGGTAGACCGGGATGTTCCGATGCACCGGATCGTCGCGAACCATCCGCACCAGCTCCGCCCCGCCGAGCTTCGGCATGCGCAGCTCGGACAGGATGAGATCGATCGGCAGCGCGATGCAGTTCGGCCATGGCCGTAGAGGCGCAGCTCGGCCGTTGCGACGCGATAGCCGCCTTCGATCAGATCGCCGGGAAATGACGCCGAGGTAGGACCGGTTCGGGCTGCACGACGAGGATGCGCGGCGCTTCGCGCTTCGCGCGATTCCTCGTTCAAGGCCGATGCGGCGTCCATTATCTGGACGTTACGCGCAGAATGGTTAACGCTGCGATAAGTCGTTACGGCTCCAGCTCGATGTCCCAGTAGAGATAGTCGCGCCAGCTCTGGTGCAGATAGTTGGGCGGGAAGCTGCGGCCATGGTCCTGCAGCTGCCAGCTGGTCGGCCGGATCGGCTCCCGCTCGATGTGCATGCCGGCCTGTCGCGGCGTCCGCCCGCCCTTGCGCAGGTTGCACGGCGCGCAGGCGGTCGCGACATTCTCCCAGGTCGTGCGGCCGCCCTGGGCGCGCGGAACGACATGGTCGAACGTCAGCTCCTTGCGCGAGCCGCAATAGACGCAGCTGAATCGGTCGCGGAGGAACAGGTTGAACCGGGTGAAGGCCGGATATTCGGACGGCCTCACGAACTGCCGCAGCGCGATCACCGACGGCAGCTTCAGCGCCATGCTCGGGCTGTGCACCTCGCGGTCGTAATGGGCGACGACGTCGACGCGCTCGAGGAACATCGCCTTGATCGCGGTCTGCCACGGCCAGAGGCTCAACGGATAATAGCACAGCGGCGTGTAGTCGGCGTTGAGGACCAGCGCCGGGCAGCTTTCGGGATGGCGGATGAGGTCGGGATGATACATGCGCGGGCAATGACCTTCTCTGTTCGCCCGCAACGAACAAGTCTCCGGCCCTGTCGCACGCAAGGAGGAGAAGGGTCGCCTCGGGCCCGTCTTCCCTTGTTGCCCACCGGATGCCAACCCGATGTGACAGCACGATGAATCGAAGATTGCGGATTCGCCGTCAAGAGCCGTTTGAGTCACAGTCGCAATGATTGTGACGCGTTTCGCGCCGTCGCCGACCGGGCGGCTGCACCTCGGCCACGCTTTCAGCGCGGTGCTCGGCGCATTCGCGGGCGCGCGAAAGCGGCGGCAAATTCCTGCTGCGGATCGAGGATCTCGACCAGGGCCGCAGCCGGCCCGAGTTCGTCGACGGCATCTTCGAGGATCTGCGCTGGCTGGGCTTCGATTGGGACGAGCCGGTGCTGGTCCAGTCGCAGCGCACGCGATGCTATGCCGAGGCGCTCGACAGGCTGCGCGAGCGCGGGCTGGTCTATCGCCTGCTTCTGCACCCGCGCCGACATCGCCCAGTCGCTGACCGCGCCGCACGGCGATGCGGCGACCTCCTATCCCGGCACCTGCCGCGCGCTTCCCGACGATCCGGAGCGCCGCGCGACGACGCCGCATTGCTGGCGGCTGGATTCCGCCAAGGCGCTGGCGCTCGCCGGACTGCCGTCGTGGACGGAGGCGGACGGAAGCGCATTTCGACGGCGACGCGAGCCCAGATCGGCGACGCCATCCTCGCGCGGAAGGACGCGCCGGCGAGCTATCACCTGGCCTGCGTCGTCGACGATGCGGCGAGCGGCGTGACGATGGTCGTTCGCGGCGCCGACCTGCGGCCCTCGACCCCGATCCAGCGGCTGCTGCAGACGCTGCTCGGCCTGCCCGAGCCGACCTATCTCCACCACCCGCTCGTCACCCACGAGGACGGCCGCCGCCTGGCCAAGCGCGACCTGGCGCCGACGCTCGCCGCGATGCGCGAGGCGGGCGTCGACGGCCGCGAACTCGCTCGCGGCACTGCTCGCAGGCCAGCTTCCCCTTGGTTTCGCCTTCAGCGACGCCTAGATCGCGATCATGAACACGCTCCTGATCATCCTGCTGGTCCTCGCCATGGGCGCGACCGCCTACGTCCTCGTTCGCGGCGTCATCGCCATGGCGTCGGGCAAGGATCTCAGCGGCGAGCGGCAGCAGAACTACATGCGCAAGCGCGTGCTGTTCCAGGCGGTCGCGATCATCATCGTCATCCTGATCCTGATCGTCGCCGGCGCCTCGCGCGGCTGACGATGGTCCGCCTCAACAAGATCTACACGCGCACCGGCGACGACGGGCACGGCCGGGCTGGTCGACGGCTCGCGGGTCAGCAAGTCGAGCCTGCGCATGACCGCGATCGGCGAGGTCGACGAGGCCAATGCCGCGATCGGCGTGGCCATCGCGGCAATGTCGGAAGGCGACGATCCGCTCGGACCTGCTGGCGCATCCAGAACGATCTGTTCGACCTCGGCGCCGACGTCGCGACGCCGGGCGAGATCGACGGAGCGCTGCGCATCGTCGCCGTCGCAGGTCGAGCGGCTCGAGCGCGAGATCGACGCGATGAACGCCGACCTGGCGCCGCTCACCAGCTTCATCCTGCCGAGCGGGTCGGCGGCCGTCGCGGCGCTTCACCTCGCCCGCACGATCGTCCGCCGCGCCGAGCGCGCGGCGGTCGCGCTGAACGAGGCCGAGGCGCTCAACCCGCACCTGCTCGCCTACCTCAACCGCCTGTCGGACCATCTGTTCGTCGCCGCGCGCAAGTCGCCGCAGGCGAAGGCGGCGACGTCCTCTGGCAGCCGGGCGCGACCCGCAGCTAGCCCAAAGGCGGTAGCGACCGTCCGGCACAATTGTCGTTCGCGCGTTGAAGGCTGTTCCGCAAGCGGACTATTGCAGCTGCTATGAGAGCAGCGGCGCAGCAGGATCGGGCAATGACCGTCGCACCCGCCGCCCAGGACGCCGGACGAGCCGGTGCGCTCCGCGACGGCTGTTCCGCGACGCGCCAGCTGACGCTCGACCTCGCCGCGCCGCTGTCCGACGCCGACGCCACGATCCAGCCATTCCCCGACGCGTCGCCGGCCAAATGGCATCTCGCGCACACGACCTGGTTCTTCGAGACCTTCGTCCTGCGCGACCATGTGCCGGGCTATCGGCCGTTCGACGAGCGCTTCGCCTTCCTGTTCAACAGCTATTACGAAGGCGGAGGGCGAGCGCCACGCGCGGCCCAAGCGCGGGATGCTCAGCCGCCCGTCGCTCGACGAGGTCCGCGACTGGCGCGCACAGCGTCGACGAAGCGCTGGACCGTGCGTTGCCGGCCTGTCGCCCGACGGCGCTCGAGCTGGTCGAACTCGGCATCAACCACGAGCAGCAGCACCAGGAGCTGTTCCTGACCGACATCCTCGCGACCTTCGCCGAGAACCCGCTCGAGCCGGCCTATGCCGAGCTTGCCGCACCGGCCTGCTTCGCGACCGAGCCGCTGACCTTCCATCCGGGCCGCAACGGCATCGTCGAGATCGGCGCGCGCGAGCGACGGCTTCGCGTTCGACTGCGAGCGGCCGCGCCACCGCGTCTTCCTGCACCCGCACGCCATCGCCAGCCGCAAGGTCACCAACGGCGAATGGGCGCGAGTTCATCGCCGACGGCGGCTATCGCAACGCCGACCCTGTGGCTGAGCGAAGGCTGGGACTGGGTGCAGCGCGAGCGGATCGCCGCGCCGCTCTACTGGCACGAGCGACGGCACGCAGTTCACGCTCGCCGGCCGCCGCGAGATCGACCGCGCGGCGCCGGTCGCGCACGTCAGCTATCTACGAGGCCGACGCCTTCGCCCGCTGGGCCGGCGCGCGGCTGCCGACCGAGGCCGAATGGGAGAGATTTCGCGGAAAGCGCCGACCCCTATCTCGGCAACCAGCTCGACCAGGCCGGCGCGGTCGCTGCCGCAAGCCCGGCGGCGGCATGTTCGGCGACGTCTGGGAATGGACCGCGAGCGCCTATCTCGCCCTACCCCGGCTTCGCGCCGGCCGAAGGCGCGGTCGGCGAATATAACGGCAAGTTCATGAGCGGGCAGTTCGTGCTGAAGGGCGCGAGCTGCGCGACGCCGCGCGGGCACAGCCGCGCCTCCTACCGCAATTTCTTCCCGCCAGCCGCGCGCTGGCAATTCACGGGGCTGCGCCTTGCTCGCGACAGCTGAACGGGTCGATCCCGCCTTCCGCGAGGACGTGCTGGCCGGGCTTGTCCGCGCCAATCCCGGCGGTCCCGGCGCGCTGGCTCTACGACCGCCGCGGGTCGGAGCTGTTCGACGAGATCACCCGGCTGCCAGCCTATTATCCGACGCGGACCGAGACGGCGCTGCTCGAAGCGAGATCATGCCCGAGATCGCGGCGCGCATCCCGCGCGGCACGGCGGTGGTCGAGTTCGGCGCGGGCTCGGCGACCAAGACGCCGCTCCTGCTCGAAGCGGTCCAGCCCGCGGCCTATGTGCCGGTCGACATTTCGGGCGACTATCTGCGCGAAAGCGCGGCCGAGGTCGACGAGCGCTTCCCCGGCGATCGCGGTCGATGCCGGTCGTCGCCGATTTCGCCCGGCCGTTCGAGCTGCCCGCCGAGCATCGCCGGCCTGCCCAAGCTCGGCTTCTTCCCCGGCTCGACCATCGGCAATTTCGTGCCGCGCAGCGCGACCGACCTGCTGCGCCAGCTTCCGCGACCTGCTCGGCACCGGCGCGCAGCTGCTGATCGGCATGGACCGGGTCAAGCCGGTCGAGCGGCTGCTCGCCGCCTATGACGACGCCGCAGGGCGTCACCGCGGCGTTCAACCTCAACCTGCTCGAGCGGATCAACCGCGAGCTCGGCGGCGACATCCCGGTCGACGCCTTCCGCCACGAAGCGCGCTGGAACGACATCTTGTCGCGCATCGAGATGCACCTGGTCGCGACGCGCGACGTCGACTTCACGATCGACGGCCGCCGCTTCGCCTTCGCCGAAGGCGCGTCGATCCACACCGAGAACAGCCACAAATACGGGCAGCGCGGCGCGCGCGTGCTGCTGCTCGCCGGCGGCTGGACCCCGCTCGCCGAATGGACCGACCCGGCCGGCGACTTCGCGGTCATCCTGGCCGAAGCGCTGCCCAACCGCTTCGCGCCCTAGATTGCAGCGTTGCAGCGCGCCCGGCTAAGCCGCCGCCATGCTCATCGCCCTTTTCGACATCGCCGACCTCCTGCTCAGGGTCCTCGGCTGGATCATCATCGTCCAGGTGATCCTCAGCTGGCTGTTCGCGTTCAACGTGCTCAACACCAGCTCGCAGGGCCTGCGCGCCTTCGTCGGGGCGCTCGAGCGGATCACCGCGCCGCTCTACCGGCCGATCCGCAAGATCCTGCCCGATTTCGGCGGGATCGACTTCTCGCCGCTGGTCCTGCTGCTCCTGATCCAGATCCTGCGCATGCTGCTCGGCGGGCTCGCCGTGGACCTGGCCTATCCGGCGGCATGACCGCGCAGCATGATCGACGGCAAGGCCGCCGCCGCCGACGCTGCGGGCAGCGCGTCGCCGAGGCCGCCGCCGATTTCGCGCAGCAGCACGGGCCGCGCGCCCGGGCCTCGCCACCGTCCTGGTCGGCGAGGATCCGGCGAGCGCCGTCTATGTCCGCTCGAAGGGCAAGGCGACCGCCGAAGCGGGCATGGCGAGCTTCGCGCACAAGCTTGCCCGCCGACGTCGCGAGGCCGAGCTGCTCGCCCTGGTCGACCGGCTCAACGCCGACGACGCGGTCGACGGCATCCTGGTCCAGCTGCCGCTGCCGCCGCAGATCGACGCAGCACGCGGTCATCGCCGCGATCGACCCGGCCAAGGACGTCGACGGCTTCCACCCGGTCAATGCCGGCCGGCTGGCGATCGGGCCTCGACGCGCTCGTGCCCTGCACGCCGCTCGGCTGCCTGCATCCTGCTCAAGCGACGAGCTCGGCGATCTCGGCGGCAAGGACGCGGTGGTCGATCGGCCGCTCGAACATCGTCGGCAAGCCGATGGCGCTGCTGCTGCTCGGCGAGAGCTGCACCGTGACCATCGCCCATTCGCGCACCCGCGACCTGCCCGATGTCGTGCGCCGCGCCGACATCGTCGTCGCCGCGGTCGGCCGCCCGGAGATGGTCCAGCGGCGACTGGATCAAGCCCGGCGCGACGGTCATCGACGTCGGCATCAACCGCGTGCCGGCAGACGGACGGCAAGCGCGGCTGGTCGGCGACGTCGACTTCGACGAGCGCGAGCGAGGTCGCCGGCGCGATCACGCCGGTCCCGGGCGGCGTCGGCCCGATGACCATCGCCATGCTGCTGCGCAACACGCTCGTCGCCGCGCACCGCCGCGCGGGGCTTGCCTGATCCGGAGGGCCTGTGATCGCTGCGCTCTGCTGCTCGCCGCCGCCGCCGCTGACCGCGCGTCGATGCCGAGCGCGCCTTCGCCCGCGACGCCCAGCGCATCGGCCAGTGGACCGCCTTCCGCAAATATGCCGACGACGACGCGGTGATGTTCACGCCGCAGGCGGTCTGGGCGCACGATTCCTCAAGGACAAGAAGGACCCGCCGAAGTCCGGTCGTCTGGTGGCCGGCGCGCAGCTGCGTCGTCCTGCGACGGCACGCACCGCGATCAACACGCGGCCCCTGGGCGACGCGCCGGCGGCAAGTGCAGTCGGCTATTTCACCACCGTCTGGGTGCGCGAGCCGGCGGCAGCTGGAAATGGATCTATGACGGCGGCGACGACGCTCGACAGCGCCGGCGCGCTGCCGAAGCGGCCGCGACGTCAGCGCGCGAGCTGCGCCGGCGCGGGCAAGATCCGCGCCGATTATCGCCGGACGTCGAAGCCGACCGCGCGCATCGCCGGCAAGCCGCCAGCCGACGCCGGCCAGGGCCGTTCCGCCGACGGCACGCTCGATCTGGGAATGGACGGTCGCCGCGACCGGCGAGCGCCAGCTTCGACGCCTAGCTGTGGAACGGCGCGCGACTATCGCACGGTCGCTCGATCAGACGACGTTCGCAGCGCCGCAAGCCATGATCGAGCTGTTCGGCTCGGCCCTCGTCACCTTCCTGGTGATCATCGACCCGCCGGGCTGCGCGCCGATCTTCGCCAGCCTGACGCGCGGCACCGACGCCGCGCATCGCCGCGCGATGGCGATCCGCGTCGGCGCTGATCGCCTGGGCGATCCTGATGTTCTTCGCGCTGCTCGGCGAGCCGATGCTCGAGGCGCTCGGCATCAGCCTCGCCAGCTTCCGCATCGCGGGCGGCATCATGCTGTTCATCATCGCGCTCGACATGGTGTTCGAGCGGCGCACCGAGCGGCGCGAGAAGCGCGCCAACGCGATCGAGGGCACGCCCGAGGCCGAGGACATCTCGCGTCTTCCCGATGGCCATCCCGATGATCGCCGGCCCCGGCTCGATCGCCAGCGCCATGCTGCTGGGTGTCGCGCGCCGACGGGCCGACCGAGGTCGCCGTCGTGCTGGCGGCGATCACCGTCGGTCATCCTGCTGACCGCTGCTCGCGCTGCTCGCGGCGGGGCCGATCATGCGGCTGATCGGCGAGAAGCTCGAGGCGATGATCACCCGCATCCTCGGCGTGATCCTCGCCGCGCTGGCCGCCCAGTTCGTGATCGACGGCCTGAAGCAGAGCTTCCCAGGGCTTTAGCGCCCGAAGGAACCCCGGCGCGCTTCGCGCGCTGTCTCGGCTTGTCGCGTCATTACGAAGGAAGATGATGAGGCTCACAATCAGGCTTGGGGTAGCGATCGGCATCGCCGCGCTGGCGGCGTGCACGCAGAGCGGCCAGGACAATTCGCTCGGCACCGAACCAATGCGGACTAACGGCCGCCGACGAAACTGTCCTTCCGCCCAACGACAGCAGCGCCGGCGCCGGACACGCTGGGCAACCAGCTGGATCAGCTCAACGAGAGTGACGCAGGTTCGAACCGGCCGTCGCGTCCAACGATACGGACGCCAATTAGGCGAACAGCATTAGGAACCTCTCTCCGCATCGGTGCGCTGTACCCGCTCCACCACGCAGGGGATTTGCGATGAAGAAACTTCTGACTTTCGCGGCAATCGCCGGTTGCGCAGCGCTTCGGCCTGCGGCGGCGGAACGACCGAAGACACCGTCAGCACCGACAATGGCATGATGATGGACAATCTCGGAACCACCGACATGAACGCCATGGACACGAACATGGATATGAACATGGACATGAATGGCGACATGAACGCCTCCGGCAATGCGATGGATAATGGCATGGACGCCGGCAACGCGTCGGAAAACACGCTCTAGGTTGACCTGTTGGAGGGCGCCCGGAAGGAAGGGGCCCTCCACGCTCTGCGGCTCGAGGTCGCCCGCGTCGTTGCCATATACGGCAGCGGCGCCTTTCTGATCAGGCCTGTAGAGGAGAACGGACATGTTCAAGAAGTTCATGCTTGCCGCCGCAATCCTGACCGTCCCGGCTGCGGCGATCGCCCATCATGGCTGGTCGAGCTATGACGAGACCAAGGCCATCAAGCATCGCGCCGCACTCAGCGACGTGAAATGGGGCAATCCCGCACGGCACCGCCAAGGTCCGCTACAAGAACGCCACGTGGGACGTCATTCTCGCTCCTGTGTCGCGGATGGAAGCGCGCGGCCTGACCGAGCAGATGGTCGGACCGAAGCAGCAGATCGTTCTGGAAGGCTATCCGCGCCGCGACGGTGCGCACGAGATGCGGATCGAGCGGATTACCGCCGGCGGCAAAACGGTCGAGCTGCGCTAGGCGTCGATGCTCGCCGCGATCGCCGACTGGGTCGCGGCGACACGCTTTGCCGATTGGGCTGCGAGTTCCGCACTCGCCTATCCGGTCGCGAACACCGTCCATGTGCTGGCACTGGTGCTTCTGCTCGGCGGCATCGGCCTCGTCGACTTGCGGACAATCGGCCTGTTCCGCAGCCTTCCGCTGCAGCCGCTGAGCAAAGCGCTCGTGCCCATTGCCGCAACCGGCGTCCTGATCCTCGCGGCGAGCGGCAGCATCCTGTTCGCCGCCGACGCCAAGTCCCTGGCCATGAGCGGGACGTTCAAGCTGAAGCTCATCCTGATCGCGCTCGCGCTGGCCAACGTCGCTCTGTTCAGGCTGCTGTTCGGCGCGACCGTGTCCGACCCGCCCCGCGCCGCCGCCCGAATCCTCGCGCTCGTGTCCTTGCTCCTATGGCTCGGCGTCGCGATCGCGGGACGGATGATCGCCTACAGTTAGACCTCAGGCGAGGACCGTCGGTCCCTGCGCCGCTTCCTGCCGCACCGGCAGGCGCTCGCTGATCCAGTGCATCGATGTCGTCGAACACGGTCTCGCGGCCGAGGTCGTTGAGCAGGTCGTGATAATAGCCCTCGTAGAGCTTCAGCGTCTTGTCGGCCGATCCGGCCTCGTCGAAGAATTGCTGGCTGCCGTCCGGCCGCGTCGCCTTGTCGGCGGTGCCGTGCAGGATGAGCACCGGCAGGGTGATCCGGCCGAACTCGCGCTCGAACCGTTCGCCGGCGCGGGCGAAGGCGGCGACGGTCTGCGACCGGCTGCACCTCGCCCTGCGTCAGCGGATCGGCGTTGAGCTGCGCGACCCATTCCGGATCGCGCGAGAAATCCTCCATCTTCAGCCTCAGCACATGGGCATGCGGCGCACATGGCTCGCGCCTTCGAGCAGCTTTAGCGCAAAATTGGGCGCAAAGACGCGGAAGGCGAAGCTTTCGCAGATCAGGCCGTCGATCCGGTCCTGATAATCGAGCGCATAGGTGACCGAGGTCACGCCGCCGGCGCTGTGGCCGAGCAGGTAGAGCGGCAGGTCGGGATGCTTGCGACCGTGCATGCTCGATCGCCTGCGACAGGTCGGAGACATATTCGTCGATGCTTTCGATGTAGAAGCGCTCGCCGTCCGACTTGCCGCGGCCGCGCAAATCGAGCGCCGTGACCGCAAAGCCGCGCGACGCAAATTCCTCGCCCGCGCGCGACATACTGGCCGCCGTGCGAATTGACGCCGTGACAGATGACCAGATTGGCCTTGGGTGTCCCATCCGGTTCCCAGTGACGGGTGAATATCCGGCCGCCGGTTCCGTCCAGCCATTCTTCGGTCACGGGGGATGTCGCGCTCATGGCCTGCCTCCTCTACTTCGGTGTGAGTCGACGGACGTTACGCGCATTCAATGACATCAAGAAGCAGTCACCCCGGTGAGATACTCGCCGACTTCAGCTTCTTTCGAAGGCCGACAGGATCGGGCACGGTCCGCCGCGCTTGTTCGCGCAAGCCGTCGCCAGGCCCGCGAGCGCTTCACGCGCTTCCTGAAGCTCGGCGATCTTGTCGTCGATCGCAGCAACGCGGGCCTGCGCGAGTTGCGCGGGCCCGGGCCCGGTCGTCGGCGGCGCTCGAGCTCCAGCAGTTCGCCGATCTCGGCAAGTGTGAAGCCCGCCGCCTGCGCCGAGCGGATGAACTTGAGCCGCCGGACGTCCTGCTCGCCATAGCGGCGGATCTCGCCCGGAGGCCGTGCCGGCTCCGGCAGCAGGCCGCGCCGCTGATAGTAGCGCACCGTTTCGACACCCACGCCGACGGATTTCGCGAGGGCTCCGATCGTGTCCGAACTTTTCGCTTGATTCCGTACCATGGTACGGATGCCATAGAGGTTATTGCCCGCTCCCGGGCAAGAGGAGTAATGACGATGAAAAAGACCAACGAAAAGACCGCCGCGCCGGAAAAGCACGCGGCTGCCGCTGCAATCCCTGCACCTGCAAGAACTGCAGCTGCTGAACGGAAAGGGGCCGCATCAGTTTGCGATGCGGCCCCTCTTCTTTCACGCCCGAACGCCTTATCCGCGCACTTGAACCCGGACCACCGGACGCATCCAGCTTCGCGTGATCGGCTCATAGCGCAGGCGCACGCTGGCAATTTCCCGACGGTTGCCCTTCAGGCGACGGCACGGGTGCAGCGCCCCGCGAGGAGACGGCCCTTGTATTCACATCCTGGCGTCCGCCGTTGCAAACGCACATCGAAGTCGCGCAGGCGAAGCGGCTGGTTCATCGAGCACAGCCGAATTGCACGCTGCCGTGTGACGCCCGGAAGGTTGATCGATCGACATTCGCGGCCTTGACGCGAGTGTATCCGATCGTCCGCCAGCCGCGCTCGTCCCAGCGCCATTGTTGTGCGGAAGCCGGGCAACGGCAGCAATGTGGCTGCTGCGGGGCGATTGCGAGGATGAATCCGCGCTTCATGTGGTTCTCCTCAAATGTCGCTGAACATCGGCGCGGTCTCGCAGCCGTTGCCCGCTGGACAGTAGTTTCGGCTCAGGTCGCCGTATGTGAATGTCCGCTAAATGCCGATGCGGCGCTCAATCGGGTCGTACCGGCGTCGCGGCGAGGTCGCCGATCACCGTCGTCCATTCCCGAACGTGCCAGCGCGTGACGAGACCATTGGCGACATAGGGATCGGCCTCGGCGAAACGCCTTCGCGACGGATGTGTCTCGCCCTCGAACATCAGCACCGCGCCGTCGGGCGGATCCGCAAGCGCTCCGGCAATGACGATCTCACCTCGTTCCTACGCCGCCCAGGCAAGCTTCAGATGCTCGCCGCGAAATTGCGGCCGGCGCTCGAGATAGTCGGACGAGACTTCGTAGAAGAGAAGGAAGTGCTTCATGCTGCCCCATCTCATTGACGGCATGCGTCCATTCTTCCGTCGAGCACGCGTCCGGCGCATTTGCCGAAATGCGCGTGAAGGTCTGCGGCATGGTGCTGATGACGATGCCCTGAGCTTCGGCATCGCTTCAGCTGGAAGCGGACCTTGCGCGCGCGGAAATCGAGCGAGACCCGGCGGAAGGTCTCGAGCAGGTCGGTGCCGAGCAGCAGCGCCGGCTCGTCGGCCAGGCCGAACAACTTGAACGGCGGCACGTCGGCGAAAGCGATCGGCACGTTGCGCAGGACGACCGGGCCGAGCTGAAGCTCGCCGATCGTGCGCCATCTGCAGATTGACCGTCACGCCGGTCACCCCGGTCGCCGGGACCGTCATGAACTTGCCGCCGGTTGCTGCGGATCAGTTTGTCGCGCAGCGCGCAGATTGCCGATCGTGATCTGCGGACCCGGTATCGATCACCGCGTCGAGCGGCAGGCCGGCGGCCCGGACCTGGGTCAGGATCAACTGGCCGCGCTGGCGCCGGGCGGTGACGACGATTTCGCCGGGCAGCGATCTTGACCGGGCTGCGCGCGTCCTCGACCTTGATCAGGCGCTTCTCGAAATCCATCATCAGCCGCTGCTGGACCAGCGCGTCGATGCCGATCATCCCGTCGCCGCCGAGATCGCTCTTCGCGCAGCGCCGGAAGCTGCAGGTTGCGGATCGTGCTCGGGCCGAGGGTCAGCTCGGTCGACCCTGACCCGGTCGACGATGTTGCGGGCGGTCATGCCGTTGAGGATGGCCGGCGTGCCGAGCGGCAGCTGCAGGTCGCGGGCGATGCGCAGGCCGACGACCGAGGTGTCGGCGCCGCTGTCGACGACGAAACTGTAGGGCCCGCGGCCGTTGACCCGCACCTCGACCGTCAGGCGCGTTTCGACCTTGCGCGCCTTGACGTCGTCGCCGCCGATCGCCAGCGTCTCGTCGAAATACGGCCGGCGGAAGCGGCGGCACGTCGGGCGGCCCGGCGGCGCGGGCCGCGGCTTGCCGATCTTGCGGCGCCGTGCCGCGGCGGCACCGCAGCATGCGCCGGCCAATGGCCGAGCACGCAGAGCAAGGGCAGGAACAAGCGGCGCGATCAGCAAGCGTCTGCACCTAATGAGCGCAGTCGGACTAATCCGCTCTCGCCCGTTGACCAGCGAATCTACGAATCACGAATTCGACGGCGGATCTGCCTCGCCGTATCACGATCCTGCGGCACGCTTCAGCTTTCGACACGGCCGGAGTCCGGCTCGGCGGATTACGGCTGGCACATCGGCCTATGGATCTAGTGCACTCGTGGCCAGTCTCAGCGCCCGGAAGGAGATCAGTGGATGGCCAAGGGACAACAAGAGATCCGAACAAGGAAGCGCGCAAGCCGAAGAAGGAAAAGGCGAAGACCAGATCGCCGCCAACCCGTCGCAGAAGGGCGGCGTGCGCGGCTGGAGAATTTGAAGATGACGGAGCTGGCTCAGTCCGTGCAGTCGAGCGGACCGCGTCCGCATCCTGGTCGACGCCGACGCCTGCCCGGTCAAGGACGAGGTCTACAAGGTCGCGTGGCGGCGCGAGGTGCCGGTGCGCGTGGTCAGCAACATGCGTATCGCGCGTGCCCGACCATCCGCTGATCGAGCGGGTGCTGGTGTCCGACAAGTTCGACGCCGCCGACGACTGGATCGCCGAGGCAGGCGGACGCGACGACGGTGGTGATCACCGGCGACATCTTGCTCGCCGACCGCTGCCTGAAAGCGGGCGCGACCGTCATCGGCCACAACGGCAAGCCGTTCACGCGCGCCAGCATCGGCGGCGCCATCGCGACGCGGGCGATCATGGCCGATCTGCGCGCGGGCGGCGACGCGATCGGCGGCCCGGCGCCGTTCGCCAAGGCGGACCGGTCGCGGTTCCTGCAGGCGCTGGACGAGGCGCTGGTGCGGCTGTCTAAGGCCTAGGAGCGGATGAAGGAGGGGCGATGTTCACGACGGCACTGATCCTGGCGATGGCGACGATGTTGGCGCCGGAAGAGGCGATCAGCGATGCGCAGAAGACGGCCATCGCCGGCGATCCGCCCTTCGCCCAGCAGGAATTGCGCCTGGTCGACGTGCCCAAGGCGACGGGCCCCGCCCGTGCATTGTTCAACGGCAGGGACCTCGACGATTGGGAGGCCTGGCTTGGCTATGCCGACCCGGCGCTGACGTATCAGAAGCCGCCGGTGAAGCCGCTCGGTCCCGGCGGCAAAGGAACGATGTTCAAGGTCGTCGAAGCGGACGGACAGCCCGCGATCTTCGTCGACGGCACGACCTGGGGCAGCATCGTCCACAAGGACGACATCGGAAATTACCACCTGAGCCTCGAATATAAGTGGACCGGCAAGCGCCATGCCCCGCGGCTCGACCAGCCGGAAAACAACGGCTTGCTCTATCACAGCGGCGGCCCGCCGGGTGTGGTCTGGGGCACGTGGATGCGCGCCGTCGAATATGAGATTATGAAGGGGTCGACCGGCATGGTCGTGCCGGTCGGCGATGACGTCCGGGTGACGACCGAAGTTGGTTTCGATCCGAACATCATCTACCCCAAGCGCCGCTACATGCTCGGCGGCCGCTCGATCGACATCCAGCAACCGGCCTGGAACGTCGAGAATGCGCGCGACGTGGAAAAACCGGTCGGAGAGTGGAATCGCGTCGATCTCTACGTCGTCGGGGACAAAGCCGTTCATATCCTCAACGGCCAGCCGGTGATGGTGCTGACCGGCCTGTCGACCGTGGATGCTGCCGGCAGAAAGGTGCCGCTGACCAGCGGCCGCATTCAGTTCCAGTCGGAGGGCGCCGAGACCCTGTTCCGCAACATCATGGTCGAACCGATCGAATCCCTGCCGCGCGTCGTGCTCGCCGAATAGGTTGTGGTTGGACCAGTGAGATGCTTGTCGCCGCTCGCTCGAATCACGGGGTTCGCCCTGGCGGGCATACTTCTTGCGGCATGCCAGAAGGAGGTCGAGGTCCAGCCGCCGCCGCGAGTGGAGACCAAGGCGGATCTGCCGGATCAGACGTCGATGATCGAGGCGCCCATCGAAGTGCCGATGGCTGACATCCAAGCGGCGGTGAACCGCGCTGCTCCCAAGGTTCTGTGGCGGATCAACCAACGCGAGGAGCGTTGCGTCCCAAGCCAGCGGATCATGAAGGGCACGAAGGTCCTGGGCGTGCGGCCGTTTGGGCAGAAGGGGCTCAAGGTCACCCCGGATCTCGGCTGCCAGATTGTCGGCCGGGCGGTGCGCGGCCCGATCCGCCTGACCGGTCAGGGCGAGACCCTGCTGATGACCATGCCGGTTTCCGCCGTAGTCAGCGTCCGCAACGTCGGCGGCATCATCAAGAGCGAGACCGCGACCGGCTCCGTCAACGTCACCGCCACGGTCCGGATGTCGATGCGGCCGGACTGGACGCCGACGGCGAAGATCAAGATCCGCTACAATTGGACCAATCCGCCCGGAATCGACCTGCTCGGCCGGCGGGTCACGTTTCTCAAGCAAGCTGATTCCCGGCTGACGAACGTCGTCGCCGGGCTGGAGAAGTCGCTTCCGCGTGAACTGCAGAAGCTCAACATTCGCCCAGAGCTCAGCCAGATCTGGCGCAGCGGCTTCACGACGATCCAGCTCAACCGGGAGAACCCGCCGGCGTGGATGCGGATAACGCCGCAGAGATTGGGCGTCACCGGCTACAATGCCGGCAAGACCCAGGTGACGATCAACGTCGCCGCGCAACTGCTGACCGAGACGTTCATCGGCGATCGCCCGGCCGACCCTGCGCCAACGCCGCTGCCGCCGGCATCGGCCGACTTGAAGCGGCAGGGCTTCATCTTCCACACGCCGGTCATCGCCGATTACGCGCAACTGGAACCGGTCGTGCTGCGCGCACTGCAGAAGCGAGCGGCGAAGGGTATCGACCTGAAGACGGTCGGAGCGGTCGATGCGACGTTCGAGAAGGTCACGATCTACGCCACCGAGAATGGCCGGGTGGCGGTGGGCGTGGACCTGACGGCGCAGCTGCAGGGCCAGCCGAGGACGAAAACGCAGGCCGTCGTCTGGCTGACGGGCGAATTGTTCAACGAACCGGACTCGAGCGTGCTCGGCGTCCGCAACCTGGCGATCACCCACGACACCAGCAACAAAGCGGTGAACCTGGCGATCCGGCTGTTCACCGATCCGTCGATGGTCGGGACGATCCAGTCGGCGCTCGTCGAGGATTTCGCCAAGGACTACGACCATGTCATCGCCGCGGCGCGCAAGGCGGTCAAAGAGCGGCGGCAGGGCGACCTGACCGTTTCCGCAAGCATCGACCAGGTGCATTCCGGCCAGATCGCCGCGACCGGCGAAGGGCTGATCCTGCCCGTCCGCGCAACCGGCAGCGCGACGATCCGCTACCAGCCGCGGCGGTAAGGCCTAGGCGGCCTCGGCGGTCTTCCGATCGGCGAAGGCGAGCACCGCCTGCGGATGCAGGCCGCGGGTGGCGCAGACCAATTGCCGGCCGAACACTTCCAGGCAGTGCAGGCGGCCGCCCTCGGGACAGCGCAGGTCGAGGTCGAAGTGGGCCCAATGCGCGTTCGGATCGCGGGTGTAGTGCCCGAGGACGTCGAACTGCGCCTCCCACTCGTCCCGGCCGAAGCGGGCGCGCACCGGGTCGGGCAACGCCCAGTAGAAGGTGTCGCGCTGGGTGATTCCGAACAAGGCGACCGACGCCTCGTCGATTTGGTGCGGCAGCTCCTCCATTTCGTCGTCGAGCAGGCGGTCGCGGGCATGCAGGCCCAGCTGGCGCTCAAGCTCCGCGACGGCAGGCAATTCGCGAAAGACGATGCGGGTCATGCGGTCTGAGATGGACGAGATTCCAAAGCGTTCCGGAGAAATCCGGGCATCCCCCCAGCGCTCAGCACATTGCCGCGTCGCTGCAATTGAAGGTGAACCGGTTGCGGGCGAGGATGCTCGATCTGGATTTCGCGATATTCGCGCGCGTCGCGCTGGTTCTCCTCCCTCGGATCTCCTCCGAGCGTTCGCGCGCCGCCCATTGCGCCTTGGTCATGCAGACGTTCTGCCGCATCCGCGATCCGGGGACCGTTGCAGCTTGCAGCTGACGCTTCGGGCGGGGTCGCGGGTGCCGGTGACGACCACTTCTTCGTCAAGGCTCAGCGACAGCGCCAGGCGATAGGCGCCTCGGCAAGCGCGCTGCGCAGGTCGCCGCGGGCGAAGGTGAAGCGCTCGCCCTGGGCAAGGCAGGGAGGAGAAGTGCGGCACGATTGCGGCGAGGAGATCGTCCCGTTCCTCGCCGCTGTCCGGCGTGGTGCCGAGCAGGCCAGACGAATCGTCGGGGTCGGAGCGGCCGGCGACGTAGGTTCCGAAAGCGACATAGTCTTACGCGCCGCTCGGCGGCCTCGTCGAGCTCCGGCCAGTTCCCGCGAGTCCGACGTCGGAACACTTCGATGAGGTCGCGGCGCGCTGCCGCGCACCGATCGAGCCGAAGTCGGACTTGAACAATTGCTCGGCCACCGCCCCGCGCAGGACCCCGAAGCCACGTCCGGCGTAGAGCAGGAGCCATTGCCAGTTGCGATCATCTCCCGCTCCTCGGGAGGAGAGCTGGGCTGCGTCGAGCAATTCCGCGCCTTCGTAATTTTTCACGGCGCAATTGGCGAATTGCTGGACCGAGGATGCCGTCGGCGGCGCGGCGATGGGCCGGGACTGCAAGGGCCGCGCACAGGGTTGCCGCAGCAGAAGCATTGTCGAGCTTCTCACGGACCGCTCCTTTTGGAATCATACGGTGCGACTGGCCCCATTGTGCACCCGCTGCCCGCCGTCCGGCCAACGCCTTTTTTCAGTCGGCGAGAGCGGCGGCGAAAGTCACCAAGTCGACGATGCCGCGAGCTTTGGCCGCGGGTCTCCCCCCTTGTACCGCAGGCGCGGGCGATGAGGCGGCTGTGACCTTCGTCAACTTCGGCGCGGGTGAGGGTGACACGGTCCGGTCCCATCGCGCGGTCCCAGGCGGCGGCGAACAATCCGCGCGGCTCGCGCTTGCGGAGGCGATGCGCCTTTCGCGGCTCATGCCGACGGCGCGGGCGGCCTTGGCAACGCTGCGCGTGCGCGCGAGTATCTCGAGAAAGCGGAGCTGGCGGCGGCGGTCCAGCCGTCGTGACGAGGTTTCGGAGACTGCATCGACCATTGTGAAGCACAGTCACCCGCCTGTAGGACAGCATTGCTTATCGCTTGCTCAGCTTTTGCTCAGGACGGCGCGCTCGGGCCGGTGCGAT
This sequence comes from uncultured Alphaproteobacteria bacterium, assembly GCA_963807815.1. GTDB lineage: Bacteria > Pseudomonadota > Alphaproteobacteria > Sphingomonadales > Sphingomonadaceae > Sphingomicrobium. Next base: position 261,639 of record CAWECW010000012.1, on the reverse strand, counting down.
GACGGCAGTGCGAACCGAAGCAGGAGACGGGCAATGACGGGATCGGAGGAGATGGGCGGGGACGGGACATCCCCGGCGGAATCAGCGGCGCCTATCGGGCGGGAATTGCGATTGCGGCAGTGGCGGCGCTGCTGGTGGTGTGGACCAGCATCGTGCGCGACGAAGGCAACGCCATCGGCCATTTCATGGTGATCATGGCGGTCGCGGTCGGCTGGTACGCCGCCGCCTTCCGCGCTTCGGGCATGTCCCGGACGATGCTCGGCGCGGCGGTGATGCAGGCGACGGTCGGCGCACTGATCGCCACGGCCCCGATTCACCGCCAATGTGCCGGGCGAGTTCCGCCAAGGCGCTGGCCTTTAGCGGTTTCTTCGCGCTGCTGTGGCTGGTGTCGGGCGCCTTCTTCCGGAAGGCTGCCTAGGCCGCGTCAGGCGCCCCCAGACTACCCCCTTCCTTGGCCGGGACATCGGACCGCACGGGCGTGGTCCTGGTCCTGACCTCGCCGACTGCGTTGAAGCGTCGACGCGACGTTCAGCGTGAATCGTGGCGGGGGTTCGAGCTTTCCAGATAGGTGGCGCGTCTTCCGTATTGATGCTCGCGACCGCCGCTTCGGTCAGCGCGGTGCCGAGGCCCTGGCCCTGGCCAAGCGGGATCGGCGGGATCAGCGGCAAATGCCAGTGCGGGCGCCGGGCGGAGGAAGTCGTTCATATTGGCGAAGAGCCCGTCCACCTCCTCCTTTTCGATGTCGGGCGTCTGCTCGGCCATGATCGCGTCCATGCGTTCACCGTCCGCATCGATCCCCGGAGGCAGCCAGCTGGAAATCGCCGCGCCGTCGGCGGCGACGCACCGGTGCCGCGATCGAGGCCGGCGGCGGATGGCATCGAAGAATTCGTCGGCCTGTCGAGATAGACCGCCGGGCCGGAAACGCCGAGCGCGCCATCGGTCGGCGGAAAAGCCGAGCATGATGGTTTTCAGCAGCCGCGCCCTGTTCTCGGGCGAGGCGACAGGATATTCGCCATGGCGGCTCGCGCTCATGTTACAGCCGGGCGGCCGGGTGCACCATAAGCGAAAGGGAGGCGAGCATGTTCCTGACCATGATGGCGGCGGCCGCGGCGACGTGCCAGCCGGGGGCGGCGACGAACCGGGAGATCGTCCAGGCCTTCTATCGCCAGGCTTTGATAGAGAAGCAGCCCAAGGCGGCGTTCGAGCGATATGTCTCCCCCGATTTCGTTGAGCACAAGCCGATGGTGCCGGCCGGCACGCGCGAAGCGACGGCGGAATTCCTGGAGGGACTGATCAAGATGGTCCCCGACCCCAAGTGGGAGGTGTTGCGGGCCGTTGCCGAAGGCGACCTCGTCGTCCTGCACGTCCGCTTCACGCCCGCGCCGGGCGCACCGGCCTATGCGATCGCCGACATTTTCCGGGTCGGATTGCAAGATCGTCGAGCATTGGGATGCGGTAGAGGGACCGCCGAAGGAACAGATTAATCCGAGGCCGAGGTTTTAGGCGGGCGACCGCCTGTTCCGTAAGGTGGCTCTATCCCCCTGCTCGCTGGGGAGGAATTTGACGCGCGATGCCTTGATTCCTTTCATTTTCCTCTCGCCGCTTCCAAATTTCTAGGCCACCAGAAGGATCCGTAGCCGAGGACCTCGAAAAAGATCTTGCCAAAAAGATCCTTTCCGCCTAGTTAACAACTCGTGGCAACTCACCCACTCAAAATGCCACGCCATGTTGGATCTGCCGGGGCCAAGACTTCGAACACGGAAAATCGGCGTAATGCGGTGCGGAACAGAACTTGAAGTCGTTCATGTTTGTCGATGAGTCGAGCCGTATGATGGACCCCAGATATCGATGTGTCGTTGAGCCCACACTTAGCTCAGGCACCGGCCTGATAGCGGGATAATTCCGTTGGGGCTACTCGGGCGCTATGAAATGCCGCACTACAACTACACAACGAAGCGCGGCTATCAGCGTCAGCCGGCGATGTCTTGCGTGTGTGCCTTCCGACGGAAATCAAGAAGGGGCGCGTAGACTTCCTACTGCGATCCTCCTCAACATTCGGTCAAAAAGCGCCCTTGCCGCGATCCGGGAGGGCAAGCTTAGCCTATCTGATACCGGCAACGGCGCTACGGCTTTCTACGTTGTCGACGGTCAACATAGGCTATTGGCACTGGGAAAGGCTGCTTGAAACCGCCATCGCCACTGCTCGTCCTTAGAAATTCCCTTCAACTCATGTGGTGACGTTGAAAACGAAGTGATGGAACAGTTCTACAAGTCAACTCCAACTCGAAGGCAGTGCGGACTGATTTCGCCTTCGCACTCCTCCAGATGCGCGCGGAGACGGAAGACGGCTTGGTCGAGGCTTTGGAAGAACGCGGCCGAGCGTGGCAGGTAAGCGGGCAAAAATCGTCGAGCGGCTAGCCGTTAAATCCATTGTCTGGAAAAATCGTATTCGCCTTCCCGGAATGGAGAAAGGAGACACGGTGATAACTTGCCACGTCAATGACTGCGTCATTGAAGCCGGTGCTCGCATCGCCCTACTTCAGCCGTCTGAAGAACGATCAGCAGATTAGGATAATCGAAGATTTTGGGAAGGCGATCGCGACGTCTGCGGATTTCGGTCTTGCCATCGGATTTTTCGATCCAGAAGCGTGGGAGTATCGTTATGCACACTCTTATGACGGTGGTGCTTGAATTGGAATGCGCGATCTCGGCCTTTCGACGTCAGATCCCGACTTATGAGGCGATACTCAAGAGCGCTTACGAAGACGTGGCGATACTCCGAAGACTTCGTAAAAGACGTCGATTTTTGGGTTGCGGGAGCCGTCGGAGCTGCCGGCAGTACATCGGCAGCTCTGGCGGTAGATTTCTCATCGCCAAGTTGAATCGTCTCAGCAAATTCTCGACTAATTTCGAACCCTGCGGGGTTGCAGCCCCGCACCCAACTCTCAGCACTTGCCCTCAAACTTGGTCGTCAAGAGCTTCCGAAACTCGTCCGTGATTTACGCCGAATTTCTCTGCAATATCTTGTTGATGGGCGTCCGGATTGGCTGCCTTTTATCTCCGAATTGCTTGGGCCATTTCTGGCGTCAATTTCGGACTGCGTTTCGGCGCTCTTTTTCTTCCCTGTTTTGCGGTACATCTGATCCGCGATGTCTTGAGCTATCTAGCCATGCTCTTCGGCATCTCGCCTAAACGAGCGCGAACCGCAGGGATGCTCATACTATTCTTCGCCATTACCTCCCCCTTCGAGGCTAAATCGAACTCGGTTGGGCTTCAGAATAGTCGCTCTTTCGTTCCAGTAAACGGCGGCAGGGCGGAATCCATTTAACCTCCGTATCTTGAACCGGATGATCCCAGACAATGCCATGCATATCCGGTGGCAGTTGTTGCTTTAGCATCGAGACGCCCCCTCACCATCGGCACTCGCTCAACAAACTGTGCGAATACGGAAGGGGGGTTCTCTTTGAAGAGACGTTCGTACCGACCGACGCTCTCCAAGAAAACAGTACGTACTAGCTCTTCTTCGTCCTACGAACGAGTCCATGATCGAATACGAATTCCACGGCCAGCCGAAACTGTTCCTGATTACCCAATCCGCAGCCTTTGTCTCGTTGGGGAACAAAGGTAGTCTCGGACCGCCCCGTAAGAGTAGTCGTGAGCATCACTGCTCCGTACTTCACCGAAATATTCCTTGAGAACCTTGGCCATGTGGCCAGCGCCACAGGCGGGCTCCAAGCAGGTCAATGCCCTCAGCTCCGAAGCTCCAACGATGTACTCGATAAGCGCGCGCGTGGCCCACGGGGGTGTCGGGAAATCATCAGGGCTGTCGCTCGGCTCGACACGCTGAGACATGACGGCGTGAGTGGTATTTTGCATACATGACCCTCCGTTTGAGGGTTCCTAAAATATTCAAGACCCGCTGTGAATCCCTCCCGGCCTCACTCCGCGACCAGCCGACAATCTCGCCGTGGAGGCGATTGCACGTCGCCGCCATTCCTCCTTGGCGACGGCTGGTCCTTCGAGACGGGTCTTCGACGAGCTCAGCCCCTCCTCAGGATGCAGCGGGTCTCGGGGGCCCTTCCACCAAGCTCCGCTTGGTCCCGCTGTTGCTGCGCAACGCCTTCGGCTCCCCCGGTTCGGGGAGGATTGGCTTGCCTGCCGTGATGGGCGGTGGGACAGGTTGGCATGGCCGCTCCGCTGCTCAACCCCGACCGCAGGATGGAGATCGTCCGCCAGGGCGTCGAGCAGCAGCCGGTGATCGTCATCGACGATGTGCTGGCGGAGCCGGAGGCGTGGCGGGCGCTGGCGGGGCGGTTGGAGTACGGCCGGATCGGCCCGCATTATCCCGGGCTGCGCGCGCCGGTGCCGCCGGGGGCGGCGGAGGCGATGCGCGACGAGCTGGAGGGGGTGCTGGCGAGCACCTTCGACCTCGACCCGGTGCCGCCGGTGTTCGAATGCTATTTCTCGCTGGTGACGACCGCGCCCGAGGCGCTGGCGCCGATCCAGCGGCTGCCGCACGTGGACGGGCTGGAGCAGGCGCGGATCGCCATCCTCATCTTTCTTTCGGGGACGGAGATGGGCGGGACGGCCTTTTACCGGCAGCGCGCGACGGGGTTCGAGACGCTCGACCCGGAGCGCTTTCCGCGCTTCGAGGCGGCGCTTCGGGCGGGCGTGGCCGAGCATGGCCTTCCGCCGGCCGGGTACATATCCGGCGACACGCCGCTGTACGAGAAGATCGCAAGCTATGAAGCGCGGCCGAACCGGGCGCTGATCTATCGCAGCCGGGCGCTGCATTGCGCCGAGATCGCGCCGGGCGCGGCGCTGACGGCGAGCGCGACGGACGGGCGGCTGACGGTGAACAGCTTCCTGTTCGGCGGGGGTTAGGCGCTACTCCGAGGCTGGGAGGTCAGTCATGCTCCCGGCCGCCGGCGCCGACATAGAGCTCGCGCCCGCCTTCGTTGTAGGCGCGGCTCATCTCGGCCATGCCTTCTTCCGCCTGTTCGGGTGAACGCCCCTCGACTCTGCCGCTCGGGACGAGCGGGGAGGAGTTGAGGACACCTGCTTCCTGCTTGGCGGCGAAGTCGCGCACTTCCTGCGTGATCTTCATCGAGCAGAACTTGGGGCCGCACATCGAGCAGAAGTGGGCGGTCTTGGCGCCTTCGGCGGGGAGGGTCTGGTCGTGGTATTGCTCCGCCGTTTCCGGATCGAGCGACAGGTTGAACTGGTCGCGCCAGCGGAATTCGAAGCGGGCGCGGCTGAAGCGCGTCGTCGTGCGCCTTCGCCGCCGGGTGGCCCTTCGCCAGGTCGGCCGCGTGGGCGGCGAGCTTGTAGGTGACGACGCCGACCTTCACGTCGTCGCGGTCGGGGAGGCCGAGGTGCTCCTTGGGCGTGACGTAGCAAAGCATCGCCGTTCCGAACCAGCCGATCATCGCCGCGCCGATCGCGCTGGTGATGTGGTCGTAGCCGGGCGCGATGTCGGTGGTCAGCGGCCCCAAGGTGTAGAAGGGCGCCTCGCCGCAGCTTTCCAGCTGCTTGTCCATATTCTCCTTGATCTTGTGCATCGGCACGTGGCCGGGGCCCTCGATCATCACCTGGCAGTCGTGCTCCCACGCCTTCTTCGTCAGCTCGCCGAGCGTGTAGAGCTCCGCGAACTGCGCCTCGTCATTGGCGTCGGCGATGCTTCCGGGGCGGAGGCCGTCGCCCAGTGAGAAGGCGATGTCGTACGCCTTCATGATCTCGCAGATCTCGTCGAAGCGTTCGTAGAGGAAGCTCTCCTTGTGGTGGGAGAGGCACCATTTGGCCATGATCGAGCCGCCGCGGCTGACGATGCCGGTGACGCGCTTGGCGGTCAGCGGGACGTAGGGCAGGCGGACGCCGGCGTGGATGGTGAAATAGTCGACGCCCTGCTCGGCCTGCTCGATGAGCGTGTCGCGGTAGATTTCCCACGTCAGGTCCTCGGCGATGCCGCCGACCTTCTCCAGCGCCTGGTAGATGGGCACGGTGCCGATCGGCACGGGCGAGTTGCGGACGATCCATTCGCGCGTGTCGTGGATGTTGCGGCCGGTCGACAGGTCCATGACCGTGTCGGCGCCCCAGCGGATCGACCACACCATCTTGTCGACCTCCGCCGCGACGTCGGAGGCGACGGCGCTGTTGCCGATGTTGGCGTTGATCTTGACCAGGAAGTTGCGGCCGATCGCCATCGGCTCGGATTCGGGGTGGTTGATGTTGTTGGGGATGATGGCGCGGCCGCGGGCGATCTCGTCGCGGACGAACTCGGGGGTGACGAAGTCGGGGATTGCGGCGCCGAAGTCCTCGCCGTCGCGGGGGGCGTTCAGCGCGCTGCTCGCGGCCGAGGTTCTCGCGGATGGCGACATATTCCATCTCGGGCGTGACGATGCCGCGGCGGGCGTAGTGCATCTGGGTGACGTTGGCGCCGGGCTTGGCGCGGAGGACGCGCTTGCGGACGTTGGGGAAGGGCTGGACGCCGCCGCTGCGGTCGGGGCCGAGCTGGCCGTTGTCCTCGGGGCGGACCTCGCGCTGGGCGACTTCCTCGACGTCGCCGCGGGCGCGGATCCAGTCGCGGCGAAGCTCGGGCAGGCCGGCCATGATGTCGATGCGGCGCGGCGGGATCGGTGTAGGGGCCGCTGGTGTCGTAGAGGACGACCGGCGGCTCGCCGGACGACGGCTCGAGGTCGACGGCGCGCATGGCGACCTGAAGCCCGTCGCGGCCTTCGACGTGGATCTTGCGCGATCCGCGGATCGGGCCGGTGGTGACTTTAAGCTCGGTGCGTGCGGGGACGTCCGCCATTTGGAAACTCCTCTTCCTCCGCCGGTGTCAGCCGGATCAGGTTCGATGGGTCCCGGCGGTGCCCGCCAATCTCAGCCGCGCGAACTGCGGCTCCCCAGGGAAGTCGTGCTCTTAGGCCGGTGCGTGCGCGAAGGCTAGCGGCGCGGAGCCTTCTGCCTTTCTTCCGGCGAAATCGTGCCGTCCTTGTTGGTGTCGATGCGGTCGAAGGCGGCGAGCGCGGGGGCGTTGAACTCGGCGGGGCTGACCTTGCCGTCCTTGTTCGCGTCGAGCTGCTGCAGGGCGGTGGCGGACATTTGCGCCATGCGCGGCGCCGCCGCCGAGCGGAACTCTTCCTTGGTGAGCTGGCCGTTCTTGTCCTTGTCGAGCCCGTCGAATTCCTGGTCGAGCCGCGACATCATCTGCTGCCCGACCTGGCCCGCCGTCCTGCGGACCTCCTCATCGCTGAGGAAGCCGTCGTTGTTGACGTCGGACTTGTCGAAATTCTGGTCGAGCGTCTTCGCAACGTCGGTGCGGAGGTTCGGGTTGGCCGCCGGGGTCGCGGGCGCCTGGGCGGCTGCCGGAGCGCTCGCCAACAGGGCCATCGCCAGGGCTGAAATACGGTACATTGTCGTCTCTCCACTCACACACGCGATCCTGCAGGTGAATCGCCTACTTCCCTATTATGCCTCGAGACGGCATCAGGCGTCCAATGCGCGCGCTGACGCACCTTGACCGGCTTGAGGCCGAGAGCATCCACATCATGCGGGAAACGGTCGCCGAGGCCGAGCGCCCGGTGATGCTCTATTCGATCGGCAAGGATTCGGCGGTGATGCTGCACCTGGCGAAGAAGGCGTTCGCGCCGGGGCCGCTGCCCTTCCCGCTGCTGCATGTCGATACGACGCTGGAAGTTCCGCGCCATGTACGCGCTTCGCGACAAGGTGGCGGCCGACCCGGCGGTCAGGCTGATCGTCTACAAGAACCCGGAGGCCGAGCGGCTGGGCATCAACCCGTTCGACCATGGTCCGCGCGCATACGGACATGTGGAAGACGGAAGGGCTGAAGCAGGCGCTCGACGAGCATGGCTTCGACGCGGCGTTCGGCGGAGCGCGGCGCGACGAGGAGAAGAGCCGGGCGAAGGAGCGCATCTTCAGCTTCCGCGACCGCAACCATCGCTGGGACCCGAAGCGGCAGCGGCCGGAGCTCTGGTCGCTGTACAACGTCAAGAAGAACAAGGGCGAAAGCGTCCGCGTCTTCCCGCTCTCGAACTGGACCGAGCTCGACGTGTGGCAATACATATTGCGCGAGAAGATCGAGATCGTGCCGCTGTATTTTGCCGACGAGCGGCCGGTGGTCGAGCGCGACGGGCTGACGCTGCTGGTCGACGACGAGCGCATTCCGCTGAACGGCGAGCAGCCGCAGATGCGGCGCGTGCGGTTCCGGACTTTGGGCTGCTATCCGCTGACCGGCGCGGTCGAGAGCAACGCCTGCACGGTCGAGGAGATCGTCGCGGAGATGCTGGTGACGACGACGTCAGAACGTCAGGGCCGGGCGATCGACCGCGATGCGGGCGCGGCGAGCATGGAGAAGAAGAAGCAGGAGGGGTACTTTTGAACGCCCCTGCGGACGTCACCCAATGGCTGGCCGAGCAGGAGCGGAAGGAGCTTCTGCGCTTCATCACCTGCGGCAGCGTGGATGACGGCAAGTCGACCCTGATCGGGCGGCTGCTCTACGACAGCAAGCAGATCTTCGACGACCAACTGGCGGCGCTGGAGGCCGACAGCCGCAAGCATGGCACGCAGGGCGAGGGCATCGACTTCGCGCTGCTCGTCGACGGCCTGTCGGCGGAGCGCGAGCAGGGCATCACCATCGACGTCGCCTACCGCTTCTTCGCCAGCGAGAAGCGCAAGTTCATCGTCGCCGATACGCCGGGGCATGAGCAATATACGCGCAACATGGTCACCGGCGCGTCGACCGCCGACCTCGCCGTGCTGCTGGTCGATGCGCGCAAGGGCGTGCTGACCCAGACGCGGCGTCATTCCTATCTCGCGCAGCTGCTCGGCATCCGGCATTTCGTGCTTGCCGTGACCAAGATGGACCTGGTCGATTTCGACCAGGCCGCGTTCGACGCGATCACGGCCGACTACCGCCTGTTCGCCGACCAGATCGGCATCGCCGACTGGATCGCCATCCCGGTTTCCGGGCTGGGCGGCGACAATATCGGCGGGCGAAGCGAGCGGACGCCCTGGTATTGCGGGCCCGACGTTGCTGGAGCATCTCGACGCGGTGCCGCTCGATGCCGCCGCCGAAGCGCAGAAGCCGTTGCGGCTGCCGGTGCAATGGGTGAACCGGCCGGCGGAGTGGTTCCGCGGCTTTGCGGGCCAGATCGCCGCGGGCTCCGTGGCGCCGGGCATGGACGTCCGCGTGCTTCCGTCGGGCCGGACGACGCGCATCGCGCGGGTGCTGGCGGCCGACGTCGATCTTGAAGAAGCGGTCGCCGGACAGTCGGTGACGGTGACCTTCGAGGACGAAGTCGACTGCTCGCGCGGCGACGTCATCGCCTCGGCTGTCGACGCTCCGGAATCCGCCGACCAGTTCGAGGCGACGATCGTCTGGATGGACGAGCATGAGATGCTCGCCGGCCGCGGCTACTGGCTGAAGCTCGGCACGCAGACGGTGACCGCAACCGTCCACCAGCCCGAAGTACGAAGTGAACGTGAACACGCTCGAGCATCTCGCGGCGAAGACGCTCAGCCTGAACGCGATCGGCGTTGCCGAGATCTCGACCGACCGGGAGATCGTGTTCGAGCCCTATGCGGTGCCCGGCGGATCGCCCAACCGGGCGCTCGGCGGCTTCATCCTGATCGACAAGCTGACCAACGCCACGGTCGCGGCGGGCATGCTGCACTTCGCGCTGCGGCGGTCGATGAACATCCATCGCCAGCACCTCGACGTCAGCCGCGAGACTCATGCGACGCTCAAGGGCCAGAAGCCGGCGGTGCTCTGGTTCACCGGCCTGTCCGGATCGGGCAAGTCGACCATCGCCAACATCGTCGAGAAGAAACTGGTCGGCGCGCGGGCGGCACACCTTCCTGCTCGACGGCGACAATGTCCGCCATGGCGCTGAACCGCGACCTCGGCTTTACCGAAGCCGACCGCATCGAGAACATGCGCCGCGTCGGCGAAGTCGCGCGGCTGATGGCCGATGCCGGCCTGATCGTGCTCACCGCCTTCATCTCGCCGTTCCGCGCCGAGCGCGAGATGGTGCGCAACATGCTGCCGGAGGGCGAGTTCATCGAGATCTTCGTCGACACGCCACTTGTCCGACGCGGAGAAGCGCGATCCGAAGGGCCTCTATGCCAAGGCGCGGGCGGGCGAGATCAAGAACTTCACCGGCATCGACAGTCCGTACGAGGTCCCCGAGCAGCGCGGAGATCGTGATCGACACGATGAAGCTCAGCGCCGAGGAAGCCGCGGACCTGATCGTCGAAGAGCTGCTCAAGCGGCGCTGATGCCGGCGCTGGCGATCTCAGCTTCGAGCAGTTGCGCAGGCGGCACGAGGTCGCTTCATTCAATGAAAATTGTGAGAAGCGACCGATACGGTCCTGCAACCAACTTACTGTCCGGAGGTTTCGACGCTCATGAAAGCTGCACTCCTGGCCTGCGCCGCCGCCCTCACCTTCGCAACTCCCGCCGCTGCGCAAGACGAGGATGACTATCGCGTGCGGGTCGGGCTGGGCGGCCAGCTGAAGCCGAAATTCATCGGCTCCGATGAGACGCAAGTGCTGCCGCTCTTCGATCTCGATCTCGCGCGCGGCAACAATGAGTTTGCTTTCGAAGCGCCGGACGACAGCTTCGGCATCCGCCTTTTCTCGAAAGGCGGATTTTCCGGCGGTCCGGCCGCCAACATCCAGAGCAAGCGCAAGGAATCCGACGTCGGCGCACCTGTCGGCAAAGTGAAGACGACCTTCGAGGTCGGCGGTTTCGCGGAATATGAACTGAGCGAGTCCTTCCGCCTCCGGGCCGACCTGCGCAAGGGGCTCGGCGGGCATGACGGAATGGTCGGGTCGCTGGGCGCCGACTACATCCGGCGCGACGGGGATCGCTACGTTTTCTCGATCGGCCCGCGCGTCCTCTTCTCCAGTTCGCGCTTCCAGCGAGCCTATTTCGGCGTCGACGATGAGGCCGCGCTCGCAACCGGGCTACCGACCTATCGGCCGGATGCCGGCATCTACGCCGTCGCCGCGGCGAGTGGGCTTTCGTACCAGTTCAACCCGCAGTTCGGCATGTTCGGCTACGCGCGCTACGAATAGCTTGTCGGCGACGCGGCAGATTCGCCGATCGTCCGCGAATTCGGATCGCGCAACCAGCTGTCGGGCGGGATTGGCCTGAGCTACACCTTCAACATCAGGCGCTGAGCCGGCGGGCGGTCAGTCGCCCTTGCCGGGATCGGCCGAGAAATATTTGTCGAACTTGCCCTCTTCGCCCTTGTGCTCGTCGGCGTCGGCGGGGCTGTCCTTCTTGCGCGTGATGTTCGGCCATTCGGCGGAATAGGTCGTGTTGATCTCCAGCCACTTCTCGAGGCCGCTCTCGGTGTCGGGAAGGATCGCCTCGGCCGGGCATTCCGGCTCGCAAACGCCGCAGTCGATGCACTCGTTCGGGTTGATGACGAGCATGTTCTCGCCTTCGTAGAAGCAATCCACCGGACAGACCTCGACGCAATCCATATATTTGCAGCGGATGCACGCGTCGGTGACGACGTAGGTCATGGCAGGTAGATCTCCCTCGTTCGCTTCAGTTCGCTAGGAGCGAGCGCGACTCTCGTCAATTGCCCGCGTCAGGCTCCAGTTCCTCGTAGCAGGCGCGCGCTTCGGGCGGCGGGCCCCGGCGCGGCGGAAGTGCGAGGATTCGGAGGATGCGGACCTCGCCGCGCAGCGGCAGCGCGATGACGCTTCCGGCCTGCACCTGCTCGCTCGGCTTTTCGATCCTCTTGCCGTCGATGCGGACGTAGCCGGTCTCGACCAGCGACTGGGCGATCGTGCGGCTTTTCGTCAGCCGTATCCGGTGGAGGAGCAGGTCGATCCGCACGGCGGCTAGCGCTTGAGCTTGGCCAGTTCCGCGAAGGCGTGGGAGCGGCTTTCGCGCGGGTCCTGGCGCGGGGGCCGCCGGCCGCGCCAGCGCCATGCCTCGCCGGCCTTGGTGAAGCCGACCTCTTCCATCAGCTTGGCGATAGCCGGCTTCGTCGAGGCCGACGGAGGTCGCGAGGGCGGCATCGACCGGCTCCTCTCCGCCTGCCGAGCGGACCTTGTGCGCATGGCTCGCCAGCCGGTCGGCAAGATCGATGCGCAGCCATTGCCGGCCGAGACGGCGGTAGGCGAGCGCCGCGCCGCGAGCGTCCGCTTCGGAGTCCAGCGTCGCCGAGCCGGCGGCGGGCAGCGCGGGCATCGGCTGGTTGGCACGCACCGACTGGAGCACCGCGCGCCATTGCTGCGCGGCGGGCTTGAGCAAGGCGGGCTGGAACACGTCGAGCGGGCCGAGGCGGACGCCGAGCCTGTGGAGCGTCTGGCGATCGGCCTGCTCCAGCGCGGCGATCGACGTCACCAGCTCGCGGCGGGTCATCACGCCGCCGGCCGCGGTGAGCATTGCCGCGATGGCGCGGACGCCCGGGCGAGCTGGACTTGTCCGAAGCCGTGGCGGCGAGCTTCTTCAGCGACCGGAGATGGCGATCGACCTGCGCGTCGAGCCAGGCCTCCAGCCGGGCGCGAAGCTCCGCGCGCCGCCCCGCCGACAACTGGTCGAGCGCGCGGCTGGTGCGGAGCGCGGGCTCCAGCAGCGACCGGCCGGGAGCGAGACGCGCAAGCACATTGCCGTGCCAGCCGACGGCCGGGCGTCCGTCCTCGACGATCAGCTCGAACGTCTGGTCCGGCGCTTCGACCAGCGACCTGGCGCGGCGGTCCAGCTCGTCGCCGAGGCGGCGCTCGGCGGCGGCGAGCAGGAGGCGCTTGTCGGCCAGCTTGCGCCGACGGATCGACGCGGAAGTCGAAGCCGGCGAGGTGGCCGATGGGCTCGGGGCCGACGCTGACTTCGCCGTCGGCGGCAACGGTGACCGGCAAGGCGTCGGACCCGCGCGCGCCGATGTCGCGGACGAGCACGGCCGTGCGGCGATCGACGAAGCGCTGGGTCAGCCGTTCGTGCAGTGCGTCGGACAGGCGGGCCTCGACCTCGCGCGTGCGCTCGGCCCATTTCGCCGGATCGGCCAGCCAGTCGGCGCGGTGCGCGATGTAGGCCCAGCTGCGGATGCCGGCGAGGCGGTCGGCCAGCGCCTCGATGTCGCCGTTGACGTTGTCGAGCCGCGAGACCTCGGCCGCGAACCATTCGTGCGGGATGTGGCCGCCTTCGCCGACATAGGAGAAGAGCCGGCGGACCATGCGCGCATGATGCATCGGCCCGACCTTGCGGAAGTCGGGCAGGCCGCAGGCGCCCCACAGCCGCCGGGCGAGCACGCCCTTCTTGGCGGCGATCGCCGGATCCTGGGCGACCAGCTTCAGGACGGCGAGATCGATCGCCTCGGGCGCGGGCCGCAGGAGCGGGTCGTCGCTGCGCTGCTCGAGGCTGGCGATCAGCGCGCGCACGTCGGTGAAGTCGAGGTCCGGGTTGCGCCAGTAGACGGAGTCGAGCGGGCGGAAGCGATGCTCCTCGATCGCCGTGATTTCCTCGTCGCTGAAGGCCGCGCCTTCCTTGGTGCCGAGGCCGAGGGTGCCGAAGCTGCCGTCGCGCTGGTGGCGGCCGGCGCGGCCGGCGATCTGCGCCATCTCGGCGATGGAAAGCCGGCGTTCGCGGCGGCCGTCGAACTTCTCGAGGCCGGCGAAGGCGACATGGCTGACGTCCATGTTGAGGCCCATGCCGATGGCGTCGGTGGCGACGAGATAGTCGACCTCGCCGCGCTGGAACATGGCGACCTGGGCGTTGCGCGTCGCGGGCGACAGCGCGCCCATGACGACCGCCGCTCCGCCCCGGAAGCGGCGCAGCATCTCGGCCAGCGCGTAGACCTGCTCCGCGGAGAAGGCGACGACGGCGGAGCGCGGCGGAAGGCGCGAGAGCTTGACGTTGCCGGCGTAGCGAAGCGTCGAGAAGCGCGGGCGGCTGACGATCTCGGCCTCGGGCAGGAGCTTGCGGATGATCGGCTTCAGCGTGTCGGAGCCGAGGATCAAGGTCTCCTCGCGGCCGCGGGCGCGAAGCATTCGGTCGGTGAACACGTGGCCGCGTTCGGGATCGATGCCGAGCTGCGCCTCGTCGATCGCGGCGAAGGCGAATTGCTCCGGGAACGGCCCTTCCTTCGGGCGATCGTCGCGGCCGGTGCGCACGGGCATGGATTCGGCGGTGCACAGGACGTAGCGCGCCTGCGGCGGGACGATCCTCTCCTCGCCGGTCAGCAAGGCGACCTGCTTGTCGCCCTTCAGCTTGACGACACGGTCGTAGACCTCGCGCGCAAGCAGCCGCAGCGGAAAGCCGATGACGCCCGACGAATGGGCGCACATCCGTTCGATGGCGAGGTAGGTCTTGCCGGTATTCGTCGGACCGAGGATCGCCCGGACCGGGGCATCTTCGCGCCGAGACATCATGACGAATGTGGCAGCGCTCGGAAGAAGCGCAAGGTTCCTTCGACGGACGCACGATTTTAAATGGTCGTTAACCGTGTTCCGCCATCACCGAAGCGGAAGGTCGGGGAATTCAATGCTTCATGCGCGCAAGGTTGGCCGGACGACGGCGAAGGTGGCGAAGTCGTCGCCTTTCCGCGCGCTGCCGTCGATGCTTCGCGCGCGTTCGGCCGCCGGGAGAAGCGCGAGCCGTTCAGCCTCATCGTCGACCTCCATTCGGAAGAGCTTGGCGCGCGCTGGTTTCGCGGCGCAGCGACGCTTGCCGCTCTGTGCGGAGTCGCATTCTTCCTCGCTCCGGACTTCAAGCCGTTCATCGCCAGCAAGGTCGCGGCGACTTCGGGCGACCGAAATTCATAACGCCCAGCTGAGCGATCTCGCGACGGCCGGGTTCGCGGCCCAGCCGAAGGCGCCTTCGATCCCGAAGCCGGTCGGAGTCATCGGCGGCGAGCGCGACGGCGTGCAGCGGATCAACGGCGATGTCGCCGGCGGCCTCTACTGGTCGTTGCGCGGCGCCGGAGCGAGCCCGACCATCGCCGCGGAATATCTGAAGGCGATCGCGACGCGCATCGACGTCGGCGAAGTCGCCCCGTTCGACCGTTTCGATTTCGCCGTGGTCAAAGGCCCGGTGGGACAGCCCGACCGGCTGATCTACGCCGCCATCGACCGCGCGCAGTACAGCGACGTCCAGGTCATGCAATGGACCGCCAACGGCAAGACCGACTGGTTCGACGGCAATCCGCAGGAGCGCGCCTCGGCTGGCCTCATGGCGCCAGCCGGCGGGCGGATCACGTCGGGCTTCGGCTATCGCACCCATCCGATCCTGCGCTTCTCGCGCTTTCACGCGGGCATCGATTTCGGCGCGGGCTGGGGAAGCCCGATCGTCGCCGCGGCGGACGGCCAGGTGGTCGGAGCAAGCTGGGCAGGCGGCTACGGCCGGCAGGTCCGCATCGTCCACGACGGCGGCATCATGACCACCTATTCGCACATGAGCGCGATGGTCGCGCAGCCGGGCACGCAGGTCCGGCAGGGACAGGTCATCGGCTATGTCGGATCGTCGGGCCTTTCGACGGGACCGCACGTCCATTTCGAAGTGCGCGTCAACGGACGAGCGATCAATCCGCTGAGCGCACGGCTGGTCAGCCGCCCGGTCTTCGACGGGCCGCAGCTCGCGGCGTTCAAGGCGAAGCTGAAGCAGGTGACGTCGATCCCGATGACGCCGAAGAAGCCACCCGTGGACGCCGCGTCCTAGGAGCCTCCTTACGGAAGCTTTGGGTGGAAACCGACGTCCCCGCAGGCTGTCAGTATCGCTCGACGGGGGAAAGCAATTAGGCGCTACCGGTCACTAATGTCTGATTCTTCCCCGTCATCATTCAGGTGAGTGCCAGGGTAAGATCCGGATCAATAGCTTCAATTGACCGAGGCTTTCTCCAAGCTAAAGAAGCCATTGGATGAGCTAGTTTATCCCGCCTAAAGTAAAATGTATCCGGAGCTACTCGGCGAGCTCAACTCCCGTCACTCGTCGTCGATCAGGATGCGCAGCGCCGCGCCGTCCATGTCGTCGAACTGGCCGCCGCATCGCCCAGAAGAAGGCGGCGAGACCGGCCAGGCCGAGCAGCAGCGCGATCGGGATCAGGATAGCGAGGCCGGTCATCGCGCCGCGCCCCGCAGCCGCAGCGCATTGGCGACGACGACGATCGAGCGAGAGTCGACATGGCGAGCGCCGCGACCAGCGGCGTCACCAGGCCGGCAAGGGCGAGCGGCACGGCGAGCGCATTGTAGGCGATCGCGATCGCGAAATTCTGCCGGACGACGCGCATCGTCCGGCGCGCCGCGCTGACCGCGATCGCGACCGGCGCAAGGCTGTCGCCGAGGAAGACGGCGTCGGCGGCGTTCTGGCCGACGTCGCTGGCCGAGGCCGGGCGCCATCGAGACATGGCCGGCGGCGAGCGCCGGGCCGTCGTTGAGGCCGTCGCCGACCATCAGCACCTTGTGGCCCGCCGGCGGAGCCGGGCGATCGCGTCGAGCTTGTCCTGCGGCGGCATCGACGGTCTGCGCGGTCAGGCACAGGCCGCGCGTCGCAGCGGCCACCGCAGCCGCACGGTCGCCGCGAGCGATCGAGCATCGATGCCGAGCCGCTCGAAGCCGGCCGATGGCCTCGGCGGCGTCCGGCCGCAGCCTGTCGCGGAAGCGGAGCTCGACAGCGGGCCCTAGCGGCCATTCGAAGCTGGTCGAAAGGCACGCCGGCATGCGCGCCGCGTCCGGCCGAGCGAGACGATGTCCGCACGGGCGAACGCCCCGCATGCCGAAGCCGGGCTCCTCGCTCAAGCCGCCGAGCGTGCGGCCGACGACGCCCTCGCGCTCGAGCGACCGGCGCAGTCGCCTCGGCTAAGCGGATGGCGGCTGGCCCGCGCGAGCGCGAGCGACGATCGGCTTGGCGCGTAGCCGGAGATCGAAGCGCCATTGACCGGCTCGGGCCGGCCGAGGGTCAGCGTGCCGGTCTTGTCGAACAGCGCGCGGTCCGCCTCGGCGAGCCGCTCGAGCGCCGAGCCGTCCTTGACCAGCACGCCGCGCCGCATCAGCGCGCCGGCGGCGACGACCTGCGCGGCCGGCACGGCGAGGCCGAGCGCGCAGGGGCAGGTGATGATCAGCACCGCCACCGCGATCAGCAGCGCCTGGTGCCAGCCGGCGCCGGCGAGCAGCCAGCCGACGAAGGCGGGCACGGCCAGCGTGTGGACCGCGGGCGCATAGAAGCGCGCGGCGCGGTCGGCGATGCGGACGTAGCGCGAGCGGCCCTGCCCGGCCTGCTCCATCAGCCGGGCGATGTCGGCGATCGCCGTGTCCGGCCCGGCGGCGGTGACCCGGACGTCGAGCGGCGCGTCGAGGTTGAGCGTGCCGGCATGGACCGTGTCGCCGCCCGCGGCGACCGGCCGCGGCGCGCTCTCGCCGGTGAGCAGCGACAGGTCGAGGCTGCTCGCGCCGCTCTCGATCGACGCCGTCGGCGGCCAGCCGCTCGCCGGCCGGCGACGAGCATCAGCATGCCGGGCTGCAGCGCTTCGGCCGCGACCCAGCGGCTGCGCGCCGTCCGTCGTCGAGCGACCAGCGCGCCGGGCGCGGTCTGCTTCGAGCAAGGCGGCGACGCCGCTCGCGCGCGCGGTCGCGCATCACGCTGTCGAGCAGCCGCCCGACGAGCAGGAAGAAGAGCAGCATCACCGCGCCGTCGAAATAGGCGTGCGGCCCGCCGGTCAGCGTCTCGAACAGGCTGAGCGCGGTGACCAGCAGGACGCCGATCGAGATCGGCACGTCCATGTTGGTGCGGCCGTGGCGCAGCGCGCTCCAGGCGGAGCGGAAGAACGGCCGGCCGGAATAGGCGACGGCCGGAATCGCGATCAGCGCCGACAGCAGTGGAACAGGTCGCGCGTCGCGCCGTCCGCGCCCGACCAGACCGAGACCGACAGCAGCATGATGTTCATCGCCGCGAAGCCGGCGACGGCGATCGCGCGCAGCAGCGCCCGGCTCTCGCTCGTCGTCGGTCGCGCGCGCTCGGCGTCGCGATCGGCTCGGCCTCGAAGCCGAGTGCGCGCGATCGCCTGCCTTGAGGTCGCGGCATCTGCAGTCGCCGGAGCATGATCGATGGCGACCTGCCGGGCGGTGAAATTGACCCGCGCCGAGACGATGCCCGGCACCGGCGCCAGGCCGCGCTCGAGCTTCGCGATGCAGCCGGCGCAGTGCATGCCCGGCACGGCGAACAGGCTGCGCTCGACCGCCGCGCCGGCGATCGGGCGCGGCGCGGTCATCGACAGGGTCTCGATCAGCCGCGGCCTCGTCCGGCCGCGTGCGGACGATCGAGGCGAACGGTCCAGCGGCCCGGCAGGCAGCGCGCTCGTGCGAGCGATAGCGGCCGTCGCCGACGCGGCGAAAGCGCAGCGGCACGTCGGCGCTCGCGGCCGAGCGGATGCGTGGCGACGGCATCGACTCGGCGCCGTCAGCGGCCGCCCGCGTCGTCGAGCGCGACCGCGACACGGCGGCCCGCGTCGAGGCCGAAGCCGACGCTGTCCAGCCGAGCCGCTCCTGCGCGCGCGCCTCGGCGAGCCAGCCGTTGAAGCTGCTGGCTGGCGACGTAGCTGTTGTCGACGACGGTGCCGCCGAAGGTCCGCGTGGCAAGCGTCGCCATCGGCGAAGTTGACCGCGACGACGACGCCGAAGAAGGCGAGCATGATCGCGGCCATGTGCCAGCCGGTGAAGCGCCGGGTCATCGTCTGCCTCCGGCCGCTCGAAGCGTCGCGTCGACGCGGTCGCCGCCGCCCTCTGCGTCGAGCGCGCGGACGGTGAAGGCGACATCCTGCGTGCTCGCGTCGCCCGCCGGGCGCGGCGACGAAGAGCGCGCAGCTTGGCGAGGGCATCGGCGCGGCACGGTCGTGCGGACGGCTCGGCCCGGCCTCCTCGCGGCTGCCGCTCTCGGTCCACATCACGGCGCCGGGCAGGCCCTCGATCGCGACCTCCACCGTCGCGCGGCCGCGCCTCCATGTTGCGGATCTTGACCGTGTAGCCGTTGCGGACGTCGCCGTCGGACAGCTGCACGTAGACGCGGGTTGCGGTCCTGCTGGGCGCTGATGTCGATCCGGGTGCGGCTGCCGAGCGCCGAACAGCATGCCGAGGCCGATCGCCGCCCAGAGCGCGAAATAGAGCGAGCGTGCGCGGCCGGAGCAGCGTCTTCAGCAGCGGCTTCGGCGGCTCGCCCGCGCGCTTCCAGCTTGGCATTCTCGAAGGTCGTATAGTCGATCAGCCCGCGCGGCCGGCCGACCTGCGCCATCACCTTGTCGCAGGCATCGATGCACAGCGCGCAGGTGATGCAGCCGATCTGCGGGCCCTTCGCGGATGTCGATCCCGGTCGGGCAGACCGCGACGCACTGCGTTGCAGTCGATGCAGTCGCCGAGCGCTCGAGGTCGGCCAGCGTCGCCTTCTTGATGCCCTGGCCGCGCGGCTCGCCGCGCCAGTCCTTGTAGGTGACGATCAGCGACTTCTCGTCGAGCATCGCGCTCTGGATGCGCGGCCAGGGGCACATGTAGATGCAGACCTGCTCGCGCAGGAAGCCGCCGAGGATGAAGGTGGTCGCGGTCAGGATCGCCGACGGTGGCATAGGCGACGCAGGGCGCCTCGCCGGCGAAGAAGTCGCGCGCCAGCGTCGGCGCGTCGGCGAAGTAGAAGATCCAGGCGCCGCCGGTCGCGACGGCGATCGAGCAGCCAGATCGACATACTTGAGCGCGCGCCGGGCGATCTTGCCGGCCGCCCAGGGCGCCTCTGCGAGCCGGATCTGGGCGTTGCGGTCGCCGTCGATGAAGCGCTCGACATGCTGGAACAGGTCGGTCCAGACCGTCTGCGGGCAGGCATAGCCGCACCAGGCGCGGCCGACCGCGGAGGTGACCAGGAACAGGCCGATCCCGGCCATGATCAGCAGGCCGGCGACGTAATAGAATTCGTGCGGCCAGATCTCGATCGCCGAACATGTAGAAGCGGCGATTGGCGAGATCGACCAGCACCGCCTGGTCGGGCGCATAGGGCCCGCGGTCCCAGCGCAGCCAGGGCGTGACGTAATAGATCGGTCAGCGTGACCGCCATGACCGCCCATTTGAGGCGGCGGAAGCGTGCCGTCGACCGCCTTGGGATAGACGCTTGCGCGCTCTGCGTAGAGGCTCGTGCGCCGGTCGACGGTCGTTCAGGGCTGGCCATCGGTCTGCGCTGGCCGCCGGCCGGCGCCGGCGCCGGCGCCGGCCTGCACGAGTCCTCGCCGCCGCCGAGCGAATGGACATAGGCGGCCAGCATCCTGATCGTCACCGGATCGAGCCGGCTGCCCCAGGCGGCATCACGCCGTGCGCGGCTGTTGGTCGATGGTCGCGCGCAGCGTGTCGCGCGTCGCCGCCGTAGAGCCAGATCGCGTCGGTCAGGTTGGGCGCGCCGAACTGCGCGGTTGCCCGTGGCCGTCGGGGCCGTGGCAGGCGGCGCAATTGTGCGGCGAACAGCGCCGCGCCGCGCCGCGCCGACGGCGCTCGCCGGCTGCTGGCCGCTAGATCGTCGCGGACATAGGCGACGAGGTCGTCGATCTGGGCCGGCTGGAGCATGCCGTCGCGGCCGAAGGCCGGCATCTGCGACATGCGGGTCTCGTCGATGCTCGGGCTGGCGGATGCCGTGGTCGATCGTGAATGTCGATCGCCTTGAGGTCGCCGCCCCACAGCCAGTCGTCGTCGTTGAGGTTGGGATAGCCCTGCGATCCGGCCGCGCCCGAGCCGTGGCACTGGACGCAATGGACCTGGAACGCGGCGCGCCCGCCCTCGACCGCCGCCTGCAGCAGCGCGCGGATCGTCGGGCAGCCGCTCGATCGGGGTGCGCGCGATGCGCGGCATGGATCGGCGCGCGTTCGCGCTCGCGCTCGGCGCATCTCGCTGCTCGAGCTGCGCCGCGGCTCGACCAGCCGAGCACGCCCGCGGTCGCGCGGTCGAGCAGCGGCCAGGCCGGATAGAGGATCGATATAGCCGATCGCCCAGACGATGGTGGCGTAGAAGCGTCCACAGCCACCAGCGCGGCATCGGCGTGTCGAGCTCCTCGATGCCGTCCCATTCGTGGCCGACCGTCTCGGTGCCGGTCGGCTCGTCGATGCGCTTGTTCTCAGCCATCGTCGTCCGTCCTCGAAGATCATGGTCGCGGCGTCGCGGTTGCGGTCGCGCGGCGCCCGGCCGGAAGGCCCAGCCGACAAGGACGAGGAAGACGACCGCCATGGCGACCAGGCCCTAGCTGTCGGCGAAATGGCGAAGCGCGTCGTAGCTCATCGCGGCCTGCTCCTGCGGCGCCGGCCGCCTCGAAATCGACCAGCGTGCCGAGCATCTGCAGATAGGCGACCAGCGCATCCATCTCGGTCAGCCGCGCCGGGATCGCCGTCGAAGTCGCGCACCTGCGCCTTGGGATAGCGCTGCGGCGAGCTCGCGCGGTGTCGGCGTCGGGATCGGCCTGGGCGCGCAGATCGTCGTTGGCCGCTGTCGATCGCCGCCTCGTCATAGGGCACGCCGACCCGCGCTCAGCGCGCTGCAGATGCGCGCGCATGTCGCCCGTGGTCGAGGTCGCGCTCGGCGAGGAAGGCGTAGGGCGGCATGATCGATTCCGGCACGACCGCGCGCGGGTCGCTGCAGATGCTGGACGTGCCATTCGTCCGAATAGCGGCCGCCGACGCGGGCGAGGTCGGGCCCGGTGCGCTTCGAGCCCCACTGGAACGGATGATCGTACATGCTCTCGGCGGCGAGGCTGTAATGGCCGTAGCGCTCGACCTCGTCGCGGAACGGGCGGATCATCTGGCTGTGGCAGCTGTAGCAGCCCTCGCGGACGTAGATGTTGCGGCCGGCCAGCTCGAGCGGCGTGTAGGGGCGCACGCCCTCGACCTTCTCGATCGTGGAATCGATCCAGAACAACGGCGCGATCTCGACGATGCCGCCGATCGCCACGACGACGAAGGCGAGCACGCGCGAGCAGGGTGACGTTGCGCTCGATCTTCTTGTGGATCGAAGATGCGGTCGGCCATGTTCGGTTCCTATTCGGCGGCGGCGAGCGCTGGAGCGGCGGGCGTGGCGCGGGCAGCGGGCGGTCGCGCGGCGGGATCGTAGGCGGCGTCGGTCATCGGCTCCTCGTCGCGCAGCCGGCCGGCGATCGTCATCCACGACGTTCCAGACCATGATCAGCACGCCGGCGAGGTAGAGCAGGCCGCCGGCCGCGCGGATCAGGTACATCGGGTGCATCGCCGCGACGACTTCGGCGAAGGCGTAGACGAGGTAGCCGTCCGCCCCATATTCGCGCCACATCAGCCCCTGCATGATGCCGGCGACCCACATCGCCGAGGCGTAGAGGACGATGCCCGAGCGTCGCGAGCCAGAAGTGCCAGTTGACCATGCGCAGCGAATAGAGCCGCGTCGCGGCCCCACAGGCGCGGCGCCAGATAATAGAGCGCGGCGAAGGTGATCATGCCGTTCCAGCCGAGCGCGCCGGCATGGACGTGGCCGATCGTCCAGTCGGTATAATGGCGAGAGCGAATTGACCGCCTTGATCGACATCATCGGCCCTTCGAACGTCGCCATGCCGTAGAAGGCGAGCGCGATCACCATCATGCGGATGATCGGATCGGTGCGGATCTTGTCCCACGCGCCGTTGAGCGTCATCAGCCCGTTGATCATGCCGCCCCAGCTCGGCATCCACAGCATGATCGAGAAGACCATGCCGAGCGTCTGCGCCCAGTCGGGCAGCGCGGTGTAGTGGAGGTGGTGCGGGCCCGCCCAGATGTAGAGGAAGATCAGCGACCAGAAGTGGATGATCGACAGCCGGTAGCTGTAGATCGGCCGCTCGGCCTGCTTGGGCACGAAGTAGTACATCATCGCCAGGAAGCCGGCGGTCAGGAAGAAGCCGACCGCGTTGTGGCCGTACCACCATTGGGTCAGCGCATCCTGGACGCCGGCGAAGGCGCGAATAGCTCTTCGAGCCGACGCAGGCTGACCGGCATCGACAGATTGTTGACGATGTGGAGCATCGCGATGGTCAGGATGAAGCTCGAGGTAGAACCAGTTGGCGACGTAGATGTGCGGCTCGCGGCGCTTGACGATCGTGCCGACGAAGACCGCGCAGATAGGCGACCCAGACGATGGTCAGCCACAGGTCGACATACCATTCGGGCTCGGCATATTCGCGCGCTCTCGGTGATGCCGAGCAGGTAGCCGGTCGCCGCCAGCACGATGAACAGCTGGTAGCCCCAGAAGACGAAGCGGGCGAGCGCCGGGAAAGGCGAGCCGCGCGCGGCAGGTGCGCTGGACGACGTAGAAGCTGGTCGCGATCAGCGCATTGCCGCCGAAGGCGAAGATCACCGCCGAGGTGTGCAGCGGCCGCAGCCGCCCGAAGCTGGTATATTCGAGGCTGAGGTTGAGCGCCGGGAAGGCGAGCTGGAGCGCGATGAAGAGGCCGGCGAGCGAAGCCGGCGATGCCCCAGAACAGGGTCGCGATCACGCCCCAGCGGATCGGGTCGTCGTCGTAAAGCGATGAGTTAGGCCTTTTGGCGATGCCCAAGAAGATGGCGTCGTCCGCCGAGTGAAGGCTGACTGCCACCGCCGCGAAAGCAGCGATCGCCACAATTGCCAGATGGACTGCGAATCCTCCGTCCGCAGCCCGCGGAATGAGGATCAGCGCGAGCACTGCCAGAAATGCGAGGCCGAAAGCCTTGGCCATCAGTGAATACATTGCGTTGCCCCGGGCCGCGATTGATTGTCACAGCTGTAAAGGCGCAGGGTCAGGCGGACCGATACGTGATTTTACGGAGTCCGTTCGGCTACGTTCATCTACGTATTTCGAGGGTCACAGAGTTAGGAGCAAATTCTCAGTGTCCCGGGGAATTTCCCTCGCTCCCCCAAGCACCCACATTCCCGGGGACTTGCCTACGAGAGAAGCGCGGTAAGAGTGACACGCGCCTCGTATTGAGGACATATCCCGTGAAACGACACCTCCGGCGTCAAAGTGAAGGCAGGCGCTCCGAGCCGCGCCCTTGGCCTTAAGTCTCCTGCGCTGCGAACGCGAGCCGCAGCGCTTCCGACAGACTCCTTACGCCGAGCTTGGTCATCAGATTTGCACGATGAATCTCAACCGTCCTCGGGCTGATGCCGAGATCGTAGGCGATGGTCTTGTTGGGCAATCCTTCGGCGAGCCCGTCCAGCACCTCGCGCTCGCGAGGCGTGAGAACCTGCAGCTGAACGGCGGCGTCCTTCGCCTTCTCCCGGCCCGAATCGCTCCGCCGGAGAGCATCGAAGCCCACCTCGAGGGCGGCCAGCAGCACCTGCTTCTCGAATGGCTTCTCGATGAAGTCGATCGCTCCGGCCTTCATCGCCCGAACCGACAAGGGGACGTCGCCGTGGCCGGTCATGATGATGATTGGCAAAGTGACGCCCTGCTGCCGCAGCGTCTCCTGGACCTCCAGACCGTCCATGCCCGGCATGCGAATATCCAGGAGGATGCAGCCGGCCTCGAGAGCATTCGGCCTGCTTCAGAAGATCCGCGCCGGAGCTGTACGATTCCACCTTGTAGCCCGATGTCTTGAGCATGAAGCCGACCGACCGGCGAACCGAATCATCGTCGTCCACGAAATGCACGACTTTTGCCTCGCTCATTCGCCTTCTCCCCCTGACGGCAAGGTGAAGTGAAAGGCCGTACCACCTTCAGGCCGGGCTCGAACCATATCCGGCCGCCCTGGGCCTCGACTATCGTCCGGCAAATCGACAGTCCTACGCCCATTCCATTCGGCTTTGAGGTGACGAACGGCTGAAACAATTGCGGCGCGATATCTGGATCGATGCCCGATCCCGTATCTTCGATCGTCAGACGTCACCAGATCGTGAGGAGACCTTTCGGACCGGATGATCAGCGATCGTGTTGGCCTGTCCAACATCGCGTCGATCGCGTTGCGAACGAGGTTGGTCAGGACTTGCTGAATCTGGACCCTGTCGACGAACACGGCGTCGGCCTCTGGGTCGAGCTGGACCTGGACTTCGATCCCGTGCTCCCGAGTTCCGACGCAGCGCGAGGGCATTCGCCTCCGTGACAAGGCGAGCGAGTGATTCCACGCGGCGTTCGGCTTCGCCCGGACGGACGAACTCGCGGAGCCGCTGAACGATCTGGCCCGCGCGTAACGTTTCCTTGGCAGCCTCGTCGAGAGCCTCGCGAACCAGCGCGAGCGATTCGTCGTTGGATCCGGCGGGAAGCAGGTCGCGCGCCGCTTCGCAGTAATTTGCGATCGCCGTCAGCGGCTGGTTCAGCTCATGTGCCAGCGAAGACGCCAGGGATCCCATCTCGCTGACGCGACCCACATGCGCGAGCTCGGACTGCAGGTCCTGAAGCCGCAGTTCCGCCTTCTGACGCTGCGTGATGTCATGAACGAAGCCGGTGAAGATGCGCGTTTCGTCGAGCCATGCCTCGCCGATGGAGAGTTCGATGGGGAAGGTGTACCCATCGCGATGGCGAGCCGTGGTGACTCGGCCGATCCCGATGATCTTGCGTTCGCCGGTGTCGCGGTAGTGGGAGAGGTATCCGTCATGCCGCTCCCGGTCGGGAGAGGGCATCAACATTGCCACGTTTTCGCCGATGACCTCGTTCTCGGCGTAACCGAACATCTTCTCAGCGGCGGCACTGAATGACAGGATTCTGCCTGTCTCGTCGATAACGACCATTGCATCGGGCACGGTGGCCAGGATCGACCGCAGGTGAGTTTCCCGTTCGTTAAACGAAACGCCCTGCGGGCGTTGAGCTTCGTCATTCATAGGATCAGGATAGCAGGAGGAACGCAAATCTACGAAGCCGCAGTCGCCGCAGATCTATTGCTGCGAATGCTGGCTACGCGGAACGGGTTCGTCGATCCGTCGGGCTCCTGGATCAGAACTTCTTGCTCAAGCCTAATGGGCACGTCCGGCATTCGGAAAAGTCTCTCCCCATGCTGCCCGTGGCAACGAAATAGCCAATGCTCGTTGGCCTGTTCGATACGGCAGAATTGGTCGGGTTCGGGAGTCCAGAAACGGCGTGCGGTTGCACGTGAGGGATTGAGAGCAATCTTCTCGGCGTCGATCACGCCATCGTCGCTCAGGGGAACTCTAAGGATGTAGGTGCGGCCGACCGAGCCCTTTGGAAAGCCCTCCGTGCGCGCAAGCTCAAGTCGTACCGTCTTCCAAGTCATATTTGTCGGGAAGTAGGTGCTGACCGACTGAGCCGAATATACGCATTCCTACGGACCACGCGTGAGACAAAGTTAGATCAAGATTACAGCCGGGACGGACCCCGCACGGATTTAGCATTGTCTGCTTGCGGCCTACTGAAGGGTCCGGCGCTTGCCGACCGGCCTTCAGATCTTATGTGAGCAGATCGTCGGGAGGCGCCCGCTCGCGGCGGGCGCCTCAAATGAGTTGGAAGCAGACCTAAGCGGCCCGTGCCCGGAATGGGTCGCAAGCGGACATAAATCGTCCCCTCCTTGCGACGTGGCAGCTTTCGGGCAAAGTGCGACCCTCCTAAGTCGTTGACGGGTGCTGCCTGCGATGTCCGAACGCCAGCTTCGCGGATCCTGCTTGTGCGGCTTCGCGAAGTATTCGGTGCAAGATGCGTTTGAATATTCGTTCATCTGTCATTGCTCGCAGTGCAGACGAGCGACCGGCGCGGGGTCCAAACCTTTCGCCGGAATCTCGGCGGACAAACTGCTCTTGCCGGAGCCCGACCGTCTCACGCGATATGGCGATGATGATGCGTTTGATGCGCGCTGCGCGCGGTGCGGTTCGCTTTTATGTTCGATGGTTCAAAACGGCGCTTTTGCCCATGTCACGCTCGGAACACTTGTCGATGAACCGTCGATCCGGCCAAGCGCTCATATCTTCACGGCCTCAAAGGCATCCTGGGACCTGATTTGCGACGATTTGCCGCAGTTCGAGGCGCTTCCTCCCGAATAGAGCGGAAGCTTGCGATGAGGTTCGGTTCAATGGCACATGCCCTGCCTGTGCATGACCGCTCCTAGCTCAACCGGATAGAGCGCCGGGCTTCGAACCCGGAGGTTGGGGGTTCGAGCCCCTCGGAGCGGGCCACAGCCGGAGTTTTCCGACAAAGAGCCGCTTGACCGCTGCGTCCGCCCCCGCGCACCTTGCTGCGGCAAGCAAATGAGGGGGTATCATGCGGGCGAGTACATTGTTCTTTGCGGCGGCAATCGGGCTTTATGCGTCCACGGGCCAGGCGCAGTCGGCCGATCGTGGCGGCCGCAACTTCATCGAGACACGGACCTTCTCCGCCGAGGACGATCAGCGCATCCTCAAGGCGTTCGACGGCCTGCGCGTCGCGGACGTCACCGACGGCATGGACTTCGTCGGCCTGCATAATGTCGGGCTGATGGACCCGGAAATCCACTCGCTCTGGAAAGACCCGAAGAATTTCGGCCACCGCTTCGTCGGCATCGCAGTGACCGTCCGCTACGTCCCGACACAGCGTCCGATCGCGGGCGGGGACAAGAGCTACGACGAATTCCGGGCGTGGGAAGGCAAGTGGTACAATGAGCTCTCGCCGGAACCGTTCGTCCCGCTGATCCGAAAGGGGACGGCGATCGTCATCGACGAGGCGCCCGATGCGGATGTCGGATCGATCGGGTCGAACAACATCATGGGGTGGAAGCTGGCGGGCGCAGTCGGCGTCGTCACGGACGCAACCGCGCGCGACACGGACGAGGTGATCACCGAGCAGGTGCCGCTTTATCTCCGCCGCCCGGGGCGCGGCATCCGGCCGGGTCGCAACGAGGTGGAATCCGTCAACCGTCCCGTCGTCGTCGGCGGGGTGCTCGTGAATCCCGGTGACGTCATCGTCGCCGACGGCGACGGAGTGGTCGTCGTGCCGCGAGACGTGGCGCTGAAGGTCGCCGAATTCGCCCACAAGATCATCGAGGGCGACAAGGCCGGCCGCCGCGAGCTGTACAAAAAGCTCGGACTTCCGGACGATCAGTCGGTGCGCTGATCGCCCGACCGAAGAATAGCTGTTTCGCGTAGCCGGTAAGGGAAACCGGAAAGCCGGTCTCGATGAGGAACCACAAGGCGAACGGCGTTGCGGTCAGGGCGGCCAGCGCTGCGTGGCGGATTTTGTCCGCGCTCGTCAGCCAGATCATTCCGGCCAGCGGCGCCAGGTCGGGCCTGATGAAGGGAAGCAAGCCGGTGAGCAGCCCAAGCCAGCGGCTTCGCTCCACCATGCCGACGATGGCCCACATCACCGCTGCCATTGCGAGCCCGGTCTCAAGGCCATTCGTGAGCTGGTGGATCGTCATTGCGGAGAGCAGGGCGACGGCGACAGCGACCATTCGCCAGGCTGGGCTCAGGCCTCGGGCCAGTCTCCAGGTTGCCGCAACGTAGAGCAAAGCCCCAACAAGATTGGCGACCTCGAGAGCCCAGCCCATGGGCAGGAGCATGGAAATCCCGGCGAGCAGCAGCAGGAACGGTGCACTTGTCGTTCCGTACAACGGAGACACGCCGTAATTCGGGTCGCTGCCTTTCAGCAGGACCTCGGCGTTGTGACCGTAGATGTAGGCATCATCGAGGGCGAACCAGGGCTCTTGAAAGTAGAGCGCCCGGGCGGCCCAGAGGACGAAAACCAGGAGTAGAGGAACGGCGACGGTCGACGGACCGTCCAGTTTCACGCTTGTACTGTGACTCACTCGCCCTCCAGCCGGGCAGACGCAAACGCAACTTAAGTCAGAACCAGTGCACTCCCCGAAGTGGGGACGCTGAATTAGCCGTCGTTGATACCAGGTTTAGCGGCCGTGCCCACGCCAGCGGCGGATGGTGCGCTGGATGATGCCTTCTTCGCCGCCGGTCTCGCGCCACAAAGCGGCGAAGCTCGGGTCGGCGGAGGCCGGGCGCTTTTCCGGTTCGAGGTCGTCGAAGCGGACGCGGATCGGGATGGCGACGCCTTCGCCGCAGGCGATGCACTCGCGGTTGCGGAGCGCCGGGATGGCGTCGAGGAAGCCGCGCGCGCCTTCCGGCATGGCCGCACGGACGCAGGCCTGGTCGCGCTCGTTGTTCAGACGCATCGAGATGATCGTGCCGCACTGCGACAGAACGCCTTCGGCCAAGTCGGACGGACGCTGCGTGATGAGGCCCAGCGAAACGCCGTACTTACGGCCTTCCTTGGCGATACGTTCGAGGATCTTGCGGACCGCCTGAGCGCCGCCGTTCTCGTCCTTCGGGACGTAACGGTGCGCCTCTTCGCAGACGAGCAGGATCGGGCGCTGCGGCTCCGTGCGCGACCAGATCGCATAGTCGAAGACCATGCGGGCGAGCACCGAGACCACCACCGAAGTGATGTCCGAGGGAACGCCTGAAACGTCGACGATGGAGATCGGACGGCCGTTCGCCGGCATGCGGAACAGCTTGGCGACGAATGCGCCCATCGTGTCCGTCACCATCATGCCCGAGAACATGAAATTGTAGCGCGGGTCGGCCTTGAGCTCGTCGAGCTTGTTCTTGAGACGGGCGTAAGGCAGCGTGTCGCCGGCGCGGTCGAGCTTGCCCATTTCGTTGACGATGATCGTGTTGAGATCGGTCAGCAGGTACGGGATCGGCGAATCCACGGTGACCTTGCCGAACTGCTCCGCCAGCTTGCCCTTGGTGCGGGCGGCGAGAAGGCACTTGGCGAGGATGTCCGCATCGCGCTGACGTTCGCCACCGTCGGTGGTCAGGAGCACTTCGCAATGCTCCTCGAAGTTCATCAGCCAGTAGGGCAGCTGCAGATTGTCGACGTTGAAGATTTCGCCGCAATCCTTGAACGCCGCCGAATATTCGCCGTGCGGGTCGATCATCACGATGTGACCCTCGGGGCTCAGCTGCGAGATGCGGTGCAGGATGAGCGAGACGGAGGTCGACTTACCGGTACCGGTCGATCCCAGGACCGCGAAATGCTTCGACAGCATCGGGTCGACGTAAAGCGCGCCGCGAATGTCGTCGGTCGGATAGACGGTGCCGATCTCGATATGCGGCTCGTCGCTGGCGGCGAAGACCGAACGCAGGTCCTCCGTCGTCACCGGCAGAACCTTGTCGCCCGGGATTGGATAGCGCGTCACGCCGCGGCGGAAGTTGCCCATGCCGCCACGGGCGTCGCGAGAGCCTTCGCCGAGGAAATCGATGGCGGCGAGAACTTCGCCCTCTTCGCCGCTCTTCATCGTGCGGACGTTGGCGATCAGCCAGCTCTTGCCGACGGCCATCTTGACCTGGCTGCCGACCTGGCCGGACATGGCGACCGACGGGTCGTCATGGGTCGAGAATTGCGCGAGAACCGCGCCATCCATGCGGATGCGCGATCCGGAGCCGGCGATTTCGACGACGGTGCCGATCGGCTGCAGGTTCGCAACGGGCGAAGCAGCCGCTTTCGGCGCTACGTTCTCGTCGCTGAAGCTGCTGATTTCGTTGACGAAATTCTGCAGGTTCGGTTGCTCGTCCATGCCCCGCCGCACTCCTGGTTAACGCATACTCAGCGGCCTCAGTAAGTGACGTCGGTTAACATTGGGCTAAGCACGCTAGAAGCGGCGGCGGAACACCATGGCGGCAGCCCAGCCGAGGAACAGCGACAGCAGGACCGCGGCAAGGCCGTAGAAGAATTCGTGACGCCGGGCGACGAGCGAGACCCATCGCTCGAAGCCGCTCTTGCCGATCTCGATGTCGCGCGTCGCGACGGCGATCACCCGGCCGTCCTGGATGAGAAAGGTTTCGGCGGTGTAGGTGCCGACGGGGACCTGGCTGGGGATGGAGATGCGGGCGCGGTAGAGGACGCCTTCGCTGATCTCCACGCCGCGGGGGTTCTCGTAATAGACGCCGCGCCGCTTCCGAAGGTCGATCAGGCCGGCCTCGAAGCGCCGCGCCTTTTCCGGAAGCGCGCCTGAGCCGGGCGAAAGCTGGAGGTTCTGCAGGCCGATCTCGTAGATGGCGGCCGTCCGCTCATCGAGGAGGTCCGTGACCGGCCTGGACGAGGCGACGGCATAAAAGGAGGGCGCGGACCGGAAGCGCGACGAATTCCGCGTTCATCCAGATGCCGGCGACCTTCTGCTTCTCGCGCACGAGGATCGGCTCGACGGGGCCACGAAGAACGACGGCAATGTCGGGCGTCCGTTCGGGAATGACGCCCGCGCGGATAGAGGATCGCGCCGAACAGCAGGAGTTGGGCTCCGGTGAAGCTGTAGCGGATTTCGATGCGGCGCGCGGAGACGTCGGGCACGAGCACCGGCTTCGCCTGCGCCATGATCGCAAGCGCCACGAGTGCCAGCACGGCGGCGCGGATGCGCCTCACAGATATTCCACCGTGAAGATTTCGTCCGGGCGCCAGGCGAGGCCGAGGGCCATGCGTCCGGCGACGAGCAGGATGACGATGGCGAGCGCGAAGCGGAGAAGGTCCGGCTTCAGCTTCGTCGCGAGCATCGCGCCATATTGGGCGCCGACGACGCCGCCGATGAGCAGCAGTCCGGCAAGGACGATGTCCACCGCCCGGGTGGTCAGCGCGTGGACCATCGTCGTCCCCGCGGCGATGGCGATGATGATCGCCAGCGACGTGCCGATGACGACGCGGGCCGGCATGCCGAGCAGATAGATCATCGCCGGAACGAGGATGAACCCGCCGCCGACGCCGAGCAGCATGGTGAGGATGCCCGCGCCGAAGCCGAGCGCGAACGGAGCCAGCGGCGAGATGTAGAGACCGGACTTGTAGAAGCGCCAGCGCAGGGGCAGCGAGGCGACCCAGCGATTGTGCCGCGGGCGGGCCTCGGTCGCTTTCACCTTGATCGTGCCGAGCGCGATCAAGGCGTCCTTGAACATCAGGACGCCGATGTAGCCGAGCAGAACGACGTAGAGCGAGCCGATGACGACGTCGATCTGGCCGCTCGCCTGCAGGGCCCGGAAAATGACCGCTCCGATCAAGCGAGCCGATGAGGCCGCCCACGATCATGATGCCGGCCATCTGCAGGTCCGCGCCCCCGCGCCGCAAATGGCCCATGACGCCGCTGACGCTGGCGCCGGTGATCTGCGTGGTCGCCGACGCGACCGCGACGGTCGGCGGGATTCCGTAGAACATCAGCAGCGGCGTGGTGAGGAATCCACCGCCTACCCCGAACATGCCCGAGAGAATGCCGACGAGGCCGCCGAGCGCGATGATCAGCAGCGCATTGACCGACTGGCCGGCGATCGGGAGGTAGATGTCCATCGGCGCTCAATGGACTAGCGGCAAAGGCAGCCGGAGGCCAAGCGGCTTGGCGGAATTCGGCGCTTTCTAGAAATTGGCTCCGAGTGTGAGCGCCGGGCCGGAGCCGGGCTGCGCCGTTCCCGCGAGGCGCTGCCGCCAGTCGAGGTGCAGGCTGACGTTGTGGCGGACGCGCATCGAAACGCGCGGCCCGGCGTCGACGCGATAGAGACCGGGCTGGTAGCCGCCCCAGATGCCGAAGCCCGCAGAGAAGCGATCGTACACCGGCCGCGAAATGGTGACGCCGCCATCGGCGAACATGTCGCGGCTGCGCACGCCGACGACGCCCGCTTGGGCATAGCCGTCGAGGAGCAGGTTCCATCCAAGCGGCTGCTGGTAGACGCCGCCCTCGGCGAACAAGGCGAAGTCCGATCGTCCCGTGCTGAACTTGCCGATTGCCTGACGGCGCTCCGCAGTGATCGAGAAGGGGATGGACGGGATTGGTGTGACGCGGACACCGGCCGCGACTTCGCCGCCGCGGCTTCCGCCGACCGGCGAGCTCGTCCGCAGCGATGCCGCGATGCGACGGTCGAAGGCATAGGTCAGCCGCGCCCCGGCCTGGCTTCCGCCGAGCGACGCCGCCGCTCGCGAGCGACCCGGTACCGGGCTCGCGGCGAAGCAGGGCCCAGGCGCTGAGCTGCAGGCGGTCGAGATGCTTGCGCGGAATGAAACTTGGCACGCTGGCAGGCGCCGGCCTGCTTTGCGGTGCGGGGGAGGAAAAGCCTCCGCGGGCGACCTGCGCAAGATCCCATTCCTCGAGCTGCGGGATGGGCGAGAAGAATTCGGGCGGCTGTTCAGCGACCTCTTGTGGCTGCGGGGCTGGGAGCGGAACCGTGACCGTCCGCGATGCTGGGGCTGCCGGATAGTAAGCGGCATATCGCTGAGGCGGAGGCGGAGGCGGATAGTAGCCATACGGATAGGACGCATAGCCGTCGCTGACGGCCGCTTGCTGAGGCTCGACCGGAGCGATGGGCGGAAACTCCGTCGGAACGATCGTCGCGGGTGCGGGCGGCGCGGCCTCCGCTCGTGCAATGGTGAAGGCATCGGCGCCGGGGATCGATCCGACGGTCACTCCGCGAAAGAGGGCCCAGCCGGCGACGGCGACGAAGAGAAAACGAACCGGCGCGCTCATTGCACTGCCTCCTTGGGAAAGATGTGCTGCGTCTTGTCCCAGCGCGGCGTCCGCCCGCGGGAATGCAGCGAAAAGGCGCGGAACGCCGCGAGCACGGCGATGAGATTGCCGACGAACAGGCGCGGCATGGACAGGAGGCCTTCCTCCAGCCCGTAGGCGGAAGCGGTGAAGGCGGCGCGCATCAGCACTCGCCAGGCGAGCAGCCATGCATTGACGGTGAGCAAGGTGGCGAGCAGCGGATCGATCCGGACCTCGATCGGCGCTCCGAGCAGCCCGGCGAGCCAGAGCTGGCTCCAGAGGAATGCGGCGAGATAGGCGGCGACGATCAGCAGAGCCGCGAATGGGCCGCGCCGGTCGCGAAGGCGCATCCAGCGCTCGCCGACGCCCCCGCTCCAGCCGAGCCTGTCCCAACCGGCAAACGCAATTCCGCCGAGCCAGCGCGCCTTCTGCCGGACGGCCGCGCCGAGTGTCGCCGGGAAATGTCCGCGGCTGGCGACGACGCCCGGCTCGCCGGGTTCCGCCGGTATGCGGACGAACATGGTCTTGAGCCCGAGCCCGCCGATGCGCAGTCCCATTTCATAATCTTCGGTCAGGCTCGACCCGGCGAACGGGCGGCCGTCGTGCATGGCGGCGAGCTTGGACAGCGGCTCGCGGGCGATGGCGCAGCCGACGCCGGCCAGCGGAATGGCCGCGCCGACCGCCTCGCGCACCACCAATTCCTTGATGTGCGCCTCGGCGAACTCGTCGCAATAATGGCCGCTGATCCAGCGCGAGTTGGGATCGACCAGCGGGAGGACGGGAAGCTGGACCACCGCAGCGCGGTCGATCAGGCCGTCGAAGATGCCGAGCTCGTAGCGGTGCACGACGTCCTCCGCGTCATGCAGGACGACCGCTTTCGCCTGCCGACCCGACTTCAGTTCGTGCGCGACCAGGGCATCGTAGAGGTGGTTGAGGCAGTCGGCCTTGGTCGTCGGGCCGTCCACCGGCACCTCGACGGACTGGATTCGCTCGTCCTTGACGCTCGCAATGGCGGCGGCGGTCGACGGATCGTTGCGATAGTGGCCGACGAAGATGCGGTAGTTGGGGTAATCGAGGCGCTTCAGCGTCGCCTTGAGCATGGATGCGATGACTGCGGATTCGTCCCACGCGGGCACGAAGATCGCGATGAAGCCCGGGTTCTTGTTGAAGACGTAATAGCTGGCGTAGGTCCGCCGATGGCGCTTGTAGACCGTCGCCGATCGCCAGAAGCGTCGGGTGAAATAGATCAGGTCGACGACGAGGTCGTTGAGCCCGAACAGCAGGAAACCGACCCCCGCAAAAAGCGCGAGTTCGGCGGCCATGCGCGTGAGAATCTCCGCGGCATCCATGGTAGCGACTGGGCTGTCGGGCTAGCGCGAACGCAGTGTCGCAGCTGAATTGAACGCTCGGCGCATGGGCATACTCCCCCCATCGAATCAACCGAGCGCCCTTCGGATCGCACAACATCCGTTGCGGCTCAAGACCGGTTCGTAACGGCGCTTTTGTTCGAGCGCGGGTCGGGGCTAGAGGCAGAGCGTGCTCCGGCAATCCACAACCCAGCGGGTCGGTACGACCGCGCTCTCGCGCACGCATTTCCTGCTGCTCTATGCGGCGATGCTCGTCGCGGCGGCCGGGAATACGGCGCTGCAGTCGGTCATGCCGGCCATCGGGCGCGAGATCGGAATTTCCGATTTCTGGGTCGCCGTCGCCTACACCTGGTCGGCGGTGCTGTGGGTGCTGCTTGCCCCCTTCTGGGCTGAGAAGAGCGACCATCACGGCCGCAAGGCGCTGACGCTTCTGGGGCTGAGCGGCTTCATCGTCTCCATGTTCCTGTGCGGGACCGTGCTGCACTTCGGCCTGGAGGGCGCGATCGCGGGCGGGCTGACCTTCATCCTGTTCGGCCTGTTCCGGGCGATCTACGGCAGCCTCGGCTGCGCGACGCCGTCGGCGACGCAGGCCTATCTCGCCTCGAAGACGCGGCGCAGCGGGCGCGTCGCCGCTTTGTCCGCACTGTCGTCGTCCTTCGGCCTCGGCACGATCCTCGGGCCGGCGGTTGCGCCCTTGTTCGTACTGCCGTTCCTCGGACTCTCCGGGCCGTTGTTCGCTTTCTCGCTGATCGGACTGCTGACCTTCGTCGCCATCCTGCTGTGGCTGCCGAACGACCGATACGGCCGGCGCACGGGTCATGGCGCGGCGATGAGCTATCCGTCGCTCGCCTCGCAGCCGACCGGCGCAAGCGTCGTCGCAGCGACCTCGCCGCGGCAGAAACGGCTGAAGTGGAACGACCCGCGCATCCGGTCGTGGATCATCGCCGGCGTGGTCGCGGGCCATGCGCAGGCGGCGACGCTGACCTGCATGGGCTTCTTCATCATCGACCGGCTCGCGCTGGAGCCGCGCGGGTCCGAATCGTCGATTGCGATCGTCATGATGGCGGGCGCGTCCGCGACGCTCGCCGCGCAATGGGGCGTGATCCCGCGCCTGAACATGGCGCCGCGCGCCTTGATCGCATGGGGTGCGCTGATCGCCGGCGCTGGGTTGCGCCGGAGCGCTGCTCGCCACCGACCTTTACGGGATCACCTTGTCGTTCGCGATCGCCTCGCTCGGCTTCGGGTTCACGCGTCCGGGCTTCACCGGCGGAGCCTCGCTGGCCGTGCCGCTGGCGCACCAAGGCGGCGTGGCCGGGCGTGATTACTTCGGCAAACGGCATCAGCTGGGTCGCGGCGCCTGCGTCGGGCATGGCGCTCTACCTGGTGAACCCGGACCTGCCGTTCGCGATTTCGGCGCTGCTGCTGATCGCGCTTGCCGCCTGGGCGGCGAGGACGCTGCCCGAAGCCTAGCTGTCGGAACCCTTGCCGTCGCCGCCGCGCGAGCGGAGCATTCCCGGAAGGACGAAGCCGATGCCGGTCGGCTGCGCCGCCTCGCTCTTCAGCGTCTTCTGGATGCGCTCATATTCTTCCAGCACCTCGGGCGTGACCGACGCGCGCGTCTCTTTCAGCGCCGCCTCGAAGTCGTCCATCGTGACCTCGTTGGCGTCGATGCCGCCGCGCAGCGCCGTGAGGCCTGCCCGGCGGACGAGATCCTCAAGATCCGCGCCCGTGAACCGGTCGGTCCGCTGAGCGAGCGATTCCAGGTCGACGTTCTTCGCCAGCGGCATTCCGCCAGTGTGGATGGCGAGGATGCGCCGGCGCCCGGCGGTGTCCGGCGTGCCGACGTAGATCAGCTCGTCGAGCCGGCCCGGCCGAAGCAGCGCCGGGTCGATCAGGTTCGGCCGGTTGGTCGCGCCGATCACCACGACATTGTTGAGCTCCTCGAGGCCGTCCATCTCGGCGAGGATCGTGTTGACCACGCGCTCGGTGACCTGCGGCTCGCCCATCCCGCCGCCGCGCGCGGGAACGAGGCTGTCGAGCTCGTCGATGAAGATGACCGTCGGGGCGACCTGGCGGGCGCGGGCGAACAGGCGGGCGATCTGCTGCTCGCTTTCGCCGTACCATTTGCTGAGCAAGTCGGACGACTTGGTGGCGATGAAATTGGCTTCGCTCTCGCGCGCGGTGGCCTTGGCCAGCAAGGTCTTGCCGGTGCCGGGCGGGCCGTAGAGCAGGAAGCCGCGCGCCGGGCGGATGCCGAGGCGGCGGAACGCTTCCGGATGCTTGAGCGGCAGCTCGACGCCCTCTTTGAGGCGGTCGCGGGCAGCGTCGAGGCCGCCGACATCGTCCCATTTGACCGACGGCGTTTCGACCATGACTTCGCGCATCGCCGACGGCTGCACGCGCTTCAGAGCGTTGATGAAATCGTGCGGCCCGACCGAAAGCGCGTCGAGAATCTCGGTCGGAACCGTCTCATCCTCAAGGTTCAGCTTGGGCATGATCCGGCGGACGGCCTCGAGCGCCGCCTCGCGGGTCAGCGCGGCAAGGTCGGCGCCGACGAAGCCGTAGGTCTGCCGCGCCAGCTCATCGAGATCCACTTCGGGGCTGAGCGGCATGCCGCGGGTGTGAATGCCGAGGATCTCGCGCCGGCCTTTGTCGTCGGGCACGCCGACGACGATCTCGCGATCGAAGCGGCCGGGACGGCGAAGCGCCTCGTCGATCGCTTCCGGCCGGTTGGTGGCCGCGATGACGACGAGGTTCTGGCGCGGCTCGAGCCCGTCCATCAGGCTGAGCAGCTGGGCGACGATGCGCTTTTCCGCTTCGCCCGTGACCTGGCTGCGCTTGGGCGCGATCGAATCGATCTCGTCGATGAAGATGATCGAGGGCGCGGATGCGGCCGCCTGTTCGAACAATTCGCGCAGGCGCTTTTCGCTCTCGCCATAGGCCGAGCCCATGATTTCCGGACCGGCGATGTGGAAGAACTTCGCGTCGCTTTCGTTGGCGACTGCGCGCGCGAGGCGCGTCTTGCCGGTGCCGGGCGGGCCGTGGAGCAGGACGCCCTTGGGCGGATCGACGCCGAGGCGCTGGAACAGTTCGGGATGGCGCAGCGGAAGCTCGACCATTTCGCGCAGCGCGTCGATCGTGTCGCGCATGCCGCCGAGGTCGTCATAGGTGACGTCGGCGCGGCGCTCGCCGTCGCCTTCCTTATATTCGGGAAGAAGCTCGATCTGCGTGGTCGCGTCGACGTGGACGATGCCCTTGGGCGTCGTTCCGACGACCATCAGCCGCACTTCCTGCAGCGCGAAGGCGGGCGCGTTGAGCATCTGCCGGACTTCTTCCGGCATGTTGGAATCGATCCGCTGGTGGCCGGTGGTGGCGACGACGTCGCCCTCCACGACTGGCCGGCCGGCGAAGCTGCGCTTCAGCGCGGTCGCCGAACCCTGCAGCCGGACATTGTCCTGCGCGGGCGCGAAGACGATGCGCGTCGCCGGCTTCGACTGCGCCTTCTTCACCTCGACATAATCGCCCGAGCCGACGCGGGCGTTCGAGCGCTGCAGGCCGTCGAGGCGGATGATGTCGAGACCGGCGTCTTCCGGATAGGGTCGCAGGGCGCGGGCGGTGGTGGTGCGCTTGCCGATGATCTCGATGACGTCGCCCTCGTTGAGGCCAAGCGACTTCATCAGGTTGAGAGAAAGGCGGGCGAAGCCGCGGCCGCCGTCGGCAGGGGGCAGGTTCGCGACCTGGACCCGCGTCGTCGTGGGCCTGTCAATCGTGTCGGTTTCGGCCACTCAATCTCTCCGCTCTCGTGTCGTATCCGTAACGACGACACTCCAATAGAGTTCAATGTGGGAAACGCCGAGCCCGAGAAAAGGCCCCTACAGTTTCAGCGACCCCGCAATCTTCCGCACGACCGAGCGCGGGGCAAAGCGTGTCGACCATGCGCCGAGCTTGTTCGTGGTGCCGGGAATGACGACCGCCTGGTTGCGTTCGAGGCCGTCCAGGCCGGCGCGAACGACGGGCGCCGCTTCCATCGACAGGCGATCGAAGGAGCCGAGGGTGCCAATGCCCGCGACTTCGCCGAACTCGGTGCGGGTCGGGCCGGGGCAGAGCGCGCTGACCTTGATCCCGCGATCTTTCCACTCCTCGTGCAGCGCCTCGGTGAAGGACAGGACGAAGGCCTTGGTCGCGAAGTAGACGCGCCATCTTCGGACCCGGGCTGGAAGGCGGCCGTGGACGCGACGTTGAGGATCGATCCGCCGCCGCGTTTGGCCATTTCTTCGATGGCGAGAAAGCTAAGGTCGGTCAGCGCGCGGATGTTGAGGTCGATCATCTCGAGCTGGCGATCGCGCGGCAGTGCGTCGAAGCGCCCGCGCAGGCCGAAGCCTGCATTGTTGATGAGCGTACGCACCCACAGGCCGCGCGACGCGATCTCCGCGAACAGCGTCGCCGGCGCGTCGGGATCGACTCAAATCGGCCGCGATGACGTGCGCATTGCCGACTTCCGCCGCGATTTGATTGAGCCGGTCCTTGCGCCGGGCGACGAGGACCACCTCCTGCCCGCGTGCGACGCACTGCCGGGCGAATTCGACGCCGAGGCCGGCCGACGCTCCCGTGATCAGCGTGACCGGCCGCGGCTCCGTCATCTCAGCTCGCCGGCCGGATTTCGGCCTTGACGATCTTGCCCGGATTGCGGGGCGGCTCGCCCTTGGGCAGCGCGTCGACATGCTCCATGCCGCTCTCGACCTCGCCCCAGACGGTGTACTGGTTGTCGAGGAAGCGCGCGTCGTCGAAGCAGATGAAGAACTGGCTGTTGGCGCTGTTCGGATCCTGCGTGCGGGCCATCGAGCAGACGCCGCGGACGTGCGGTTCGCGGCTGAATTCCGCCTTCAGGTTGGGAAGGTCCGAACCGCCGGTGCCGCGTCCGCTGGGGTCGCCGCCCTGGGCCATGAAGCCGGAGATCACGCGGTGGAACGGAACGCCGTCGTAGAAGCCGCTCTTGGTCAGCTCCGTGATGCGCTCGACATGGCCGGGCGCGAGGTCCGGCCGAAGCTTGATGACGACGTCGCCGCCGCTGGAAAGGTTGAAAACAAGGCGGTCGCCGTCGGACATCGATCTTACTCCGGACAAAGTGGGAAGTGGCGGCGATTTAGGCGCGCGAGGCGGGTTGCGCCAGTGCAGGCGCGGCAATAGGACGGCCCGCACGGGTCGAGCAGGGGTGAAAAGGCATGAGCGAGAGCGATACCGCCGCCGCGCCACCCGAATCGAAGCCGCAGGCCCCGATCGACCACGAAGACCGCCTTCGGCCCGAGTTCGTCGACAAGGTGCTGGACGCCGTCGAGGCCGGCGACGACGAGACTGCCCGCGAGCTGGTCCAGCCGCTCCACCCCGCCGACATCGCCGACCTGATCGAGCTTGCCGCGCGCGACGAGCGCGAGGGGCTGGTCAAGGCGCTGGCGGGGATCATCAGCCCGGACGTGCTCGCCGAGCTCAACGACTACGTCCGCGAGGACCTGATCGACGAGATGGAGCCGCAGCAGGTCGCCGACCTCGCGGGCCAGATGGAGACCGACGACGCGGTCGCGCTCATCGAGGATCTCGACGAGGACGAGCAGCAGGCGGTTCTCGAGAAGATGGAGCCGGACGACCGCGCCGCGGTCGAAGAGGCGCTGAGCTTCCCGGAGGAATCCGCCGGCCGCCTGATGCAGCGCGACCTCTGCGCTGTGCCGGAGCATTGGAAGGTCGGACAGGTCATCGACTATCTCCGCTCCGAGGACGATCTGCCGACGGACTTCTGGGAAGTGTTCGTCGTGTCCCCGGACCATCACCCGGTCGGGACCTGCAAGCTTTCGACGATCCTGCGGTCCCCACGGACGGTCCCCGTCAGCGAGATCATGGCGCGCGAGCAGACGCTCATTCCGGTCGACATGGACCAGGAAGACGTCGCCCTGCGCTTCCAGAAATATGCGCTCGTCTCGGCCGCCGTGGTGGACGGGTCGGGACGGCTGGTCGGGATGATCACCGTCGACGACGTGATCCACATCATCCAGGAAGAGGCGAGCGAGGACGTCCTGCTGCTGTCCGGCGCGGGCGACGACGGCGACATCAACGAGCCGGTCGGCGAGAGCTATCGCGCCCGCGTGCGCTGGCTGATCGCCAACCTGCTCACCGCCTTGGTCGCCGCCTTCGTCATCCGCCAGTTCGAGGACTCGATCGAGCGGCTGGCGATCCTCGCCGTGCTGATGCCGATCGTCGCCGGCGTAGGCGGGAATGCGGGAACGCAGACGCTCGCGGTTACGGTGCGAGCACTGGCTACCAACCAGCTGACGGGGTCGAACCGCTGGCGGGCGGTTTGGCGCGAAGTTCGCGTCGCCGTGCTCAACGGATTGACGATCGCCTTCCTGATCGGGGTCGGGGTCACGCTCGTGCTCGGCAGCGCCCCGCTGGGCGGAGTCATCGCGGCGGCGATCCTCGTCAACATCATCGTTGCCGGTTTTGCGGGCGTGCTGGTTCCGCTGACGCTCGAGCGGGCGGGCGCCGATCCGGCGGTGGCATCGTCGGTGTTCGTGACGATGATCACGGACTCGATGGGCTTCCTGCTGTTCCTCGGCCTTGCGACCGCGGTCGGGCCTCGTCCGCTAGGGCAGGTGCCCGCTCTTCTCGCGCTTCACGGCGAGATAGTCGGCGTTGTGCGGGTTGGACGGCATGTGATGCGCGACCCGCTCGACGACCTTGATGCCTTCGCGTTCCAGGGCCTCGACCTTCGTCGGATTGTTGGTGAGCAAGCGGACTTCGTCGATCCCGAGCGCGCGCAGGATCGCGGCGGCATGGGCATAGTCGCGCTCGTCGTCGGCGAAGCCCAGGCGGAGATTGGCGTCGACCGTGTCGAGCCCGCGATCCTGCAGAGCGTAGGCGCGCAGCTTGTTGGCCAGTCCGATGCCCCGGCCTTCCTGCCGCAGGTAGAGCAGGACTCCGCCGCCCGCAGTGCCGATCAGGCTCAGCGCTTCCTTGAGCTGCGGGCCGCAGTCGCATTTGAGCGAGCCGAACACGTCACCGGTCAGGCACTCGCTGTGGAGGCGGACGAGCGGCGGCTTCCCGCCGAACGCGCCGACCAGCAAGGCGACATGATCCTGCCCGTCGTCCGATCCGCGGAAGGCGAAGATCTGCGTGTCGGGCATGTCGGACAGCGGCAGGCGCGCGCGGGACAGGAGGGTCACGTCCGGGCGGAGGCGCTCGTCCGTCAGCTCGCTGAGATCGACCGTGGTCGCGCTGTTGTCGACATCGACGATCCAGAGCGCCGGAAGCAGTCCCGCCGAGCGTGCCAGCGCCAGGGCGGCCTTCGCGCTATCGGGTGAATCGAGATGTTGCGGCTGCAGCGGACCGAGCGGCGCGCGGGCGAAATCCTGCGCCGGGTCCGCGAGCGTCAGCGCGGCGGAAGCATCGAGCCAGGCTTCGCGGGCGATCAGCACCGGCTGATCGGGATCTGCGGCGTCGCGCTCGTTCGCCAGCGACAGGGCCGCGGCTCGCCTGCCGCTCAGCAGCAAGGGCGCCGTTGCTTCGGGATCGAGCAGCGCCAGCATTTCCGGCGTCGCCGTCTCGATCGATACGAACGTCAGCGGCTCCGGCCCTTCGATCCGGACGGCTCGTCCGGTGCGCAGCGCGGCGATCGCCCGTTCGACCGCTTGGCGGCGGCTCAAATGGCGACCTCGCAGATGAGCGGCACATGGTCCGACGGCCGCTCCCAGCTGCGGCAAGGCTCCAGCACGCGGTGCGAGAGGACGCGCTCCGCCGCGTCGGGCGAGACCCACATATGGTCGAGGCGGCGGCCGCGATCGTTCTTGGTATGGTCGGGCGAGCGGTAGCTCCACCAGGTGAAATTGCGCTCCGGCGCGGGCACGAAGGTGCGGCCGATGTCGACCCAGTCGTGCGCCTGCTGCATCTGCGTCAGCGCGTCGATCTCGACCGGCGTGTGGCTGACGACGTCGATCAGCGCCTTGTGGCTCCAGACGTCGCATTCGAGCGGCGCGACGTTGAAGTCGCCGACGATGAGCGTGGGCTCGCGAAGGCCTTCCGACCAGCGCGTCATGCGCTCGATGAAGTCGAGCTTCTGGCCGAACTTGGGATTGAGCTTGCGGTCGGGGATGTCGCCGCCGGCCGGAACGTAGACGTTCTCCAGCCGCAGGCCGCACGGAAGGCGGACGCCGACGTGGCGCGCCTCGCCATTGTCCTGCCAGTCATGGCTGCCCGGCTCGCCGAGCTCGACCTTGCTGAGGATCGCGACGCCATGGTGCATCTTCTGGCCCTTGAGCTGGCGATGCACATAGCCCTGGTCCGCGAACAGGCCCGCCGGGAAGATGTCGTCGGTGACCTTGGTTTCCTGGAGGCAGAGGACGTCGGGCTTTTCCTCGCGGAGAAGGCGCGAGATGATGCCGATCCGCGCGCGGACCGAGTTCACGTTCCAGGATGCGATCTTGATGCTCTTGCCCACGACGCTGCGCTTAGCCCGTTCTGTTTTCTACGCAAAGAAAAGGCCCCCGCTCCGGGGGCGTGGAGCGAGGGCCGACCAAGCGTTCGTCACGCAAGGTGGTCCAGCGGCGCAAGGGTAACAGGGGGAAACCCCATGCAATTGCTGAACCAGAACGCCGTTTACCAATATGAACCTGACGCGCCGATGAACCGTTTCAATCGACTACGTTTTTTCGTCACCTGCGCTTTTTGGGCTCCGCATAAGCGAAGGCGCTTTCGGGCACCGCGACATTGTAGCGCTGGCTGTCGAGCTTGATCGTC
This sequence comes from uncultured Alphaproteobacteria bacterium, assembly GCA_963807815.1. GTDB lineage: Bacteria > Pseudomonadota > Alphaproteobacteria > Sphingomonadales > Sphingomonadaceae > Sphingomicrobium. The sequence goes on along the minus strand of CAWECW010000012.1, from coordinate 218,096 downwards.
GTGCGCTTGTTTTGCGCGTCGATCGCGGTCCAGCCTTCGAGCAGCAGCCCGCCCGGCGCGGACGGATTACGGACGAAGGCGAGCAGGAGCGTGCCGAATTCCGGCCGGCGCGCGTCGCGGGCGCGGACGACCAGGATGCGCGGATCCTTCTGCGGAACGATGCGGGCGATACGGTTGATGTCGGGATTCGCAGCGAGGAGGATGCCGAGCGGGGTCTTGTTGAGGTCCCAGCTGTTCTTCTGGCCGACGGCATAGTCGACGAAGGTCAGCTTGTTGCCGTTGCCGACGAGGACGAGGTCGTTGCCCTGATACTGGAAGCGGATGCGTCCGGGGCGCTTCAGCTGGACCGTGCCGCGGGCAACGCGATTTCGCGAATCGGTCTGGGTGAAGTTGGCCGTCATCGACTGGACGGCGGAGAGGTGCGCCTCGACCTTCGCGATGTCGCTCGACTGCGCCTGAAGCGGGCGCGGCCACAGCGACGATCGCAAGCGGCGCGAGGGCGCGCGCAAATTGTGTCGGAAAGCTCATTTCAACGAAAACTCCTGGGATTTCCGGCCGGTCTGGCGTTCGCCCATTGAATGCGGTCTGAACCTTCCGGTTCCGTTCCGTTCAGGGTTCGCCCGGCTCAGATCGGGTGCCCGTCCGGGTCGATCAGCACTTCGCGGCGGCCGACGTGGTCGGGCTGGCCGACGAGGCCTTCCTTCTCCATCCGCTCGATGAGCCGCGCGGCGCTGTTGTAGCCGACGCGGAGCTGCCGCTGGAGGTAGGAGGTCGACGCCTTCTGGCTTTCGGCGACGATCTGCACCGCCTTGCGGAAGAGCTGGGTCTCGGCGTCGTCCTCGCCGCTCGGCTGGCCGTCGAACATGATAGCCGCCGTCCTCGGGCTCCTCGGTGACGGCCTGGATGTAGTCGGGCACGCCCTGCCTGCGCCAATGCTCGGCGACCGCGCGGACCTCCTCGTCGCTGACGAAGGGACCGTGGACGCGGATGATCTGCTTGCCGCCCGGCATGTAGAGCATGTCGCCCTTGCCCAGCAGCTGCTCGGCGCCCTGCTCGCCAAGGATGGTGCGGCTGTCGATCTTGCTGGTGACCTGGAAGCTGATGCGGGTCGGCAGGTTCGCCTTGATGACGCCGGTGATGACGTCGACCGACGGCCGCTGCGTCGCCATGATCAGGTGGATGCCGGCCGCGCGCGCCTTCTGGGCGAGGCGCTGGATGAGGAATTCGACCTCCTTGCCGGCGGTCATCATCAAATCGGCGAGCTCGTCGACGACCACCACGATCTGCGGCAGGACGTCGTATTCCAGCTCCTCGACCTCGTAGAGCGGCTGGCCGCTGCTGGCGTCGTAGCCGGTCTGGACGCGCCGCCCGAGCTTGGAGCCCTTGGCCTTCGCTTCGCGGACCTTCTGGTTGAAGCTGGGCAGCGCGCGGACGCCGAGGTTCGCCATCATGCGATAGCGCTCCTCCATCTGCTCGACCGTCCACTTGAGCGCGCGGATGGCCTTCGACGGCTCGGTCACGACCGGCGCCAGCAGGTGCGGGATGTCGTCGTACATGCTCAGTTCGAGCATCTTCGGATCGATCATGATCAGCCGGCACTCGTCCGGGGTCATCCGGTAGAGCAACGACAGGATCATGCAGTTGAGGCCGACCGACTTGCCCGAGCCGGTGGTGCCGGCGACCAGCAGGTGCGGCATGGGCGCGAGGTCGGCGATGACCGGATCGCCGGCGATATTCTTGCCGAGGATCAGCGGCAGCGACATGTTCTGGTCGGCGTAGGCCTGGCTTCCGATCAGCTCGGACAAGGCCACCGCCTCGCGCTTCGGATTCGGAAGCTCGATGCCGATGACGCTGCGGCCCGGGATGGTCGCGACGCGGGCGGACAGCGCGGACATGTTGCGGGCGATGTCGTCGGCAAGCTGGATGACCCGGCTCGCCTTGATGCCGCTGGCCGGTTCCAGCTCGTACATGGTGACGACCGGTCCGGGGCGAACCTCGACGATGTCGCCGCGGACGTGGAAATCCTCGAGCACGGATTCGAGCAGGCGCGCGTTGCGCTCGAGACCGGCGCGGTCGATCTGCGACCGGCCCTTCTCGGGCGCGGGCGCCAGCAGGTCGAGCGCCGGGAGCTGGAAATTGTCGCCAAGCGCGAGGCTTTGCTGCGACGCGGGCGGGCGCTTGCCGCGCGGCTGCGCGGCGGCGACCGGCCTCGACGGCTCGGCGACCGCAACCGCCGGGCGGGACCGGGGAGGCGCAGCGCTGGTCGGGCGATCGTCCGCGGATTCCATCGTTCGTCGCGGAGCCGCGACCCTGGGGCGCGGCTCGCGCTTGAGGATCCCACCCATCCAGGCCCGCTCGGTCGCCTGAAGGCCGAGCGCGAGATAGCCGAGAAGCAGACCGGCGAGCGCGAAGATCACCAACGCGACGAGCCGGACCGGATCGGCGATCGCATCGTCGCGGATGAGCCCGATCCCGGCTTCGACGCCATAGGCCGCGCCGAGCCCGAGCGCGCCGCCCCAGCCGCCCGGAAGTCCGGACACGGCCGAGGCGCTGGTCAGGCTGAGCGCGATCCCGATCAGGACGGCGCCGGCGCCCGCCACCAGCAAAGCGCGCACCACCCTGCCCGTCGGCTCGAGGCGCATCATCCGCAGCCCGGCGAGCGCGAGCACCGGAAGGAACAGCACCGAACCCATGCCGAACAGGAGCAGCAAGGCGTCGCTGACATAAGCGCCGAAAGTGCCGATCCAGTTGGTCGGCGGCCCGCCCGCGGCCGTGCTGAACGACGGGTCGGTCGTGTTGTGAGTCGCGAGCGCAAGGGCGGTCGCAATCGCGAAGCCGAGCAGGATCGCCCCCCACGTGCGCAAGGCAAGCCGCTTCACGGACGCGCGCAGTGCGTCGCGCCAATGAGGCTCAAGCTCCCGTTTATGGGTCCGCACAGCCGCGGTCGCCATCGATCAAACCCCCACCAAACTCCTTGGGTAGAATGCCTCCTTGGCGAGTCCTCGGTCAAGCGATGCCTTGGCGTCGATGCGACGGACCGGTAGTGCGCATCTTCATGGACCGTGCGGACGTGATCATTCTGGGTGGCGGCCTGGTGGGACTGACCCTCGCCTCCGCGCTCGATTCGAGCGGTCTTTCGGCGATTCTCATCGATCCCGCGGACCCTGCGGAGCGCAAGACCGCGGCCTTCGATGGCCGCACCAGCGCCGTTTCCTCCAGCTCGATGCGCATGCTCGAGACGATCGGAGTGACCGAGCATCTGCCCGAGCCCGGCTGCCCGATCCGGACGATCCAGGTCGCCGACGGCCTTCAGCCGGGCGGACTGGCCTTCGAGCCCGAGGACGATGAGCCGCTTGGGGTCATGCACGAGAACAGGCACTTGCGGGCGGCCCTGCTGAAGCGGGCGGAAGCCGGTCGCAATCTGTGGATGTTGTGGAAGTCGCGGCCGCAATCGGTCGAGCGCGGAACGCACGGCGTCGTCGTTTCGCTCGACGATGGCCGGAAGCTCAGCGCGCCGGTTCTTGCCGCCGTCGATGGCCGTCGGTCGCCGACGCGGGAGACGGCGGGGATTCCGCTCGCCCGCTGGAAGTACGACCATATGGCGGTGGTCTCGACGCTTCGGCACGAGCGGCCGCACGACAATATCGCTTACGAGATCTTCTTTCGGACAGGCCCGTTCGCGCTGCTGCCGATGACCGATGACGCGAAAGGCCATCGCTCGGCAATCGTCTGGTCGGTGCCGAAGGATGATGCCGCCGGCTGGATGTCGCTCAGCGACGAGCAGTTCGCCGGCGAGGCGCAGGCGGCGATGGGCGGATTTCTCGGCAAGATCGCGATGGCGGCGCCGCGCTCGACCTATCCGCTCGGCTTCCATCACGCGGCGCGGATCGTGGACGAGCGGCTGGCGCTCGTCGGCGACGCGGCGCATGCGATCCATCCGATCGCGGGGCAGGGATTGAACCTCGGCTTCCGCGACGCCGCCGCGTTCGCGCAGGTTCTCGTGGAAGGGTCGCGGCTCGGCCTCGACCTTGGCGACAAGCAATTGCTCGACCGGTACCAGCGCTGGCGCTCGCTCGACGCTCTGTCGGTGGCGGTGGCGACGGACAGCCTGACGCGGATCTACGGCATTCCGGGAAAGACGGCTTCGGCGGTCCGCCGCTTCGGCATGGGCATGATCGACCGGCTGAGCCCGATCAAGAACAAGCTGATGAGCGAAGCGCGCGGAACGAGCGGCGAGCTTCCGCTGCTGCTGCGCGGGCTGCCGATCTGATTACTGCAGCGTCGGCTGGACTTCGGCGCCGCTGACCGCCGCGCGCTGGAACTGCATCAGCTGGACGAGCAAATCGGCGCGATCGTCGAGGGTCGCGGCTTCGAGCAGGGCCTGCTTCGCTCCGACGTCGAACGGGGCGACCTGGGCGATCGCATTGACCAGCATCTCGTCGTCGAGCCGCTGCACCGCGGCCCAGTCGACCTGCAGCCGCATGGCGTCGCCGAGCCGGCGGGCTTCCTGTTCCACCTCGGCGCGGAGGGTCATCGACAGTGGCGGCGGCTCGTTGTCGTCGAAGGCGCCCGAATCGACATCGGCATTGCGATAGGCCGTCTCGAGGTCCGCCTCGGCGATCAGCCGGAAGCGCGTCGCGCCGTGCAGGATGATGTTGTAGCGGCCGTCGTCCAGCTCCTCGACGCCGACGATCTCCCCGACGCAGCCGACCGGATAGAGGGGCGCGCCTTCGTCCTCCGGCGCATGCGGCTGGACCATGCCGATGCGGCCGGGACCATCGAGCGCATCGCGCACCATGTCGCGGTAGCGCGGCTCGAAGATGTGCAGCGGAAGCTGCGAACGGGGGAAGAGGATCGCTCCGGGAAGCGGAAAGATCGGCAGCCGCATCGGCCGCTTGCCGCTCATGTGAACAGGAGCGCCGAAAGCCGCCGCCGCTGCGATGCGCGCCCATGGGTCTTCGAGGCCCTGCGCCTCGATCAGCTGAAGCAGCCGCTGCCGCGCGGCGCCTTCGTTCCAGTCGCGGTCGCGGCCGACGATGTCGAGGAGGATGTCGGCTGCGGCGTCGCGGTCGCCGCCCGCCATCTTCGCGCCGGCGAGATCATAGAGGGCATCGAGATCGTCCGGGTTTGCGGCGATCCGCGCTTCGATCTCCGAATTGTCGATCTGGGGCGCGGCCTCGGTCAGTTCGAGCGCCGCACGGGCACGGCTGACGTCCGCATGGTTCGCCACCTCAGCCGGCGCTCCGTCGAGAAGCGCGCGAGCCTCGTCCGCCTGGCCCGCGGCAAGCAGCGCGCGGGCGAGTCCGCCGATCACCGACGGGATTCTCCGGCGCCATGTCGTGGATCTGCTGGAAGATGGAAACTGCGCGCGGCGCATCGCCATCGGCCAGCACGCCCTCGCCCATGGCGATCAACGGCTCGATTTCCGCCTGCTGCTCCGCCGCTTCGCCCTTCACGCCGAGCTGCGTGAGCAGCTGGTCGATGACGCGCTTGAGCTGTCCCTCGCTGCGATAATTGGTGAGGTCGGCGACCGGTTGGCCCTTGAAGAAAGCGTAGACGGTCGGGATCGACTGGATCTGGAACTGCGACGCGATGAGCTTGTCCTGGTCGACGTCGATCTTGACCAGCTTCACGGCCTTGTCGGCATATTCGGTCGCGATCTTGTCGAGGATCGGGCTGAGCTGCTTGCAGGGGCCGCACCACTCCGCCCAGAAATCCAGCAGCACGAGGTTGGTCATCGACGGTTCGATGACGTCGCGCTGCAGGCGCTCGACGGCTTCGCGTTCGACTTCGCTCATGCCAAGGGTCGCCACGCTTCCAAGACTCCTGCTGTCGTGTGGCGGCCCATATGGTCGGCTGTGCCGCTCGCCACAAGCCGCGAGCGAACCATAACGCGGGCTTAACCCTGTTGCGGCTAGTGCGGCGCCATGGCCGTACGAAGCGCACGCCTGTCAGTCAGCGTCTGGTACGCAATCGCGGCGGCAGTGGCCGTCGGCCTTTTGCTGCGCGTGCTCGCCGCGGCCGGCGGTGCGCTGTGGACGGACGAGGCCTGGTCGGCGTTGCACGCGGTGGAGGTGCAGACGCCGCTCGGCGTGTTCCTGTCCATCAATCACGACAATAATCACCACCTCTATTCGCTCTGGCTGCAGGCGATCGGACTGCAGGCGTCGCCGCTGCTGGCGCGGGCGCCGGCCATCGCCGCCGGAACTCTGACCATCCTCGTCGCGGCGCTGATCGGCGCCAGGCGATCGGCGGGCGCGGCCGTCGCGGCGGCGCTTCTGTTTGCGGTGGCGCCGATCCTCGTCACCTACGGGTCGGAAGCGCGCGGCTATTCGCTGATGCTGCTGGCGGCGATGGTGATGCTGCTGATGCTCGACCGGTGGCTGGAGGGGAGCCCAAGGAAGCGCCGGTGATCGGACTCACGATCCTGGCGGTGTTCGGTATGCTTTCGCACCTGACGATGGCGGCGTTCGTCGGCCTGCTGTCGATCTGGGTCTTCGCGGTCCGCCGGTCCGAACGCGGGCCGTCCGATGCCCTGCGATCCACGGTGAAGGTCATGGGACCGCCCCTTGCAGCGTGCGCTTTGGTGATTGCCGGCGTGTTCGCCGCTGCCAACGCAAGTCCCGAAGGGATGCGCGTCGGAGGCTATTCGCCGTTCACGGTCGATCGCTACGCTTTGGCGATGAGCGATCTGTCGGCGACGACGCTTGGCATGGCCTTCGGCCCTTGGTGGCTGGCCCCTGCTCTGCTCGGCCTGCTTGCCGTGTGGATCGCCGCGAAGCCGCCGAAGTGGGTCGGCCGCTGGCGCCTGCTCCTTCCCCTGTTGATCCTCAGCGTCCCGCTCGGCGTCGCCCTGACCCGGTCCGGCAACCCGGAATTCGCGCGTTACTATCTTTCGAGCGCGATCGGAGTCCTGCTGCTCGTGTCGATCTGGGTTGGCCGGGAACTGCGGGCACCCCCCGCCCGAAGCGCAATTGCGGTGGCGGTGCTGGCCATCATGGTCGGCGGCGGATTGTGGGGCGATGCGCAACTCATCCAGCTACGCCGCGGCGACCCCGACCGGCCGCTGCAGATCATCCAGGCGCAGTCGAAGCACCAGCCAACCGTGGCCTTCGCCGAAGAGCGGCTGAAGGCCGTGCTGATCGCGGCCGGCGAGCGTCGGGGCTATCGCTTCCAGACCGCCTCGGGCTGCGATCCGGCGGAGTATCTCCTCGGAGCGCGGTGGTCGCCGATTCCGGTCCGCAAGGAGGTCGTCCGCTGCGATACGACCTGGCATCTGGTCGACTATGGCAACAGCGGGCGGCTGTCCGGCGAGGGCTGGGCACTTTACCGCTCGGAGCGCTTGCAAAGCATTGGGGTGGCTGGTAGCGGGCCGCCTCCAGCGCGGGAATCGCGCAAACGCCACGAGCGGGCGTAGCTCAGGGGTAGAGCACAACCTTGCCAAGGTTGGGGTCGAGGGTTCGAATCCCTTCGCCCGCTCCAGCGACTTCTCTGAAGTCCCGATCCGATCCGGTCAGAGCGTGATGGCGGGGCTGTAGCGCATCTCGTGCTGCACGATGGTCGCGCGGACCACGTCGTTCATCAGCTTCATGCGGACACCCAGCGGCGTCGCGGTCTTCTTGATCATGACCGCCACCGAATAGCTGCGCCCGTCCGGCGCGGTCAGGATCCCGATGTCGTTATAGCCGGCCTGGGTCGCGCCGAGCACCTGGCCGGTGCCGGTCTTGTGGCTCAGGGTCCAGCCGGGCTTGAGGCCGCCGCGCAGGCGATTCTTGCCGGTCGACGTCTGGCTCATGATCGTCAGCAGCCGCGCCGTTGACGAAGCCGAAAGCAGCTCGCCGCGCTTCAGCGCCGCCAAAGCGTCCGCGATCGCATTGGCGGAGGCGCCGTCGTACGGGTCCTCGAGGTAACGGTTGAAGGCGGCCCGGCGCAGCGACATCGGCAAGGCGTTGCGCGCGTCGTAGAAGGCGCGGCCGATCGAATAGCTCGGCGTCCAGGTGAGACCGGCGATGCGGCTCTGGAGCGATCTCTCGCCTTCGTAGAAACGGATCGCGCCAAGGCCCTTGGCCCGGATCATCGCCCGCACCGCTTCCGGCCCGCCGACCGAGCGCATGAGCTTGTCGTTGCACGTATTGTCGCTCTTGGTCAGCGCCTGATACATCAGCTCGCCGAGGCTCATCGTCGTGCCGCCGCCGAGGATCTTCTGCGCGACCGGCTGGTGGAAGAGCGTGAGGTCGCCGCGAGTCAGAGTGACCCGTTCGTCGAGGCGGACGCGGCCCCGGTCCACTGCATCGAGCGCGGTGATCGCGACCCACAATTTGCTGACGCTCTGCTGCGGCGTGAGCTCGTTCCCGTTCCACGACGTGCTCCAGCCCTCGTTGACCGAGCGGACGGCAATTCCGACCCGGCCATCGAAGGCCTTGCCAAGTTCGTCGACGCGCTTCGCCAGATAGACCGGCGCCTGCGGCGGTCGAGCCGCTTGCGCGGGCTGCGTCGCTGCGGCGCTCACCGCCACCGCGGTCTGAGCCGATAGACTGGACCCCGACTGGCCGAGCGCAATCACGGCCAGGCCAAGGCTAAGCCAAGTTGACGTCATGACGACACGTCTCCCCCACCAAAAACCCACAGCGCCAGCAGCTTAGCGATGATTGCTGAACGCAGGCTGTTCCACCCGGCGCGAGGACAGGAATCGCACCGCAGGCGCGATTTGCCAACCCCTTTCAGGCGGCTGGGGAGTCGTTTCTGGCCAGAAGAGCGCCCGATTCGATCTCGTCCAGGGCGCGTTGCACGGCGACATATTGGCGGGCCTGCCGGATCCACTGCTCGGCCCTTGCGGCGCCCGGCAGGCGCATGGTTTCGGCGAGGGCGATGTCCACCTCGCCGTTTTCCAGTGCGGAGAGCGCCCGGAGATAGCGGGCGTCGGGTTGCGTCGACGGGCGGTCGGCGCGCCTGATCTGGACCAGGGAGCCAAGCTCGCGCTGGAATTGCGAGACCCATCCGTCCGTCGGCGCGGTAGAGCGAAGCACCGGTCCGAGTTCGCGATATTGCCGCGTCAGGTCGTTGAGCCGGACCGGCGCGTGCGAGCCGGTGACGATGGTCGCGACCGCGCGCGCATGGGTCCGCCCGAAACGGTCCAGCAGCAAGGGCTCGAGATAGCCGAGTGCAACGCCGCGATCGACCGCCCGGCGCGCCGCGAAGGCGACGAGCAAAGCGTCGGCTCTTCCCGCCGACCCTTCCACGCGTTCCGTCGTCGTCTCGACCTGCTCGAGGCGATCCTCGATCTTCTCGATTTCCTGCGATTCCGCCGCCGGCCCGGGCACGAGTGCGATCTTTTGCGGCGAGGCGTACTGCTCGGCATGGTGGCCGCAGGCTGCGGCTTCGGGCCGATCCCGAGGAATTGCGCCGCCTGCTCATAGCGTGCGAGCGCCCAGGCCGCTCCGGCCGCGCCGGCAAGAAGCAAGGCGATCACGAGAAGAAGCCGGGTGCCCCAACCAAGCCCGGTGCGATGCGGTGCGGTAGCCATCGTTGGGCTCAAGTCTCGCACAGCCGGGCGCAGAGAGCCAGAAGGTCCGTGTCATTGGGCGCCCGCGCGGCCCGAACCTCCTCCCAGCCGTCGCCCGCGGCCTCGGCTGCCGCCGCGCTGATTGCCGCGATCCGGATGGTCGACGCGCCGATCCGGATCGATCAATTCCGCAAGCCGGCGTGCCGCGCGAGGCGAGTGCACCACCGCGACCTGGCCCTGGAGAGCGTCGAGCCCCGCGACCTCGGCTTTTTCGACCGCGCGGTAGATTGGGACCGGGGCGATCGATCGACCGGCGATCGCGGGTTCCCGCCGGTCCTCACCGCAGAGATGAAGAAGCCGCGCATCGGCATCCACTTGGCTCAGCAGGCTGTCGATGCCGCCATTGCCGACGGTGGCGACGCCCAGGCCGGCAACGCGGGCGGCAACCGCCGTTCCCTCGCCGACAGCATAGACCGGCAGGTGACGATAGAGATCGAGGCCGTCGCCCGCCGCCTTCACACTATTGGCGCTGGTCAGCAGCAGCCCGTCGAAATCCGAGGGTTCGGGGGGCGACCAATCGAGCGGCTCGATCTCGAACAAGGGTATCGAAACCGCGTCGAGGCCGAGAGCACGCGCCTTTACGACGGTTTGACGGGCAGCCGCTTCCGGCCGGAAAACGAAAAGCCGCCTCATCCGGCCTTGAACAGGGATCGGATCGAGTCCGGAGCTTTCTCTAGCAAGGCGAGAGCCAGCCGCGCCGGCGTCTCATGATCGCCGCACTCGAACGTCGTCTCTTCGCGCAGCTGATCGCGGCCGTCTTCGGACAGTATCTGCACGCGCAGGAAGACCTTCCCGTCGCGAATCTCACCCAGCGCGGCAACGGGGGAATGGCAGCTTCCGCCCAGCGCCGCCGTGAAGGCGCGCTCGGCCCTGATGATGGCGTGGGTCGTGTGATCGTCGACGATGGTCAGCATGGAGGCCGTGACCGAGTCCCTCGCGCGGCATTCCATGGCGATCACCGCCTGCGTCGGCGCCGGAAGGATGACGTCGAGGGGCAGCGGCGTGCCGACATTGCTCAGGCCCAGCCGTCGGAGGCCCGCGCCGGCCAGCAAGGTGGCGTCGACCTCGCCGGCTTCGAGCTTGGCCAAGCGCGTCTGCACGTTCCCGCGCAAGGGCACGATCCGAAGGTCGGGCCGGAGCGACAGCAGCTGCGCCTTGCGCCTTGGCGATGAGGTTCCGACGACTGCGCCATCCTTCAGCGCATCGATGGAATCGGCGCCGATCAGCCGGTCCTGCACGTCACCGCGCTGCCGGACGGCGGCGATGCGGATCTCGCGCGGCCGGATCGCTTCGACGTCCTTGAGCGAGTGGACGCAGAAATCGACTTCCTTCTCCAGGAGGGCGCGGTCGAGCTCCTTTGTCCAGAGCTGCTTGCCGCCGATCTCCGCGAGCGGACGGTCCTGGACGCGGTCGCCGGTCGTTTCGATCACCTGGATCTGGACGTGATCGGCCGGCCAGCGATTGGCGACTTCGAGGGCCGAGGCGACCTTGTGCGCCTGGGCAAGAGCAAGGGGGGAACCACGCGTACCGAGAATCGGAGATCTCATCATGCCCGCTAGCTAGACCCGAAGCCCTGCACCGTCGAGCGGCGCCCCTAGCGGATGCGGTGCGCGTCGGGCAAAGGGCGCCGGATGGCATTGATCCTCGGCCTGGAATCCTCCTGCGACGATACTGCAGCGGCGCTCGTCACGAGCGACCGGCAGATCCTCGCGCAGGCGGTCGTCGGCCAGAACGAGGCGCATCGCCCCTTCGGCGGCGTGGTTCCGGAGATCGCCGCGCGGGCGCATGTCGAGATCCTGCCCGACCTCGTCCGCCGGGTGCTTGCGGACGCTGGCAAGAGCATCGGCGACGTCGACGCCATCGCCGCGACGGCCGGCCCGGGATTGATCGGTGGGGTGATGGTTGCGCTGCTCGCGGGCAAGGGCCTCGCGCTCGGCACCGGCAAGCCGTTGGTCGCGGTCAATCATCTCGAAGGCCATGCGCTCAGCCCGCGCCTGGTCGATCCGGACCTCGGCTTTCCCTATCTGCTGCTGCTGGTCTCCGGCGGGCATTGCCAATTGCTCGAGGTCGCCGGCGTCGGCGAGTATCGGCGGCTGGCGACGACCATCGACGATGCGGCGGGCGAGGCTTTCGACAAGGCGGCGAAGCTGCTTGGACTGCCCTATCCGGGCGGACCGGCGATCGAGGAACTGGCGGAAGAAGGCGATCCTGCTGCGGTCCCATTGCCGCGACCCCTGGTCGGTTCGGGCGAGCCGCATTTCTCCTTCGCGGGACTCAAGAGCGCGGTGCAGCGGGCGGCCGCGTCCGGGCCAGTACGCGCCGGCGGATATCGCTGCGTCCTTCCAACAGGCCGTCGTCGACTGCCTGGTCGATCGGACCCGCCTCGCGCTCGACCGCTCCGAGGCTCCCGCGCTGGTCGTCGCGGGCGGCGTGGCGGCCAATCGCGCGGTCCGGACCGCGCTGCAGCGACTTGCCGAGGCGAAGGGGCGCCAGTTCAGCGTTCCGCCTGGCTGGCTGTGCACGGACAATGCGGCGATGATCGCATGGGCAGGCGCCGAGCGGTTCGAGCGCGGGCTGACGGATACGCTCGATGCGCCGGCGCGCGCGCGCTGGCCGCTCGATCCGGCCGCCGACAAGGTTCGTGGAGCGGGGGTGAAGGCATGAGCTTCGATCGGCTCGGAGTCATCGGCGGCGGCGCCTGGGGAACGGCCCTGGCGCAAGTGGGCGCGAGCGGCGGGCGCGACGTCCTGCTCTGGGCGCGCGAGACTGAGGTCGTCGAGTCCGTCAACGCCGACCATGAGAACCGCGCCTTTCTCCCGGGGCAGAAACTCAGTTCGTCTATCCGCGCCACCGGCGACCTTGCCGATCTCGCCGAGTGTGACGCCTGGCTGGTGGTCACCCCCGCGCAGCATATGCGCGCCGTGCTCGAGGCCGCGCCGCCGTGCGACAAGCCGCTGATCCTCTGCTCGAAGGGAATCGAGGAGCACAGCGGCGCATTACTCCATCGCGTGGCCGCCGAGGCCTGTGCGGACGCATCGATCGCGGTTCTGTCCGGCCCCACCTTCGCGCACGAAGTCGCTGCCGGTTTGCCCACCGCGGTCACGCTTGCCGCCGAGGATCAGGCGCTTGCCGAATCCCTCCGCGAACGGATCGCTCTGCCCACGTTCCGGATGTACCTGAGCGACGACGTCGCGGGCGCGGAGATCGGCGGGGCGGTGAAGAACGTGCTCGCGATCGCCTGCGGGGTGGTCGACGGCAAGGGCCTTGGTCAGAATGCGCGTGCCGCGCTGATCGCCCGCGGCTTTGCCGAGATGACGCGGTTCGGACTGGCCAACGGAGCGCGGCGCGAAACGCTCGTCGGACTATCGGGTCTTGGCGACCTTGTTCTCACCTGCTCCTCGACCAGCTCGCGCAATTTCTCGCTTGGGCAAGGGTATCGGCGAGGGCCGCTCGCCCGACGAATTGATGAGCGACCGGCGGACCGTCGCCGAAGGAGCATTCACCGCGCCGGTGCTGGCGCGGCTGGCAGGTGAAATGGGCATCGACATGCCGGTCGTCGCAGCAGTGGCGAAGCTGCTGTCGGGCAGCGCCAACGTCGACCAGGTGCTGCAGGAATTGCTCGCGCGGCCGCCGCGGCCGGAAACGCACTAGCCGGTGCGGAACCTAGAAATCGATCGCGATGCCCTTCTTCTCCCAGTCGCCGTAGCGGGTGGGATCGAGCCGCTGCTCCTCGCCGTCGGGCGGGACGGTTCCGCCGCCGGCTTCCGGTTCCGGGACGGGCGGCGACTTGGAGAGATAATCGGGCGCCTTTGGGCGCTTGGCCTTGGTCATGGGCTGAAGATGTGCGTTGGGACCGCCGATGCCAAGCGTTGAAGGCCTGCCGGCGCGCCGAGCCGCGCTCCAGATGCTCGATGCCGTCCTGCGGCGCGGGCAGACGCTCGATTCCGCGGCGCAGTCATCGAAGGGGCTGAAGCCGGCCGACCAGGGACTCGCGATCGCCATCGCGGGCGAGGCTCTGCGGCGATTGCCGGATTTCGACGCGCTGATCGACAGCGCGACGCGCAACAGGCTGCCCGACGACAGCAAGGCGCGGATGGTCCTGCGGATCGCGCTTGCGCAGAAAGTTGGTCTCGGAACGCCCGAGCATGCGCTGGTCGCGACGGCCTTGCCGCTCGTCGACGGCGGGCCGCGACGGCTGGTGCACGGCGTGCTCGGGACCCTGTTGCGCAAAGGCGTGCCGCCGATGGATGCGCCGCTCCTTCCCGAGCAGGTCGAGGAGCGCTGGCGCAAGGCGTGGGGCGATGACGTCGTTGCGGCGGCGCGCCGCTCCATCGCCAATCGTCCGCCGCTCGATCTGAGCTTTGCTAACGACGAGGCTGCGAAGGGATTCGCGGGCGGCACGTCGCTCGCTCCGAGACACGTCCGCTTGCATGACGCGGGCTCGGTGGCCGACCTTGCCGGGCTATCGGCGAAGGCGGCTGGTGGGTGCAGGACCTCGCCGCCTCACTGCCCGCGCGGCTGATCCCGGCAGGAGCGGCAGACGTCCTCGACCTCTGCGCGGCACCGGGCGGCAAGACGATGCAGATGGCCGCCGCAGGGCATCAGCGTCACGGCGGTCGATCAGGCCGAATCGCGGCTGAAGCGCCTGCGCGAGAATCTCGAGCGAACCGGTCTTGAGGCGAAGCTGGTCGCGGCGGATGCGACGACGTGGCAGCCCGGAAAGCAGTTCGACGCCATCCTGCTCGATGCGCCCTGCTCCGCAACGGGCACGTTCCGCCGGCATCCCGAAGTCCTCTACCGCGCCCGGCCCGCGATCATCGCGTCGAGCGCGGAGCTTCAGGCGCAACTTCTTCAGCGCGCCGCGGAGTGGCTCAAGCCCGGCGGCGCCCTCGTCTATGCGGTCTGCTCGCTCGAACCGCAGGAGGGCGAGGACATCGTCAGCGCCTTCCTCGGCCAGAACGACGACTACCGCATCGATCCGCCGAAGCCCGGGGAGCTGCCCGACTTCGTGACGCCAGACGAGCGCGGCTGGGTCCGCATTCTTCCCGGTACGCTCGAAAGCGAGGGCGGCCTCGACGGCTTCTTTGTCGCGCGCCTTGTCCGTGACCTAACTTAGCGTTTAATCGGGGCAATGACCGCGCCGCTGATTTCCCCATCCATCCTGTCCGCCGACTTCGCCAAGCTCGGCGAGGACGTCCGCGCGATCGACGCGGCCGGGGCCGACTGGATCCACGTCGACGTCATGGACGGGCATTTCGTGCCCAACATCACCATCGGTCCGGGCGTCGTGAAGGCGCTTCGGCCGCACTCGGCCAAGCCGTTCGACGTGCACCTGATGATCTCGCCGATCGACCACTTCCTCGACGCCTTCGCCGAGGCCGGTGCGGACATCATCACCGTTCATCCCGAGGCCGGGCCGCACCTCCACCGCACCATCCAGCGCATCAAGGGCCTCGGCAAGAAGGCCGGTGTCTCGCTCAATCCGGCGACTCCGGCGAAGATGCTCGATTATGTCCTCGACGAGATCGACCTCGTCCTGGTCATGAGCGTCAACCCGGGCTTCGGCGGGCAGAAGTTCATCACCGGCCAGCTCAAGAAGATCGAGGCCATCGCGAACCGGGTCGCCAAGGAGAACCTCAAGGTCGATATCGAGGTCGACGGCGGCATCGACGCGCAGACCGCGCCGCTCGCGGTCGCTGCCGGAGCGACGGTGCTCGTCGCCGGAACCGCTGCCTTCCGTGGCGGCCCGGCCTCCTACGCCGCCAACATCAGGGCCCTCAGGGGAGAGGGATGAGTTCCGACAGTGCGGCACAGAATGCCGTCGTCCAGAAACTCGCCAAGCGGCCGCTTTTCTCGCGCCTGTTCGCCTCGGGCGGCCAACCGCTCAAGCTCGTCGCCGTCCCGCGCGACCATGTGCAGGGCGACCGGAAACGGGGCGATGCCTTGCTCGCCGGCCGCTTCGTCCTCGGCAACGAAGCGGTCCAGCTGACCGACCTGGATTTCGCCGCCTTGGGCGTCGGCAATCCGGTCGCGGACACGCTGCAGGGCTTCTCCTGGCTGCGCGATCTGGCCGCCGCCGCCTCGCGGGAAAAGGGCGCGCGCGTTGCGGAAGCGCTCGCCGGACGCTGGCTCCTGGCGCACGGCACCCGTGTCGACGATGCGTGGCGGCCGGACCTGTGGGGCGAGCGCATCCTCTTCTGGACGGCCTACGCACCCTACATCCTGTCGAGCCGCGACGCGGGCTATCGTTCGGCGCTTCTGAACACCCTCGTCCGGGGTGCGCGGCATATCGAAGGCAATGCCGACAAGGCGCGCCCGGGCATCGACCGGATCACGGCCTGGGCCGGGCTGGTCGCGGCCGGCCTGCTCGTTCAGGGCGGCGTGCCCCGCGTCGCGAAGGGCGAATCCGGCCTGGCGCGCGCACTTTCGAACGCGCAATTCGAGGATGGCGGCCTGGTCAGCCGGACCCCCTACGAGCAGATGCTGCTGGTCGACCGGCTTTCGCTGCTTCGCGCCGCCTATTTCGCGGCCAAGCAAAGCCTGCCCGACGCGATCGAAGCCGCGGCGGCGGCGGCGCTCGCCGCTCTTCATGGCGTCACCATGGGCGACGGCGCTTTGTCGAGCTGGCAGGGCGGCAATCCGGGCGATGCGGCACGCCTGCACGCCTTGGTCGAAGGCTGCGGACTTCGCGCCCGCCCGCTTCGGCAGCCGCGCGGCTGGGGCTTTCACCGCATGTCGGCGCTTGGGACGGTGCTGGTCATCGACGCCGCCGCCGCCGCCTCCGCCAAAGGCGGCATCGACCGGCTGCGCCTCGACCCTGGCCTTCGAAATGTCGGACGGCGCGCAGCGGCTGGTGATCAATTGCGGCGGGCCTGCGCCCCTGCCGACGGGCCTGCCGAGCGATCTCGTCGAGGGCCTGCGGACGACGGCGGCGCACAGCACGCTCATCATCTCCGACACGAACTCGACGGCGATCATGCCCGACGGATCGCTGGGCAAAGGCGCGGAGGACGTCACCGTCGAACGCAGCGAGGACAATGACTGCAGCCGGCTGGAGGCGACCCACGACGGCTACGTCCGGGGTTTCGGCCTGGTCCACAAGCGCAGCCTGATGCTCGGCAATGACGGCAAGGAGCTTCGCGGCGCCGACCAGATGATTCCGAAGGGCCGCCGCAAGATCCGCGACGCCGCGCCCGTACGCCATCCGCTTCCACCTCGCGCCGGGCGTGGAGCCGACGATCACCGCCGACGGCATGGGCGCGATCCTGCGCTCGCCCGGCGCGCCGCCGTGGAATTTCCGCTGCCGCGGTGCGAACCTCGGCGATCGAGGAAAGCCTGATGATCGACGGACGAGGGCAGACGGTCGCCACGACTCAAATGGTGATTCAGGGCGAAGTCCCCGCTATCGGCGGCGAAGTTGCCTGGCAGTTCCGCCGCTCCAGCTGATCGAAGGACTCTCGCATGACCGACCTCGTCCCCGTCAAAAGGGCGCTCATTTCGCTTTCCGACAAATCGGGCCTGGATCGTCTGGCCGAGGGTCTGTCGAAGCTCGGCGTCGAGCTGGTCTCGACCGGCGGAACGGCGGCGAAGCTGCGCGAGCTTGGGCATCAGGTGCGCGACATTTCCGACCTGACCGGCTTTCCGGAGATGATGGACGGGCGGGTGAAGACGCTGCACCCGAAGGTGCATGGCGGGCTGCTCGGCGTGCGCGACAATCCCGAGCATGCGGCGGCGATGGAGGAGCATGGGATCGGCGCGATCGATCTCGTCGTCGTCAATCTCTATCCGTTCGAGGCGACCGTCATGCGCGGCGCCTCGCGCGACGAGATCATCGAGAATATCGACATCGGCGGACCGTCGATGGTCCGCTCCTCGGCCAAGAACCACGCCTTCGTCGCCATCGTCACCGATCCGGCGGACTATGACGAATTGCTCGGCGAACTCGGCGAGAATGGCGGCGCGACGTCACTCGCGTTCCGCAAGCGGCTTGCCGCGAAAGCCTATGCGCTGACGGCGGCTTATGATTCGACCATCTCGCAATGGTTCGCCTTCGCCGACCAGGGCGAGCGATTTCCGCAGGTGTGGACGCGCGCGAGCAAGCTGCTGATGCCGCTGCGCTACGGCGAAAACCCGCACCAGCGCGCGGCGCTCTACGAGCCGATCGGTCCGCACGCGACGGGGATTGCGCAGGCCGAACAGGTGCAGGGCAAGGAGCTCAGCTACAATAATCTGAACGACGCCAATGCGGCGCTCGAGCTGGTTGCGGAGTTTCGCGACGGGCCGCCGACCATCGTCATCGTCAAGCACGCCAACCCTTGCGGCGTTGCCAGCGCGGACAGCCTGCTGGAGGCGTGGAACGACGCGCTGGCCTGCGACAGCGTCTCGGCATTCGGCGGGATCGTCGCCGCCAACCGTCCGCTCGACGCGGCGACGGCGGAGGCCATCACGCAAATCTTCACCGAGGTCGTGGTCGCGCCCGGCGCGGACGAGGACGCCAAGGCCGTCTTCGCCAAGAAGAAGAATCTTGCGCCTGCTGCTGACGGACGGACTTGCCCGACCCGAAGCGAGCCGGGCCAGACCATCGCGATCATCGCCGGCGGGATCCTCGTGCAGGACCGCGACAATGGCTCGATCTCGCGCGACGAGCTGAAGGTCGTCACCAAGCGACAGCCGACCGAGGACGAGATCCGCGACTGCCTGTTCGCCTGGACCGTCGCCAAGCATGTGAAGTCGAACGCCATCGTCTACGCCAAGGATGGCGCGACGGCAGGGATTGGCGCGGGCCAGATGAACCGCCGCGACAGCGCGCGCATCGCTGCGCTGAAAGCGAAGGAAGCGGCCGAAACCTACGGCTGGGCTGAGCCGCGCACGGTCGGTTCAGCCGTGGCTTCGGACGCCTTCTTCCCCTTCGCCGACGGGCTGCTCGCCGCAGTGGAAGCGGGTGCGACGGCGGTGATCCAGCCGGGCGGATCGATCCGCGACGACGACGTCATTGCCGCAGCGGACGAAGCCGGTCTGGCCATGGTCTTCACCGGAATGCGGCACTTCCGCCACTAGCGGACGACGTCTCCGGCCGTCCCCGGCGCGGGGACCTGCAGCTCCTCGATGTCGGCCTTCTTCATGCGGAAGAGCTCGCGGTCCTCCGGGCCGAAGCCCTTGGTCCAGAGCACGGCTCCGAACGCGATGAGGATGGCCGGGAATGCCGAACAGCAGTTCGGCCCATTCCGGAAGCAAGGTCGCAAGATAGCCGACAACGCCCGCCGCAGCGGCGGCCCAGACGAGCGGCCAGCGCCAGCCGTTCACGCGCGCACCCAGATATGCTGCAGAGCAAGCGCGACTTGACGACGGCGGCAAAGCCCAGCGCGAGCATCAGCCCGATTGCGGGCCCGGTCGCCTGCCACATGACGGGCAAATCGAACTGCCGCATCACGAGAATGAGGGCGACGGCGAGGCCCGCCTCGAGCACGAGCATGGCGAGGCTGATCAGCATGTTCCGGTGGCGCGCGACGTAGATCAACGCGGCCTCGCTGACCGCGGCCATGGCCGCGACCACTTCCGCGGCCAGCAGGAACACCAGAGCCGCCGTGCCGGCGACGAAGGCCGGGCCGACCAGACCCATCACCGCTTCGCCGGGAATGGCCGAGCGCAAGCGCCACGCCGAGCTGCGCACCGATCACCCAGAAGCCGACCTGGCGCACCTGCTTGGCGACGGCCTGATTGTCGCCGTCCTTGAGGTTGCGCGCGATGACCGGACCGAGGATCGGGTCGAAGCTGGTCTTCAGCTTTGACGGGAAGCGACGCGACGTTCTGCGCGACGTAATAGATGCCGACCACCGCCGGCGAGAAGAACAGGCCGAGCACTGCAATGTCGACGCGGCGCGAGCCCCACTCGACCGCGTCGGCGGCGGCGACCGGAATGTTCCGCCGGGCCATCGTCCAAAGAGCGGCGGGCTCGGGCCGCCAGTCGCGCGGAACGCCGTAGCTCTTCACGAAGGGGATGATCGAGGCGACGAGCGCTCCGACCATCGACAGGACATAGGCGATGATCAGACCGTCGCGGGTCGAGATGTAGGCCCAGGCGAGCGCCGCGGCGCTGATGATGATCGGCTCGACGATCGCCCGCGCGCGGACGGTCGAGGTGACGTCGTTCCGATAGGCCAGCGCGGCGAGCATGATGTCCGACCAGGCGAGCGCGATGATGGTGATCGGAAGCAGCCATTCGAGGCCGGTGATCTCGCTGTTCGGGAACATGGCCTGCGGAAAGATCATCAGCAGGCCCATGCAGAACACCGAGCCGAGCGCGGCGACGAGCAAGCCGTCCCAGACCACGCAGACGTGCGGCTTGTCGGTATGCGCCAGTTGCTGAGCGAGACCGCGCTTCAGCCCGAGCGTTGCAAGCTGGGCGGCGAACTCGACGATCAGGACCGCATAAGCGAAACGCCCGAGCGCTTCCGCGCCGTAGATGCGGCCGGCGATGAACAGGAACGGCAGGCGGGCGGCCAGGCGGACGCAGAAGCCGAGGAAGTTGATCCTGCCTCCGCGGGCGAGCGCCGCGAGATCCGCCGGTGGCGGCGAGGCCGGCGGGGCTGAACTCAATGCGCGGCGCCCCAATGCTCGCCCCAGCCGACTTCGACATCGAGCGGCACGTCGAGCTTGAGCGACGGTTCGGCGGCGGTCTCCATGACTCGGCGAACGACGGCGGCCGCTTCTTCCTCGCGGCCGTCGGGGACTTCGAACACCAGTTCGTCGTGCACCTGCAGGAGCATGCGGACGCCGTCGAGCCCGGCTTCGGACGAGCGCATCGTCCATGCGCGCCATCGCGCGCTTGATGAGGTCGGCGCTCGTGCCCTGGATCGGGGCGTTGATCGCCGCCCGCTCGGCGCCGCCGCGGATCGACGGATTGGGCGAGCGGATGTTCGGGTAGAAGTGCGTCTTCCGGCCGAACAGCGTCTGCGTGTAGCCGTTCTCGCGAACGAAATTCAGCGTGTCGTCCATGTAGGCGCGGATGCCGGGGAAGCGTTCGAAGTAGCGGGCGATGATCGCCGAGCCCTCCTCCCGCGAAACGCCCATGCGCGAGGCGAGGCCCCAGGCCGAAACGCCGTAGAGGATGGCGAAATTGACCGTCTTCGCCTTGCCGCGCGTGTCGCGGTCGACGTGGCCGAACAGCTCTTCCGCCGTGATGTTGTGGATGTCGTCGCGGTTGCGGAAGGCTTCCTTGAGCTGCGGGACGTCGGCCATGTGCGCGGCGATGCGCAGCTCGATCTGGCTGTAGTCGGCGCTCATCAGAACATAGCCGGGCTCGGCGACGAAGGCGTCGCGGATCTTGCGGCCGAGCTCGGTGCGGATCGGGATGTTCTGCAGGTTCGGGTCGTTCGACGACAGGCGCCCGGTCTGCGCGCCGGTCAGGCTGAAGCTGGTGTGCACGCGGCCTGTTTCCGGATTGATCACCGCCTGCAGCGCATCGGTGTAGGTCGAGCGAAGCTTGGTCAGCTGGCGCCAGTCGAGCACGAGCCGCGCGCATTCGACGCCCTCGGCGGCAAGCCGCTCGAGCTCATTCACGTCGGTCGAATAGTGGCCGCTCTTGCCCTTGCGGCCGCCCTTCAGGCCGAGCCGTCCGTAGAGCACGTCGCCGAGCTGTTGCGGCGAACCGATGGTGAAGGGGCCGCACGCCGCCTCGTAGATGCGCTCCTCGAGCTTCGCGATCTCTTCCGAGAATTCGCGGCTGAGCTTGGCGAGATAGTCGCGGTCGACCTTCACGCCGCGCCGCTCCATCCGGCCGATGACCGGGATCAGCGGCTGGTCGACGCGCTTGTAGACGCGCTCCGCATGCTCGGTGGTCATGCGCGGCTTGAAGCGCTGCCACAGGCGAAGCGCGATGTCCGCGTCCTCGCCGGCATATTCGGTCGCTTCCTTGAGCGGCACCTTGTCGAAGGTGATCTGCTTCGTTCCCGTGCCGCACAGCGACTTGAAGCTGATGCAGTCATGCTCGAACTGCGACTTGGCGAGGTCGGTGAGGTTGTGGCCGAAGCTGCGGCCCGCATCGAGATCGAAGCTCATCAGCATCGTGTCGTCGTACGGCGCGACGTTGATGCCGGCCTTGTCGAACATCACCCAATCGTACTTGAGATTATGCCCGATCTTGAGGACCGACGGATCCTCCAGCAGCGGCTTCAGGCGGTCGAGCACCAGCTGCAGCGGAAGCTGGTTCGGTGTTTCGGAATAGAGATCGATCCCCGAATGCCCGACCGGAATGTAGCAGGCGCGGTTCGGGCCGGTAGCCAGGCTGATGCCGGCGAGCTTGGCGACGATGCAGTCGATGCAGTCCGTCTCGGTATCGACCGCGACATAGCCTTGCGTCCGGGCCTCCGCGATCCAGCGGTCGAGCGATGCTTCGTCGGTCACCGTCTCATATTTCGAGACGTCGACCTCGATCTTCTCCGGCTCGGCGGGCTTCGCGACGGGCGTCTTCTTTTCCATCGCCGCAATGACGTCATTGCGAACGGTCGCGCCGGTGTTCGGCGACCCGCCGCCGACCATGCGGTTGAGCAGGGTCTTGAAGCCCTGGTCCTCCAGGAACTCCCGCAGCGGCTCGGGCGGAATGCCCTTCAGCGCAAGGTCTTCGAGCGGTTCCGGAAGCGGAGCATCGCAGACCAGCCGAACGAGCTCGCGCGAAAGCCGCGCATCGGCGGCGAAGTCGATCAGGTTCTGCTTCAGCTTGGGCTTCTTGATCTCATCGACGGCGGCAAGGACGGCTTCGACGCTGCCATAATCCTGGATGAGCTGGGTCGCGGTCTTCGGGCCGACGCCGGGAACGCCCGGCACATTGTCGACGCTGTCGCCCATCAGCGCGAGAACTTCGCCAACCTTCTCGGGGCCGACGCCGAACTTCTCGTTCACCGCCGCTTCGTCGATGCGGCGGTCGTTCATCGTGTCGAGCATGTCGACACTTCCGTCCTCGACCAGCTGCATCAGATCCTTGTCGGAGCTGACGATGGTCACCTTCCAGCCGGCCTTCTTGGCCGCCATCACGTAGCAGGCGATGATGTCGTCCGCCTCGAGCCCGTTCTGCTCGATGCAGGGAATCGAGAAGGCGCGCGTCGCGACGCGGATCAGCGGAAATTGCGGGACCAGGTCTTCGGGCGGCGGCGGACGGTGCGCCTTGTACTGGTCGTACATCTCGTTGCGGTGCGTATGTTCCGACGCGTCGAGGATGACCGCCATGTGGGTCGGCCCCTCGGCATGTTTCAGCCCGTCGGCGAGCTTCCACAGCATCGCCGTGTAACCGTAGACCGCGCCGACGTTCATCCCGTGCCGGTTCGTGAGCGGCGGCAGCCGGTGATAGGCGCGGAAAATGTAGCTCGACCCGTCGACCAGGTAGAGGTGCTTCTGAATATTGTCGGGGGCGTCGGACATGAACGGGCGGGTTTAGCAGGCTAGTTGAGGGATGCCAGCGGGCCGGCCCTCAACCCAGCAGCAGCGGCCAGAGCACCATGCCCAAACCTCCGATGCTGATCCCGAAGACCACGGTCCGCACGACGGGCACGCCCATCGCATAGATCGGTAGATAGATGGTGCGGGCGGCCAGCCAAATCCAGCCGCCGATCGCCGTTATCGGGCTCGTCTGCCCGGCGATGACGACCCCCAGGAGAGCCACGACGGCAATCGGGAATGTCTCCTGAAAGTTTGCCTGTGCACGGGCGAGGCGGCCAGCGACGGGATTGAGCGGAGGCTGTTCCTCGTCCCGAGCCCCGACGTTCCAGTGGCGGCCATATTGTTTCGTCCTGGCGTTGCCCGCGACCAAGATGTGGACGAGCAGGAGCACCGCTCCAAATGCGGCGATCTTCAGTTCGACGGGCATTGAACTTCTCCTCTTTAGCTGCCCGCGACTCAGGCCTTCCGACAGATCGCGTACGCTGTGCGGGCATTTTGACCATGGTCAAAGAGCGCCGGTCGAAACCCTTCTAGCGATGGCTCATCTCAAGAGGAGGCCGTGATGACCCGCCGTGTTCCACAGGAAGCCCTGATTGCTCGCAAGGAAATTGTTGCCGGGCCCGTCGGGCGGTCATGCGAAGATCATAATTTCGGGCTGCCGCCGGCAATCCATTTGCTGACGGCCGCGCTGTTCATGGGTTTCATCAGCGTTCTCTGCCTGACCCTGGCGACCCCCGGCCTCGCCGTGCCGTTCGGCATATTCGCCGCTTTTCTTATCGCCTTTTTCGCCGTGCCATCCGTGATGGTCAAAGCGTCACCGGAGAAAGGGTCGCGCGCGCTGCGCTGGGACGAGTTCATGGAACACGGCATCGCAACCGAGCACGGCCGTTGCGGCGGCCGCGAGGCGGCGATCCTCGTCCTGATGCTCCCCGCCTTCATCTTCCTTTGGGCGGTAGCGCTCGCGATCATCGTGTCGCTCGTCTGATCGAAACACCGGCTATCCGGCCATCGCCTCCAGCCGCGCGGGGTCCAGCAACCGGATCCCGCGCCGGCCGTCGCGTTCGATCATCCCTTCGGCTTCGAGCCTGCCCAATTGCCTGCTGGCCGTTTCGATCGTGATTCCGAGGATGCCGGCCATTTCCTCCCGGCTAAGCGGCAGGTCGAACCGTTCCCTCGCATGACAAGGCGAGTCGCTGGCCGCCCGAGCCATGGCGAGGAGAAAGCCGGCGACCTTCTGGCTCGCCTTGCGCCGGCTCATCAAGTCGATGATCGACCGGCTTTCGAAAAGGTCTTCCGCGGACCGTCGGAGAAGCGCGCGGCCCAGTGCAGGAAACCGGTCGACGGCCCGTTCGTAATCCGCACGTCCGAACACACACAATTTGCTTTCTGTCAGCGCCACGACGTCGTGCCGAGCGACCGGCGAGAACATTTCTCCGACGAAGCCGGCCGGATGAACCAGACTCAGAATGCGTTCCGTGCCGTCCTCGCCGAAGCTGGTGATCTTGAGGGCGCCCGAGATCAGGGTCGCGCAGGCGAAACCCTCGTCCCCGGTGGCAAACAGAGTGTCGCCGCGCCGCAGCGTCAGATGCTTGCCCAGGCGGCCGAGTTCATCGCGTTCCTCTTCGCTGAGCGCCGCACAAGCTGCACGGTCCCGAACAGGACAGCTCGCGCAAGCCAGAGGATTTGCAGCCATGGGTTCAGCCTAGCAAAACTGGCCTAGGGGACCAGCACCGTGTCCTTCGCCTTGGCGTCGGTCTGCGGGTAGTCGAGGGTATAGTGCAGGCCGCGGCTTTCGTGGCGGGCGAGCGCCGACCGGATGATCAGGTCGGCGACCTCGACCAGGTTGCGAAGCTCGATCAGGTCCGGGGTCACGCGGAAATGCGCGTAATAGTCGGTCACTTCCTGGCGCAGCATGTCGATGCGGCGCTTGGCGCGTTCCAGGCGCTTGGTCGTGCGGACGATGCCGACGAAGTTCCACATGAAGCGGCGGATTTCGCCCCAGACCTGGTTGATGACGACTTCCTCGTCGCTGTCCGTGACGCGGCTTTCGTCCCAGGCGCGAACCTCCGGCACTTCCGCGAGCGCCTCCCAATTCTCGTTGATGTGCCGTGCCGCGGCTTCGCCGAAGACGAGGCATTCGAGCAGGCTGTTGGACGCGAGGCGGTTTGCGCCGTGAAGTCCGGATTCGGTCACTTCGCCGGCGGCGTAGAGTCCCGGTGCATCGGTGCAGCCCTTGAGGTCCACGACTACCCCGCCGCAGGTGTAATGCTGTGCCGGGACGACCGGGATCGGCTCCTTGGTGATGTCGATGCCGAGCCCGATCAGTTTCTCGTAGATGTTCGGGAAGTGCGCGCGGACGAAGTCCGGTTCTCGGTGCGAAATATCGAGATGGACATAGTCGAGGCCGAGCCGCTTGATCTCATGGTCGATCGCGCGGGCGACGATGTCGCGGGGCGCGAGTTCGGCGCGCTCGTCGAAGCGCGGCATGAAGCGCTCACCCGTGCCCGGGATCTTCAGATGGCCGCCCTCCCCCCGAACCGCCTCGGTGATGAGGAAGTTCTTGACCTGCAGATTGTAGAGGCAGGTCGGGTGGAATTGCATGAATTCCATGTTCGAGATGCGGCAGCCGGCGCGCCAGGCCATGGCGATCCCATCGCCGGTCGCTCCGCGCGGGGCGGTCGAAAAGAGATAGGTCCGCCCCGCCCCGCCGGTCGCGAGAACGGTCGCGCGTGCGGTCAGCGCCTCGACCCGCTTCTTGCGGCGATTGTAGGCGTAGAGCCCGTGAACCGCGCCGCTGGTCGAGAAGTTCGTCGCGTGGCGGCCCGGTGATCAGGTCGACCGCGACCATGTCCGGGATCAGCGTGATGTTCGGGTGCTTGAGCGCGGCCTTCTCGAGCGCCTGCTGAATCGCCGCGCCGGTCGCGTCCGCAACATGGACGATCCGCCGATGGCTATGCCCGCCCTCGCGGGTCAGATGCAGTGCACCTCCCTCATTCGCGAAGGGGACGCCGAGATCGATCAGCCGCTGGATGGCGCGCGGCGCGCCCTCGACGACATATTCCACGACCTCGCGATCGTTGAGGCCCGCGCCCGCGATCATCGTGTCGTTGATGTGCGATTCGAAGCTGTCGCCTTCTTCGAGAACCGCCGCAATTCCGCCCTGCGCCCAGCCGGTCGCGCCCTCGCCCAGCGAGCCCTTGGCGATGACCGACACCTTGCGATCCTCGGCGAGGTTCAGCGCTGCCGTCAGCCCGGCCGCGCCCGATCCGACGACGAGGACGTCCGCGGTCGCGCTCATGCGGCCTGTTCGCTGACCAGGCTGAGGAACACGTCCTCGAGGTCGGGCTCGCGCGTCCGGACGTCGACGATCGCCAAACCGTCGCGCGCGACGGCCGCGAGCACCTGGCCGGCATTCACCTTGTCCTTGCGATAGGTGATCTCGATCGTCCGTTCGTCGAGCGAGATTGATGTTTTCGAAGCAGGCGTTGGTCGGGACGGAGTCGATGTCATGGTCGAAGGTGACGACGACGGCCTTTTCCTGCGCCTTCGCCACCAGCTGACGCGTCGGTTCGTTCGCGACCACGCGCCCATGATGGATGATCGCGATGCGGTCGCAAAGCTCCTCCGCCTCTTCGAGGTAGTGCGTCGTCAGGACGACCGTCACGCCGCTGGCGTTCAATTCCCGCACATAGGCCCAGAGCTGGCGGCGAAGCTCGATGTCCACGCCCGCGGTCGGCTCGTCGAGCACGAGGATCGGCGGCGAATGGACCATGGCCTTGGCCACCAGCAGCCGCCGCTTCATCCCGCCCGACAAGGTGCGCGCATAGGCGTCCGCCTTGTCGGTCAGGTGCATCGCGGCGAGCAGGGCGTCGGTCTGCCGTCCGGCACGAGGTATGCCGTAGAGACCGGCCTGAATCTCCAGCGCTTCCCTCGGGGTGAAGAACGGGTCGAACAGGATTTCCTGCGGCACGATCCCGATCGAGCGCTTCGCGTTGCGCGGATGCTCGTCGATGTCGAAGCCCCAGATGTTCACCGTTCCCGCGCTCTTCACCACCAGTCCGGCGAGGATGTTGATGAGGGTCGACTTGCCGGCGCCGTTGGGGCCGAGAAGCCCGAAGATCTGCCCGCGGGGGACCTCCACGCTGACATCGTCGAGGGCAAGCTTTCCGCCGGCATAGGTCTTCGAAACGGAGTTGATGCGGATTGCCGGGCGTCGATGTCCATGCGGCCGCATAGCGGGCGACGGCGCCAGCCGACAAGCGAGGCGCACATCCAAGATGTAAACGCGCTCTTTACCCTAAGTGTAAGATCGATCTTGAGGAGAAAAGGTTACCGCCGGATTTGCGATGGGTCCGGTGCGTCTCTTCAACCTGCTTGCGGCAGGGCTGCTGTCGATTGCGACTGCCGCGCCGGCGTTTGCCGCGCCCGTCGCAGCGCCGATCCCCGCGCAAGGCCGCGTCCAGATCCATTACCCGGGAAGCATCAGGCTGATGAACGACCTGAACTTCGCGACCCTCGTGGTCACCGGCGCAGGAACGGCGACGATCAATCCGAACACGGATGTGATGACGACGACGGGCGGCGTGGTGCGCTATGGCGGAACGCCCTATTCCGCTCTTTTCGAAGCCGTTTCGCCCGATGAAGACCGTCGTGCACATTCGCGCCCCGAAAAAGGCGATCACGCTCACGCGCGTCGGCGGCACCGAGACGATGCAGGTGGACAATTTCACCGTTTCGGGAAGCGGCAGCCGCAACGTCGTCGCGAAGGAGCCCTTCGTCTTCTCGATCGGCGGCACCTTGTTCGTGAACGCGAACCAGGTTGACGGCATCTATACGGGCACGTTCGACGTCGAGCTTCAATACAATTGAGCGCCCATCGTTAACCGGCCGGCAACCGCACGAATTCACCCCGTCGCACGACATTGAAGCCGCTTCTCGCGGCTTGCTACCTGTTCGGCATGGACCAGCCGCCCTCCTCCGCCAACGCCATCCCGCCGCCCGAAGTCTATCGGGTGAAGACCCTTCAGGTCGCCTGCGACGGATCCGGCGAAGTCTCGGCGGCGCTGGGCCATCCGCGCGTCTTCCTGCGCATCGAGCCTGAGCTCGGCTTCGTGGAGTGCGGCTATTGCGACCGCCGGTTCGTCCTCGAAGGCGGCACCGCGGACCAGCCGGTATAGACGCTCGCGGGCTGGCGCGAACAGCGGGCGACCCTATATCTTGATGATGGTCATCTCCACCGATCCCCGAAAGTTCCTCTATCGCGACGGCGCGCTCGACCCCGATGAGGCGAAGCGCCTGGCCGCGCGCCACCTCGCGCATTGCGACGACGGCGAGCTCTATCTTCAATATTCGGCGAGCGAGGCCTTCGGGTTCGACGACGGACGGTTGAAGACCGCCGACTACAGCACCGTCGCCGGCTTCGGGCTTCGCGGCGTGGCCGGCGAGACCACCGCCTTCGCGCACGCCAACGAGATCAGCGCGGCGGCCATCGAGCGGGCAGCGGCCACGCTCAAGCTTCTCGAGCCCGGCAAAGGCCGTCCGGCCTCGCCGCCGTCCCGAACGAACCAGGCGATGTACATCGCCGACGACCCGCTTTCGGCGGTTCCGTTCGCGCGAGAAGGTCGCGCTCTGCCAGCGGATCGATGCGGCCGCCCGCGCTCGCGATCCGCGGGTTGCGCAGGTCGCGGTATCGCTGGCAGCGAGCTGGAGCGTCATCGATATCGTTCGCGCCGACGGCTTCGTCGCGCACGACGTCCGGCCGCTGGTGCGGCTGAACGTGCAGATCGTCGCGCAGGACGGCGACCGGCGCGAGACCGGCTATCACGGCCTTGGCGGGCGCTATCTCTACGGACAATTGTTCGAGGAGGCGGAGTGGAACCGGGCGATCGACGTCGCTCTCGCGCAAGCGCTCACGAACCTCGAATCGGTCGCGGCTCCCGCGGGCGAAATGCCGGTGGTGCTCGGCCCCGGCTGGCCCGGCGTCCTGCTGCACGAGGCCGTCGGTCACGGCCTTGAAGGCGACTTCAACCGCAAGGGCACGTCCGCCTTCTCCGGCAGGATCGGCGAGCGGGTCGCGGCGCCGGGCGTGACGGTCGTCGACGATGGCGCGATCGGCAACCGGCGCGGCTCGCTGACCATCGACGACGAAGGCACGCCGACGCGCCGCAACGTCCTCATCGAGGACGGCATCCTCAAGGGCTACATCCAGGACCGGCTGAATGCGCGCCTGATGGGCGTCGAGCCGACCGGCAACGGCCGGCGCGAGAGCTTCGCCCATGCGCCGATGCCGCGCATGACCAATACGTTCATGCTCGCCGGCAACGACAATCCGGGCGAGCTGGTCGAGCGCGTGAAGGACGGCATCTATGCCAAGAGCTTCGGCGGCGGGCAGGTCGACATCACCAGCGGCAAGTTCGTCTTCTCCTGCACCGAGGCCTACCGAATCCGCGGCGGCAAGATCGCCGAGCCGATCAAGGGCGCGACCCTGATCGGCGATGGACCGACCGTCCTCACCAGGATCAAGGGCATCGGCAACGACCTCGAGCTCGATGAAGGCGTCGGCATTTGCGGCAAGGGCGGCCAGTCCGTCCCGGCGGGCGTCGGCCAGCCCACGTTGCTGATCGAAGGCCTGACGGTCGGAGGAACGGCGACCGCGTGACCCCTCGGCAAAGCTCGGGACAGGCCGACTGGCGGCGGGAAGTCCTCGGCTTTCTGGTTCGGCCTCGAGCCCGAGCAATGGTGGAAGTCGGACCCAGCAGTCGACCACGACGTGCGCGAGCGCTTCCTGCAAGCTTTGGGAGCTGAAGCGGCAGCTGCCCGCCGACCATTTTCTCGACGATCCGCTCACGGCGCTCGCCGGCGTGATCCTGTTCGACCAGTTTCCGCGCAACATGTTCCGCGGCCACGCGGATCAATTCTCGACCGACCATCTCGCGCTGGCCATCGCGAAGCAGGCTGTCGACCGGGGCTTCGACGATCAGCTGCAGCCGCAGGAACGCGGCTTCCTCTACATGCCGTTCATGCACAGCGAGGCACTCGCGGACCAGAAACGCTCGGTGCAGCTCTTCACCGCTCTCGGTGACGACTATCAGCTAGGGTTTGCGCGAAAGCATCACGACGTGATCGAGCGTTTCGGCCGCTTTCCGCACCGCAACGCCATGCTGGGCCGAGCGCCGCGTCCGGCGGAAGTGGCGGCGGGCGACGTGGTGCCGTGGTGAGCGGGCTGGTCGAGGTCGCACGGTTCGACACGCCGCTACGGGCCGAACTCGCCCGGATGTTCGTCGAAAGCTACGGCCTGAACGCGCTCGTTTTCGACGGCAATCTGTACAACAATTCCGAAGGCGCGCTCATCGGCGTGCGCCTGATGGTTCCGGAAGATGAGGCCGACGAAGCGCGCGAGGCGCTGCGCGACTACCGCCCCTAGAGCAGGTGCGCGATCGGCGTCGGATCGACGCCGGCGTTCTTCAGGCGCTCCTCGATCTCCGCGCGCGGCAGGCCTTCCTCGCTCTTGGCCAGCGCCCAGGTCAGGGCCGAACGTGTCCCGGTCCGGCAGAAGGCGAGCACATTGCCGCGAGACTGCTTCAGCGCCTCGCGCATCGCTTCGGCATCCGCCGGTCCGATGCCACGGATGATGGGGATCGACCGGTAATCCATGCCGGCTGCCGTCGCGGCTTCCTCGATCTCGGCGCCGAGCGGCTGGCCCGGCTCTTCGCCGTCCGGGCGATTGTTCACGATCATGGTCACGCCCTGCTGGACGAGCGCGGCGACGTCGCCGGGCTGAACCTGTGCGCTTACGAAAACTTTGTCATCGATCTGGCGAATGGCACGTCTCCTCGATCGGCGTAGATGGTCTCAAGCGTCGGCGGTCGCAAGCACGGCGAGCATCGCTTCGCCATAGCGTTCCAGCTTCGCGGCACCGATCCCCTGGACCTCGCCGAGCTCGAACAGATTGCGCGGCTTGCGCTCGGCGATCTCGCGCAGAGTGGAATCGTGGAAGACGACATAGGGCGGAACGCCAGCCTCCGACGCGATGCGCCGGCGCTCCTCGCGCAGGGCCTCGAACAGCGGGTCGGCCGGTCCTTCCTGGCGGCGGCGGGACGACCGCCTGCGCGGCGGAGGTACGGCGATGGTCAGTTCCTGCTCGCCCTTCAGGATCGGCCGGGCAGCGGGGCCGAAGCTGAGCCCGCCATAGGCGTCGGTGCGGAGCGCATCGCGCGCGATCAAGGCGCGCGCCACCGGCCGCACCAGCGCGACTTCGTCTTCCGACGCGATCCCGAAGACCGACAGGCGGTGATGGCCGAAGCTAAGGACCTTCTCCGATTTCCTTGCCGGCGAGCACGTCCGCGAGGTGCGCCACGCCGAAGCGCATTTCCGTGCGGAACGCGGCCGAGAGCAGTTTGCGCGCAACTTCCGTCGCGTCGATCGTCTTCGGCGGGTCGAGGCAATTGTCGCAATTGCCGCAGGCCTCCGGCGGGTCCTCCCCGAAATGCCGGAGAAGGATCGCCCGGCGGCAACCGGACGCCTCGACGAAGGCGGCGAGCGTATTGAGGCGCTCGCGTTCGGCTGGACGACGATCCGCATCGACCTCCTGCTCGAGGCGGTTGCGGGCGCGCGCAAAATCCTCCGCCGACCAGAAGAGCCAGGCCTCCGCCGGCTCTCCGTCGCGGCCGGCGCGGCCGGTTTCCTGATAGAAGGCCTCGATGGATTTCGGGATGCCGGCGTGCGCGACGAAGCGCACGTCGGGCTTGTCGATGCCCATGCCGAAGGCGATCGTCGCCGCGATCACCATTTCTTCCGAGGCGACGAACGCCGCCTGGTTGCGCGCGCGGATCGATGGGTCGAGACCTGCGTGATAGGGGAGCGCCGAGCGGCCGGCAGCGGCAAGCTGCTCGGCGATCCGCTCGGTCTTGTCGCGGCTCGGGGCGTAGACGATGCCGGGTCCGGGCTGCGCCGCGAGCAAAGTCTTCAACTGCGCGTTCAGCCCGTCGCGCGGGCGGACGTGATAGCGGATGTTGGGTCGGTCGAAGCCCGCGACGATCAGCCCGTCGTCCGGAATTCCGAGCTGCGCCAAGATGTCGGCCCGCGTGCGCGCATCGGCGGTCGCGGTCAGCGCCAGCCGGGGAACGTCGCCATTCTCGTCCAGCAGCGAGCGCAGCTGGCGGTAGTCGGGACGGAAGTCGTGGCCCCATTCGCTGACGCAATGCGCCTCGTCGATGGCGATCAGCGACAGGTTGGTGCGGCCGATCAGACGGCGAAAGCCGTCGCCGGTGGCGCGCTCCGGGGCGACGTAGAGCAGATCGAGCTCGCCGGCGTTCAGCCGCTCGACGGTTTCCTCGCCGGTCTCCGTCCGCCGACGTCAGCGAAGCGGCACGCAGTCCGATCGCGTTCGCGCTTCGGATCTGGTCGTGCATCAGCGCGATGAGCGGCGAGATGACGAGTGCCGTCCCTTCGCGGACGACGGCGGGCAGCTGATAGCAGAGCGACTTGCCCGCGCCGGTCGGCATCACTGCGAGCGTGTTCTGTCCCGCGAGGACGCGCTCCACGACCTGATCCTGCACGCCGCGGAAATGGTCGAAGCCGAAGACGCGTTTCAGGGTTTCGAGCGGGTCGGTCATTTCACTTTTCGATTGGCGGCGCGGGCCGCGGCTTGAAGGTCAGGCCTAGCGAGGCGGCTCCACTCCGCCAAGCCTACTCGGCCGCTTCGGCCGCCTCTTCCAGCACCCGCTCGGCCTGCTGCCGGTACCAGAGGTCGGCGTAGAGGCCGCCGCGTTCGAGCAGTTCCTCGTGCGTGCCGATCTCGGAGACGCGGCCGTCTTCCAGCACGGCGATGCGATCGGCGCCGACGACGGTCGAAAGGCGATGCGCGATGATGATCGTGGTGCGGTTGCGGGCGATGCGCTCCAGCGTTTCCTGGATGGCCTGCTCGGTCCGGCTGTCGAGCGCGCTCGTGGCCTCGTCGAGGACGAGGATCGGCGGATTCTTGAGCAGGGTACGGGCGATGGCGACGCGCTGCTTTTCGCCTCCCGACAGCTTGAGCCCGCGCTCGCCGACCATCGATTCATAGCCATTGCGGAAGCGCCTGCACGAAGTCGTGGATTGCGGCACCGTCGGCGGCGTCCTCGATCTCCTGCCTGCTCGCCTCGCCGCGGCCGTAGGCGATGTTGTAGCCGATGGTGTCGTTGAACAGCACGGTGTCCTGCGGGACGATGCCGATGGACGAGCGCAACGACCGTTGCGTGACCTCGGCGATCGGCTGGCCGTCGATCAGGATGCGGCCCGCCGACGGGTCGTAGAAGCGGTACATCAGCCGCGCGAGCGTCGACTTGCCCGCGCCCGACGGGCCGACCACCGCGAGGCTGGTGCCGGCCGGAATGTCGAGATCGATGCCCTTCAATATCTCGCGGCCCGGCTCGTAGCCGAAGCGGACGCCTTCGAATTTCACATTGCCGCTCTTCACCGCAAGCGGCGGCGCGCCCGGAACGTCGACGACCTCGGCGGGCGTATCGACGAGATCGAACATCGCCTCCATGTCGATCAACCCCTGGCGGATCGAGCGATAGACCCAGCCCAGCATGTCGAGCGGCCGGAAGAGCTGCATCAGCAACGCGTTGACGAGAACGACGTCGCCCGGCGTGAATTGTCCGCGGCTCCAGCCCCAGACGGTGAAGATCATGGCGCCGGCCATCATCAGGTTGGTGATGAGGCTCTGGCCGATGTTGAGCCAGGCGAGCGAGGTCTCGTTGCGGACGGCGGCGCTGGTGAAGGCGGCGATCGCCTCGTCGTAGCGCTTCGCCTCGCGCTCCTCGGCGCCGAAATATTTGACGGTTTCGTAGTTGAGCAGGGAGTCGACGGCGCGGCCGATCGCCTTGTTGTCGACCTCGTTCATGTCGCGCTGGATCTGCGCGCGCCAGTCGGTGACCTTGCGGGTGAAGGCGATGTAGATCGCGACCATCCCCAGCGTGGCGGCGACCAGCCCCGCGCCGAACTTCACGAAGAAGATGACGCAGATGGCGATCAGCTCGATCACCGTCGGCGCAATGTTGAAGAGGAGGAAATAGAGCATCATGTCGATGCTCTTCGTGCCCCGCTCGACGATCTTGGTCAGCGAGCCGGTGCGCCGTTCCAGATGGAAGCGCAGGCTGAGGTCGTGGATGTGGCGGAAGACCCGGCCCGCGAGCCTTCGCGCCGCATGCTGCCCGACCTTCTCGAACAAGGCATTGCGCAGATTGTCCGCGAGCACGCCGGCGAATCGGGCGGTCGCGTAAGCGGCGACCAAGCGCGGCGACGATGCCGAAGGCGACGGCCGGACCCGACATGCGGTCGATGACGGCCTTGTAGGCGAAGGGCATGGCGAGCACGACCGCCTTGCCGGCGAGGACGAGGATCACCGCCGCGACGACCCGCGCCTTCAGCTCGGTCTCGCCCTTCGGCCAGAGCATGGGCAGGAAGCGGACCAGGGTCTGGAACCCCGCCGATTTCTGCTCCGGTTGCTGCGCCGCGTCCGCCATCAGCCTTTAGGTAGGGGGGCGACAGCGCAGGCCGCAAATGACGCGAGCGAAACGGAACGGAACCGCGACGTCCATCAGCGGTTGTGCCGAGCAAGTCTCGAAGCGGGTTTTTCCAAATGGAACCAGTCTATTACGTGATCGCGATCTTGGGCTGCGCCGACGGCTCCACCCAATGCACGCCGGTGGCCACGATGCCGACGCAATATGCGTCGCAGTCCGCCTGTTCCGCCGGCACGCAGCAGGCGCTGATCGCCAACACCGACTTCGATTTCCCGACGATCGTCGCCGAATGCCGCGCGGCCCAGCCCCGCGCGACGGCGGAGCAGGACCGGCCGGACAAGATCCCGGCGCTCGCTCTTCGCGGCTGACCGGCAGGAACCCATCCGCGGCCGAGACGATTTCAACATGCCCGCGTGAAGGAGTGAGAAGTGTCCGACGTCATGGAACCGATGATCCACGAGGATCAGCTGCCCGGCCATGAAAGCCAGCTGGAGCCGAAGCCCGACTGGGAACCGCGCTACAAGGGATCCGATCGCCTGAAGGGCAAGGTCGCGCTGATCACCGGCGCGGACAGCGGCATCGGCCGCGCGGTCGCCGCCTTGTACGCCCGCGAGGGCGCCGACATCGCCATCCTCTATTTGTGCGAGCATGACGACGCGGCAAAGACGAAGCAGATCGTCGAGAAGGAAGGCCGCAAGGCGATCACCATCGCCGGCGACATCGGCGACAAGGATTTTTGCGAGCGCGCGGTGAAGCAGACCGTCGACGAGCTCGGCCGCCTCGACATCCTCGTCAACAATGCCGGCGAGCAGCATCCGGACGAAGACATCCGCGACATCACCGAGGATCAGCTGAAGCGGACGTTCCAGACGAACATCTTCGGGATGTTCTTCATGACCCAGGCCGCGGAGCCGCACCTCAAGGAAGGGTTCGGCGGTCATCAACTGCACGTCGGTGACGATGTACAAGGGCTCGCCGCAAGCTGCTCGACTACAGCTCGACCAAGGGCGCGATCACCGCCTTCACCCGCTCCTACGCGAAGAATGCGATCGAAAAGGGCATTCGCGTGAATGGCGTCGCGCCGGGACCGATCTGGACTCCGCTCAACCCGTTCGGCGGACAGAAGCCGGAGGACATTCCCGATTTCGGCAAGGACACGCCGATGGGCCGCCCGGGCCAGCCCAACGAGGTCGCACCGTCCTTCCTGTTCCTGGCCTGCGAGGATTCCAGCTACATGATCGGCCAGATTCTCCATCCGAACGGCGGAGACCTCGACCGCAAGCTAGACTCGGTTGGGAAATTTTCCCAACTGTCGGTGCAGAAATACGCCAACTGATTGGCGCAACTCTATACGCGCTGCACTGAAAAACAACGATATTTTTCATTTGGCACGCTCCCTGCATTGAATGTGGCGTGGCCCAATCAAGGGTCACGGCACAAAAAGGGAAATGCCATGATCGTTCTTAACTCCGCCCGCGACACCGCCACTGCTTTCGCAGCCGCCTTCCTCACCGCGATGCTCTTCGTCAGCACGGCCACCAGCGCTCTGCCGATCGCCTAACCAACTCGCTTCAAAGGAATTCAAAGTGAACGAACGTTTCGTGCTCAACCGGTCCCAGGGCAAGGTCATGGGCGTGGCCGCAGGCCTTGCCGACTGGACCGGAGTTGACGCGCTTCTGATCCGCCTCGGCCTGGTTGCCGCACTCCTGCTGACGGGTCCCGTCGTGATCCTGTTCTACATTCTCACCGGTTGGTTGGCCTCGGACCGTTGATCCCCGGCCAACCTTCCGTACCATCGACCATGTGGATGACCCTGCCGACCCATTTCAGCTCCAGCGCTTCCTCGAAGCGCAGCAGCAAACGTACGACACCGCGCTGACCGAGCTTCAGGCGGGAAGCAAGCAGAGCCACTGGATGTGGTTCATCTTCCCGCAGCTGGCGGGGCTGGGCCGAAGCCCAACCGCCATATTCTACGGAATCCGCTCGCTTCACGAGGCCCGCGCGTTTCTCGCGCACCCGCTGCTCGGCGAACGCTATCGCGAATGCGTCCGCGCCCTAAGCGGCTGGGCGGGCAGCAAGAGCGCCGCCGAAATTCTCGGCGACATCGACGCGATGAAGCTTCGCTCGAGCCTTACCCTGTTCGAAAATGCATCGGGCGACCCTCTGTTCGCCGACGCGCTGGAGGCCTTCTTCGGAGAGCCCGACGAAGCGACTCTCCAGCTCCTCCGCCGCACCTAGTCGAACAGGTCTTCCAGGAACGACTTGCGCCTCTTGTACGGCTTGTGGCCATAGCCATGCCGTATTGCTGCGGCTGGCTGTCCCACGGGCCGCCCTGCTGTTGCGGCGCGTGCTGCGGTTGCGGCGGCGCCGCTGCTGGGAGCCTGGCTCGCGGCATTGCGCTCGATGATCTTGTCGAGCTCGCCGCGATCGAGCCACACGCCGCGGCACGTCGGGCAATAATCGATCTCGATGCCCGAGCGTTCGCTCATGACCAGCGCCGCTCCGTCGACTGGACAGGCCATCGGCCCGGAATGATTTGCCATCGAATTCACCCTCTCATTATTCCTGTGCCGCTGACGTAAGAAGCGTCGAAGCCGCTTTCCAGTTCATTCCGGCGCAGCGCAGCCCCGCCGTTCCTCACCGCGACCGTCAGCATCGCCTCCTGCGGATAGGTCCGGTCGACATGCCGTCCGAACAATCCGGCCGGAGCCGGGTGATGAGCTTGAACGGCTTGCCCTTGAAGGTCCCGACCCAGACGCCGCCGTCCGGGCCTGGGTTGTAGCGAGTCCAGATGCGCGTCCCGGCCTGATCTTCCGGCGTCGAATAGGTCACGCAGCGGCCTTCGACCTTGGCGCCCCAGAACGGCTCCGTGCCGATTGCCTTGACCGGTGTGATGCGCAGTTCCTCGCCATCCTGATTGAGACAGGCGCTGCCGCTGGCGCTTGCCGCGTCGTTCACAACCGGAACTGCGGCATTGCTGGGCTCGCCGAATCGTGAGTCGCCGCCTCACTCGTGCCCTCGATGTCATTGGCTGGAGCGGCTTCGTTCACCGTGTCGCCGGTCTGGGTACACGCAGCGAGAATTGCGCCGCAGGCCGCGATCATGATCAGTCGCATTGGTACCCCCTTTCGCGAGGAAACAATCGATGAGCCGCCGGACGGTTGCCGGTTGGTCGTGCCGTACGTACCGTGCCTTCGCAACGAAGGAGAGTCGCATGCGCAAGTGGATAGCCGGCATTGGTATCGCAATCCTGGCCGCGGCCCCGACCGCGGCGGCGCTTCCGACCGGCGCAAAGGCGCCCAACTTCACGACCCAGGGTGCGATCGCGGGAAAGCCGTTCCGGCTGAACCTCGCCGAGCAGCTCAAGCACGGACCGGTCGTCCTCTATTTCTACCCGAAGGCTTTCACCAAGGGCTGCACGCTGGAGGCCCATGCGTTCAGCGAAGCCGCCAAGGATTTCAAGAAGGCCGGGGCCCGGGTGATCGGCATGTCGGCGGACGACCTTCCCACCCTTGAGAAATTCTCGGTCGAAGGCTGCCGCAACGCCTTCCCGGTCGCGACCGCAACGCCCGAGGTGATCAAGGCCTACGACGTCGCCCTGAAGCAGAAGCCGGAGATGACCGACCGCACGTCCTACGTGATCGACCGGTCCGGCAAGATCGTCTTCGTCCATTCGGACCTGGACTGGAGCCAGCATGTTTCGAAGACGCTCGCGGCCGTGAAGGGCCTCAAGCGCTAGCGCTGCACGCGCCACATCTTGAAGGGTGAGTTCTTCGGCAGCGCCACGGGCGTCAGCCACGTCGGCACCCGCCCGCGCGACAGATTGGCTGTAGAAGCCGTTCGGCGTTTCGGCCCGGAAAATCGTCGCCGTCGACATGTTCGGGCAGACCAGCAGATAGTCGGAGCGATACTTGGCGATGATCCGCCGCGCCCGCGCCTCGTCGCCGCGGAATGCCTTCATGACGTCAGCGATCTGCTCCCCGTTGCGATGGTAAGGGCCGGTCACCGCGCTGTGATGCGTGACCGTGATCAGACGCGGGCCGAGATCGACGAAGGTGAAGACCATCCCCTTCGGCTGCTGCGCAATCGGCTTCATCGCCCATAGCGACGGACAGGACTTGTTGGCCTTGTCGACCGCTTTGGCGGCCGGCTTCTTCTTCTCTTCCGGATAGAAATTGCTGGCGGCCGGGGCGGCAGCGCCCAGTCCGACGATGACAAGCGCCGCCGTCCCGAAGACCCGTACGAGCATATGCTTCGATTTCTGCGCGAGCGGCACCGTGATCCACAGCAGCGCAATGGCTCCGGATATCGAGAGAACCTGCGCTGCGGGACCCGCGCGCGTCTGCCAGAGCAGCAGGAGGCTGGCCACGATCGCCGGGGCGGCGACGGCCAGAATGCGGCGAAGAAGGTCGGCGTCCTTGCGCTTGACCCAGGCGAGGAGCAGCCATCCGATCACGCCGGTAATCGGGATCGAAGCGACCGCAACCACCGTTTGCCAGCCGTGGCGATAGATCGGCCGCGCCTCCCGCACGTGACTGAGCCACAGATCGTAGACCTCGGGCGACACGCCTTCGAGGCGCGTCAGGCACTGCGGCCACATGGATGCGTGAAATGCAGCAACGGCGACGCCCGCGCCTGCAGCAAGCGCCAGCCGCCGCTTCCAGTCCCCGGGTGAAAGCATCGCCAGGCCAAGCAGGAGTGCAGAGCCGAGCAGCGCATCGGACAGCCACACCGGCGACAGCGCGTCGCACACCGGAGCGCGGTTCGCGTATGACGCAAAAACGAGGAAACCCAGCGCCGTGCCTCCGCCCAGGCTCACGGCATAGGTTGAAAGCCGGCGGCGCTCTTCCGGATCCCAGACCCAGAAGAGCACAATCGCCGCACCGGCAATCGCCAGATAGATGAGCATTTCGAGCCCGATCGCGAGCGACAAGGCGGAGGCCAGCCCGGTCACGGCACCGCCGCGGGCGCGCTTGGGATCGGCGATGCCCGCCATCGCCAGCGCCAGCAGCGCCAGCTGCCAGCCGTGATGGTCGATGCGCGTGGGCATGAACATGCCGATGCACGAGTAAGCGAAGAAGAATGCGACGAAGGCGAACGGATAGGCCCGGCGGTCGATCAGCCGGCGGATGATCAAAGTCACCGAGAAGAGCAGGAGAAGGAGCGGCAACATCGGCGCCACGGCGATCGCCACCCGCTCTGCGTCGACTCCCCCGATGATCGGCCGGAGCGCGAGGATCAGTCCCGCGATCGGCAAATCGACCAGTCGCGACCAATGGACGTTCGCGCCGTCGGGCGAGTTCAGCTTGTACTGGCGAAGGTCGAACCAGTCCTGCCCGGCAAGCAGCGCGCGGACCTGGCTCATCCGCAGATTATCGTCCGTGTCGGACAGCGCGAAAAAGCGGATCGCGTTCCAGCGATCGAACAGGAAATAGGTGCAGAAGATCAGCCAGGCGATGACCACCAGCCATTTCCAGTGGCGGTCGACGAGCTCGATGATGCGATCCAAGCCTGGCCTCTTCGTAAGGGGTTCCCTGCTGTAGCGGGGCACGGCTACAGAGCAAGCGGACACCGCCGCCGATGCTTTCAGCCCTCAACCCGGACCAGCGCCGTTTCATCGGCCAGCTTGCGCGCTTCGCGATCAGCGGCGCCGCGGCCACCGCGATCGGCATCGGCGCCTATGCGATCGTCGCCCTCGTCCTTCTCTGGCATCCGCAGCTGGGCAATTTCCTGGCCTACGTCGTCGCCGTCGCGTCCGGCTATTTCCTGCACAGCAAGTTTAGCTTCAAAGACCATGGCGCCGAGCGGACGCATGGGACCAAGCTGCGCTTCGTCACCGTTTCGATCATCAGCTACGCGCTCAACAGCTTCTGGGTTTGGCTGCTGTTCTCGCATTTCCAGCTCGGCCGGGCGGCGCCGATCCTGCCGATGCTGTTCGTGACGCCCGCCGTGACCTTCGTGCTCAACCGCCAGTGGGTTTTCCGCTGATGGAACGCGAAGTCTATGAAGCCATGGCCGAGCATGACGAGCGGCACTGGTGGTATCGCGCCCGCCGCCAGGTCGTCGCCGAGCTGATCCGCCGGAAGGTTCCGCTGCCCAAGGACGCGAGGCTTCTCGAGATCGGCTGCGGCACCGGACACAACCTACCGATGCTTGGCGAGTTCGGGTCAGGTCGACGCGCTGGAAGTCGATCCGATCGCGCGCGGAATGGCGGAGAAGCGCCTCGGACGGACGGTCCTGTCTTCGCCCTTGCCCGCGCTCGAAGGCCTTCCCGACGACACGCTACGACATGGTCGCCGCGCTCGACGTGGTCGAGCACATCCCGGACGATAAAGCCGCGCTGGAAGGCATTGCGCGGGTGCTCAAGCCGGGCGGCAAGCTGCTGATGACGGTTCCGGCCCACCAATGGATGTGGTCGGCGCACGATGTGGTGAACCACCACCAGCGGCGTTATTCGAAGCGCGACTTCAAGAGGCTCGTGGACCAGTCGCCATTGCAGCTGGAATCGATCGGCTATCTCAACAGCCTGTTGTTTCCTCTCGCCATGGCTCAACGGCTGGCATCGAAGCTCACCGGCAAGGAAGACGCCAACCTCGCGCCGCCGGCCGAGCCGATCAATCAGGTATTGGAGCGGGTCTTTGCGCTGGAGCGGCGCGTGATCGGCCGTATTCCGCTGCCGCCCGGGCTGTCGCTCTTCGCGGTCGCGTCGGCGACATAGCCGAGCTTTCCCGAGCGCGGCTCGCGGCCGGCCACTTCCTGCACGATGTAGAGCGGCCTGCCCTTCACCTCATTGTAGAGCCGGCCGATATATTCGCCCATCAGAGCGAGCACGAACATCTGCACCGCGCCGAGGACGACGACGACCAGCATGAGCGACGTCCAGCCCTGGATGTTGCGGCCCGCGATCCAGGCCCAGGCGATGTAGGCGATGATCAGCAACGAGCCGAGCGACAAAGCGAGGCCGGCGTGGCTGGCGAGCTTCAGCGGCGCCGACGAGAAACCGGTCAGCGCGTCGAACGCGAAGCGGAGCATCTTGCGCAGGGGATATTTGGTCGAGCCGGCAAAGCGCTCCTCGCGCGCGTAGGCGAAGGGCACCTGCCGGAACCCGATCCAGCTCACCATCCCGCGGATGAAGCGCGACTGCTCGGGCATGGCGAGAAAGGCTTCCAGCGCGCGACGGCTCATCAGCCGGAAGTCGCCCGTGTCGACGGGAATTTCGATCTCCGTCGCTCGCGAAAGAAGGCGGTAGAAGCCGTGCGCGGTCGCGCGCTTGAACGCGGTCTCTCCGGCGCGGCTGCGGCGCACGCCGTAGACCACGTCGGCTTCCTGCTCGCGCATCGCCTCCAGCATCGGGGGCAGCAGCTCGGGCGGATCCTGCAGGTCTGCGTCGATGATCAGGATATTGTCGCCGCGGCAGAGGTCGAGACCAGCGGTCAGCGCAAGCTGGTGGCCGTGATTGCGCGAGAGGTTGATCGCCAGCACATGGCCGTCGGTCTCCGCAATGCGCTGCATTGCCGCCCAGCTTCCGTCGCTCGACCCGTCGTTGATCAGCACAAGCTCATAATCGTCGCCTGCAGCCGTGCGCGCGGCGGCCGTCAGCCGGCGATGGAGTTCGGCCAGGCAAGCTTCCTCGTTGAAGCAGGGAACGACAATCGAAAGCGCAGTCATCGGTCGATACGATAGAGCATCGAGCCCTTGCCACGCCAGATGGGCGTCATGCCCTGCAGAAGTTCGGGGTTGAAAGGTGGAACGTCGACCATCCAGACGTAGTCGAACTTGTCGCGTGGGATGGCGTTCAGCGCCTTGTTCACCGTCCAGCGCCGCTTCGCCGCACCATTCGGGGAAGACCATTTGCGACGGGTCCTTGCGAAAGACTCCCGCGTCGAAATATTTGACCTTCATCAGATTGACGCCGTCGATCTGCCATTGATCGTTCGAGAAGCCTTCCCGGCGGGCCATGATCATGCCCGGCAGATGGCTATCGCGCGGCACCGCCCATTCCCGGCCGCACTCACGTCCGATCAGCGAGACGACCTTCGCGCCGCGGGGAAGGTGGTCGAGCGCCTGCAGCTTCGCGTTCTGATCCATCGCAGCGATCGTCATGCTCCAGGTGACGCCCGCAATCCTGATCAGGAAAATCGCCAGGCCAATGAAGGCGATCGCGCGCGCAGTCGGAAGGTCCGTGTCCTTACGGAAACGAATAGCCAGCGGAATCAGCGCGATCACATAGGGCGTCAGCCGCATGTCGGCGTAGGCCGATCCGAACACTGTCCACGGCAGGATCACGAATGTCGCGGCCAAGACGAGAGCGGAGAAAGCGAGGTTGCGAGAGAAGGCGAGATGGCGGCTGAAGATCGCGAAAGCGGTGATCAGCGGAATGACGCTGACCGTCGCAATGTCGAACCAGCGCCAGCGGTCGCGGACGGCCGAATAGATCCACTCCCACTTCAGCTTCCAGTGGAACCAGGAACGGGTCATGGTGCCGCTCGTTTCGTACCGCCACGCCATCATGACGAGGATCGGCAGCGCCATCACCGAGGCGTGGACTGCCGCGTTGACGTTGGAGCGAAACCAGCCACGGCCGCTGTCGTGCTGCCGGACCGCCTCGGCCGAATAGGCCAGCAGTCCCAGCGTCCCCCAGCCGAACGTGTGCGTGAAGAAGATGACGAACGAGATCGGGACGAAGATGATAGCGCGCAGCCGAAAGCGGCCTTGCCGTGCAAGGCGCAGCCACAGGCCGAACGCCAGGAAGGCGAGCGCCATCGACAGAGAGAAATTGACGAAGCCGAACAGGAAAGGGTGGTTGTAGACGAGCAGCAGCGAGAACAGCGCCGTGGGCGGCAGGCGGTGATGCACCTCGCGCGCCACGAGCAGGAAGCCCGCGGTGGTCAGCGCCGGGATCGACATGATGATGAGCTTTACCGCAAGTTCGAGCCCGAGGATCGGGCCCAGAAGCTGCACCAAAATGTCCACGCCGAGATTGCCGATCGGCGCCCAGTCGTACTGGTAGAATTGGCTCAGCCACGGCGAGCTATCGCCCTGCAGCTGCACCCGATACCGGCCGATGTGCCCGAGCAGATCGACCAGCGGCGCGTTCTGCGGATAGAGCAGGGGCACGACCGACAGCA
Source organism: uncultured Alphaproteobacteria bacterium (assembly GCA_963807815.1). Classification (GTDB taxonomy): domain Bacteria; phylum Pseudomonadota; class Alphaproteobacteria; order Sphingomonadales; family Sphingomonadaceae; genus Sphingomicrobium. The sequence goes on along the minus strand of CAWECW010000012.1, from coordinate 174,468 downwards.
GGATGAGCAGCGCGGCGAACCAGCGCGTTTCCCACCATTCGCGATGGGCCGACGCAGGCGGTTCGACCGCGGCATGCAGCGCGAAGGCGGTCATCCGTTTGTAACAACCCCCAGTAGACGGAAGCGCTGCCCATTAGTGGCCGCGGCGGCTTTGTCCACTTGGCTTCGCGCGACATTCAACAGCGATACAGCTTCAAACGCTTAATCGGGAACGACTTTTCCGCGAGGAGGCATGATAATGAAGAAGCTTTTGATCGGTAGCGCGGCCCTGCTCGCGTCTGCGGCGGCGATCGCCCAGGTCGCGCCGGCGACCAGCTCCGCCGCAGCCCCGGCCGCCAAGGTGCATACACGCGCCGAAGTTCAGTCGAAAATCGCGCAGCATTTCGCGAAGCTGGACACGAACCGCGACGGCTCGCTCACCAAGGCCGAAGCCGATGCGGCGCGCGCAGGCGATGCGTTCGCAACGCGGGGAACGCAAGGCGGAGCGACGCGAAGATCGGCGTGAGAATGCCTTCGAGCGCTTCGATTCCAATCGCGACGGTGCAATCAGCCGCGGCGAGTGGGATGCCGCTTCGGCGCAGCGCGAGCAGCGCATGGCCGCACGGGACCGCGACGGCGACGGGCGCCGCGATGGCCGCAAGCATGGGCAGCGGCGGCATGGGCGCTCTCGGCGGCCACATGTTCGAGATGGCCGACGGCAATAGCGACGGACGGGTGACCCTGCAGGAAGCGCAGGCCGCCGCGCTGCGTCACTTCGACATGGCCGACGTCAATCGCGACGGGCAGATCACGCCCGACGAGCGCAAGCAGATGCGCCAGCGCATGCGCGCGGAGCATCGCGGCTAAGCTTCTATCCAGCGATAGGAAGGAGGCTCGGCGGCACACCCGCCGGGCCTCTTTTCATTTCACCGGTTCAGCGGCCCTGGACTTGCGCTGCGCAGGCGCCTTCGCCGCGCTGCCCTGCTTGCGGTAACGCTCCTCCGCTTCGGCCATGTAGTCGCGCGTGATCGGGAGGGCATTGCGGTCGCGGATATACTGGATCTGGTAATTGCACCCCGCCCCGCTCTCGAACATCACGATCCCGCCGGCGAGATAGAATTCCCACATGCGGAAGAAGCGCTCGTCGTAGAGCTTCACCATCCGGTCCCGCGAGGCGGTGAACCGCTTCAGCCATTCGCGCAACGTGAAGGCGTAGTGCAGCCGAAGGATCTCGACATCGCTGACGATCAGCCGCACCTTCTGGCTTGCGGGCGTCATCTCGGACAACGCCGGAACGTGATAGCCGGGGAAGATATATTTGTCCGTGAATGGGTCGGGCGCCTTGGCCGATCCTCCAAGCTTGCCGATCGTGTGCAGCAACATGACGCCGTCTGGCTTCAGGAGGCTCCGGCACTTGGCAAAGAACTCGTCGTAATGCGCCACTCCGACATGCTCGAACATGCCGACCGACACGATTCGGTCGAACTGCTCGTCGAGATGCCGGTAATCGATCAGCTCGAACCGCACGTGCTTTGAAACGCCGGCTTCCTCCGCTCGGCGGCGCGCGACCTTGAGCTGTTCCTCCGATAATGTGACTCCGAGGACGTCGACCCCGGCGACCTTGTGCAGGTACAGCGCCATGCCGCCCCAGCCCGAGCCGATGTCGAGCACCTTCTGCCCCGGCTTCAAATAGAGCTTCGCCGCGATGTGCGCCTTCTTGTCGGCCTGCGCCTGTTCGAGGCTGTTCGACGGATCGGTGTAATAGGCGCAGCTGTACTGGCGGTCGTCGTCGAGGAAGGCCTCGTAGAGCTCGTCGCTAAGGTCGTAATGATGAGCGACATTGCTCCGGGCGCGCGACGGCCGGTTCCGGCGGAAAATCGCCTTCAGCGGTGCCAGCCTGCCCTTGCCGATCAGCTTGCGGTTGCCCGCCGTCCTCCCAGCGATTCGAGCCGACGACCAGTTCGAGGAAATCGAGGATTGTCCCGTCCTCGATCACCACACGCCCATCCATGTAGGCCTCGCCCATCCCAAGGCGCGGATTCTTCAGAATGTCGAAGGCGACCTTGCGGTCGGTGAAACGAACGGTGAGGTGCTTGCCGCCGCCGGGCCCGTAGGTTGCCGGCGGCTTGCCCGGAGCAATCAGGGTGATGCTGCCCTTCTTGAGCAGCTTGTCCACGAACCTGCCGATCAGCGCCATGCAAACCTCCACATGCCGAGGGATGCTGCCACGCAACGCGGGGTTGGGCAACGCGTCAGGCCGCTTCGCGGCTCTTTCGCTTGCGCTCTGCGGCGGTCTTCAGCTGGCCGCAGGCGGCGTCGATATCGCGCCCGCGGGGCGTGCGGACCGGCGCGGAGATGCCGCCTTCGAAGACGATATTGCTGAACGCCTTGATCCGCTCCGGCGTCGAGCATTCGTACGCCGCACCGGGCCACGGGTTGAACGGAATGAGGTTCACCTTCGCCGGCAGACGATAATGGCGGATCAGGCGGACGAGCTCGCGCGCGTCCTCGTCGCTGTCGTTCTTGTCCTTCAGCATCACATATTCGAACGTGATGCGCCGCGCGTTGTTCGCGCCCGGATAGGCCGCGCAGGCCTCCAGCAATTGCTCGATGCCGTACTTGCGGTTGAGCGGCACGATCTCGTCGCGGACTTCCTTGGTCACCGCGTGCAGCGAAACCGCAAGATTGACCCCGATCTCGTCGCCCGCGCGATCCATCATCGGAACGACGCCGCTGGTGGAGAGAGTGATACGCCGCTTGGACAGGCCGAGCCCGTCGCCGTCCATGACGATCTTCAGAGCGTCGCGGACATTGTCGAAATTGTAGAGCGGCTCGCCCATGCCCATCATCACGATGTTGGTGAGCATGCGGCCTTCGGGCTGGCTCGGCCATTCGCCCAGCGCGTCGCGGGCGAGCATGACCTGGCCGACGATCTCCGACGGCTCCAGATTGCGGACGAGCTGCATCGTGCCGGTGTGGCAGAAGCGGCAGTTCAGCGTGCAGCCGACCTGGCTCGACACGCAGAGCGTTCCGCGGTCCGCATCCGGGATGAAGACCATTTCGAACTCGTGGCCGTCATGGGTCTTCAACAGCCACTTGCGCGTGCCGTCGGTCGAAACCTGCGCCTCGACCACTTCCGGCCGGGTGATGACGAATCGCTCGGCGAACCAGCCGCGCTGCGTCTTGGCGATGTCGCTCATCGCTTCGAAGTCGCTGACGCCGCGATTGTAGATCCAGTGCCAGATCTGCTTGGCGCGAAGCTTGGCCTGCTTCGGCTCGAGTCCAGCTTCCTCCAGCGACGTGCGAATCCGGTCCTTCGAAAGACCGACCAGCTCGATCCTGCCATCGGCGCGCGGAAGCGCTGCCCGCGGCACAGGCACAGGATCGATGGGGCCGGGAATCGGCATGATGGACGTGTCGGCACTCATGGCAGGCCGCCTATCTAGTTATCGGCGCTGCATTTTGCCAGCGCAGCGCGCCGCCGCCGCGTCGATCGCCGTAGGAGCACCGTCGAGGAGGTAGCGGTCGGTGAACCTGCCGCCCCCCTGATCGCGCGACTGGATGCGCATTCCGGTGGCCGACCTCGCGGCGGAAAGGATCGCCGCTTCCTGCGCCGGATCGCGGCTCCAGGCCCAGTCTCCCCGGTTCGCAAGAAGGAAGGGCCGGTCGCCGACGGTGAGGATGACGGTCGAGCCGGGGCGCGGAACCCGGCTCAGCTGCGTGAAGAATTGTCCGCGCCTCGGCCCCGCTTCGTCGAAGGCGAATCCGGCACGCGCCTGGACCTTGCCCTTGAGCGCGATTCGGAGAGAGCGGCTCGCCGCCTCGCAGGCGCCGTCGCGGTGGAGTGCAACCCATTGCCCGCCCGCGAACAGCAGTTGCGCGGCCGACGCCGGGGCGGCGATGCAGAATGAGGGCGAGGAGCCAGCGCATCCGACAAGAGTAGCCGCGCTCAGCCCTCGAACAAGGCGGTTCCGATCCGGACGGCCGTAGCGCCCAGCATCACCGCCGGTTTGAAGTCGGCGGACATGCCCATGCTGAGGCCCGTCAACCCCATTGTCCCCGGCGATCTTGGCGAGCAGCGCGAAATATGGAGCGGGTTCGACGCCGAGCGGCGGAATCGCCATCAGGCCCGCGAGCGGCAGCGGCGAAGCACGGACCGCCTCGACCAGAGCGCCCACGTCGGAAATCGCCGCATCCGCCCTTCTGCTCCTCCTCGCCGATGTTCACTTGAACATAGACCGAAGGCGCTCTGGCCGACCTGTCCGCTTCCTTCGCCAAGGCGTCCAGCAAGGACTGCCGATCGACCGAGTGGATGACGTTGAACAGCTTGCACGGCCTCCGCCGCCTTGTTCGACTGGAGCCGGCCGATGCAATGAAGCCGAACCTCCGGATAGCGGGCGATCAGCGGCGGCCATTTCGCCAGGGCTTCCTGAACCCGGCTCTCGCCGAAATCGCGTTGCCCGGCGGCGATCAGTTCCTCGATCTGCTCGGCCGACCGCGTCTTGCTGACGGCGATCAGGCAGATGTCGTCAGGATCGCGCTTGGCGACTCGAGCTGCGCTCGCGATCTCGTCCAGGATTCTCTGACGGCGCTGGGCGGCAATGCTCATCGCGTCGGCTATAGGTAGGCCGATGACTGCTCGCCAGACCGCTTGGCCCCGCACCTGGCTGATGACCGACGAGCGCCTCGGCATTCGCTTGTGGGAGGCGATCGACCGGCTGCCCAAGGATTCGGGAATTGTCTTTCGCCACTACGCGCTCGCGCGTGCCGAGCGCCTGCAGCCTCGCGGCGGAGGTCGCTTCGACCTGCCGAGCGCGAGGGTTCACGCTAGCGGTGGCCGGCGACATCGAGATGGCGCAGCGCCGTGGGCGCGGACTTGATCCACAATCCGCCCGACGTTCCGGCCGACATTCCATTTTCGAAAGCGGTTCATTCAATTGAGGAGGCGGAGGCGGCTGCACGCGTCGGCGCCTCGCTCGTCTTCGTCTCGCCGGTCTTCGCCACCCGCTCACACCCCGGCGCCCCGGCGCTCGGCCCCGAACATGCGGAACGAATCGCAGAGGCTGCGGGCGCGCCGGCAATCGCGCTTGGCGGGATGGACGCGCGAAGGTTCGCGGAGCTGGAAGGATTTTACGGCTGGGCCGGGATCGACGCCTGGCTAGGCGACGAAGACGCTTAGAACTTGAACGCCGTTCCGACGTAGACGGCCTGGCTGTCGCGGCGGTTGTCCTCGACGACCTGGCTGCGCTCGCGCTCGACATTGTAGCGAACGCCGCCGGTGACGGCGATGCGGCGGGTGATGCTGTAGGCGCCGCCGACGTCGAGCGAATAATTCTCGCGGTCGGCAAGCGCTGGCTGCGCGGTCGTCGCGCTCGGCACCGACGGCCACGCGGCCGGTGAAGCGCTTGAGCGAGTAGCTGACGCCGACGACGGCGCTTTCCTTGTCGCCGATCACCGGATTGCGCGACTCGGACTTGGCCACGTCGCCCGAAATTGCGAATCGGCGCCAGCCCACTGCCGCGCCGAGATTATAGCTGGCCGGCGTGAGTGCCGTGACCGGCGAGGCCGAACCCGCGTCAGCCGTGCGAGCGCGAAGCGCCGCATCCGGACGGGCGCGAATGGCCACTCGGACCTGCGACGGACGCGACTTGGCGGCGGCCGGCGTGAACTTGAAATCCGTCAGAGAAAGGCCGCGATTCCCGACGGATGCGGCCAGCTTCGGATCAGCGCCGGAGGGGGTGAACGTCGAGAGAGGATCGAAGCTGACGGCGACCGCCGGCTCCTTCTTCTTCGACGGAGCAGCGATCGCCGGAGACAGCAGAAGACCCACCGCGGATACCGCGGCGAGCAACTTCGCGCTCCTGGAACGACCGAGACTCGGCAATTCAAATCCTCCTGTTACGAGTCGGATATAGTCGGGCGAACCTGAAGGTTCCACAAGCGGAATCGATTCCGTCTCATTCTGTTGCAGCAGTAACACAGAATCCAGCGCCTCACGCTGCTTGCCCCTGCTCCACCAGTATCTATAACGCCCTTCGACCGACTTACCCCAAGAGGATTGCCGATGCCCCGCCTGAAGACCGTTGCCGCCGCGCTTGTCGTCATTGCCGTGGCCGTGCCGGGCTGTTCGCGCAACCGCGACGCTCCCGTCGAGCTTGCACCATCGCGCATGACGACCATCGGCGTGAACGCCTATCTGTGGCGCGCCGCGCTCGACACCTTGTCCTTCGCTCCGTTGCTGCAGGCGGATGCGAATACGGGCGTGATCATCACCGACTGGTATTCCAATCCGCAGTCTCCCGCCGAGCGGGTGAAGGTGACGGCATCGATCCTCGACCAGGATCTGCGCGCCGACGCCCTTCGCGTGACGGCTTCGCGCCAGGTCAACCAGGGCGGCACGTGGGTCAACGCGACCGTCTCCGCCGCGACGGTGCAGAAGCTCGAGGACATCATCCTCACCCGCGCACGCGACCTCCGCCGCTCCACAGTTCGAGGCTAGTCTGATCCGATGACCGGCCGTTTCGATCCGGCCGTTGCGGACGTCCGCTGGCAGGCCCGGTGGGAAGAAGCGCAGAGCTTCGCCGCCGACACGGCGAGCGCCAAGCCGAAGACCTACATCCTGGAGATGTTCCCCTATCCGTCGGGGCGCATCCACATGGGCCACGTCCGCAACTACACGATGGGCGACGTCCTCGCCCGCTTCCGCCGGATGCAGGGGCACGAGGTTCTCCACCCGATGGGCTGGGACGCGTTCGGCATGCCCGCCGAAAATGCGGCGATGGAGCGCGGCGTCCACCCGGGCGCCTGGACCCGCAGCAACATCGACAGCATGCGCGCCCAGCTCAAGCGGCTGGGCTTCGCGCTGGACTGGAGCCGCGAGCTCGCGACCTGCGATCCCGATTATTACGGGCACGAGCAGGAGCTGTTCCTCGACCTGTACGAAGCCGGGCTCGTCTACCGCAAGGAGAGCGAGGTCAATTGGGACCCGGTCGACCAGACGGTGCTCGCCAACGAGCAGGTGATCGACGGCAAGGGCTGGCGTTCCGGCGCACCGGTCGAGCGGCGGCGGCTGTCGCAATGGTTCCTGAAGATCACCGACTTCGCCGAGGAGCTTCTCGACGGGCTGGGCGAGCTCGAGGACTGGCCGGACAAGGTCAAGCTGATGCAGGAGAACTGGATCGGCAGAAGCCGCGGCCTGCAGTTCCGCTTCCGCCTGGCCGAAGCCGAGGTCGATCGACAGCGTCGAGGTCTTCACCACTCGCCCCGACACGATTTTCGGTGCGAGCTTCGTCGCCATCGCACCGACTCATCCGATCGCCGAGGCGGTCGCCGCCAGCGATCCGACAGCCGCCGAGTTCATCGCCGAGTGCCGCCGCGGCGGCACCAGCGCGGCGGAAATCGAGACCGCGGAGAAGAAGGGCTATCGCACGCCCGTCGAGGCTATCCACCCGCTCGACCCCGACTGGCGTCTGCCCGTCTACATCGCGAACTTCGTGCTGATGGATTATGGCACCGGCGCGATCTTCGGCGTTCCGGCGCACGACCAGCGCGACTTCGAATTCGCCTCGAAATACGGCCTGCCGATCCGGCGGGTCGTCGCGCGCTCCGTGGAAGAAGCCGGCCAGCCGATCGTCGGCGAAGCCGAGTCCGAGCATGGCATCGCGGTCAATTCCGCAGTTCCTCGACGGACTTCCAACCGAGAAGGCGGCGGCCGAAATCATCAAGCGCGCCGAGGCGCAGGGATGGGGCCAGGGAACGACCACCTACCGGCTGCGCGACTGGGGCGTTTCGCGCCAGCGATACTGGGGCACGCCGATCCCCATCATCCACTGCGATGCGTGTGGCGCGGTTCCCGTTCCGCGCGACCAGCTGCCGGTGGTGCTTCCGGAGGACGTGAGCTTCGACCAGCCGGGCAACCCGCTCGACCGGCACCCCAGCTGGCGGGATGTCTCCTGCCCTTCATGCGGCGGCGGCGCCCGGCGCGAGACCGACACGCTCGACACGTTCGTGGATTCGAGCTGGTATTTCATGCGCTTCGCCAGCCAGCCGGCGGACAAGCCGTTCGACCGCGAAGCGGCGGAGCAATGGCTTCCGGTCGACCAGTATATCGGCGGCGTCGAGCATGCGATTCTCCACCTGCTCTACGCTCGCTTCTGGACGCGGGCGCTCAATCGCATCGGCCGCATCGGCATGAGCGAGCCGTTCCGCGGCCTGTTCACGCAGGGCATGGTCACGCACGAGACGTACCGCGCGGGCGACGGCAGCTGGCTCAGCCCCGACGAGGTTCGCCGCAACGGCGACGACTGGACCCACATCGAAAGCGGCGCGCCGGTCACGCTTGGCCGCGTCGAGAAGATGTCCAAGTCGAAGCGCAACACGATCGACCCGGAGCCGATCATTGCGCGCTACGGCGCCGACGCCGTCCGCTGGTTCATGCTTTCCGACAGCCCGCCGGAACGCGACCTCGAATGGTCTGAAGGCGGCATCGAGGGCGCGGCCAGGTTCGTGCAGCGCGTGTGGCGGCTCGGCCACGACCGACATCAGCAGCGGACGGCGACGACGAAGCTCTCGAGCGGAAGCTTCACCGCACCATCGCCGCGGTGACCGAGGCGCTGGACGGCCTTCAGTTCAACAAGGCCGTGGCGCAGCTCTACGAACTGGTCAGCGCGATCGAGAAGGCGAAGCCGTCGGCGACGCGTTCCGGCCGCGATTCAGGACTCTGGTCCAGGTTGGCAGCGCCGGCGGCTCCGCACCTCGCCGAAGAAGCCTGGGCGGCGCTCGGGCAGAACGGCATGGTCGTCGACGCGGCCTGGCCGGATTTCGACCCGGCCATGCTCGTCGAAGACCAGGTCACGCTCGCAATCCAGGTGAACGGCAAGCTGCGCGATACGCTCAATGCGCCTCGCGGCCTCGACCGAAGTGCCGTCGAAGCGCTGGCGCTCGGCTCAGAGAAGGTGCAGCGGATGCTCGATGGCAATCCGCCGCGAAAGGTCATCGTCGTGCCGGACCGGCTGGTGAATATCGTCGCATGACGCGCTGGCTTTCTCTCGCAGCCGCGGGACTGATGCTTGCCGGTTGCCAGCTTCAGCCGCTCTACTCCGGCGGCTCGAGCGGACCTGTGGCGTCCACCCTCTCGTCGGTCGACCGTCGCCCCGATCGAGGGGCAGGTCGGCTGGCTCGTCTCAAACCAAGCTCAAGGATCGGCTCGCCGCGTCCGGAAGCAGCGAGCCGCGCTATCGGCTGAATGTGGAGCTGGACGACAATATCGTCGGCCTCGGCATTCGCGGCGACCGAGCGGTTACGCGCGAGCGGCGCACGCTCCGCGCTCGCTATCAGCTCATCGATGTGTCGACCGGGGCAGTGGTGCTCGATGCTACCGCCGGGTCGGACGCCGGCATCGACGTCGTCAGCTCCGAATATGCGACCGTCGCCGCCGAGCAGACCGCGGCGGAGCGCCTCTCCGAAGTGGTCGCCGATCAGATCGTCGCGCGTTTGGCCTTGTTCGCAACGCGCACGCGCGCGGCACAGTGAAGGCGGTCAAAGGGCAGCATCGGCCGCTCGGTCGACGAACCCGATCCAAAGGTTCGCTTCTACCTGTTCCACGGGACCGACGAGTCGCAGTCCAGCGCGCTTGGTGACCGGCTCGTTGCGGCACTCAAGGCAAGCAAGCACTCGATTCCGCCCGCTTCGTTGCGGGGCGACCCTGCATTGCTGGCAGACGAAGCCAGCGCCATCGACATGTTCGGTGGGGCGAAGGTCATCTGGCTCCAGCCCGCGGGCGATGAGATCGTTCCCGCCGTCGAAGCCCTGATGGAGACGTCCGCGTGCGAAAGCCCGGTCGTCGCGATCGCGGGGCGCCTGGGCAAGACGTCCGCTTTGCTCAAGCTGGCTGACTCGCACGACCTGGCGCTGTCCCACGTCTCGTATGAGCTGGATGCGCGCGATGCCGAGCGGCTCGTATCGGATCTGGCGCGGACAGAAGGATTGCGTACGCAGCCGGGCGTTGCTGCACGGATCGCAGAAGCCTGCGCGAACGATCGGCGCATGATCGCTCAGGAATTGGCCAAGCTGGCCCTCTACCTCGATGCCTAACCCAAACGCTCCGAAGGATCTCGGAGCGGACGCGCTGGACGCCGTAGGCGCCGACATGGGCGGAGACTTCCTCGGCGTCGCCGACCTCGCCTTGGGCGGAGATGTGCGCGGCCTTAGCGAAGCGCTCTCGCGGATGTCGTCCGGGGACAAGGACGCGATTCCGATCGTCCGGTCGCTTCAGCGTCGCCTGCTGATGCTCGCCCCGATCCGTGCCCGCGTCGACTCCGGCGAGCGCGCTGCAGGCCGTCATGACGTCAATGGGTAAGTCGCTGTTCTGGAAGGATAAGCCCATGGTCGAGCGAATGCTTGGCATGTGGGATTCATCCGGGCTGGCGCGGGTTTCTGAACGCACGGGTGCGCTGGAGCGGCGACTGATGCGCGGGGATGCGCCACCTCCTGCGGAAGCGCTTGGCGAAGAGCTGATCGCAATCGCGCGGCAGGCGCGGCGGCGCTGAGAGCGCCGGACGTCGAATAGCTAAATCGGCTCGCCCGAGAGGCGCTGACAGACCATGTCGAGCTGATCGAGGCTGCTGTAGTGCAACGTCACCGTTCCGCGCTGCCCGTTATGCGCGACCTGGACCTTCAGGCCGAGCATGTCGCCCAATTGCCGCTCGAGCGCGAGAAGATCGGCGTCGATGGGCTTGGCGGCATTGCGGGCGCTCGCGCGAGCGATGTCGGTTCCCGCCCCTGGCTTGACGAAGCGGGCGCGTTCCTCGGTCTGGCGAACCGAGAGGCCCTTGGCGATCACTTCCTTGGTCAGTTCCTCGGGGTCTGGAGCGGCAGCAACCGCCCGCGCATGACCCATACTGATATCGCCTCGCACTAGCGATTGACGAACGAACTCCGGAAGATCGAGTAATCTCAACAGGTTAGCGACATGGCTGCGCGACTTGTGGACCAGCTTGGCGACATTGTCCTGCGTATGACCATGCCGCTCGATCAGCTGGCGGAAGCCCTCGGCTTCCTCGATCGCGTTCAGGTCTTCGCGCTGGACATTCTCGATCAGCGCGATCTCGGCCGCGGTCGAATCGTCGATCTCGCGCACGAGCGCCGGGATCGTATGCAGCCTCGCCCGCTGCGCGGCGCGCCAGCGGCGCTCGCCGGCCACGATCTCGAAGCCGTCGTCATGGGGCCGCACCAGGATCGGCTGCAGGACCCCGCGCTCGGCAATGGAGTCGGCGAGCTCGTCGATCGCCTCTTCCTTGAACTGCACGCGCGGCTGGTTCGGGGTTTGGCCGGATCCGCCCGATCTCGATCTCACGAACGCCGCCCGCCCGCGCCGGAGCCTCTTGTCCGACGAAGCGGAAGGAACCGTCTGCTCGCCTAGAAGCGCCTGGAGGCCGCGCCCGAGGCCCGATGCCGGCTTGTTGGTGCTCATGCCGCCTCAGCGTGCCGGGGCAGGCGTGACATCAGCTCGCGAGCCAGATGCACATAGGCTTCGGATCCCGAGCATTTGAGATCGTAGATCAACGCCGGCAATCCGTGGCTCGGCGCCTCGGACAGGCGAACGTTTCGCGGAACGACGGTATCGAACACCGCAGAGCCAAGGCATGCACGCACGTCGTCGGCTACCTGCTGCGACAACTTGTTGCGGCGGTCGAACATGGTCAGCGCGATGCCGAGGATCTGAAGCTCCGGATTGAAGGCGACCCGGATGCGCTCGACCGTCTGCAGGAGCTGGCTGAGGCCCTCGAGAGCAAAGAACTCGCACTGCAGCGGAACGAGCAAATGCCGCGCGGCCACGAGGCCATTCACGGTCAGGAGACCCAAGAGACGGCGGGCAGTCCATCAGGCAGATGTCCCAGCGGCCCGGCCGGAACGGCGTCGAGCGCGCGCTCAAGCCTGCGAGCGCGATCCTCGAGCGCGACGAGCTCAACCTCCGCGCCCGACAGGTCCATCGTCGCCGGCAACAGCTCAAGCCGCGGAACTCGCGTCGAAACTACGCAGTCCACGATCGCGGCATTGTCGATGAGGACGTCGTAGCTCGAGCGCTCCCGCCCGGCCTGGTTCACACCAAGCCCCGTCGACGCATTGCCTTGCGGGTCCATGTCGATGAGCAGGACCTTCCAGCCGACCGCCGCAAGCGCTGTAGCCAGGTTGATTGCCGTGGTGGTCTTGCCGACTCCACCCTTCTGGTTCGCAACAGCGACCCTGATCATCGCGCTTTCTTGGCCCCCACCTTCGTCAGCACCAGAATCCCGGAGTTCCGGATCGGTGCAGCTCCGTTCGACCCTGGCTTCACAGTGCCAGTTTCGCTTCGGCCTGCGCCAGTTCCGATTGCGCATTTCGGCCTTTGGGAAGGATCCACACTGTCTCATTTGTGGATAGATGATGGGAAATCGTCAGCAGACCATCCAGTGAAGCGACCGCGCGTGCCGTGATCACGTCGAACGTTCCCGAAGTGCGCTCCACCTTTTCACATCGATGTCCCGACCCGTTCCGATAGCCCGAGTTGCTGCACCGCTGTCCGCAGGAACTCCGCGCGCAAACGGCGTGGCTCGATCAGTGTGATCGGACCATCCGTCAACAGAGCCACGATCAGGCCAGGCAGCCCGGCGCCAGAACCTATATCAGCCCAAGAGGCCCCGCGCCGCGGCTCAAAGCGCACCAATTGCGCCGAGTCGAGAATGTGACGATCCCAGACGGCTTCGATCGTTGACGGCGCGATCAGGTTTTGACGTGTCGCCTCTGCCCTGAGCAAGTCGACATAAGCCTCGATCCGAGCGAATGTTTCACGTGAAACATCCCGGCGCGCCGCCTCCTCCAATGCCTCGATCATGCCGCTCGGCGCGATGCCGCAACGTACAAGGCGGAAAGCGCCGCCGGCGTTACACCTCGAACGCGTGACGCCTGGTCGAGCGTCTCTGGCCGAGCAGCCTGCAGGCGCTCGGCCATCTCGGTCGAAATTCCGGGAATGATGAAAAGTCGAGATGCCGCGGGATCACGACGTGAATGTCGCGCTGCACAGCCCCCCACTCCCGCTCCTGGCGCTCGAACATACGGGGCATAAAGCGCGTCGGCCTTGCCCTCCTCTGTCGCGACCCAGTCCGGACGCGCGCGCGCCTCGAAGTGCTCTTCGATGTGAGCTTGTCTCCGAGCCGACACGCAGCCTGCATCCACGGCAGCTTCTACCGAGCCGGGTCGTTGCGTTGTCGGCGCGCAACGCCAAACGATACTCCGCGCGCGCGGTCATCATGCGGTACGGCTCGCTGACGCCCTGCAGCGTCAGGTCGTCGATCATTACGCCAATGTAGCTGGTGCGGCGATCAAAGCGCACCGGCTCCAGATCCAAAGCGTGTGCCGCGGCATTCAATCCGGCGCTCAAGCCCTGCGCCGCCGCCTCCTCATAGCCGGTCGTGCCGTTGATCTGTCCGGCTAGGAACAGTCCCGAGATCTCCCGCGCCTCGAGGGTCGAGCTCAGGCGCCGCGGGTCGACGAACTCATACTCGACCGCATAGCCAGGCCGAACGATCTCAACCCTTTCCAGCCCTTCGACGCTCCGGAGGAAGTCATGCTGGACGTCCAGCGGCAGCGACGTCGAAACTCCGTTGGGATAGACGAGCATGATCGTCCAGCCCCTCCGGCTCCAGGAAGATCTGGTGGCTATCGCGATCGGCGAACCGCTTCACCTTGTCCTCGATGGACGGGCAGTAGCGCGGACCCCTGCCCTCGATCGCGCCGGCAAAGAGCGGAGAGCGCGCGAAGTTCGTCCGGATGATGTCGTGCGTCCGCTCGTTCGTCCGCGCGATGGCGCAAGCGAGCTGCGGTGTGCGGATTCCGTCGTCGATCGCGGACATTGTCCAGGGATCGGGGTCGCTTGGCTGCTCCTCGAGACGGGCCCAATCGATGGTGCGCCCATCAAGCCGCGGCGGCGTCCCAGTCTTGAGCCGACCCTGCGCAAGCCCGATCTCCCTGACCTGCTGCGCCAAGAGCCTCAGCCGCGCGTTCACCCCGGCGCCCACCCTCACTCACCTCCTCACCCACGAAGATACGAGCGTCCAGGAACGTGCCGGTGGCGATAACGAGAGCGCGGCACGGGAGTAGACCCAGCACTCGTCTGCAGCCCGGTTATGCGTCCGCTCGTCACTCGGAGAGCCACGGCTTCCGCCACGACGACTTCTACGCCAGCTCTCCGCGACCAACTCGCGTCATGGCCGCGGCGATACAGTTTCCGGTCGGCCTGGAAGCGGGGTCCCTGGACCGCAGCGCCCTTGCTGCGGTTGAGCATGCGTCGATGGATAGCGGCACGGTCGGCAGCCCGGGCCATCAGGCCGTCGAAGACATCCAGCTCCCGGACCAGATGGCCTTTGCCCACTCCGCCGATCGACGGATTGCACGACATCTGACCGACATCTTCAGCCCGGAAAGTGACCAGGCCCACGCGCGCCCCGCGGCGCGACGCGGCAGCTGCTGCCTCGCATCCGGCATGACCTGCACCTATGACGAGGACGTCGAACATGGGCAGGCGCTTAGCGGACTTGGCCGCTTTGGAAAATCGTCTCAGACGACTGTTTCACGTGAAACATTCATTTGCCGAGGCAAAATCGGCCGAACAAGGCGTCCAGCACATCTTCCACCCCCGCCCGACCGGTAAGTCTATCGAGCGCCGCTCGAGCGATACGAAGATTCTCGGCGATCAGAACGATGTCACCATCGCGCGCGGAGCCTGCGAGCGCATCGCGAACTTCGGCAATGTGGGTGGCCTGGCGTCGATTGAGACCTATCTCGCCCTCGGCCGGCAGCAAAGTTCGGGAAAGGCGGCCCACCACTTCTAACAGTTCGCTCAAGCCCTCCCCGGTCGTCGACGACACGGGCAGCGAACCACTCGGCACGTTTCGCCGGCTCGGCAGATCCGCACGTCCGTGCACCCTCACCAGGCCCTTGCCGGCGGGAGCATCGTCCGGCTCGCCCATCCACAACAGGATATCGGCGGCCTCCACGAGATTGCGTGCGCGATCGACTCCGATGCGCTCGACGGGTTCGGCCGTCTCGCGCAGGCCTGCGGTGTCCGTCAGCAAGATCGGGATTCCCGCGACCGACAGCGGTACCTCGATATGGTCGCGCGTCGTGCCGGGAATTTCCGTGACGATCGCCCGCTCCTGCCCAGCTATCGCATTGATCAGGCTGGACTTACCCGCGTTGGGAGGGCCCGCCACGACGACTCGGACACCGTCCTTGAGTGGCTCGACCCGCGGGCGATCCAGCCAGTCGGTCAGCTCGTCCGCTAGCTGCGGCGCAGTCCCTAGCCAAACCTGGATCCGGATCGACAGAATCCTCGTCGACATAATCGATCGCAGCTTCCGCTCGCGCCGACAGTTGCAACACGCATTCTTGCCACGCCTCCACCTGACGCCGCAGCCCGCCCTCCGCCAGCGCAAGTGCGGCCTTCCGCTGGGACTCCGTCTCCGCCTCGAGAAGATCGGCGAGCCCTTCCGCTTCGGTGAGATCGATTCGGCCGTTCTCGAATGCCCGGCGGGTGAATTCACCTGGGACGGCCGCTCGAAGCCCGTCGATGGAAGCGAGCTCCGTCAAGACCGCATCCACGATGGCGCGCCCGCCATGGCATTGAAATTCCACGACATCTTCACCGGTGGAGCTGGCTGGACCGTCGAATCGCAGCACCAGGGCTTCGTCGAGAATGTCGCCGTCAGCGCGGCGAAGAACCCGCAAGCCGGCCTCTCTCGGTCCGGGAAGGCTGCGCCCGAGCCGCTTCCCCGCCGCATGCGCGAGCGGTCCGCTGACGCGGATGATGCTCACCGCGGCCGGAGGACGGCCGCTCGAAAGGGCGAAGATGGTGTCGGCGCTCACGAGCGCGGCCTAGTCGGCGCGCCCGCGAGCATCAATGCACGTTCAGGCGAACAGTCTTGCCGAGGCCAACGACCGGATCGACCCAGCCGTCGTAGACCATCTTGACCGCCACATAGAGCACCACGAGCAGGCCGACGTAGGCGATCCAGCGATAGCGCTCGATGTAGCGCGCGATGACGTTTGCCGCGACGCCCATCAGGATGACTGCAAAGATCAGGCCGACGATCAGGATGCCGGGATGATCTCGCGCCGCGCCGGCGACCGCCAGGACGTTGTCCAGGCTCATGCTGACACGTCCGCCACCGCGACGCCCCAGGCGGCGCCTGCAAAGCTCTTGGCGGGCTTTAGGCCGCTATGCTCGTCGCCGTGGATCTCCGCGGATCCCGGGCTTTCGCCCGCGTGACGCAATTCGCGCCACATCTTCCAGGCCACCCACAAGCAGCAGAAGACCACCGATCAGGATGAGACCGATGATCTGCAGAAGTTGGGTCACGACCAGCGCAAAGGCGATGCGCAGCACGAGCGCGGCAAGCACGCCGATCATGATCACCTTGCGGCGCTGATCCGGCGGCAAACCTGCGGCCAAGCGCACCGACGACGATCGCATTGTCGCCGGCAAGCACCAGGTCGATCATCAGGACCTGAAGGAAAGCCGCGAAGGCCGCCGGCTCCGTGATGTTCGAAAAGTCGGTGACGATCGAATTCCAGATGTCGGCCGGCGAGCCGAAGCCGGCCGGGGCCCCGTGGGCGGCGGCGGCGATCAGCAACTCGAACATTCAGCAATTTCCCCGTTGTTGTGGTGTGAAAGCCGAAAGCCCTTGCGAGCCTTCGGTTCCGACGGTCGTTACTGGTTCATCGAGGCGAAGAAATCCTCGTTGGTCTTGGCGTCCTTCATCTTGTCGAGAAGGAATTGCATCGCATCGACAGTGCCCATCTGCATGAGGATGCGGCGAAGCACCCACATCTTCGACAGGACGCCCTGGTCGACCAGCAGCTCTTCCTTGCGGGTGCCGGACTTGCCGACGTCCAGCGACGGGAAGATGCGCTTGTCGGCGACCTTGCGGTCGAGCACGATTTCGCTGTTACCGGTGCCCTTGAACTCTTCGAAGATGACTTCGTCCATCTTCGATCCGGTATCGATCAGCGCGGTCGCGATGATGGAGAGCGAGCCGCCCTCCTCGATGTTGCGCGCGGCGCCGAAGAAGCGCTTCGGACGCTGCAAGGCGTTGGCATCGACACCGCCGGTGAGCACCTTGCCGGAGCTCGGAACGACCGTGTTGTAGGCGCGGCCGAGGCGGGTGATCGAGTCGAGCAGGATGACGACATCCTTCTTGTGCTCGACTAGGCGCTTGGCCTTTTCGATAACCATTTCAGCGACTTGCACGTGGCGCGAAGCCGGCTCGTCGAACGTCGAGCTGATCACTTCGCCCTGGACCGAGCGCTGCATGTCGGTGACTTCTTCCGGGCGTTCGTCGATCAGCAGGACGATCAGGAACACTTCGGGATGGTTGGCGGTGATCGACCGGGCGATGTTCTGCAGCAGCACCGTCTTACCGGTCCGCGGCGGAGCGACGATCAGTGCGCGCTGGCCCTTGCCGAGCGGCGACACGATGTCGATCACTCGGGCCGACTTGTCCTTGACGGTCGGATCCTTGGGATCGAGCTCGATCTTCGACGTCGGATAGAGCGGCGTCAGATTGTCGAAATTGACGCGGTGGCGAACCGCCTCGGGGTCGTCGAAATTGATCTGGGTGACCTTGGTCAGTGCGAAATAGCGCTCACCTTCCTTGGGAGCGCGGATTTCGCCTTCGACCGTGTCGCCGGTGCGCAGGCCGAAGCGGCGAACGACGCTCGGCGCGACATAGATGTCGTCGGGGCCGGCGAGATAATTCGCCTCGGGCGAACGCAGGAAGCCGAAGCCGTCGTTGAGGACTTCGATCGTCCCCGATCCCATGATCTCGGCGCCGGTTTCGGCGCGGACCTTGAGGATGGAAAACATGATGTCCTGCTTGCGCAGGGTGGATGCGCCCTCGACGCCGAGTTCCTCGGCCATGGAGACGAGTTCGGCGGGGGGGAGTTTTTTGAGATCTTTGAGATGCATGTGATGAAATACTTCGAACGAAGGGGAGGAACGGCTTTATCAAAAAGCGCAGGATGGGCAGGACGCCTCATCCGGGACAAACGGTTCATCGGCAAAGGAAGTGAACTGGCCGATTTAGCCGTCGCCGTCGAGGTATGTCCGGCAGTGCTCCAAGTCAATGCTCGGAGGCACCGAGTGCGTTAGAAAGGCTTCACAATCACGAGCACGACGATGATTGCGGTCGCGACGCCGGGAAGCTCGTTCATGATCCGCAACGTCTTGTTGTCGAGCGGCCGCTTCCCCGATGCGAGGCGCTTGCCATAGGACCCGAGCCAGCCCTGATACCCCGACAAACCGACGACCATCGCCAGCTTGGCGTGAAACCAGCCCTGCATCCAGGCATCCGTGATGTAGGCCAGGATCAGACCGAGCACCCAGACGACGATCATCGCCGGCGCAAGGATGATCGTGCGGACGCGGTCCTCGCGCTCGATCCACGCACGGTCCTCGGCCGAACCGGGCGTCGTCTCATGATGGTAGACGTAGAAGCGCGGCAGGATGAACAGGCCGGCGATCCAGAAGACGACGAAGGTGACGTGAGCGGCTTTGACCCACGGATAGGCCACGCCCAGCAGCTCGGTGACATCGCTCATACGGGTGTCTTCACCTCTGCAAGCATCTGCTCGACATGTGCGATGGGCGTATCCTGAAGAATGCCGTGACCGAGATTGAAGATGTGCGGCCGTCCGGCGAATGCGTCAAGGACGCGACGGACCGCGGCGTTCAGACCCTCGCCCCCCGCCAGAAGCGCCAGGGGATCGAGATTGCCCTGGACAGGCAGTCCGGCCGGAAGCTCCTTGTCCGCCCAGACCGGATCGACGGTCTCATCAAGGCCGATCGCGTCCACGCCCGTCTCGCGAGCATAGGCTCCAAGCTTTCCGCCCGCCCCCTTCGGAAACCCGATGAACTTCACTTGCGGATGCCGTTCCCGGACGGCCGCTGCAATACGCGCCGTCGGTGCAATGACCCAGCGTTCGAATTCTGACGGAGCGAGACTTCCCGCCCAGCTATCGAACAATTGAACCGCTTCCGCCCCGGCTTCGATCTGACCGGAAAGATAATCGAGCGTAACCTCCTCGATCCTGCCGATGATCGCCTCGAAGAGCGCAGGGTCGGCATAGGCCAGCCTTCGCGTTTCCGATTGGTCGCGGCTGCCCTGCCCGGCCACCATGTATGTCGCAACGGTCCAGGGAGCGCCCGCAAAGCCGATCAGGGTGGTCGAGGGGCCCAGGGCCGCCTTCACCTTGCGAACGGTCTCGTAGATGGGCTCCAGGCGCGCCAGGTACGGCGTAAGGTCCTCGAGCGCGGCCGCCATCAGGGGAGGCGTCAGGCGCGGACCCTCGCCGGCCACGAACGTCAGATTCTGCCCGATCGCGAACGGGACGATCAGAATGTCGGAAAAGAGGATCGCCGCGTCGAGCTGCGGGAAGCGCCGCAAGGGCTGCAGCGTCACGTCGGCCGCGGCGTCGCTGTCATATACCAGATCGAGGAAGCTTCCCTTGTCGGTCCGCAGCTGCCGATATTCGGGTAGATAACGGCCCGCCTGGCGCATCATCCAGACCGGCGGCGGACTCAACCGCTCACCACTCAGGACGCTAAGCAAAGGCTTGTGCGAAGGCACGGCTTCGGACCGCTCGTTCGGGCTCGAGGCCACTCTCTATCTCTCTCCTATATATAAGAATCTTAGAAGACTGTTGTAGTTGTAGGGGCGCGCGACGCGGGGTTTAGGCGCGCCTCCCGAATTTGCCAACAAGGCGCGCTGACAGACTTCCGAGCGGAATCGGCGAGTCGCTACGGCTGTTGCCCATGATTCACAGGTTGGGGATTGAATCCGCGCCGGCGTGGATGAATCATGGGAAGGACCGAAACGGACCTTGGACAAGGCTTCCGTTGAGCCAGTCCCCATGTCCGCGCTAGGACCCCGGACAGTCTTTTCCACAAGGTTGTTCATGACAGGCCTCATCCTCGCCTCCGGAAGCTCCATCCGCCGAAAGATGCTCGAAGATGCGGGCCTGGAGTTCGAGGTCGTTCGTCCGGACGTCGACGAAGAGCGGGCCAA
Organism: uncultured Alphaproteobacteria bacterium; assembly: GCA_963807815.1. Lineage (GTDB taxonomy): Bacteria > Pseudomonadota > Alphaproteobacteria > Sphingomonadales > Sphingomonadaceae > Sphingomicrobium. The sequence goes on along the minus strand of CAWECW010000012.1, from coordinate 154,390 downwards.
GGCTGGCAAAACCGAGCCGGGAAAGATCGCAAGTGAGCTCGCGCAGGCCAAGGCCCTCGCGGTCAGCGCATCGCGACCGGGGAACTGGGTCATCGGCAGCGACTCCGTCGTCGCTGCCGGCGGCCGCCTGTTCAACAAGCCGGGGAGCCGCGAAGAGGCTGCGGAGCATCTGCGGTTCTTTTCAGGAAAGCCGATGCTCCTCACCAGCAGCGTCGCCTTGGCGCGCGACGGCGAGGTCGACTGGAGTCACGTCGGGACAGCGGAGCTCATGGTGCGCGACCTCAGCGACGACTTCATCGATGCCTATCTCGAGATCGGAATGGCCGGAGGTAGGCTACACCGTCGGCGTCTTTCGGATGGAAGGGCCGGGCATTCAGCTGTTCGACTCGGTTGTCGGCGATCATTTCACGATCCTGGGAATGCCGCTGCATTCCGCTTCTGCAGGCGCTGCGTGAGAGGGGAATGCTGCAGTCATGACGTCACGACGTCATCAGAATCTTCGGCCGATGATTCGCCTCGCCCTCACCGGGTCGATCGGCATGGGCAAGTCGACCGTCGCGAAGATGTTCGAGCGCGCCGGAGTTCCCGTGTTCGATGCGGACGCCGTCGTTCGCGACCTGCAGGCCAACGATCCTGGACTGATCGCGGCGATCGGCGAGCGCTTTGCCGGAACGGTTCGCGACGGCGTGCTCGACCGGGAAAAGCTGGCGCAAAGCGTGCTCGGCTATCCCGACGAACTCGCGGCGCTCGAAGCCATCGTCCATCCGCAGGTGCAGGCCGCCCGCGAGCATTTCATCGAAGCCAATCGCAACGCGCCCGCGCTGCTGTTCGACATTCCGCTCCTGTTCGAAACCGGCGGCGCGGAGGCATTCGACAAGGTCCTCGTAGTGTCCGCCCCGCCGGAAATTCAGCGGCAACGCGTGCTTGCCCGGCCGGGAATGACGCCCGCCAGGTTCGACGCGATTCTCGCCCGCCAGATGCCTGACGAAGAGAAGCGCCGCCGCGCCGATTTTGTGGTAGATACGGGCGTCGACTTATCCACGACTGAGCGCCAGGTCGGCGACATTCTGGCTTGTCTCGGAATCGGCCGAGGTGAATAGAAGAGCGGTGCGGGAAATTGTCTTCGATACCGAAACCACCGGCCTGAACCCGGCCGGCGGCGACCGCATGGTCGAAATCGGCTGCATCGAGATGTTCAACCGGATCGAGACCGGCCGCAGCTTCCACGCTTACTTCAATCCGCTTCGTCCGATGCCTTCGGAAGCGGAGGCCGTTCACGGCCTGTCGAGCATCTTCCTGTCGGGTCAGCCCTTGTTCGCCGACAAGGTCGAGGAGCTGATCGAGTTTCTCGGCGATGCGCCGCTCGTCGCGCACAACGCCTCTTTCGACTTCGGCTTCCTCAATCACGAGCTGCTGCTCTGCGGGCGGCCGATCGTCTGCATGAGCCGGATGGTCGACACTCTGGTCCTCGCCCGCGCACGGCACCCCGGCGCCAAGCACAGTCTGGACGCGCTTTGCACACGCTTTGGCGTGGATCGCAGCCTTCGCGTAAAGCACGGCGCCCTGCTGGATGCGCAACTGCTCGCGCAGGTCTATGTAGAACTGACCGGCGGCCGGCAGATCGGTCTCGGCCTGGTTGCCGATACCGACCCGCGAGAAGTCCATGTCGGCGGTCCGACGGTTACGGTCCGTGAGCCGAGAGTTCCGCGCCCGCACTTTGCGAGCGCGGAGGAACTGGAGGCCCATCGTGCGTTTATCGCGCAGATGGCCAGTCCCCTCTGGGAGCGTTTCGCCCAGGCGGCCTGAGCCGGTTGACGCGTTAGTCGGCGCGGGCCTAGCGCCCCGCCGCGCCCAGGAAGGAGGCACCATCGGTGGAAGTAAGAGTAGCGGGCCATCAGGTCGACATCGGAGAATCGCTGCGGGACCAGGCGGTCGGACGCATGCAATCTTTGGCCGAGAAATATTTTTCGCGGGCGGTCGCCGCGAACGTGACGGTCAGCCCGGGTCCGCACAACGACTTCATCTGCGACATCGTCGCGCCGGTGGCACAGGGCGTCGTTCTCAAGGCCCACCATCGCGCGCCCGACGCGCACATTGCCTTCGAGGGAGCGGGCGACAAGATCGAGACTCAGCTGAGGCGCTACGCCAAGCGGCTGCGCGAGCACAAAGGCAATGGCGTCGACGCCTTCGTCGAGACGGCTGGCTATACGGTTTTCGCTCCGCCACCTGACACGGAGGAGGACGAAGGGTCCCACCCAGCGATCATTGCCGAGACGAAGGTGGATATTCCGGAGGCCAGTGTTTCCGACGCCGTAATGCTGCTCGATCTGCGCAATACGAATGCACTATTGTTCCAGAACAGTGCATCCGGGGAATTGAACATGATCTACCGCCGCGACGACGGTAATATCGGCTGGGTTGAACCGCCCGCCCGCTGACAACATTTGTTATCCGTGCAATCGGTGGCGGGTGCGGCGTCCGGCCGCGGTCTTGAGTGAGTTATGCAGCTTTCCGAATTCCTCGATTTCGACGCGATCAAGCCGAGCCTTCCGGCCGGCAACAAGCGCGCCTTGCTTCAGCAGCTGGCGCAGATCGCGGCGGCGCGCCTCGACGTCGATCCGGGCGAAATCCTGTCGAGCGTGACCGAGCGGGAGCGCCTGGGCTCGACCGGGTTCGGGCACGGAGTCGCGATTCCGCATGGCAAGATCGAGGGCCTGAGCCGCATTTATTGCCTCTTCGCCCGCCTCGCCGAGCCGGTCGACTACAAGTCGATCGACGGTCAGCGCGTCGATCTCGTTTTCCTGCTGCTTTCGCCCCCCGACGCGGGCGCGGAGCATCTGAAGGCGCTGGCCTCCGTCAGCAGGGTGACTCGTCACGCGCCGACGCTCGAAAAGATGCGCGGCGCGCGTAGCCGCGACGCCCTTGCGGCGGTGCTCCTGGGGGCGGATGAGCGGGACGCCGCCTGACGTTGCGGAGCTGACGGCGACCGGGGCGGAAGCGCATTTCCGCCGGCTGGAAGCCCTCTATCGCTCCGCGCCGGTCAATCGTCAGTTCGAATCCAAGATCGAGATCACCGGTCCGGGACAGGCTCGCATCCGCTTCATGGTCGATGAAGCCAGCTTTCATGCGGCCGGCGCCGCGCACGGCACGGTCTATTTCAAGATGCTCGACGATGCGGCCTTTTACGCCGCGAACAGCCTGATCAGCGATCGCTTCCTGCTGACGACGGCCTTCAATCTCCACTTTACCCGACCGATGCGCTCTGGCGAGGCAATCGCCGAAGGCCGGTGGATCAGCGGCAGGCGGCGCGTAATGATCGGAGACGCGCACATCATCGGCCCGGACGGAGAGGAAGCCGCGCGCGGTACCGGCACGTTCCTACGCTCTCACATCCCGTTGAGCAGCCTGCCGGGCTATTCGGGCTGATGAGCGAGCGACTGCCGGCGCACGTCGAGGCGGCGGCGATCATGCGTCGCGTCGAAACGGAAGGCGGCTTCGCTACCGTGCTGCGCAAGGGTGACCCAGATCGGGGAACGCTGACGCTGATCCTGCAAAAAAGGGGCGAATTCTGCGGAATTCTCGAACGGGAGATGGGACCGAGCTTCGAATATGGGTGGGTTTTCCGTGCCAACGAGGCTGAACAGGGTTCCAATCCGATCGCAGAACTGATCGCGCGCAAGTCCCGCTTCGACCCGGATTCATGGTTAATTGAACTGGACATCGCGGACCCGGAACGATTCATCGCTGAAACGACCGCTTCGGCTTGACCCCCCGTCCGGGAGCGGGAAAACCGGGATCAATCAAGAGCGGGGGGCACCATCCAGCCGGAACTAGCCGGAGGCAGGTGTCACGCAAGACGGGGAACCAACGTCAGACAAGCACATGCGTTTTCGAACGTGATGTTGCGCGCCTGTAACCGAGGTTAACCGCACAGAATTCGGAAATTATGTTCGTATCGCTCAGATCGGCGCTGCTGATTCTAGCCGCAGCGAGCGCAAGCTCGGTCGCTCCGGCCCAGGTTGGGCCCGTGTCTTCGTCCGAGCCGCTGATCCCGGTCACGACTGCTTCGATGCCGAAGATCGTCGTGCCCGAACCTACTTCAGAACTGACCTACACGCCGGACGTTGAAGTCCCGGCTGACACCAACATCGACGCGGACGCCGAAGTGACGGCATCGCAGGTTCTTAAGCCCACCGGTGATCTTTCGTCGCTCGTCGCCCAATTGCGCGGCTCCGATCCGGGCAGCCGCGAGCTCGAGTGCCTCGCCGTTGGAATCTATTTCGAATCGAAGAGCGAGCCGCTTTCCGGTCAGCTCGCCGTTGGCGAAGTCATCGCCAATCGCGCCAATTCGAACGGCCGGTTCCCGTCGACATATTGTGGCGTGCTGTTCCAGCGCGGCCAGTTCAGCTTCATCCGCGGCAAGTCGCTGCCGTCCGTCCCGCGTGCGAGCAAGCAGTGGCAGACCGCCGTTGCAGTTGCCAAGATCGTTGACCAGGATCTCAAGGATTCCGCAGTCGGAAATGCCTTGTTCTTCCACGCGAAGCACGTTTCGCCGCGGTGGCGTCTGAAGCGCGTCGCATCGGTCGGCAATCACGTCTTCTACCGCTAGAGCGGTTTCGGATATTCTTGTTTCGTTCTAGGGTGGCCAGCGATGGCCACCCTTATCGATTCGTGCTTCACCGATGCTCCTCCAGTCGCCGCAGAGGTTGCTCGCGGTGTAACCCGTCTCTTCTGCCGGCAGGATCTTTTCGCGATCTGCGAGGTCCCGCTGCCGAACGGCAGGCGGGCCGACATGATGGCGATCGACGGCAAGGGCGCGCTGACGATCGTCGAGATCAAGGTGGCGAAGGCCGACCTTCTCGGCGACGCCAAGTGGACCGATTACCTCGAATATTGCGACCGCTTCTTCTGGGCGGTCCCGCCCGATCTCGCCTCGATCTGCGACGGCGAGCGATTCCTGCCGAACGAAGCGGGGCTGATCGTCGCCGACCGCTACGATGCGGTGGTGGTGCGCAATGCGGCGCATCGGCCATTGGCGCCGGCTCGGCGCAAGGCGGAATTACTGCGATTCGCCCGCAGGGCCGCGAGGCGCCTCTCAGTCCAGATCGATCCGAGCCTGGGCGACGATTTCTAATTATTTCAGCTTGAAGCTGTCGAGGTCGTCGCTCTTCGGCTTGGCGGCGGGTGTCTTGGACGCTTCGATTGCTGCCAGGAGCTCGCGATTGCGGGTGTCACGCTTCGCATACTCCCGCGCCGAATAGCCTGCCGCCGTGTCGCGCTTGTCCGGGTCCGCGCCCTTGGCGAGCAGCAGCTTCACAGCTGGAAGTTGGCGCTGCTGAACGGCAATGATCAACGGCGTCTCGCCCATGCGGTTGGCCGTGTTCACCTTCGCTCCGCGCGAGAGAAGAAGCTCGATCGCATCGGTGAAACCGACGCGGGCCGCGGCGATCAGCGGCGTGTCGCCGTTCGATGCGGCAAGGTTCGGGTCCGCTCCCCGGCTGAGCAGGAAGCTAAGCCAGGTGTCGTCGCTGCGCGCGATCACGATGTTCAGGGCGATAAGACCCTTGAGATTGCGGCTGTTGACGAGCGAAGGGCGGGTATCGAGCAGGGACGTGACCTTGTCGCCATCGCGATCGTCCACCGCGCTCATGAACGGCTCGGCGTCGGAGACGTAAGACTGACCAATCGCCGGCGCTGCGAGCAGCGACGCCAGCCCAAGCGCAATGAGTGCGAACCGCTTCATATTCTTTGCCCTTTTGACCCCCGGCTCCTTGAACGTGCCTCGATAGCAAAGCATGTCTGAACTTGTCATGGCCGATGCGACACCTTTTTGGGAGAAGCCCCTCGCCCAGCTGGATCGCGGCCAGTGGGAAGCCCTTTGCGACGGCTGCGGCCGCTGCTGCCTGCACAAGCTCGAGGATGAGGACACCGGGCTGATCTACCCGACCAACGTCGCCTGCGCCCTGCTGGATCGGAAGAACGGCATGTGCATCGATTATGCGCACCGCAAGAAAAGGGTGGCGGACTGCGTCGTGCTCGACCGCAAGAGCGTCGGCTCGCTCGACTGGCTGCCGGAGAGCTGCGCCTACCGCCTGCGCTCCGAAGGCAAGCCGCTCCATGACTGGCACTATCTCATCTCCGGAAGCCGCGAGACGGTGCACGAGGCGCGGCAATCCACGCGCGGCTGGACGGTGAGCGAAGCGGATGTCGAAGATCTGGAAGATCATGTCATCGACCGCCCGCTCTGAAGCCCTGCTTCACCACGACGACCTGCCGATCCCGGTGGAAATCCGCGGTATTCGCGGAGCGAAGCGCCTGCGCCTGCGCCTCGACGAGAAAAGGAGCGTCCTGAAGCTCACCGGGCCCTTCCGCATGAACCGAAAGGCCGCGCTCGATTGGGCGGCGGAGCAGCGCGAATGGGTCGAGACGCAGCTCGAGGCGATGCTGCCCGCAGAACCTTTCGTGCCGGGCGCAGTCGTTCCGTTCGAGGGCGAGGACGTCAGGCTCGAGTGGAATCCGGCGGCGCGTCGGACTGCTGAGCTGATCGGCGAACGCCTGGTCTGCGGCGGACCGCAGGAGGGGTTCTCGCGAAGGATCGAGACGTTCTTCAAGCGCCGCGCGATCGAGGCGCTATCGCAGGAAACGCAGACGATCGCGGAGAAGGCGGGCGTCACCCTTCGCGGGGTATCCGTCGGCGACGCCGACACGCGCTGGGGAAGCTGCTCGTCATCGGGACGGATTCGCTACAGCTGGCGGCTGATCCTGGCTCCGCCGGACGTGCGCCGATACGTCGTCGCGCACGAAGTGGCCCACCTCGTTCACATGGACCATGGCCCGGCATTCAAGGCGCTGGAGCGCAAGCTGTTCGAGGGCGACGCCGACGCGGCGCGACTATTGCTGCGACGGATCGGGGGCCGGCTCAAGCGGGTCGGGCGGACGCGCTGAGCTTGGCGGCGGAGGCGGCCTGACGACCACCGGCCGCGGAGGCTGCTGGCGCTGAGGCTGCGGACGCTGCGTGCTCCCGGGTGGCAGGACCTGGTCGAGCCATTGCTGGTCAAGTTGCTGGCTCGTCTGCGGCTGTTGTTGTTGTTGGTTGTGGCAGTGGCTGACCGTCGGGGCCGACGACCATGGGATCGGTCGGCTGTCCCGGAAGCGGATTGCCGTTCTCGTCGACCAACGGCTCGAACGCGACCTCGTTGGCGTACAGGTCTTCGTCCGCGCCAAGGTCCCAGTCGGGCATCGGCACTTCCGTCGTGAAGTTCTCGACCGGCCTGCGCGCGACGGCCTTGACCATGAAATCGTGGAAGGCGCGCGCCGGGGCCGTTCCGCCTTGCAGGCCGGCGATTGCGCGGGCGTCGTCGCGGCCCATCCAGACGCCGGTCGTCAGGCCGCTCGAGAAACCGATGAACCAGCCGTCCTTGTTGGAGCTGGTCGTTCCCGTCTTTCCGGCGACGGGGCGGCCGATCTGCGCGGCGCGGCCGGTGCCGGTCAGGACGGCCGTTTGCAGCAGGTCGACCATTTCCGCGGCGACCCACGGCGCGACGAGCACTCGCCCTTCTTCGCTGTCCTTCTGATAGAGCAGCTTCCCGTCGGCGGTGACGACCTTGCGAATCGCATAGGGCGAGACCGACACGCCCTGGTTGCCGACCGAGGCGAAGGCGCGCGTCATGTCGATCAGCCGCACATCGCTCGTTCCGAGCACCATCGACGGATAGGTCGAAATGTTGCTGCTGATGCCGAAGCGGCGCGCCATGTCGGCGATCGCCCCGAAGCCGAGCTGGGCGCCGATCTTGGCGCTGACCGTGTTGATCGAACGGGCGAAGGCCTCGCGCAGGGTGACCGGCCCGGCGTGGGTCCGGGTCGAGTTGCGCGGAGTCCAGCCGTCGATCGTGACCGGCTCGTCGACGATCGTGTCGGTCGGCTTCATTCCGGATTCGAGGGCGGCGAGATAGACGAAGAGCTTGAATGAGGAGCCGGGCTGCCGCTCCGCCTGGGTCGCGCGGTTGTAGATCGAATCGACATAGTCGCGGCCGCCGATCATCGCGCGCACCGCGCCGTCGCGGTCGATGGCGACCAGGGCGCCCTGAGCGCTCTTCGGTGTGTTGGCCGCGATTGCGCGCTCGGCGGCGGTCTGCATGCTCGTGTCGAGCGTCGTCCACACTTCGATCGGCTCGCTGCTCTCGTCGATCAGCGTGTCGAGTTGCGGCAATGCCCAGTCGGTGAAGTAGCGGACGCTGTTCTGCCGCGTCGTCGGCTGGATCTTGATCGCGGCGGCGTCGACCTGCGCAGCGCGCTCCGGCGTGACGAACCCGTTCTCGACCATCGTCTGCAGCACGACTTCGGACCGGTCCCGCGCCGCCTCGACGTCCGCCGTCGGCGAATAATTCGACGGCGCCTTCACCAGGCCGGCGACGATCGCCGCCTCGCCGAGCGAAAGCGTGCGCGCGCTATGCCCGAAGAAGCGCCGCGACGCAGCGTCGATGCCGTAGGCGCCGCCGCCGAAATAGACGCGGTTGAGGTACAGCTCGAGGATCTGGTTCTTCGAGAACTTCCGCTCGATCGCCAGCGCGAGCACGCCTTCCTTGATCTTGCGACCGAAGGTGCGGCTGTTGGTGAGGAAGATGTTCCGCGCGAGCTGTTGCGTGATGGTCGAGCCGCCCTGCGTCCAGCGGCCCGTTTCGACCCGCACCTTGGCGGCGCGGGCAACGCCGATCGGGTCGACGCCGAGGTGCGAGCGAAAGCGCTTGTCCTCGACGGCGATCATCGCTGCGCGCATTTCCGGCGGGATCTGCTCGTAGCGAAGCCATTGGCCGAAGCTTGGCCCGATATTCACCAGAACCGCGCCGTTCGCGGCACGTACGCGGATCATCTGCCCGAGGTCGGAACGCTTCGACAGGTCCGAATAGCTCGGCAGATTGGCGTAGGCGACCGCGACGGCCACGATCAGCGCGATCAGGCTGACCAGCGCGACATAGATCAGCGCCTTCATCGCGGTGGCGAATGGCCGGCGGGTCGGCTTGGGATCGGCGCGGGCCATCTTGGCTCGACGGATAGAAACTCGCGGGTCAGGCGACAAGCGTCAGCCTCTTCCGCTCACATTCGGCGAATACGCGTATCATCATGCTCACAAGGTCCTCGCGGCCGTCTATCCCAAGTGCCGGGTTAGCGGCGGATTAACCCTGTTTTGACCATTGCCCAATAGCAGTCGTTCTCATGACGGCGCGAACCGCGCTCTTGGCGATCGCAATTGCGACGGCAGCATGGCTGGCCGCGGCCCCCGACGCACGCGCCCAGTGCCGCCTGTGCGAAAAGCCGACGACTGCACCTCAAGCGGACGGCAAGGAAGATGCAGATCGAGCTGCAGGTGGAAGCGGGGCTCGACTTCGACCGCCTCGTCGTCATGGACGCTGGAGAGGGAAGCGCGACGCTGCTTCCCGACGGAACCCGCCAGGTCAGCGGCTCCGTCGAAGCGATCAGCGGGCGCGCGATGGTCGGGGAGGCGCGAGTTCGCGGCGAGCCCGGCCGGGCGATCCGGATCGAGCTTCCATCGCGAGTGGACATGCATTCGGTGAGCGGCGGACGGATCACGATCGATCGAATCACTTCGGACCTTCCGTCCATGCCGCGGCTCGATTCGGCCGGAAAGCTGACGTTTCGCTTCGGAGGACGCATTCGGGTGACCGGAAACGCGGATGGCGATTTCCGCGGCGACTTGCCGATCACCGTCGAATATCTCTGAAATCCTCCAAAACGGACGAAAGTCTTTCCGCATCGGTAACCATTCCCCTGAAGCAACCCGTAATCGAGTGGGGTTAATGCGGCAGATACGGGAGAGCGGACCAAGCGTCGGCACAACCGGCATTGTCTAAGCTCGGAACAAGTGGGGAATCCAATGACCAATCTTCTTCGTATGACGCTGGCCGCGTCCGTCGCGGCTCTTACGCTGACCTCGGCGCCGGCTGCTGCCGCTCCGACTGGGTCGAGCAACGGTGCTGCTACGGCGCGCGCCCGTATCGTTAAGCCGCTGACCCTGACACGGACCGCCAACATGGATTTCGGCGATATCGTCGTTCAGGACGCTGGCGTTGCCACGCTGACCATGGGCGGCGCGCTTAGCTGCACCGGTGGCCTGACCTGCGCCACGACCGGCACGGCTGCCGCGTACCTCGTTACCGGCACCAACAACCAGGTCGTGACGGTCAGTGCTCCTGACGTGTCGCTGATCGAATGCGGCAAATCCGGGCACTCCGCTGACCCTGGATCTCACCGCTCCGACGACGGTTACGCTGCCGAACTCGGGCGCGAGCCGGCCTGAACTTCTCGGTGGGCGGTTCGATCGCCGTTGCGGCTTCGACGCGCGACGGCGTCTACAACGGCGACCTCAACGTCACCGTCGACTATCAATAAGCTGGCCGCCCATACAGGCTGACCAGAGGGAAGGGGCCGCGGTTCGCCGCGGCCCCTTTTCATTATCTCCGGCGCGCAAACGGGCATGGTTAGCTGAATTTCAACCATATTCGACCAATTCTCCTCCGCGTACCCGAGAGGAGTTTTCAATGTCATTGTTCCGCCTGGCGGCTCGCGCCGCGCTGCTTGCTCCACTGTTGCTCTGTGCACCGAGCGCGCAAGCCGGAATCGGCGACCTTCTGGTCGCGCCGACGCGCATCGTGCTCGATGGCGGCCGAGGCACGGAGATCATCCTCAACAACATCGGCGAGGACGTCGCGACTTACCGCATTTCGGTCGAGCTTCGCCGAATGACTCCAGACGGCGTGCTGCACGACGTGACGGATCCCAGCGCAGCCGAACAGCTCGCCCAGTCGATGATTTCTTATGCGCCCGCGGCGGGTCACTCTGGCGCCCCGCGAGCCGCAGACGATCCGCATTTCCGCGCGCGCGCCCAAGGACATCCCGGACGGCGAGTATCGCGTCCACCTGCTCTTCCGGGCGGTCCCTCCGCCGACGCCGGTTGCTCCAACCAAGGAAGTGAAGGGCGTCGCGTTCCAGCTCACGCCAATCTACGGCGTGACGATTCCCGTCATCGCACGCTTCGGCAATCTCACGGCGAAGGCCGGGATCGCGGACGTCAAGCTGACCAGGCAGGAAGGAAAGCCGGCGGTCAGCGTCCAGCTCACCCGCAACGGCGACCGCTCGACCTTCGGCGAAGTCCGGGTGATGAAGGCGGGCATCAAGGATCCGATCGCCGTCCAGCGCGGCATCGCCATCTACACCGACGTCGGCGAGCGCTCGCTCACCATCCCGGTCGAAGAAAAATATGCGTCGGCCGCCACCGGCAAAGTCACAGTCCAGTACGTCGAGCCCGGCGATAACGGGATGCTGACGCTGGCCGAGACGGACGCGGTGCTGAACTAGGGCCGCGAGGGGTCGGAGCAGGAAGCGATGATCGGCGCCGGCAAAAAGCTGGCAGCGATAGCCCTGCTCGGCTTGTGCTGCGCGGGAGGCATCGGTGCCTCAGCGGCAACGCCGGGCGCTGACACGTGGACTGCGGACCCGGAAGCCCAATTCCTGCTCGATGTTCAGCTGCGCAGCCGGCGCCTCGGCGACGGCGTCCGCGCATACGATACGCCGACCGGCACGTGCATCATGTTCGGCGACTTCCTCAACGCCCTCGACGTTCCGATGAAGATCGATTTCCCCGCGCGGAAGGCCGTGGGCTGGGCTTTCAAGGAAGATCATCGGATTTCGATCGATGCGTCGTCCGGTGTCGTAACCTACGGAAAAACAACGGAAAGAATGGCACCTGGAGCCGTTCGCGAAACGCCGGACGGCTGGTGCGTCGACGCCTCCAGCCTGACAAAGTGGTTCGGAATCGCGGTCAAGCCGAATACCAAAGGGTCCGCGCTTGTTCTCGAATCCGAGGCCAAGCTGCCGATCGAGTTGGCCATCGAGCGGGAACGACGGGCAGCGCAGATCAAGCCCGCGAAGTTCGACCTCAGCACCTTGCCGAGCGTGAAGCTGCCTTATCGGATGTGGCGGGCACCGGCGCTCGACTTCGTGGTCAATGCGGGTGTCACCTACCGTGCGCAAGATGGTGTTCGCGTCGACCGAAGCACATCCATCTCCGCCGCCGGCGAGATCGCTCATCTGTCCTACGACGCGCGAGATCTCGACCGACTCCAAGGGCGTGCCGAGCAGTCTGCGGTTGCAGGCGTACAGGTCAGACCCGGAAGCAGGCCTCCTCGGACCATTGCACGCCACTCACATTCGGGTTCGGCGACGTCGCGGGGCTCGATAGCGGATTGGGCGGCTCTGCGGTCAGTGGGCGCGGCGCAGTCGTCACCAATCGGCCGCTGTTCAATCCCACCGCCTTCGACAAGACGCGCTTCGAAGGCGACCTTCCGCCGGGGTGGGAAGCCGAGCTCTACCGCAACGGCGAATTGCTCGCGTTCGCCAGGCCGACGGGCGATTCACGCTACGTCTTCCAGGACGTGCAGCTGCTGTACGGCGAAAACCAGGTCAGCATCGTGCTCTACGGTCCACAAGGCCAAATCCGGACACGTGAAGAGCTGATCAATATCGGCGAGCAGAACCTGCCGCCCGGGAAAACCTGGTACTGGGCTGGGGTCAATCAGCCGGGCGAGGACGTCGTGTCGTTCAACGGCACCACATACGTCAGCGAGCTGCCCAAGGCGCAGGCCGCCGTTTCGGTCGAACATGGCCTCGACGAAAGGACGTCCGTCGGCGCGATCGCGCGGGCGATGCTGATCCAGGACGAGCGGGTCACGTTTGTCGAAGGCTCGGTGCGACGATCCGTCGGCTCAGCGCTTGTGGAACTGGGCGCGGCCTGGGAAAGCGGCAACGGCAAGGCCCTTCGCGCTCAGGTAGTCGGGAAGTTCGGCTCCGTGAACGTCCGTGGCGAGGCTCTCGTCACCAGCAACTTCCACATCGACCGCGAAGCCGAAGGGTCGCAACGCAGCTCGCTCCGCGACTTCCGACTCGCGGTGGACGCGCCGATCCGCATCGGAAAAGCGCACATTTCCGCGCATTCCGACGTCAGGATGGCGAGACATGCCGACTCTTCGAGCGAATTGGAGGCGGCAGCCAGGCTGTCCACGACCCTTCGAGCGCTTCAACCTAGCGACCGATGTGCGGTACCGACGGCAATATCTTGCCCATGGGCCGTCCCCGCCCGGCCAGATGGAAGTGGCATTGATCGGGTCGGGCGGTGTCGGAAGCGTGCGATTGCGCGGATACGGCAGCGTGGAGGTCGCGCCCCGAGCGCGATTCCGCTCGGCCGAGCTCAGTGCCTACTGGTCCGCAAGCGACACGGTCGATTGGGAGGGCGCCCTCGCGTACGACGCGGGCGCCAAACGCGCGCGTGCGCGGATCTCGCACGTTCGGCGGTTGAACACCCTCTCACTGGCGGTGACGGGCGAGGCTGCCACCGACGGATCGGTCGCGGTTGGCCTCAACCTCAACTTCTCGCTCGATCCGAGCCAGGGAATAAGTCTTTCGCGTCAACGGCTTGCCGCTGCCGGGGCGGTGCGCGCGCGAGTCTATCGCGACCGCAACGACAATGGGGTTCGAGACCCGTCGGAGCCGTTCGAAAAGGGCGCGCTGATCACGACCGGCACGCGACTGTCGGAAAGTCCGACGGACGATCGCGGAACGGTGCTCGTCGGCGGCCTTCAGACCTATCGGCCGCTTGCGGTCGGAATCGACGCCAGCAGTCTCTCCGATCCCAACCTCGTCCCGAGAAAGGCGCTGCAGGTAGTCACGCCTCGCCCCGGCGTCGCCGCGGAGGTCGAGATCGGCCTGGTCGGCGCGGGCGAGATCGAGGGCGCGGTCGTCAAGAGCGGCAGCCTGGGCTTCGAAGGGCTCACCCTGGAGCTTCTCGACGAAGCGGGGAAGGTCGTGGCCCGTACCCAGACCGACTATGACGGTTACTTCCTCTTCGAGCGGGTCGCCTACGGCCGCTACAGCGTGCGGGTGGCCGCCGAATCGGCGGCGGTCGCGAAGATCCTGCCGCAGCTCGATGCACCGGCGGTCGTCAGCGAGGACAAGTCGGTTGCGCGCCTGGGCTCGATCGAGGTCACGCCCGTGCCGCGGGTGGCCTCCACCAACTAGAAGTCGTCTCGGGCGACTCTCGCCACGACGCTATTGATTCGCAAAAACAATAAAGCGCGACCCCGAAAGGGAAGCGCTGTCGGGCAATCGCGATTTCAAATGGTGCGGTCGAGAAGACTCGAACTTCCACGGCCTTTCGGCCACAGCGACCTCAACGCTGCGCGTCTACCAGTTCCGCCACGACCGCACGTCATGAAGATGGGAGGCGGTCGGCGACCGCAAACCCGGTAGGCGCGCGCCTCTAGCAAGTCATTCCCCCCCGCGCAACGCCGCCGTTCGTCCCGCGGCGGGACGAATCCTTAAGACGCTGTTTACCAATGCCCCGCCCGGCGTTTAGCAAGGCGCAATGCTGTCGCTCCTGCTCATCGCATCCGTCTCTGCCGCGCCCGCTGAAGACCGGCCGCGCACGGCCGCGGCCGAGCCCGCCCGGGCCTTCGTGCGGATCATCCGGGGCGCGGAAATCCGCTTCGGCGAGGCGATGCGCTTCGAGGAAAGCGTGCGGCGCGAGACGATCGTGCGCGAGCGCGACGGCTCCGTCCGCTCGGCTTCCCTGATCGAATTCTACTAGGTCAGATCTTCGGCTCGCCGAGCGTGACCGTCAGTTCCTGAGCCGCCGGCGGAATGTTGAGCTCGGCGCTGTTGAAGCTGGCGCTGCCGCCTGGCGGAAGCGTCTTCGCCGGCGGCGGGATCGTCCATTTGTAGACGACCTTGCCCGAAGCATCGTGCAATTGGGCGTGGATCGGCGGCACCTGCTGCTGCTCATCGGTCGGATTGATGATCCGCCCGCTGATGTTGAGGAACTCGTTGCCGCTGGCCAGCTGGGTCCGGTCGCTATGCGTCATCATCAGCTGCAGAGGCGTTTCGGCGGCGCTGGCGATGCCCAGGCGTTCGCGCCATTCGGACGGCGCGAAGAACCAGACGCCAGCGACGATCGCGGCAATCAGCAACACGACGACGGCCGCGAGGATGATGCGGCTGCGTGAACCCGTCCCTTCCGGCTCACGACGGGCAAAGGGGCTGAAGTCGTCGTCCTTCGCCACCCATTCGAGGCGATGGGAGGGCCCAGCCTCCGCCAGGCCGACGACCTCGGCCTCGGGCGGGATCGCCGGAGGCTCTGGCGCTTCGGCCAGGGGTTCATCGGTCTCGTAGGATTCCGCATCTGCCGACGGATCGGGTTCCTCTGGAAGCACGTCTTCAACCGGCTCTTCCGCGGATACCTCTTCGACGACCTCCGGCGTGACGAAATGCTCGCGCGGCTCGTCGACGGCTTCGGCAGCGACCTGTTCGACCGATGGCGGTGGAGGCGCGGGCTGCTCGGGAGCTTCCCGATCGAGTTCGAGAGGGCCTTCGGCGGCTGGCGGGAACTCGCGCCAGCTGTGCTGGCAGGCCTTGCAGCGCACCTGACGCCCGCTCGGCGGGATGGCTCCGTCCTTCACGACATATTGTGTGCCGCAGGATGGGCAGGTCAGGATCATCGCAACACTCGTCCGTCGTTTTCACAGGGTAAACAGGAATGCGCGGCCATTGGCAAGGCGGCGGGCGCATGCAAGAAACCGCCGGACAAGGAGGGGCGGGCCTCTGTCGGCAATCGTCGAATTCGAGAGTGTTGGATTGCGCTATGGCACGGGTGCCGAGGTCCTTCGCGACCTCGATTTCCGGCTGGCCAAGGGCGGATTCTATTTCCTGACCGGCCCGTCCGGTGCGGGCAAGACGTCATTGCTCCAGCTCCTCTATCTTGCACGCAGGCCGAGCCGCGGGCGCATCCAGCTGTTCGGCCAGGACCTGACCGATGCGCCGCGCGACATGCTGCCCGACTATCGCCGGCGGATCGGCGTGGTGTTCCAGGATTTCCGCCTGATCCGGCACTTGTCCGCATTCGACAATGTCGCCTTGCCGCTGAGGATTTCGGGCCGGAGCGACGCCGAGATCGAGGGGCCGGTGCGTGAGATGCTCGCCTGGGTCGGTCTTGCCGACCGCGCCAGCGCCCGGCCGCCGACGCTATCGGGCGGCGAGCAGCAGCGCGTGGCGATCGCTCGTGCGGTGATCAGCCAGCCCGAGCTGCTGGTTGCCGACGAACCGACCGGAAACGTCGACGCCGAAATGGCGGCGCGCCTTCTGCACCTGTTCACCGCGCTCAACCGGCTCGGCACGACCATCGTGGTCGCGACCCACGATATCAGTCTCATCGCCAGGACGCCCGGGGCGCAGCTCATAAGGCTGGAGAAGGGCTCGCTGGCCGATCCGACGGGCAATTTGCGGAATCCGCCGGTCGGCGCGGGGCAGCCGCAATGAGCGTTTCGCTGCTCGCGGGGACCGAGGCCGAGCGCCGCCTGCTTCCGGGCGGGACGCTGCGCGGACCGACGCCCTACGTCATCGCCATCATGACCTTCGCCATGATGATCGTCGCGGCGGCGGGGCTGGCGTTGGCCAATGCGGCGGGCATCGTCGCCGGCGCCGTCGAGCACCGATACGTATTGCAGCTTCCCGACGGATCCGGCGGCAAGCTCGAAGCGGCAGTGAGGGCTGCGCAGTCGGTTCGCGGCGTGACGGGCGTCGAAGCCGTTCCGGAAGCCGAGCTGCGGCGGACGCTGGAGAAGTGGCTCGGCCCGGGCGGCGTCGGCGAGGAGCTTCCCGTCCCGGCGCTGATCCATCTCGAGCTCGCTCCGGGCACGAATGCCGGCCAGGTCGGCGCATTGCTCGGCAGGGCCGTGCCCGGTGCGCGCTTCATCGCCGAGCAGGCCACGGTCGGACCCTTGCTCGGCTCGCTGCGCGCATTGCGCTGGCTCGCGGTAGCCCTGGTGCTGTTGATGGCGGCGGCGACATCGGCGGCTGTCGTGCTCGCCGCGCGGGGGGCGCTCGACACCCATCGATCGACCATCGAGATCATGCACGGCATCGGCGCAACCGACGAGCAGGTCGCCTTGCTGTTCCAGCGCAAGATTGCGCTGGACGCTATGGTCGGAGCGCTGGTCGGGCGGCGTTGCGGCTGCGCTTGCCCTCTTGCTCATCGGAGGCGGGCGGGCTGGCGCTGGCGAGCGACCTGACCGGCGGCCCGCCGCTTGGGGCGGGCGACTTCGTCATCCTCGCGCTCCTGCCGATCGCTGCGGTCGTGCTTGCGACGCTTGTTGCGCGCTTCGCCGTGCTCAGTGCATTGCACAAGATCATATGATCGCCCGCTTCTTCTCGCTTCCTCGTCCTTCTCTACGCGCTCGGCTTCATCCTGTTCGGGGTGACGCTGGGCCGTCCGGCGAAGGCTGGGGTGAAGACCGACGCCGTGGTCGTGATCACCGGCGGCACCGGCCGGATCGAACATGCGATGAAGGTTCTCGAGGACCGCAAGGCCAAGCGCGTCCTGATCGCCGGGGCGGATCCGCTGGTCACCAAGAAGGATCTCGTCGATCGCTTCGACGCCAATGCCCGGCTCGTCCGCTGCTGCGTCGATCTTGGCAGCGAATCCGTCGATACGCGATCGAACGCCGAAGAGGCCCAGCGCTGGCTTTCGCGGCGGAAATTCCGATCCGTTCGACTGGTCACCAACGACTGGCACATGCGCCGTGCAGGCTATGAATTCAGCCGAAGCCTGAACGGAAAGTACGAGGTCGTGCACGACGCCGTGCGCACCGAGCCGAAGTTCGGCACATTGTTCGCCGAGTACAACAAGTATCTGCTTCGGCGCGCGGCGGTGTGGCTGGACGTCTGATGGCGCTGTTGCGCTCGGCCATCTACGCTTTGATCTTCTACCCGGCGACGGCTGTCTTCATCGTCGGGTGCCTCTTGGCCAGCCTGTTCGGGCGTGAACAGATGCGCAGCGTCGTTCACGCCTGGACCGACTTCCACCACCATTTCGTCCGGCTTCTGGGAACGCGAGTAGCGGTCGAAGGCGCGATTCCGGCCGGCGCCTGTCTCATCGCCGTCAAGCACCAGTCGATGTTCGAGACGCTGGAGATGATGCGCATCGCACACACGCCGGTCGTGGTGCTGAAGCGGGAGCTGGGCTCGATACCGGGCTTCGGCTGGGCGACCCGGACCTACGGCATCATTCCGGTCGAACGGGAGGCGGGCGCGAGGGCCCTTCGCGAGATGCTCGCGTTGGGCAAGGCGTTTGCCAGCTCAGGCCGTCCCATCCTCATCTATCCCGAGGGCACGCGGGTCCGCCCAGGCGAAACGCCGCCGCTGCAGGCGGGATTTGCCGGCCTGTACAAGGCGCTTGGCCTGCCGGTCGTGCCGATTGCCGTCGACAGCGGGCGCATCTGGGGCCGCAACCTGCCGCGCGGCAGCGGCACGATCCATTTCAAGGTCGGTGAGATCATTCCGCCCGGGCTCAAGCGGGACGAGGTGGAAGCGCGCGTCCACGTCGGCGATCAACGCGCTCGAACTAGGCGCGCAACCTCGCCCCTAGCTTCTCGGCCGCGGCGACGATCCGCTTCGAGATTTCCGCAAGCTCGGCTTCCGTGAAGCTCTTCTCGGCCGGCTGAAGCGCGACCTCGACGGCGAGGCTCAGCCCGTCGGCCGTCTCGAACCGATCGAACAGGCGGACGCCGGTGATTGCCTGCTTGTCGGCGCCGCGGATCGCCCGCACCAGATTGTCCGCCTGAATGTCTGCCGGCGACGAGGAAGGCGAAGTCACGCGTGACGGGCTGAAGGGCCGGCGGCGTGTAATGCGCGCGAGCGTGCCCGCTCGAGCGCGGCTCGGGAATGGCGTCGAGATAGACTTCGGCGGCGACCGCCCGCTCCGGGGCATCGACGAGCTTCTCCAGGCGCGGATGCAGTTCGCCGAATGCCGCCAGGATCGTCTTCGGCCCAAGGCGGAGCGTCGCGGAGCGGCCCGGGTGCCAGGTCGGACCGGCATCCGGAAAGAGCTGCAGGTTCGCCACCGGCGCACCGGCCGCTTCCAGCAGCGCGAGCGCCTCGGCCTTCGCGTCGAAGGCGTCGAACCTTTGGGCCTTGCCGGCCTGCCAGCTGCGGGCCTGCTTGTCGCCGGCGAGGAGCAGAGTGGCGGTCATCCGTTCGGAGTCCGAAAGGTAGCGGCGCCCGATCTCGAACAGCCGCGCCGAGGCGGCGCCCCGATCGAGATTCCGGCGAGCTGCGGCGATCAGTCCGGGCAGGAGCGATGGCCGCATGACCTTCATCTCTTCGCTGATGGGATTGGCGAGCGTCCATGCGCCGGGTCCGAATATCTCGGCTTCCTCGTCCGAAATGAAGCTCCACGTCACCGCTTCGTCGAGACCGCGTGCGGCGGCGGCGCGACGGACGTTGCGCTCGACGATCTGGGACCGCGTGGCGGTGGGCTTCGCGACGCCGGGCTCGCGCGGAAGGGGCGTGGAGACGACCTGGTCATAGCCGGTGATCCGCGCGACTTCCTCGACCAGGTCGGCGGTGCCGATGACGTCACGACGCCAGGTCGGCACGCGAACGTTCGTCGCGTCCGCGAACGCGAAGCCGAGCGATTCCAGGATCTTGCGCTGGCGATCTTCCGGAACTTCGACCCCGCCGAGCGCGAAAGCGCGCTCAGGATCGAAGCGGACGGCGCGCTCCTCGATCGGCGGTGAGCCGACGTGGAGAGCCTCTGACGCTTCGCCGCCGCAGATGTCGATGATGAGCCCGGTCAGGATATCCAGGCCGTCGCCGAGAAAGGCCGGATCGACCCCGCGCTCGAAGCGGCTGCGGGCGTCGCTAGTCAGCGCCAGCTTCTGCCCGGTCCGCGCGATATTGGCCGGTGTGAAGTAGGCGATCTCCAGCATGATGTCGGTGGTGCCCTCGGTCACGCCGGAATCTTCGCCGCCCATGATCCCGCCGATGTCGTGCACCCGCCGCTCGTCGGCGATCACCGTCATCGACGGGTCGAGCACATATTCCTTCTCGTTCAGCGCGAGCACCTTCTCGCCATCGCGGGCGGAGCGGGCGACCAGCGCTCCGTCCAGCTTTGCAATGTCGTAGGCGTGCGCCGGCCGGCCGAGGTCGAGCATGACGTAGTTGGTGGCATCGACGATTGCCGAGATCGGCCGCTGGCCCGCGCTCTTGAGGCGGCGCTGCATCCACTCCGGGCTGGGCCCGTTGCGGACTCCGCGGATCGCTCGTCCGAAGAACGCCGGGCAGCCCTCGGGATCCTCGATGCGGATGCCGATCGGAGAGGCGAAGCTTCCCTCGATCTGCGGAATCGCGAGCGGCTTCAGCGTGCCCACGCCGGCGGCAGCGAGGTCGCGGGCAATTCCGCGTACGCCCATGCAGTCCTGCCGGTTCGGAGTAACGTTCACGTCGAACACGGGATCGTTCAGGCCGGCAAAGTCGGCAAAGGCCGCGCCCACCGGCGCATCGCCGGCGAGCTCGATGATTCCGTCATGCTCTTCGCCGATCTGAAGTTCGCGGACCGAGCACATCATGCCGTGGCTCTCGACGCCGCGGATGGCGGCGACTTTCAGCGTCAGGTCGGACCCTGGAACGTAGGCGCCCGGAGGGCCGAACACGCCGAGCATTCCCGCGCGTGCGTTCGGTGCGCCGCAGACGACCTGCACCGCGCCCTCGCCCGCATCGACGGTCAGCACCTGAAGCTTGTCGGCCTGAGGGTGCCTCTCGGCCGTCAGCACCTTCGCGACACGGAACGGGGCCAGGGCTTCGGCCGGATTGTCGAGGCTTTCGATCTCCAGCCCGATCGCGGTCAATTTGTCGGCGATGGTCTGCGCGTCGGCATCGGTATCGAGATGCTGCTTGAGCCAGCTCAGCGAGAACTTCATGCGCCCACTCCCCCGCTGAGCGTGGGCACGTCGAGCGCTCGGAAGCCGTAATGCTTCAGCCAGCGGATATCGCCGTCGAAGAAGGCGCGAAGGTCGTCCATCCCGTACTTGAGCATCGCCAGGCGATCGATGCCGCAGCCGAAGGCGAAGCCCTGCCATTCGTCGGGATCGAGCCCGCAATTGGCGATGACCTTCGGGTGGACCATTCCGGAACCGAGCACTTCCATGAAGCCGTCGCTGCCGCCGATGACGCGCTTGCCGTTCACGAGCGTGTAGCCGACGTCCACCTCGGCGGACGGCTCGGTGAACGGGAAGTAGGATGGCCGCATGCGCAGCACGACGTCGTCGCGCTCGAAGAAGGCCTTGAGGAAGGTCTCCAGCGTCCACTTGAGATGGCCCATGTGGATTGCGCGGTCGATGACGATACCTTCGACCTGGTGGAACATGGGCGTGTGGGTCGCGTCGCTGTCGGAGCGGTACACCCGGCCTGGCGCGATCAGGCGGATCGGGGCTCCGTGCGCCTGCATCGCGCGGATCTGCACCGGCGATGTGTGGGTGCGCAGCACCTTCGCCTCGTCCTCGCCCTCATGCCGTTCGAGGTAGAAGGTGTCCTGCATCGCGCGCGCCGGGTGGAATTCCGGCATGTTGAGCGCGGTGAAGTTATGCCACTGGTCCTCGATCTCCGGGCCTTCCGCGACTGCGAAACCAAGGTCGGCGAAAATCTCCGCCAGCTCGTCCATCACCTGGCTGACCGGGTGAACGGTGCCGCTGGGCTGGTCCTGCACCGGAAGCGAGAGGTCGATCGTTTCGGTCGCCAGCTTGCGGTCGAGCTCCGCCGCTTCGAGGGCGGACTTGCGGTCGGCGATCGCGCTCGTGACCTGTTCGCGCATCGCGTGGATCTTCGGCGCTTCCGCGGCGCGCGTGTCCGGGTCCATCCCGCCGAGCGACTTCAGCCGCTGCGTGATGCTGCCCGACTTGCCGAGCACCGACACGCGCAGCTGGTCGAGTGCGCCGAGGTCGGCTGCGCTGCGGATCTGATCGAGGATGTCGGTGTCTGACGCCATGCCGCGGCCTTAGCTGCACCGCAGCGCAAATTGCAAAGGCCTGCTAAAGGGCGCGCCATGCGCACTTGGCCCAAGCTCGATCCCGCCAGCGACCACGAGACGCTCGTCGATCCTCCACCTCGCCTCGCAGATGCTCGGCAAGATCAGGGTGCGCCATGCGCCCTGGACCAACCACGGCTGGCATGTAGCGCTCCAGCCGAATGCCCGCGGACTGGCGACCTTGCCGACGGCGGCGGGCGATGGGCGCACCTTTACGCTCGCGCTCGACCTGTGCCGGCATGCGATCGTCCTGACGACCAGCGGCGGCGAGCGGGAAGAGCTGAGCCTCGACCAGCAAAGCATCGCCGCGCTTCATTCCGGACTGGTCGAGATGCTGCGCCAGCCATGGACTGCCGTCGGATTTCAGCGGCAAGCCGAACGAGATCCCGGACGCCGCTGCCGTTCGCCGAGGACAAAGCGGCCCGCTCGTACGATCCCGAATTCGGCAACCAGGTTCCGCGAAGCCCTTGCGGCCATGCTCCCGGTGTTCGAACGCTTCCGGGCCGGCTTCACGGGCAAGTCGAGCCCGGTCCACTTCTGGTGGGGCAGCTTCGACCTGGCGGTGACGCGCTTTTCCGGGCGGACGGCGCCGACGCATCCGGGCGGCGTGCCGGGATTGCCCGACAACGTCACCCGCGAAGCCTACAGCCAGGAAGTCTCGAGTGCGGGCTTCTGGGCGGGCGGAGTCACGCAAGCAGCGCCCTTCTTCTACAGCTATTCGTATCCCGAGCCGGCGGGCTTCCGCGATCGGCAGATCGCCGCCGGCAGTTGGAATGCGGACTGGCAGGAATTCACCTTATCGTACGATGAGGTGCGGACTGCGACCGATCCCGAAGCGGTGCTGACCAGCTTCCTGCAGTCCACCTACGATGCCGCGGCGGACCTGGCGGAATGGGATCGCGTGAAGCTCGAACGCGAGCCCGTGGCGCCCTAGCCCGGCAGGAACGGGAAGGGCGAGATGGTCTTCCGGTTCTCGTGCACCGCGAGCATCTTTCCAGCCGGCGGCATGGCGCGATAGGCGCACTCCATCCTTGGACAGACGGCGCACGCGGGCCCGACCGGCGTCGCCGGCGTGTTCGCCAGGTCCAGCCCGTCGGCATAGGCGATGCGCGGCGCGTAGCGGATGTCGCAGCCGAGCCCGATGGCAAGCAAGGCATCGTCGCGAAGCTCCGGGCGGATCGGTCGCTCGATCGTCCGGCTGATGGTGAAGAAGCGCTGGCCGTCCGGCGTCTCGATCAGCTGGCGGATGGTCTGCCCGGGCGTCTGGAAGGCGGCGTGAAGGTGCCAGCGCGGGCAGGTCCCGCCGAAGTGGGAGAAGGGGAAGCTCTCGCCGGCATAGCGCTTGGAGATGTTCCCGGCCGGATCGACGCGCAGCATGAAGAAGGGCACGCCGCGCGCGCCGGACCGGCCAAGCGTCGTGATCCGGTGGGCGATCTGCTCGACGTTGGCGCCGAACTGTCCGCACAGGCGGTCGATGGCGTAGCGATGCTCCTCGGCGGCGCGCAGGAAGCGGCCGTAGGGCATCATGATCGCGCCCGCGGCGTAATTGGCGAAGCTCATGTGCAGCAGAGCGCGCGTGCCCGCGTCGGGCGGCCGGGCGGCATCCGACATTTGCTGCAGCAGCGGCGCCAGCTCCAGCAAAGCCAGCTGATAGGCCAGGCCGAACGTCCGGTTCTCGGGCCGCAGCAGCGAAGAGATCATGAAGGTGCGCCGCTGCGCATCGTAATGCTGGCTGAAATTGTCGAGCAGCTCGGGCGCGACGACCTGCGCCTCGACCCCGAACGCCTCCTTCAGGCGTCGCCGTAGCGCTTCGGACACCGACAGCGGATCGTTCAGCGCTTCGCCGATCGTCTCGCAGCGCTCCTCGAGCTCCGGATAATGGTTGCGCTGCGACTGGATGTAGTCGCGCACCCAGGTTTCCGGAGTGATCAGCGCGCGCGGGTCCTCGCCGGGCTCTCCCTCTCCCGTCGGGGGCCGCTTCTGAAGCTCGCGAAGCGCGGTGTAGAGCCGGACGACGCCTTCCGAGACTGCCGGGGCATTGTCGGCCAGTTCGATCAGTTCGGCGCGGCCGATGCCGAGGTCGGACAGCATCGCGTCGGAGAAGATTTCGCCGAGCTGGTCCGCGCCGGCCGTGTCGCCGCCGTCCGACGCGAACGCCTTCATGTCGATGTCGAAGGCTTCGGCCAGCCGCAGCAAGATGCCGGCCGTGACCGGCCGCTGATTGCGCTCGAGGTGATTCAGATAGGAGGCGGAGATGCCGATCTCGGCCGCCATTGCCGCCTGGTGCAGGCCGCGCTCGCGCCGAAGCCGTCCTCAGCCTTGCCCCCAGGAATAGCTTTCGGTGCTGCATCGGTAGGATTGTGAATGAATTTACAAGTTACACAAGTCGTCTTCTGTCAGCTTAGCCCTTATTGGTGCGACATTTACCATCTCCATGTGTTTCCTGCCGCTTCAGAACACAGGGGATTCGCCATGACTGATTTCGGTGACGTTGTTTCTGCTCCAACCGGCCGGTTCGAAGGAATCGAGCGTCCGTACAGTGCGGAGGACGTTCTTCGCCTCCGCGGCTCGCTGCCGATCGAGCACACGCTGGCGCGTCGCGGCGCGCTCAAGCTGTGGGAGCTGCTGAACGAGGGCGAGCCCGTCCGCGCGCTCGGCGCGGTTACCGGCAACCAGGCCATGCAGATGGTCCGTGCAGGGCTCAAGGCGATCTATCTGTCCGGCTGGCAGGCGGCCGCGGATGCCAACACCGCAGGCGCCATGTACCCCGACCAGTCGCTCTATCCGGCGAACACCGGGCCGGAGCTTGCGCGCAAGATCAACCGCGCGCTGCAGCGCGCCGACCAGGTCGAGCACAGCGAAGGCGGATCGAAGCGCGACTGGTTCGCGCCGATCGTCGCCGACGCGGAAGCCGGCTTCGGCGGGCCCGCTCAACTGCTTCGAGATCATGAAGGCCTATATCGAGGCGGGCGTCGCCGGCGTTCACTTCGAGGACCAGCTCGCTTCCGAAAAGAAGTGCGGCCACCTCGGCGGCAAGGTGCTGATCCCGACCCAGGCCGCGATCCGCAACCTCGACGCGGCGCGGCTCGCGGCGGACGTCAGCGGCGTTCCGACCGTCCTCGTCGCCCGCACCGATGCGGAGAGCGCAAAGCTCATCACCTCCGACGTCGACGAGCGCGACCATGAGTTCCTCACCGGCGAGCGCACGCCCGAAGGCTTCTTCCGCCTCAAGGACGGCACCGGCGTCGACCATTGCATCAAGCGCGGCCTCGCCTTCGCGAAGCACGCCGATCTTGCTGTGGTGGGAAACGAGCAATCCGAACCTCGACGACGCGCGGCGCTTCGCCGAGGCGATCCGCCGCGAATATCCGAACAAGCTGCTCGCCTACAATTGCTCGCCCAGCTTCAACTGGCGCGCGAAGCTCGACGAGCAGACCATCGCCAACTTCCAGCGCGAGCTGGGCGCGATGGGCTACAAGTTCCAGTTCGTCACCCTGGCCGGCTTCCACAGCCTCAACCACGGCATGTTCGAGCTGGCGAGCGGATATCGCGACCGCGCCATGTCGGCTTATTCGGAGCTTCAGCAGGCCGAATTCGCCAGCGAGGCCAAGGGCTACACCGCGACGCGCCACCAGCGCGAGGTCGGCACCGGCTATTTCGACGCCGTCGCCACCGCCATCTCCGGCGGCCAGTCGTCGACGACAGCGCTCAAGGAATCCACCGAGACCGCGCAATTCATCGCGGCCGAGTAGGAGAGGGACAATGACCTATCGCTATTGGGTGATCGGCGGCGACTACAGCGACTGCCGCTTCAGCGACATCGAGCCGGGCACGCAAACCGTGCTCGGGCCCTATGACGACGAGCTGAAAGCGCGGACCGAATGGCAGCGCCTCACTTTTCGTGACCATTGCGGGGCGACGACGCGCTATTCGATCTGCGTGGAGCCGAATCGCGCATGAGCCAGGTGATCGACCGCCAGCGCATCGCTGCGGAGCCGTCGAACGTATCGGGGGCGGCGGACATCCTGACCCAGGATGCGCTCGACCTCGTCGCGGAACTGCACGAACGGTTCGACGGCCGGCGGCGTGAGCTGCTCGATCGGCGGCTCGACCGGCAGGCACGAGTTCAATGCCGGGCGAGATGCCCGACTTCCGCGCCGACACGCGGGAAATCCGCGAGTCCGACTGGACCGTCGGCAGCATCCCCGCGGACCTGCTGGACCGCCGCGTCGAGATCACCGGCCCGACCAACGCCAAGATGGTCATCAACGCGCTCAACTCCGGCGCGCGCGTGTTCATGGCCGACTTCGAGGATGCGACCTCGCCGGTCTGGGACGAGCTGATCCAGGGCCAGGTGAACCTGCGCAATTACTGGCGCGGGCGGCTCGGCTTCACCGATCCGGACAGCGGCAAGGGCTATGAGGTCGGCGAGAACCCGGCGGTGCTGATGGTGCGTCCGCGCGGGCTGCACCTGCCCGAGGATCACGTCACCGTCGATTACCAGCCGGTCGCAGGCGCCTTCTTCGATTTCGCCCTCTACGCCTGGCACAATGCGCGGGCGGCGCTGGCCAAGGGCTCCGGCCCCTATTTCTACATTCCCAAGCTGGAAAGCATGGAAGAAGCGGCGCTGTGGAGCGACATCTTCGCGCTGACCGAGAACCGGCTCCGGCTCGAGCGCGGGACGATCAAGGCGACGATCCTGATCGAGACCATCCCGGCGGCGTTCGAGATGGACGAGATCCTCTACGCGCTGAAGGAGAATATCGTCGGCCTCAACTGCGGCCGCTGGGACTATATCTTCTCGACCATCAAGCGGCTCGGCCGGAGCGCCGACCGGCTGACGCCCGACCGTTCGGCGATGACCATGGATAAGGCCTTCCTCGCCGCCTACTCGCTGCGGCTGATCGCGACCTGCCATCGGCGCGGCGCCTTCGCGATGGGCGGCATGTCCGCCTTCATCCCGGTGAAGGGCGACGCGGAGGCGAACCAGGCGGCGATGGACAAGGTGCGCGCGGACAAGCTGCGCGAAGTGACCAACGGCCACGACGGCACCTGGGTCGCGCACCCGGCGCTGGTGCCGATCGCGCTGGAAGCGTTCGAGGCGATGACCGGACCGAACCAGCTCACGAAGATGCCGGATCGCATGCCCGGCCGCGAGGAGATGCTGGAGCTGCACAAGGGCCAGCGCACCGAGCAGGGCGCCCGCGAGAACATCCGCGTCGGCGTGCAATATCTCGCCGCCTGGCTCGGCGGGAAAGGCGCGGTGCCGCTCTACAATCTGATGGAGGACGCCGCGACGGCGGAGATCAGCCGCGCCCAGCTGTGGCAGTGGCTGCGCTTCGAGGCGCTGCTCAACGACGGCCGCCGCTTCAACCGCGAGCTGTTCGACGTGTTGTACGACGAAGAGATCGGACTGCTGCAGGAAGTCCCGAACATCGCCGACGCATCCGAGCTGTTCCGCGAAATGGTCGTCTCAGACGACTTTACCGAGTTCCTGACGCTGCCGGCTTACGAGCGATTGGGCTGATCCGGTCGGTCGAGCAATCGTAAGCAGTGCGTATCCCAGGCACAAATGCCGGCGCGCTCATACGAAGGCGTGCACCCGTCGGGTCGGCTCTTCCAGCTTTGCAGCAGTACGTGATGACGAATCGTCATGCCATGCAGCCTCTGAATGCTGCCGCCAACACGGACGAGCCATGACGCCTGTCACTCTAACATCCGGAGCTGGGTGACGACGTTCTCGACAAAGCCGTGCTGCACTGACCGCCACGAAGGAGGTTTGGGACGACGGCCAACATGCACGTTGCGACAAGTCGTGCACGACCGCGTCTGACATGAACCACGCGTACTCCTTCCCGCGCGAGAATGTTGACGCCAGATCTCTTCTGCTCGGGATGAGGGCTCCACACCGGCACTGACCTCGCGAAAGCTGCGCAATAGACGCAGTATCCGCAGCAAGATCAGGCACTGCGGCAAGACGGGCAGACAGGGGTCACAACTTCGAGCGCTAGTGCCAGTCTTCGCAAAGAAAAGGGCGCCGGAACCGAAGCTCCGACGCCCTCTCTTGTTCTTCTAGCGCTGAGGCTTAAGCCGCTGCCGGCTTGTCCTCGAGCGCCTTCTTCGCCTGGGCGATGATGGCGCCGAACGCTTCGCCTTCGTGCATCGCAATGTCGGCCAGGACCTTCCGGTCGAGGTCGATGTTCGCGAGCTTCAGGGCGTGGATGAACTGCCCGTAGGTCAGGCCTTCCGCGCGGACCGCGGCGTTGATGCGCTGGATCCAGAGGGCGCGGAAGCTCCGCTTCTTCACCTTGCGGTCGCGGTAGGCGTACTGGCCTGCCTTTTCGACTGCCTGGCGGGCGATGCGGATCGTGTTCTTGCGACGGCCGTAATAGCCCTTCGCATTGTCGAGGATCCGCTTGTGCTTTGCGCGCGTGGTTACGCCGCGCTTGATGCGTGCCATTTCCCGCTACTCCTTACTTGAGGCCGTAGGGCGCCCAAAGCTTCACGCGCGCCGTATCGGCGTCGGCGAGAACTTCGGTGCCGCGGTTCTGGCGGATGTACTTGGCGTTGTGGCTGATCAGGCGGTGGCGCTTTCCAGCGACCCCATGCTTGATCTTGCCGGTCGCCGTGAGCTTGAAGCGCTTCTTCACGCCGCTCTTGGTCTTCAGCTTGGGCATTTCGTCTCCTTTGCGCCCGTTCGGACGCGACATAATCCAACCGCCACGGCATGCCTTTTGGCCGGGCCATTGGTTTTCCAATGATCTGGAAAGCGCGGGCCTATAGATTGGGCAGGGGTTTAAGGCAAGTTACCAGGGCACTTCGGCGCCGTCATAGGCGAAGAATCCGCCCGACTGCTCGGGGCCGAGCGAATCGATCACCCTGCGCATGCCCGCAATGCTCTCCTCCGGCTCCAGCGGAGCGGACGATCCGCCCATGCGGGTCTGGACCCATCCGGGATGAAGCACCGCGCAGACCACGTCCGGATTGTCGACCGCCAGGCTTCGCCACGCGGAATTGAGCGCGGACTTGGACGATCGATAGGCGATGAAGCCGCCGGAATTGTTGTCCGCGATGCTGCCCATCTTCGTGCTGACCGCGATCAGCTTCCCGCGAGCGGATCTGACCGCGGGAAGAACCGATTGGGCAAGCAGGAAGGGCGCGATCGTGTTGACGACGAACGTCTCGGCCCATTGCCGTCCGGCCTTGGCGTCCCGAACCTCGCGCGGTCCGTAGGTGCCGGCGTTGGCGATCAGCAGGTCGAGCCGGTCGAAGCGTTTCCCGAAGCGCTCAACCGCATCGAGGTCGCTCATTTCCAGCTTCTCGACCTCAACTCCGAGGTCATCCAGTTCCGGGCTGGACTCGCGCGCCGTGGCGACGACATCCCAGCCGGCGTCCTTGTACTGGCGGGCGAATTCGAGGCCGAGCCCGCGATTGGCTCCGGTGATCAGGACTTTGGGCATGGCTCGTAAACGCCGCTCCTTCGAAAAGGGTCAGTCGTCCGTCGAGCCTAGTCGAACAGGCTGGAGACCGAGCTTTCGTCGGCGATCCGGCGAATCGCCTCGGCCAGCAGCGGAGCGATCGTCAGGCGGCGGATCTTGCCGCTGTCGGGATCGCTTTCGCCGCTCCAGATCGAATCGGTGACGACCAGCTCGCGAAGCTCGGACGCGGCGACGCGGGCCGCTGCGGCTCCCGAGAGGACTCCGTGCGTGCAATAAGCGAAGACCTCTTCGGCGCCCTGCTGCTTGAGCGCGGCGCCGGCGTTGCAGAGCGTGCCGGCCGAATCGACGATATCGTCGACGAGGATGCAGGTGCGGCCCTCGACGTCGCCGATGATGTTCATGACTTCGGATTCGCCGGCGCGCTCGCGGCGCTTGTCGACGATCGCCAGCGGAGCATTGTCGAGGCGCTTGGCGAGGCCGCGCGCACGGACCACGCCGCCGACGTCGGGCGAGACGATCATCAGATTCTTGTTCGACAGGCGCGCCTGGATGTCGGCCGCGATCACCGGCGCGGCGAAGAGATTGTCCGTGGGAATGTCGAAGAAGCCCTGGATCTGCCCGGCGTGGAGGTCGACCGACAGTACGCGGTTGGCTCCGGCGGTGGTGATCAGATTGGCGACCAGCTTGGCCGAGATCGGCGTGCGCGGGCCGGGCTTCCGGTCCTGCCGCGCATAGCCGAAATAGGGGACGACGGCCGTGATCCTCTTGGCCGACGCGCGGCGCAGCGCGTCGATGCAGATCAGCAGCTCCATCAGGTTGTCGTTTGCCGGATAGCTCGTCGACTGGACGACGAAGACGTCCTCGCCGCGAACGTTCTCGTTGATCTCGACGAAGATCTCCTCGTCGGCGAAGCGGCGGACGCTCGCTTCGGTCAACTCGGTCTCGAGATATTCGGCAATCGATCGGGCCAGCGGTGTGTTGCTGTTCCCGGCGAGCAATTTCATTGGCGGCGCTCCCCAGCGGTTGCCCTGCCTTAGCGAGCGAGTCGCCGTCCCGTAAAGCTTGCTCGGGTTGCCGAGGGCGGTTCGTGCGTTAAGAGCCGCTGACATGACAGACCGGCTGACCATCGCGCTCGCCCAGATGAACCAGCGCGTCGGCGACCTCGACGGCAATGCGCAGGCGATTCTCGCCATGCGCAAGCAGGCGGCGGGAGCCGACCTGCTGATGGTGCCGGAGCTGCAGCTGACCGGCTATCCGCCCGAGGATCTGGTGCTGAAGCCCGAGTTCGTGCGGCGGACGATGGAAGCGGCCGAGCGGCTCGTCGATGCGACTGCCGAGCCGGGGCCCGCGCTCCTGTTCGGCTCGATCCATCACGAGGCGGGGCTGAACTACAACGTGATGATCCTCGCCGAAGGCGGCCGGATCGTCGCGCGCACGCTGAAGCGGGAGCTGCCGAACTACGGCACGTTCGACGAGAAGCGCGTCTTCGCCTCCGGTCCGCTGCCGGAGCCGATCGACTTCCGCGGCGTGAAGATCGGCGTCCCGATCTGCGAGGACATCTGGCAGGAGATCGTCTGTTCGCACCTTGCCAAGGCCGGGGCGGAATTGCTGCTGGTTCCGAACGGCAGCCCCTATGAGCTCGACAAGGACGACAAGCGCGTGACGCTGGTGCGGTCGCGCGTGACGATCACCGGCCTTCCGCTCGTCTATCTCAACCGCGTCGGCGGCCAGGACGAGATCGTCTTCGACGGGTCCTCCTTCATCATGCACCCGGACGGGACACGGGTCGTGCAGTTCCCGGACTGGGAGGAGAAGCTTCTCCTGACCGAGTGGACGCGGGAGCCGGACGGCTGGCGCTGCGCGACGCGCGAGAGCCACGAGCTCGATCCGTTTCCCGAGGACGTCTACCGGGCGATGATGGTCGGCCTGGGCGATTATGTGACGCGCAACGGCTTTCCCGGCGTGATCCTCGGCCTGTCGGGCGGGATCGACAGCGCCTTGTCGGCCGCCATCGCCGTCGATGCGCTTGGGCCCGGACAAGGTGTGGTGCGTGATGCTTCCGTCGAAGTACACGAGCGACGAAAGCCTCGAGGATGCGCGAGAGTGCGCCCGCCTGCTCGGCTGTCGTCATGACGTCATCTCGATCGCTCCGGGCGTGGCGGCGATGGACGAGGCGCTGGCCGAAGCGTTCAAGGACACGAAGCCGGGTCTGGCCGAGGAGAATATCCAGGCGCGGCTGCGGATGGTCGCGCTCATGGCCCTGTCGAACAAGTTCGGGCCGATGCTGCTCACCACCGGCAACAAGAGCGAGATGAGCGTGGGCTATGCGACGCTCTACGGCGACATGTCCGGCGGCTACAATGTGCTGAAGGACGCCTACAAGACGACGGTCTTCGCTCTGTCGAGTGGCGCAACCGCAACCGGCCGGAAGGCGCGCTCGGCCCCGACGGGCCGGTCATGCCGGCCAACGTCGTCACCAAGCCGCCCAGCGCGGAGCTTCGGCCCGGACCAGAAGGACGAGGACAGCCTGCCGCCCTATTCGCTGCTCGACCGGATCCTCGAAGGCACTGATCGACAAGGAAATGTCGGTGGGCGAGGTGGCGAACGCGACCGGCGCGGATGTCGAGCTGGTCGCGACGATGGAGAAGCTGCTGCTGAAAGCCGAATACAAGCGCCGGCAGGCGCCGCCGGGCGTGAAGATCGGCACCCGCAACTTCGGCCGCGACCGGCGCTACCCGATCACCAATTTCTTCCACACCGGCCCGCAAGTGAAGCTGCCGCGATGAGCGTGATCACCCGCTTCGCGCCGTCGCCGACGGGCCGGCTGCACGTCGGCAACATCCGGACGGCGCTGCACAACTACCTCTTCGCCAGGAAGCACGGCGGGCACGTTCCTCCTGCGCATCGACGACACCGATCGCGAGCGCAGCCGCGAGGAGTTCGTCGACGCGATCCGCGACGATCTCGCCTGGATGGGCCTGATCCCGGACGCCGAGGTCCGCCAGTCGGAGCGGTTCGACCTCTACGAACGCGAGTTCGAGCGGCTGAAGGCCGCGGGGCGCGTCTACGCCTGCTACGAAACGCCCGAAGAGCTGGACCTTCGCCGCAAGGTCCTGCTCGGGCGCGGCTTGCCGCCGGTCTATGAGCGCAAGCCCGCCGACGCGCCGCGTGCCGGAGGGCCGCCAGCCGCACTGGCGCTTCCGGCTCGACCATGACGCGCCGATCGAATGGAACGACCTCATCCGCGGCCCGCAGCGGTTCGACCCGAAGCTGCTCTCCGACCCGGTCGTCCGCCGCGAGGACGGCAGCTGGCTCTATCTGCTGCCGAGCGTGATCGACGACGTCGACCTCAAGCATCACGCACATCGTCCGCGGCGAGGATCATGTCACCAACAGCGCGACGCAGATCCAGATGTTCGAAGCGCTTGGCGCCGAGCCGCCGGCCTTCGCCCACGAGGCGCTTGCTCGTCGCTGCGGAGGGCAAGCTGTCGAAGCGGCTCGGGTCCTACGGCGCCGAGCATCTGCGCGAGGAGGGCGTCGAGCCGATGGCCATGCTGTCGCTGCTCGCCCGCATCGGCACGTCGCAGCCGGTCGAGCCGATCGCGAGCCTCGAGGAGCTGGCGCGCGACTTCGACTTTGCGCATTTCGGCCGGGCGCCCGCGCATTTCGATCCGCACGAGGTCGAGCTGCTCAATGCCCGGCTGCTGCACAAGCTGGACTTTGCGGCCGTTGCCGACCGGCTTCCGCCCGAGGCTTCGGAGGAAGACTGGCTCCTGCTCCGGCCGAACCTCGAGCGCCTGACCGATTTCGCGCCCTGGTTCGACGTGCTGCACGGGGACGTCGAAGCGCCGGAACTCGCCCATGACGAGCGCCTGCTCGTTCGCGACGCGGCCGCGGTGGCCGAAGGCCTCGACTGGAACGCGGACACGTGGCGGACGCTCACGACCGAGCTCAAGGCCAGCAGCGGCCGCAAGGGACGCGAGCTCTTCCATCCGCTCCGGCTCGCGCTGACCGGGCGCGACAGCGGCCCCGAAATGGCGGGCCTCGTCGAGCGCATGGGCAAGGACCGCGCCGTCCAGCGGCTCAAGGCCGCCGCCAAGCGCTGAAGACGACTTGAGAACTGCATTCAAGAAAGAAGCTTGCCAGTCGTATGTAATGTTGTAACATCGCTCTCGACTCGTTTGTCTCAGAAGGAGTCGAGCACATGCCCGTGTATGCCAGTACTCAAGGCTTCGCCGATCAGGGGCGCCATCCCCGCGCACTCATGTTCATCGTTGGCGGTCATGCGGTCCTCGTTGCCGCGGTGATGACGGCCAAGATGGAGGTGATCCCCTTAGCCGGATCCGACCAAGACGGTGGTGGAACTGATCGAGGAGGTGAAACCGCCGCCTCCGCTTCCACCGGAGCCGGCGCCGCCCAAGCCCGAACATCCGGTTCAGCCCCGAAATTCGCAGATCGACCTGCAGAAGCCGATCGTGCCGATCCCGACCCAGGATCCAGTCGAGTTCGCCGCGAGCATGCCGCAGCTTCCTTCGCCGGGGCCCATCGGATCCGGAACGGAATCCATTGCGAACCCGACGCCCAAATTGGACCCGGTGCGGGTTGCGGCGCGATTTGCCACACCCGGACTCCCTCCTTCGCCCGCCCTATCCGGACGACAAAGCGCGGCTGGAGGAAGAAGGGACGCTCAGGCTTCGGCTGTCGATCGACGAGCGTGGACGCGTGGTTGCCGTCGAGCCGGTCGGGAAGGTCGACCGCTCCTTCTTCGAATCGGCCCGCAAGCACCTGCTCGCCAAGTGGCGGTACAAGCCCGCGACGGTCGACGGTCGGCCGGTGCCGTCCTCGACGGTCATCACGCTCCGGTTCGAGCTGGAGACCTAGACCCTCGGACAAGGGGCGCGGTCCGAAGCGACCGCGCCCTCCCTGCCGGGGGTCTGGCCCGAGCCGCATGCAACGCCTACATTTGCGGCATGTCCTGGATCCCACGTCCCGTCGGCCCGCGCGCGGCACTCGCCGACTTGCGGGCGTTCATGCGCCAGCGCAGCCGTGAGAAGGTCATCGGAGCCATGCTGGCGGTGCTCGTGACGGCGATCATCGTCATCGAATTCCTGATCGATTCAAAGATCAACACCGCCCCGCCGCGCGACCATCATCTACGCTGAGAGCTGGAAGGCCGATCGCACCGACGCGGAGATCGTTGCCCAGCAGAAGATCGACCAGGCCAAGCGCGATGCGGCCGCCAAAGAGAAGCAACGGCAATTCCAGAAGCTGGAAAAACAGCTCGGAATGTGAGCTCCGACGCGCGCTTCATGGCTGAAGCGGTGCGGCTCGGCGCGGCTGCGCGCGGGCGAAGTGCGCCCAATCCCAATGTCGGCTGCGTGATCGTCTCGCCGAAAGGCGACATCGTCGGCAGGGGCGCGACCGCTCCCGGCGGGCGGCCGCATGCGGAAGCCGTCGCGTTGGAGCAGGCGGGCGCCAAGGCGAAGGGCGCGACCGTCTATGTCACGCTCGAACCTTGCGCTCACGTCAGCGAGCGCGGCCCGGCCTGCACGGATCTTCTGCTCGAGGCGAAGCCCGCGAGGGTGGTTGTCGCGCTGAAGGATCCCGACCCGCGGACGGCGGGCAAGGGTATCCAGCGTCTTCGCGATGCGGGGATCGACGTAAAGCTCGGCGTCGGTCGGAAGGCCGCGCGCCGAATCGCTCGCCGGCTGGCTCACCCGGCTGAAGCTCGGCCGGCCGCGGATCACGCTCAAGCTCGCTTTGTCGATCGACGGGAAGATCGCCTTGCCCTCCGGCGAGAGCAAATGGATCACCGGCGAAGATGCGCGCAAGCATGTGCACCTGGAACGAGCGCAGTCGCGACATGATCCTCGTCGGGCGAGGGACCTATCTGGCCGACGCGCCACGGCTCGACGTGCGCTTGCCGGGCCTGGAGGACTGGTCGCCCCGACGGGCCCTGCTGACTCGCGGCGAGGCGGTCGACGGATGGGAAATCCTTGCAAATCCGCAGGATGTCTATCGACTTCATGACGTCAACGACCTGCTTGTCGAGGGCGGGTCGGCGACCGCGACGGCCTTCCTGACCGCCGACCTGGTCGACCGGATCATCATCTACCGCGCGCCGATCATCGTCGGCGAAGGCAAGTCCTCGTTCGGCTATGTCGGCCTCGACGCGATCGCCGACGCGCACGGCCGCTGGCGGACCAGCGACGGGCGCTCGCTCGGCGATCGACAGGCTCGAAGTTTACGAGCGGATACGCGAGGCCTAAGCGGCGGACATGTTCACGGGGATCGTAACCGACGTCGGCGAAGTCGTCAGCGCGGAGCAGCGCGGCGACCTCCGGCTGCGCGTCGAAGACGGCCTACGACCTCTCGACCGTCGACATGGGCGCATCCATCGCCTGTTCGGGCGTCTGCCTGACCGTCGTCGACAAGGGCGGCGACTGGTTCGCGGTCGATGTTTCCGCCGAAACCGTGTCGCGGACGGCCGGGGACATGTGGCGCGAAGGTGCTCGCCTGAACCTCGAGCGTCCGCTGCGCATGGGCGACGAGCTCGGCGGGCATATCGTCACCGGCCACGTCGACGGCGTCGGCGAGGTCGTCGGAGTCGACCGCGAAGGCGATTCCACGCGCATCGGCATCCGCGTCGACCGATCGCTGGCGCCTGCAATCGCGCAGAAAGGCTCGATCTGCCTCGACGGCGTGTCGCTGACCGTCAACGATGTGCGCGACGCCGACGACGGCGACGCATTTCTCGGTGAACATCATCCCGCATACCGCGGGCGAGACGACATTGGGCGAGCTGACCCAAGGACAACAGCTCAATGTCGAGATCGACGTGATCGCGCGCTATATCGATCGCATGCTGGCGGCACGCGCACAGTAGGAACATCACTGTTTCTTCTTTTCATCACATTGCAGTGTGATATGTGCGCGAAATGAGCACGACTCTCATGGATCGGCTGAACGCCATCATCGAAACCGGCGAGGTCAGCCGCGCCGCTCTGGCCCGCGCTGCCGGCCTCCATCCCAATTCCTTGCGCAAACTGGGGTCGGCCGAGTGGAATCCGACGGCGGACACGCTCGGTCCGGCTCGAGAAGCTCCTTCAGCGCGGCAATACCGAAGTGCTGGTCGGCACCGAGGCGATCATCGACGAGGCACGCAACGGCCGCATGTTCATCCTGGTCGACGATGACGACCGGGAGAATGAGGGCGATCTCGTCATTCCCGGCGCAGATGGCGACGCCCGATGCGATCAACTTCATGGCCCGCCACGGGCGCGGCCTGATCTGCCTCGCGCTGACCAAGGATCGCGCGGAGACGCTCGGCCTCCAGCCGATGGTCAACAACAACCGCAGCCGCAACGAGACCGCCTTCACCGTCTCGATCGAGGCCAGGGAAGGCATTTCGACCGGAATCAGCGCCGCCGACCGCGCCCGGACCATCGCGGTGGCGATCGACGCGACGCACGGACCGGATGCGCTGGTTTCGCCCGGCCACGTCTTCCCGCTGATCGCGCGTCCGGGCGGCGTGCTCGTTCGCGCCGGCCATACGGAAGCGGGCGTCGACATCGCCCGCCTCGCCGGCCTCAACCCCAGCGCGCGTCATCTGCGAGATCATGCGCGACGACGGCAGCATGGCGCGCCTCGACGACCTCATGGATTTCGCGCGGACGCACGGTCTCAAGATCGGCACCATCCGCGACCTGATCGCCTACCGGCTGAAGAAGGACCACATGGTCGAGCGCGCGGCCTCGACGGCGTTCAAGGCGAATAGCGGCGTCGAGTGGCAGGCGCAGGTCTTCCGCGACAAGTCCATCGGGCGAGGAGCAACTGGCGCTCGTCCACGGCGCGCTCGATGTCGACGCAGCCGGTGCTGGTGCGCATGCACAGCCTCGACCTGTTCGCGGACGTGCTTGGCGAGGCAGGCGCGCGGTCGGGACTGCTGCAGAGTTCGATGCGGATGATCGAGGCGCGAAGGCTCCGGCGTCATCGTCGCCTTGCATGCGGCGGCGACCGGGTCGCTGTCGCGATCTGCCGACCTCGCTCGGGGAAGCTGCCGGAAGGCGGGGCCGAGCTTCGCAGCTACGGCATCGGTGCGCAGATCCTCTCCGCGCTCGGCATTCACGAGATGATCCTGCTGACCAACACGCATCATTCGCCGGTCGCACTTTCCGGCTACGGCCTGGAGATCGTGGAAGAGCGCGCCGATCGAGCGGGGCAACTGACGCCATGGCGACGGTCCTGCTCGTGGAAGCGCGCTTCTACCCGCATCTCAACGACATGCTTCTGGCCGGCGCGCGGGCAGCGATCGAGGCGGCGGGCCACAAGCATGAGACGATCACCGTGCCGGGCGCTCTGGAGTTGCCGGCCGCCATTGCGCTCGCGGCAAAGAGCGGCCGCTTCTGCGCCTTCGTCGCCCTCGGCGTCGTCATCCGCGGGGAGACCTATCATTTCGAAGTCGTCGCCGAAGGAAAGCGCGCGGGCGCTGATGGATCTCACGCTCGACGGCTTCGCCGTCGGCAACGGCATCCTCACCGTCGAGAATGAGGAGCAGGCGATCGTCCGCGCCGACCCGGCGCCAGCTCGACAAGGGCGGCCACGCCGCGCAGGCCGCCCTCGCCTTGTTCGAGCTTCGCGAGAAGTACGGGGCCTAGACGGTCCATCTGCGACGATGGATCAGCCCAAGCATCATCCCTACGCCTTCGCCGCGCTTTTCGCCGGCAGCAGCGCGCTGGCGCTGGGCCCTTGGCTGGTGCGGCTGTCGGAGGTCGGGCCAGTCGCGGCGGGGTTCTGGCGGCTGGCGCTGGCGCTTGCCATTCCTGTTCGTGATCGCCCGGGTTGCCGGACAGCCGGTGCATTGGCCCGGCCGCGCGCTCGGCATCATCATTGCCTTCGCCGCCTTGTTCTTCGCGGCCGACCTCGCGGCCTGGCACACCGGCATTCACATGACGAAGCTCGCCAACGCGACCCTGTTCGGGAACACGGCCAGCTTCGCCTTCGCCGCCTGGGGCCTGTGGCTGGTGCGCAGCTGGCCGTCGCCGCTGCAGGCTTCGGCATTGGCGCTGGCTGCGCTCGGCTCTGCACTGCTCATGGGCAACAGCGCCGAGCTGTCCCTTCGCAACCTGCACGGCGACCTGCTCGCTCTGGCGGCCGGCCTTCTCTACGCGGGCTATCTGATCGCGGTGGAGCGGGCGCGCGAGAGGCTGGCTCCGCTGCCCCTGCTGTTCCTTTCGAGCGCGATCGGCGCCGCCATGCTGCTGCCGGTCGCCCTGCTCTTCGGCGAGCAGATCATTCCCGCAGAACTGGACGTTCGTCTTCGTCCTCGCGATCAGCAGCCAGGTCATCGGCCAGGGACTGCTCGTCTATGCGATCGGCGCATTGCCGCCTTTGGTGGTCGGCCTGGTCCTGCTGACCCAGCCCGCCATCTCCGCGCTGATCGGCTGGGTGGCCTATGGCGAGACGCTGCAGGCGCTCGATTGGCTCGGCGCCGCCGCCATCGCCGCGGCGCTGGTGCTCGTCCGGCTTCCGCAGCGGGGCTTGCAACCGGGCGCCGCAGGGGCGAGTTGAGCCGTCATGGACGAACAACCGAGTCCGCTGCAGGAAATCCGCGACCGGCTCGCGCTCGCCATCGGCGAAAATGCGGTCTTCGATGGCTGGACGCAGGCGTCCGTCGATGCCGCCGCGGATCAGGCCGGGGTCGACCGCGACCAGGCGCGCCTTGCCGTGCCCAAGGATCAGGCGGGCAAGATCGACCTCTACATCCGCGCGGTCGATCGGGAGCTGGAGGCCTGGTTCACGCCCGAGCGGCTCGAAGGCCTCAAGATTCGCGAGAAGATCCGCGCGCTCGTCTGGAAGCGGCTGGAGATCATGGCTCCGGCGCGCGAAGCGGTCCGCCGCGCACTCTCGATCCTTGCCATGCCGCAGAACGTGCCGACCGGCATGAAGGCCGGCTGGCGGACGGCGGACGTGATGTGGCGGATCGCCGGCGACACCAGCACCGACTTCAACCATTACACCAAGCGCCTGACGCTCGGCGGAGTTTACGCATCGACTCTGCTGGTCTGGCTGGACGACCAGACCGAGGGCTGGACCGAGACCGCCGCCTTCCTCGACCGTCGCATCGACGACGTCATGCAGTTCGAGAAGTTCAAGGCGCAGTGGCGCGGGCAGGAGCATTTCAGCGTCAGCCGCTTCCTCGGGCCGGCTTCGCTATCCCGCCGCGCTGAGGCGGCTACGTAATCTCACCTATGGCGTTCCCGCGTCGTTATTGATAATCAGTCGCAAGATGAATGCGCACTTCCAACCGGAGTCGATTTCGCTCGACCAGCTGCAGATCGGCTTGCGTGCGTCCATCGCGTCGATCGACTGGGATGCGCTGGAGGAAGGCGAGGCGGCGCGCCTGCGCCATTTCGGCTTCGACGAAGGCGTTACCGTCGAGCCGCTTCACCTGGGCCCGTTCGGCCGCGACCCGCTCGCCATCCGCGTCGGCCGGATGACCGTCGCCATCCGCCGCAGCCACGCCCGCGCCGTGCGCGTCGTTCCAGCCGCATAGAGAGCCAATGAACCCGCTTCCGCTGGTGGCGGTCGCCGGCAGCCCCAATGCCGGCAAGAGCGCCTTGTTCAACGCGCTGACCGGCGCGCGCCAGAAGGTCGGCAATTATCCGGGCGTCACGGTCGAGCGCCACTCGGGCCGGCTGACGCTTGGCCGACGGCCGTCCGGTCGAGCTGGTCGACCTGCCCGGCGCCTACAGCCTCGATCCCGCGAGCCCCGACGAAGCGGTCACGCGCGACGTGCTCCTCGGCAAGCAGAAGGGCGAGCGGCAGCCCGACGCGCTGGTCATCGTCGTCGACGCGTCGAACCTCGACAACCACCTCCGCTTCGCGCTCCAGCTGATCGAGCTTGGCCTGCCGACGATCGTCGCTCTCAACATGGTCGATCTCGCCAAGCGCGACGGGCTTGAGCTCGATGCCAAGCGGCTCGAGGCCGAGCTTGGCGTTCCGGTGATCGAGACCGTCGCGGTGCGGAAGCGCGGCATCGCCGAACTTCAGACGGCGCTCGACGACATGCTGTCCGCGCCCGAGCTGCGCCGTCACCGAGCGTGTGCCGACGGAATTGATCCAGCTGCAGCGCCGCGCCCGCGACATCGCCACGGCGGCGGTGATCAGCGAAAGCCCGGTCCGGCGCTGGACCCACCGGCTCGACGGCGTCCTGCTGCATCCGGTCGCCGGCCCGCTCATCCTCGCCGCCATCCTGTTCGTCATGTTCCAGGCCGTCTTCGCCTGGAGCGAGTGTCCCGGTCGGACTGGATCGAAAGCGGCATGGCCCTGGCGGTGGGCAACTGGATCGGCAATGCGTTGCCCGACGGAGCGCTTGCGCTCGCTGATCGTCGACGGCGTCATCGCCGGCGTCGGCGCCGTGATCGTCTTCCTGCCGCAGATCCTGATCCTGTTCCTCTTCATCCTCCTGCTCGAAGCGACCGGCTACATGGTCCGCGCCGCCTTCCTCATGGATCAAGCTGATGCACGGCGCGGGCCTGTCGGGCCGCGCCTTCATCCCCTTGCTGTCGAGCTTCGCCTGCGCGGTGCCGGGCATCATGGCGACGCGAACGATCGACGATCCGAAGGACCGGCTGACGACCATCCTGGTCGCGCCGCTGATGACCTGTTCGGCGCGGCTGCCGGTCTACACTTTGATCATCGCCGCCTTCATTCCCGCGACCGTCGGTCGGGCCGGGCATCGGCCTGCAGGGCCTGGTGCTGTTCGGTCTCTACATCGCCGGCATCGTCGGCGCGCTTGCTGGCCGCGCTGGTCCTGCGCCGGACCGTGATGAAGGGCGGCGGCGGCGCCTTCATGATGGAGCTTCCGAAATATCAGATGCCCGCGTCTGAAGGACGTCGTCATCGGGCTGTGGCAGCGCGCCGCGATCTTCCTCAAGCGCGCCGGCACGATCATCCTCGGCACGACGATCCTGCTGTGGGCGCTGGCCAGCTTCCCGCAGGCGAAGCCCGGGCGAAAAGCAGGTCGACGTATCGATCGCCGGCAAGATCGCCGACGGCATCGACAGTCGTCGTCGCGCCGATCGGCTTCAACCACGACATCGCGCTGGCGCTTGCTCCCGGCGATGGCGGCGCGCGAAGTCGCGGTCAGCGCCATCGCGCACCGTCTATTCGATCGATGCCGAGCGACGAGCAAGGCCGCCAGACGCTCGCTAGCCGAGCGGCTGTCCGGGACGCTGGTCGCTGCCGACCGCCTTGGCCTTCCTCGCCTGGTTCGTGTTCGCGCCGCAATGCATCTCGACCATCGCCGTGACGCGGCGGGAAACGAACGGCTGGAGGTGGCCGCTGTTCATGGTCGGATATCTTTTCGTCCTCGCCTATGTCGCGGCGGGCGCAACCTACTGGACGGCGGTCGCGCTCGGTTTATAGCTGCGCCTCAAGCACGAAGGAGAGTGACATGGCGGGCGTGAACAAGGTGATCCTGGTCGGCAATCTCGGCGCGGATCCGGAGGCCCGTTCATTGAACAATGGCGGCGAGGTGGTGAACCTGCGCGTCGCCACGTCCGAGAATTGGAAGGACCAGGACGGCAACCGCCAGGAGCGGACCGAGTGGCACCAGGTCGTCATCTTCAACGAGAACCTCGGCCGGGTCGCAAAGTCCTATCTGCGCAAGGGCTCGAAGGTCTACCTCGAAGGCCAGATCCAGACCCGCAAGTGGACCGACAACCAGGGCAACGACAAATATACGACCGAGGTCGTGCTGCAGCGCTTCCGCGGCGAGCTGGTCCTGCTCGACAGCCGTGACGGCGGCGGTGGCGGCGGCGGCCGCGACTTCGGCGGCGGCGAGGAATTCGGCGGCGGCTACAGCTCGGCGGCGGCGGCGCGCAGCGCCAGCAGCGTCCGCAGCCGGCGGCGTTCGACACCGACCTCGACGACGACGTTCCGTTCTAGGGCCTAGTCGGACTCGCTCCGCTTCAGCTTGGCGAGGGCCGCGAACGGGCCCGCTTCGGCTTCGGTCAGCACGCCGGCTTCCTTGAGCGCCGCCTCGGCGCCCGCGCTGCGCGGATAGGGGTCGAGGCCCAGCGCCAGCGTGTCGGCGATCGCGCTGCCAAGATCGATCGCCGCTCCGTCGTGGAAGACCACGTCGCAGTCCGATTCGACCAGCTCGACCTCCTCGTCCGGCGAGTCCGCCTTGGGCTCGGGCAGGAAATGGATGTCGAACGCCTCGTCGACATGGGCTCGACCGGCTCGCCGGTCACGACGCAGCTTTGGCAGAGGCTGGCCTTCAGCCGGCCGCGGGCGCGAACCATCTCGCCCTTCCGTCCAGCGTCGCATGCGCCTCCAGCCGGTCGAGCGCGCGAAGGCCGAGGCGGTCGGCGATCGGCTTCCGTTCGCCCTCGTCGGCGACGAGGTCGATCCGCTCGCCGTCGCGGATCTGGTTCGAGCGGCAGCCGGTGCGCGAAATCGTCGGTCATCTCGATCTTTCCTTCGGCAAGGTCGTCGCAGGCTCGATTCGTCGAGCCTCTTCCACAAGCCTCGCAAGCTCCGATCTCGCGTATGCGCAAGCCGCGGTCGGGGCGGCCGCTTCGTCGCCATAGACGCTGCGCTTGCACCTCTTCGGTCCAGGGCTCGTCCGATGCGGCCAGCAGCGCGCCAGCGCTCGACCCGGCCGGCGACCGCCCCGACCAGCTTGCGGACCTGCTTGCCGAGCGTCGGGTCGCCGAGCCCCATCTCCCGGATCTCCGCGTCCAGCGTTTCGACCAGCCTTTCGGTCAGCGCGACGCTCGCCTGCGCGCCCGTCGTCGCCGTCCCGCTCCAGCCGGACGCGTGATCAGCGCGACGATGGTCGCGAGCACCGCGAATCGCCCGTTGACCGTGTCGGGCACCTCGCCCTCGACGAACCAGTGGGTCTGCCGCGCCTCTGCGACCGCGAGGCCGAAAAGCGTCCTGACCGCGCTTCGGCCCACCCGTTAATCTGGCGAACAGGGCGCGGAACATATGACCTCTCTGAGCTTGCGGCTTGCGCCTTGGGTGGCGGGCCGCATATTGAGGCC
Source organism: uncultured Alphaproteobacteria bacterium (assembly GCA_963807815.1). Lineage (GTDB taxonomy): Bacteria > Pseudomonadota > Alphaproteobacteria > Sphingomonadales > Sphingomonadaceae > Sphingomicrobium. Next base: position 110,975 of record CAWECW010000012.1, on the reverse strand, counting down.
GCCCGGCGGCTTGCGCAAGCGAACGCGCGGATTCTTGGGAGTAAGTCCAATCATGAAGTCTGGGGTTTTGAAGAGCGTGACCGTTCTTGTCGGCGCGACGACGCTGGCCGGGTGCGGGCTCAGCATTCGCGAACACCGCGGCTATGTGATGGACGAGCAGCTGACGAGCGGCATCCAGGTCGGCACCGACAACAAGGCAGTCGGTCGAAGCGCACTCTTGGCCGCCCGAGCTTCACCGGGCACGTTCGAGCAGAACGACTGGTATTATGTCTCGCGCGACACCCGCGCCTTCGCCTTCCGCAATCCGCGCGTCACCGACCAGACCGTGCTTCACGTCCGCTTCGACCAGGCGGGCAATGTCGCCGCCGTCAATCAGACGGACGAGAACGCTGATCGCGGCGATCAACCCGAGCAACGACAAGACGCCGACGCTGGGCCGCGACCGCAGCTTCTTCGAGGAGCTGTTCAACAATATCGGCACGATCAGCCAGCCTGGCCTCCCGGGCAGCCAGGGCGGCCAGTAAGGCCCAGCTAGGCAGGTTTCGGCTTTGTCCTAAGCCTGCCGCCATGACCGCAACGCCCGCCGGCATGACCTATGCCGATTATCTGAAGCTCGATCAGCTTCTGTCGGCGCAGCAGCCGCTGTCGCGACCTCCACGACGAGATGCTGTTCATCGTCATCCACCAGACGAAGGAGCTGTGGATGAAGCAGATGCTGCACGAGCTGCAGCTGGCGATCCCGCTGGTGGAGGAGGACCGGTTCGCGCGAGGCCTACAAGGCGATGGCGCGGATCAGCCGGATCCAGGCGGTGATGACCTTGTCCTGGGACGTGCTGTCGACGCTGACGCCGGTCGATTATCTCAAGTTCCGCAACGTGCTCGGGACCTCGTCCGGGTTCCAGTCGGCGCAGTTCCGCGAGATCGAGTTCCGCCTCGGGCTCAAGGAGCCGAACTTCCTCAATCATTACGACGAGGGCAGCGCCGGAGCGCGAGCGGCTGAAGCAGGCGCTTGTCGGAGCCGAGCCTGCGCGACGCAGCGATTGGCGCGCTCGAACGGGCGGGCTTCGACCTCGGCGATCGGTCCGTCGAGGCGCTCGGCCGGCCTGGCTCGAGGTCTATCGCGACGCCGACCGCTGGTTCGAGCTCTACGAGCTTGCCGAGAAGCTGGTCGACATCGACGACGCGCTCGCGGCGTGGCGGCACAAGCATGTGCTGACGGTCGAGCGGATCATCGGCAACAAGCCGGGCACCGGCGGCTCGGCGGGCGCGCCCTACCTTCGCTCCACGCTCGAGAAGCGCGTCTTCCCCGAGCTTTGGTCGCTGAGGACGGAGCTTTGACGTCTAGGTCGATGAGCTTCAAGCCACTGTTTGCGCGCAGCCTCGGCGCCGATCCGGACCGGCTGCACGTCGCCGCGCACAGCCATCATCTGTGGCCCGACGCCAGCTTCGAGGGCCAGGTCGAATGCTGGGAAGATGCGGCGCGCCTCGCCGACCGCAAGTGGGACCGGATCATGGGCGAGGTCTGGCCCGAGGCGCAGGGCCACGTCGCCGATGAGCTTGGGCACCGGCATGCCCGACGCGATCGTCTTCGCGCCGAACACGCATGATCTGCTGGTCCGGCTGTTTTCCGCAGTACCGCGTTCCGGCAACGGCCGATCCGCGTTCTGACCAGCGACGGCGAATTTCACAGCGCGCGGCGGCAGTTCGCGCGGTGGGAGGAGAGCGGCGAAGCTGCGTGTCGAGCGCGTTCGCGGCCGAACCGTTCGATACCTTCTCCGATCGCTTTCTCGAGCGGCGCGCGCAGCGGCGACCACGACCTCATCTTCGTCAGCCAGGTGCTGTTCGGAAGCGGGCGCCGGTTCGAACGCGTGGACAATCTCGCGGCTCTCGCCCGGCCCGAAGGGCCGTGGGTGGTCGATCGACGGCTATCACGCGTTCATGGCCGATCGAGACGCCCTTCGACGACGTCGCCGCCCAGTCGGCTTTCTACGTCGGCGGCGGCTACAAATATGCGATGTCGGGCGAGGGCTGCGCCTTCCTCCACGCGCCGCCGGGCTTCGGCGATCGTCCGCGCGATCACCGGCTGGTACGCCGAGTTCGAGGACCTGACGCTGCCGCCCGGCTCGGTCGGCTACAGCAAGGACGCGATGCGCTTCATGGGCGCGACGTTCGACCCGTCGGGCCTGTACCGGTTCAACGCGGTGCGGCGGATGCTGTGGGAGAACGGGCTGACCACGGCGCGCATCTCCGCGCATGTCAGCAGGCTTCAGGAGCATCTGCTCGATGCGCTGGGCGGCACCGCGCTTGGGCGACGCCGAGCAGCTCAATCGACCGGGCGACGCCCGCTTCCTCGCGTTCCGCAACGCGAATGCGCAGCGATGGTCGAGCGAGCTGAAGGCCGCGCAACTGCATCACCGATGTGCGCGGCGACGTCCTGCGGATCGGCCTCGCGCTCTATCATGACGAGAGCGACATCGACGCGCTTCGCGCGGCTGGCGCGGCGATCTTCGCTAGGGCTGGAGCCCGCGCTGGAGAAGACGGTTGGCGACCTGGGTCGACTTCGGCGGGCGAGTCCTTGCCCCAGACCCCGAAGCGCAGCCCGAGGAAAACGTTCATCCCCATGATCGCCCAGGCCTCGACTTCGGTCGCGAGCGGGCTGTCCATCGCTGCGACCTCGCCCTTGTCCTTGCCCGCCTGCAGGCGCGCCGCCGATGCGCTCGGCGGTCGTCACATAATGTTTGCGGAAGCCCTCCGGGTCGACGAACTCGGCCTCGTCGATGATCCGGTAAACCTGGCGGTGGGTCTGGACGAAGGCCAGGAACGATTCGAGCGCGCGGCTTTCCCCGTCGAGCGTGTCGGTGGCTTCCGTCAAGACCGGAGCGACATGGTCGCGGACCTGCGCGGACATGTCCCGGACGAGTTCCTGGAACACCGCCTCCTTGCTGTCGAAATAGGTGTAGAAGGTGCCGAGCGCGACGCGGGCGCGGCTGGTGATCCCGACGATCGAGCCTTCGCGAGAAGCCCTTCTCGCCGAACTCTTCCAGCGCGGCGTCGAGGATCTTGCGGAGCGTGCGTTGGCCGCGCGCGGTGCGCGGCGCCTTGCCGTCGCTGGCCGGCGCTGTGTGCTGCCACGTCGGCCACAGCTCGTTCCGGATGCGCTCGTACCGTCCAACCGACCCCCTTGAGTCCCTGCCGGTTCATGCCAAACTTGAAACCCGGTTCAGGTTTCATAACGCGTAACATTGCGACGTGGCAACTGGCCTGTCGCGGGAGAGAATAGGGGAGAGTGGGATGACCATGCAGTGGGTCAGCGCCGCGCGCAGCGCGATGCTTGCGTCGATTTGCACGTCGGCATTGCGATGTCCGGTCGGCCTTGGCGCAGGATCGCCCAGTCCGGCGGCCGCGCAGGACGGAAGCGGCTCCAGCCGCGGACTCGCAGACGCCGGACGCAGCGGCTCGGCGACAGCGACCGGGATATCGTCGTCACCGCCCGCCGCCGCAACGAAGTCCTGCAGGACGTGCCGATCGCGGTCACCGCCTATTCGGGCGAGCAGCTCGAGCGCCAGGGCGCGCTCGACATCACCGACGTCGGCGACACCACGCCCAACGTCACCCTCGAAACGTCGCGCGGCACCAACTCGACGCTGACCGCCTTCATCCGCGGCGTCGGCCAGCAGGATCCGGTCGCCGGCTTCGAGCAGGGCGTCGGCATCTATCTCGACGACGTCTATCTCAACCGTCCGCAGGGCGCGGTGCTCGACATCTACGACGTCGAGCGGATCGAAGTGCTGCGCGGCCCGCAGGGCACGCTCTACGGCCGCAACACGATCGGCGGCGCGGTCAAATATGTCACCCGCCGCCTCGCCGACGATGCCGCGATGCAGCGTTCGCGCGAATTTCGGCACCTACGACCAGCTCGACCTCGTCGTGTCAGCGCTTCGACGCCGCTCGGCGACAGCGTTCAAGGTCGGCGCGTCGGCCGCGCGGCTCAGCCGCGGCGGCTTCGGCAAGAACCTCACGACCGGCAACGAAAATTACAACAAGGACATCTGGGCGGCCGCGGAACGGTCGAGTTCGAGCCGTCGCGACAACGTCTTCGTCCGCATGTCGCGGCGACTACACCTAGGACAACAGCAATCCGCGCGGCGGCCACCGGCTGATCCCGGCCTGCTCAGCGGCGCGCCCGGTGCTCGACGACGTGTTCGACACGCGCGGCGGGCTGATCGATCCCGAGCAGAAGGTGAAGGGCGGCGGCCTCGCCGCTCACGGCGAAATCGGCTGACCGACTGGCTGAAGCTGCGAGTCGATCACCGCCTACCGCAAGGACAAGAGCCACACGCCGATCGACTTCGACGCGCTGCCGGCGGTCGATCGTCGACGTCCCGGCGATCTACAAGAACAAGCAGTTCAGCCAGGAATTCCAGCTGTCATCGATCGAGCGACCGCTCGCACGGCGTCGTCGGCGTCTATTACCTGGACGCCAATGCCATCAACGTCTTCGACGTGCGCCTCTACACGACCGGCGCGGTCCTCGGCCGCGGCTTCACTGCGTCGACCGACGGCGACGTCGACACCAAGACCTGGGCCGGTCTTCGGCGACTTCACCTACGACGTCACCGACCAGTTCAGCGCTTCGGCCGGCGTTCGCTACACCAGCGACAAGCGCCACGCGGTCGTGCTTCCGGCAGAACCTGCTCTTCGGCGGCTCGCCCGAACTCGGCGGCGCCGCCGTTCGGCAGTCGGACTCGGTCGGCGCCCGACGTCCGAACTTCGACGGCAAGCGCAAGGACACGGCTTTCACGCCGCGCTTCTCGGTCAGCTTCAAGCCGAACGCCGATCACAACATCTACGCCAGCTATTCGCGGGCTTCAAAGGCGGCGGCTTCGATCCGCGCGGCCAGACCAGCAGGCGCCCGACGTCGACGGCGACGGCGCGCGCGACCGAGAGCAGATCTACGAATTCATGGCTTTCGATCCAGAAACCGTCGACAGCTACGAACTCGGCTGGAAGGGATCGGCCTGTTCGACCGCCGGTCAACTGGGCGCTTGCGGCTTCCACGCCGACTACAAGGACGTCCAGGTGCCCGGATCGTCGGGTGCGCGACATCGTCGGCGGTGTCCCGACGCTTCTGCGGCGTGACGACCAATGCCGGCAAGGCGCAGCTTCAAGGGCGTCGAACTCGAAGCAACCGCGATCCTGCCGAAAACTTCGCAAGCTCGGGCGATCGCCTGAACTTCGCCGGCTCGCTCGGCTACCTGGACGCGCAAGTTCAAGAGTTCCTGACCGCGTCGATCATCCGGGCAGTCGCGCCCGGTCGACGTCGCCGGAATTCGCGCAAGGTCCAGAATACGCCGAAATGGACGCTCAGCGGCTCGCTCGACTACGACATGCCTGATTCGGCAGCGGCGACTGAACCTCAACTCGACCGTGTCCTACCGCAGCAAGAGCCAGCAGTTCGAATTGCCGATCCCGGGCCTCGACCAGGAGGGCTTTGCCCTGTGGGATGCGAACGCCGTCTGGCGCTCTCCGGGCAACCGCTTCACGGTCGGCCTCCACGGCAAGAATCTGCTCGACAAGGAGTATATCGTGTCGGGCTACAACTTCCTGACCCAGAATCCCTGCACCGGCGACTCATCCTCGCTCCGGGACGGCAATCGCGATCCCGGCCGGCGACTCGGCCGCGAGGCGTGCTCACCGCCTTCTACGGCAATCCGCGCCAAATCTTCCTGTCGTTCGGAGCCAGGTTCTGACGGAAAAGCCAGTCGAAGATCAAGGAGCGCGCGCAATCCGGACGCGCGTGCTCCTGCTTCTTCTCTTCGCCTACATCTTCAATTTCATCGACCGGAACATCGTCGGCGTCCTCGCCGTGCCGATCCGCGAGGAGTTCGACCTTTCCGACACGGCGCTGAGCCATCTCGGCGTCGCCTTCGGCATTTTCTACGCGACCATCGCCATTCCCGATCGCCTGGGCCGCCGACCGCAAGAGCCGCGTCAACATCATCGCCGGAGCCGTCGCGCTTTGGAGCCTGTTCACCGCGGTCTGCGGCGTGGTCCAGAGCTACACGCAGCTCGTCATCGCGCGCATGGGCGTCGCGGTGGGCGAGGCCGGCGGGATCGCCCCGTCCTACTCGCTGATTTCCGACTATTTCCCGCGCGAGAAGCGATCGCGGGCGCTCGCCTTCTATTCGCTCGGCATTCCGATCGGCTCGGCGCTCGGCGTGTTCTTCGGCGGCTGGCTCGCGGCCCATCTGTCCTGGCGCAGCGCCTTCGTCATCGTCGGCCTGCTCGGGCTGCCGGCGGCGCTGCTGATCAAGCTGCTCATCCCCGAGCCCGAGCGCGGCCGCTTCGACGCGCCTGCCTCGAATGCCGCGGCTGCGGCGCCCTCTGCCGGCGAAGTCGCACGCGCGCTTCTGGGCACGCCGAGCTTCTGGCTCCTGTCGTTCGGAGCCGCTTCGGGCTCGATCCTCGGCTATGGCCTGATCTTCTGGCTGCCGAGCTTCTTCAACCGCAGCTTCGGCCTCGCGGTGCAGGACGTGGGCTGGTTTTACGGCTCGATCATCCTCGTCGGGGGAGGGCTGGGCACCTGGCTCGGCGGTTGGCTCGGCGACCGCATCGGGCCGACACGGCCCGGCGGCTACGCGCTCATCCCGGCGGTCTGCTTCGTGATCACGGCACCGACCTTCGCGCTCGGCCTGTTCGCTCCGAACCTGTGGATCGCCTGGCTGCTGTTCACCGTCGGCCAGATGCTGGCGCTTGCCTGGCTGGGGCCGGTCATCACCGCCGTCCAGCACATCGTCCTGCCGACCATGCGGGCGACCGCCTCGGCCAGCTTCCTGTTCATCAACAATCTGATCGGGATCGCCTTCGGGATCTATTTCCTCGGCTGGCTGTCGGACGCGATGAAGGCCGCCCACGGCGTGGATTCGCTCAAATATTCCATCCTCTACGGGCTTGGTATTCTATCTGCTCGCCGCTCTGTTCTACCTGTTCGCCGCAGCGCGCCTAAGGCGGGACATCAAGTCCTAACCTAAGCTGCAAGCCATTGAAATCACGGGTTCATGCCCGGTCGGCTACTCCCTCCCATCACTACCGGAAGGTGGAACGGCGCATATCGAACGTCGTTGTCACCGGGAACGAATAGGAGATTCGAGATGAGGAACCTCATCCTAGCGGCCGGTGTCGCGGCACTTGCGATTACTGCGCCGGCAGCGGCCAAGCCCGACAAGGGCGGCGGCGGAGAACGCCAGACTCAGGTCAAGCGCGCCGGTGGCGGGCAGGCCAAGGCGCAGCGTGGCGGCGGAAGCCGTCAGGTCCAGGCCCAGCGCGGCGGAGGCCGTCAGGCCCAGGCGCAACGCGTCGAGCGTCGCGGTGGCGGCGAGCGCCGTCTTGCCCAGGCTCAGCGCCGTGGTGGCGAGCGTCAGGTCCAGCGCGCTCGCGCCCCCGAACGTCAGGCCATGCGCGTCGAGCGTCGCGGTAATGATCGTCAGCGCGTCGAGCGGCGCAATATCGAGCGCCGCGCCGCCGTTGAGAACCGCCGCAGCCAGTTGCAGGCGCAGCGCACCGAGCGCCGGAGCACGGAACGCCGCTTCGCGAACCTGCGCTCCGAGCGTAACGAGCGGCAGGCGCAGCGGATCGAGAATCGACGCAACCGCGACGTCGCTCGGGTCGACAATCGCAACCGCGGCAACGAGCGCTTCGAACGGCGAGCACGCGAGCAACGCGTCGAACGCGTAGCAATGGATCGCCGCGAGCTTCGCAACGACATCCGTCGCGGTGAGCGCAATTACGTGCCGGTCCGCGCCTTTGCCGGCGATACACGCGACGCGTTCCGCGACCGTGGCGATTATCGCCGTAATGCTCAGTGGCGCGACTGGAACGACGGCGACTGGAATCGCGTCTACGCGCAGCCGTGGCATCCCGGCGGCCTATGTCGGCTGTCCTCCGGGACTGGCGAAGAAGTCGCCGGCCTGCGTCCCTCCGGGACGGGCACGGCAGCAGTTCGTGGGTTCGGCCCTGCCGACCTATTACTGCGTCGAATACCATGCCCGTCGGGCTCCGTGACATCTACTACGACACGGACGATTATTATTACCGCTACGGCGACGGCTATGCCTATCGCGTGAACCGTGCCGACAATCTGGTGGCGGCCCTGCTGCCGCTGATTGGCGCGGGCTACGGCGTTGGGCAGTATTTCCCGTACTACAATCAGCCGTCTTACTACGTGCCGAGCAGCTACCAGTCGTTCTACCCGAACTATGGCGACGACTATTATCGCTACGCGAACGGCTATGTGTACGAGATCGACGGAGGGTCCGGCCTCGTCGAGGACGTGATCCCGCTCCTCGATCGCGGCTACGGCCTCGGGCAGATGATGCCGGCCGGGTACAGCTACTACAACGTGCCGTACCAGTATCGTGACTATTACCACGACACGGACGACTATTATTATCGGTACGCGCCCGGGCGCGATCTACCAGGTCGATCGGGATAGCCAGCTGATCACCGCCATCGCGGCGCTGCTGACCGGCGGCCTGTCGGTCGGCCAGCCGCTTCCGGCCGGCTACTCGATGTACAACGTGCCGTATCGCCTATCGCGACCGTTACTATGACACGCCGGACGCCTGGTACCGGTACAGCAATGGCTACATCTACGAGGTCGATCCGACGACCCAGCTGATCACGGCGATGGTTCAGGCGCTCGTCTGACGCTGAATTGCATGGATCGCGAGTGGCCCGGCATGCGTTGCCGGGCCATTTCGTCTGCAGAACAAAATAAGGAGGACGCAATGACCTTCCGATTTCTCGGCGTGACAACGGCTGTGCTCGCTCTGGCGGTTGCCGGCTGCAACAGCGGCGAAAGCGCCAATGGCGCTGCGCCGGACCAGCCGGCCCAGGCCGCCAAGGCCGCGGGCGACCAGACGATCGCCTCCGCGCTCGACAAGAACGGCCGCTTTTACCAGGCGGCCCATGCGGCAGGGCTGGACTCCACGCTGGCCGGGCCGGAGCCCTACACCGTCCTGATTCCGCGCGACGAAGCGTTCGGGAAGGTCGAAGGGGCACTCAAGGATCCCGCGAACCCGCAGAACCGCGGCGGAGCTGACCCGGGTCCTGACCTATCACATCCTGCCGGGCGTGGTCCTCGTCGAGGACCTCGGCAAGGCTGTCGACAACGGCAAGGGCAAGACGCTCGTCCAGACCGTCGGCGGCGGCACGCTCACGGCGACGAAGGAGGGCGGCAAGCTCGTTCTGACCGATGCATCGGGCGGCAAGGCGACGATCGTCGAGGGCGATCAGAAGCGCTCGAACGGCGTCGATCCACTATGTCGACGCCATCCTGACGCCCGCCGCTTCGGGCGCTCCGGCAACGCAGCAATAACAAGTCCGGCCTGCGAACCGCCTTTCCTGCTTCCAAGCAGCCGAACGCTCGCTATAAACGACGCGAAATCGGCATGTTTGGGGGCAGGGGCGACGCATGAAGGCGACGATTGAACGGGCGACACTCCTCAAGAGCCTGAGCCACGTCCAGTCGGTCGTGGAGCGCCGCAACACGATTCCGATCCTGTCGAACGTCCTGATCGAGGCGCGCGAGGACGGATCGATCCGCCTGATGGCGACCGACCTCGACCTGCAGGTCGACGAGAGCGTTCCGGCCAATGTCGCGACGCCGGGCGCGACCACCGTGTCCGGCGCACACCCTGTTCGACATCGTCCGCAAGCTGCCCGAAGGCAGCCAGGTCGAGCTGAACGCCGCCGAGGGCAAGATGCAGCTCGTCCGCCGGCCGCGCGCGCTTCAACCTTTCGACGCTTCCGCGCGACGATTTCCCGGTGATCGCCGAAGGCGAGCTGCCGACCCGCTTCGAGCTTCCCGCGGCGACGCTTCGCCAGATCATCGACAAGACGCGCTTCGCCATCTCGACCGAAGAGACGCGCTATTATCTGATGGGCATCTTCCTGCATGTCGCCGACGACGCGCTGAAGGCCGCCGCGACCGACGGCCACCGCCTCGCCCGCGTCACCGTCGCCAAGCCCGACGGCGCCGACGGAATGCCCGACGTGATCGTGCCGCGGAAATGCGTTGCCGAGCTTCGCAAGCTGCTCGACGAGCTCGAAGGCACGGTCGAAGTCTCCATGTCGCCGACCAAGATCCGCTTCGGCCTCGGCAGCGCGGTGCTGACCAGCAAGCTGATCGACGGCACCTTCCCCGACTACAACCGCGTCATCCCGACCGGGAACGACAAGCTTCTGAAGCTCGATCCGAAGAGCTTCGCGCAGGGCGTCGACCGCGTCTCGACCATCGCCAGCGAGAAGACCCGCGCGGTGAAGATGACCGTCGACCGCGACAAGGTGACGCTGTCGGTCACCTCGCCCGAAAGCGGCACCGCGACGGAAGAGATCGCGGCGCGACTACGGCTCGGACACGATCGAGATCGGCTTCAACGCCCGCTACCTGCTCGACATCCTCGGCGAGATCGACGGCGACACGGTCGAAGTCCACCTCGCCGACGCCGCCGCTCCGACGCTGCTGCGCGAGAACGACAAGAGCCAGGCGCTCTACGTCCTGATGCCGATGCGGGTGTGACGGTCTGCCGTCTCTGGCGCGGGTGGACCACGCCGGAGAATGCGGATGCCTATGAACGGATCGTCCGCGGCGAAGTGATCCCGGGATCGAGGCGCGCCGGATCCCAGGCTTCCGCCACATCGACCTGATGAAGCGCGATCTCGGCGACGAGATCGAGTTCCAGACCTTGATGTGGTTCGACAGCCTGGACGCGATCAAGGCGTTCATGGGCGAGGATTATGAGATCAGCCACGTGCCGGCCGCGGCGCGGGCCGTGCTGTCCCGCTTCGATGAGCGCGCGGCGCATTTCGAGGTTCTCGACCGGCGCGAGCAATAGCGGCTAAGCCGCTGCAGTGCCGGTCAGCCGCCTCGCCCTCACCGACTTCCGGTCCTACCCCTCGGCGCTGATCGAGCCGGGTCCGGGCTTCGTCCTGCTGTCGGGCGAAAATGGCGCGGGCAAGACCAACCTGCTCGAAGCGGTGTCGCTGCTGAGCCCCGGCCGCGGCTTGCGCGGTGCGGCGCTGTCGGAAATGGCGCGGATCGACGGGGCGGGCGGGTTCGCGGTCGCCGCGCGGCTCGGCGATGTCGAGATCGGGACCGGCACTCAGCCGGCCGCTCCCGAACGGCGGCAGGTCCGCATCAATGCCGCACCGGCCTCGGTCAATTCGCTGAGCGAGTGGCTGTCCGTGCTGTGGCTGACGCCGGCGATGGACCGGCTGTTTCTCGGTTCGGCCGGCGACCGCCGCCGCTTCCTCGACCGGCTCGTGCTGGCGCTGGAGCCGGGCCATGCGCACCACTCCTCGCGCTACGAAGCGGCGATGCGCGCCCGCAACAAGCTGCTCACGGACGAAGCGCCGGCGGACCCGTCCTGGCTCGCGGCGCTGGAGCAGCAGATGGCGGAGCATGGCACGGCGATCGCCGGCGCTCGCGCCGCGCACCGTCGCCGAGCTCGGCCAGAGGACGCTCGAGACGCGCCCGAAGACGAGTTCGCCCGCGCCGACGATCCAGCTCGAAGGCTGGGACCAGGCCGACCTTGCCGCGCAGCTTCGCGACAGCCGCCGCCGCGACGCGGCCGCCGGCCGCGCAACCGTCGGGCCGCATCGGCAGGACCTGCTCGTCACGCATCGCGCCAAGCAGATGCCGGCCGCGCGCTCCTCCACCGGCGAGCAGAAGGCGCTGCTGCTCGGGCTCGTCCTCGCCCATGCCGAGCTGGTGACCGAGCGGCGGGGCGAGCCGCCGATCCTGCTCCTCGACGAGGTGGCCGCGCATCTCGATCCCAAGCGCCGCGCGGCGCTTTTCGCGCGCCTCGAAGGCCGGGGCCAGGTCTGGATGACGGCGACCGAAGCCGCGTTGTTCGAAGGGGTTGGACAGGCCAGCCGCTTTCACGTCGCGGGCGGTTCCTTATCGCCCGCACTAGACATTTCGCGTCTTACCGCTATATTGCACTGCAGCACGAAGCGCTTTTCAAGCGGCGTGAACGGTCTCGACAAGGTCGAGGACCCGGCCCGCGCTTCGATCGATTTTGCTCTCCAATTCACGCGGGGCGCTTTTTTGACCCCTTCGGACCGCGCATTTCGCGCGGCCGTTTCATATTGGACTCTTCATGTCTTTTCATAATCTTGGGCTGTCCAAGCCCCTTCTCGACGCGCTTGCGGCGAAAAATTATTCGCAGGCGACGCCGATCCAGCTTCAGGCGATCCCGACCGTCCTGACCGGCCGCGATCTGCTCGGCATTGCTCAGACCGGCACCGGCAAGACGGCGGCGTTCATGCTTCCGTCGCTCGACCGCCTGGCGGCCGATCGCAACATTCCGAAGCCGGGCCAGATCCGGATGCTGGTGCTTGCGCCGACCCGCGAGCTCGCCTCGCAGATCGCGGCGAGCGCCGAGACCTACGGCCGCTTCATGCGCCTGTCGGTCGGCGTCATCTTCGGCGGCGTTCCGAATTCGAAGAGTGTTCGCACTGTTGCGCGCGGCCTCGACGTGCTCGTCGCGACGCCCGGGCCGCCTGCTCGATCTGATCGATCAGCGCGCGCTCAGCCTTCGCGAGCTGGAAATCCTCGTCCTCGACGAGGCCGACCAGATGCTCGACCTCGGCTTCATCCATGCGCTGAAGCGGATCGTCAGCCTGGTTCCGGCCAAGCGCCAGACCCTGTTCTTCTCGGCCACCATGCCGAAGGCGATCAAGGAGCTGGCCGACAAATATCTGACCAACCCGGCCGAGGTCGCGGTGACTCCGGTCGCCAAGACCGCCGATCGCGTCAATCAGAAGGTCGTGATGGTCAACCAGCCGGAAAAGACCGCGCTGCTGACCATGTTCCTCAAGGCGGAACAGGTTCGAGCGGGCTCTGGTCTTCAGCCGCACCAAGCATGGCGCCGACAAGATCGTCCGCATGCTCGAGGCGGCAGGAGTCGCGGCGAGCGCAATCCATGGCAACAAGAGCCAGGGCCAGCGCGAGCGGGCGATCGCCCAGTTCAAGTCGGGCGAAGTGAAGGTGCTGATCGCGACCGACATCGCCGCGCGCGGGATCGACATTCCGGGCGTCAGCCACGTCATCAACTACGACCTGCCGGAAGTTCCGGAGCAGTACGTTCACCGCATCGGCCGCACCGCTCGCGCGGGCGCCGAGGGCAAGGCTATCGCCTATTGCTCGCCGGACGAGCGCGGACTGCTGCGCGATATCGAGCGCCTGACGCGCCTGAAGATCGACGTTGGCGCCGCTTCCGGACAATTTCGTCCAGGCGGCAGCGGAGCTGAAGCGCCTCAAGCCGGCGCCGGCAAAGCAGGAACAGCCTCGCAGGCAGCCGTCACGGTCGTTCAAGTCGGATCGCCGCTTCGAAGGCCAGCGTCGCGAAAATCGCAACGACCGTCCCAGTCAGGATCGCTCCGCTTCGCAGCCCACTGGCCAACAGCGCAGCGGGCAACAGCGTACCGATCGTTCGGCTCAGCCGCAGCGTCATCCGCATCGTGCCGACGGCCACCCTGCGCACCGCCCCGACGGCGGTCAGCAGAAGCGCCGCTTCCACGGGCGCGGACGCCCCTCAGGGCAGCGCCGCGCGGGCTAACCCAAACTGCTAAGCGGTCGCGAGCTTCGGCTTGCGGCCGCGACGCAGTGCGAGCCCGACGGCTCCGAAGCCGAGGAGCATCATTGCCCAGGTCCACGGCTCAGGGACGGCAGCGTCGCCAAACGCGACGTTCAGCGACACGACCGTTGTGTCGGTGAAGCTCAGGCCCTGCCAGTTCACGATGATCGAATCGCCAGTGAACGAGATGTTCGACAGCGAGAATCCATTCATGTTTGTCGCTGGATCAATGGTGACACCCAGAATGGCGGCCAGATTGTCTGTCTCGTCGCTCAAGACCCAGCCATTGAACTCTGCCGTGGTCCAATTGCTCGAATTCAGGAAGTCGATGAAGATGTTGGTACCGGAGATATCGAGTGTCGCCCGTTCATCCGAAACGTCCGTGACCTCGATGCCCGGGCCGACGACGAAGGACCCGTTGTCGGCGGCTGGGTACGCGGTTCCGCTGTCCGGAAAGTAATATTGATAGTTCAGCGTCGAGCCGTCGAACGATTGGGCGTCGGCGGCTGAGGAGGCCGCAAGGGCCGCAGTGGCGGCTGCCAGGATTCTCTGTGCAAGCTTCATCGTCGACACCCCTGTCCTGCTTTCGGCGGTGCAACTCCCAGGGACGCGGATCACCGGTTTCACCGGTAAATATCCATTAACTCCCGAACTCATGCAAGTTCTGCGCTGGGTAGTCGCTCAGGCATCTCGAAAATCGGTCGCGAATCCCCATATAGATCGCACCGACTCACGCGCGCGTACGCGCACGCGCGATTCCGTGGGACTTTCCCGACTTTTCTCCTTATCCCGGACACCATGGCAACAGACCCCAACAGCAATTCCTATGGCGCCGACAGCATCAAGGTCCTCAAGGGCCTCGATGCCGTGCGCAAGCGTCCCGGCATGTACATCGGCGACACCGACGACGGCTCCGGCCTCCACCACATGGTGTTCGAGGTCAGCGACAATGCGATCGACGAAGCGCTCGCCGGGCATTGCGACAGGATCCTGATCACCCTCAACCCCGACGGCTCCGTCTCGGTCGAGGACAATGGCCGCGGTATCCCGACCGGGATCCATGCCGAAGAAGGCGTGTCCGCGGCCGAGGTCATCATGACCCAGCTGCACGCCGGCGGTAAGTTCGAGAACACGTCGGAAGACAATGCCTACAAGGTCTCCGGCGGCCTCCACGGCGTCGGCGTTTCGGTCGTCAACGCGCTCAGCGAATATCTCGACCTGACGATCTGGCGCGACGGCGAAGAGCATTACATGCGCTTCCGCCACGGCGATGCCGAGGCTCCGCTGAAGGTTGTTGGAAAGACCGAAAAGCGCGGAACGAAGGTCACCTTCCTGCCGAGCCCGGAGACCTTCAAGATCCTGGACTTCGACTTCGACCGGCTCGAGCATCGCTTCCGCGAGCTCGCGTTCCTCAATTCGGGCGTTCGCCTCGTCCTGCAAGACGCGCGGCATGAAGAGCTAAAGGAAGTCGAGCTTCATTATGAAGGCGGCATCGGGGCCTTCGTGAAGTATCTCGACCGCGCGAAGACGCCGCTCATTCCCGATCCGATTTCGGTTACCGGCCAGCGCGACGAAGTGGGTATCGAAGTCGCGCTGGAGTGGAACGACAGCTATTACGAGCAGGTCCTCTGCTTCACGAACAACATCCCGCAGCGCGACGGCGGCACGCACCTCGCGGCGTTCCGCGCGGCGCTGACTCGCACGATCAACAATTACGCCGACAAGTCGGGCGTTCTGAAGCGCGAGAAGGTCAGCCTGACCGGCGAGGACATGCGCGAAGGCCTGACCGCCATCGTGTCCGTCAAGCTTCCCGACCCCAAGTTCGGCTCGCAGACGAAGGACAAGCTTGTTTCGTCCGAGGTTCGTCAGCCGCTGGAAAGCCTGATGGCCGACAAGATGGCCGAATGGCTCGAGGAAAACCCTGCCCACGCGCGGACGATCATCCAGAAGATCATCGACGCTGCCGCGGCACGCGAAGCCGCCCGCAAGGCGCGCGAAGCCAGCCGCAAGTCGGTGATGGGCATCGCCTCGCTGCCCGGCAAGCTGCACGACTGCTCCGAACGCGACCCGGCCAAGTCCGAACTGTTCCTGGTCGAGGGCGACAGCGCCGGCGGCTCCGCCAAGCAGGGCCGCGACAGCAAGTTCCAGGCGATCCTTCCGCTCAAGGGCAAGATCCTCAACGTCGAGCGCGCGCGCTTCGACCGCATGCTGTCGTCCAAGGAGATCGGCACGATCATCCAGGCGCTCGGCACCGGCATCGGCCGCGAGGAATTCAACCTCGAGAAGCTGCGCTATCACAAGATCGTGATCATGACCGACGCCGACGTCGACGGCGCGCACATCCGCACGCTCCTGCTGACGTTGTTCTACCGGCAGATGCCCGACTTGATCGACAACGGGCACCTCTACATCGCCCAGCCGCCGCTCTACAAAGTCGCGCGCGGCCGGTCCGAGGTCTACCTGAAGGACGATGCCGCGCTGGACGAATATCTCGTCGGCGCCGGGCTCGAGGGCCTGATTCTCGAAACGAAGGATGGTCCGCGCTCGGGCCAGGATCTTCGCAGCCTGGTCGACCATGCGCGGCGGCTACGGACCCTGATGCGTTACGCGCCGAGAAAGTATGATCCGGCGCTGATCGAAGGCCTGGCGATCAACGGAGCGCTGAAGCCGGATCTCAGCGATGCGGCCCGCCAGAAGGCGATCGCCAACGTTGCTGCATGGCTCGGCCGGGCCGATCTTGAAGCGCAATGGTCGGGCGAAATGGCGGCCGAGGGCGGCTATTTGCTCCGGCGACTGTGGCGCGGCGTGACCGACGCCTACATCATCGAGAAGAGCTTCCTCGTCTCCGCAGAGGCGCGCAAGCTGGCCACGCTCGCGGACGAGCAGGCCGCGGTCTACGCCTCACCGTCGACGCTCAAGACTCTGAAGAAGGGCGCCGTCACCGAAGAGCAGGCGCCCGAGCCAATCGAGGGTGTCGATGAGGAGGATCAGCCCGCCGAAAGCGAGACCAAGGGCAAGGCCGTTGCGGTCAGCCGCCCTTCGGAATTGCTCGATGCAGTGCTCGCGGCCGGACGCAAGGGTCTGAGCATTCAGCGCTACAAGGGGCTGGGCGAAATGAACGCCGAGCAGCTCTGGGAGACGACGCTCGACCCGTCCAACCGCTCGCTGCTGCGGGTCGAAGTCGCTCAGGCGGACGTCGCCGACGAGATTTTCACCCGCCTGATGGGCGACATCGTCGAGCCGCGCCGGGAGTTCATCCAGGAGAACGCCCTCAGCGTCGCGAACCTAGACGTTTAAGGAACTGCGGTAGCCAGCGCGGGGTTGCCGCAGTCGTGACCGCTTCACCGTCGATCACCGTAGCCAGCTACAACGTGCGCAAAGCCATCGGCACCGACCGGCGCCGGAACCCGCAGCGCGTGCTCGATGTGCTGCACGAAATCGACGCCGACGTCGTTGCGCTACAGGAGGCGGACAAGAGGTTCGGCGGACGCGGAGCGGCGGTTCCGCACGAGCTGATCGACGATCATGGCCTCTACATGCCGGTCTTCTTCGGCGTGAAGCATCGTCGCGTGCTCGACCGGATGCCGGGCGGGAAGCATGTCGACGCGATGCTCAAAGTCAACACGCGCAACATGGGCTGGCATGGCAACGCGATCCTGGTGAAGCGGAGCGTGGGCATTCTCGATTGCACAACGCTCGACCTGCCGACGTTCGAGCCGCGCGGCGCGGTGCTCGCCGAGCTACTGGTCGGCGACCAGCCGCTTCGGGTCGTGGGCATGCACCTCGATCTCTCCGGCTTTTGGCGGCGGCGGCAAATTCGTTCGATCCTCGACGCGATCGCCAGGCGGCCCCAGCAAATGCCGACGATCCTGATGGGCGACACCAATGAATGGCGCGACGCCGCCGGTTGCCTCAAGGACTTCGAGCCGCTCTTCCATATCGCGCCGACCGGCCCGAGCTTCCACTCGCGGCATCCGGTGGCCGCACTGGACCGGATCATCGTCGACAAGGATCTGCGGATCGATGCGGCCGGGGTGCACATGAGCCCGTCGGCGCGCCGCGCATCGGATCATCTGCCGATCTGGGCGAGGCTGTCGGCCTAGGCCGCGCCGGCAATCTTTCGCTGACGGCGGCGCTGGACCGACGATCCAAGCCCCATCGATTCCCGATATTTGACGACGGTTCGGCGGGCGCAGTCGAAGCCGCGCTGTTTGAGCAGGCCGGCGATCGCGTCGTCGCTGAGAATCTCGACTTCATTGTCGATGATCTCGCCGATGGCCGCCTTCACCGCTTCCGCGGCCGCCCCTTCGCCCTCGCCTTCGGTGGATGCGACGCCCGATCCGAAGAAATATTTCAGCTCGAACAGGCCGCGGTCGCACAGCACATATTTGTTCGACGTGACCCGGCTGATCGTCGATTCATGCATCTCGATCGCCTCCGCGATTTCGCGGAGGGTCATGGGCTTCATCGCCGCCACGCCCTTTTCGAAGAACCCCTGCTGCCGCTTCACGATCTCGCTGACGACCTTGACGATGGTCCGCGCGCGCTGGTCGAGCGCCTTCACCAGCCAGTTGGCGCTGGCGAGGCATTCGCTGAGCCATGCCCGCGAGTTCTTGTCGCTCGGGCCGGACTTGAGCTCCTGATAGTAGCGGCGGTTCACGAGCAGGCGGGGCAAAGTCGCCGTATTGAGCTCGACCGCATAGCCGGCGCGCGTGCGGCGGATGAAGACGTCGGGCGTGACGCTTTCCATGCTCTTCATTGAAAATTGGCAGCCGGGCTTGGGATCGTAGGCCCGCAACTCCCGCACCATGTCGGAAAGGTCCTCGTCGTCGACGCCGCAGATGCGCTTGAGGTCCGCCATGCGGCCCTTGGCAAGGAGATCGAGATTGTCGATCAGCCGCGCCATCGCGGGATCGTACCGGTCTGCGGCCTTGGCTTGCAGCGCAAGGCATTCGGCGAGGTTGCGCGCGCCGACGCCGGGCGGATCGAGGTCCTGGACGAGTGCGAGTGCAGCTTCGACGGTCGCGACCGGCGCACCGGTTGCCTCCGCAATGTCGCGGACGGAAACGGGAAGGTAACCCGTGTCCTCCAACATCTCGGTGATCGCCCGGGCCAGAGCGCCGACCTGTCCGGACGCTCCATGCAGCTGGTTGAGCAAATGCTCGGCGAGCGAATCCGCCGAATATTCCATGCGCTCGAAGTCCGGCCCGTCCTCGTCTCCGCCGCCGCTGCTGACGACCACGTCGGTGAAGCTGTCGGTTTCGAGCGCCTCATTGTTCCAGTCGAAATCGAGCGGCTGGTCGCTCGTTCCGTCCAGGGTGAGCATCAGCTCGTCCGCGCCGGGGGCCGCGGGCTCCTCCAGCGAGTCCACCACGACCTCGTCGCCACCTTCGGCCGGCGGCGTGCTGTCATCTTCCCCGCCCGACGCCGTTTCCAGCAGCGGGTTCTTCGCAATCTCCTCGGCGATGACGGCTTCGAGTTCCAGGTTCGACAGCTGCAGCAGGCGGATGGCCTGTTGCAGCTGCGGCGTCAGGACTAGCGCCTGCGTTTGCCGGATATCGAGACGTGGGCCGAGTGCCATGCGCTAAGAGATTAGCGGCAAAGAATTAAAGGGCGAAGCTCTCACCGAGATAAAGGCGACGAACTTCATGGTCGGCGACGAGGGCCTGCGGCGTGCCCGCGAAAAGCACCTGGCCGTCGTAGATGATGCAGGCGCGGTCGACGATATCGAGCGTCTCGCGGACGTTGTGGTCGGTGATGAGCACGCCGATGTCGCGCTGCTTCAGTTCGCGGACCAGCTCGCGGATGTCGGCGATGGAAATGGGGTCGATGCCGGCGAACGGCTCGTCGAGCAGCATGATCGACGGGTCGGCCGCCAGCGCGCGCGCGATCTCGCAGCGGCGACGTTCGCCGCCGGAAAGTGCCATGGCCGCGGATTCGCGCAGATGCGTCAGCCCGAATTCGCCGAGCAGCTTTTCCAGCCGGTCGCGTCGCGCCTGCGCATCGGGCTCCGCGACTTCGAGGACGGCCATGATGTTCTGCTCGACCGTCAAGTCCGCGAAAGATCGAAGTTTCCTGCGGAAGATAGCCCAGGCCGAGGATCGCGCGCCGGTACATCGGCAGCTCGGTGATGTCCTCGCCGTCGAGGAAGATGCGGCCGCTGTCCGGCTTCACCAGGCCCATGACCGAATAGAAGCAGGTCGTCTTGCCCGCGCCGTTCGGGCCGAGCAGTCCGACGACCTCGCCGCGATGAACGTCGAGCGACACGTCGTGGAGCACCGCGCGGCGGTCGTAAGCCTTGGCGATCGACCGGACTTCCAGCCCGCCAAGTGCCGCCTGCGGCTCGAGCGCCGCGCGCGGCAGGGTCGCCGGCTTCGTTCATCGTAGTTAGCCGCCGGAACGCTGCGGGACTGTGAAATGACCGGTGACGCGTCCGCCGCTCTGGCCGACGCCGGCGGGTCCGCCGTCGATGATCGCGCGGCCGCTGTCGAGATCGATCACCAGCCGCTGGCCGCTGATCTGCGAGCCTTCGCGCTTGAGGACGACGTTGCCGACCAGCGTGATCAGCTTGCGGTCGAGATCGTAGATGCCGAACGCCCCGCGTCGCCGTCTCCGACGGGCTGCGCACGGTCACCCCGCCGCTCGGCGTCGAGCCGCTTGATCTGCACTCCGCCGCTGCTCGAATAAGCGACCGTCAGGCGCGAGGTGTCGAGCGTCAGCTCGTCCTGCCGGACCTTCACGTTGCCGGCGAAGATCGCGCGGTCGGCGCGATCCTGCACCTCCAGCCGTTCGGCGGTGAGGTCGATCGGGCGCATTGCTGTTGTGCCCCTTCAGCGCGGAAACCGGCTCGCTTCGACTGCGCAATGGCCGCGGCCGCGGTCGCCAGCGTCAACGGCAGCGAGAAGCAGGAGCGGCAAGCGGCGCATGTTTCTCATCTGACCGCCCCCTGCACGATTTTCAAGCGAGTGCCGCCGTCGAGGACGACGGTTCCGCTGTTGAGGTCCGCCCGCAACCGGCCCGCCTGGAACTGCCCGAGCCTCATCTGGCCGGCGACGCCGCCCTGGCTGGTCATCGTGTTCTGCTTGAGATCGACCGTGACGTTGCGGGTCACCAGGCTTTCGCCCTCCGGCCCATTCGACCCGCACCGGACCCTGCACGGTGACCTTCTGCTCGTCGAGATTATACTGCCCCTGGTTGGCCGCGACCGTCACCGGCCCCTGCGACAGGCCGAACTGGGCGAGCATTCCCCAGATGTCGACGACCGGCTGCTCCGAGGTGCGCTGGAGCGCCCGGTTTGCGGTGATCTCGAACTTCTGCCCGCGATTGTCCTCGCCCGTGTAGCGCGCCTGCTCGACCCGCATTCGCTCCGGCGCGTTCTCCACCTGGTTCTTGTCGAGGATGAAGCTGACGTCGCCGCTCTTCTCGAGCGGGGCCATGGCGAGGAAGGCAATGACGACGCCGACCGCGCTGGGAAGCGCGACCTTGGCGAACCGCACGAGCCTGTCGTGCGTGCTCCCGGGCACTGCCCAGCGCTGTTTCGTCGCGCGTTCCTGGGTTGCGAGATCAGACATTCATCAGCCGTCGTGTGCGAAAATATCCTGTTCGGGCCAGCCCGCGAGGTCGAGCAAGGCGCGGTGAGGAAGGAAGTCGAAGCAGGCCTGGGCAAGTTCAACCCTGCCTTCGCGAACTAGTCTCTCGTCCAGCTTCTCCTTCAGCGCGTGAAGGTAGCGGACGTCGCTCGCGGCATATTCGCGCTGCGCGTCATTGAGCTCGGGCGCGCCCCAGTCGCTGGTCTGCTGCTGCTTGGAGATTTCCGTTCCCAGCAACTCGCGGACGAGATCCTTGAGGCCGTGCCGGTCGGTGTAGGTCCGAACGAGGCGTGACGCCGTGCGCGTGCAGTAGAGCGGCGCGGCCATGAAGCCCGAGATAGGCCTGGATCATCGCCACATCGAATCGGGCGAAATGGTAGAGCTTCAGCCGGCCGGGATCGGCGAGGAGCGCCTTCAGATTGGGCGCGGAGTAAGCGCTCCCCTGGCCAAACCGGACGAGATGCTCGTCGCCGCGGCCGTCCGACAGCTGGACGAGGCACAGCCTGTCGCGCGACGGATGCAGTCCCATCGCCTCCGTATCGACCGCGACAGCCCCTTCGAAATGCAGGTCTGCAGGAAGGTCTTCCTCGTGAAAATATATGCTCATTCATTCGTCCCGGAACGTGGTTCGGCGCGTTGTCGGATGCCCCTGTAGCAGACTTGCCAGCGCTCCTTCTTAAGCCCATGCCACGCAAACGCGCGGGAATCACTGGAGAGACACGCTTTTTTGATGTAGGGGCCTGAATGGTGCGTGAGCAGAACGCACGAGACCGGTTGCGCTCTTTGGGCCCAGCGCGTTGGTTCGGAAGGTCTGGGGCACAAGGATTTAAGACGAATATGGGTTTCGATAGAGGGCGTAAGGGGGACCGCGGTGGTCGCGGCCGTGACAAGCGCGACGATTTCTTCGGTGGTGGTGAAAGCAGCAGCAGCTACGGCGATCGCGGAGGATTCTCCGGCGGTGGCGGTGACCGATTCGGCGGCGGTGGCGGCGGCGGCGGTGGATATCGCGGCGGCGGTGACCGGTTCGGCGGTGGCGGCGGCGGTTTCGGCGACCGTGCCGGCGGTGGCGGCGGCGGTGGATTCCGCGGCGGCGGTGACCGATTCGGCGGTGGCGGCGGCGGCGGTGGATTCCGCGGCGGCGGAGCCGGCGGTGGCGGCGGAATGCCTCCGCAGGTCGTCGGCGAAGGCAAAGGCGTCGTAAAATTCTTCAATCCGCAGAAGGGCTTCGGCTTCATCGTCCGCGATGACGGCGGCGAGGATGTGTTCGTGCACATTTCGGCGGTCGAGCAGGCCGGTCTGACGGATCTGGCGGACGGTCAGCCGCTCGAATTCACGCTCGTCGATCGCGGCGGACGGATTTCGGCGACCAACCTTCGCATCGACGGTGAGCCGATGGCCGTGGAACGCGCCGAGCGCGCTCCGGAGCGGAAGCTGACGGGCGAGAAGGCGACCGGCGTCGTCAAATTCTTCAACGCGATGAAGGGCTTCGGCTTCATTCAGCGCGACGACGGCCAGCCGGATGCATTCGTGCACATTTCGGCGGTTGAGCGTGCCGGCATGCCGACGCTCAACGAAGGCGACCGGCTCGAGTTCGAAATCGAGGTCGATCGTCGCGGCAAGTTCGCGGCCGTGAACCTGGGTCCGGTCAGCGAATAAAGCTTTTCAGTGAGGGGCAGAGAGAGCCGGCGGGAGCGATCCCGCCGGCTTTTTCATGTCACCATCGCCAGCAGGGTTTCGATGCGATCCGCCTCATTCGCCGGCTTGTCGGTGCGGATTCGGCTGATCCGGGGAAACCGCATCGCCAGCCCCGACTTGTGCCGGCTGCTCTTGTGGATCGAATCGAAGGCGACTTCGAGCACCAGGCTCTTCTCGACCTCGCGCACCGGCCCGAATCGCTGCACGGTGTGACTGCGCACCCAGCGGTCGATCCAGCGCAATTCCTCGTCGGTGAAGCCGAAATAGGCCTTGCCCACGGGCAGCAACTCATCCGACTCGTTCCAGCAGCCGAAGGTGTAGTCGCTGTAATAGCTCGACCGTTTTCCTGATCCGCGCTGGGCGTACATCAGCACGCAATCGGCGGTCAGCGGATCGCGCTTCCACTTGTACCAGAGGCCGGTGCGGCGGCCCGCGACGTAGGGGCTGTCGCGCCGCTTGAGCATCATGCCTTCGATGGCGGCGTCGCGCGATCCGGCCCGGACCTCTTCCAATTCCTCAAAGCTGCGGGCCTCGATCAATTGCGAAAGGTCGAAACGCTCCGGGATCGAGCCTCGGCACGAACGCTTCCAGGCGCTTGCGCCGCTCGGTCCATTCGAGCCCGCGCAGGTCCTCGTCGCCGTCGAACAATATGTCGTAAAGCCTGACGAAGGCCGGATAGGTGCCCAGCATCTTCTGGCTGACGTTCTTGCGCCCGAGCCGCTGCTGCAGCGCATTGAAGCTAGCAGCAGCTCCCCGTGGAGATCGGCGCTGCCCTGTTCCGACCCGCGCACCAGCAGTTCGCCGTCGAGCACGCCATGCGTTGCGAAGGATTCCGCAATTTCCGGGAAGCTCCCGCTGATGTCGTCGCCGGTGCGGCTGTAGATGCGGGTCTGTCCGGCGATGTGCACCAGCTGCACGCGGATGCCGTCCCATTTCCATTCGGCGGCATAGTCGTCCAGCGACACCCGCGTTTCCTCGAGCGGGTGGGCGAGCATGAACGGCCGGAAGACGGGCACGTCGCGCGCCGTCGGCTGCGGACCGCGCCCTTCTGCCCAGTCGAAAAGCTCCAGGAAGGGCGGCGACAGTCCGTGCCACACCTCCTCCACGGCCTCGACGTCGATCTCGAACGCGTCGGCCAGCGCCTGCTTGGCGAGGCGGGCCGAGATGCCGACGCGAAGGGCGCCCATGGCCAGCTTGAGCAAGGCGTAGCGCCCCGACGCGTCGAGATGATCGAGCAATTCGGCGAGCGTCTTCGGCGCATCCATCTTGCTGGACGTGCGCAGGCGCTCGACGGCCTTCGAAATGCTGACGGTCGCATCGTCGATCTCGGGCTCGCCCGTCGCCGACGTGTCCCACAGAAGCGAGATCGTCTCCGCCGAATCGCCGACATAGTCGCGGCTCATCCGGAAAAGGATCGGGTCGATTCGCTCTTCGACCAGCCCGCGAACGACCGCCGGCTTCACGTGCGGAATGTCGAGCGTGCCGGTCAGTGCGGCGAGGGCGATGCCGCGGTCCGGGTCGGGCGTGGCCTTGAGATAGTCGCCGATAAGCTTGAGCTTGGTATTGCGCGATCGCGTGTAGACGAGGTCGTCGAGTAGCTGGGAGAAGGCGCGCATCGCGCGTCAAATGCGCGAACGGCGTTGCGGTGCCGAAACTTTAGTGAAGGCGGACGGCGAGGGCGGCGAGAATCGCGGTCGTGTCGGTGCTTCGGTCACTGCCCAGGGCCTCGTCCATATGTTCGAGGCAGCATTGCACCGTGACGCGGTGACCGGGAAGCAGCGCAAGCTGGGCCGAGCGGTGCGCCAGGCATTCCAGAGTGGCGAGCCCGTTGATCGCCGCAACCTCGCGGATGGCGTCCATCTGGGCGTGAATGTCGAGCGGCGACAGGCGGGCGGCACGCTTGTTGAGGTCGGCGATGCGCTGGCCGAGCTGTGCCCGGACATCGCTGAGTGACCCTGAAGCTCGCGTGCGTGCCATGGCGACAGTTTCAACGATGATGGTTAAGGGGCGGTTACGGTCCCGTGTCGCCTTGACAATTTGTCCGGTCCCGGCCATTTGCGCCGTCGATCGAGCGGCCTCAAAGCGCCGCTCTCTTCGTTTTCAGCATTTGGGATAGCCACGATGGCCAAGCCGACAACCGTCAAGATCAAGCTCGTCAGCACGGCCGACACGGGCTTCTTCTATGTGACCAAGAAGAACCCTCGGAACCAGACCGAGAAGATGAGCTTCCGCAAGTACGACCCGGTCGTCCGCAAGCACGTCGACTTCAAGGAAGCGAAGATCAAGTAAGCCGGACGGGCGCCTAAGCGTCCGCCGTTGCTGGCTCCTTCCGGGCAAGCAGAGAATCGACCTCCTGCACGAACCGAGCGACCGAAATGGGCTTGGTGACGTACGATTCCGCGCCCGCTCCGCGAATGCGTTCCTCGTCGCCCGCCGTCGCATAAGCCGTGACGGCCATGATCGGCACGTCCTTGATGGTCTCGTCGGCCCGGATGAGCTGGATCAGTTCCAGGCCGCTGACATGGGGCAGCTGGATGTCCGTAATCACCAGGTCCGGAGTGAAATCCCGCGCGGCGTCCAGCGCCAGCCGGCTGTCCGTCACCGCCTGCGGCTCATGGCCATGCGCTGCGAGCAGATCGCAGAACAGCTTGATGTTGAGGGCGTTGTCCTCGACAATCAGGATCTTGGCCAAACGAACTCCACCCTCGCCTTCTCGCAGATGACTTAAGCCATGCGAGCTTACTCGACAAATGACGCTGAGACGCTCGCGCTCTCAGCGCTTGCCGCCACCCTGACGGACGAACGCCGCGCCCAGCGGTTCCTCGACCTGTCCGGAATCGACACAGAAGAGTTGCGACGCCGGGCAGCCGAGCCTGCCCTGCTTGCGGCTGTCCTGCGATTCCTCGAAGCGCATGAACCCGACCTGATCGCCGTCGCCGAGGCCATTGGCGCCAAGCCGGCCGATCTGGTCGCCGCACGAGAGGTACTCGAAGGTTGAAGCGCCCGCTGCTGATTACCGACTGCGACGAAGTGCTGCTGCACATGGTCAGCCACTTCGCCGAGTGGCTGGAGGCGGAGCATGACGTTCGCTTCGCGCTGGAGACCGGCCGCTTCACCGACGCGATGACGCGGGTGTCGACGGGCGAGACGCTGGACATGGACCAGGGGTGGATCCTGCTCGAAGCCTTCTTTCGCGGCGAGATGCACCGCCAGACTCTGGTCCCCGGCGCGGTCGAGGCGCTCGGCCGGATCGGCGAGGTGGCGGACATCGTCATCCTCACGAACCTCGGCAGCGAGGCGCATCCCTGGCGCGTGGAGCAGCTCGCGAGCCACGGCATACGCCATGACGTCATCTGCAACAGTGGCGGCAAGGGCACGCCGGTGAAGGAGATCCTCAGGGAGAAGCGGCCTTCGCGCGCGGCCTTCGTCGACGATCTGCCGATGCATCACGCCTCGGTGGCCAAGCATGCGCCCAAGGTCTGGCGGCTGCACATGATCGCGGAGCCGAAGCGTCGCGAGCGCCGTTCCCAAGGCGGAACATGCCCACGCGCGGATCGACGACTGGCCGACCGCCAGCGACTGGATCCTCGAACGGTTCACGGAGAAGGAATGAGCAAGACGATCCTGATCACCGGCGCGACCTCCGGGTTCGGCCGCGCCTCCGCGAAGCGCTTCGCCGACGGCGGCTGGAAGGTGATCGGGACAGGCCGCCGGGCGGAGCGCCTTCGTGCGCTCGCGGACGAGCTTGGCGATGCCTTCCTGCCGCTCGAAATCGACATGCGCGACCATGGCGCGGTGGAAAGCCTGGCGAAGCTGTCGCCGCCCTGGGGCGACATCGACCTGCTGCTCAACAATGCCGGAGGCGCGCCGCCGACGACGCCGCTGCCGGATACCGACTGGGCGCGGCTCCAGGAAGTCATCGATACCAACATCACCGGGCTGGTCGTGCTGACCCGGGCGCTTCTGCCGAAGCTGGTCGAGCGCCGAGGGCCAGATCATCAACCTGTCGTCGGTCGCCGCGACCTATCCGTACAAGGGCGGCGCGGTCTACGCCGGCACCAAGGCCTTCGTCCGGCAGTTCTCGCTCGACCTCCGCTGCGACCTCGCCGGTACGGGCGTTCGCGTCACCTCGATCGAACCGGGCATGGCCGAGACCGAGTTCACGGTCGTGCGGACGGGCGGCGACCAGGCGGCGTCGGACGCGCTCTATGCCAACGTGGATCCGCTGACGGCGGAGGACCATGCCGACCTCTTCTGGTGGCTCGCCAACCTTCCGCCGCACATGAACATCAACACGATCGAGCTGATGCCGGTGAACCAGAGCTGGGCAGGCTTCGCGGTCCATCGCGAGGGTTGACCCGGCGCGGCAGCGGGTGTTGAGCGCCGCGCCATGAGCATCGATCAGCGCCTGGCCGAAATCGGCCTCACCCTTCCGCAGCCCGCCGCCCCCGTCGCCTCCTACGTTCCGGCGGTCGAGCACGGCGGACTGCTGCATATCTCCGGCCAGATCAGCTTCGCCGAGGACGGAAGCCTGATCAAAGGCCGGCTTGGCGAGGACATGGATGTCGACGCCGGAATCGCCGCCGCCCGTCGCTGCGGTGTCATGCTGCTGGCGCAGATGAAGGCGGCGCTTGGGATCGCTCGATCGCGTGGAGCGCGTCGTGAAGCTTGGCGTCTTCGTCAATTCCGCACCGTCCTTCGTCGACCAGCCGAAGGTCGCCAACGGCGCGTCGGAGCTGATGCAGGAAGTGTTCGGCGAAGCCGGCCGCCATGCGCGCAGCGCGGTCGGGGTCACCGTCCTGCCGCTGGGCGTTGCCGTCGAAGTGGATGCGATCGTCGCCGTCCGGGCCTGACCCTCTCGACCCCGGCCCGAAGGGGTTCGCCCACCGGGGCCTGCACTACGGCGCGGGGTTTCCCGAAAACAGCCTGCTCGCGTTCGCGGCAGCGCTGGAGGTCGGCGCAGGAATCGAATGCGATCTTCGCCTGACGGCCGACGACCAGATCCTCGTCTTCCACGACCGCGATACCTGGCGGATGTGCTCGAGCCATCTGCTGATCGCGCAGATCGACTCACGCCGAGCTCAGCCGGCTTGCGCGTCGGCGACGGCCCCATCCCGACGCTCGAAAGCCTGCTTTCGCTGGTCGACGGCCGAGTGCCTCTCCTTCTCGAAGTGAAGGTCGACGGACGACGTCTGGCGCTGGATGCCGGCGCTTGAAGCGGGCGCTTCGCGACTATCGCGGCAGGCACGGCGTGATGAGCTTCGATCCGCGCATTTCGCGCCTGCTCAAGACCAATCATCCGAGGGTCCGGCGCGGGCTCATCATCAAGGACAAGTCTGCGCCCCTGCGCAGGCGCGTGTCGCGATGTCGCTGGCCGATCCGCAATTCCTCGCGGTGGAACGCACTGCGCTCGGCAAATCCTGGGTCGCCAAGCGAACGCGACGAATGCCGGTCTACAGCTGGACGATCCGCGGACCGCAGCAGCGCGTGCAAGCGCAGGTTCATGCCGACGCCCTCATCTGGGAAGCCGATGGCCGACCGTGAAATCGAAGTCGTCGCCAAGCTGTCCTCTGGCGTCAGCGGGCTGAACAGCCATGCCTGGGACCGCTTGGCGGGCGACGACCCATTCGTCAGCCACGCTTTCCTGTCCGCGCTGGAAGCATCCGGAAGCGTCGGCAAGGGAACCGGCTGGACGCCCGCGACCATCCTGGTCGAGGACGGCGAATCCCACCTTACATCGGCGGCGCCGGCCTATCTGAAGACGCACAGCCAGGGCGAATATGTGTTCGACCAAGGCTGGGCGGATGCGTTCCAGCGGGCGGGCGGCGCCTATTATCCCAAGCTCCAGATCGCGGTTCCGTTCACGCCGGTCCCGGGGCCGCGGTTGCTGGGCAAGCAGCCGCAGCACCTGCTCGGAGCGGCCGAGGCCGTGGTCATCCAGAACGAGATCTCGTCGGCGCACATCACGTTCATCGATGAGGCGGGAGCAGCGGAAGCGGAGCGTCGCGGCTGGCTGATCCGGCACGGCATCCAGTATCATTGGCACAGCCGCGGCTACGGCGATTTCGCCGACTTCCTCGACGCGCTCACCAGCCGCAAGCGCAAGGCCATCCGCAAGGAGCGCGAAGCGGCGCGGCATGGGCTGGAATTCCGGGCCCTGCGCGGGGCGGAGATCGGACCCGACGAGTGGGACTGGATGTGGCGCTTCTACCAGGACACGGGGTCGCGGAAGTGGGGCCATCCTTATCTCACCCGCGAATTCTTCGACCTGATCGGCGAGCGAATGAGCGACCGCCTGTTGCTCTTCCTCGCGCTGCGCGACGGCGAACCGATCGCGGGTGCGCTGAACCTGATCGGCGGCGGATACGCTTTACGGCCGGTACTGGGGCACGGTCGACGAAGTGCCCAACCTCCATTTCGAGCTTTGCTATTATCAGGCCATCGAGTGGGCGATCGCCAACGGGCTGACCCATGTGCAGGCAGGCGCGCAGGGCGAGCACAAGCTGGCGCGGGGGTATGAGCCGGTGCTCACGACCTCAGCGCATTTCATCGTCGACCCGAGCTTTCGACGCGCGGTCGAGCAATTCCTGACCGGAGAGCGGCAGGCGATCGCCGCCGAGATGGACTGGCTGCGCGGCGCCTTGCCCTATCGCATGTCCTCGTCGGCGTAGATCGCCACGCGTCCGCCCTCGGCGTCCGCAACGCCGCGATACATTGCCCGAGTGGTGAAGCCCCAGGCAGTCTCGCCCGACGGCGAAACGGCGATCAAGCCGCCCTTGCCGCCCAACTCCTTGATGTCCTGAAGCACGCCGTCGAGCGCTTGCTGAAGGCCTTCGCCGGCCAGCCGGATGCGCTCGGCGAGTTGGTGGCCCGCAACGGCGCGGATGAAATATTCGCCCGATCCGGTGGCGGAGACGGCGGCGGCACGGTCGTCGGCATAGGTGCCGGCGCCGATCAGCGGCGAATCGCCGATGCGGCCCCACTGCTTGGCCGTCAGCCCGCCGGTCGACGTTGCGGCGGCGACATGGCCGTTCCCGTCGACCGCGACGGCCCCGACCGTTCCGTATTTCACGTCGGCGTCGAAGCCGCCCTTCGCGAGTAGCTCGTCGAGCTGGCGGCGTCGTTCGGCGGTCACGAACCACGCATTGTCGACCTGCTCGAGCCCCGCCTCGCGGGCCAGCCGGTCAGCGCCTTCGTAGGACAGGAAGACGTGCGGTCCGCGTTCCATCAGGACGCGCGCAAGGCTGATCGGCGCGCGGGTGGTGCGAACGCCTGCCACCGCTCCGGCGCGGCGGGTTGCGCCGTCCATGATTGCGGCGTCGAGCTCGACCAGCCCCTGAGCGTTCAGCGTACTTCCACGGCCGGCGTTGAAGCAGGGATCGTCCTCCAGCACCCGGACCGCCGCCTCCACGGCATCGACGGCGGATCCGCCTGCGCTCAGGACCGCGCCGCCGGCGTCGAGGGCATCGTGCAGGCCTTGCCGGGCACGCTGTTCGTGGTCGTCGTCTCCATGATCGGGACGCATCGCGCCCGCGCCGCCGTGGATCACCAGCTTCCATCGCGTCTCGGCCATGGGTGCGCGCCTAGCAGAGCCGGGACGGGCAATGCGAGCCGCTTGACTCCGACCGCGGCTAGAGATATTATTGTGATATCAGTTTTACAGGGAGGCAAATATGTCGACAGGGGACGTAGCGGCACTGAATTCCAGCCGGGAGCGCACGGCTGCGACGACCAGCGGCTATCCGATATTGCTGCTGATGCTCGCGGTGACCGGCGTCGCCGCCTTTCTCATCTATCGCGGCTTCCAGGCGCACAGCGCGATGCTGATCGGCAATGCCGCCTGGATCGGCGGCGCTGATCGTGCTCTTCCTGGCCTGCGGCTTCTACATGCTGCAGCCGAACCAGGCGGCCGCGATCACCTTGTTCGGCGATTATCGCGGGACCGATCGGTCGACGGGCCTTCGCTGGGTCCTGCCGTGGATGATCCGCAAGAAGGTCTCGGTCCGCGCCAACAACTTCATTTCCGAGCGGATCAAGGTGAACGACCTGCGCGGCAATCCGATCGAAATGGCGGCGCAGATCGTGTGGCGCGTCGTGGATACGGCGCAGGCCCTGTTCGACATCGACGACTACAAGGAATTCGTGAAGGTTCAGGTCGAGGCCGCTATCCGCGCCATCGGCTCGCGCTATCCCTACGACGACTTCGAACATCTCGAAGTGACGCTTCGCGGCAATCACGACGAAGTCGGCGTCGAGCTTCGCAATGAGCTGAAGGCGAGGCTGTCGGTGGCCGGGATCACGGTCGACGAATGCGGCTTTACGCACCTTGCCTACGCGCAGGAAATCGCCGGAGCGATGCTTCGGCGGCAGCAGGCGCAGGCCGTCGTGGCGGCGCGCAAGACCCTGGTCGAAGGTGCTGTCGGCATGGTCGAGATGGCGCTCGAGCAATTGTCCGAAAAGGACGTCGTCCACCTCGACGACGAGCGGCGCGCGGCGATGGTTTCGAACCTGATGGTCGTGCTGTGCGGCGAGCGGGACACGCAGCCGGTGGTGAACACGGGCACGCTCTACACCTAGGGTTCGACGATGACCGGCGGAGATCGCAAGGCGTATCCATTGCGGGTTGATCCGACCCTCTGGTCGGCGGTCGAGCGCTGCGCGGCCGCCGACCTTCGAAGCGTCAACAGCGAGGTCGAATGCCTGCTGCGCGAGGCGCTGAAGGCGCGCGGCGTGAAGCTCGACCCGCCGCAGCCGGTGAAGCGCGGCCGGCCGAAGAAGGAGGATTAGATGGCGGATTGGTTTGCACCCAAGAGGTACGGCTACGGCGCCGGCCTGCCGATCGCCTGGCAAGGTTGGGTGCTGACGATCGGCTATCTAGCGGTGATCTGCTGGCCAGCTTCCTCGTCCCCTACTCGTTGCCGCTCTACCTAGCGTTCGTTTTCACGCTGACCGGATTGTTCCTCCTGGTTGCTTCAAAAACACTCGCGGAGGATGGCGCTGGCGCAGGGCGAAAAGGACTGACCTAGCCCACCGAAAGCTCGTGCTGCTGGTTCAGCAGCTGCCATTCGTCGAGATCGCCGAGCATCGCGCGGGCGGACTGCTCGGTCAGGTCGGCGGCGCGCTTCAGGCTCGTCCGCTCGGCCTTCAGACGCTCGCCGATCTGAGCGAGGACCTCGGCCGATCGTTCCGACCTCGCTGCGCTTCCCGAATGGTCGCCCTGCACCCGAATACCGACGGCGGCCGTGCCGATGGCCGGAAGCCCGGCGGCGAGGACGGTGAACCAGTCATAGTGCGCGTCCACCCACTCCGGGGCGACGGCAAACCCTGTCAGAAGGACGATCGAGCTGCACAAGGCGAGGACGAAGGCGGCGAAGCTGATGATGCCGAGCCTCCGGTCGAGGCGCAGCACCTGCCGGGCGGCGGAACGGTGATAGGCGACTTGCGGCATGATCTCGTTGTCGACGATGGTCGTCGTGAGCGTTTCCAGCCGCGCGGCGTCGATCCGGCCGACGGGCGCGCCGATCGCTCGCCAGACCCTCGCCGCATACCATTCGACCCAGCGCCGGGCGACGGGGTCCGCCGCCGTGCCCGGCGGATCCGGAGCCGCGACACCGAGCAGCTTCAGGGTCCGCATGGGACGGAGGCGCTCGGCAAGCTGGCGATAGTCGAGCCAGCGGCGATGCCATTGCTGGCGGTTGCCCGCGACCGTGTTCACGAGGATTGCGAGAACGACCAGGAACAGCGCGGACTCCAGCAGGATGCTCCAACGGGGCAGGACGAGATTGCTGACCCCGAGGAGCACGGCGAGGGCGCCGAGCACGAAATTGAAGACGTGCCCGCTGCGGAAGGATTGGGCGAAATGGCCGGCGAGGCTGTCCGACCATTCGTACCAGGATCGAAGCGAGATCGAGGGGCACGGAGACCGCCTCGGCGCGGTAGCAGGCCTCGCGATAACGAGACCATTCCTCGAACGGTCTCGGCGACCGAATTGTCGGTGCGGAAATGCCTGCGCTTGACCCGGGAAACGCCAGCGACGGCGAGGAGCAGCGGATATTCGATCCGAAAGCGCCAGCGTCGCCGCGGCTCGGTTTGGAAAGTGCGGATGAACTGCCGCTCGCGACTGTCGTCGGGCGGCGCGAGAAGCATCTCCAGAACGCTGCCGAGCTGCTCCGGAGAGTAAGGCCTGATCATCGCCGGATCGTTTGCGGCCGTGACGAACGCCGGGTCGAACGCGCCCCACCGGATCGTCTTCGCGGAAGCGTCGCTCGACAAAACATGGATGACCGGCCGTGCCATCTCGGCAGCGAACCCGACGACATCGGCAGTGCCCCCGGCGCCGCGCGACGGTAGCCCATCCCAGACGGCAATCAGCAAGTCGCTATGCGACACCGTCGCGAGGCCGGCCATGACGTAGGGTTCAAGCGCATCGTCCGGTCCACCCGGAAGTTCGAGCACGCTGGTCGCCTTTTGCAGCAAGCCGTCCAGGCGTTCGCGCGCTCCGTCGTCCGTCATGTCCGCCCGATACCGCTCATGATCAAACGGCAAGATGGCGTGAAGCTCGAAGCCCAGGTCGAGTGCGATGGCCGCCGCGATCTGGTCGGTCCCATCGGCCAGCGATGAATGGAGGATCAGCCGGGCAGGCGTCCGCGCAAAGAATTCCGCATGCTCGGAATGAAGTGCGGTTGCCCGCGCTTTCAGCTCTGAGAATATCGAGCCGAGCTGTTCTTCGATCCGGCCGATGGAATCGGATGGGAGCGCGCCTTGGCGGTGGCCGGTGATGCCCACTGCCAGCACGAACGGCAGCAATGGCGGGCCGGCCGCCGTGTCCGGTGTCACAGTCAAGCGATTGAGATGCCTCTGCGCTCCAGGCTCAGCCGCCGTCCCTCGTCGAGCCTGCAGATCATCGCCATTTGCGCTTCAGTAAACCGAAACTGACTAGAACCAGAACTGTCGCCGCCACGGCCCCTACGGCCACGGTAATGAGCTGCGACACGTCGATGAATCTTGTGGACCCATTCTTGTTCATGCCGCCTGGATCGAGGTCGAAAGCCATTTGGTCTTTCCGCCCACCGCCTTTTTCACCCGCAATGTGTAGCCGAACTCCGCCTCATATTCGTTTCGGTTGAGCACCACGAGTGTCTTGTTGTTGTTCGTGACGTTGTTGGCCTCGAACTGGTCCCACTGTCCCGCGGTGTCCGGACATCCGGTGCCAAGCGCCGAGTACAAAGCCTCATCCTCATCATCGGGGAAACGGTAGCCGAGCGCGTTCCCCTGCAGTGTGAATCTGAGCGTGAAGCCATCCTCTCCCTCATTATAGAAGGCGAAGTCGTTCTTCTTGCTGTTAAATTTCGGAAGCGGCGGGATCGGTGTCAGATCGAATACGGGCGGGTTGCCGTCGGACTTCAAGTCGACCTTGATGGTAACCTCGTTCCTACTCATCGCTAGCTCCCCTGCTTGAATCCCATAGCGCTCAGTCGATCGGTCAGCCGTCTTGCCTCGGCATTGCGGCCGAGCCGCTGCAGCAATTCCGCGCGTTCTCCCATCTCGAATGGCCGTTCCGTTGCGTCGACTGGCAGCTGCGTGAACCCTTGAAGCCAGGATGTCCGGGATCCATTGGCATCACCCCCGGCCCGCTGGGCGTCGCCGAGCAGGCGATAGGCGGCCGCGATACTGTATCGATCCTTGATCGAATCCTCACTTCGCTCGCTTCGCGCCGAAGCCAGCGCCTGTTCGGCAAGCGCTGTGGCCTCGGCGGTCGCACCGTCTCGAATGGCGAGTTGCGACCGAGCCGCGAGGCACTGAGTCCGCAGGCGCTGCCACCCAGTGCCCACGTTCGTGGCGAGCACTCGCGCCGCGCGTTGGCACCCTTCGCGCACCCTTGCACGAGCTTCCGAATCTTGCCCTAGCGCGGTCAGAGTATCTCCGAGTTCCAGTCCTGCCTGGGCCGCAAAACCCTGCCAAATGATGTTGTCCGGTTCGACCGGAATCAGGCGTTCGGCGACGTCCACTGCTCGGCGCAATTGCTCGAGGCCAGGCTCGGCCTGCCCTCGCGACGTGAGCAGGATTCCGAGCGCCTGATGCGCGGGGATCAAGAGGCGAAGGAACTCGACGTTGCCGCCGCTACTTCTCGCCAACTGCTCCAGGCTGGCGATTTGCCGCCGTCGAACTGCAATCGCCGCATCGAGCTTGCCAAGATCGCGTTGAGCGTCGGCAAGCCAGGCCAGGACGTTGGAGAGTTCTTTCTGGTAGTCGGCGTTACTCGGTTCGATGGAAGCAAGGGACTCCATCGGTCGGAGGGCAATTTCGAACTGTCGGACGGCCTCCGCGAACCGGCGCTGATTGAAGAGAACGATGCCCAAATTCTCGTTGGCGTAGGCCAGTTCCATCCGCCATTTGAGGTTGTCTGGCTCGATCGCCACCATTCGGTCCGCCAAGCTCTTATATTCGCGATAGGCGGCTTCGGCCTGGCCCGTCTGGCGCCGCTCACGCGCCAATTCCCCGATCCAGAAGACATTCTGGGCATGGTCGAACAGGGCCTGCGGATCGTCCGGGGATCGGCGAATCGTTTCGGCGGTCCCGGCCATTGCCTGCCCGTAGAGCTGCTGAGCCGACTGCATGTTCCCACGGAGGTAGGCCACTTGCGCCGTCAAGCTGAGCGCCCGCGATCGCTGCAGCAGCGCGGCGTCCGACAGATCGGACGTGTCCTGCTTCTCATAATAAGCGAGCACTCGCGAGCCGACCCCGTCGAGGGCGTCCAGCTTGCCGATCGGCTCGAGCTTATCCTTCAGGTCGCCGAGCATGTAGGCGACGAGGCCTTCCACTTCCCGCCGCTGATCGCGGGCGGCGTCGCGCGCCTGGATCGCTGCCAGCGCCAGTCCGCTGGCGACGACCATTCCGGCAATGGAGCCGGCGGCGATGATGGCCAGATGCCGATGCCGCCGGATCTCGTCGCGCCGGACGAGGTCGTCCAACCCCACGTCGAGCATTCCAGCCACCAGCTTCAGAAAGCCCATGCGCCGGCTCTGAGCATTGCCGCGCAGGTCGGCGGCCAGCGGCTCTGCTCGCTTCGCCGTCACCCGGCCGCGGCGGTCGTATTTGAACCGCAGGGCCTGCGGCAGGCACTCCTCCTGCTCCCGCCCGGCCATCTCGCTCGCGAACGGTTCTCCCTCAAGGATCGCGGCAAGAACGCGCGCATTCGGGTGAAGCCGTTTGAAAGCCTCGATTTCGGCATTCGTCCATTTCGATTGGGCGGCCGCAGGCGAGCATAGAACGATGAGGAAGCGGGACGCCTTCAGTGCGGCCCTGATTTCGTGGCCGAGGTCGCCGGACGCGGGCAGCTCCTGCACGTCACGGAAGATGGGAGTCAGCCGCTTCGGCACGGAGCCATGATCGGTGATCCGTCCGACGAGGTGGCCGGGTACCTTGAAGTCCTCGAGGGCGTCATGCAGCCACTCGGCCGTGCCTTCGTCGCGATGGCTGTAGCTGATGAAGGCGAAGTAATGCTGGTCACGGTCGGCGAACGGCGTCGCGAAGGCCGCTTCCCGTATCGCTCTGGTCCACTCAGACGGCCGGGCAAATATGGTCATCGCCGCCCCCGAAACTGACGCTAATCGGCTTACCATTATCGATAAATCAACGCGAATCGCCTGAAAGGGCTCGCTTGGCCGCAACCGAGGCAGGCCCTATATGCGGCTGATGACCTCCATTCGCCCTTGGCGGGATATCGCTCGGCGCCAGTCGCGTCAGATCATGGTCGGCTCCGTTCCTGTCGGCGGGGACGCGCCCGTCACCGTGCAGACGATGACCAATACGCCGACTTCCGACGCAGCCGCGACGATCGCCCAGATTCGCCGCTGCGAGGAGGCCGGCGTCGACATCATCCGCGTTTCCTGTCCCGACCAGGACAGCACGGCGGCGCTCCGGGAGATCGTCCGCAACGTGAACGTGCCGATCGTCGCGGACATCCATTTCCACTACAAGCGCGCGCTCGAAGCCGCCGATGCCGGAGCGGCCTGCCTGCGCATCAATCCGGGCAACATCGGCTCCGAGGATCGCGTCAAGGAAGTCATCAACGCGGCGCGCGCGAACGGCTGCGCGATCCGCATCGGCGTCAATGCGGGCAGCCTCGAGAAGGACCTGCTCGAAAAATATGGCGAGCCCTGCCCGGAGGCGCTGGTCGAAAGCGCGCTCGACCATATCCGCATCCTCGAGGACCATGGCTTCCGCGAGTACAAGGTGGCGGTCAAAGCTTCGGACGTCTTCCTCGCCGTCGCCGCTTACCACTGCGCTGGCGGATGCCGTGGATTGTCCGCTTGCACCTCGGAATTACCGAAGCGGGCGGCCTGATCGGCGGAACGGTCAAGTCCTCGATCGGCATCGGCTCGCTGCTGTGGGCGGGCATCGGCGACACCATCCGCGTTTCGCTCTCGGCCGAGCCGGAAGAGGAAGTCCGCGTCGGCTACGAGATCCTCAAGGCGCTCGGCATCCGCAACCGTGGAGTCCGCGTCGTGTCCTGCCCGAGCTGCGCGCGGCAGGGCTTCGACGTCATCCGCACGGTCCAGACGCTGGAAGAGCGGCTGCAGCACATCCGCACGCCCATGTCGCTGTCGGTGCTCGGCTGCGTCGTTAACGGCCCCGGCGAAGCGCGCGAGACTGACATCGGAATCACCGGCGGCGGCCAGGGCAAGCACATGGTCTACCTCTCCGGCGTCACCGACCACCACGTCCGCGACGAGGAGATGGTCGACCACATCGTCCGGCTGGTCGAAGCGAAGGCGGCCGAGCTCGAAGCCGCCGCGGCAGCCGAGCAGACACTCGACGCCGCCGAGTAGGCTGCTAACGCGGCGCGGTGAACCGCGTCGTCCAACATCCTGTTCAGGCATTCGCCGCCGCGCTCGCCGCGGTCGGCATCCTGTCGGTCATGGATGCGGTGATGAAGGCGCTGGTCCTGGCGTTGGGTATCTACGTCATCAGCGTGTGGCGCTCGATCGTGAACCTGATCCTGACCGGGGGACTCTATCTGCCCAGGCGGCTTCCGTGGCCGAACCGGTCGATCCTCAAGATTCACGTCGGCCGCGGCGTCATCGTCGCATTGATGGCCTTCCTCTTTTTCTGGGGAATCGGCCGGGTGCCGCTGGCGCAGGCGATCGCACTGACGTTCATCGCGCCCCTGATTGCGTTGATGCTGGCCGCGATGTTCCTCGGCGAGCGGGTCGGGCCGCGTTCGATCGCCGGGTCGGCGACGGCCTTCGCGGGCGTGATCGTCATCGTGCTGGGACAGGCGCGGGCCGATCTGGGCGAAGAGGCTCTTCTCGGCACTCTTGCCATTCTCGGGTCGGCAGTCTGCTACGCCTGCAACATCGTGCTGATGCGCCACCAGTCGCTCGCGGCCAAACCGCTGGAGATCAATTTCTTCCAGTCGCTGACGATCCTGGTCATCTGGCTGGCGGCGGTCCCGTTCATGGGCGTTCCACAATGGCCGGCGGAATGGTGGACGTGGATCATCGTCGCCGCGATCATGTCGACTGCGGGCGGCCTGCTCTTTTCCTGGGCTTATGCTCGCGCCGAAGCCAGCTACCTCGCAGTCACCGAATATAGCGCGTTCATCTGGGCGGCGATCTGTGGCTGGCTCTTCTTCAGCGAACCGGTGTCGGCCTTCACCGTCGCGGGGGCCGGCCTGATTGTCGGCGGATGCCTTCTGGCGGCGAGCAAAAAGCCTGCCGCTCCTCCGGAAATCGAGGTGGCTTGATGGCCTGGTTCTGGCTCATTCTCGGCGGACTGTTCGAGGTCGGCTTCACCACGTCCCTTCGCTACGTCGACGGGTTCAAGAATCTTCCGTGGACGATGGCATTCCTGGTCTCCGTGGCGATCAGCATGGCTCTGCTCGAATATGCCGCGCGCACGATCCCGATGGGGACGGCCTATGCGGTCTGGGGCGGCATCGGCGCGATCGGCACGGTCGCCGTGGGGATGATCTGGTTCGACGAACCGGCGACCACGATCCGCCTGCTTCTCATCCTCGGCATCGTGGCAGCGATTGCGGGCTTGAAGCTCACCGCCTAAGTCCCGCGCTCAAATGACCACCACGCCGCAACCCGTCCGCGGGACCCAGAGCCTGCTCGGAGAAGACGTCGACCGCTTCCACGCGGTGATCGAGGCGTTCGATCGCGTGCGCCGCCTGTTCGGCTTCAAGCGCGTCGAAGTGCCGGTCATCGAGCCGACCGCTGTCTTCGCCCGGACGATCGGCGAGACCACGGACGTCGTCTCCAAGGAGATGTACTCGTTCGAGGACCGCGGCGGCGAGTTGATCACGCTTCGGCCGGAGTTCACGGCGGGGATATGCCGCGCCTACCTCAGCGAGGGCTGGCAGCAATATGCGCCGCTGAAGCTCGCCGTGCACGGCCCCGCCTTCCGCTACGAGCGGCCGCAGAAGGGACGCTTCCGGCAGTTCCACCAGCTCGATGCCGAGATCATTGGCGCCGGAGAGCCTGCGGCAGACGTCGAATTGCTGTCGTTCGGCGACCAGCTGCTGCGCGAGCTCGGCATCCACGATGGCGTGACGTTGCAGCTGAACACATTGGGCGACGCAGAGACGCGCGATGCCTGGCGGGCCGCGCTGGTCGACTATTTTCAGGCGCATCGCGGCTCGCTGTCGGAGGACAGCCTCACCCGGCTTGGAGCGCAATCCGCTCCGCATCCTCGACACCAAGAACGCCGACGAGCGGCCGATTGCCGACGCTGCGCCGTCGATCGACGATTACCTGACGCCGGAAGCGTCGGATTTCTTCGCGCAGGTCACGGCCGGGCTCGATGCGGCGGGCGTGCAGTGGACGCGCAATGCGCGCCTCGTTCGCGGGCTCGACTATTACCGGCACACGGCGTTCGAGTTCGTCACGGATCGGCTGGGCGCGCAGGGCACGGTCCTCGCGGGCGGCCGCTACGATGGACTGATCGAGTCCCTCGGCGGACCGCACACGCCGGCGGTCGGCTGGGCGGCCGGGATCGAGCGCCTGGCGATGATGATCGAGGCGCCCTCGCCCGAGACCTCGACCGTGGCTGTCGTGCCGCTCGGTGAGCGAGCGGAAGCCGAGGGTCAGAAGATCGTCGCCGGCCTGCGGCGCGAGGGCATTTCGGCCGACATGGCCTATCGCGGCAACATGAAGAAGAGGCTCAGCCGAGCGAACGCGGCGGGCGCGAAGTACGCGCTGATCCTCGGCGATAATGAACTGGACGCCGGGGAGGCGCAGCTGAAGGACCTGACCACCGGTGAGCAGAGGGCGGTCTCGCTCGACCTGATCGGAGATGCGATCCGCCGATGACCCAGATTTCGTCTGAACGAATCGCGAGCATCGAGGCGCGCAAGCAGGAGCTTGCCGACGCAATGGCGGCCGAAAACCTGTCGCCGGACGAATTCATTCGCCTGTCGAAGGACTATGCGGCGATCGAGCCGGTTGCCGCGGCAGCCCGCGAAGTGCGCCGGCTTCGGGCCGAGCTTCACGTTCTCAACGGACTGGTCGCCGATCCGACCGCCGAAGCCGAGCTGAAGGAAATGGCGGCGGCAGAGGCGGAAGAAATCCGCCACAAGCTGCCCGAGGCGGAGCGGGCGCTCGCGCTCAAGCTCCTCCCGCGCGATTCGGCCGACGAGCGGGCGGCGATGCTTGAGGTTCGCGCCGGCACGGGCGGTGATGAGGCGGCACTGTTCGCCGGCGACCTGCTCCGCATGTACCAGCGCTTTGCCGAAGTGCAGGGCTGGCGCTTCGAGCTGATCTCCGCGAGCGCGTCGGACGTTGGCGGCTACAAGGAAGCGGTGGCCTCGATCAGCGGCCCGGGTGTCTTCGCCAAGCTCAAGTTCGAAAGCGGCGTGCACCGCGTCCAGCGCGTGCCCGCGACCGAGAGCGGCGGGCGCATTCACACGTCGGCAGCGACGGTGGCGGTGCTTCCCGAGGCCGAGGATGTCGACGTCCAGATCGAGGACAAGGACCTCCGCATCGACGTCTATCGTTCGTCCGGACCCGGCGGTCAGTCGGTGAATACGACGGACAGCGCGGTACGCATCACGCACCTTCCGAGCGGCCTCGTCGTCATCCAGCAGGACGAGAAGTCGCAGCACAAGAACAAGGCGAAGGCGCTGAAAGTGCTCCGCACGCGCCTGTTCGAATTGGAACGCGAGCGGCTGGCCAGTGAGCGCGCCGGCGCGCGCAAGTCGATGGTCGGATCGGGCGACCGTTCGGAACGCATCCGCACCTACAATTTCCCGCAGGGACGCGTGACCGATCACCGGATCAACCTGACCCTGCACAAGCTCCCGGAGATTCTGGAGGGACCGGCCTTGGGCGAACTGCTCAACGCGCTCATCTCCGAGGACGAGGCGGAGAGGCTCGCCGGTCTCGAAGAGGCGTGACCGCAATCGCAAAAGCCCTGTCGCGGGCGACCAACGAGCTTGGCCGGGCCAGCGACACGCCGCGCCTCGATGCCGAACTGCTGATGGCCGAAGCGCTGCACATCGATCGCGACAAGCTGATCCTGTCGCCGCCGCAGCGCGACGTGCCGAAGCGCTTCGGCGAGATGCTCGAGCGGCGAAAGGCGGGGGAGCCGGTCGCCTACATCACTGGCCGCCGCGCCTTCTGGAACATCGAGCTGCACGTCGGGCCGGGGGTGCTCATCCCGCGCCCGGACAGCGAGGTCCTGATCGCGTCGGCCATCGAGCATTTCGAAGGAAGGGACGGGCCGGGGCGCATCCTCGACTTAGGAACCGGTCCCGGAACGCTGCTTCTGGCCGCTCTGGATCTCTGGCCCGAATCGACCGGCATCGGCGTCGACGTGTCGAGAACGGCCATGTCCTATGCCGCGGCCAACGCCCGCCGGCTCGGCTTCGAGGCGCGGGTAAAGCTGAAGCAAGGCGATTGGGCGAAGGGCCTCAAGGAGCGCTTCGACCTGATTCTCTGCAACCCGCCCTATGTGGCGGAGGACGCTGAACTCGGACCCGGTGTGCGCGAATTCGAGCCCGACGAGGCGCTTTTCGCGGGCAAGGACGGGCTGGACGCCTACCGGGATTTGGCTCCGCAACTGCCGGGTCTGCTCAACCCGGGCGGACTCGCCGCGATCGAGATCGGACACGATCAGGGCGACGCGGTGACCGAACTTCTTGCCCGGGACGGACTTCAAGCGCGCGTCGCGGAGGATCTCGGCGGACGGCCGAGAGCGGTCTTACTAACCTGGGTGTAATAGAAAAGCGCTTGGATTTTCATATTTCTATGACTACATCTTGTTGAGAGGACCGGGCTCGCTCCCTTGAGAGAAGCTGGGCAGAACCCGCTCCACCCCCGACGCAATCGACCGATCGATAGCGCTTTTTGAGGCGCTGTCCGGAACGAAAGGGTCAGGTTCCGGCGCCGCCGTGCGCTGGCCTGTCCTTCAAGGCAAAAGGGGAAGCTTCTGGTTAAGGAAGTAGGAATTTGATCAATAATCGTCAGGGCGGCCGCAGGCGCGGGCGTGGAGGTCAGCGGGGACCGAACCTCGGAGGACAGTCCGGGGGAGGCGGTAATCGCCAGGATAACCGGCAGCGCGGCAATGCGGCGCAGCTGCTCGAAAAGTACAAGAGCATGGCGCGCGATTCGCAACTCGCAGGCGACCGCGTGCAGAGCGAATATTATCTGCAGTTCGCGGACCATTATTTCCGCGTGCTCAGCGAGAGCCGCGCCCGCTTCGAGGAACAGCATCCGCGCCGTCAGCGCGACGACGACCTCGACGAGGATGAGGGCGACGACGAGATGATGGACGCTTCCGGCGACGACAATGTCGAAGCCGAAGTCGAGAACGAGGCGCGACCGCAGCGCCAGCGCCGTGAGCGAAGCGAGCGTAACGATCGTGGTGCCCGGGGCGACCGCAATGATCGTGGCGAGAGCCGCTACTCACGCGATGACCGCCCGCGCGACGACGACGAAGATCGCAATGGCTACGAGCGCGGAAATGGCGCGGACGAGCGACTTCCGATGGACGTCCTGCCGCCGGCGATCGGCCGCGACGACTCCGATGGCGGCGAAGAGGCTTCCGAGGAAGTCGAAGCTCGTCCCCGGCGCCGTACCCGTCGTCCGCGGGCGCAGGATGGTGAAGGCGACGTCGCTCCCGCCGCGTGATCTTCACGCTTAACCGCGACAAGAGCCGAAGG
The DNA here is from genome assembly GCA_963807815.1 of uncultured Alphaproteobacteria bacterium. GTDB lineage: Bacteria > Pseudomonadota > Alphaproteobacteria > Sphingomonadales > Sphingomonadaceae > Sphingomicrobium. The sequence continues at coordinate 67,884 of CAWECW010000012.1, read as the reverse complement.
CTCATCGAAGGGCTCACCGAGCCCGCAATCATCGTTCGCGGCGCATCGGTCGTCATGAGCAACCGGGCCGCCCGCAACCTGCTCGGCGTCGCAATCGAAGGCGTCGACGTTCGGCAGGTCCTGCCGCATCCCGCGCTCGTCGAGCGACTGGTGCGCGGCCGTCTGACCGGACCCGAGGAAGTTGAAGCTGCGGGCTTTGGCGGATCTCGCCAGCAGTGGCTGGTCCGGATCGCTCCGCTCGGCGAAGGCGATATCCTGGTCCGCCTCATCGATGCAAGCGAAGCGCGTGCCGCCGAGCAGATGCGTGTGGATTTCGTCGCCAATGCCAGTCACGAACTGCGGACGCCGCTCTCGACGCTTATCGGCTACACCGAGACGCTGCGCGAGCGGACCGCCGATCTGGACGGCGATACTCAGGAACGTTTCCTGGCCATCGTCCACGACGAGGCCCGCCGCATGCAGCGGGTCGTCGAAGACCTTATCTCCCTGTCCCGGATCGAGGCCGAGAAGTTCACCACGCCGACCGAGGCCGTGGACCTTGAGCAGCTGATCGAAGTCGCCGTCGAAAGCGCCAAGCGCATGGCCGACGAGCGCGGCAGCGAACTGGTCACATCCATTGCCGCCGATCTTCCGCCCGTTGCCGCGGATCGCGTGCAGGTCCTTCAGGTGCTCGACAATCTGATCACCAATGCCTTGCGCTACGGGGAGGCAGGGACGCCTGTTGCGGTGAGTGCCGTGCTGGAGGACGAGATGGTTCACTTTTCCGTGGCCGATCGCGGCGAGGGAATTGCGCCGGAGCATCTGAAGCGGCTGACGGAGCGCTTCTACCGGGTCGACACCAGCCGCAGCCGCTCGCTCGGCGGGACCGGCCTCGGCCTCTCCATCGTGAAGCACATCATCGAGCGGCATCGCGGCCGCCTGACCTTCGAAAGCGAGGTCGGCAAAGGAACGACCGTTCACGTGCTACTGCCGGTCGCCTCTGAATCCCTGTCATGAGATTGTCATAATCAACCTCAGCGGGTAACCGCCGCAAGCGATCATCGCGCGGCGTATCTCAGGGGATTTTCATGTTTGCTTGGTTCCAGCGACTGTTGCCCCAACGGGGCGACTTCTTCGGCATGTTCGAAGCGCATGCCGCCATGCTGGTCGCGGCCGCCGAAGCTTTGGAGCAACTGGGTTCGAACCAGGCTTCAACCGAAAAGTGCCTCAGGACCATCCAGGATCGTGAGCATGTCGCCGACGATGTCATCCGCGATGTCCTGACCACTGTCCGCAAGACGTTCCTCACGCCCTTCGATCGGGGCGCCATCACCGCGTTGATCGGCTCGATGGACGATTCGATCGACGAAATGCTCGCCGCCGCCCGCGCGATCGACTTGTATGAAGTTCAACAGCTCCGCCCGGAGATGAAGGATATCGTCAAGCTCATCAGCGAAGCCGCACGCGTGACCAATGAAGCGATTCCGCTGCTTCGCGACGTGAAGAAGAATGGTGCTCAGCTTCACCAGCTCACCGAGCGCCTGGTCCGGCTGGAAGGCAAAGCGGACGATATCCACGCCGCGGGCCTGAAGCGCGCGTTTCGCGAGATTGCCCGGACCGATCCGCTGCAATTCGCGGTCACGCGGGAAATATTGCGGCACCTCGAGAAGGTGACGGATGCGTTCGAGGACGTCGCGAATCAGATCGACGGCATCGTAATCGACCACGCGTAGGCGACCGGAGCAGACAGCATGCACGAGCTCGCCTTTCCGCTGCTGGTCGGCCTGATCCTGATCGCGCTTGCGTTCGATTTTCTGAACGGATTGCACGACGCCGCGAACGCGATCGCGACGGTCGTCGCGACGCGGCTGCTCAAGCCGGTGACGGCGGTCGCGTTCGCGGCCTTCTTCAACTTCGCCGCCTACTTCATCTCGCTTGCCGTGCCGGAGCTGCACCGTGTCGCCGACACGATCGGCAAGGGCATCATCGACAAGGACCTGGTGACCCCGGCGGTCGTCTTTGGCGCGCTTGTCGGCGCGATGTTCTGGAACGTCGTCACCTGGCTCAAGGGTATCCCGTCCTCATCCAGCCACGCTCTCGTCGGTGGACTGATCGGTGCGGGAGTGGCGCACTGCGGGGCTGACCGGCATCCAGTGGGGCGGGCTCAACAAGACGCTGATTGCGATCGTCCTGTCGCCAACGCTCGGCATGATCCTCGCCATGCTGATCATGCTGATCACCAGCTGGCTCGGCGTGCGCGCGACGGCGGCCGGAGCGGAGAGGACCTTCCGTGTCCTGCATCTCTGCTCATCGGCGATGTATTCCATCGGCCACGGCCTGAACGACGCGCAGAAGACGATGGGGATCATTGCCGTTCTGCTTTATTCGACGGGCAACATGCAGGGGGAATTCCACGTCCCCCACTGGGTCGCGCTCAGCTGCTATGTTGCGATCGGTCTCGGGACCTTGTGCGGCGGCTGGAAGATCATCGAGACCATGGGCACGCGCATCACCAAGTTGTCGCAGCACCAGGGTTTCAGCGCATCGCTCGGCGGATCGTTCATGCTGTTCACGGCGTCGTGGCTCGGCATTCCGGTCTCCACGACGCACACCATCACCGGCTGCATCATCGGCGCCGGCGCGGCGCGGCGTGCATCCGCCGTTCGCTGGCAGGTCGCAGGCAACGTCATGACCGCCTGGGTCATCACCATCCCGGCTTCGGCAAGCGTCGCGGCTCTCTTCTATTACATCACGACGCTCTTCTAGACGCGCCGCCGCGGCCGTTGTCATAAAGCTGTAACGAAGCTGTCACGAACCGGTCTCGGAACGGCAGCTAGGGGATTCCCACGGATCGAATCCGACACGGGAGTTTAGACCAGTGAAGAAGATGATGATTGCGCTGCCGGTAGCGGCGGCGCTCGCTGCATGTGGAAGCAATGGCGGCGGCGATGGCGCCGCGGCGAAGCAGCAGTTGAAGGTCGTCGGTTCCTCGACCGTCTATCCCTTCACCACGGCAGTCGCCGAGCAATTCCAGCGCGACAATCCGAACGTCAGCGCGGTCGTCGAATCGACGGGCACGGGCGCGGGCATGAAGCTGTTCTGCGGCGGCGTCGGCGCGAACTTCCCGGACATCGAGAACGCATCGCGCCAGATCAAGAAGAGCGAGTATGATTCGTGCGTCGCGGCCGGCGTGAAGAACGTCATCGAGGTGCCGGTCGGAATCGACGGCCTGACCTTCATCCAGGCGAAGGGCACCGAGCCGCTCAACCTGACGCAGGCGGACATCTACAAGGCGCTCGCCGCCAATCCGTTCGGCAAGGGCGCGAACACGGCGCAGACCTGGAAGGACGTCAATCCGGCACTTCCGGCGATCAAGATCCGCGTCCTCGGCCCGCCGCCGACGTCCGGCACGCGCGACAGCCTTGTCGAGCTCTATCTCGAAAAGGGCTGCAACTCCGATCCGGCCATGAAGGCGCTCAAGGAATCGGACGAGGCGAAGCACAAGGACGTCTGCACGAAGGTGCGCGAGGATGGCCTGTTCGTGGAAGCGGGCGAGAACGACAATCTCCTCGTCCAGAAGGTGACCAGCGATCCGGGCACGGTCGGAATCCTCGGCTATTCCTTCCTCGAGGAGAATGCGGACAAGGTCAGCCCCGGTCCAGATCAACGGCGTCTCGCCGACCGAAGCGACGATCGCCGATCTTTCCTACCCGGGCGCCCGCAAGCTCTACATCTACCTGAAGGGCGAGCATCTGGCGGCCAAGCCGGCGCTTCGCGACTTCGTCGCGGCCTATTCCAAGGCATGGGCGCAAGGGCGGCCCGCTGGAGCAGCGCGGACTGGTTCCGCTGGCCGGCGCCGACCTCGAAGCTGCCAACAAGCAGGCGACCGAGCTGAAGCCGCTCGACCCGGCCGGCCTGAAGTAGGCGGCCACCGGCGAATAACATGACGCTTGGGCTTGCCTTCATCGTGATCCTGCTGGTCGCCGCGGCGATCGGCGGGATCTCGTATGTCCGCGCCGCGCGTCTTCGCACCGGCGGAAGGCTCCATTCGCTCCCCGCATATCACGCGACCCATGCGGTGCTCTGGATCCTCGCTCCGGCGCTTCTGGTGCTCGCGGCCTGGGCGCCGATGCAGACCCGGCTGGTCGATCAGGCCGTGCTTGCAACGCCCGAAGGCCAGGCGTTGCCGGACTTCGAGATGCAGCGCGACACGATCCTCGCGGAAGCGCGGCAGATCGCGAATCGCGAGATCGAAGCGGGCTTCAATCCGGAATCCACCGCGCTCGCGCCGCGAATGAAGGAGGCGGAGGGCCGCTACGCCTCGATCGGCGGCATTGCGGCGATCCTGTTCGCGCTCGGCGCCGGCGGCCTGCTGTTCCTCCGCAAGCGCGACCGCGAGTTCCGCGCGCGAACGTCCGTCGAGCGATGGATGAACGGGCTGCTGATCGCGGCTTCGATGATCGCCGATCTTCACGACCCTCGGAATTGTCCTGTCGCTCTTGTTCGAATCGCTCCGCTTCTTCCAGATGGTCCCGCCGACCGAGTTCCTCTTCGGCCTGACCTGGAGCCCGCAGACCGCGATCCGTGCCGACCAGGCCGGGTCGTCAGGCGCGTTCGGATCGATCCCGCTTTTCTGGGGCACGATCCTGATCGGCGCGATCATCGCGATGATCGTCGCCATCCCGCTCGGCCTGATGAGCGCCATCTATTTGACCCAATATGCCGCGCCGAAGGTGCGCTCGGTCATCAAGCCCTTGCTCGAAATTCTCGCCGGCGTTCCGACGGTCGTCTACGGCTATTTCGCCGCTTTGACCGTTGCGCCCTGGATTCGCGAATTCGGCATCTCGATCGGCATCGAGTCCGCGAGCAGCGAAAGCGCGCTCGCGGCCGGCCTCGTCATGGGCATCATGATCATTCCGTTCGTCAGCTCGATGGCCGACGATTCGATCGCGGCGGTTCCCGCGGCGATGAACGACGGCAGCCTCGCGCTCGGAGCGACACGCTCGGAAACGATCCGCAAGGTGCTGCTTCCGGCAGCGCTGCCGGGCGTCGTCGGCGGCATCCTTCTCGCGGTCAGCCGAGCGATCGGCGAAACGATGATCGTGGTGATGGCCGCGGGCCTTGCGGCGAACCTCACCGCCAATCCGTTCGAAAGCGTGACGACCGTCACGGTGCAGATCGTGCAGCTGCTCACCGGCGACCAGGAATTCGACAGCGCCAAGACGCTTGCGGCCTTTGCGCTCGGCCTCGTGCTGTTCCTGATCACGCTCGTCCTCAACCTGATCGCGCTGAGTGTCGTGCGCAAATATCGGGAAGCTTATGAATAGCGCCACCGCAGACGCGGCGATCACGCGCTGGACCGGCGATGCGATGCAGAGCCGGCTTGCGCAAGCGCTACCGGTCGGAGCGGCTGTTCAAGCTGCTCGGCCTGCTGGCGGTCGGCATGTCGCTCGCCTTCCTCGCCTTCCTGCTCGGAACCATGATCTATCGCGGCGCGGGCGGCCTGACCCTCGACTTCCTGCAGGCTTCGGATTCGACCGATCCGGCAATGGCCGGCGTCTGGGGCGCGCTGAAGGGCAGCTTCCTGACGATCGTCGTGACGATGGCGCTTGCATTCCCGGTCGGCGTCCTGTCCGCGATCTACCTGGAAGAATTTGCCGCGCGGAACCGCTGGACGGACATGATCGAGGTTTCGATCAACAATCTCGCGGCCGTTCCGTCGATCATCTTCGGTCTGCTCGGCCTCGCCGTGTTCCTCAACTTCATGCACATGCCGCGCTCGGCACCGCTGGTCGGCGGCCTGACGCTCGCGCTGATGACCATGCCGGTGATCGTCATCGCCGGCCGGAACGCGATCAAGGCGGTGCCGCCCTCGATCCGCGAGGCGGCGCTTGGCGTCGGCGCGTCGAAGATGCAGGTCGTGTTCCACCACGTCCTGCCGCTCGCGCTGCCCGGGCATCCTCACCGGCACGATCATCGGCATGGCTCGCGCGCTCGGCGAAACCGCGCCGCTGCTGATGATCGGCATGCGCGCGTTCATCGCCGTTCCGCCGTCCGGGATCACCGAGCCGGCGACGGTGCTTCCGGTTCAGATCTTCCTCTGGTCGGACGAAGTCGACCGCTCCTTCGTCGAGAAGACGAGTGCGGCGATCATCGTCCTTCTCGTGTTCATGCTGCTGATGAACGCGCTCGCCATCTATCTCCGCAACCGCTTCGAGCAACGCTGGTAGGCCTCATGCTCATGAAAGAAAAAACATCCGATCACTCCAACGACGCCGGTCCCGGCGCCTTCGGCAGCAGTCGCTGCCGAGGCGAACCGAAAGGGACCGTCGACGACGGAGCAGCCGCTTCCGCACGAACCGTCGGTGCTCGACGATCCGGTCGCGAGCGGCACGCCTCTCCAGGAGAAGCCGGTCAGCGGCCTTTCCGTCTCGCTCGGAACGGATGCCGACGAGCATGAGGAGGCCGCGCCCAAGCGCGAACCGAAGATGCGCGCCAGCGGCATCAATGTCTTCTACGGCGAGAAGCAGGCGCTGAAGGACGTCTCGATCGACGTTCACGAAGATCGCGTCACCGCCTTCATCGGCCCTTCGGGCTGCGGCAAGTCGACCTTCCTGCGCTGCCTGAACCGGATGAACGACACGATCCCGGCGGCGACGCGTGATCGGGACTGATCGAGCTCGACGGCACGGACATCAATTCGCCGGCGATGGACGTCGTCCAGCTTCGCGCCCGGGTCGGCATGGTGTTCCAGAAGCCGAACCCGTTCCCCAAGTCGATCTATGAGAACGTCGCCTACGGTCCGCGCATTCACGGCCTCACGGCGTCGCGCGCCGAGCTCGACCAGACGGTCGAGAAGTCGCTGAAGCGCGCCGGCCTCTGGGATGAGGTCAAGGATCGCCTGACCGAGAGCGGCACCGCCCTTTCCGGGCGGACAGCAGCAGCGCCTGTGCATCGCGCGCGCGATCGCGGTCGATCCGGAGGTCATCCTGATGGACGAGCCCTGCTCGGCGCTCGACCCGATCGCGACGGCGCGCATCGAGGAGCTGATCCACGAGCTTCGCGGCCGCTACGCGATCGTGATCGTCACCCACAACATGCAGCAGGCGGCGCGCGTCTCGCAGCGCACGGCCTTCTTCCACCTCGGCGAGCTGGTCGAATACGGCAAGACGAGCGAGATGTTCACCAACCCGCGCGAGCAGCGCACCCAGGATTATATCACTGGGCGCTACGGCTGATCGGAGCAGAAGCAATGCAGCAGCAGACCGGCCATACGCTCAAGGCGTTTGACGAGGACATCGATCGCCTTCGCGGGCTCATCAGCGAGATGGGCCAGCTCGCGCAGCAGGCCATCATCGAGGCGATGCGCTGCCTCGTCGAGCGCGATACCGAAGCCGCGCATCGCGTCGTCGAGCGCGACAAGGAAATCGACCGGCTCGAGATCGAGACCGAGAAGCGCGTCGTCCAGCTGATCGCGCTCCGTGCGCCGATGGCGGGCGATCTGCGCGATGCGGTCGCGGCGCTCAAGATCTCGGGCGTCGTCGAGCGCATCGGCGACTATGCCAAGAACATCGCCAAGCGCGTTCCGCTGCTCGACGGCGCAAGCGACATCGAGCCGGTGTCGCTCCTGCCGGAGATGGCGCGGATCGCGACGGACATGGTCACCGACGTGCTTCGCGCCTTCGTCGAGCGCGACGCGAAGGCGGCCGTGCGCGTCTGCGAACGCGACCAGGCGGTCGACGACTTCTACGATTCCATCTTCCGCACCCTGCTGACGCACATGATGGAAAATCCGCACAACATCGGCCAGTCGGCGCACCTGCTGTTCGTCGCCAAGAACCTGGAACGGGTCGGCGATCACGCGACGAACATCGCCGAGATGGTCTATTACGCGGCGACCGGAGAGCATATGGTCGAGCCCACCAAGAAACGGCGGCAGGAAGCCTGCATGACGCGCAAGAAGCTCCTGCTTGTCGAGGACGACCGGGCGCTCGCCGAACTCCTCATCTGGCATTTCGAGCGCGAGGATTATGAAGTCCGCCGGACCGGCGATGGCGAAGAGGCCTTGCTTCTCGCCAGCGAGGACGCGCCGGACGTCATCATCCTCGACTGGATGATCGAGGGCATCCTCGGCCTCGAGGTTTGCCGCCGGCTGCGGCGCCGGTCGGAAACGGCCAACGTCCCGATCATCATGCTCACCGCGCGCGGCGAGGAGAGCGATCGCATCCGCGGCCTGGAGACCGGCGCGGACGATTATGTCACCAAGCCGTTCAGCCCGCGCGAGCTCGTCGCCCGCGTCGGCGCCGTGCTTCGCCGGGTCCGCCCCGCGCTGGCGGCGGAACAGCTGGGCTATGACGACGTGGAGATGGACGTCGCCGCACATCGTGTTCGCCGTGGCGGAAAGCCCGTCTCGCTCGGCCCGACCGAGTTCCGGCTGCTCAAGCATTTCCTCGAGAATCCTGGCCGCGTCTTCTCGCGCGAACGGCTGCTCGATTCCGTCTGGTCGCATGACCCCGACATCGATCTGCGGACCGTCGACGTGCATGTCCGCCGGCTGCGCAAGGCGCTCAATGACGGCGGCCGCAGGGACATCATCCGCACCGTGCGTTCGGCCGGCTATTCGCTCGATGCCGAGGCCTGAAAACGGCTCGTCACACAACAGAAACAAGCGCGTCATTTAGACGTCGCGACCCACCCCTAGAGACGAGTCAGCCGGCGGCAGTGCTGCCGGTGATTCCAAGGGGAAATTTCAACAATGTCACGCAAGCTTTTGGCTCTGGCCGGAGTCGCACTCGCCGCAACTACCGTCAGCACCGCCGCAGAGGCCCGCACGCAGATGCGCGCAGTCGGGTCCTCGACCGTCTATCCGTTCGCCAAGCAGGTCGCGGAGCGCGTCGCCCGCGCCAATCCGCGCCTCGGCTCGCCGATCATCGAATCGACCGGCACCGGCGCCGGCATCAAATTGTTCTGCGCCGGCGTTGGCGAGCGCTTCCCGGACGTCGCCAATGCGTCGCGCCGGATGAAGGCCTCGGAAGCCAAGGCCTGCGCCGCGAACGGCGTTACCAAGATCACCGAGATCCAGGTCGGCATCGACGGCATCGCGCTTTCGACATCGAAGCGCACGCCGCTCGCGGGCCTCACCACCCGCGACGTCTATCTCGCGCTTGCCAAGACGCCGTTCGGCAAGCCCAACAAGGCCAAGACCTGGAAGGACGTGAACGGCAAGCTTCCGGCGCTTCCGATCCGCGTCTACGGCCCGCCGCCGACCAGCGGCACGCGCGACGCGTTCGGCGAGCTGGTCATGACCGCCGGGCTGCGACACCAATCCGGGCATGGCCGCGGTGAAGAAGGCCAACGAGACCAAGTACAAGGCCATCTGCACCGGCATGCGCGAAGATGGCGCGTTCATCGAAGCGGGCGAGAACGACAATCTGATCGTTCAGAAGCTCGAAGCGAACCCCGGCACCGTCGGCATCTTCGGCTATTCGCTATCTCGAAGAGAATGCGAACCTGCTGAAGGGCATCCCCATCAACGGCGTCGCGCCGACCTACGATACGATCAGCAGCTTCAAATATCCGGGCGCGCGTCCGCTCTACATCTACGTCAAGAACGCGCACGTCGGCGCGATCCCGTCGATCAAGGCCTTCGTCGCCGAGTTCACCAAGGAAAGCGCTTTCGGCCCGCAGTGGCTATCTGCGCCAGGCCGGCCTGATTGCCGCTCCGAATCCGGTCGCGCGCACGCGTCGCAGGCGGCGGCGCGCAGCCTCGCTCCGCTCAACCTCGCGAGCCTCAAGTAGCTCCGAAACTTACAAGACGACGATCCAGTTGGCACCGGCCCCATCGTGGGCCGGTGCTCAAGGCCTCCCAGAGAGGGGGCGGGGGAAAGGGAATAGAATGACTCGCAAGTTCGTAATCGCTGCGCTTCTCTCGGGCAGCGCGTTCATCATTTCGGGGACGGCTCATGCCGCCGCGCAGGAACCGGCTGCCGCAGCAGGAGCCGGAAGCGACCGAGCCGGACGCTTCGGACGCCGCGGCCGATGCCACGATCCAGGGCACCGGCCAGGTCGACGACCTGCAGGCCAAGATCGAGCTCCTGCAGGCGCAGGTCGAAGCGCTTCAGGAAGCGCTGGAAGGCGTGAAGACCCAGCAGGCGAAGGCCGTTCCGTCGTGGAAGGGCGCGCCTGAATATGCCGACAAGGAGGCGGGCTTCACGTTCAAGCCGCGCGGCCGACTCCAGTATGACGCGGGGTATGTCTGCCAATCCGGACGACGATCCCAATGGCAGCCTGCTCACCCGCAATCTCGGCTTCAACTCGCGCGTCCGCCGCATCCGTCTCGGCGCCGAAGGCACCATTCCGGGCGGCTTCGGCTACAAGTTCGAGATGGACTTTGCGAACGGCTCACGTCGGGTTCGGCGACGCCATCATCACCTATGCGCCGTCGGGCAAGCCGTTACAGCTTCACGATCGGCAACCACGAAACGCTGAACGGCCTCGAGCAGATCACGAGCTCGCGCTTCACCAGCTTCATGGAGCGCGCTGCGTTCGACGACGCGTTCGTCAACACCCGCCGCATCGGTGTGAGCGCTGGCTATGTCAACGCGGCCGGCGACCTGCGCATCAATGCGGGCCTGTTCACGGGTCACTCGATCGACAGCACGTTCGACAACGACAGCTGGATCGCGGCGGCTCGTGCCACCTACTCGCCGCTGATGGGCGCGAACCAGCTCCACTTCGGCGCGAACTTCCAGCACCGGGAGTTCCAGAGCAATAACAATGGAACGACCGCCAGTTCGTCGGGCCAGGCGTCTACGAACCAGACCGCTCGGTACCGCGCGCGTCCTTTCACGCAGACGACGGACATCCGCTTCGTCGACACGGGCAATTTCGCTGCCAAGAGCGACGACATCTTCGGCCTGGAGTTCGGCGGCATCTTCAAGTCGCTGCACGTTGCGGCCGAAGGCCAATATCTGAAATCGAACGCCTACGGCGAAGGTGACACGCTCAACTTCAGCGAGAACAATCTGAACCGCTTCCCCGGCGATACGGTTACGGCCGCTCGTTCCGGACGGCAACCCGAGCTTCTGGGGCGGCTATCTCGAAGCTGGCTATTTCCTGACCGGCGAAACGCGCGGCTACAAGAATGGCACGTGGGATCGCACCAAGGTCCTCAAGCCGTTCAGCAAGGGCGGCTGGGGCGCGGTCCAGATCAATGGCCGCGTCGATTATCTCGATCTCGACACCGGCAAGCTGAAGGAAGCGTTCAACAACAACTTCCTGACCGGCACGTCTGCAGCGTCGACGAACTACACGCGCGGCGGCAAGCAGCTCGGCCTGCTCGCCAGCGTGGTCTGGATCCCCGAAGACTGGATGCGCTTCTACCTCCAGTACAGCCACGCGTTCGTGACGGGCGGCCCGCTGGCCGACGAAGTCTCGGGCCTGTCGAGCTCGGATCCGGACGTCGACGACTACGATTACGGCGTCGACTTCATCGGCACCCGTGCGCAGATCGACTTCTGACAGTTAGGCTTTCCGCTCCACTCCCCGGAACGAAAGCCCGGCCCCCTCGCCCGGATGTACGGCGAGGGGGCCTTTCTTTTGCCTAGGCCGGGTCGACCGGCCGCGGGCCGGTGCTCCTCGTCGAGCGCGACGAAGGTGAACAGGCCTTCGGTGACCTTGACCTCGGTCGCGCCGCGGTCGCGGCTGGCGATGACCTCGATGCGCACGCCCATCGAGGTCCGGCCGACGCGCTCGACCTCGGCATAGACGCGAGATCAGGTCGCGCAGGTGGATCGGCGCGATGAACTCCATCCGCTCGATCGCGACCGTCGCGACCGGCCCCTGCGCGCGGCGCGAGGCGACGATGCCGGCCGGCGATGTCCATCTGGCTCAGCACCCAGCCGCCGAAGATATGGCCGTTGGCGTTGATGTCGGTCGGGCCGGGCACGACGCGCAGGATCGGGCTCGCGGATCATGGTCAGTCACATGGTTCATCCTTTTCGAATTTGCTGGCTTCGGTCGTCGTGGCCGCTGCGCGCGCTGAGGAAGACGAGGCTCATCAGCGCCCCGGCCGAGCAGGACGGTCAAGCCCGCGCCGAGCGCGGTCGCGATCAGCATGTGGATATGCGGGCCCTCGTCGCCGCGCGCGACGAGCAGCACGGCGATCGCCGCGATGACGATCGAGAAGCACCGCCAGCAGCTTCATGATCCGCCGGAACTTGCGCAGCAAGGAGAGCCGCGGGCTCGGCAATTGGGTCGGGGCGGGGCATGGCCTTCCCTTTGGCTGCGCGAAGTGGGACTATCAAGGCTTGCACCCGGCACCGGATTCGGAGGCTGCAATGAACATCGAGACGATCCTCGGCGACAAAGGGACCGAGGTGGCGACGATATCGGCCCGAGGCGACGGTCGGCGACGCCGTCGGCTGCTCGGCGAGCGAAGGATCGGCGCCCTGCCGGTGGTCGACGGCGGACGAGATCGCCGGCATCATGTCGGAACGCGACGTCATCTACTGCCTGCGCGACCATGGCGCCGAAGTGCTCGACTGGCCGGTCGCGCGGGTGATGACCGCGCCGGCGATCACCGTCGATCCCGACGACGCCGGTCCTGTCGGCGCTGGCGCTGATGACCCAGCGGCGGATTCGCCATTTGCCGGTGGTCGACGGCGGCCGAGCTGGCGGGAATCGTGTCGATCGGCGACCTGGTGAAGTACCGCATCGAGCGGATCGAGGCCGAAGCGGAGGCGATGCGGGACTATATTCAGAGCGCCTGAGCGGCTCGTCGCGAAAACTGTCTGCGAATTCCAGCGGCTTGGCGCTCTTGAAAGCGCCGGCGCGACTCCCTATCTAGGTCTGAGCGAGCGGCGGCCGTCCTTACGGATGCTCGCCGACGCGAGCGCTCAGCGAGC
>CAWECW010000012.1:0-52500 GCA_963807815.1 uncultured Alphaproteobacteria bacterium | reverse complement strand
ATCGATCCTGCAAGACCTGGACGATCGACCAGACCATCAACGACGACCGTGTCATGCAAGCAGGATTGTCGATGGTGGTGTGGATTCTCAAGCGTGAGGTAAGGGCAATTGGTGGATGCCTTGGCATACACAGGCGATGAAGGACGTGGCACGCTGCGATAAGCTGCGGTGAGGTGTGAGCAACCTTTGACCCGCAGATTTCCGAATGGGGAAACCCATCCTCACTATTTAATCTCGATGCCGAGCAATCGGTCGTTGGGGTTAAATAGGAAGGATATCACTTTGCTGAATAAAATAGGCTTGGTGAAGCGAACCCGGGGAACTGAAACATCTCAGTACCCGGAGGAAAAGACATCAACCGAGATTCCGTTAGTAGTGGCGAGCGAACGCGGACCAGGCCAGTGCCTGGTGTTTAGTTAGCAGAACAGTTTGGAAAGACTGGCCATAGCGGGTGACAGCCCCGTATGCGAAAACAATACATCAGGACTCGAGTAGGGCGGGACACGTGTAATCCTGTCTGAACATGGGGGGACCACCCTCCAAGCCTAAATACTCGTGTATGACCGATAGTGAACTAGTACCGTGAGGGAAAGGTGAAAAGCACCCCGATGAGGGGAGTGAAACAGTACCTGAAACCGGTTGCCTACAAGCAGTGGGAGGATCCTTGAGATGTGACCGCGTACCTCTTGCATAATGGGTCAGTGACTTAATGTATCAAGCAAGCTTAAGCCGTTAGGTGTAGGCGCAGCGAAAGCGAGTCTGAATAGGGCGATTGAGTTTGATGCATTAGACCCGAAACCCGGCGATCTAGGCATGACCAGGGTGAAGGTGCGGTAACACGCACTGGAGGCCCGAACCGATTAACGTTGAAAAGTTACCGGATGAGTTGTGTTTAGGGGTGAAAGGCCAATCAAGCCGGGAAATAGCTGGTTCTCCGCGAAAACTATTGAGGTAGTGCCTCGGATGTTTTCCGATGGGGGTAGAGCACTGGATGGGCTAGGGGGCCGCGAGGTCTACCAAACCTAACCAAACTCCGAATACCATCGAGTATAGTCCGGGAGACAGACGGCGGGTGCTAAGGTCCGTCGTCAAAAGGGAAACAGCCCTAACCTACAGCTAAGGTCCCCAAGTCATCACTAAGTGGGAAAGCATGTGGGATTCCCAAAACAACCAGGAGGTTGGCTTAGAAGCAGCCATCCTTTAAAGAAAGCGTAACAGCTCACTGGTCTAAATAAGAGTTCCTGCGGCGAAGATGTAACGGGGCTAAAGTGATGCACCGAAGCTTAGGGTGTGCATCTTTGACTGCACGCGGTAGCGGAGCGTTCCGTAAGCCGTTGAAGCGGGAGGGTAACCGACCGTGGAGGTATCGGAAGTGCGAATGCTGACATGAGTAGCGATAAAGAGGGTGAGATGCCCTCTCGCCGAAAGCCCAAGGGTTCCTGCGCAAGGCTAATCCGCGCAGGGTGAGTCGGCCCCTAAGACGAGCCCGAAGGGGGTAGTCGATGGGAAACAGGTTAATATTCCTGTACCTGGTGGTGTGTGACGGATCTCGTAAGTCGTCAGTCCTTATTGGATTGGTATTGGCGGCGAAGAGGTTCCAGGAAATAGCCCCACCGTATAGACCGTACCCGAAACCGACACAGGTGGGCAGGTAGAGTATACCAAGGCGCTTGAGAGAAGGGTGTTGAAGGAACTCGGCAAATTGCCTCCGTACCTTCGGAAGAAGGAGGCCCTCATCGTGCGCAAGCATTTTGAGGGGGCACAGGCCAGGGGGTAGCGACTGTTTAACAAAAACACAGGGCTCTGCTAAGTCGGCTTCAAGACGACGTATAGGGTCTGACGCCTGCCCGGTGCCTGAAGGTTAAGAGGAGGAGTGCAAGCTCCGAATTGAAGCCCAGGTAAACGGCGGCCGTAACTATAACGGTCCTAAGGTAGCGAAATTCCTTGTCGGGTAAGTTCCGACCTGCACGAATGGCGTAACGACTTCCCCACTGTCTCCAACACCTGCTCAGCGAAATTGAATTCTCCGTGAAGATGCGGAGTACCCGCGGTTAGACGGAAAGACCCCGTGCACCTTTACTGCAGCTTCAGAGTGGCTGTGGGAAACAATTGTGTAGAATAGGTGGGAGGCTTTGAAGCCCAGGCGCCAGCTTGGGTGGAGCCACATGTGAAATACCACCCTGTTGTTTTCTACTGTCTAACCTCGCACCGTTATCCGGTGCAGGGACCCTCTGTGGCGGGTAGTTTGACTGGGGCGGTCGCCTCCTAAAGAGTAACGGAGGCGCGCGATGGTGGGCTCAGGACGGTTGGAAACCGTCTGTTAGAGTGCAATGGCATAAGCCCGCCTGACTGCGAGACTGACAAGTCGAGCAGAGACGAAAGTCGGTCATAGTGATCCGGTGGTCCCTCGTGGAAGGGCCATCGCTCAACGGATAAAAGGTACGCCGGGGATAACAGGCTGATAACCCCCAAGAGCTCATATCGACGGGGTTGTTTGGCACCTCGATGTCGGCTCATCACATCCTGGGGCTGGAGCAGGTCCCAAGGGTTTGGCTGTTCGCCAATTAAAGTGGTACGTGAGCTGGGTTCAGAACGTCGCGAGACAGTTTGGTCCCTATCTGCCGTGGGCGTCGATATTTGAGAGGAGTTGACCCTAGTACGAGAGGACCGGGTTGAACATGCCTCTGGTGGACCTGTCGTGGCGCCAGCCGCGCAGCAGGGTAGCTATGCATGGACGGGATAACCGCTGAAAGCATCTAAGCGGGAAGCCTCCCTCAAGATAAGATATCTCAGAGCCGTGGAAGACCACCACGTTGATAGGCCGGGTGTGGAAGTGCAGTAACGCGTGGAGCTAACCGGTCCTAATTGCTCTATTCGCGCTTGAGAATCCCACCATCATCGACAGTTTTGGCTGTCGATGGTTGGATCTCAGCTAGATACGCTAATACAGTGCACGATTTCTAGAATCCTTGCTTATGCGCCGGCCCCATAGCTTGGTGGCCATAGCGTCCGTGACCCACCCGATCCCATCCCGAACTCGGCCGTGAAACCGGACAGCGCCGATGGTACTACTGCTTAAGCAGTGGAAGAGTAGGTCGTCGCCAGGCTTTGCAGCCGGCGTGCGATCGAAGAACCCATTCACAATGTTTACAAGAGCCGCTGCCGGCATCGCCGAGCGGCGGCTTTTCGTGTCGCGACGGAGCGTGTCGAGCTAGTTGGCGCGGGGTGGAGCAGCCCGGTAGCTCGTCAGGCTCATAACCTGAAGGTCGCAGGTTCAAATCCTGCCCCCGCAACCAATCAAGCCCGCTTTCGAGCGGGCTTTTTTTGTGCCCGGAACGCGCTGCAGGCATCCGGCGATTGAACGCGTATGCCGCGCCAACCTGTGCCCGAACCGATGGAAGCCCTGCTCGCCGCCGAACTGCCGGAAGGCGACGGCTGGCAGTACGAGCCCAAGTGGGACGGCTTCCGCTGCATCGCCCGCCGCGACGGCGATGCGATCGAGATGATCTCGCGATCGGGCAAGCCGCTCGGCCGCTACTTTCCCGAAGTCCTGGAGATCCTGAGCCGCACCAAAGAGAAGCGCTTCATCGTCGACGGCGAACTGATCCTGCCGCTTGCCGACCGCCTCGACTTCGAAGCGCTTGCAGATGCGTCTCCATCCGGCCGAGAGCCGCATCCGGAAACTGGCTGCGGAAACGCCAGCGCAGCTCATGCTGTTCGACGTTCTCGAGATTGGCGACAAGAGCTTCGCCGAACTGCCGCTCCGTGATCGACGCAAGGCGTTGGAGCGCTTCCACAAGGCGAATGCCGTCGACGGCCTGCTCCTCTCCCCCGCAACGACCGACCGCGACCGCGCGCTCGGCTGGCTGAAGCGCAGCGGCGGCGCGCTCGACGGCGTGATCGCCAAGCGTTCGACCAACCCTACCGCTTCGGCGAGCGGGCGATGGTCAAGGTCAAGCAGCTCCGCACGGCCGACTGCGTGGTCGGCGGCTTCCGCTATGCCGAGAAGAAGCGGGAGGTCGGTTCCCTGCTGCTCGGTCTCTACGACGATGAGGGTGCGCTGCATCATGTCGGCTTCACCTCCGGCCTGCCGGCGAAGGAGCGCCCCGCGCTTACGAAGAGGCTGGAGGAGCTGATCGAGCCTCCCGGCTTCACCGGCAACGCGCCGGGCGGGCCGAGCCGCTGGGCCAATGCGCGATCGATGGAATGGCAGCCGCTGCGGCCCGAGCTGGTCGTGGAAGTGCGCTACGACCAGGTCACCGGCCGCCGCTTCCGGCATGGGACCGCGCTCCTCCGCTGGCGTCCGGACAAGGCGCCGAAGCAGTGCACGTTCGAGCAGCTCGCACCTGAGCTTCGGCCCTCCGAGATTGCGGAGCTGTTCGGCGCATGACGCCAAGCCGATCTCTTCGCGCAGCCGCTTCTTGCCGGCCTCGACTATCGCGAAGACTTCATCAGCCGCGAGGAGGAACGTGCCCTTCTCGAGCAGCTAGGGACGATGGACCTTGCGCCGTTCCGCTTTCACGGTTGGACGGGCAATCGGAAGACGCAAAGCTACGGCTGGCGCTACGACTTCGACGACGCGAGCTTTCGGCCGACCGAACCCATTCCCGATTGGCTGCAGCCCCTCCGCGAGAAGGCCGCGGCGTTGGCCGAGGTCCCTCCAGACGAGATCGCGCACGTCCTCGTCGCCCGCTACGACCCCGGCAGCCGGCATAGGCTGGCACAAGGATCGCAGCGTCTTCGATCGCGTGGTCGGCATCTCGCTGAATTCGCCGGCAACCCTGCGCTTCCGTCAGCGCGACGGCTCCAGCTTCCGGCGGTTCAGCCTGCCGGTGGAACCGCGCTCGGCCTATCTCCTGTCCGGCGAGGCGCGGCATGAGTGGGAGCACAGCATCGCGCCCGGCGACGATCTCCGTTTCTCCATCACCTTCCGCACCCTGTCCGAACTCGGCCGCAAGAAAGCGGCGGAATCTCAGCGCAATTCGTAGCCGGCGAGGCACTCCGCCACCCAGCGCGCCGCCGTCAGCGCGCTAAGGTCCGTCGGATCGAGCGGCGGGTCCCATTCCGTCAGGTCGATGACCCGCACACGCGGCTCGCGATGCGAGAAAGCGGACCGCCCGGAAGAAATCGGCCGCAGCCATCCCGCCCGGCCGCGCTCCCGGCGCTGCGGGAAATTGCGATCGGTCGATCACGTCGATGTCGCAGTCGACGACGATCGCCTCGCAATGCTCGACGTGGGCCAGCGCGCGTTCGATCGCGCGCTCGATCCCGTTCAGCCGGACTTCGCCGATGGTGATCACCAGATTGCCGGCGTCGATGGCGTCGCGGTGCATCTTCGCGCTGTTGGCGAAGCTCGCGAGGCCGACCTGCGCGATGTTCGCTCCCGGCAAGTCCATCCTCGATCAGCGCCCGCACCGGGTTCCCGTTGCTGAGGCCCTGCGTCGGTCTCACGCATGTCGAAATGCGCGTCGAGCGTGATCAGGCCGACTTTCTCGAGCGGCATTTCCAAGCCCGAGCACGCCCGGGCGCGTGACCGCATTGTTGCCGCCGACCAGCAATGTCAGCGCATGCCGCGCGGCGCTCGTCTGCGACCGCGCTCCGGATCGGCCCCGTCGCCTGCTCGATCGACAGGCCTGCAACCTGCACATCGCCCATGATCCGCGATCCGGCGTGCAATCTCCCGCCCGACTCTCGATGTCATAGCGCCCGATGCGCCGCAGCGTCTTGCGCAGCAGCGCCGGCGCCTGGTCGCAGCTTCCCGGCGTCACCGACCCGACGCCAAGCGGCGCCCCGACCAGCCCCACGGGCGCATCTGCGTCCGCGGCAACGATCAGGTCGGAAAGGTTCGGCCAGCCACTCATGCCTTTGCCGTAGCAACTGGTCTCGCCTAAGGCGACGGGCATGTGGGACCGCCTGCTCGTCGACTGCCGTATCGCCACCATGGAGCCCGCGCCGGGGAACCCGCTCGGCATCATCGAACAGGGCGCGATCGCGCATCGAGGGCGGGCGTATCCTGCGCGTCGGCAAGCGCACCGAATTGGCCGGCTTCCGCGCGAAGGAAGTCGTGCCGCTGGGCGGGGCCTGGGTCACGCCGGGCCTGGTCGACTGCCACACGCATCTGATCTTCGGCGGCACCCGCGCCGACGAGCATGCGATGCGCCGCGCGGGCGCGACCTATGAGGAAATCGCACGGGCGGGCGGCGGCATCGCCTCGACGGTACGGGCCACGCAAGCGGCGTCCGACGACCAGCTTCTCGCCTCCGCGGCGCTGCGCCTCGACGCGCTGATGCGCGGCGGCGTGACGACCGTCGAGATCAAGTCCGGCTATGCGCTCGATGTCGAGGGCGAACTGCGCATGCTTCGCTGTGCGGCGGCGCTGGCCGCCAGCGAGCAGGTGCGGATCGTACCGACGCTGCTCGCGCTTCATGCACTTCCGCCCGAGTATAAGGACCGGCGCGACGATTATGTCGCGATGATCGCCGACGAACTGATCCCGCGCGCTGCCCGCGAACGGCTGGCGACCAGCGTCGACGCCTTCTGCGAAAGCATCGCCTTCACGCCCAAGGAGGTCGAGCGCATCTTCACCGCCGCCCAGGCCAACGGCCTGCCGGTCCGGCTTCACGCCGAGCAGCTCACCAACCAGAACGGCGCGGCGCTCGCGGCCAAGCACAAGGCGCTGTCGGCGGACCATCTCGAGCATCTCGACGACGCCGGCGCGAAGGCGATGGCCAAAGCGGGCACCGTCGCTGTGCTCCTGCCCGGCGCCTTCTACGCGCTGCAGGAAAAGACGAAGCCGCCGGTCGACCTGTTGCGCAAGCACCAGGTCCCGATCGCCATCGCGACCGACTGCAATCCCGGCACCTCGCCGATGCTCTCGCCGACGCTGACCATGAACATGGCGTGCACCCTGTTCGGCCTGACGCCGGAGGAGGCGCTTGCCGGAATGACCATCAACGCCGCCCGCGCTCTCGGAGTAGCGCGCGAGGTCGGCAGCATCGCGGCGGGCAAGGCGGCCGACCTTTGCGTGTGGCGTATCGAAAGCCTGGCCGAGCTGGGCTACTGGATCGGCCTTCCGGGGCCGGAACGACGAATTTACGCAGGAGCCGACAGCTGAGCGACCGACGCGACAACAGCCGCCATATCCGCGCCCGCCGCGGAAGCGAGATCGTGGCCAAAAGCTGGGCCACCGAAGCGGCAGTGCGGATGCTGATGAACAATCTCGACGAGGAGGTCGCCGAGGATCCGCAGAGCCTGGTCGTCTATGGCGGCATCGGGCGTGCCGCGCGCAACTGGCAATGCTTCGACAAGATCGTCGAGACGCTCGAGCGGCTGGAAGAGGACCAGACCCTGCTCGTCCAGTCGGGCAAGCCGGTCGGCGTCTTCCCGACGCACAAGGATGCGCCGCGCGTGCTCATCGCCAATTCCAACATCGTGCCGAAGTGGGCGAATTGGGAGACGTTCAACGCGCTCGATCGCGCCGGGCTCATGATGTACGGCCAGATGACCGCCGGCTCGTGGATCTACATCGGCACGCAGGGCATCGTCCAAGGCACGTACGAGACCTTCGCGGAGATGGGCCGCCAGCATTTCGGCGGCGACCTCAAGGGCAAGTGGATCCTGACCGCCGGCCTCGGCGGAATGGGCGGCGCGCAGCCGCTCGCGGCGGTCATGGCCGGCGCGCATTGCATCGCCATCGAGTGCCAGGAAAGCCGCATCGAGAAGCGGCTCGAGACGCGCTATCTCGACCGCCGCGCGACCAGCATCGACGAGGCGCTGGAGATCATCGCGCAAGGCCGACAGAGCCGACCAGCGTCGGCCTGCTCGGCAATGCAGCCGAAATCCTGCCGGAAATGCTGAAGCGGAACATCCGGCCCGACGCCCTCACCGACCAGACCTCAGCCCACGATCCCGCCAACGGCTATTGCCCCGCCGGGCTGGAGCGTCGCCAAGTGGCAGGAGATGCGCGAGCGCGATCCCGCCGCCGTCGCCGAAGCCGCGCGCGCCTCCATCGCCGTCCATGTCGAGGCGATGCTCGCGTTCAAGGACATGGGCGTCCCGACCTTCGATTACGGCAACAACATCCGCCAGGAAGCGAAGGACATGGGCGTCGCCCATGCGTTCGACTTCCCCGGCTTCGTTCCGGCCTATGTCCGCCCGCTCTTCTGCCGCGGCGTCGGCCCGTTCCGCTGGGTCGCGCTCTCGGGCGATCCCGAGGACATCTACCGCACCGACCAGCGCGTGAAGGAGCTGATCCCGGACGATCCGCATTTGCACCGCTGGCTCGACATGGCGCGCGAGCGGATTGCCTTCCAGGGCCTTCCCGCGCGCATCTGCTGGGTCGGCCTTGGCCAGCGCCACAAGCTCGGCCTCGCCTTCAACGAGATGGTCCGCAACGGCGAAGTCAGCGCGCCGATCGTCATCGGCCGCGACCATCTCGACAGCGGCTCCGTCGCGTCGCCCAATCGCGAGACGGAAAGCATGATGGACGGCAGCGACGTCGTTTCCGACTGGCCGCTGCTCAATGCGCTGCTCAACACAGCCGGCGGCGCGACCTGGGTGTCGCTGCACCACGGCGGCGGCGTCGGCATGGGCTATTCGCAGCACAGCGGCATGGTGATCGTCGCCGACGGCACCGACGATGCTGCCCGCCGGCTCGAGCGGGTGCTGTGGAACGACCCCGGCACCGGCGTCATGCGCCACGCCGACGCGGGTTACCGCATCGCCGTCGATTGCGCGGCAGAGCAGGGTCTCGACCTGCCGATGATTTCGTAGGCTCACCCACGGGTTTCGTGGTAGCGATCCTGCGTCGCACCTTGGGGGAGGCTGCCGATGCCATATCGCAATGCCTACGTTTTAGTTCTGGCACTCCTGGTGCTGACCTTCGTCGCCTTCTGGCCGTCCTACCTCAAGGATTTGCCGGCCGCGAAGCATGCGCATGGCACTTCCACGCAGCGAGCGCTGTCTTCTGGACCATTGCTCGCGGCTTTGCAGAGCTGGATCGATTCACAACGACCGCTGGGCGCTCGCACCGGAATGCGGGGCTGGCCGTGTTCGTCCTCTTTCCCATTCTTCCTCGTCGCTGGAGTGTGGGTCATCCATCTCGAGGCGACGACGCTCGCCGGCGGGCTCGCCGACCCGAAGAACGTCGAGATAGCTCAGATCGGCATCGTCGATCTTCTGGCTAACGGTCGGCTTTGCCATACTGTTCTGGGGCGGCCTGAAATACCGCCACAAGGTTCATCTGCATGCCCGCTACATGCTGGGCACACTGCATGTTCGTGGTCGCGCCGATCATCTGGCGCTTGCTGCGAGCCTATGTCCCGATGTTCGATGTCGACCTCGTTCCGTTCTCGCTACGTCTTTCGCGCTGTCGCAACGCCGTACCTGATCGCCTTCGCGCTTTATCTGTACTGGCAGGCGCCAAAGCATGGCCGGCCGTGGCTGCTGGTCGCCGGCATCATTGCCGCGCAGGAAATCCTGTTCGAGACGCTTGGGCGGGTCGCCGGCTGGGCGCCGATTTTCAGCCGGATTGCCTATGCGAACCTGCCCCTGCTGCTGACGCTGACGGGGATCGTCAGCCTTGGGCATCGCATGGCACGGCTGGGTAGCGGGCGCCCGGCCGACCGCTCCGAAAGCGGCAGCGACGGCGTGACCCGACGGCTGGCTCGCTCGCCACGAATCTCCTAGACGCGGCGCAATGAGCCTGACGCTCGACCCGACCGCCATCACGCTCGATCATCTCCGGCGTATCTGGGCCGGCGCATCCGCGCGTCTCGACGATGCGTCGATGCAGCGGGTCGCGAGGCCGCGCGCCGCAGTCGACCGGATCGTTGCCAGCGGCGAGACGGTCTACGGCGTCAACACCGGCTTCGGCCTGCTGGCGAGCACGCGCATTCCCGACGAGCGCCTCGCGGAACTGCAGACCAACCTGATCCTGTCGCACAGCGCGGGTCTCGGCGATCCGCTGCCGCGTCACGTCACGCGGCTGATGATCATCCTCAAGCTGCTTGGGCTTGGCCGCGGCTACTCCGGCGTGAGGCCGCTCGTCATCGAGGCGCTCCAGGCCTTGCTCGAACATGATGCCATGCCGCTGATCCCGTCGCAGGGCAGCGTCGGCGCATCGGGCGACCTCGCGCCGCTGGCGCATCTGATTGCGGCGCTCATGGGCAAGGGCAAGGTCGACGTGCGCGGCAATGTGATGACGGCCGAGGCGGCGCTGAAGACGCTGGGCATGCAGCCGCTGCAGCTGGGTCCCAAGGAAGGTCTCGCCCTGATCAACGGGACCCAGGCTTCGACCGCCATTGCCCTCGATGCTTTGTTCACCGGCGAGCGCGTCTTCGCTTCGGCGATCGCTGCGGGCGCCCTCTCGGTCGATGCGCTGAAGGGCAGCGCCAAGCCGTTCGACGCGCGCCTGTCGGACGTTCGCGGGCAGCCGGGCCAGATCCGCGTCGCCTCCGCCATCCGCGATCTGCTCGACGGAAGCGAGATCATCGACAGCCACACGCGCTGCGGAAAAGTGCAGGACCCCTACAGCTTCCGCTGCCAGCCGCAGGTGATGGGCGCCGCGCTCGATCTTCTGGAAAACGCCGCGCGCACGCTGACCATCGAAGCCGGCGCCGTGACCGACAATCCGATCGTCTTCCCCGACGAGGACGAGGCGATCTCGGGCGGCAATTTCCACGCCCAGCCGGTCGCGTTCGCGGCCGACATCATCTCCATGGCGCTTTGCGAGGTCGGCTCCTTGTCCGAACGCCGCACCGCCGTCCTGATCGACCCGAAGATGAGCGGCCTGCCGCCGTTCCTGACGCAGGACAGCGGCGTGAATTCCGGCCTGATGATCCCGCAGGTGACCGCGGCGGCACTTGTCAGCGAGAACAAGTCGCTGGCGTTCCCGGCCAGCGTCGATTCCATCCCGACCTCGGCCGGCCAGGAGGATCATGTCTCCATGGCGCCGATTGCAGGGCGGAAGGCCGCCCAGATCGCGCGCAATGCGGCGGGCGTCGTCGCGGTGGAACTGATCGCGGCGGCGGAGGCCGTCGACTTGCACGCGCCCCTAAGGACCAGCGCCAAGCTGCAGTCCGTTCATGCGAAGGTTCGCGAGATCACGCCTCGCAGCACGTCGGACCGCTATTGGGCCGACGACATGGCGGCTCTTCAGGCCGCGGTGTTGGCCGGCGACATCGCCGCCGGCCCTTACCTTGGCTGAGGTCTACTTGGCGCCGACTGCGGCAAGATAAGCCGCAGCGGTCGTTGGCCCGCGTACGAACGTATCCGTGTGGCTGGTGACATGCTTGCGCATCTCGATGCCGCCTCGCATCACATTGATGCCCATGCTCTTCGCGGCGGCGTCCAGGGCAGCATCCTGCGCAGGGGTGGTGACCGGAGCGATCACGAGATAATCCCAGCTGTCGCCGTCCATGTGCGCGTAGAGTTTCCCGGCGGGAACTCCGGCGGAGGCGGCGATCTTGTCCTGTTGATCGAGCCACTTGAGGAAATCGACCTGGTGGCCAGGTGCAACGTGGTAGATCTGGACGATGCCGTCCGGTCCGCTTTGTGCCGCGGCAGGAGTTGCGACGGCGAGCGCAATGGCTCCCGCAAGTGCGAGCGTAAGTTTCATGTGATGCCCCCTTCATTCGGCGTCTTTGCGCCGGCTCGGCCCGTCAGCTTGGCGGGTCGGCGTCCGTCATCGCTTACGGCGACTCATGGCGGATCAGCGCGGTGGCAGTACCATGTTCAATGCTGCCGACCTACGGCTGTTAGCTGATGCGCGTCCAGCGCTGTTCCTTGCAGAACAGGCCCGCAATCGCGCAGCCCTTCACGACCATCGTGTTCGGACCGAGCTGGCGAACGGTCGCGGAGCCGCGGATTTCGCGCTTCGGCTCATAGGCCCGACCCTTGTAGACGCCGTCACCCTGATGGCGAAGGTCGCTGAGGACCCGCGTCCCGGGCTTCCGCGCCCTTCGCGCGATTCTTCTTGGAAGCCCAGCTGACGGTGCCGCAATAGGCCTCGCCGCAGCGCGCGACGTTGACGATCACGCTCCGCTTCGGGTTCGCCCACTTGCCTTCCAGGGCCTGCGCGCTCGCCGGTGCGGACGCTCCAAGCGCCACGGCGACCGCTGCAATGCTCAAGATAAACCGTTTCATGAGGCGCCCAATAGCCGGACTTTAAGGCAAGAATGGTTCGCTGGAATTGCTGGCGGATGAACGACTTAGTGGAAGTCGCGGCTCTTCGGGATGACGTTCACGTCGCGCGGATGTCCCGCGGCGGGCGGTCGCCAGCTGCCGCCGCCGTCGCCCTTGGTTGAGCGTCGACGGCATCAGTTCGTCGCTCAGATGCCTCAGCATGTGGGTGTGATCCTCCAGCTTCCGGGCGACGAGGTGGATGACGCCGTCCTCCGCGTCTTTCTGGATGATTCCGTGCACCGCGATCAGGCGTGCGCCCATGACGATCTTGCGCTGCTTCTCGAACACGTCGGGCCAGACGACGAGGTTGGCGATGCCGGTCTCGTCCTCCAGCGTGATGAAGCAGACGCCCTTGGCGCTGCCCGGCCGCTGGCGGATGAGGACAAGCCCCGCCATCGACACCCTTTTGCCGTCGCGGATTGAGCTCAGCCGGTCGGCAGTGACGAACTTCTGCGCGGCATAATGTTCGCGCAGGAAGCGCAAGCGGATGCGCCTTCAGGCTTAGCCGCACGGTCTGATAATCGTTCACCACATGCTCGCTGAGCGGCATGGCCGGCAGGCGAGCAGGCTCCAGCTCCGCACCTTCGTCCCGCGCCTCTGCGGCGATGAACAAAGGCAGGTCCGGCGCCTGCTTCAGCGCCCGCGCGTCCCATAATGCCGCGCGGCGATCGAGGTCCATCGACCGGAACGCATCGGCCGCCGCCAGCCGCTGGATGGCGTGGACGGGCACACCGCCGCGCACCCGCAAGTCCTCGACGCTGTCGTAAAGCCGCGATCCGCGAGCGCGCTCCAGCCGCTCGACCGCATCCCGGTGCAGGCCTTCGACCTGGCGGAAGCCGAGACGCAGAGCGAGAGGCCCAACGAGCGTGGGCGCCAGCGTGCAATCCCAGTCGCTGTAATTCACATCCACCGGCAGCACCTCGACCCCATGCTCCTTCGCATCGCGGACGATCTGCGCCGGCGCGTAGAAGCCCATCGGCTGCGAATTGAGCAGCCCGCACGCAAACGCCGCCGGATATTTCCACTTCAGCCAGCTCGACACGTAGACGAGGTGCGCGAAGCTCGCCGCGTGGCTTTCGGGGAAGCCATATTCGCCGAAGCCCTTGATCTGGTCGAAGCAGCGCTGGGCGAAGTCGGGATCGTAGCCGCGCTCGACCATCCGCCCGACCATCTTGTCCTGAAGCACGTCGATGTTTCCGCGCGACCGGAACGTGGCCATCGCCTTGCGCAGCTGGTTCGCCTCCTCGGAACTGAACTTCGCCGCATCGAGCGCGATCTTCATCGCCTGCTCCTGGAAGATCGGGACGCCCATGGTTCGGCCGAGGATCTTCTCCAGCTCGTCCGGCTCGCCATGCGTCGGGATCGGGGCAGGGGAAGGTCACCGGCTCCTTGCCCGACCGGCGCTTCAGGAAGGGATGGACCATGTCGCCCTGGATCGGACCCGGCCGGACGATCGCGACCTCGATGACCAGGTCGTAGAAGCAGCGCGGCTTGAGGCGTGGAAGCATGTTCATCTGCGCCCGGCTCTCGACCTGGAACACGCCCAGCGAGTCGCCCTTGCACAGCATGTCGTAGACCTCCGGCACCTCCTGCGGGACGGTCGCCAGCTCGAAGCGTTCGCCGTGATGCAGATCGATCAGGTCGAAGCATTTGCGGATGCAGGTCAGCATGCCGAGCGCGAGCACGTCGATCTTGAGGATGCCGAGCTCCTCGATGTCGTCCTTGTCCCATTCGATGAAGGTGCGGTCGTCCATCGCGCCATTGCCGATGGGCACGGTCTCGGTCAGCGGCCGCTCGGTCAGGATGAAGCCGCCGACGTGCTGCGACAAATGGCGCGGCATGCCGATGAGCTGCTTGGCGAGCATCATCGTCCGCTTGAGGTGCGGATCGTCGAGGTTGAGCCCGGCGTCCTTCGCCCGCTCTTCCGCGACTTCGGCTTCCATGCTGCCCCAATAGTTGGAGGCGATGGCGGCGCAGACGTCCTCGCTCAGCCCCATCACCTTGCCGACTTCGCGGACGGCGGAGCGCGGTCGATAATGGATGATGGTCGCCGCGATCCCGGCGCGGTCGCGGCCGTATTTCTGGTAGATGTGCTGGATCACTTCCTCGCGCCGCTCATGCTCGAAGTCGACGTCGATGTCGGGCGGCTCCTTGCGCTCCTCGGAAATGAAGCGCTCGAACAAGAGATTGCTGGTCGCCGGGTCGACCGCGGTGATGCCCAGGCAATAGCAGACGGCGCTGTTCGCCGCCGATCCGCGCCCCTGGCACAGGATCGGCGGATCGAGGCTGCGCGCGAAAGCGACGATGTCGTGGACGGTCAGGAAGTAGCGCGCGAAATCGAGCTTCGCGATCAGCCGCAGCTCATGGTTGAGCTGGGTCAGCACCTTGTACGGGATCTTGTCGCCCCAGAATTTGCGCGCGCCTTCCCAGGTCAGATGCTCGAGATGCTCTTGCGGCGACCGCCCCTCCGGCACCGTCTCCCGCGGATATTCGTAGCGGAGCTCGTTAAGGCTGAAATTCAGGCTGTCGGCGAACTCCCGCGTCGCCGAAATCGCATGCGGCCAGCGCGCGAACAGCCGCTCCATCTCCTCGGGCGATTTCAGATGCCGTTCGGCGTTCGGGTTGAGCAGATACCCTGCCGTGGTGAGCGTGACCTTCTCGCGGATGCAGGTGACGACATCCTGCAGCGGCCGGCGGTCGGGCGCATGATAATGGACATCGTTGGTCGCGAGGATGGTGCAGCCGTTGCCGCCGAGCCAGCCGGTCGAGCCGCTCGATCCGGCGCATTGTCGTCGCCGCGATAGAGCCAGCTTGCCGCGACGTGGCGAAGTGACGTCAAAGCTTCACGCAGCCGCGGCAATTCCCCTTCGAAATCATCGAGATCGTCGCCGGGCCAGGCGATGAAGGCGATCCCTTCGGAATGTTCCGCGACGTCGGAAAGGCTGAGATCGCATTCGCCCTTGTCGGCGCGCATCTTGCCGAGGCTCAGCAGCCGCGACAGCCGTCCATAGCCGTCGCGGTCGATCGGATAGGCGAGCAGGCTCGGCGCATCCTTGAGGTCCAGCCGGCACCCGATCAGCGGCTTGAGGCCCACCGCGTCGCAGGCGCTGTGCATCCTGACGACACCCGCAAGAGTGTTGCGATCGGCAATGCCGATGGCGTCGTAACCGACCGCGAGGGCCGTCTGCACCAGCTCGATCGCATCCGATGCGCCGCGCAGGAAGGAGAATGGCGAGCTGACGCCAAGCTCGACATAAGCGGACGGCGCGATGGGCGGCGGAGGCATGTCCTCGGTCCGCACCAGCCGGAGCCGGGAGAAGGACGGCTTGTCGGGCATCAGCCGAACAGGCCATGGATGTACCACTCGGGCAGGCCGCCGCGTCCGTCGCCGATCAGCCCTTCGCGGTAGATCCAGTAGCGGCGGCCGGCTTGGTCCTCGACGCGGTAGTAATCGCGCAGGCGAGCGGTGGATCGCTCGCGCCACCATTCGGGCGCGATCCGCTCCGGCCCTTCGACGCGGGCGATGTCGTGCACCGCCCGCCGCCAGACGAAGCGGCGCGGCACGCCTTCGGGCGTGGCGTAGACGACGGCGATGGCTTCCGGCCGGTCGAGCATCCGCTGCGGCCGCATCCTCCCCGGAACGGGGAGGGGGACCAGCGTAGCTGGTGGAGGGGGTTTGGAGCCATGCACGCCGCCCCCTCCACCATGCCGCTTTGCGTCATGGTCCCTCTCCCCGTTCCGGGGAGGATTGTGACCGCACCCACCCACCCATTCGCCCGCTCGGGCAGATGGCTTTCATGGGGCTGCGGCCGCCGCACCTTGTCGGAGCCAAGCTTCACGCTCAGCCGATCGACCAGCCGCGCCACCTCTCGTTCGCTCGACGGCTTCTTCGACGAGGCTGTCCTGAGCGGCCGACAAATCCTCCGCCCAGCTCGCCTCCAGCACAAAGGCATCGAAGCCGAAGCCGGGATCGAGCGCCGCCGCCTTGTCGCCGATCAGCCGATGAAGATGCTTCTGCTCGCGGCTGGGAATGCTCGTCGCGACCGAAGCGACAGCCGTGCTTCCGTCGACGCGGAAACCGGTCAGCGTCAGCCGCCGTGCACCCAGATGCCGCCGCTGAAGCTGCTGGACGAGGTCGGGGATCAGCCGCTCGAGCGCCTGGGCCGCAGCCTCCGGATGGGTCGCGGGCTCTTCCAGCTTGAGCAAGGCACGCGGCGGACGGTGAGTGGGAACGGCAGTCAGCGGCTCCGGCTTGCGGCCAAGCGCGCGGTCGAGCGCGTCGACCGGATTGTCCGCCTCGCGGAAACGGCGGGCGAGCGAGCGCCGCTCGATCCCGGCCAGAGTGCCGATGGTCTTCAGTCCCAGCCGCTCCAGCGTTCGCGTCGCTTCCGGCGGCAACCGCAGGGCCGCAACGGGCAGGTCGGCGAGCTTCGCGCCCGTATCCTTGCCGCAGATCACCGCCGCGGCATTGCCGTAATGCGCCAGCGCCCAGGCGGCCGCGGCCGTCGGCGCCATGGCCACGCGGGTCGTCAGGCCGGCCAAGGCGAACCGCGTCTGCACGTCCGCGACCAGCTTGCGCTCGCCGCCGAACAGATGCGCGACGCCGGTGACGTCCAGCCGCAGCGCATTCTCGCCGTCCACTTCGACCAGAGGCGACCAGCGCCCGGCCCAGCGCGCCAGCCGTTCGACCAAGGCCTGCTCGCCAGCGGGATCGGCCGGCACTGCGATCAATGATGGATCGAGCGCGCGCGCATCGGTCAGGCGGGCACCCGCGCATGCACCGCGTTCAGCCGCCGCCCGGGTCACCGCATGAATGATCGGGCCGTGCGTGCCTTCGACGGTCAGGACGACCTTGCGGGATAGGCGTCAGGCCCGAAGTCGCTCGACCTCGCCCAGCGTTCCACGGCCAGGTGCGGCAGCCAGATGGAAAGCATCCGCCTCATGCGCGATGCTCCAGCGGCCGGGCGGGTGGCCGCGGGCGCGGAACAGCTCCGCTTCCCAGGCGGACGTACCCGAAGCGCGCGGATCCAATGGATTGGCGATGCTCGGCATGCTCGCGATCCGCCAGCGCATGCGCGCACCGCTGAGGTTGGCGGTCCCGGCCAGCCGCACCAGCCAGCACGGCACCCGGCTCCGCTCCGCCGCGACCGCAAGCCGCCGCGTCGCGGTGAAGTCGAGGCTCGCGGGATCGCCCCACAGCTCGCCGATC
Organism: uncultured Alphaproteobacteria bacterium; assembly: GCA_963807815.1. Lineage (GTDB taxonomy): Bacteria > Pseudomonadota > Alphaproteobacteria > Sphingomonadales > Sphingomonadaceae > Sphingomicrobium. The sequence continues at coordinate 35,108 of CAWECW010000012.1, read as the reverse complement.
ACTCCGGACAGGCCCGAACATCTCAGGCCTTCCTCCATCGCCCAGAGCGCGAGCTTCGCGTCCCGCGCCTCGACATGGATGAGTTCGCCCGGCCCGAGACCCGGCGGATAGATGCGGCCGCTTTCGAGGATCGCCATGCGGTCCTGCACCCACAGCAAGGGCCTTTCGCGGTCCGTCTGGGCCAGCAGGAAACCCGCCCAGCCGGCATCGCGGGGCGAGCCCGCGAACAGCTCCGACAAGGTGGGGCTGGGCGGCGCCGGCACGCGCCAGCGCTCACCCAGCCCGCTGGGGAGCTGGAGAATTTCGGCCGCACGGCTTCCGCCGCCGGGAACCAGGGAAAGGCCACCAACCACACGACTCGCAACGTCTATGTTCTACTTTTGTTCTTGTCTCGCGAGTCAGTGGACGGAGTCAATGGCGCGACTCCGAGGCAGCCGAAATCAGGCGGTTCGCGCGACCTTTGCGCCCTTGGCGGCACGGGCCGTCATCGGCCGCAGCTCGGGCGGACGGCCCTCGGCTTCGGTCAGGAAGGTGCGGATCTCGTTCACCACCTGGCTCAGGACCGGCCGGTGCACCGCGAAGCCGCTGTGATAGGTATCGACCTCCACCGCCTTGTCGCGCTCATGGTCGCGTCCGCGCGCGGCGCTTGGGGCAACGATCCCGTCCCGCCGCGACCAGAGCGCCAGAGTCGGCACAGGCGGCTTGTGCGCGTAATGGTGGAACGGCGGCTCGTTCACGTCGTGCCCGGCGATCCGCTCATAATATTCGCAGACGTTGGTATTGGTCTTGAGGTCGCCGGAGAAAGGCGAGCCCAATGTGACGACCCCGCGAACCTTGTCCGGGCAGCGATGCGCGAGCTGCCGAGCGAACATGCCGCCGAGGCTCCATCCGACCACCAGCACGGGTCGCCCGCCGCCGATCTCGTCGAGCCTCTTTTCCAGCAATTCCAGCGTGTCCGCCTTGGCGCCGGTGTTCAGTCCCTGAAGCCAGGGATGCACCCGCCAGCCGGCGCGGGCGAGCGCCCGGCGCAGGTCCATCGTCGTGCGATCGGTGGCGAGAAAGCCGGGAATGACCAGCGCTGGAGGCCCGTCCTCAGGCCCGCGCGGACCCAGCGGACCGAGGCCCGCAAGATAGCGCGGAAGATGCCAGGCGATTTCACGCAAGCGGTGCCAGCCCGGAGGTGCGAGGTCGTCCGGGTGAACCGCGCCGGCATCAGCGGCGATGGTTCGAGCACCTTTCATGACCTTGAAGATGGTGTCTTTGCGTTACCGGAACAATAACTTCGCGAATTATGCGTGCGAATTCAGGAAGCTGTCGATTTCACGCACCACCGCCTTGGCTCCGCTCTTCGAAACGCTGAACGCCATGTGATGGCAGTCGAGCTCGACTTCCGCGTCCCGCTCATGGTCGAGTCCGCGCGCGGCCCGAGGAGCGATCAGCCCGTCACGGCGCGACCACAAAGCAAGGTGCGGCACTGGCGGCTTGTCGGTGATCCGCGGAAGCGGCGGCTCATCGACGCGATGCCCGGCGACGCGCTCGTAGAGCGGCCACACGGTGTTCTGGTGCGGGTCTCCCGAAAAAGGCGAGCCAAGCGTGACCACCGCGCGGATCTGCTCCGGGTGCTTGCGCGCATATTCGCGAGCGAAGAGGCCGCCGAGGCTCCACCCGACCAGCACGATCTTGCGGTCGTGGCCGAGGCCGTCGATACGCTCGCGCAGGCGATCCAGCGTGTCGGCCTTCGCTCCAAGGTTCCAGCCCTGCTTCCAGCCGTGAACGCGATAGCCGTGCTTCGCGAGCCGCTTGCGCAGGGTCAGCGTGGTTCCGTCGCTGCAGAGAAAGCCGGGGATGACGAGCACGGGCTGCCCGTCCTGCGGCCCTCGTGGACCGCGCAATCCCCAGCCGCGAACGAGCCGTGCCAGATTCCACAGAAGCTCGGGGAGATGCTTCCACCCGCTTGGCGGAGCATCGTCACCCTCCCATTTCGGAAGCTGGCGCTCCCTGGCGAGCGCGACGTGACTGCGCGTCACAGATATTCGCCCCCGAGAAGCTCCTGCAGCGCCTTCGGCAGCTTCACGCGGCCGTCCGCCGTCTGATGATTTTCCAGCAGCGGCACGAGGATCCGCGGGCTCGCCAGCGCCGTATTGTTGAGCGTGTGCGCGAACCGCACCTTTCCGTCGCTGCCGCGATAGCGGATGTTCGCCCGCCGCGCCTGCCAGTCGTGCAGTGTCGAGCAGCTGTGCGTCTCGCGATACTTGTTGAGGCTCGGCACCCAGCTCTCGATGTCGTTCATGCGGAACTTGCCCAGACCCATGTCGCCGGTCGAGGTTTCGATGACCTGGTAGGGGATTTCCAGCGCCTGAAGCATGCTCTCGGCCAGTTCCAGCAGCCGCGCGTGCCATCCGGCCGAAACGGCGTCGTCGGCGTCGCAGATGACGTACTGCTCGACCTTCACGAACTGGTGGACGCGCAGCAGCCCGCGCACGTCCTTGCCCGCGCTGCCCGCCTCGCGGCGGAAGCAGGGCGAATAGCCGGCGTAGAGGATCGGCAATTTGTCGCCCTCGATGATCTCGCCCGAATGGAGCGAGGTCAGCGCCACCTCCGCCGTTCCCGCAAGCCACAGTTCGTCTGCCGGAACCTCGTACGTTTCTTCCCTGTGACCGGGGAACTGGCCCTGGTTGAGGAAGGCCTGCTCGCGCGCCATCGACGGCACGGTGATCGGCGTGAAGCCCGCCTCCGCGATCCGCTCCAGCGCCCAGCCCATCAGCTTGGTCTCGAGCAGCGCCAGCCGGCCCTTGAGGCAATATTGCCGCGACCCCGACACCTGCACGATGCGGCTGAGGTCGGCCCAGTCGTTCTTCTCGATCAAGGCGACATGGTCGAGCGGCTCGAAATCGAACTGCGGAACTGCGCCTTCGTGCCGAACGACGGTGTTGAAGCTCTCGTCGGGTCCGATCGGAGCGCCGTCCCAAGGGATGTTCGGGACGCGCATCAGCAGCGACTTCAGCGCGCCTTCCTTCTCGGCCAGCTCCGTCTCCAGCTCGCTGGCCCGCGCGCCCGCTTCCTTCGCCTTGCGCCCAAGCTCGGCCCGCTCTTCCGGAGCGGCGCTCTTGAAGCCGGCGCTGATCGCATTGCGCTCGGCCCGCAGCGCTTCGATCTCGGTCTTCAGCCGCCGCACGTCGCCGTCGAGCGACAGCAATGCGTCGAGATCGACGGCCACCGCCTTCGCCTCGATGGCCTTCTCGACCGCCGCGCGTTCGGCCCTGATGAAATCCAGTCCAAGCATGGCCGCGGCACTGCGCGAATTGCGCCGCGACCGCAAGTTCGCCTAAGCGCCGCAAATGCCATCCGGTCTGATCGCTCTCCTCGACGACGTCGCCACCATCGCCAAGCTCGCCGCGGCTTCCGTGGACGACGTCGGCCTCGCGGTCGGCAAGGCGGGCAGCAAGGCCGCCGGCGTCGTCATCGACGATACGGCGGTGACCCCGCGCTACGTCACCGGCCTCGCGCCGGAGCGGGAGCTGCCGATCATCGGCAAGATCGCCTGGGGATCGCTCAAGAACAAATTGCTGATCCTGCTGCCGGCCGCGCTTGCTGCTCGCGGCGTTTCTTGCCGGTCCTGATCACTCCTTTGCTGATGGTCGGCGGTGCCTATCTGGCGTTCGAAGCGACCGAGAAGATCATCGAGGCGATCGCCGGCGACCATCATCACGAAGAGCAGGTGATCGACGCGCTGGACGATCCGGCCGAACTCGAAAAGCTGCAGGTCGCCGGCGCGATCCGCACCGACTTCATCCTGTCCGCCGAGATCATGGCGATCGCGCTCGCCGAGCTGGAGGGCAACGGCATCTGGATGCAGGCCGCCGCACTCGCCGCGGTCGGAATCGTCATTACCGCCGCCGTCTACGGAGCGGTCGGCCTGATCGTGAAGCTCGACGACATCGGCTTGCACATGGCTGGAACGAAGGAACCGCCGCGGCGCAGTTGGTGGGCCGCGCGCTGGTGTTCGGCGTGCCGCACCTGCTCAAGGCCCTGTCGATCATCGGCACCGCCGCCATGCTGTGGGTCGGCGGCGGCATCCTTCTCCATGGGCTGGAGGAATTGCACATCCTCGAAGCTTTGCCGCACTTCGTCCACGACACGGCGCACGCCCTGTCGGGCGGGTCGGCGATCCTCGAATGGCTGTTGAATGCGGTCGGCGCATCGATCGTCGGCGCCATCGTCGCTGCTCCGATCGTCGGCATCGTTCACTTGTGGAGCCACCGCAAGAAAGCCGAGCCGGCCGCCGCCTAGTCGAAGTGAAGCCTGCGGTATCGGCCGCGGAAGAAGAGCAGCGGATCGATGTTGGGGTCGAAGCTCGCCTTCACCACCCGTCCCACCAGGATGTGATGGTCGCCCCCGTCATAGACCGCATAACGCTCGCATTCGAACACGCCGAGCGACTCCTTCAGCACCGGCGCCCCGAATTCGCCCCGCGACCAGTCGTTCACTCCGAACCGGTCCTCCTGCCGCGTTGAGAAGCGGATCGAGGCAGGCTGCTGGCCGGTCTGCAGCACGTTCACCGCGAAATGATCCGCGGCCGTCAGCGCCTGCGCGCAGGTCGCTTCCTTGTGAATGCATACCAGCAGCAAGCGGCGGATCGAGCGAAACGGACGTGAAGCTGTTGGCGGTGATGCCGACCGGCTGGCCCTCCTCGTCCAGGCAGGTGACCACCGTGACCCCGGTCGCGAAGCATCCCAAGGCGTCGCGCAACGTGCGGGGGTCGGATCCGGTGCGATATTCGTGGGCAGGTGCGTCGTCGGCCATCGAGGGAGGGCTATAGCGCCCTCGCTCGATTCCTCCACCGCTCAGCGACGCAGCCGCGCCAACAGGCCGGGCCGGGCCAGCGGCTCGAACGTCTCGCCCGCGCTTTCGGGGTCGAGCGCCTGGCTCTCGGCGAGCTTGCGCTCCGCCGCCGTCGGCTTCGTCCGGGACGTAGGGGACAAGCCCGCGTCCCTGGCTTCCGCTGAACGCCTCGATCGTCTTGATCAGCGAACCGGTCTTCGCCAGCTTGGCATCGATCGTGTCCACCGACACGCCCAGGTGCTCGGCCAGCAGATCTGCCCGCAGCGCCGCAATCGTCTTCTCGGCACCCTTGTTCGTTTCCAGATCGGCATCGATCAGCAGGTCGCACTCGCTGTCGAGACCCATCGACCGGTTGTTCATGTTGGCCGACCCGACGCGGATCATGCGATCGTCGACGATGGTGATCTTCGAATGGACGTAAATGTCCTCGCGCTTCTCGGTCACCGGATAATAGAGACGGAAGCGGCCGTGCTTGTCGCACTTGTGCACGACCTCCATCAGCTGGGCCCGCGCGCCGCTCATCGCCGCATCTTCCAGCCAGCCGTCGGCGCTGTGCGGATTGACGATCACGATCTCCGGCGGGTCGTCCTCCGACAGGCGTTCGCAGATCGCCTTGGCGATGACCCGCGACGCGAAATATTGGTTCTCGGCATAGACGAAGCGTTTCGCGCGTCTTGATCATGTCGACGTAGAGCGCCTCGATCTCGCGAACGCATTCCTCCTCGTCATACTCGCCGCGCGTGCGCGCGATGGCGATGTCGACGTCGCGGAATTGCGGCTCCAGCTCCTCCGGCCATGGGTCGCTGGCGGCTTTCGGCGGATCGATCGGCTCGCCTCCGGCCGCTTCCCACCGCGACCGCGCATGCTCGCCGAGAGCCGCGGCGACCTTGCCGTCGACTGCCATGGTCGCATCGTGCCACGGCCCGTAGTGCCGGTGGGTGGTCGGCCGCCGCCGATGCTCGTCGTCGTCGACATGACCGCGCGTGTCCCAGCGGTCGGCGGTCATGTCGATCCCGCCGCAGAAGGCGAACCTGTCGTCGATCACCACGATCTTGTGATGGTGGCTGGCGCCGACCGCATGCGCGCCGTCGAGCTTGAAGTGGATCTGGTTGCTCGCCGCCCAGCGCGCGAGCCGCAACACCGTCGTCCCGCGCCCCAGCAGCTTGATCGCGCCGAGGTCCCACTTGAGGATGTGGATCTGCAGGCCCGGCCGGTTCTTGGGCAGCCAGGACAGGAAGGTGCCCAGTTCCGCCGGAGCGCCGTCATCGGCCTCGTAATCGAGGCAAATCCGCGTGTCGAAGTCCCAGCCGATCAGCAGGATCTGCTTCTCGGCGCGAAGCATCGCCTTCCGGGCGAGGTGGAAATAGTCGGCCGCGTCGACGACGAGCGAGGCGCGTTCGGCGCGCTCCACCCGCCAGCAATTCCGGCCCGGCTCCAGCAATGTTGTCCTGTTATCCACTGAGCACCCTCACGACACCGCAGAACGCGGCAAGAGCCGCTTCGGTTTCGCTTCCGAAACGGCTCGTCGTAGGAACGACTGCTCGAAGCTCTCGTTGGCGGTCGATATGGCGGAAGTGCAACGAAGATTCTCGGCGGCGGCGTGGGCCGTCCACGCCTTTTCCGCCTCGGGCGCCGTGCTCGCGCTTCTCGCCGTCCTGGCGATCGATGGACATCGCTGGACCGAGGCCATGCTGTGGCTGTTCGCGGCTTTGGTGGTCGACGGGATCGACGGGACGTTCGCCCGCGCGGCCCGCGTGAAGGAGCGTGCGTCGCGCGTCGACGGCGACGTGCTCGACCTCGTCATCGACTATCTGAATTACGTCTTCGTCCCGACGCTCTTCATTCTCGAAGCGCGGCTTCTGCCCGGTCCGGTCGCAGTCCCGCTCGCGGCCCTGATCCAACTGTCCTCCCTCTACATCTTCGCCCGCCGCGACATGAAAACCGAGGACAATTACTTCCGGGGCTTTCCCGCATTGTGGAATGTCGTCGCGCTGTACCTCTATGCTGCGCAGATCGATCCCGTCGTTGCGGCAGCAATCGTCGCCGCCCTCGTCATCCTGACGTTCGCGCCGATCCACTTCGTCCATCCGTTCCGGGTGCGCGATTACGGGAGGTGGCTGCCGGTCCTCGCGCTGGTCTGGGCAGTCTCCAGCCTCGTCCTGCTTATCGACCTGCCCGCGCCGGCTCGAACAGCGCTGCTTGCCGTTTCAGCCGCCAGCGCCTTCGTCATCGTGGCGCTCGGGCTGGTGCGAACGGCTCGCGGCCCTCGACCAGACTCGAAATCGGCAGTCATCTCTCCTACAGGTTCGAGCGCTTAGTCACAGGTTTCCACATCTGAAGGCGGTTCCCATGAAGCGCAGACTGCTCACCATCGTCGCCCCGCTCGCATTCCTGTCCATGGCGCAAAGCGCTGCTGCCGCGACGCTCGTCGTGACGAAGACCGCTTATTGCGGCTGCTGCAAGCATTGGGTCGAGCACATGAAGAAGGCCGGCTTCGACGTGCAGGTGAAGGAAGTCGAGGATGTCGCGCCGACCCGCGCCCGCCTCGGCGTGCCGGACGCCATGCGCTCCTGCCACACCAGCGAGATCGAAGGTTACGCGATCGAGGGCCACGTGCCGGCTGCCGACGTGAAGCGCCTGCTCGCGACAAAGCCGAAAGCGGCGGGCCTTGCCGTACCCGGCATGGTCATGGGCTCGCCGGGGATGGAGCATGGGGACCACAAGGACCCCTACCAGGTCATCCTGTTCGACAAGTCCGGCAATACGAAAGTCTTCGCCTCCTACTGAGGCGAGCCTGCCCGGCGGACGTAATCGACCCGTCCGACATCGGTCCACGGACCCGCATTGACGGACTTTTCCTGGCGTATCCCGAGGCCGCTGGCCGTCGGCCAGATGTAGCTTCGGGTCTGCACCAGCCCATCCTTGGTGCGCATCTCGCCCAGGCAGGTGAGACCCTTGTCACCGTTGGCGTAGCAGGGCTCCGTGCGGCTCCGCCCGGAATCATCATACTGCTGGTAGGTGAAGTGAGACCCGGCGGCCGACCACCCCAGGACAGCGATGCTGTGATGGTTGCCGCGTCGGTTATCCGTCGTGTCGCAGACGACGAAGCTGCGGGCGTCGAACCAGGTGCAATCGTCGCGGTAGTTGGCCTCCAGCCCCTTGATCGTCCAATCGCCCACCATGAAGGCCAGTTGCTGCTCGACCTCGGCGGGGTGGGCATTCGCCGCGACTGCGGCAAGCAGGGCAATGGTCAGGGAGTTCATCTCAGTCTGCCCCTCCGGCTAGCGCGTTGATGGCCTTCGCGAGAGCCACGTCGCGCTCGGTCACCCCGCCTGCGTCGTGGCTCGTCAGCCGGAAATCGACGCGATTCCAGACGCTGGTGAACTCGGGATGATGGTCGACCTTCTCGGCGTGCAGCGCCACGCGCGACAGGAACCCGAAGGCCTCCGAGAAATCCGCGAACTTGAAGGTTCGGACGAGAGCCTTGCCGCTGCTTTCGGTGCTCCAGCCCTGTGGCACGTCCATGGAAACCTCCTGTCCTACAGCCGCTGCTTTCGCTTAAGGCGCATGGGATGGCCAGCATCGAATGCGCCGGCGGCACCTGCAAGATCGCTCGCGACCGTGAACATTCGTGAACATTCGCCTCGCTTGAAATGCTGTTCGGGGAGGCGCACTTGGGCCGCGAAGGAGAGTCTGATGGCCACGCAAGTCGCCGAGAAAAGTCCGCTCGGTCTGGAAAACCCCATGGGCACCGACGGGTTCGAGTTCGTCGAATATACGGCGCCCGACACCACGCTGCTGCGCGACCTGTTCACCAAGATGGGCTTCCCGGCCGTCGCCCGGCACAAGCGCAAGGACGTCACGCTCCACCGCCAGGGCGACATCAACTTCATCATCAATGCCGAGCCCGGCAGCTATGCCGAGGCCTACGCCCGCGATCATGGCCCCAGCGCCTGCGCGATGGCCTTCCGGGTCAAGGACGCCAAGGCCGCCTTCGAGCGCGCGGTGAAGCTCGGCGCGACGCCGGCGAAGGTCGACGTCGAGCATGGCGAGATGGACATTCCGGCGATCGAGGGCATCGGCGGGTCCCTGCTCTTCTTCGTCGACACTTACGGTCCGAACGGCTCGATCTACGAAGTCGATTTCGATTTCCTGCCCGACGCCGATGAGCGCATGGCCGAGCTCGACAGCCGCCTCACCTACATCGACCACCTCACGCACAATGTTCATCGCGGGCGCATGGCGTTCTGGGCGGATTTCTACGAGCGGCTCTTCAACTTCCGCGAGATCCGCTACTTCGACATCGAAGGGAAGGTCACCGGCCTCTTCTCGAAGGCGATGACCTCGCCCTGCGGCAAGATCCGCATCCCGCTCAACGAGAGCCAGGACGACAAGAGCCAGATCGAGGAGTTCCTGCGCGAGTACAAAGGCGAGGGCATCCAGCACATCGCGCTGGGCACGACCAACATCTACGACAGCGTCGACGTCCTGCGCGGCCGCGGCGTCGAGTTCCAGGACACGCCCGACACCTATTACGAGATGCTTCCCGAGCGCATCCAGGGCCACGGCGAAGACCTCGCGGAGCTTGAGAAGCGCCGCATCCTGATGGACGGCGCGCCGACCGAGGGGCAGGGCCTGCTGCTGCAGATCTTCACCCAGAACGTGATCGGCCCGATCTTCTTCGAACTCATCCAGCGCAAGGGCAACGAGGGCTTCGGCGAGGGCAATTTCAAGGCGCTGTTCGAGAGCATCGAGCTCGACCAGATACGTCGTGGAGTTATTTGACGCCGCTCAATCGCGTGTGGCCTCGAACAGGTGTAGTGTGTCGCGTCATGAGCGATGTCGCGGTGCTGGACGAGGCGGCGATCATGGCCGTGCTCGACAAGGTGATGGACCCGGAGATTCCGGCCGTCTCCATCACCGACCTCGGCATCATCCGCGGCCTCGCCGACGGGCCACCACGGGTCCGCGTCACCCCGACCTACACCGGTTGTCCCGCCACCATCGCGATCGAGCGCCTCGTCCGCGATGCGCTCGACGAAGCCGGCTACGACCATGTCGGCATCGAGCGCGTGCTCTTCCCGCCCTGGACGACCGCCTGGATCACCGAGCGCGGCCGCCAGCGCCTGCACGATTACGGCATCGCCCCTCCAAGCGAGTCAGCGACGGCCGTCTGCCCGCAATGCGGATCGACCGACACGGTCGAAGTCAGCCGCTTCGGCTCGACGCCCTGCAAGGCGCAATGGCGGTGCAAATCCTGCCTGGAGCCGTTCGACCGCTTCAAGTGTCATTAGTCAGGAGCGCGAGCAGCGCGAAACTCGCGAGCCAGTGCTCGCCCATGTAATCGCCCGCGACGTGCGGCATGGCCGCTTCGAGATGCACCTCGGCGGTGTCGTAGGCCAGCTGGCCCTCCTCGGCGGGAAGCAATGGAGCGAGGCTCCGCCAGCACCAGGCCCGGCTGAGGTTCAGCCCGTCGAGATGCGCGATCTTGCCGTCGCTGCGGTCGCTGACCGTCGCCGGCATGAACAGTGTCGCCGGCTCTCCCGTTTCGAGTTTCGGCAGGAAGCCTCCGAACCAGCCGTGAAACTCGGGCTCGGTCAGCGTCCGGGCCATGCACAGGGCTTCGATCAGCGCCGGTGAGAGGAACTCGTCGCCGCCCGGCTCCCAGGCCTGGCAGTCGCGGTCGTTCTCGAACCAGTGCTTCGCTTGCTCGCAGATGGCTTCGCGCAAGGTCGGGATCGAACTCCTCCGCCCATTCGAGCGAGAGGACCAAAGCGAAGGCCGTGTTGAAATGCGTGCCCACCCGGATCGGATAGGTCATCACGCGGAGGTAGGCGTCCAGGCGACCGGCGAATGCACGCGCGAGCGGCTCCAGCGCTTCGGCCCAGCGCGTATCGTCGTGGCGCGAGGCCTCGAGGTGAAGCTGCAGCAGCCAGGCCCAGCCGTACGGCCGCTCGAACCCCCGGCTCAGCGGCCGGTCCAGATAGGCCAGCTCAACGCCCACCTTCTCCGCCGTGAAGCTGCCGTCGGCGAGCTTCTCGATCGCCCGCGCTTCGTCCGTATCCGGGAACAGCCGCCGCAGCGTCAGCAGCGTCCACCAGCCGTGCACGCAGCTGTGCCAGTCGAAGCTGCCGAAGAAGATCGGGTGCAGCACATGCGGCGGCAGCGCATCCTCGTCCGACCCGAGCACATGGTCGAGCTTGTGCGGATATTCCTGCCGCACATGGCCGAGCGCGATGCGGGCGAAGCGTGCCGCCGTATCTGCATCGAGGCTGAAACGACTCATCGGAAGGCTGCGAAATACAGGATCAGGATGTTCGCGGCGAGCAATGGCAGCGCCGTCGGGATCTGCGCCCGGATCACGCCATACTGATCCTTCAGCTCCAGCAGGGCCGCGGGCACGAGATTGAAGTTGGCCGCCATCGGGGTCATCAACGTTCCGCAGAAGCCTGCGAGCATGCCGACTGCTCCGATCACCGCGGGATCGCCTCCATACGCCTGAATCAGCAAGGGCGCGCCGATCGCCGCGATCATCACCGGGAAGGCGGCGAAGGCATTGCCCATGATCATCGTGAACAGGGCCATGCCCAGCGCGAACACCAGAACGGTGGCGAAGACATTGCCCTTGGGAATGACCATGCCGGTCAGCTCGCCGATGATCGTGCCGACGCCGGCGGCCGCGAACAGAACGCCGAGCGCCGCGAGCATCTGGGGCAGGACCGCCGCCCAGCCGATGGCATCGATCAGGCGGCGGCCTTCCTGCAGCGGCGCAACCGCCGGCGGCCGCAGCCAGGCGAAGATGGTGCCGATGGCCAGCAGCACGCCGACGCCGAGGAAGACGTAGGTCTCGCGCTTCTCCTCGATCCAGCCGAGATCGCCGACGGGCGTGTAGGTATAGATGAGCGTGCCGAGCAAAGCCGTCACGGGGATGATCAGCGCGGGCAGGAACAGCTTGTTGCCGAGCTTCGCGGACCAGTCCTGGCGCTCGTCGTCGCTGGTCGTCGGCGGATGGCTGCGGCCGATGAAGCCGAACCCGGCGAGCCCCGCGAGGCCCAGCACGAGCAGGCCGTTGCCGAAGTCGCCGATCAGGTCGCCCGCGAGCAGGCTCAGCGCCATCAGGCCCCAGAAGGCCGCATTGCCGAGCCGCTTCGGATTGCGGCCATCAAGCGCGCTCAGCAAGGCGAAGGCCGCGAACATCGCGCCGGCCAGCGTGTAGAGCCAGTGCAGCGTGATCATTTGCGCTGCCCCAGCTTGCGGTCGAGCCGGATCAGGCGGAACCCGTGGATGATGAAGGCCGCGATGGCGCTCGGGATCGCCCAGAGCGCCAGCTGCAGCGGCGTCAGTTCATAGCCGTAGGTCGAAAGCGTCGCCTGGATCAGCACGATCGAGCCGATCGCGAAGAAGATGTCCTCGCCGAAGAACAGGCCGACATTGTCGGTCGCGGCGGAATAGGCCTTCACCTTCTCCGCCGTCTCTTCCTCCAGCTCGCCATGCTGCTTTTCGGCGGCGGCGAGCGCCATCGGCGCGACCAGCGGCCGGACGGTCTGCGGATGCCCGGCGGTCGAATGCAGGCCGATCGCCGCGGTGACCTGCCGGTAGATGAGGTAGAGCAGCAGCAGCTTGCCCGTAGTCGCGTTGCGGAAGCCGCGGATCACCGCCGCCGCGCGCTGCTGAAGCCCATAGCGTTCGAGCAGGCCGATGACCGGCAGCACGATCCAGACGATGGCGATGATGCGATTGTCGTTGAACGCCTTGCCGAAGGTCGAAATGACCTCGACCAGGTCCATCCCGCCGAGCAGCCCGGTGACGATGGCGGACGCAGTGACCACCAGCATCGGGTTCATCTTCAGCGCGAAGCCGACGACGACCAGCAGGATTCCCGAGCAGCGGCCAGTAGCTCATCCGCGCACTCCAAAGCCGCCGCCGCCCGGCGTCTCGATGACGAAGCGGTCGCCGGCCTGCATCTCCGCGGCGTCCGTTGCGGTCAATTCCTCGATCGTGCCGTCGACCCGCTCGACCCAGTTGCGGCCGGGCAGGGCATCGCTCCCGCCCGCCAGGCCCTTCGGCGCCACGCGCCTCCGGTTCGCGAGCATGTTCGCGCGCATCGGTTCCAGGAAGCGAAGATCGCGGATCACGCCGTCGCCGCCCTTGTGCGCGCCATCGCCGCCGGAACCGCGCCGGATTGCGAACCGCTCGAGCCGGACCGGAAGCCGCGTCTCCAGGATCTTCGGGATCGGTCAGCCGGCTGTTGGTCATGTGCGTCTGAACGGCGCTCGTCCCGTCATGGTCGGGGCCAGCGCCCGACCCGCCGGCGATCGTCTCATAATATTGGTGGCGCGCGTTGCCGAAGGTGAAATTGTTCATCGTCCCCTGGCTCGGCGCGAGGCGGCCGGTCGCGGCGAACAAGGCGTCGGTGACGACCTGGCTCGTCTCCACATTCCCGGCGACGACGGCCGCCGGAAAGGACGGCGAAAGCATGCAGCCGTCCGGGACGACCAGCTTGATCGGGCGCAGGCAGCCGTCGTTCATCGGGATCGGATCGTCGACCAAAGTGCGCACCACGTACAGCGAGGCCGCGCGAACGATCGAATAAGGCGCGTTGAAATTGTCGGGCAGCTGCGCGCTCGTGCCGGTGAAATCGAACGTCGCCGAACGCGTCGCCTTGTCGAGGCTGATCTTCACCGCGACGCGGGCTTTATTGTCCATCTCATAGTCGAACGCGCCGTCCTCCAGCCGGTCGAGCAACCGCCGAACCGACTCCTCGGCATTGGCGAGCACGTGGCGCATGTAGGCGGCGATGACTTCGGGCCCGTAGTCGCGCGCCGTCGTCGCGAGCACGTCCGCGCCGCGGGTGCAGGCGGCGAGCTGCGCCTTCAGGTCGGAGATGTTGCGGTCGATGTTCCGCGCCGGCCATTCGCCCGAGCCAAGCAGCGTGCGGATTTCGGCTTCGAGGAAGCGGCCCTCGTCGACCAGCAGCACATTGTCGATCAGCACGCCTTCTTCTTCGATCGAGCGGCTGTCGGGCGGCATCGATCCCGGCGCGATCCCGCCGATGTCGGCGTGGTGCCCACGCGCCGCGACGAACGCCGAAGGCTCCGCTTCGTCTCGCGTAGAAGACCGGCACGATGACGGTGATGTCCGGAAGGTGCGTTCCGCCGCGATAGGGATCGTTCAGCACGTAGGCGTCGCCGCGCCGGATGCCCCGTCCGTCCCGCCCGCCGTCCGCGCGTCTCGATGATCGTGCGGATGCTCTCGCCCATCGAGCCCAGGTGCACCGGGATATGCGGCGCATTGGCGATCAGCGCGCCTTCGGCGTCGAACAATGCGCAGGAGAAGTCGAGCCTCTCCTTGATGTTCACCGACGTCGCCGTGGCCTGCAGCGCGACGCCCATCTCCTCGGCGATGGCCATGAACAGGTTGTTGAAAATCTCCAGCATCACCGGGTCGGCATCGGTGCCGATCGCATGTGCGCGGTTCGCTGGAGCCGACCGCGTCAGGACGAGCGTTCCGTCCGCGTCGCCGCGCGGCCCGCCAGCCGGCCTCCACAACCGTCACGGAGGATGGGTCGGCGATCAAGGCTGGCCCGTCGATCCTCTGGTCGCCCGACAAGGTCTTCGCGCGCGAAGACCTGCCAGTCGCCAAGCAATGCGCGGCTCGGCGCCGGCACCCGGCTTCCGCGCGTAAACCGCCTCCGAGCCGGTATGCGCACACGGCCTCGACGATCAGCGCATCGAGGATGATCTCCCCGCTCTCGTCGACATAACCGAAGCGCCGCCGATGTACGTCGGAGAAGTCCGCTCGCATCGCATGATCGTCGGCGAGTTCGACCTCCAGCGCCGTATCGCTGCCGCTCAGCCGGAGGCGGGCGCGTCGGCGCAACTCGATGCGGTCGGCCGGAATGCCTTGCTCGACCAGCGCACCGGTCGCAGCTGCTTCGAGCGACCGCAGGGCGTCCGAATAATCCTCGCTGAGGGGCTTCACCACGCCCGCCTCGCGGATCGCCTTCACGTCGGCGAGGCCGATGCCATAGGCCGACAGCAGGCTTGCGAGCGGGTGGACGAGGATGCGCTCGATCCCCAGCGAGTCCGCCACACGACAGGCATGCTGCCCGCCCGCTCCGCCGAAGCAGGCGAGCGCATAGCGCGTGACGTCATGGCCGCGCGCGATGGAGATCTTGCGGATGGCATTGGCCATGTTGTCGACCGCGATGCGCAGGAATCCTTCGGCGATTTCCGCCAGGTCCATGCGGCGGCCGATCGCGCGCTCGACCGTGTCCGCGACCTCGCGGAGGCGGGCCTCCGAAGCAGCGGGATCGACGCGTTCGTCGCCGTTCGGCCCGAATACCGCCGGGAAGGCATCGGCTACGATCCGCCCGAGGAACAGGTTGCAGTCGGTCACCGTCAGCGGGCCGCCGCCGCGATAGCAGGCCGGCCCCGGCTTCGCCCCGGCGGACTCCGGCCCGACGCGGAAGCGCATGCCGTCGAAGCGGCAGATCGACCCGCCGCCCGCCGCGACGGTGTGGATCTGCATCATCGGCGCCCGGATGCGCACGCCGGCGACATTGCTTTCGTCGGCCAGTTCGTAGCGCCCGGCGTAGTGCGACACGTCGGTCGACGTTCCGCCCATGTCGAAGCCGATCAGCCGGTCCTCGTTCGACGAAGCCACCATGCCGACCACGCCGCCCGCCGGACCGGACAGGATCGCGTCCTTGCCGCGGAAGGCGCTCGCGTCCGTGAGGCCGCCGTTCGACTGCATGAACTGCAGCTTCGTTCCCGCGGGAAGTCCGCCCGCGACGCGATCGACGTAGCGGCGCAGGATGGGCGAGAGATAGGCGTCGACCACCGTCGTGTCGCCGCGTCCGACCAGCTTGATCAGCGGCGCAACCTCGTGGCTGACGGACACCTGCGCAAAGCCGAGTTCGCGCGCGATCTCGGCGACGCGCCGCTCATGCTCGGTGAACTTCCAGCCGTGCATCAGTACGATGGCCAGCGCGTCGATCCCGCTCTCGCGCACCTCGCGCAGCGCAAGCCGCGCGGCGTCTTCGTCCAGCGGCGTGACGATCTCGCCGTCCGCGCCGACGCGTTCGACGATCTCGACGACCGCTTCGTACGGCTGCTCGGGCAGGACGATGTGCCGCGCGAAGATCTCCGGCCGCGCCTGATAGCCGATGCGCAGCGCGTCGCCGAAGCCGCGCGTGATCGCCAGCGCCACGCGCGCGCCCTTGCGTTCGAGCAGCGCATTGGTGGCGACGGTCGTGCCCATCCGCACCTCGCCGAGCGTGCCGCTCTCGGCCTTGAGAATGCGCTCGATCCCCTCGATCGCGGCATCGGCATAGTGGTCCGGATTTTCGGACAGCAATTTTTCGGTCCGGAACCTGCCCTCATCATTCCACGCGATCACGTCGGTGAACGTGCCGCCGCGATCGATCGCGAAGTTCCAGGCGCTGGCCACGCGGCCATCAAGCAGAAGCGGACGCAGCCGCCAAGCGCGGCGCGGCGAGTCTAGCTCAGCGGAAGGTCAGGAAGCGGTGCCCGAACCAGCTGGTCACGACGGGCGCGAAGATGGCGATGCCATGGCCGATCGCCTCGACATGGTTGGTCATCCCGGCGGCCGGCAGCGCCCAATAGACGAGCAGGTTCGCCAGCGCCCAGGTCGCGGCCATTCCGACGATATTGACGATGACGAAGTTGCGCACCTGCTCCGACGTGCCGGTGCTCGCGCGCTCGAACACGAACTCGCGGAACAGGACGAAGGCCACGACCATGCCCGTCACATAAGCGGCAAGAACCGCCAGGCTGAACGGCATGATCGTGCTCCACGCGAACCGCGACGCCCAGTTCACCGCCGCCGCGAATCCGCCGCAGGCAAGGAAGCGCACGAAGCGCGGCACTCGGTCGAAAAGGGCCGTCGCGCTCACAGCTTGGTGCGGTGGAAGATGCCGGTCGGGACGCTCTTGATGACGGTCATGATCAGCCGCCAATAGCCCGGCGTGTAGGCGACGGGCGCGCCCTTGTCGGCCGCCTTGCGGATCAATGTCGCGACCTTGTCCGGCGAGCTCCACAGCGCGCCCTTGTTCGGGATGTGCGCCGTCATCGCCGTATCGACGAAGCCGGGCTTGATGAGCACGGCCTTCGCGCCGCTCGGCGCGAGCCGGTGCGCGACGCCCTGGACCAAGGTCGCGAGCCCCGCCTTGGTGGCGCCGTAGAGATAGTTCGACTGGCGTCCGCGATCGCCCGCGACCGAGCCGATGACGACCAACGTCCCGGACTTCGCGGCTTCGAGATGGTTGGCGGCGGCAAGCACCCACAAAGCGGCGGACCGGAAGTTGGTGTCGATCAACTGGGCGGCGGCCTTGAGATCGTGCTCCAGGTCCCGCTGCTCGCCGAGATGCCCGTAGGCGAGAAGCACGACGTCGATGCCGCCCAGCTCCTTCGCCCATTTCGCGATCAGGGCTTCCGGATCGGCGGTCAGGAAATCGACCGGTCTCCGCGATCACCTTTCCCGCGCCGCGAACGCGGAGATCGGCCGCCACCGTTTCCAGCTTCGTGGAATTGCGGCCGGCGATCACCAGCTCGGCACCGTCCTTCGCATATTGGCGGGCGGCGGCTTCGGCGATGTCGGACAGCGCGCCGAGAACGATGATTTTCTGGGTCATGGCCTCATCTTATTCGAGAAATCGAGCGGGGATAGCGGGGCGATCAGCCGATCAGTGCCGCGCCGGCGAAACTTGCGAAGACTCCGGCACCCAGCACGATGCTGATCTTGTCGGAAACGGCGAACACGACCGGATCGTCGTTGAGGATCCCGCGACCGCACAGCAGCCACACGCGCCCCAGCCACAGGCCGATGAACACCGGCGCCGCCCACAGCAGCTGCGGCAGGCCGTACAGCGTGTTCGAGAAGGCCTCGTGGATCAGGTAGAGCACGAGCACGTGGATGGCGGCGACCGCGGCCGAAACGCCGAGCCCTGCGACCAGCATCGCGTCCGCCGCGACATAGCCGCGTCCGTGGCTCGCGGCCGGGTTCGCCGACTTGCGGCCGATCTCCGTCGACCTCTTGGCGAGCGCCAGCGAGAGGAAGAGGAACATCGAGAAGACGAGCAGCCAGGATGAAATCGGAACGTCGGCCGCCGCGGCGCCGAGGACCAGCCTCAGCGTGAACAGCGACGCGAGGATGGTCACGTCGAGCACCGGCACGCGCTTCAGGTGCAGCGAATAGCCCAGCGTCACTGTGCAATAGAGAAGCAGCAGGCCGACGACGGGCAGCCCGCCGCTGACGGCTGCAATCGTCACTCCGGCAACGAGAAGACCGCCCGATGCCGATGATTCCCTGCGGAATCCCGATCAGCCCTGCGGCGAACGGACGGTTGCGCTTGGTCCAGTGCTGGCGGTCGGCGTCGAGGTCGAGAAGGTCGTTGATCAAATAGGTGCCGGAAGCCGTCAGCCCCATGGCGACGAAGGCGGCGATGCAGGCCAGCCAGCGCGCCGGATCGAACATCGCGCCGGCAAGCAGCAGCGGCAGGAACAGCAAACCGTTCTTCGCCCATTGATGCAGCCGAAGCGCACGCATCCAGTCGCGCAGTGTCGCCTTGCGCGTCGAGAAGTCCGCTTCGAGCGACGTGACCTCGGCCAAGCGGCCGAGCAGGCGGCTGTCGCGGCCCGCGTAGACCCCGAACCGCGCATTGCGCCACACCGCCAGATCGGCATGCGTGTCACCCGCATAGGCGTATCCATCCGGGAAGCGGGCGTTCAGCGCCTCCGCTTTCCGCGAGCCCTTCAAATTGGTCTTGTCGCAAGACGCGATGACCTCGTCGATGAAGGTGAAGCGCGAGCAGACCTTGCCGGCCAGTTCGATATTGGCGGCGGTCGCGGCGACGACCGTCCGGCCGCCGTCCGCCGCTTCGCGCGCATAGCTGACCAAGGCCTCGTTCACCGGCAGCAGCTCGACCGCGAGGTTCGTGCGCTGCGCCAGCTGGTGCTTGAGATGCGCGATGCCCTTGATTGCCCACCAGATGAGCAGGAATGCGGTGTGCGGCGACTTCTTCGCGAACTGGAGCGCCGCCTCGAGCAGCAAATCGGTGCGCAGCAAGGTGCCGTCGAGATCGAGAACCAAGGGATAGTTTTCGCAGGTGTCGGGAGGGGTAATTTCCTCAGCCGGCAGGCTGCTCAACGCCGCACTCGATTTCATCACCTGGTCCTGGCCCCCGCTAACGCCACAGCCGTTGCACGTTTGTGGTAAACGAAGCCCTAAAGAGCGGGCTTCGCGCGCTTCGTTTTGAGGATCGAATAGAAGCTTCCCTGTTCGATCAGCGTC
Organism: uncultured Alphaproteobacteria bacterium; assembly: GCA_963807815.1. GTDB lineage: Bacteria > Pseudomonadota > Alphaproteobacteria > Sphingomonadales > Sphingomonadaceae > Sphingomicrobium. Next base: position 15,953 of record CAWECW010000012.1, on the reverse strand, counting down.
AGCCGCGCGGGATCGAAGTTCGGTTTCCCGCCGAAGTGGTAATAGACCACATAATCGAAGCGCTGCGGCCAGCGCTCGGCGAACTCGACGTTATAGGCTCGGATCTTCTTCTCGAACGCCGGATCGGGATCGGCGAGCTTCAATGCGGTTTCCGGGCTCGAACGGCATGGCTGCCGGAGTATCAAAGCGCGCGAACGCCGGCGTTGGCCTCAGCGGCTGCATGCCGATCCCCGTGAACTCGAGCGGGTTGAAGACCCGCCGGTCGAGCGTCGCGTAGCTGGTTAGGTGCCCGTAGGCATTCGGCAGGGCCGTGCTGGTCGTCGCCTCCCTCTCCGTTACCGAAAAGACGAGCGCCTTCGCCGGAAGCACCTGCATCGACCTGCGTAGCTCGGACACCTCCCGGCTGAACGGCTGCCAGACCAGCACCGTCATGACCAGGGCGTAACCGACGAGCGTGGCCGAAGCCGCCCCAACGACAGCCGTGATCTCGCGGTCCTGATGCGATCGGGCGAAGCGAAGCGAAGAAGAGGTAGGCGAGCGCGATCATCGTGCGCGCGTCGATGTCGATGGCGTCCTGCAGTCCGCTTGGAACGACCAGCACATAAGCGGCGAGCACGCCGAGCGGCCAGCGCATGGCCTGGTGCACATCGACCCAGCCCTTGCGCATCACGAGGTAGAGCGGGATGAACAGCAGCATTCCGAAGATCGTGGGATTGGGATGCTGCGTCAGGAACAAGGCGGCAACCGCTCGGCCCTTGCCGATATAGTCGATTTTCAACGCTTCGTCGGCGGACGGCACGAACGGAATCAGCATCAGCGGGACGGCGAAAAGCGCGAGGGTCTTCAAGCCGGCCTGGACAAGGCCCTTCGCGTTGCGCGGCATGTCGCGGAACAGGATTCCGAAGAACAGGACCACCGCCAACGCCAGCGCGAAGATATGGCAGAAGAACAGGATCAGTCCGCCGATATTGCCGATGGCCAACAGTTCGCCGAACCGGCGTTCACGGCCGATCGCGAGGGCGACCATCAGGCAGGCGACACCCACGCCCGCGAGGAAATTGATGTACCCCATGGTCGTGACCAGGTTCATCGCGAACGCCGGCAGCAGCAGCAGGAAGGCGTTGATCCGTCCGAACAGCTTCCGCTGCAGCAGCCAGCCCGAGAAATAGGTCAGCGCCAGGGAGCCGGCGATGGTCGCCTTCAGCACCGCGGCCGGACCCATCAACCCGCAAAGCGGCCAGTTGACGAGGTCCGCCGCGAGGTTCGGGATCAGCCCCAGGCTGTAGCGGTACATGGCGTCGACGGCCGGATCGCCCGCGCTGCAGGCCAGCGACAGGCGCGCGGCGTGATTGGCGAAATCGACGATCGGCGGATGCTCGATCAGCACGAACGGCAGCAGGCTCAGCGCGCACAGCGCAACATACGTCGCCACGAGCGCGACGTGCGCATTCAGGCGCGAGGCGACGGCATCCAGCCCGACAGGAGGGATCGTGTCGCTTGCTTCCGGGACGGTCGCCATGCCGCCGGAGCTAAATCAACTTGGTAAACGACCTCTGAAGATCGGCGATGGCGGCTCTTCAGCCCGCGAATGTGTACGCCAGACTGATTGGCCCGAGAGCGACGATCCTGAGTAACGCCGGGCCATAGGTGACGACGGCCGCGATGACGCCGAACAGCACCCACGCCACGCCCACCCGAACGACTGAAGTCATCGTTACCTCGTGATAGGGCGGCTCGGGCGTTTGGGGCCGCCCGAGCCGCTACGTACGCGTAACTTCAGCAGGTGGGACCCGCCTCATCAGGGTGTCGAAGCGCTGAAGCTGCGAGCCCCGAACCGCGCATTAGGACGGCGCGACGGCGCGCGAACCTTGTCGAAAGTTAGCGCTCACAAATCGCATGATCGACCATTGCCTCCGAACGCGAAGCGCCGGTCGGGTGTTTTCCCGATTGTCTCGCCTGCTTGCGAATGCGCAAACCGACGTCTGTCTCGCGGGGAATGGCAATGACATACGGACAACGGATAAGTGCGACGGCAGCCGGAATTGAGGCGGTGACGGGATTGGTCCTGTTGGTCGCGCCATCGCTTTTGGCGAGGCTGTTGATCGGCTCCGGCATTGAAGGACCGGCGATCGTCGTGGCGAATATTGCGGGGCTGGCGCTGATCTCACTGGCAATCGCCTGTTGGCCACGGTTGGAGAGAGTTGATCGCGGCGGCTGCGTGGCCCTCCTCGTTTACAATTTGACGGCCACTCTTCTGCTCGCGCAAGCGGGATCGTCCGGGACTGCGAGCGGCTTTCTTTTGTGGCCGGCAGTTTTGATCCATTTGCTTCTGACCATCCTGCTGGCACTGACGCTAGGCGGGCTTTTTCGCGGCACTAAACAAAGTTCGTAGATCGTTGGCGACTAGTTGGGCCGACGTGCCGCATGTCGCTGAGCCGCACTCAGTAGTTTACCGGATTGAGCCCGAGCCAACTCGTCATCAATCCTTCGCCTGCCGGGGAGCGCATATTTCATGCGCGTCCTATCCGGCGGGGGATATTCGGAATGATCGCAACCAGCGTTTCGCTCTTGATGCTCGTCTCGAGCGCCCAGGCCCAGGCCGCACCGAGCTATCCGCTCGCCGACGCCCTCGCGAACAAGCTTGTCCAGAAGTATAACGGGTCCTCCTGCGCCGACTTGGCAGCGGAGCGGAGCGCACCTGCATCTGCGCGGAAGGAAGCGATGAAGGACCGTGCCGGCGATGCTCTTCGCAACGATCCGGCAATGCGGGCGGCCTTCGTCAACAAGGTCGCTCCGACCATCGTCAACAAGATGATCGTGTGCGGCTTCATCCCCTGACCAAAGGTGCGATTTCAGGAATTGGTAATTCCGCTCGACGGGCGGCTTAGGCTGTCATGAGCGACTTCGAACTGATGTTTCAGCTTTTTGCGCTGCTGCTCGGCCTGGCAATGGCCGAGCTGCTAGGCGGATTGGCACGCTGCTGGCACATGAAGGCCGGCGCCGTCAGGAGGGAAAGACGCCGATCCGTCTCGGAAGGCTGACCCCTCTTTTCGGACTGGTCGTCCTCTTCGACCTGACCCGCTTTTGGGTGACGATCTACGCCATGCGCCAGCACCTGACGTTCGATTATGCCTCGCTCCTCGGCATGACGCTGATCATCGGCGGCTATTTCACCATCTCGACGTTTGTCTTTCCGGACGAGCCCGACGACTGGCCGGACTACGACGACTATTTCCTTCAGGCCAACCGTACGGTCGTTGGCGGGATGATCATCGTGAACATGACGATGCTGGCCTATGGCGCTATACTTTTCTCGCAGGGCGCCCCGTTCGAGGACGCACCGATGGCCCGCAGTTGGCCGTCTCTCTTCGCCTTCCTGCTATACCTGCCGACCTTGGTCCTGCTCTGGTTCGCCAAGTCCAAGAGAGCAAATTTCGCGCTCCTGGTTTCCCTGATCGTGCTGCTGCTGATTGCCGCGTTCGGGCCGAGGCTGTTCTAAGGCCCAGTGCAACCTGTCGCTCCGGACCCATTGCGGACGTTCTGCCCCTCGGCATGCAAGAGCGAGAATGCCATCGGCTTGGACGTGCCGGTTAAACGATACGTGCGTTCGACGTGCGTCATTCAGGGCCGCGGGGAAATAGTGGCGGGTCGGCGTGCACTAGGTACTTCCCCTGATGGGACGAACCTAGGCCGTTTCCTAGCATCGCTGCAGATACAGCATTTGTTCCAACTCGGTTCGGGTGCAGTGGCGGGGGACATTCGATGGCATCGAGCAGCGAGGAAGCGGCCGCTAAGCTTCCATATAACATCTTGTTCATTTTGACCGACCAGGAGCGGCACTTCCGACCTGGAGAGCTGCCCGCCGAATATGAACTGCCCGCCCACGACCGGCTGAGGAGAGACGGCACCTATTTCACCAACCACCGGATCGCGTCGTGCGTCTGCACCTCTTCGCGATCCGTCATCTACACCGGCCAGCATATCCAGAAGACGAAGATGTTCGACAATACGAACTTTCCCTGGATTTAGAGCCTCGATCCCGACATGCCGACGGTCGGCGACCTGCTCCGGGAGGCGGGATATTACACCGCCTACAAGGGCAAGTGGCACATGACGAAGGAGTTCGAGGAGGTGAACAGCCTCGGCTCCCCAACCAAGATCTTCACCGCCGAGATGGAGGCCTACGGCTTCTCGGATTATTTCGGCATCGGAGACATCATCGCCCACACGCAGGGCGGCTACATCCACGACGGGATCACCGCCGCGATGGCCGGCAGCTGGATGCGCGGCAAGGGGCGTGCTCTCGGCAGCGAAGGGAAGCCGTGGTTTTTGGCGGTCAACCTGGTCAATCCACACGATGTGATGTTCTTCGACACCGATGCGCCTGGCGCTCCGATGAAACCGATGCCGGGCCTGGCACCAATGGCTCGCGACCCGGATGACCCCCTTTATGCCCGCCAGTGGGAGTTCGACTTGCCCTTGACCAATGGGCAGTCCCGCAGCGATTTCCGGGCGGCCTCCGGCTCATGCCGATTACATGAAGTCGCACGATGCGCTGGTCGGGCCGATCGCCGACGAGGAGGCGCGCTGGCGCCGCCGGCACAACAATTATCTCAATTGCCTGCGCGACTTCCGACCGCAACATCGCCGCCGTTCTCGCGGAGCTGGATGCTTCCGGCCAAGCGGACAATACGATCGTCGTTCTGACCGCCGATCACGGGGACCTGGACGGGGCCCATAACCTTCACGCGAAGGGCGGCACCGCCTATCGCGAGCAGAACAACGTCCCGCTCATCATCGTTCATCCCGACATACCGGGCGGCCGCGAATGCCGGGCGGTCACCTCCCACGTCGACCTTGTTCCGACGCTCGTCGCGATGACGGGAGCCGCGCCGGAAAAGAAGGCTGCCATCAGCAAAAGCCTACCGGGCAACGATCTTTCGGCGGCTCTTGCTTCACCTGAAACCGCCGGGCTCAACGATGTCCGGGAAGCCGCGCTTTATAACTTCAACATGCTTGCCTATGTCGACGGTGATTTCGCCTTTCGCGCGCTTGATTTCGTGCACAAGGGCGGCAAGGGAAACCAACTCAAGCAAGCCGGCATTCTTCCTGATCTGAGAAAGCGCGGCGCGATCCGGTCGGTTTTCGATGGCCGATACATGTATGCCCGCTACTTCTCGCCAATGCAGCACAATCGTCCGGAAACGCTGGAGCAAATTCGCGGGCTCAATGATATCGAGCTTTACGATCTTGATTCCGACCCGTTCGAGCAGAAAAACCTTGCTGCTGAACCTCAGGGGAACAGCGAGCTAGTGCTGGCCATGAACGAGAAAATGAATTGCTTGATCGATGATGAGGTCGGTCAAGATCCAGGCGACATGATGCCCGCAGGGATAGAAGGCGGGTGGGAGGTGTCGGCCGATACGATGAAGGGCTTCTAAGGCGTAATTCGGAAACTGAGCGAATGAGATTATCTCTTTCGGTGTGCAGTTTTGGTCGAGATGTCTTGGAACTCTACGAGCCGGACGATTGGACCCAGTCGAAGAACCTTGCGGCAGAAAATCCCGCCAGCTCGCAGAACTGCAGCGGCGGGCCCACGCGTTCGCCTGATTACGGCACCAAGGGCAATGAGTTCAGCGGCGAGGTCAACTGGGTCCAGATTGATCTGGAGAAGGACGACCACGACCATCTCGTCACGCCGGAGGAACGGTTCAAAGTAGCAATGGCCAGGCAATAAAAGTCCGCCGCGGCCGGATTGCGCTGGCACGTCTGGAGACAGAAAAGTGGCGGAGCGGGAGGGATTCGAACCCTCGATACGGTTTTGCCGTATACTCACTTTCCAGGCGAGCGCCTTCGACCACTCGGCCACCGCTCCGCAAATCGCTGGAAGGCGCCCATCTAGGCAAGGTTGCGCTTGTCGGCAACCTTGCGGGTGAGAGCATCAAACCCCTATGCCGCGTCCCATGCGGCGCTTCGGAACACCGCCCTCGGCTGGCGAGATGGAGGCGATCGCGCGCCGGGTGCTGGATTCGCTTCCGGAGCCCTTTGCGGAATCCCTGCGCGACGTCGTCCTGCTCATCGAGGATTTCGCCGATGACGAGACGCTGGCCGCAATGGACATCGAGGATCCGTTCGACCTGACGGGCATCTACGAAGGCATTCCCGTCACCGAACGAAGCGTCGAGCATTCGGGTACGATGCCGGACCGCATTCGCCTGTTTCGCCGTCCGATCCTCGACGAATGGGCGGACGGCGACGACACGCTCGAACATCTGGTCGCGCACGTTCTGGTGCATGAGGTCGGGCATCATTTCGGCCTGTCCGACGAGGCGATGCACGCGCTCGAGGAGGCCGCGGAGTGACGGCGCTGCTCCGGTTCGACGGCGTGACCTGCCGGCGCGGCGGCAGGCTGCTGTTCGAAGGCATGAACCTGGAAATCGGACCGGGCGAAGCCGTGCATCTCGGCGGTCCGAACGGGAGCGGGAAGTCCAGCCTCATCCGTCTCGCCGCGGGGCTGTTGCGAGCCGAAGCGGGCAGCGTGGAACGCAGTGAGCTGGCGCTGGCGGACGAAGCACTAGCGCTGGACCGCGAACTGCCCTTGCGACGGGCTCTTGGCCTTCTGGACGGTCGACGCGGCGCGGCTCGACGAGGCTCTGGACGCTTTGGATCTGACGCGCCTTGCCCATGTGCCGGTGCGACTGCTTTCGACGGGTCAGGCGAAGCGGGCGACGCTCGCGCGGGTTGCCGCATCCGGCGCACCGCTTTGGCTCCTCGATGAGCCGCTCAACGGCCTCGATCGCGATGGCGTCGACGCGCCTCGACGCGCTCATCGCCGCGCATCGGGCTTCGGGCGGGGCAGTGCTCGCCGCGTCCCATGCGCCGCTTGGCGGCACCTGGGCTCATATGGTGCTCGCAGCGTGATCGGGGCGCTCATAACCCGCGACGTCCGCCGAGCCATCGGCGGTGCAGCCTGGCTGCCGGTCGGCTTTCTTCCTTGTCGTGGCGACGCTCGTTCCGTTTGCCGTCGGACCCGACCCGCGGCTGCTCGAGCGCATCGCTGCCGGCGGCTTGTGGATTGCCGCGCTCACGGCCGCTCTCCTGCCGATCGAACGGCTGGTCGAGCCGGACCGGGCGAACGGCGTCCTCGATCAGCTGACGCTCGAGGGGTGTCCGAGGAAGCCGTCGGCGCCGCTAAGGTCGCCGCTCACTGGCTGACCTTCGGACCGCTGCTGCTCCTCGCGGCGCTGCCGAGTTCCTTCATTCTGGGTATCGCGCCGGCCGCATTGGGTCGGACGCTCGCAGCTCTTGCGATCGGCACCCCCGGCTTGGCCGCGCTCGCGGTGATGGTCGCGGCGCTGACGGCTGGCCTGCCGCGAGCGGGGGCTCTTGGCCGGCGTGCTTCTGCTGCCGCTGGCCATACCGCTGCTGATCTTCGGCGCCGGAGCCTCGGGCGATCCGGAATCGGGCGGACTGCTGCTGGAAGCTGCCGTGTCGCTTTTGCTGGTCGCCGCCGCGCCGTTCGTCGTCGGCGCGGCGATCCGCGCTCTAGGACTTAGACCAGCGCGCGAAAATTGCGGTCGGGAGGAGCAGCCCGCGCGCTTCCTCGCGCACCGACATTTCGCCCAGCTCGACCGTCCCGCCGAGGTCGGCGAACATCTGTTTCACGAGCTCGCCGATCGCCAGGGCCGACATGCGCACGGCATAGACGGTGAGCACGAGGAAGCGGCTGTTCTCGTCGAGCAGCTTGCGGCAGTCGGCGAGCAAAGGCGCGAGATCCTCCTCCAGCCGCCACACTTCGCCGGTCGGCCCGCGCCCGAACTTTGGCGGATCGAGCAGGATGCCGTCGTAGCGGCGGCCGCGCCGCACCTCGCGCGCAGTGAACTTGCTCGCGTCGTCGACGATCCAGCGGATGTCGGTCAGCAGCCCGGAAGAGCGGCGTTGGTCTTCCCGCCCTCGACCGATTTCTTGGACGCATCGACATGGACCACGCGGGCGCCCGCCTCGCTGAGGATCAGGCTGCCGACGCCGGTGTAGCCGAACAGGTTGAGCACGTCGGCATCGGCGGCGCGCTGCCGCATCCAGTCCCATTGCGGCGCCATGTCCGGGAAGAAGCCGAGGTGCCGGAACGGGGTGAGCGAGGCGTTGAACCGAACCGGCCCGCGCGACAGCTCCCAGCTTGGCGGAACGTCGCGATGGTGAACCCAGCGTCCGCCGCCTTCCTCGTCCGATCCCGGAACGAAGGTCGCGTGCGGCTCCCAGTCAGCCTGCGCAGGCGCCCACATCGCCTGCGGCTCGGGACGTACGACGGTGATCGGGCCGTAGCGCTCGAGCTTCCGGCCATCGCCGCAGTCGATCAGTCCCCAGTCCGGCCAGGGCTCGGCAACGAGCGTTTCGAGAGCCATCAGGCGACGGCGGCGAGGCGCGCGCCGACCGAGGAGATGGCGATGCGGCCGTCGAGCATCGCTGCTCCAGCCGCCTTTGCGGTCGCGACGTCGACCGCGCGCAAGTCGGCGAGAAGTTCTTCGAAGGGCACGATGCGTCCGAACACCTCGATCGACCGGGCCATCTGGTCGGCGCGGCCCTGCGGCGTTTCGAGCGCCATCAGCAGGCCTGCTTCCATCTGCGCCTGCGCGCGGCGAACCTCGGCGTCGGTCAGCGTCTCGATCGTGTCGTTGAGGACGTTGCGGGCGAGGTTCATCGATTCCGCCGCCCGCGCGCGGTCCGCCGCGCAGCCGATGACCACCAGCCCCGTGTCGGAGAAAGCCTGCTGCCACGAGCCTATCGAGTAGGCCAGGCCGCGCTCCTCGCGCAGTTCCTGGAACAGCCGCGACGACGTGCCGCCGCCGAGCGCCTGCACGAACACGGCAAGCGCCGGCATCCGCGGGTCGGATGCGCGCAGGCCGGGAAGGCCGAGGCACCAGTGCGCCTGCTCGAACTCGCGGCGATCGTTGCGCAGGCCGCCGGTGAACTCGGCCGTGCCGATCGGCGTGCCGGGAAGATTCTCCATGTCGCCGAACAGCCGCTCTGCGATCCTCAGCACTTCGTCGGGATCGACCTTGCCGCTGGCGGACAGGATCAGGCGCGACGGACGAGCTCGCCGCTCATCCAGGCGAGGCAATCCTCGCGGCCGATGCTTTCGAGGCTCTCCTCGCGGCCGAGGATGGAGCGGCCCAGCGGCTGGTCGACGAACGCCGCCTCGAACAAATGGTCGTTGACCAGGTCGTCGGGCGAATCGACGGTCTCGCCGATCTCCGACAGGATGACGTCCTTCTCGCGGTCGAGATGCTCCTCGGCCATGTGCGGAGCGCGGATCAGATCGGCGAGCAGTTCTGCCAGAAGCGCCGCGTCGCGGGCGAGCACGCGGCCGTGGAAGGTCGTCTGGTCGCGCGACGTCCAGGCATTCATGTAGCCGCCGACGTCCTCGATCGCCTCGGCCAGCTCGCGCGTGTTGCGCTTCCCCGGCGCCCTTGAACACCATGTGCTCGACGAGGTGCGCGAGGCCCGAGCAATTCTCCGGTTCCGAGCGCGAGCCGACCATCGCGTAAATGCCGAGCGCGACGCTTTCCGCCCGGGAAGCGGGTCGACGGCGACCGTCAGGCCGTTGCCGAGGCGATGCATTGCGGCGCTCAAGCCTTCTGCTCCTTCTTCCAGCGAAGCCGAAGCGCGAGGCCGTAGATCAACGAAGCGATGGCGGCGAACAGGAACCACTGGATTGCGTAGGATCGGTGGTTGTTGGCGATCGAGCCGAGCGACGGCGGTGCGACCGTTTCGAGGCCCGGCGGAGCGCTCGCGGCGACGAGGCGCAGGCGAGTGACGTTGTCGGGCGCGATGATTCCGCTGACCGGCCCGCCGGTCCAGTTGATCTTCGCCTTGCGGGTCCTTCGACCAGCCGACCGCGACGCTCATTCCCGGGCCTTCGGCACCCGTCGAGCAGTCGACGATGTGGACGTAGCCCGGCTCGCCCGACGTTGCCTTCGCCGGGAACCGTGCGCCGGCCGACGGGGCGCAGGCAAACGCCGGTCGCATGGCGGAACAGCGGAAGCTGGGCATCGGACATCGGCAGGGTCGGGAAGGCGATCGGCGGCAGTTTCTCCGCCTCGGCATATTGCTGCAGCAGCTTCTGCTTCTCGCCCGCGCGCTGGAGCTGCCAGACGCCAAGGCCGATCATGACCGCGACGGCAGCCGCGACGACGATCGTCGGAATGAGCGGGAGCTTGCGGGTCATGGCGCGATCCGCCCTTCGCGGGCGCGATGGACATATTCCTGCGCGAGCAGCGCCGCCTTGGCCGTCCGAAGCCCGCCGAGCGTCAGGAGCAGGCCGACGGGAATCCAGACGAGGTGCACCCACCAGGGCGGCGAGACCGACAGATCGACGACGACCGCAAGCGCGGTGAGGATCGCCCCGACGATCAGGATGAGGAACGCGGCGGGCCCGTCCCCGACGTTGAAGCTATCGAAGTCGAGCCCGCAGGCGCGGCACTGCGGCGCGAAAGTGACCCAGCCTTTGAAGAGCTGGCCCTGCCCGCAGCGCGGGCAGGAGCCTTTCAGCGCCGCTGTCGAGTGGCGAAGTTTCCGCCACCTATCAGTGCGTCGGCGCGCCCCAGCCGCCCCAGACGTAGATGGAGACGAACAGGAAGAGCCAGACGACGTCGACGAAGTGCCAGTACCAGGCAGCGGCTTCGAAGCCGAAGTGCTGCTTGGGCGTGAAGTCACCCTTGTACGCGCGGATCAGGCAGACCGTCAGGAAGATGGTGCCGACGATCACGTGGAAGCCGTGGAAGCCGGTCGCCATGAAGAAGGTCGAGCCGTAGATGTTGCCGCCCGCCGACTGCTTGAAGGCGAACGGAGCGTGGATGTACTCGTAGGCCTGGATGCTGGTGAACAGCAGGCCGAGGATCACCGTCAGCAGCAGGCCGAGCTTCAGCCCCTCGCGGTCGCCGTGGATCAGCGAATGGTGCGCCCAGGTGACCGTCGTGCCGGAGCAGAGCAGGATCAGGGTGTTGAGAAGCGGGATAGCCCCACGGATCGAGGACGTGCAGACCCTTCGGCGGCCACTGGCCGCCGACCGCCTCAGCCGCCGACGGGAACAAGGACGCGTCGAAATAGGCCCAGAACCAGGCGAGGAAGAACATCACCTCGGAGGCGATGAACAGGATCATGCCGTAGCGCAGGTGAAGCTGGACGACGGGCGTGTGATGGCCCTGGTGCGCTTCGCGGATCGTGTTCGCCCACCAGTTCGCCATGGTCACGAGAACCGCGATCAGGCCCGCGATCGTGACGAACGGACCGTAAGGGTTGTCGTGCATCCACATCACCGCTCCGCCGAACAGGAAGAAGGCGGAGATGGAGCCGATCAGCGGCCATGGATCGGGATCGACCAGATGATAATCGTGGTTCTTGGTAGCGGCCATGAACTTTCCTCGTGTTTGGGCGCGGCTTAGCTGCCCGACGCGGTCTTTTCCACTGGGTAAAATGTGTAGCTGAGCGTGATCTCGTCGATGTCGCTTCGTGTCCGGGTCCTTACGGATTTCCGGATCGACGTAGAAGACGACGGGCATGTCGACCGACTGGCCGCCCTTCAGCGTCTGCTCGGTGAAGCAGAAGCACTCGATCTTCGAGAAATACTTGCCGGCGATCTCGGGCGAGACGTTGAACGTCGCTTCGCCGTGTCGTCTCGCGCGCCGTCAGGTTCGTCGCCCGGTAGAGGATCTGCGTGCGCGCTCCCGGGCGCGATGCGGATCGTCTCCTGCACCGGCTCGAACTTCCACGGCAGCGCCGGGTTGATGTTGGCGTCGAAGCGAACGCCGATCTCGCCCGCGACGGCGCCCGGCGCGCGCTCGGCGCGAAGCGGAGTTCCGTCGAAGCCGGTCAGCTCGCAGAACATGCGGTAGAGCGGCACCGAAGCGAAGGCGAGCGCGAGCATGCCGGCGACCATCAGCGCCATGATCCCCGCGGTCCGCGCATTCTTCCGAGCGATCGCCGTCACTTGTTCAGTCCGATCTTCGCGATGGTGATCAGGAACAGCAGGACGACGAACGCCCCGAGCAGCCAGGCCATCAGCCGGGCCCGCTCGCGCTGGCGGCGAAGCAGCTCGTCTTCGGGGTGCGGGTTCATAGCGACAACCCACCTATCGACGACGAGCGCCGCGAACAATCCGAACAGGTAAAGGATGGAGAAGGCGAACAGCCGCCGCTCCGGCTTCATTTCGCTGACGTCCTCGGCCTTGTTGGCGAAGACGGCTGCGGCGAGAACGACGAAGACAGTGTTCAGAATGGCCGCGGCCACACCGTAGATCAGGCCGGTCAGCCCCAAGCGCGAACGGCGCGATCGCCGCGATGACCAGGACGATGCTGTAGATCAGGATCTGCGTCCGCGTGTTCCGGATGCCGGCGACGACCGGCAGCATCGGCACGTTGGCGGCCGCATAATCGGAGCGGACGAACAGCGACAGCGCCCAGAAATGCGGCGGCGTCCACAGGAAGATGATCGCGAACAGCAGGACGGGAAGAAGCTCGATGCTGCCCGTCGCCGCGACCCATCCGATCAGCGGCGGGAAGGCCCCCGCGGCGCCGCCGATCACGATGTTCTGCGCGGTCCGGCGCTTCAGCCAGACCGTGTAGATCAGCACGTAGAACAGGATCGAGACGGCCAGCAGCGCGGCGGCGAGATGATTGGTCGCGAGGTCCATCAGCACGACGGAAAAGACGGACAGGCCGACGCCGAAGTGCAGGGCCGTCTGGCGGTCCATGCGCTGCGCCGGAAGCGGCCGGTTCGCGGTCCGGCGCATCTTCGCGTCGAGGTCGTGCTCGTACCATTGGTTGAGCGCTCCGGCGGCGCCGGCACCCAAGCGCGATGCACAGGATCGCCGTGAAACCCAGCGCCAGCGGGATCGTCTGCGGCGCCGCGAGCAGTCCGCACAGTCCCGTGAACACCACCAGGCTCATCACGCGCGGCTTGGTCAGCGCGACGAGGTCGCGCCAATCGGCGAGCAGGGCAGGTTGCGCAACGGTGGGGGTCATGGCTCTGGCGCGCTATAGAAGGGCGAGGCGCGGACTGGAACCCTCCGCCGCCGCCGCTAACTTGCGCATATGCTTATGCGATTCGTTATGGCGCTCAGCGCCCTGCTCGCCGCGCCGGCCCTGGCGCAGACTGCCGAAGTTCCCGCGCCCGCTGCGGCGGACACCGTGAAGGTCGCGCTCGATACGAGTGCCGGCCGGATCGTGCTCGCGCTCGACAAGGCGCGCGCGCCGATCACCACCGCCAATTTCCTGCGATATGTCGATGCGGGCCGCTTCAACGGCGAAAGCTTCTACCGCTCGATGAAGTTCGGCGACGGCGGGCATCGTCCAGGGCGGAATCACCAGCGACGCCCGCAAGCTCTATCCCGCGATCGAGCATGAGCCGGTGACGAAGACCGGCCTCAAGCATGTAGCCGGCACCGTCTCCATGGCCGCCTTCTCGCCGGGAACGGCCAAGGCCGACTTCTTCATCCTGACCGCCGACGCCCCGTCGTTCGATGCCAACTTCGCCGCCTTCGGAAAGGTGGTCGAGGGCATGGACGTGGTGAAGGCGATCCAGGCCGCGCCCACCTCGCCGACCAAGGGCGCAGGCGTGATGAAGGGCCAGATGCTCGACCCTGTCGTGAAGATCACGAAGGCGTCACGGGTCGAGTGATGATCGCGGCCGGACTGACGGCCGCTATGGGACGATAGCGATGATCCTTGTGGGCCCACCCGTCCCGCCCTTGATCTTCATCGGCAGGGCGATGAGGGTCGCGCCGGTGGGAGGCAGCCGCTCCAGATTGGCCACATTCTCAAGTCCGTAAATCTCGGCGGCCGCGAACGCGCGGTGGGCAGCGAAGTCCTTGGATGGGCCATGGTCCAAGCTGGGCGTGTCGAGTCCGATCGCGTCGACCTTGCGCTCGCCGAGTAGCACCGCCGCCTCTTTGGAAATGCCGGGAAAGTGGAGGTTGGCCGTGTCGCCCGGCTTGTCGGTGCCGAGATAGGCGAGCTTGTCGCCCCAATGTTTGTCCCAACCCGTTCGCACGAGCACGATTGAGCCCGCCGGTATCCGTCCGTGCTTCGCTTCCCATGCGGTGATGTCGGACGGGGCGAGGCTATAATCGCGGTTCTTCGCGACGGCTTCGCTGACGTCGATGACGACGGCTGGTCCAATGAGCTTGTCGACGGGGATCTGGTCGATCGTCTGCTTGCCCTCGCCGAAGTGGATCGGGGCATCGAGGTGCGTCCCGCCATGCTCGCTCGCCGAGTAGCGGCCGGCGGTATACCAGTCGCCCTGGGCGTTGCGGCCCCAGCTTTCCTTTTCCCAGGTGAAGGGCTTGGCGGTCGGCCAGTAGATCGCCTTGTCGTCGAAGGCGTGGGTCAGGTCGACCAGCTTGGTCTCGTCGATCGCGGGCGTAGCGGCAGCAGCAGCGAGAAGGGCGATGAGCATCGATGGCCTCCCTCAGGGATGGCCGATCCGTAGCATGACACCTGGCGGAAAAGGAAAGGGCCAGCTTTGCGGCTGGCTAATTCGCCAGCTTCGGCTCGTCTTCCTCGATGATCATCTGCTCGCGGCCGGTGCTTCCGGACTGCAGCGATGCCGGAGTCACGATGATCACGCTGCCTGGCTTAAGCACCGTCATCACGTCGTGACGGAACATCATCGGCGTCTCGATCCTCTTGCCCTCGTCGGGCGCGACTTCCATGCCTTCGCCTTGCCCGCCGAACTGCACCTTCAGCCAATGCTGACCGGTCGAATCCCAGGTCCGAAGCACATAGGCCATTGGCCGGGTCTCGCCGGTGACACGGACGGGCGCGGAGCCGATTTCGACGCCGTTTCGCAGGACCACCGCTTTGCCGTCGGCGACACTGACGACGACGGACACCATGCTGTCGTCATGCGCGGGCGAACGTTCCGGATGCCATTCGTACGGAGCCCTGGTGATCGGAACGTCCGGGCTCGATCCCGTGGACGCAAGCGGCGATGATTCCGAACCGGTGGGTGCCGCCGGTACGCTGGTGATGACCACGGTCATCCCGACATCGGTGGCTCCGAACAATAGGCTCGAGAAACCGGGCGGCAGGCGAATGCAGCCATGCGATGCCGGATAGCCGGGAAGGTTTCCGGCGTGCAGGGCGATGCCCTTCCATGTCAGCCGCTGCATGTTCGGCATGGGCGCGTTGTTGTAGGTTGAGGAGAAGTGGGTCTTCTTCTTCTCCAGGATGGTGAAGACGCCGAGCGGCGTCTCATTGCCTTCACGACCCGTCGAAACCGTGGAGCCCGCGAAGGGCACGCCGTTGCGGAAGGCGATCACGCGCTGCGTGGCGACGTTGACGACTAGAAGCATGGCACCCGACGGGCTCAGGTCCGGAGCCCACACAAATTGGCCGTTCTTGAGCTGAGCAGTGGCTTCAAGGATCGAGCGATCCTGACGATCGACCTGTTGTGCAGGAGCGACCCCGGCCAGCGACGTCGCTGCGAGAGCGATCAATAGGTTTCGGATGAAGGTCATGCTGCCATGATCGCGGTCAATCGGGAGTGACGCCATCCGGAATGACCCGGAGCACAAACAAAAACGCCCCGGCGCGAACCGGGGCGTCTCTGACGTTGGATTAGTGCCGACTAGTTGATCTTCGGCAGGGTCGAGAATTGGTGGAACGGCGGCGGGCTGGACAGGGTCCACTCCAGCGTCGTCGCGCCTTCGCCCCACGGATTGTCCGGGGCCTTCTTGCCCGCGGCCAGCGACCAGAACAGGTTGACGAAGAAGACCGCCATGCCTGCGATCGTGACCATGTAGCCGTAGGTCGCGATCTGGTTCCAGTCGGTGAACGCCGGCGTGTAGTCCGGGATACGCCGCGGCATGCCGTCGAGGCCGAGGAAGTGCATCGGGAAGAAGACCATGTTCACGCCGATGAACATGACGAAGAAGTGCAGCTTGCCGAGGAACTCGT
>CAWECW010000011.1:0-70231 GCA_963807815.1 uncultured Alphaproteobacteria bacterium | reverse complement strand
TGTACATCTTCCCGCTCATCTTCGGGAACCAGTAGTAGAAGCCCGCGAAGATCGCGAACACCGCGCCGAGGCTGAGCACGTAGTGGAAGTGCGCGACCACGTAGTAGGTGTCGTGCATGTAATTATCGACGCCGCCGTTCGCGAGCACGACGCCGGTGACGCCGCCGACCGTGAACAGGAAGATGAAGCCGATCGCCCACAGCATCGGCGTTTCGAACGTCAGCGAGCCGCCCCACATGGTGGCGATCCAGCTGAAGATCTTCACGCCTGTCGGAACGGCGATGATCATCGTCGCGGCGGTGAAGTACATCTTCACTTCCATCGTCATGCCGATGGTGAACATGTGGTGCGCCCAGACGACGAAGCCGACCACGCCGATGGCGACCATCGCATAGGCCATGCCGAGATAGCCGAAGACCGGCTTGCGGCTGAACGTCGCGATGATCTGGCTGACCATGCCGAAGCCCGGCAGGATCATGATGTACACTTCGGGGTGGCCGAAGAACCAGAACAGGTGCTGGTAGAGCACCGGATTACCGCCGCCCGAGGGATCGAAGAAGCTGGTGCCGAAGTTGCGGTCGGTCAGCAGCATGGTGATCGCGCCCGCGAGCACCGGCAGCGCCAGCAGCAGCAGGAAGACGGTGACCAGGATCGACCAGACGAACAAAGGCATTTTGTGCAGGGTCATGCCCGGCGCGCGCATGTTGAAGATGGTCGTGATGAAGTTGATCGCGCCGAGGATCGAGCTGGCGCCCGCGATGTGCAGCGAGAAGATCGCCATGTCGACGGCGGGGCCGGCGGAGCCGCTGGTCGACAGCGGCGCATAGACCGTCCAGCCGGTGCCGGCGCCGAGGCCGGTGCCGCCCGCGACGAAGCTGGATCCCAGCAACAGCAGGAAGGCGGGGATCAGCAGCCAGAAGCTGATGTTGTTCATGCGCGGGAACGCCATGTCCGGAGCGCCGATCATCAGCGGGACGAACCAGTTGCCGAAGCCGCCGATCATCGCCGGCATGACCATGAAGAAGACCATGATCAGGCCGTGCGCGGTGATCAGCACGTTCCAGTGGTGGGTCCACTCGTCGAAGTTCGCGGTGCCCGAGCCCAGCGGCCAGCCCTGGCTGAGGACCTGGATGCCCGGCTCCATCAGCTCCGCGCGCATGATGCCGGAGATGCCGCCGCCGATGATGCCCGCGACGATCGCGAAGATCAGGTAGAGCGTGCCGATGTCCTTGTGGTTCGTCGACATGAACCAGCGGGTGAAGAAGCCCGGCTTGTGGTCCGCGTCGTGATGCGCGTCATGCGCCTCGTGGGACTTCAGCGGAAGATTGTCTGCGGTCGTTGCCATGATGCTTGCGTTCCGATCGATCAGTTGGCGGCGGCCGGCTCAGCGGCGGCAGGAGTTTCGGTTGCCGGCGCGGCGGCCGGCAGTTGCGGCTGGAGCGTTGCCGCGGCCGGGGCAGCAGCGGGCTGCGCACCCGGCAGCGTGCCGCCCTTCGAGGCGACCCAGGCGTTGAACTGCGCTTCGGGCACGACTTCGACGGCGATCGGCATGTAGGCGTGACGGGCGCCGCACAGCTCGGTGCACTGGCCGAAGTAGACGCCCGGACGATCGACGTTGACCCAGATCTCGTTCACCTGGCCCGGGTTGGCGTCGATCTTGTTCCAGAAGGCCGGAACCCAGAAGGCGTGGATGACGTCGTTCGACGTGACGAGGAACTTGACCGTCTTGCCGACCGGAATGACCAGCCGCTCGTCGACGGCGAGCAGCGGCGGTCCGTCCGCGTCGGTGCGGAAGCGGTCGCCGGCCTTCACGTCCGCCTTTTCCTTCAGCATGTTCGAGACGATCTCGAACCCGCCGAGGTCAGGGTAGGAATAGGTCCAGAACCACTGGTTGCCGGTGACCTTGATGGTCACGTCGGCCGGCGGCGGCGAATATTGCGCGCTCAGCAGCCGCATGGACGGGATCGCGATGGCGACGAGGATCAGCACCGGGACCAGCGTCCAGACCACCTCGAGCAAGGTGTTGTGCGAGGTGCGCGACGGCGTCGGGTTGGCCCCGCGGCGATACTTCACCATCGTCCAGCCGAGGAGCACCAGAACGAAGATGCTGATGATCGCGCACAGCGCCAGCAGCCAGACGTTGTGGAAGGTCGCGGCGCCGCGGCCGATTTCCGTCACCTGCTCCTGGATGCCGGTGCCGGCCTTGATCGGCACGCCGATGTGCTCTTCCGGAAGCGTGGGCGTGAAGCCCGTCGCGGTCGCTTCCGTCGCGCCCGGATTGGCGGTGGCCGGCGTGGATGGCGCGGGCGCGTTGGCCGCGTCGAGGCTCTGGCCCTGCGCCCGTTCGACGGCGCAGTCGCGGCAGCGGGTCCGGAGACCTCGTTGACCGGCTGGGCCGCCTGCGGGGTTTGAGCCGCTGCAGGTGTGAGGCCGGCGGCGGCCAGGGCAATCGCCCATGCAATCAGTTTCATTTTCACCCCGGTGAGACTTGGGTTGGGGACTGGAGCACCGCGACGGGGGCCCTTGGAATCGGCGGCCTTATAGGCGGGGCTTCTCACTGTCTCAAGCGCTCTTCCGTCTAGGTTGAAGACTGGTTCCGCGGCGCTTATTGCGCGGGCGTTCCGACGGCAAGGAGTGCCGATGACCGACGACGAAGTTCTGGCCGAATTTCGGGCCGCCGACGCCTTGCTCGAGGGGCATTTCATTCTGTCGTCCGGGCGGCACTCGCCGGTCTTCCTGCAGAAAATGCGGGTGTTCCAGTATCCCGACAAGGACCGAGCGCATCTGCCGGGCGCTGGCGGAGAAGATCCGACGATCGCCTGGGCGAGGTCGATCTGATCGTTTCGCCCGCCATGGGCGGCGTCATCCCGGGCTACGAAACGGCCCGGGCGCTTGGCTGCCCGGCGGTATTCGTTGAGCGCGAGGAGGGTGAGTTCCGGCTTCGCCGAGGCTTCAGGATCCCCGAGGGCGCACGCATCGTCATGGTCGAGGATATCGTGACCACGGGGCTTTCGTCGCGCGAATGCATCGCGGCAATCCGCCGCCATTCCGGCAATCTGCTCGGGGCCGCCTGCCTGATCGATCGTTCGAACGGTCGGGCCGATATCGGGATTCCATTGGTCGTCGCTGGTACGGATGGACGTGCCCGACTACGCCCCCGATGAACTGCCGGCAGAACTCGCGGCGCTTCCTGCCGAGAAGCCGGGGAGCCGCGACCTGAAGGCATGAGCAGCGGCCTTCGCCTCGGCGTCAACATCGATCACGTCGCGACCATCCGGAATGCGCGCGGCGGCGATCATCCCGATCCCGTGCGCGCGGCAATCCTCGCGGCGCAGGCCGGGGCCGACGGCATCACGGCGCACCTCCGCGAGGACCGGCGGCACATCACCGACGGACGACATCGACCGGCTGATGGCCGAGATCGACCTGCCGCTGAACCTGGAAATGGCGGCCACGGAGGAGATGCTGGCGATCGCTCTGCGCCATCGGCCGCATGCGGCCTGCATCGTCCCCGAAAAGCGCGAGGAACGGACGACGGAGGGCGGCCTCGACGCGGCGGGCGCAATTCGAGCTCTTGCGCCCGTTCGTCGAACGGCTCGGCGAAGCTGGAATCCGCGTGAGCTTGTTCATCGAGCCTTCGGAACGGCAGGTGGAAGCGGCAATCCGGCTCCGCGCGCCGGTCGTCGAGTTCCATACGGGTTGCTACGCACTCACATCGCCAGGCCGGAGGGGGAAGTGAGTCAGCCGCCGAACTCAAGCGCATCGCCGATTGCGCCGCGCTGGCGAGGAAGGAACGGCATCGAGCCCCATGCCGGCCACGGCCTGACCTTCGACAATGTCCAGCCGGTTGCCGCCATCCCGCAGATCGCCGAACTGAACATCGGCCATTTCCTCGTCGGCGAGGCAATCTTCACCGGCCTCGATGAAAGCGTCCGCCGCATGCGCGAGCTGATGGATGCGGCGCGGTGATCATCGGCATCGGATCCGACCTCTGCAATATCGAGCGGATCGAGAAATCGCTCGAACGGTTCGGCGACCGCTTCCTCGAGCGCGTCTTCACCGACGTCGAGAAAGCGAAGGCGCGCTCACGGCCACACACCATCGCCGGCACGCTTGCCAAGCGCTTCGCCGCCAAGGAGGCTTTCTCCAAGGCAGTCGGCACCGGCTTCAAGCGCGGCGTGTTCATGAAGGACATCGGCGTGGTCAACGCGCCGTCTGGTGCGCCGACACTGAACCTGACCGGCGGCGCGAAGGCGCGGCTTGACGCACTTGCGCCCGAAGGGCACGCCATCGACATACATCTGACGATGACCGACGATTATCCCTGGGCGCAGGCGTTCGTGATCCTGCAGGCCCGCAAGCTGGAGCCCTGATTGAGCGATACTGTTCCCGAGGCGAGCGCCGACCCCTCCACGGTCCCCGCCACGCCCAAGAAAGAGCATCACGGATCCGCCATCTGGCGCGAGATCAAGGGCCTGCTTTGGGTGCTGCTGGCGGTGCTGCTGTTCCACAGCTTCGTCGCCAAGCCCTTCTACATCCCGTCCGAATCCATGATGCCGAGCCTGCTCAAGGGCGATCGGCTCGTGGTCAGCAAATATCCCTACGGCTGGTCGTGGGTGTCCCCCAGCTTCCACATCTTCCCGCATTGGCAGGGCCGCCTGCTCGGCAACATGCCCGAGCGCGGCGACATCGTGATCGTCACGCCGCCGGGGCAGAGCGACGATTATATCAAGCGCGTGATCGGCCTTCCGGGCGACACGATCGAAGTTCGGGGCGGGCGCCTCGTGATCAACGGCAAGCCGGTGAAGGCGGTGCCGCGTCCGCCTGTCATGGTGCCGGTCGACGCGAATGTCCCGTGCGGAATGGAATTCTCCGGCTTTCAGGTGGTTGGCTCGGACGGCCAGCCTTATTGCCGCCTGCCGATCGTCCGCGAGACGCTTCCCAACGGCGTTTCGTACGACACCATCGATCTCGGCCAGAGCGCGGGCGACGATTATCCGGCGGTCAAGGTTCCGGCCGACCACGTCTTCCTGATGGGCGACAATCGCGACCGCAGCGCCGACAGCCGCTTCGGCCTCGGCCCGCCCGAGAACGGCCTCGGCGGTCCGGTTCCCTGGGAGAATATCGGGGGCCGCGCCGAGTTCATTACGTTCTCGCTCGACGGCACGTCGGAGATCTTCAATCCGGTCAGCTGGTTCCGGGCGCTGAGATCGGGCCGCGCGGGATCGTCGCTAAGAGGACAGAAGGGCTGATCGCATGAGCTCAGGGCCGCCGACCGTAGAACCGCACGTCGAGCGCCCCGGGCCCGCAGAATTCCGCGATCCCGCCGTCGTCAAGGAACTGAAGCGCGCAGCGGTCTGGTTCGGCCTCGCCTTGCTGATCGCGGGCGTCATCGTCCTCTCCCAGCCGCTGCTCCTCATCATGGGCGGCATCATCTTCGCGGTTTTCCTGGATGGCGGCGCCCGCCTGCTGGGCCGAGTCCTCCCGATCGGCCGCGGATTTCGCCTGGCGCTGACCCTGATCCTGGGCTTCGGCTTCGTCGGCTGGGTTTTCTATTATGCCGGAACGACCATCGCCGCGCAGTTCGAAGCGCTGCGGATCGTCGTCACTGCGCAATTCTCGCGACTGATGGAATTCGCCGCTTCGCTCGGCCTCATTCCCAAGGGTCCGCCGACGGAACTCGGCTCGCAACTGCTCGGCTCGGTCGGCCGGTTGACCAGCGCCGTCGGCAGCGCGCTCGGCGCGATCACCAGCGTCATCCTGATGGTCGTCATCGGCATCTTCCTGGCGATCGAGCCGCGCATCTACGACCGGGGCATCGCCTGGATGCTGCCCCTCCGTCATCGTGAGAGCTTCTATCGCATCGCGGACCACGTCGCCTTCACGCTTCGGCGGCTCCTGGCCGGACGCCTGCTCGGAATGGTGTTCGAAGGCGTCTTCACCTGGTTCATGCTGGCCTATGTGTCGCAGCTGGTCGGCGTCCAGCCGATCCCGATGGCGGCCTTGCTCGGCCTCATCACCGGCATGCTCGCCTTCATCCCCAACATCGGGGCCATCGTCTCGGGCGTGCTCATGGTCGCCGTCGGCTTCAGCACTGGGACGAACGAAGGGTTCTTCGCCATCTTCGTCTACTTCTTCGTGCAGAACGTCGACGGCTATCTGGTCATTCCGTACATTGCGCGGCGGACCGTCGACCTTGCGCCGGCGATCGTCCTGGCGATGCAGCTCCTGATGGGCGCTTTGTTCGGGATTCTCGGAGTGCTGTTCGCGGACCCGATCCTCGCCGCGCTCAAGGTCACGCTGATGGACCTCAGCAAGCAGAATGCCGCGGACGCTGGGGAAGGCGCTCAGGTGGTGGCTGCGAAAGAGCCGCCCGGAACTAAGGGCTCGGAGCCTGCTCCGGCTGCGGCGCCTGCTGCGGCTGGGCGCCGCCGGGGGCCTCGCCGCCGCCCGACATAAGCGCGGCGTTCGGCACGATCTGGACGATGTGCACGTCGAAATCGAGGTCGGCGTTGGGACCGAACGGGCTGCCCGGGGGCGGGTTCTCGCCATAGGCAAGCTTGCCCGGGATGTGGATCTTGTACTTGCCGCCCTTCTGCATCTTGGTCAGCGCTTCGGCGAAGCCGGGAATGACCTGTCCGGCGATCATCGGCTGCGGGCCGCCGTGACGCTCGCTGGCGTCGAAGACGGTGCCGTCGGCAAGACGGCCTTCATATTCCACGAGCACGCCGTCGACCGACTGGACGAACGGGCCGCTGCCCTCCTGAACGGTGCGGATTCGCAGGCCGCTGTCGCTGGTCTCGCCACGCAGCGGGTTGGTGCCGGCCCAGGCGAGGCCGATCGCAACCGCTATCAGTGCGAGTAGTGCAATCCAGATGCGCAGGCTGCGCCCGCGAGAACCGGGGCGCTTGGCAGTTTCGCTAACCGACATTCAATCGCCCCGTCTTCTGGAGGTTATAGGAGCTTAGCGCGAACCTTCGCGCTCGGCGCGCTTGCGCTCGAGCTTGCGTGCACGGCGAATCGCGGCGGCACGCTCACGAGCGCGCTTTTCCGACGGCTTCTCGTAGTGACGGCGCAGCTTCATCTCGCGGTAGACGCCCTCGCGCTGCAGCTTCTTCTTCAGCGCGCGAAGCGCCTGGTCGACGTTATTGTCGCGAACGATGATCTGCATAAATGCCTGTCGATACTCCAAATCTGCTGTTTTACCCGCCGGCGGGCAACATCTTACGCCCGGCGCAGTATGCTGGGTCGGGGCGCCGCCCTTAGCAGCGCTCCGGAACGCTTTCAAGTCGCACCAAATCGGGATTGCTGCGGTGAATCGAGTTGTCAGCGGGACAGGCTAAGCAACTGGGCAATCTCGGTTATCGGCGATTAACCTTCTCGCGTGTACAACCGCCGCTTCATTCTTGTGGGGTGGTAATGGGGTTGAATCGTCGAGAAGTGCTGCGTTTTGGGGCTGTTGGCGCTGCGGGGGCAATGCTCTCGTCGGCCGCAAGCTCGGTAGGCCTTCCGTCCATCGTTTATGCACCGCCGCCGGTGCCGCGCGACCCGCTCGCGCCGCTTGCGCCTGCGCCGAGCGCGCCTGCAGGCATCGATCCGGTGCTCTTCCAGAAGGCGAAGGCCGCGCTCGAATCGCACCGCTATCAGGTGCGCGCCCGCGACTACATGGGCATCGTCGACTTCAATCGCTCGTCGGGTGAGGCGCGCTTCCACGTCGTCGACCTGATGAACGGCGGCGTCGAAAGCTTCCGCGTCGCCCACGGTTCGGGTTCGGATCCCGCGCATTCCGGCTTCCTGTCGCGTTTCTCGAACGAGTTCGGCTCCTACGCGACGTCGAACGGCGCTTACACGACCGGCGAATATTATCACGGCAAGTACGGCCTTTCGATGAAGACCCACGGTCTCGACTGGACCAACAACAACGCCGAGGCTCGCGCCATCGTCATTCACAACGCCTGGTATGCGGAGCCGGAAATGCTTTCGCAGCATGGCAAGCTCGGCCGTTCGCAAGGTTGCTTTGCTTTCTCGCGGGCCGATCAGTGGGCCGTGATGCGCAAGCTGGCCGGCGGCCGCATGATCTACGCCGACAAGCTCGCCTGATACGATCAGGATGGGGAGAGAGAAGGCCTCGGACGCAAGTCCGGGGCCTTTTTCGTACTGGGGGTCCCCGACGCTTGCTTAATCCGCGGATAAGGCGCTTGTAACGCTCCAGGAACGACTTTTTCCACGAGTCTCGTTTTGCCCAGTGGGCGGGCCGCTCCAGCGAACCCTTCGGTCCGCCTCGTAGCCAGATGGCTACACAACAGGGAACATCAGATGAAAAAGCTATTGGCTTTCGGCCTGGCGGTGGCGCTTGCCACGCCCGCAACGGCTCAACTCAAGCCCTACCAAGACTATACGGTGAGCGACAGCGTATCGAACGTGTCGACCATCAAGGTCAAAGAGAACATGGTCGAAGACTACCTTCAGGGTATTCGCAACACCTGGGTCGCAAGCAGCGCGGTCGCGAAGCAGCTTGGCCACATGAAGGATTATCACGTCTACGTCAGTGATCTTCCGAACGGCGGCGAGTTCAACGTCATGCTTGTCGCGACATTCGCGAACACCAGCGATCTTGCGCCTAACAAGGCCCGCTACGAAGCATTCATGCGTGCCTGGGGAACGCAGAATGAGGCCGCAACCCGGACGACGACGACGACCGTCTATCCGAACCTGCGGGAAATCACCGGCGAATATCTGATGCGCGAAGTGACATTCACGCCTGCCAAGTAAGAGATGGACAGGGGGCAGATACGACTCTGCCCCCTCATCACTTAGCGCGCCGCGATCTTGTCCGCCGGCTTCGCTGCCGGGTCCGGCCGGAACGTCGTTCAGCGCCGCAATGACCTTGCCGTCCCTCTTGTAGATGTCGGTGTAGTTCTTGATCGAGCCGTCGGCGAGCGCGGCCGAGGACATGTAGACGATGTAGACCGGGATCGGCTTCGGGAAGTTCGCCTGGACCGTCTTGCGGCTGGCGAGCGTCTCCCGGACCTTCTCGGGCGTCCAGATCGTCTTGCCTTCCGCTTCCGGCGTGCCCGGGACCGGGGCGCCTTCGCTGAGCAGCCGCTCCGCCAGCAGCATGATGTGCTCGGTGCGGATGCAGCCATGGCTGTACGCGCGCGCCTTCGTGTCGAAGAGCGTCTTGGCCGTCGTGTCGTGCAGATAGATGTTGTGCGGGTTGTACATCACGAACTTGACCTGCCCGAGCGCGTTGCGCGGCCCCGGCGGCTGCCGCCAGCGGATCAGCTTGCCCGTCTTGGGGTCCTTGAGCGCGACGTAGCCCGGCTTGCCCGCAACCTCTTTCCAGATGCTCTGCGGCACTTCCCACCACGGGTTGAGCGACACGCCCTCCGCCACCGCCATCAGCTGCGGCGTCGGGGTCTTGACCGCACCGGAGACCGCGCGGTGCCGGGAAACGGTCACGCCGTTTTCGACCAGCGCCGCCGTATAGGCCGGCACGTTGACGATGATGTAACGCTCGCCAAGATCGCGCGGCAGCCAGCGCCAGCGGTCCATGTTCAGGCGGATGCGGTCGATGTTCGCCGGCTCCGATCTTCGGTGCGACCTCGAGCGCGTTCTTCAGCGCCGCATATTGCGGGTGCGATGGCAGAAGACCCGTCAATGCATCGCCGACGCGATGCTGGGCAAGCGCGGAGCGGAGCAAGGCGTCCTGCCGGCTCTCGTCGAGGTCCGTGTCCGGAATGTGCCAGTTCTGGCGATCCTTGCCGCGGACATGGCCGAGGGCGAAGTCGGACGAGAGCTTGTTGAAGCGCTCTGTCGCGGCGGCCGACATGGCGACGGGGTTGCCCGACTGAACGGCGGCGATCAGGCCAGCCGAGTCATAGTCTCTCGGGTCGAGCCCTTCCTTCGCCGAATTCATGATCGTCGTCAGGAGCTGGTTGACGTCGACGATGGTCCACATCGGCGGCGGAGGGGGAGGCGGCGGCGGCACGGCCGGAGCTTCGGTCGGCGCGACCTGCGGCTGCCGGTGGCTGAGCGCTGGGCTGGGGCATCGCCGGCCGCTGCGTGGCGGTGACGGCAGGCGCGACCGGCGGCTTCGGCGCGGGAGCAGCCGTCTGGGCAAGCGCCAGGCCGGCCGGAGCGGCAATCGCCGTAAACATGAGCAATGCCTTGAACCGCACGTTCATCCCCTGAAAATCCTGTGTTTGTAGGCGGCTAGCTCCGCCACGACACCCTCGACATGCGTTCAATACAACCATACACAGGCTGAACGATAGCCGCCAGTGACGCGCGCGCCACAGTCTGTTGCGAATCTTCAGTCCGAAGCGAACCAATCCTTAAGTCCCCGTGGCTTAGCTTCGCGATTCAGGCGATGGTGACTGAGTCCGATATGCTCAATGGTTCGATGATCCCGCGCAGCGTGCGCCGTCTGTTCGACGAGCGGCTGGAGCCGCGCGAGGCCACGGGCTCGCAAGCGGCTACGCTCGAGCTTCGCGGCGACCAAGCATGAGGTTCGGATCGTCAATCTCTCCGCATCCGGCGCGATGGTGGCTTCCGATCTCATGCCGAAGATCGGCGAGCAGGTCGCGCTGCATCTGCAGCGACCGCGGCCCAGTGCCGGGCCAGGTCTGCTGGGTTCGCGACGGCCATATCGGCGTGACCTTTGCCGCGGTGACGGAGTAGCGGCCTGTGGAGATGAGTTTTTCGATGATCAGGGCCCGCATCGGCGAAACGGCCGATCCGGACGAGCGCAGGCGCCTTTCGCGCTTTCCGATCGAACTCGATGCCCGAGTTCGCGAGCTTGGCGCCAACGGCGTCGACGCGCGCATCCTCAACATTTCCGAGAGCGGCTTCATGGCCGAATCCGACGGCGAGTTCGAAGTCGGTGCCCGCATCTGGCTGATGCTGCCCGGATCGCGGCCGCGCCAACGCCGTCGTCAAGTGGATCGCGGGCGACAAATTGGGCGCGGAATTCACCGACACCTTTGTCCCTCGAAGGACTGCGCACCAGCCGCAACGACTAGGCGCTGCCTGCCGCTACGCCGCAACGTCCGGTCGCTAACGCGCCACTCTTACCGAACGGCAATTGTCCCAAATTGGTTACTGCTGATGAAACCGCCTGCGAGGCTCGCTTCGTTGGGCGTTGTCGAAAGGAAGGATCGACGATGCCGACCCACGACGCGCTCAGACAGGTTACCGGCAGGGGCTATCACGCCGTTTATCGCGAGCATGATGTCAATCATTGCCCCGGCTGCGGCCGTACGCATTGGATCATCGGCCGGGTTTCCGCCGAATGCGCATTCTGCTCGACGGCTCTTCCCCTGGCCGAGGCGAGCATGCGCTCGCACGCCGGGCCGGTCGTGATCCAGCACAAGAACCGCCATCACGACACCGCTTGGGCGGCCTAGCCTCAGGGCTTGCGCCGTACCGGCACGTTCACGTTGCACAGGTCGACGCCGCCGGCGGGCCGGATGAAGAAGTCGTCCTTCCGGTTCGCGCGCGCCTTCACATAAGCGGCGAAGGTCGCGCTCTGCGTGTCCATGTACTGGAACGCGGGGCGCTCGGCCTGCGGGATCTCGCTTGCCAGCCGGACCGACGAAATCGGCACGTGCTGGCTTTCTTCCTTGTAGAACCCCAGCGCTTCCGTGCCGCGCGGTAGCGAACTCATCCGCTCGATGCCCTCGATGACGCGGCCGACCACCGCGATGTTCCGGTCGAGGTGGCGAGGTGCATGTCCGATGACCGCGTAGAGCTCGCCTCCGGTTCCGGTATCCGGCGACAGGTCGCGGCCGACCCCGACATAGCCGTAGCAATGGGTGAGGTTCGCCGTGCCCGCCTTCGAATCATAGGCGACCGGCCAGCCCGCGGCGAAACCCGCGCTCGGCGCATAGCTCTCCGGATATCCCAGCGGCCGGACTGCCAGCCCCTTGAGCGCGCGATGATATTCGGCCGGCGGCTTGGCGACGACGCCCTGCGGAAGCGGCCTCGTGCTTTCGTTATTGCCCCACTGGACGACGTAATTGTCCTGCACGCGATAGATGGCCGCGCCGCTCCACCAGCCGCCCTTCGCCAGCGCGCGGATGTTGGCGACGTGCACGGGCGCGAACGCGGCGCGAGCTGGATGACGACGCGGGCGCCATTGCGCAGCTCCATGACCAGAAGATCGTCGGGATCGATATCGCGCCAGGCGGCGGCCGGCGCTTCGGTCGACGATCTCGGATGGGGTCTTCGGCTTGGCCGGAGGAGCGGCGGCGATCAGCAGTGCAGCCGAAATCAAAAGCAACTTACGCATCGCGAACCTCCCCGAGAACGGCGGTGGTCTAGCCGACGATTGCAGGCCCCGCTATCGCCGCGACGATGCATATTGCCACTTTGATGCTCCTGGGATCGGGCGAGCTCGGCCGCGAATTCGCGATCGCCGCCAAGCGGCTGGGGTGCCGCGTCGTCGCCTGCGACCGCTACGAGAACGCGCCTGCAATGCAGGTGGCGGATGCGTTCGAGGTCTTCTCGATGCTCGACGGCAAGGCGCTTCGCGCCGCGGTCGAGGCGCACAAGCCGGACGCCATCATCCCCGAGATCGAGGCGATCGACACGGAGACGCTGGCGAAGCTGGAGGAGGAAGGCTGGAACGTCGCGCCGTCGGCCAGGGCCGTTCAGCTGACCATGAACCGCGACGGCATCCGCGAATTCGCCGCGCGCGAGCTCGCCCTGATCACGTCGCACTACAAGTTCGCCGAATCCCGCGACGAAGCCATCGCCGCGGTCGACGAGGTCGGCCTGCCCGTGCGTCGTGAAGCCGGTCATGTCGAGCTCCGGCAAGGGCCAGACGACTGCGAAGTCGAAGGAGGAAGTCGGCGCCGCGTGGGATTATGCCGTCGCGAACATGCGCGGCGACCGGCCGCGCGTCATCGTCGAGGAGTTCGTCGAGTTCGACAGCGAGATCACCTTGCTGACGGTCGCAACGGAGGGCGGAGTCCTGTTCTGCGCGCCGATCGGCCATCGTCAGGAAGCAGGCGATTATCGCGAAAGCTGGCAGCCGGCCGGTATTCCCGACGGCGCAATGCTTTCCGCCCGGCGGCAGGCCCGCAAGGTGGTCGAGGCGCTCGGCGGCTACGGCATTTTCGGCGTCGAATTCTTCATCCGCGGCGACCAGGCGATCTTCTCGGAACTGTCGCCGCGCCCGCACGATACGGGCATGGTCACCCTCATCACGCAATTCCCGAACGAGTTCGAGCTGCACCTGCGCGCCGTGCTCCGCCTGCCCATCCCGGCGATCGAGCTGACCCGGCCGGGCGCATCGGCGGTGATCCTCGGCGGATCGAGAGAGCGAGGACTTCGGATTCGAGGGGATCGGAGATGCCCTCGGGCGCGGCCATCCGGGGGCGCCGGTCGACCTCCGCCTCTTCTGCAAGCCGAACACGCTGAAGAATCGCCGAATGGGTGTTGCGCTTGCGGGCGGCAAGGACGTCACGGAAGCGATCGAGACGGCAAAGGCGGCCGCCGCCGCGGTGAAGATCCGTATACCGCTGAACCGAAGCGGACGTCCGTTGTT
The DNA here is from genome assembly GCA_963807815.1 of uncultured Alphaproteobacteria bacterium. Taxonomy (GTDB): domain Bacteria; phylum Pseudomonadota; class Alphaproteobacteria; order Sphingomonadales; family Sphingomonadaceae; genus Sphingomicrobium. Next base: position 56,679 of record CAWECW010000011.1, on the reverse strand, counting down.
GTGATGTTTGAGAGAGGATCGGAAATGCACGGAAAGCTCCTCACGATCATCGCGGTCAGCTTGCTGGCCGGCGCCTGCGGCGACAGTTCGGAGCCTGCCGCGCCGCAGCGTTCAATCTCGGTCCGAAGCGAGCAGCAGGAAGCGCCTGCACAAGCTCAGCGAGCCCTACCGCGACATCGCCTTGCGCCGCGCGATCTATGACGGCGGCCGCGCGTGCAAGACGGTCACCAAGTCCGGCTACGTCCAGGAATATGGCAATCTGTCGATGTGGACTGCCAGCTGCGCCGACGACAGGAGCTGGGCGATCTTCGTCGGCCCGGACGGTTCGGCCCAGGTCAGGGATTGCAAGGAACTGGCGCAGCTGAAGCTGCCGGCCTGCACGATTCGCGAGGAGCCGAAGCCCGCCGCCGGCTAATCGCAGCGGCGGCTTTCCTTATATTCGCCGGTCGCGGTCTTTTCCTTGACCGTCACGCACGCGCCCTGCCGCGTCTCTTCACGCCAGCTGCCGTCGGCATTGGTCACGCGATTGCCGCCCTTGGGCACGCGCTTGCCGTCCTTGATTTCGTAGTTCCAGCCCTTCGGCGTCGCCTGCGTGCTGTTGTCGGACGACTGGGCGTAAGCGCCGCCGGCGAAGGCAACGCCCGCCAGGACGGCGACACCGACCAGCAACATGCCCTTTGAAAACCGCTTCATCACACGACTCCTTAGCGTCGCTGTCTACAATCCCTCAAGTGAACGAGGGGTGAAAGGCAAGACGCGCCAAATCCGCGCCGAGCCGACGCAGATCGAGCAGAATTCGCGGTGCCTAGGGCGTTAGCCCTGGCGCGCTTTGAACCGGCGATTCGTCTTGTTGATGACGTAAGTGCGGCCGCGGCGGCGGATCACGCGGCAATCGCGGTGGCGCGACTTGAGCGACTTCAAGCTGTTGCGGATCTTCATGGCGCGCGCCTGTCTCTTCGTCTTGTCTGGTCAAAAATAAGGAAGGCCGCCCAGACAGGGCAGCCGCTGGCCGCGCGCTTAAGCGGAAACGCTTCGATCAGTCAAGGTTCAGCGCTTCGCTTTGGGCTGTTTCGGGGCGAACGCTTCGCCGAAATAGTCGCTTGGCGTACCAAAGCGGCCGCTGATCCGCGTCCGCCATGGTCCGGGCGATCCGGTAATTGAGCTCGGCAAAGCGCGCACCCGCCTCCCAGTGAATCGCCTGCGGCGAGATCGTCCTTCACGCTGTGATAGGTCGAGCCGAGAAAGCGCTTCCAATATTGCTGCCCGCCATTTCCGTAGCCGGTCATCAGGAACACCGACGGGATTCCTTGCCGGACGAACGGATAATGGTCGGACCGCACGAACAGGGTCTCTTCGGGCATCGGGTCCGGCGCCACGCCGATCTTCATGCCGGCACCCGCGGTCGCGACCGCCTTGGCGATGGTCGAATGCTCCGCGCCGAAAGCCACGACGTCGGTGAAGTCGTAGAGCAGCAGCGGCATGTCGAGATTGACCAGGCCGACGATCTGGTTCGCCGGCACCGTCGGATGCGCGGCCAGATAGCCGGCGCCGAGCAGGCCATATTCCTCGCCCGTGACGGCGACGAACAGGACCGAACGCCGCGGCGCCTTGCCCGACTCCGACGAACTCGCGAGCCGCCTCGATCGTCGTGGCGACACCGGCCGCATTGTCGAGCGCGCCGTTGTAGACATTATCCTCACCGGGCTTCGCCTTCTTGTCGAGACCGAGGTGGTCGAGATGCCCCATCAGCACGATGTGCTCGTTCGCCAGACGCGGATCCGATCCGGGAAGCACGCCGACGACATTCGGGCTGGTGAAATCCTGCCAGTCGCTCTTGGCGGAAACGGCCAGCGCCGCCGGAAGCGCAAAGCCGCGCACCCTTTTGCCGGCGGCTGCCTGCGCCCGCACGGCCTTCAGCGACTTTGGAGCGCGCTCGAACAGGCGCTCGGCCCATTCGGATGAAAGCGCGATGCTCGCCTCCGCCACCTTGCCGCGTCCGGACACGCCCTGCGCATCGACCCAGTCGAGCACCGGGCGGCTGGCGAAGCGCTGCATCGTCGCGGCGGCATTCGAAGGGTAGTCGATCTCGATGAACCCGACCGCACCCTGCTCCGCCGCCGTCGACGCCTGGACCGAGCGCAGATGCGCGGCGACGTCGCTGGCAACGCCGGGAACGCGGTCGGACAGCGCAACGGCGATCTTCCCGCGCACGTCGAGGCCGGCATAATCGTCGATGCCGAGCCGCGCATCGCGAACGCCGTGGCCAACGAAGACCAAAGGTGCGTTCACGGACACTTGCCGGGCCGTGACGTTCGGCCGGATCGCTGCGTCCTTGCCCGGCGCGAGCTGCACCTTGCGGCCATTGATCGTGAGCTGGATCGATGGCGTTCCGGCCAGCGTTGCGCGGCGGAACGGGACCTGGACGAACCAGCTGCCGTTCGGACCGCCCGGCTTCAGCCCGAGCTTCCGGAACTCCGCAGCGACATAGTTGGCGGCGATATCGTGCCCGCGCGATCCGGTGTCCCGTCCCTCCAGAAGGTCGCTCGCCAGGAATTCGACGTGGGCGCGAATGCGATCGGCGGCATGCCGGTCGCCGACCGGTTGCGGCGGCGCGGCGCCAATCAGCAAAGCGGCTGCGACAAGGCCAAGCAGCCGCTTCAGTCTCATGCCCAGTTCCGGCTCAGCAGCTTGCGCTCCCATTCGAGCGCATGCGTCAGGATCGTGTCGATGTCGGCGTAGCGCGCCTGCCAGTCGAGCGTCGCCTTCAGCGCCTCGTTGGATGAAATCAGCAAGGGCGGATCGCCCGCGCGGCGGCCCTTCATCTCGCGCCGGATCGGCTCGGGCAGGAGCCGGTCGAGCGCGTCCAGCACTTCGAGCACGGACAGACCGCGGCCATAGCCGAGGTTCAGTACGAGGTTCTCGTCCGGCTTCTCGATCAGCCGCTCCAGCGCCTTCACATGGGCGGCGACGAGGTCGCTGACGTGGATATAATCGCGGACGCAGCTGCCATCCTCGGTCGGATAGTCGGTGCCGTACACGTCGATATGGTCGCGCTTGCCGACCGCGGCCTCGACCGCGACCTTGATCAGGTGCGTCGACCCCTTGCCGACCTGGCCGGACCGTCCCTCGGGATCGGCGCCGGACACGTTGAAATAGCGCAGCGCCGCATAGTTCATCGGATAGGCGGCAGCCGAATCCTCGAGCATGCGCTCGGTCATCAGCTTCGACGCGCCGTACGGGTTGATCGGCAGCTTCTCGACCGCTCTCGTCGACCGGCACGCGCTCCGGCTCGCCGTAGACCGCCGCGGTCGAGGAAAAGACGATGTGCTTCACTCCGGCATCGACCGCCGCCGAGACCAGGGCGTGGCTCGCAATGGTGTTGTTGCGATAATATTCGAGCGGCTTCTCGACGCTCTCCGGAACCACGATCGATCCCGCGAAGTGCAGGATCGCGCCGATGTTCCGCTCGGCGAAGATGCGGTCGACCAGCTCGCGGTCGGCGACATTGCCCTCGTAGAAGGTCACCTCGTCGGGAACGAGGTAGCGCGTTCCGGTCGAGAGATTGTCGATGACGGCGACGTCCCAGCCCGCATCGCGCAGGGCAAGGACCGCGTGGCTGCCGATATAGCCGGCCCCACCGGTTACGAGCACAGGAACTTTGGACATGCGGCCCGTTCGCTAGCGGACGGGCGAAGTCGCGGAAAGCCTCAAAATTCGGAGCGCAATCAGAAGGATCGGTATCGTTCGAACACGGCGAGCCGCAATTGGCTGATCGTCTCGTTGAACGCCTGCGCTTCCGACCTCTGGCCGCTTCGGCTCAATTCGCACCGCGGTCGGTGTCTGGACGGCATAGTCCATCGCCTGGACGACGGCTTCCCGATGCAGCTCGCTCATATGGGAAAGCCCCATGCACAAACCGTAGACGATCGATTGCAGCGCAAGATTCTCCCCGCGAAGGCGAAGCAGCACGTCATGATCGCCCTCGCCCTGATCCGGCTCGAAATTGGCAGTGTGAACAGTCATCCGATGAGCCTCACTGTGCGTCCGTTGACGGTCGTGTTCGCTGTGCAACCGGTCGTATTGTTCTGGATGTCCGAGTTGCCGCTGAAATCCACGCGGTAGGTGACGACCATCATGCACTTGGTCGCCTGCGAGCTGCTTCCGGTGAACTTCATCGAGCCCTTCGGGAAGTAGATGGCGCCGTCCAGCTTCGTGCCGTTGTTGCCCTTGATCTCATTGCTGTTGGCCGCCGTCGCGTTAGGCGACTGAAGCATCAGCATCTTCTTGTAATTGCAGCTATCGACGCCGGCATAGACGCCGCAATTGGCGTCCGTCGGAGCCGAGATGTCGAGCTCCGAATTGCCGTTTGCGGTGATTGTGCCGGGGTTCGTGCCCATGAGGATCAGGGTAACTCCAGTACCCGTGATCTTCGTGTTTCCGTTCATGCTTAAGCTGGTGTTATTCAGGAAATAGACGCCGGGATTGAGCTTCGTCGTGCCGTTGCCCGGGTTGAAATTATTGTAGCAGCCGGGGTTCACATTGTTGCTGCCGTCGCGAGCGCCGCTCGCGTTGATGTTGTTCTTGCAGGTCGTGCCCGTCGGCAGGTCCGTCGAATATTTGTTGGCGTAGGGATCGGGCATGGCCACGTGATACGGCTTCAGATTGCTTGCGCCGCGAATGCTGGATGGCAGGCCGCCGACACCGGCGACCGGACTTGCAGTCAGATTGTAGGCATTGCCGTTCGTCCCGATCGCCTGAGTGGCCGAGATGGAGTTCGAGATGACTCCGCATCCGAGGTTGGCGTTGGCGCTGCCGCCGATGGTGATTGCGCTCGTCGCGCTATTGTCGAGCGCGACAAGGCAATAATCCCCGTCGGCGACCATGCCCGCGCGCGCCGTCGCCGTGATCGATCGGCGGCGCCGACATGAACAGCGACGTGAACGGAAGACGCCGCTGCGTGGCGAGCACGACCTGCACGCCGTTGGTGAAGCTCGCGGCCGTCGGATAGGTCACCTGCGGATAGCCGGTGCTCAACGCAACCTTGCTATTGTGCGTCTTGGTCAAGGCCGTCGAAACCGCCGTGCTCACGGTTTCGCCCTGAGCGCTCGCGTAGACGCCCGCCATCGCGGCCGTATCGGCGCTGCGCTGAAGCTCGCGCTTCCAGCTCGTCCATTGGATCGTGTCGGTCGCCAGGCCCGCCGCTCCAATGATGAGCGGCAGCGAAGCCCCTGCGATGGCGATTACATTCCCGCGACTGTCCCGTCGCAGGCCTCTGCATGCTTTAAACATCTGGTCCTCAATTCCACTTTGTCCACGCTCGGTCGTTTAGAGGGAGGCGGTAAGCGGCATGTTCAGATGCGTGGTTAAGTGAGCGTAAGTGAAGTTTCCTTTACAAACCCCGTGCCGCGTCCCGGCGCGTTTGCCTGAACCGCGGCCGCGCACTATCAGCGGCGCCGGTTCACGGCATTTCCGCAAGAAGGTCCCATGGCACTGACGATTTCGAGCGCGTTCGACGCAGGCAATATCCGCGTCGTGAAGCAGGACGGCGACCGCGCCGACCTGGAAATCGTCAAGGATCACGGGTCCGATTTCTACCAATGGTTCTACTTCCGCGTGGCGGGCGGCGCCGGCCGCGAGATCGAGCTGCGCATCACCAATTGCGGCGACTCCGCCTATCCGAACGGCTGGCCCGACTACAAAGCCGTGGCGTCGACCGATCGCGAGGAATGGCTGCGCGTCGACGACACGAGCTATGCGGACGGCGTCCTCACCATCCGCTTCACGCCGGAGACGGATTGCGTCTGGGTCGCCTATTTCGCGCCTTACTCGATGGAGCGGCACCACGATCTGATCGCGACCTACGCGTCGCTGCCGTTCGTCGACTATCGATCGCTCGGGCAAGTCGCTCGACGGACAGGACCTCGACTGCCTGACCATCGGCGAGGGCGACCTCAACGTCTGGCTCTACGCCCGCCAGCATCCGGGCGAGAGCATGGCCGAATGGTGGATGGAAGGCGCGCTCGAAAAGCTCACCGACATGGACGATCCGGTCGCCCGCGTGCTTCGCGACGAATGCACGTTCCGCGTCGTTCCGAACATGAACCCGGACGGGTCGCGCCGCGGGCACCTGCGCACCAATGCCGCGGGCGTGAACCTCAACCGCGAATGGCATGCCCCATCGGCCGAGAAGAGCCCCGAGGTCCTCTGCGTCCGCAATGCGATGGACGAGACGCGGCGTGGATTTCGCCATGGACGTGCACGGCGACGAGGCCATTCCCGCCAACTTCCTCGCCGGCTTCGAGGGCATTCCGTCGCTGACCGAGCGGCAGACCAGGCTGTTCAACCTGTTTTCCGAGAATCTCGAGCGCATCTCGCCCGACTTCCAGACCAGCCAGGGCTATGAGGTCGCCGCGCCGGGCCAGGCGAACATGTCCATGTCCACCACCCAGCTCGCCGAGCGCTTCGGCTGCGTGTCGATGACCCTCGAAATGCCGTTCAAGGACAATTTCGACCTGCCCGATCCGCTGTACGGCTGGAGCCCGGAGCGGTCGAAGTTCCTGGCGTTCGCCTGCCTCGATGCGCTGCACGCCATCCTGCCCGACCTCAAGAAAGCGCAGGAAGGAAAAGGCCTGATGCCGACACTCGTCCTGCTCCGCCACGGCCAGTCGCAGTGGAACCTGGAGAACCGCTTCACCGGCTGGTGGGACGTCGACCTTTCGGACCAGGGCGTCGCCGAAGCGCGCGCCGCCGGCGTGCTCCTGAAGGAGCGCGGCTATGAGTTCGACCGCTGCTTCACGAGCGTCCTGACGCGCGCGATCCGCACGCTCCACCTCGTCCTGCATGAGCTCGACAGCCTGTGGCTGCCGGTCGCCAAGGACTGGCACCTCAACGAGCGCCACTATGGCGGGCTGACCGGCCTCAACAAGCAGGAGATGATCGACAAGGTCGGGGCCGAGCAGGTCAAGATCTGGCGCCGCTCCTACGACATCCCGCCGCCGCCGCTGCCGGAAGACAGCCCGTGCGACGTAAGCCACGACCGCCGGTACGCAGGCATCCCCGTGCCGAACACCGAAAGCCTCAAGGACACGATTGCTCGCGCGCTACCCTATTATGAAGCGGAGATCGTCCCGGCGCTGAAGCGCAACGAGACCGTTCTCGTCGCGGCGCACGGCAATTCCATCCGCGGGATCATCAAGCATCTGTCGAACATCGGCGACGACGAGATTGTCGGGGTCGAGATCCCGACCGGGCAGCCGTTGATCTACGAGCTCAACGACGACCTCAGCGTCCGCGACAGCTATTATTTGAACGAGCGCGCGGCTTAGGCCGCCGCCTTCTCCCGGTACATCGCCAGGTCGGCGCGGGCCATGACCGCCTCGGGCAGGTCGTGCGGCTCGATCACCGAGATGCCGATGGCCACGCTCAGCGGCAGGCACGTGCCCTGGAAGCAGAATTCGCAGCTGGCGATCATCGATTCGAGGCGCTGCGCCGTTTCCAGCGCGCTCTCCTCGTCGGCGCGCTCGAGCAGGATGCCGAACTCGTCGCCGCCCAGCCGGGCCACGCAGTCGCTCTTGCGGACGCCTTCGGACAGCATTCCGGCGACCTGGATCAGGGCATGATCGCCTGCCTGGTGGCCGAACGTGTCGTTGATCATCTTCAGGCCGTCGATGTCGACGAAGAGCATGGCGGCGTGATCGTCGTAGCGGCTGACCCGGTCGATCGCGCCTTCGAGCTGGCGCAGGAAGCCGCGGCGGTTGGGCAAATCGATCAGCACGTCCTGATAGGCAAGGCGATCGAGCAGCTCCACCCGCTCGTGCAGCTGGGCGATCTCCGCCTTCAGGCGCCTGACTTCGGCAAGCAGCGTGTCAGGATCGGTCACGTCGATGACCACATCATCCATAGTTGCCCGAGATTCCCCTTTGCTGAGCGATACATAACTTGATTCTGTGACGGGGAAAATACTCAAGCCGCGTCAAAGCGTTGCACGGCATGGGGCTTGTTCCTAAACGGCACAGCTTCTGTGGCCGAAACACAACGGGGAAGCATGGGGCAGCCGCTCGTCGGGATCATCATGGGCAGCAGCTCCGATTGGGAGACGATGCGCCACGCCGCCGAGACTCTCGAGAAGCTCGGCGTCGATCATGAAGTGAAGGTCGTCTCCGCGCACCGGACGCCCAAGCGGCTGTACGAATATGCGCATTCGGCCAAGGAGCGCGGCCTCAAGGTGATCATCGCCGGCGCCGGCGGCGCGGCGCATCTGCCGGGGATGGCGGCGTCGATGACCAGCCTGCCGGTGCTCGGCGTGCCGGTCGAAAGCCAGGCGCTGAAGGGCATGGATAGCCTGCTGTCGATCGTGCAGATGCCTGCCGGTGTTCCGGTCGGGACGCTGGCGATCGGGCGCGCCGGAGCGGTCAACGCCGGGCTGCTGGCCGCGTCGATCCTCGCGACGAACGACGAGCAGCTTTCCGCCCGCGTGGAGCGGTACCGCGAAGACCAGACCCAAGCGGTAGCCGAACAGCCGGAATGAGTGTTCCGCCAGGCTCGACGATCGGCATTGTCGGGGGCGGCCAGCTCGGCCGGATGCTCGCAGTCGCCGCGGCGCAGCTCGGCTACAAGTGCCACATCTTCGATCCGCACGAGCATCCGCTGCGCGGCCGATGTCGCGGCAGCGTTCACGCGCGCGAGATATGACGATCGCGCCGCCCTTGAGGCATTTCGCCGCCCAGCGTCGACGTCGCGACCTACGAGTTCGAGAACCTTCCCGGTGGAGCCGCTGTCCGTTCTCGGCGACATCCTTCGGCCCGGCGTGAAATCGCTGGCGGTCGCCCAGGACCGTGCCGAGGAGAAGAGTTTCATCGAAGGCACCGGCGCCCGCGTCGCCCCTTGGCGTTCGGTCGCCAGCCTCGAAGATGTCGAACGCGCGGTCGCGGAGCTTGGCGTCCCCGTCGTGCTGAAGACCCGCCGCTACGGCTACGACGGCAAGGGCCAGGCGTGGATCCGCTCGACTGCGGAGGCCGCCGCCGCCTGGGATGCGATCCGTGGCGAGCCTGCAGTCGCGGAAGCAGGCGTCGAGTTCGAAGCCGAATTCTCCGTCATCGTCGCGCGCTGGGCCGACGGCCGCACGACCTTCTGGGACAGTCGCCGACAACGTCCATCGCGAGGGCATCCTCCGCACATCGACCGTGCCGCCAGCGATCCGTCATCGCCGCGCAGGTCGAAGAAGCGCGCACGGCCGCGGCCCGCGATCGCCGAAGCGCTCGGCCATATCGGCGTCCTGACCGTCGAATTCTTCGCCAGCCCCGACGGCCCGGTCGTCAACGAGATCGCGCCGCGCGTGCACAATAGCGGCCACTGGACCATCGAAGGCGCCTTCACCTCGCAGTTCGAGCAGCACATCCGCGCCATCTGCGACCTTCCGCCCGGCTCGACCGAGCTCGCGGCATCGTCGGTCCGGATGGACAATCTCATCGGCGAAGAGATCGACGACTGGGAGAAGCTCCTCGCCGACCCGCACGCCCACCTTCATCTCTACGGCAAGGGCGAGGCGCGCCCAGGCCGCAAGATGGGCCACGTCACCCGGCTGAGGCTGAAATGAAGATCATCGGCAGCTTCGTCAGCCCCTACGTCCGCAAGGTGCTCGCCTGCATGCACCTCAAGGGCCTCGCCTACGAGATCGACCCGATCACGCCCTTCTTCGGCAATGACGAGTTCCGCCGCCTCAGCCCATTGTCGCGCATCCCGGTGCTGATCGACGGCGACTTCTGCACCAGCGATTCCTCGGTCATCTGCGCCTATCTCGACGAGGCCTATCCCGGGCGCGCCGCTGCTTCCCGCCGACCCGAAGGACCGCGCCCGCGCGCGCTGGCTGGAGGAATTCGCCGACACGCGCCTCGGCGACCTCTTCATCTGGGGCCTGTTCTACCAGCGGATCGTCCGCCCGCTCGTCTGGGGCGAGCCGACCGACGAGCAGCGCATCGCCAAGACCCTCGACGAAGATGCACCGGTCGCGCTCGACTATCTCGAAGGCGTGCTTCCGGAAGCCGGCTGGCTCTTCGGCGACTTCGGCCTCGCCGACATCGCGATCGCGAGCTTCTTCCGCAACGCCGCTTATGCCGGCTTCGAGCCCGACGCGGACCGCTGGCCGCGCGTCGCCTCCTTCGTCCGCCGCGCCCTCGCGCACGACGCCTTCGCCTCGCACGCTTCCGTTCGAGGACATCCAGCGCAGCGTCGACATCAAGGGCCGCCGCCAGGCGCTGCTCGACGCGGGAGCGCCGCTCACCGCGGAAACGCTCGGAACGCCGACGCCGCGCAAGGGCATGATGCGGCTCTGACGCCAGCCGGAAATGGAAGAGGCCCGCCATCGCGTTAGCGGATGGCGGACCTCGGCCCCTGCAGATTGTTGCTAGACGATCCGGCGAAGGGTTCGGCCGATTATGTCGACTCGTTCCCGATGCGAAACAGCTAACTTTAGATAACCTCAGCGAACCCCTAAAATTTGTTAACTAATTGTTTATCCGAGTCGCGGGCCTGGTGTGTACGCTGCTCTCAACTAGGGGAAGTTCGCTATGAAATCAGTTTTTGAAGGTCAGCCGTTGCCGCTTCGGCACTGATGCTCGCATCGCCGGCGTCGCCGACATCGTGTATGAACGCCGTCCGACGATCAGGGCATTCTGGTCCATGGCACGGGGCTTGAGCAGACGGCCTCGACTGTCAGGGCCACTCGGCATCGGCGCGTCAGCGGGATTGTCGGTCAACGGCACACGACTGGCCGGCCGACGAGTATCCGTCTGCAGGATGGCCAGGGTCAGGCGACGTCACCGGTGCCGAGATCACGCTGGCGAACGCAACGACTACGACTGCAGTCGAGTGAACATCTCTCGACAACGGTGACGACATGTCCTGGATCGAGTTCGCGCTCACTCGGCGAAGGTCGACGGGGGCCGACCGTCGACTTCATTATTGACCGCTAAGCGGGCGACGTCTACGATTTCTATCGGTGCGATCGGCAACGGTGACACCACTTCGCGTTCGACGCGTCAGGCGGTCAGCTGATCGGTAAACTGTTTCTGGCGAAGTAACCGCTCGCGCTCGATCGACATTCTCAAGCAGGTCCGCATCTCTGCGCGAGCGGTGATCCGGCCGTTCCGGAACCGGGCACCTGGGCGATGATGCTCATGGGCTTCGGCGCCGCCGGCTTCGCGATGCGTCGCCGCCGCCGTGACGGAAGCAAGCTAGCACAACTCGCCTGAGTCCTTCTCTCGGGCAGAATCAAACCCGCGCCACGGTTAATCCCCTTGGCGCGGGTTTTTTCTATGGGGCTCGTCACCTGATGAGCGACGCGGGGGGCGAGCCCCACCCGAATGTCTGTCCGAATGTTCAGGAGCTTATGGGGTCCACGCCTCTGACAAGCGACACCTCGGGGGTAGTGGGCCCCACCCATTTCGGTCATGACACCTGCATGGCTTGAGCTATGACTGGCAGGGCAAAGCCCGCCACATGCTGGAGCGACGATTGGACAAGCTGGACCTGAAGAAGTCCCGGAAGGCGCTTTTCTCCGCTCCGCTCAACCGGTTCGTGACAGATCGACGTTCCGCCGCTCTCCTACCTCATGGCCGACGGCCACGGCGACCCGAACAGCGCTCCCGCATACAAGCGCGCGGTCGAGAGCCTCTACGCGACCGCCTACACCATCAAGTTCCTCTGCAAGGCGGACGGCCGGGACTTCGTCGTGCCGCCGCTGGAGGGTCTATGGTCCGCCCGCGATCCCGAAAGCTTCACCGCCCGCCGCAAGGACGAGTGGGACTGGACCATGATGATCATGATGCCGGACTTCGTCGACGATGGGTTGTTCCGGCGGGGGCGAGGCAAAGCGGCCGAGAAGCTCGGCACGCTGCCCGAAAGTCTGAGGCTCGAGACGCTGGAGGAAGGTCTCTGCCTGCAGGCCCTGCACGTCGGCAGCTACGACGACGAAGGTCCGTTGCTGGCGAAGCTCCACGACGAGATCATGCCGGCGGAAGGCTACGACTTCGCCGGCCGGCACCACGAAATCTACCTCGGCGATCCCCGAAAGACGCCGCCGGAGAAGCTGAAGACGTTGCTGCGCCAGCCCGTTCGCCGGAAGACGTAGCACAGCGTGAGGGAGCCCTTGCGAGTATCGCGTTCGAGGCGGAGATCATCCACTGGCGCGGCCCGGCGCCTTACCTATTCGTCCCCGTTCCCGAAGAGTATGTCGACGAGATCCGTGGGCCTCTCGCGGGGCGAGTACAGCTGCGGGGTCGTGCCGGTGCAAGCGCAGTTCGACGGCATCGAGTTCACGGCCTCCCTATTTCCGCGTGATGAGACTTACCTCCTGCCGGTCAAAACTGCCTTGCAGAAAGCTGCCAATGTCGGGCTCGGGGACAAGGTGCGAGTTCGAATGAGCCTTCACGTCCGCTGGCCAACTGTGAGGAGTCGAGGTCAAAGGAACTGAAGTTACCGCTAGCTACCCCGCCAAGATCGCGGCGGTCGTCTCCTCGATAGTACCGGCAACAGGATCGGCATCGCTGACGATTATCCCAGCCTTGGTTTGTCCGTTCTCGTGGGTACGCAACCACGCGACGTTCTCAACAATGACAAGATAGTCGCCGCCGCGCGATTTGAACGAAACGAACTTCATGAACCGATCTCCCTCGCGTCGTAGCTTTAGGACGATCAACTCTGTGTCCGGTTCACGGCCATGTCCGCTTCCACCCGAAGCGGACACTCATCGATAAGTGCCTAGCTTCAAGATGGCGTCGTCAACCTGGCTCCCTGAAGTCAGTCAGCGCGGCTGGATCACCTCGACCGGCATCCCCAGCTTGTCGAGCTGCGGCCTCACCTTGGCGGCATCGCCGACCACCACCCAGATGAAGCCTGTTGGGATCGACCGCGGCGCGGATCGCCTGGTCGAGGCTGGCCTGGGTCAGCGCCCGATACTTCGGCGCCAGCAGTCTCATAATAATTGTCGGGCCGCCCGTAGAGCTCGTTGGTCATCATCGCGCCCAGCACCGCCGGCGACGTCTCGAACCGGCCGGGCAGCTGCTGCGACAGTTGTTGGCGACCGTCCGCGTCAGCTCCTCGTCGGTCGACGCCCTTCGCCGCAGGAAGTCGCGATAGTTGGTCGCAGCGCCTTGATCGAATCGCCGGTGCGGTCCGCCTGGACCGGCGCGCTGACCAGATAGGGCACCGCATGGACGTTGAGCCGACCGAGCCGCCGCACGCCATAGGACCAGCCCTTGGTTTCGCGCAGGTCCATGTTGATGCGCGACAGGAAGTTGCCGCCGAGCACGTCGTTGGCGCCGGTCACCGGCACCACGTCGCCGAACGGATCGACCGGCGTCAGCTGGCCGCCGAGGATCACCGACTGCGGCGATCCCGGCCGGTCGATCAACACGATCCGCGGGCTTGGCCGGCCGCGCCGGGGCGGCGGCGAAATTCTTGACGCCCTTGGCCGACGGCCGGCGCCGCCCAGTTGCCGAAGCGCGCGCTCGAGCTGCGGCTGGACCTCGGCCAGCGGCAGGTCGGAGACGACGAACATCTCCATATTGTCCGGGCCGCAGCCAGCTGTCTGGAAGCGCACCAGGTCGTCGCGGGTGAAGCCGGTCGACCGCCGCAGCGTCGCCGAGGCCGGTCGTCGCATAGGGGTGGTCCTCGCCGTACAGCAGCGCCGGCAGCGCCCGCGCCGCCATCGCGTTCGGCTCCTTCTGCGCCTGCGCGATGGCGGTCAGCGTCTGGGTCCGTGACCCGCTCGATCTCGGCCGGGTCGAAGTCCGGACGCTGGACGATGTCGGCCAGCAGGTCGAGCGACGGCGCCGAGATTGGCGCGACAGCGCCGACATGCTGACCGTGCGAGCGGTCGGCCGTGCCGCTGGCGCGATCTCGGCGCCCAGCCGCTCCTGCTCTTCGGCGATCTGCTGGCTGGTCATGCCGTCGGCGCCTTCGTCGAGCAGGCTCAGCGTCAGGTTCTGCAGGCCGCGGCCGGTCGGCGCGTCGGCGGCAAAGCCGGCGTCGAACGACAGCGCCAGCTGGGTGACCGGCACCGCGGTGCGCTGCGCATAATGCAGCTGCACGCCGTTCGACAGGCGACGTGCTGGACGTCGGGGAAATCGAGCGCCGGCAGTCGGCCGACCGGCGGCGGAGCGCGCGCTGTCTTCGTGGCCTTGATCGTCGTCGGCGCCCTTGCTTCGCCTTGCGGCGCGCCTTGGCCTCCTCATAGGGCGGGCGGTCGCCCGGCTCCAGCCGGACGCTGAAGGCCGGCGGCTCAGCCATTGCTGCATCGCCGCCCTGACTTCGGCGGGCGTGACCGCCGCATAAGTGGCGAGCGTCTTCTTGTAGAAGTCGCTGTCGCCGGCGATAGACCTCGCCCTCGGCCAGCGCGACGGCCTTGCCGCCGAAGCCGCCGACCTGCTCCAGCCCGCGAATGCGGCCGGCGACTTCCTGCGTCGCGGCGCGGCGCGACCTCGTCCGCGGTCGGGCCGTTGGCGAGATATTCGGCCGATGATCTCGTCGAGCCGCTTGTCGACCACTGCCGGATCGACGCCCGGCTTCACCGTCGCCGTGACCTGGAAGAGGCCGATGCGCTGGAACGGCTAGAGGCCGGCGGTGACGCGACACGGCCAGCTTCTCGTCGCGCACCAGGATCCTGTCGAGGCGCGAGCTGGCGAGGCCGCCGAGGATCGATCCGCCGAGGTCGAGCGCGACCAGCTGCGCGATCGAGCAGGCCCGGCACCGGCCCAGTAGCGCTGCAGCTGATCGCGGCGACGCGATCCTTCATCACGATCGACTTGGGCGCGGCCAGGGTCGGCACGTCGGCCTGCGGCCGGATTGTTGACCGGGCCGCGCGGGATCGCGCCGAAATATTTCTCGACCAGCGGCCGGGCCTCGCCGCGTTGATGTCGCCGGCCAGCACCAGCACCGCATTGTTCGGGCCATATTTGTCGATGAACCACTGCTTCACGTCGCGCAGCGCTGGCGGCGTCGAGGTCGGCCATCGAACCGATCGTGTCGTGATGATAGGGATGGCCTTCGGGGAACAGGTTCGCCAGCACCTCATGAATCGACCAGCCCGCCCGGCCGGTTGTCGCCCTGGCGCTTCTCGTTCTGGACGACGCCGATCTGGTTATCGAGCTTGTCCTGGGTGACCGCGCCGAGCAGATAGCCCATGCGGTCGCTTTCCATGAACAGGGCCCGTTCGAGCGCGCCGCGTCGGGACCGTCTGGAAATAGTTGGTGCGGTCGAACCAGGTCGTGCCGTTGTAATCGGTCGCGCCGATCTGCTGCAGATATTCGAAGATAGTCGCCCGGCAGATTTTCCGATCCGTTGAACATCATATGCTCGAACAGATGGGCGAAGCCGGTCTTGCCCTTGGGCTCGTCCTTGGACCCGACATTGTACCACGTGGCTGACCGCCGACCACCGGCGCCTTGTGGTCCTCATGGACGATGACGGTCAGGCCATTGTCGAGCACGAACTCCTGGTGCGGGATGGCGACCTGCTGACCAGCGCCGGAACGGGCGCGGGCTCGGCCGGGACGGCGCGGCGGCGCGACGGCTGCGACCAGTTCGCGGGTGGCGGCGGATTCGACGGCCGGGCTCGGCGCGCAGGCGGCGAGCAGGGAGGCGCTGGCGAGCAGGAGGGCCAGGCGACGATCTTGACTAAACGCATGAAATTACTCCCCATCAGATTTCGGCGGACCCTAGGCGGCGCGTCGCGCGATGCAACTGTGTTCGACCAACGGCCAGAGCTCGTCGACGAACGGCGCGGCACGGCAGGCGGACGCGGACCGCACGCCGCGGTCGTCACCGATGCCGAACTTCTTCTTCTTTGGCCGCCACGGGCGCCGGTGCTGGCGGGCGCTGCGGGATGCCGCCGAGCTGGCCGACCAGCTTGGTGTAGGCGTCGAGATAGGCGAGCGACGATGACCTGGCCGATCTCGGTGTTCTGGTAGCCGTGGCGCCGGCCGCCGCGAAGCCGCCCCACCAGCCGCGCGCCGCCGCCGGCGCCCCAGCTGATGTCCTTCTTGCGGGCATAGCCTTCGACCAGCTTCTTCCTCGGTCGTGCGGGCGTTGACCACCGACAGGGTGACGTTGGCCTCGCCCTTCTTGACGTTGATGCCGCCGGCGAGCGCCGCCGACGAAGCTGCCGGCGCCGCCGAACAGGCCGCCGAAGGCGCCGGCCGCCGCGCCGACGCCGCCGCCGCCCTATTGCTGGTTGGCGCGTGACGATGTTCGGGCTCGAGGAAATAGATCGGCGGCCTTGACCTGGCCCTTGCGCGCCGATCTGCGAGCCCTGGCCTGCAGCTCGCCCTGGTTCGGCCAGCGCGCGCTCCATCGCCCGGCTCTGCATCGAGCGGCCGCGGTTGACGATGGCGAAGCAGCGCGACTTCTGGACGAACACCTTGATGATCGCCTCGGGGCTGCCGAGGTTCAGCTCGCGCCACCACTGGTTCTCGGGCTCGACGATGGCGAGCGACGCCGATCGGCCTGCGCGCAGACCGGGATCTGCGCGGTGCGCGTCGGTCTGCATCTTGCGGCGATTGCTGGCGCCGGTGTTGCTGGTCTGGCCGCTGGCGCGGCGATGCAGGAACGGCGAGTGACGAGCCGCGGCAACGCGCCGCGGCAGACAAGTCGAGACGACGCATCGATGTTATCCCCCGTAAATGTGATCGGCGAGGCCGCTCGTAACACTTACCGAGCGCGGCCGACGCGAGCCGGATCGACCTCGTGACAGACATCGTGCCGGATCGCCGCCAGCTGCGTTGCTAGCGCGCCGTTCAACCCTGCTAGCGCGCGCCGTCAAATTGACAGAGCCTTGAACCAGCATCCGCAATTTCTCGATCATCGCCCATATCGACCATGGGAAGTCGACGCTTGCCGACCGGCTGATCCAGCGCACCGGCGGGCTGACCGACCGCGAGATGACGCCGCGGCCAGATGCTCGACAATATGGAGATCGAGCAGGAGCGCGGGATCACCATCAAGGCGCAGACCGTGCGCCTCGAAGTGGAAGGCGCGACGGCGAGACCTACGAGCTCAACCTGATGGACACGCCCGGCCACGTCGACTTCGCCTATGAAGTCAGCCGCAGCCTCGCCGCCTGCGAAGGCGCGCTGCTGGTGGTCGACGCGGCGCAGGGCGTCGAGGCGCAGACGCTGGCCAACGTCTACCAGTCGATCGAGCACGACCATGAGATCGTGCCGGTCATCAACAAGATCGACCTGCCCGCCGCCGAGCCGGAGAAGGTCCGCGCAGGAGATCGAGGACATCATCGGCCTCGACGCGTCGGACGCGGTGCTCGCCTCGCGCCAAGTCCGGCATCGGCATCGACGAGGTGCTGCAGGCGATCGTCGACAAGATCCCGCCGCCCAAGGGCGACCGCGACGCGCCGCTGAAGGCGATGCTGGTCGACAGCTGGTACGACCCCTACCTCGGCGTCGTCATCCTCGTCCGCGTCATGGACGGCGTCATCAAGAAGGGCCAGCAGATCAAGTTCATGGCCGCCGGCACCACGCACCTGGTCGACCGCGTCGGCTGCTTCACGCCCCAAGATCGAGCAGCTGGACGAGCTCGGCCGCGGGCGAGATCGGCTTCATCACCGCGCAGATCAAGGAAATCAGCGAGACCCGCGTCGGCGACACCATCACCGACGCCAAGCGCCCCGCCGCGGAAGCGCTGCCCGGCTTCAAGGAAGTCCAGCCGGTGGTCTTCTGCGGCCTGTTCCCGACCGACGCCGCCGACTTCGAGAAGCTCCGCGACAGCCTCTACAAGCTGCGCCTCAACGACGCCTCGTTCAGCTTCGAGATGGAGACCAGCGCGGCGCTGGGCTTCGGCTTCCGCTGCGGCTTCCTCGGCCTGCTCCACCTCGAGATCATCCAGGAGCGGCTGACCCGCGAATATGACCTCGACCTCATCACCACCGCGCCGTCGGTGGTCTACAAGATCGCACCTCGTCGCAATCGAAGAACGAGCCGGCGCAGACGATCGAGCTGCACAACCCGGCCGACATGCCCGACCCCAACCGCATCGAGAGCATCGAGGAGCCGTGGATCGAGGCGACCATCTACGTCCCCGACGAATATCTCGGCGCGGTCCTGAAGCTGTGCCAGGACCGCCGCGGCATCCAGAAGAACCTGACCTATGTCGGCCACGGGGCGAGCACCCGCGCGCAGGTGACCTATGAGCTGCCGCTCGAACGAAGTGGTGTTCGATTTCTACGACCGGCTGAAGAGCCTGTCGAAAGGCTATGCCAGCTTCGACTATCACCAGATCGGCCACCGCGAGGGCGACCTCGTCAAGATGAGCATCCTGGTCAACGAGGAGCCGGTCGACGCGCTGAGCATGATCGTCCACCGCGGCAACGCCGAAACGCGCGGCCGCGGCATGGTCGAGCGGCTGAAGGAGCTGATCCCGCAGGCACCTGTTCAAGATCCCGATCCAGGCGGCGATCGGCGGCAAGGTCATCGCCCGCGAGACGATCAGCGCGATGCGCAAGGACGTCACCGCCAAATGCTACGGCGGCGACGCGACCCGCAAGCGGAAGCTGCTCGAGAAGCAGAAGAAGGGCAAGGCGAAGATGCGGGAATATGGCACGTGTCAGCATCCCGCAGGAGGCGTTTATTGCTGCGTTGAGGATGGGGGAAGAGTGAAGCACCGAGCGCAAGGGAGCGCTTGCGCAGCATTCGGGAGCCAGCGCGAAGAGACTGCGGAACGCCCGGCCGGCGCGCGAGCAAGCGGCCTAAGCCGCGCAGCGAGACGCGTCCGACGTCACGAATTTACTTCCGTGACGGCTCTTCCATCACTGCCGCGACTATCTTCGAATTGCTCGACGACACTCTATGCTGCCGATCAGGAGACAATTACACATGACCTACAATAGCTCATTCCAGGACCGCGCCGGCCAGGCCGCGCAGGCGAAGCAGAAGGCGCTGGAGCAGTATAAGGCGACGGCCGCCGGTCGACGAGGCGCCGCCGCCGAACGCGCGGCGGCCGCGCAGCGCCGGGAAGAGGCCAAGGCCGAGAAGGCGGCCGCGAAGAAGGCCGAGGCAGAAGCGAAAGCGGCGGACGATGCGGTAAAGGCCGCCGCTCGCTCCCCCACCGAGGCCGAGCTGAAGGCTGCGCGCGATGCGCGTTATGCGGCGAGGAAGAAGCGGAAGTAGGAGCGTCAAGGTAGGCGGGCAGAAAGCTATCGACGCCACGTGACGCCACAATGGATGAAGGGTAAGGGCCGTCTGCTACGTTGTGCGAGTCAGCTTTGCTTTAACGACATCTTCCGGGGGGTCCATTGCCCCCTACATAACTTCGTCCAATTGAATATTAGATCTCCTTCTATCTAGGAGGGTCGCTCGAGATTACTCCTTAAGACGAAAGATCGTCTTTGTGATCAGATGCGGGGGTCTAGACTCATCTTGAGAATCAAGTCGATCAAAACTTGATTGTTTACAATCTCTGAAGCAACGATCGTCATTAGAAAAATCTATGGTGTCGACCGTCTGCTTCATAACTCCTTGATTTAATGTCACTTAGTCGCAATTGATCGCCCATCTTTATGATTTGGCGCAAGTCGCTTCCGTCGAAACGCAACCGATGCTCTAACATGCTTTGGATCCTGATCGGTCATTGTTCTTGGTTTCCACCCTATCCATGATCAGTAATAGGAGCTTTCTCTTCCTCGGAAGACCTAGCTAAGAGACCCGTCGGCCGGCCGGCTTCGCATCTCTTCGGGATAACTTTTGGTAAGTGACTGTTTAGGCGGACCATCTTACGCTCCGCCAATCGAGCTGGGCATGGCCGGCCGCGCGGAGGGATTAGGCGATGACTGATGGCCAGGCCTTCATCGATTACTACGACATCCTGCAGGTTCGCCCGGACTGCGACGCCAAGGCGCTGGAAAGCGCGTATCACTCGCTTGCGAAGACGCACCACCCCGATCACACGGGGTCGGAAGAAACCACCAATTTCAATGAGGTGACCGCGGCCTTCCGGATCCTGCGGGACCCGAAAGAGCGTGCACAGTACGACAATCTCTACGCGAACCATCATCGCAAGGAGTGGTTTGAATTCCGCGACGCCCGCGAAACCGAAGTCGATGAACAGGCCGCGATCGACGATGCGGACGACCACGCCCGAATTCTCATGTTCCTCTACAAGCAGCGACGGGAGAATTCGGAGAACGCGGGTGTCGTCGGATTTTACCTGTAGGAATTGCTGAAATGCTCGGACGAGCGTTTCGATTTCCACAAATGGTATCTGAAGGAAAAGGGCTTCATCTCGATAACGGAGCATGGGACCCTGGCGATCACCGTTCAGGGCATCGACCACGTCATCGCCATGTCGCGAACAACGACGGCGGAGAAGCTGCTGATCGCCAAGCCACTCGCTCCCGAGGATTGAGCCAAATCCGGATGGGACAGCGCAAAAATGCTGTCCTACAGGGCGTGGCCTGTGCCTTAACCTGCCGGATGACCGTCCCGAGCCACGTCGAGCACAGCCGCTTCTTGTCCGGCCTCCAGTTCAGGCTCGCGCCGGGCCCGTCGTCAGTGTGAACATTCGTGAACATTCGGCCGCCGCGCCAGCTGCGCCAAAAGCGCGCGGCACTATCAATTTGGTCAACTTCCCCTCGGGAGAAATCCTATGCGGGGGAGAATCGCGCTCAGCGTACCGGGCGTTTTCGCGGCGGCGCCATTGTTGTTGTATGGTCCGAGTCGGGCAAAACATCGGGGACGACGATGACGGATCGTTCATACCTTCTGCGCAGGGCCGCTCAGGAGCGGCAGGCGGCGACCGAGGCGACGCATCCGAAGGCGCAGCAGGCGCACCTCGAACTCGCCAGCCAGTACGAGCAGCGCTCGGAAGCGGGGCAGGAACAAAACTAACATATGTTGGTTTGGCTGGGGTGGACGACACCCCCGCCGACCTTCGTCGACATGCGGCGCATTGCCGCAACCTTGCGCACGCCTCGGGCGACCGGATGCGCACGATCCTGCTGACCATGGCCACCGAATTCGACAGCCAGGCGCGCAACCTGGACGCCCAGGTGCGGCCTGCGCCGGCGCGCTAGCGAATTCATTTCGGGCTAAGAACAGGCGTGCTAGACGGGGGCATGGAAAAAGGAACGATCGAGCGAGCCTATGAGCTTGCACCGAACTGCGTGAACATCGACGAGGTTCGGGCGGCATTGAAGCGCGAAGGCTATTCGAGTGTGGACGCGCATCTTTCCGGGCGGATCATCCGCTCGGACCTGACGAAGCTGCTCAACAAGGACGGTCCGGCGAAAGACTGACCGGCCCCCCCTTTAACTTTCGATAAGGTCCAACGGATTCCGTGCCCCGTTAGATTGGGGACGGCCCGGGACCAAGTGGGAAGCCCGAACCGTCCCCACCCTTGGCAACCCTTGGGGGGCGAAAGTACCAAGGGCGAGACCGCAGGCGCAGGCGTTCCTGAACGATCCTGCGACCCAACGGCCTCGCCCGCTGACTAGCGCGAGCGCACGGCGATTCCTACTCCCGTTAATGACGCTTTACATCTTTCGTCGCGGGACAGCGTCGGAACAGCCGCGTCCGCCATCGGTTGATGGCTTTCGGATCGCGGGCATGCATGGCGCGTGACTCGAAGGGGGAATTCACTAGCATGTTGGCGTCATGAGTAGAGGCGAGGCGTCGGGCCGGCGAGGCAGTGAGCGCGCGGGCGCAGCGCATCCCCGAGATGGCGCGCTTCCCGATCTGCCGACGACGCCGGGCGGCGGTTTCGACTTCTCCAGCATCCTTGCGGTCGCCGACATGCTGCCGGTGATGATCGCCTACATGGACGCCGATCACAGGCTCCGGTTCGTCAACAGGCCGCTTGCCGAGTGGTTCGAACGGTCGCGCTCGTCGATCCTCGGGCTGACGGTCCGCGAACTGATCGGCGAGCAGGCGTATTCGGTGCGCGAACCCTTGATCGCCAAGGCGCTGCAAGGCGAACGGCAGTTTTTCGCGTCGGACTTCAACCATCCTTCGCGCGGCTCGATGGCAATTCAAACGCACTATGTGCCCTGGGCCGATGGTTCGGGCGGAGTGCGCGGCCTGCTGATCATGGTCCAGGACGTGACCGAGCAGCGGACGGCGGAGCGCGCGTTGCGCGAAAGCGAGGAGCGCTTTCGCCGCATCGCCGACCAGGCGCCGGTGCTGATGTGGGTCACCCGGCTCGACCGCACGCGCGACTTCGTCAACGAAGCCTATGTCGATTTCGTCGGCGGCAATCGGGCGGAGGCCTGCAAGCTCGACTGGCGGAGCCGCATTCATCCCGACGACGTCGACCGGATCGTCGAAGAGTTGATTGCCGGCGAGGCGCGGCGCGAGACCTTCACGCTCGAGGCCCGCTACATGCGCGGCGACGGGCAATATCGCTGGCTGAAGAGCAGCAGCTCACCCCGCTTCGGGCCGGACGGCGAGCTCATCGGCTTCATCGGCGCGGCGACCGACATCACCGTCGCCAAGGAAGCCGAGCACGACCTCAAGCGGCAGGTGGAGGAACGCACCGCCGAGCTGGCGCGGCGCGAGGCCCAGTTCCGCGCGGTGTTCGAGGCGGCGCTGGAGGTCATGGTCCTGCTCGAGCCTGACGGAACCGTGCTGGCGGTGAACAACCGGCGGGAGATCTGGCGGCACCCGAACCCGCAAGACGCAATCGGAAAGAAGCTGTGGGATGCGCCGACGTTGCAGAATTATCCGCAGCACATCGCGGTCATGAAGAAGGGCATCAGCCGCGCCGCGAAGGGCCACATCTTTACGACCGAAGTCCGGATGGAACGCGAGGGACGGCCAACCGCCATCCTCGACGTTTCGGTTCAGCCGGTGAAGGATCCCGACGGGTCGATCATGTATCTGCTGTTCGAGGCACGCGACATCACGGAGCTAAAGGCCGCGCAGGAGCAGCTTCGCCAGAGCCAGAAGATGGAGGCCTTGGGCCAGCTGACCGGCGGCATCGCCCACGACTTCAACAATCTGCTGACGGTGGTGGTCGGCGGACTCGACCTTCTGGCCAAGCGCGTCGAGGACGACAAATTGCGGCGCTATGCCACGAACGCCCTGACTGCGGCGGAGCGCGGCGCACGCCTGACCGGCCAATTGCTCGCGTTCAGCCGGGTGCAGCGTTTGGAAGTCCGGGCGACGAACATCGCCCCGCTCATCGAGAACATGCGACCGCTTCTGCGCAATGTGCTGGGGCCGGGGATCGAGAAGAAGTTCGCGCTGGACGACGAAATGCTTCCGGTCCTTGCCGATCCGACGCAGGTCGAAGTGGCGGTGCTCAACCTTGCGATCAATGCGCGCGACGCCATGCCCAACGGCGGCATCCTCAATTTCGTAACCCGGAAAGTGAAGGTGAAGCGCGATCCGGATCTGGAAGACGGGGACTATATCGAGCTGTGCATCAGCGACACGGGCGTCGGCATGACCGGCGAGGTGCTCGATCGCGCGTTCGAGCCTTTCTTCACGACGAAGGAAGTCGGGAAGGGAACGGGCCTTGGCCTGTCCATGGTCTATGGCATGGCGCGGCAATCGGGCGGCGTCGCCCGCATCGCCAGCGAGCCGGGCAAAGGCACGACGGTCAGCCTGTTCTTCAAGGTTGCAGGCCAGCGCGGCGAGCACCTGGGCTCGGGCGATTCCGAAGACGAAGGCGGAAGTCTTGAACCCGCGGTCGAGCGAATATTGGTCATCGACGACGACCCGGACGTTCGCGCGTTCATCAGCGAATCCCTCGCGGAGCAGGGTTATCGCGTGACCGACGCCTCGGACGGCAAGTCTGGACTCAGCGCTTTCGCTGCCGACAGGCCGGACCTGGTCGTCCTCGACTTCATCATGCCGGGACTGTCAGGCGCGGACGTCGCCAGTCGGATTCTGTCGACCCATCCCGAGCAGGCGATCCTGTTCGTGTCCGGATACAGCGAGACCGACTCGATCCGCCGCATCGCGCCCAATGCGCCGCTGCTGATGAAGCCGTTTCGCGCGGAGGCATTGTCAAAGGCGGTGAGGACGGCCTTGCTGAGGGCCTAGAAGTCGCTTCCGGCACTGGAAGACGCGGCGTGCGTTCTATCCGCATGGTCGCCTTCTTCCTGTTGCTCTTGGTCGCCCAGGAGGCGCTTCCCTCCGCCGCCAGCGCGTCCCTCAACCCGCGGGCGGTGGAGTTGTTTGAGCGGGACTGGGTGCTCAACCAGTGGGCCAAGCGCATGTTCGACGGAGATGGTGACGGCGTCATTTCCGTCGATGAGGCCCAGCCTGCGGCGGTGAAGTTCAAGGAGATCGCGGACGGCGATGGCGACGGGCGGGTGACGCCTTACGAATATGGCCGGGCGCGGGAGTTCATCCTCGCGCGCTACTGATCCTTAGCCGGCCATGCGCTTGGCGCTGAGGCCGAGCACCATCTGGTTCGCGCGGTCGTAGGATAGGGGCTTGCCGAACAAATAGCCCTGGATGGTGTCGCAGCCGAGCTCGCGCATCCGCTCGAAGTCCTCGGAGGTCTCGACGCCCTCGGCGGTCACCGACATGCGGAAGCTCTTGGCGAGCTGCACGATCGACTTGATGATCGCGACGTTCTCGGGCCGCGAACCCGCTTCGCGGACGAAGCTGCCGTCGATCTTCAGCTTGTGGAAGATGGCCTTGTTCAGATAGCCGATCGACGAATAGCCCGTGCCGAAATCGTCGAGCGCGATGCCGACGCCCAGCGCGCGCAGGCGGCCGAGAACGTCGACGGTCTGTCCGTTGTCGCCGAGGAACACGCCTTCGGTGACTTCCAGCTCCAGGCGGTTGCCCGGAATCTTGAAGCGGGCAAGCGCCTCGCTCACGATGTTCGGAAGGGCCGGCTGAAGGATCTGCTTCGGGCTGATGTTGAGCGCGACGGTGATCGGTTCCGGCCAGGTCGCGGCGGCGCGGCAGGCCTCCTCGATGACCCATTCGCCGATCTGCACCATCAGGCCCGCTTCCTCCGCAACCGGGATGAAGACGTTGGGCGGCACGAAGCCGCGCTGCGGATGATTCCAGCGGATGAGCGCCTCGAAGCCGGTCAGCTTCTGACTCTTCGCGCTGACCAAGGGCTGGAAGACGAGGTGGAACTGCTTGGCGGTGATCGCCTGGCGCAAGTCCGTCTCGAGGCGGACTCGGTCGTCCTGCTCCGACTGCAGTTCGGACGAGAAGTAGCGGGCAACGCCGCGGCCGGCATCCTTCGCCTGGTAGAGCGCAAGGTCGGCCTTGAGGATGAGATCGTCGACGGTCGCGCCATCGATGGGCCCGAAGGCCGCGCCGATCGACACGCCGATGCGGATCTCGGTCTGGTCGATCATGTAGGGTTCTTTGATCGCCACGATGATCCGGTCGGCCATCTGCTCGACCTTCTTGCGGCTCTGCGCGTCGGTGATGACGATGGCGAACTCGTCGCCGCCCATGCGTCCGACATGGCCGTCGGCGCTGACCTCGTCGACCAGGCGCTTGGCCACGGCGCGAAGCACCGCATCGCCCTTCGGATGGCCGAAGGTGTCGTTGACCGGCTTGAAGCCGTCGAGGTCGAGGAAGAGGATCGCGCAGGGCACGTTGGACGCGGTCGCGGTGCGCAGGCAGTCGCCGAGCAATTGACGCACGCGGCCGCGGTTCGGAAGGCCTGAAAGAACGTCCATGTTGGCGAGGTGCGTCAGCCGCTCCTGCGTCTGGCGCATCTCGGTGATGTCGGTGCCGACGCCGCGGAAGCCCTCGAAGCGGCCGGCGGTGTCGATGATCGGATCGCCCGCGATCGAGATCCAGCGCGGCCCTCGGGCGGTCTGAAGCTCCATGTCGAGCGTGTTGAACGGCTGCTTCTCCAGCAGCTTGCGGCCGAGTTCGGCATTGCCGCCGAGGAGCGAGGGCATCGAGTGGCCGAGCAATTGGCTCGCCGGGCGGCCGAGCAAGGCGGTCATGCGCGAGCTGATGTAGGTGACCCGGTTTTCGGCATCGACCTGCCACAGCCAGCCCACGCCGCGCTGCTCATATTCCTGCAGCAACAGGCTGGCGCTCTCGCTTTGGGCGCTGAAATTGGCGTTGGTCTTGAGCTGCTCGAAGGCCCAGCGGGCGACGTTGAGAACGCCGAAGATCGAGACGCCGAGCGTGAACAGGATCGAGACCATGTGCTGGAAGGGAATGGTGTCCCGGCCAATGAGCAAGGCTCCGCACAGGCCCGCGGTGAACGCCGACATCCAGCCGATCGCCGAGCGCGGGTGAACGACGAGGCCGAGCCCGGCAATGCCGAGGCCCGCAGCGATCGAGGCGGCGATGACCTGGCCGCCCGGTTCGAGGTTCGGGAACAGATAGAGCGGAAGCGAGAGCCAGACGAGCGCCCGGCCGACGACGTCGCCGACCATCAGCCAGTCGGGCACGTTCTTGCCCGAACGGCCGATGTTGGTGATCGACTGGGTGCGGGCGACGTGCATGGCGAGAAGATTGACGCCGGCAACCGTCGCCAGCCAGGGCAGGAGCAAGACCGCGCCGGCCTCGTCCCACAAAGCGGCGATCATCATGACCGATGCGACGATGTTCGCGGCCGCGAAGAAGGGCGCGAGCTGCGCGCGCGAGATGAGCTGCACGTCCTTCAGTGGAGTGCTTGCCGTGTCGTCCTGCTCGCTGGCGAGTCCGAGGGACTCGCCATCCGGCAGGCGCGCTGCAATCATCCGCTTATAACGGTCGGGTGCTTCGTACATCAGCGCTCGCTTAAACTGGTCAGTCCAAGCGGTAGCCGAAGAGGGTTGAGACGCGGTTAAGAACCCGGCTCAACTCGTCAGATTCAGCTTGTCCAGATCGCGCTGCGTAATCGGGTGGTACGAAGCCCGCGCAACCCGGTAGACGCGGGTGGCGATCGGGCGGCCCCATTGAGCGTCCTCGGCCAGCGATTCTATCAATGGTCTCACGAACTTACGCCGTCCCTGGGTGGTCAGGAAACGCTCCAGCGAGGGCACTGCAGGGTCGTATCGGTTGCCCACCGCGAGATCGAGCCAGGCGAAGAGAACCTCATTATTTCCGGCGTCGTTGAGTTTCAGGCGATTGTTCAGCTCGTCGAGGCGGGCCTTGGGCAGCTTTCGCGGCAGCTTGTTCAGGAATCGAAGCTTCTCGGCAGTGGTCCATCCGGAGAAGGATTCCGGTGCGGGCCCGCCTTTGCCGAACGCTGTCACGGCCTCGTCGATCGCGGCGAATGCGGCCGGGTCCGGACGGGCGGCGTTGGACGGCAGACCGGGCTTGTAGACCCAATTGTCGAGCTGAAGCTTCTGTTCGAGTGCCTTGTCGCCCTTGATCAGATTCTCGCGAAGATCGGCGAGGAACAGGGCCGAGGTCATGGGCTGGAAGGCGTGGCGGTCGAAATAGGAGCGCAAATATGCGTCCCACTTCTCGCGGCCGACCAGGCGTTCGAGCGTGCGGAGGAAGACCGCGCCCTTGTCGTAGATCATGCCGGTCGAGCCGCCGTCGGGCACGGCTTCGGCCTTGGCGAGGTTCAGGCGGGTGATCGGCGCGTTGCGGCCTTCTTCGGCGAAGGCCTTTTCCATGTCGTCGAAGCTCAGCGACGCTTCCTGCGCGGCGCGCTTGGGACCGTAGATCGCCTCCATGATCCGGTTCTCGAAATAGGAGGTGAAGCCCTCGTTGAGCCAGCTGTCCGCCCAGGTCGCGTTGGTGACGAGATTGCCCGACCAGCTGTGGGCGAGCTCGTGCGCAACGAGGCCGACGAGGCTCTTGTCGCCGGCGATGAAGGTCGGCGTGAGGAAGGTGAGGGTGGGATTTTCCATGCCGCCGTAAGGGAAGGCGGGCGGGAGGACGAGCAGGTCGTAGCGGCCCCAGCGATACGGGCCGTAGAGCTTCTCGGCCGCCTCGACCATTTTCTCCGTGTCGGCGAGCTCGGCGGCGGCGCGGTCGAGCATGGCGGGCTCGGTCCAGACGCCGGTGCGCGGGCCGAGTTCGCGGAAGGCGAGGTCGCCGACGCCGATCGCGATCATGTAGGGCGCGACGCTGTGCGGCATCTTGTAGCTGAAGACGCTCTCGCCGCCCTGGGTCATGGGTTCGGCGGCTTTCGGGGCGCTCATGACCGCGGTCAGGCCGGCGGGAACGCGGATCACCGCCTCCCAGGTCTGGCGGATGCCGGGCGAGTCCTGGGTCGGAATCCAGCTGCGGTTCTCGATCGCCTGGCCCTGGCTGAACAGATAGGGCTTCTTCTTGCCCGCGGTCTGCTCGGGCGTGAGCCACTGCAGCGCGCCCGCGTCCGGAGCGCTTTTGTACTTGATAATCAGTCGCTTGGTGTCCGGGCCGAGCGTGACGGCGAGCGGAGCGCCGAGCTTCGGATCGGCCGCGCCGACCTTGTACTGGAGCGGCTGCCCTTCGCCGTCCGTGATGCTCGCGATCTCCAATCCCTTGTCGTCGAGGACGATCTCCTTCGCATCCGGCTTGCGGTCGATGTCGAGCGTCGCCGTTCCGCCGATCCGCTTGGCGTCGAAATCGACGGTCAGGTCGAGCGCGACGTGATGGACGCGCGCCTCGAGCGGCCGGGCGTAACTCGCCTCATCCTTCGCGTCGGGCGTGGTCAGGATCGGCGCGATCTGGGCGGTGGGGCGCTCTTCTCCGGAGGGAGAGGCCGTGTTCGTTTCGGAAGCCTGGCAGGCGGCAAGGGTCAAGGCGGCCGCGGCAACGGCCGTACGCAACAAGTTCATGAAGGGTCCTTATTCGGCAGTGCTAACGTAGATCGACCGTTTCGGTGCCGCGAAAAAGCGCTGCACCATGGGCTCGAAGAAGTCGAGCGGGGCCGTGTCGTAGGACGGGTCGAAGGCGGTCTGGTCGTAGAGTTCGCAGAATCTCGCAGTGTCCTCGAAGTGTGGATGGCCGCGGAATTGCTCGCGCATGTCGCGATCCATTCCGAGGTAGTGGAAGAAATAGTAGCCTTGGAAGACGCCATGGTTCTGGCACATCCAGTGCAGCTTCTCGTCGACGAAGGGCTTGATGATCGCCGCACCGATGTCCGGATGGTTGAGCGTTCCGAGCGTGTCGCCGATGTCGTGCAGCAGGGCCATCACGACATAATCTTCGTCCTCGCCGCCGCGATGGGCGCGAGTCGCGGTCTGAAGCGAATGCTGCATCCGGTCGATCGGGAAGCCGCCATAATCGCCGTCGAGCAGCTTCAAATGCGTAAGAACGCGGTCGGGCAGTTCCTTCGCAAAAGGAAAGAAATGGCTGCCAATCGTCGCCCAATCCTCGGCCGTTCCCTCGTCCATGCTGCGAAACTTCGCGCGCGGCGCATGTTCGTTCATCCGTGTCTCTCCCGTGGCGGAACGGATTGCTCTGTCCTGCCTTAGCTCGCAATGGCAGATTTGCCTCTCTATATCTGAACGGAGGATGGCGACGGATAGCGCAACATTGAAGCGGCAACCGAGGGTTCGGCTCCGGCGCGACACGCCTGCCGAGATCCTCGCCGCGCGCTCGCCTGCCGCCCCGATCGCGAGGGGCGTCGGGCTCGACCGGCCCTTCTTCGAGGACAAGGATCGCGCCTTCTGGATCCTGCAGACGGGCGGCTGGGTCGGCTACTTCATTCTTCGCGCGCTGTCGGGCTTCGCCAACGGCATGCCCGCGATCCTCATCGTCCACATCGCGATCCTGACGGCGACGGGCTATTCGCTGACCCTGCTGATGGCGACCTTGTTCCGCCACCTGATCGTGATGCGGCCGTTGTTCACTTTGGTGCTGTCGCTTCTCGTGGTGGTCCTCTCGTCGGCCGTCTTCTCGATCATCGAGACCTGGAGCAATGCGACCTTCCTCCGGCCCGACTTGCGCCCGGTCGGCGTTCAATATCTCGGCGCGATCATCATCGATTTCGCGCTGCTCGCCGCCTGGGGCGCGCTCTACTACGGGATCAACTACTTCCTGCTGCTGGAAGACGAGATCAAGCAACGCGAGACGCTGGAGAACCAGGCGTCGACCGCGCAGCTGGCGATGCTCCGCTACCAGCTCAACCCGCACTTCCTGTTCAATACGCTGAATTCGATCTCGACCCTGGTGCTTCTGAAGCAGACCGAACGGGCGAACGCGATGCTTGCGCGGCTGTCGTCATTCCTGCGCTACACGCTCGCCAACGAGCCGACGGCCAAGGTGACGCTCGCGCAGGAGGTGGAGACCCTGAAGCTCTACCTAGAGATCGAGAAGATGCGGTTCGAGGACCGGCTGCGGCCGCACTTCAAGATCGAATCCGAGACGATCGGCGCGCGGTTGCCGTCGCTGCTGCTTCAGCCGCTGATCGAAAATGCGATCAAATATGCCGTCACGCCGAGCGAAAACGGCGCGGATATCTGGATCACGGCGCATCGCGAGGGGCAGGCGGTGCGCATCGAAGTGGCCGACAACGGCAATGGGGAAGGCAGCGAGCTTGCGGCGAGTCCATCGACCGGAGTCGGACTGGCGAACATTCGCGACCGTTTGACGCAAGCCTATGGCCCGGCCCATGGCTTTACCACACGAGAGAACGACAAGGGGGGCTTTAGCGTTATCGTAGAAATTCCTCACGAAACCGGAGACCAGGACATATGACCATCCGCACCGTGCTCGTCGACGACGAGCCGCTTGCGACCCAGGGGCTTCAATTGCGCCTCGAGGCGCATGACGATGTCGAGACTGTCGCAACGGCGGCCAACGGGCGTGAGGCCATAAGGGCCATCAAGACCCATAAGCCGGATCTCGTCTTCCTCGACATCCAGATGCCCGGTTTCGACGGATTCTCCGTGATCCAGGGGCTGATGGACGTCGAGCCGCCCTTGTTCGTGTTCGTGACCGCCTATGGCGACCATGCTCTTCGGGCCTTCGAGGCGCAGGCCGTCGATTATCTGATGAAGCCGGTCGAGGAAGACCGCCTTGCGGCCACCCTGGACCGTGTGCGCCAGCGGCTTTCCGAGAAGCGCAGCGCCGAGGAAGCGGAGCGGCTGAAGGAAGCGCTTGCCGAGCACGCCCCCGAGGCAGCCGAGGAAATGGCGGACGCATCGCCCGAAGGCCCGGCCTCGAACCGGTTCGAGAAGATGATCAACATCAAGGACCAGGGGCAGATCTTCCGCGTCGACGTGGACACGATCGAGCGGATCGACGCGGCCGGCGATTACATGTGCATCCAGACGGGCGACAACACGCTCATCCTGCGCGAAACGATGAAGGATCTGGAGAAGCGCCTCGACCCGCGACGCTTCCAGCGGGTGCACCGCTCGACGATCGTCAACCTCGACCTCGTCAAGCAGGTTAAGCCGCACACCAACGGCGAGTGCTTCCTGGTGCTCGATTCAGGCGCTCAGGTGAAGGTCAGCCGGTCCTATCGCGACGTCGTGGCGCGCTTCGTCCATTAGTCGCCGCCGCCACCGCCGTCCCCGCCTCCGTCGCCACCGTCACCGCCTGTGAAGTCGCCGACGGAGCTTACGCCGTCGAGCATCGC
The DNA here is from genome assembly GCA_963807815.1 of uncultured Alphaproteobacteria bacterium. Lineage (GTDB taxonomy): Bacteria > Pseudomonadota > Alphaproteobacteria > Sphingomonadales > Sphingomonadaceae > Sphingomicrobium. The sequence goes on along the minus strand of CAWECW010000011.1, from coordinate 25,231 downwards.
GAAGGCGTCCGTTCCGAACGAGAAGTTGCCGATGTCGACTCCAAGCTCCCAGCCGGACGAGTCCTCATCGGCGTCCTCGGCATAACCGTGCCGCCGCCGTCACTGCCCGTGTCCTGGCGCCGCACCATTTCCTCGAGCTTGGCCGCCTGAGCGCGGGCGGCCGGTGACAGGACGAGGAGCACGCCGGCCGCCTCGGCAAGACGCCTGGCGCGATCCGGCTCATGGCGCACCAGCCGCTTCATGTCGGAGAGTTCGTCCATCAAGGCGGCGACCTTGGCATTACGCCGCTCGCCCTGAGCAGTGCGCTCGTATTTCACGTAAGGGATGCAGTCCCAGCCACTTCCGGTCCTCGCGCGTGATGAGGCCGCGTGAGATGAGGCCGGGAGCGAGCTTGTCGTGCACATATCGGCGGTAATCCGAGCCGAACTCCTTCTGCAGGGCAGCCACGACCTCATTCGACTTGAGCACGCGGTGCCGACCTTCGGCCATCAGCACGTGCTTCACGACCGAAAGGTGTGGCGGAAGCGCCTCTCCGTCGCCGTCGCGAACGAGCATCGTACGATATTTGAAGAAGCCGTCGGTCTCGCCGATCCGGATGTGGTCCCTGGCAAGGAGGGCGAGAAGCGCCGCTTGAAGGCACTTTCCACCGGAAGAGGAAGAGGGTTCCAGGAGCAGCGCCGCTTCAGCGGGCGACAGGAGCTCGGCAGTCATCGTTGCAATCTGCCCTAGCAGCAGCCGATGACAAAGATGTGACATGAAAAAAGGGGCGCCCCTTTCGGAGCGCCCCTTTCAAGCCGCCTGCGTGCGAGCGGCCTGAACGAATTTAGTTCGCGCTGTTACCGTCAGCGTCGGCGCCATCGCGGACTGCGTCGGCAGCAGCTTCGCCATTGGCTTCAACCGCGTCGGCAGCATCTTCGAGATTGTCTTCGGCAACTTCGGTCGTCGCATTGTCAGCGGCTTCTTCGAGATTGTCGGCAACGATTTCGGCATTTGCCTCGATGTTGTCGGCAGCCTGCTCCTGCGGGCTCTGGTTGCACGCTGCGAGAGCGGCGGCGCCAAATGCGACTGCGATAGCGGTCGAAATCTTCTTCATGGCTTAATCCCTGTTGTGGTTGGGAGCCTTGGGTAGCCCCAAGAACTCATAGGGAGCAATACGCTTTACGGTCGTTTTCTGTTCCAGCGCCGGAATATTCGATGATCCGGAAATGTGGCCGGCCCGGCTTTGCGAGAGTGTTGAACGCAAGATTTGGGAGGTGTGGCCGCTTCCCTCGCGCTAGAGGCATCGGATGAGCCCGAACGAAAATGCCAGCGCCTTCGCCGCGCTCCATGTGCCCGGCGATCCTCTCATTCTGTTCAATATCTGGGACGCGGGGAGCGCCCAGGCGGTCGAGCGCGCCGGCGCGAAGGCGATCGCTTCGGGAAGCGCATCGGTTGCGGGCGCCTATGGGGCTGCGGACGGCGAGGACGTTCCGCTGGAAGAGGCGCTCGCCAATGCCGGGAGGATCGTCGCCTCGGTGGGCGTACCCGTCACCATCGATTTCGAGGGCGGATATGCAGTAGATGCGGACGAGGCGGCCGCGAACGTTGCTCGGCTGGCGGCCACCGGCGCGATCGGCTGCAACTTCGAGGATCAAGTGGTCGGCGGCAAAGGCATGCATTCCACTGAGCTTCAGGCTCAGCGAATCGCCGCTGTCCGCAAGGCGGTGGGCGACGATTTCTTCATCAACGCTCGGACGGACTATTTCCTGCAGGCCAAGCCGGCCGATCACGACAGCGCATTGGCCGATGCCGCCATCGAGCGGGTCAGGGCTTATGCCGATGCCGGGGCCAGCGGGTTCTTCATTCCGGGGCTTACCGATCTCGAGCTGGTCGAGCGGATCGTCGAGGCGTCGCCGCTGCCCGTCAACGCGATGACCTGGCCGGGAGCGCCGACGCGCGAGCAATGGGCCGGCGCGGGCATCGCGCGCATCAGCTACGGGCCGGGTCCGTTCCGCCAGATGCAGAAGTGGCTGGAGGAAGCGGCGCGAGCCGAGCTCGCTTAGGCGCGGGCGGGCCTTCGTCCCTTCGCCCTGACCGGTCCCGACTTGAGTACGCTTCTGCGGAAGATTCGCGACGCCAGGCGGAGGAACAAGGCGACCCAGAGCAACTGCCAGGCGACCGCGACGAGGTGAGGCCAGATCTCGGGCGCTTCAGCCGCGCGGGCGATCATCACGTAGGGCGAGGAGAGCGGGAAGGCCGCTGCCCCCATGGCGCGGCCGCTGTCGGGTGTGCCGACGGCGATCGAGGCGATGGCGAAGATGACCACCTGCGCCATCGTCACCGGCATGGACAGGGTCTGCACCTCGCGCGCGCTCGACGCATGGGCGCCGATGCCGAGGAAGATGGCGCCGAGCAGCAAATAGCTCATCGCGAAATAGACGACGCTCAAGATCCCGAAGACCGGCCAGCCGACCGCGGGCACGGGCAATGCGCTCAGCCCGGTGCTGGAGATCATGGCGATCGCCGCCGCTCCGACCGATGCCCAGACGGCGATTCCGACGAGAGATGCGGACAGCATGGCGAGCAGCTTGCCGAGGAAGATGGCGTCGATCGGGACCGCGGCCGCCAGCACCTCGATCACCTTGTTCGATTTCTCCTCGATCAGCTGCGACAGGAGCATGCCCGCGAGCAGCAAAGTCAGCAGGAAGAGCAAGGACTGGCCGCCGCGCGCCGTCAGGGCCCGCCCGGAAACGGATGCGCCGGGCGCCCGCTTGGATGCGACCACTTCGACTTGAACCGGTTGCGACACGTCCTGCAATCGCCGGGCGTCGGCGACGAAGAGGTTGATCTGCTTCACCGTTCCGCTGGTCCGCCGCATCGAGCCGGTCAGGCGGGGATTGGAGAGGCCGCCTTCGAGGACCGCGATGTAGGCGGGCTGGCTCGATTGCAGGAGCTTCTGGACCTGCTGCGGATCCCCCGACGGGCGCACCTGGCGCAGGTTGATCATCGTCACCGGGCCAAGGGCATTGGAAAGCCGCGCTCGCGCCTGGTCGAGGGCCTTATAGTCCTGGTCGGAAGCGACGACCGCCACCGTGGGCCGTTCCGCATCGCTGCCGATCGGGGCGGTGGCCGCACCGAACACGAAGATCATGAGCACCGGGAAGAAGGGGCCGAGCAGGAACAGGAGGAAAGTGCGCGACAGGACGGTCGCGGTGAAATCGCGGCGGGCGATGACGAAGGCGGCGCGCAAAAGCTCCCTCATGGCGCGACCTCCTCGGGCTCATCCATCGCTTGCGCGGCCGCGTCGCCCGCGATGGCGACGAAGGCTTCGTGCAGGCCGGGGCGTTCGATCGCCAGCGTTTCGATGCCGGCCCCGCCGTCGATCAGCGCCTTGAGCAGCGGCTCGGGGCCGGATTGCGGAAGCTCGAAAATCCAGTCGCCGCCCTCGTTTCGCGCACTGTCGGGCAAGGCGGCCTTCCACGGCCCGTCGCTCTCGCGGGTGCGCAGGCGGACGATCGGCCGGAGCCGGGCGCGCGCCTCGTCGACGCGGCCGTTGAAGGCGACCTTGCCGCCGGCGATGATCGCGATCTGCTCGCACAGGCGTTCGGCGTGGGCGATGACGTGGGTCGAGAAGATGATGGTCACGCCGTCCGCCGCGCGGTTGCGGATGACCTGCTCGAGCCTCCCCTGGTTGATCGCGTCGAGGCCGGAAAAGGGCTCGTCCAGCACGATCAGGCGGGGTTCGTGGACCAACGTGCCGAGCAGCTGGACGGTCTGCGCCATGCCTTTCGAAAGGGTGCGGATCGGCTTCTTCGCCCAGTCGCCGAGGCCATTTTGTTCGAGCAGTTCGTCGGCGCGGCTGCGGGCGAGCTTGAGCGGCAGGCCGCGCAGGGCACCCATGAAGGCGATGCCCTCGCGCGCGTTCATCGCGGGATAGAGCCCGCGCTCCTCCGGCAAGTAGCCGATCCTGTGCGCGGCCTCGATCGGGCGCGAGCAGCCGAGCACGCGGCGCTCGCCCGACGAGGGCTCGATGATCCCGAGGATCATTCGCAAGGTGGTCGTCTTGCCGGCGCCGTTCGGGCCGAGCATGCCGAAGATGGAGCCCGTCGGGACGGACAGGCTGACGCCGTCCACGGCGCGTTTCTCGGCGAAGTCCTTCACCAGGTCCACGGCCTCGACGGCATATTCACCGGTCCAGCTGTGCGGCGAGGCCTGTCGAAGCACTGGAATTCCTTAGAGAAAGCCGAGGATGCGGCTATGCGCGCGGCAGTGGATAGGAGCCAAACACTTAAAGAGGCAATACGGGCCGAAGCCGAGCGGCTGGGCTTTGCCGCATGCGGCTTCACGCGCGCGGATGCGGCCGATGCTTCGGGGCTCGATATCCGCCGCTGGATCGAGGCCGGACATCACGGGACGATGGGCTGGATGGAGACGCGCGCGGACCATCGCGTGTCGCCGACGGCGCTGTGGGGCGGGGCAAGGTCGGCCATCGCGCTCGGGCATGAGCTATGCGCCGGCGTCCGATCCGATGGCGCTGGCGGAGCAGGGCGAGCGCGGCCGCATCTCGGTCTATGCGCAGGGCGGCGACTATCACAAGACGGTCAAGAAGGCGCTGAAGGCGCTGGCGCGGTTCATCGTCGAGCGGTCGCCGAGCGAGCTGAAGGTTTTCGTCGACACGGCGCCGGTGATGGAAAAGCCGCTGGCGCAGGCGGCGGGGATCGGCTGGCAGGGCAAGCACACCAACCTCGTCTCGCGGGAGCATGGCAGCTGGCTGTTCCTCGGCGTGATCCTGACCGAGTTGGAGCTGGAGCCGGACGCTCCCGCCGAGGAGGGGACGCATTGCGGCACGTGCACGCGGTGCCTCGACGCCTGTCCGACGCAGGCGATCGGTCCGGCCCACCGCATCGATGCGCGCAAATGCATTTCCTACCTGACCATCGAGCATGAGGGGCCGATCCCGGTCGAGTTTCGGGAGGCGATGGGGAATCGCATCTACGGCTGCGACGACTGCCTTGCCGTGTGCCCGTGGAACCGGTTTGCGGATGCTGCCGCGGCGAACCGCGCCTTCCTTCCGCGCGCGGAGCTTGCGGCGCCGTCGCTCGCGGACCTGCTGCGGCTGGACGACGCCGCCTTCCGGGAGATGTTCGCCGGGTCGCCGATCAAGCGGATCGGGCGCAACCGGATGATCCGCAACTGCCTGGTCGCCGCCGGAAACAGCGGCTCAGAGGCGCTGGTTGCGAGTGTCGAGTCCCATTTGGGCGATCCGGACCCGGTCATCGCCGAGGCCGCGGCCTGGGCGATGGACCGGCTTCAGGAACGCAGTAGCGAGGCGATGCACTGCGGCTGAGAGGTGGCGTTGCCGCTCTGCAGGCGGGTGTCGACGTGGGTGACTCGCTCGGGCAGGCCGCCTGATGGCGTCGGGTAGAGGTAGGCGTCGAGCACGCACGAGCGGCCGCGGAACTGAAGCTTCAGGCCGGGGCCTTCGCGGACCTGCAGCGCGGGCTGGCCCATCAGCTGGATGAGCTGACCCGCCGTCGCGCCGATCAAATCGCTGTGCACCACCTGCGGCTTCGGTGCGACCGGTGTGGGGGTCGGCACGGTTGGCGGCGCCGGGTCTCGTGCAACGCAGCCGGCGAGGAGGGTGAAGGCGACGACGGGCAAGAAGAAGCGCATGACCCTGTCATGCCCACCCCAGCTGGAGCGAGGCAAGCTTGCCGCGCTGGCCTCGCGCAAAGCTAGGCGCGCGCTTTCCCCCGCAAAATCAACAGGTGCTCTCAATGACCGACTGCCGTCTCGACGTATTGTGCATCGGCAATGCCATCGTCGACGTGATTTCCGACACGACGGACGCCTTCCTGGATGAGGAAGGGCTGACCAAGGGGTCGATGCGGCTGATCGACGCGGAGGAGGCGGAACGGCTCTATTCGCACATGGGCCCGGCGCGCGAGATCAGCGGCGGATCGGCGGCGAACACGGCGGCAGGCATTGCGGCGCTGGGCGCTCGCGCGGGCTTCATCGGCCAGGTCGCGCCGGACCAGCTCGGCGCCTTCTACAAGCACGACCTGACGGCGGCCGGCGTCGAGTTCACGACCGAGCCCACCGATTTCGGAATCCCGACCGCGCGTTCGATGATCCTGGTGACCCCCGACGGGCACCGCACGATGAACACCTTCCTCGGCGCCGCGCAGCACCTTCCGGCGAGCGCGCTCGACGAGGAGCAGATCCGCTCGGCGGGCATACTTTATCTCGAAGGTTATCTCTGGGACCCTGAGACGCCTCGCTACGCCATGGTCCGGGCGATCGAGGTGGCGCGGGAGGCTGGCCGCAAGGTCGCTTTCACCTTGTCGGACAGCTTCTGCGTCGATCGCCATCGCGACGGTTTCAACGAGCTGATCGACGGGGGACGGATCGACATCCTCTTCGCCAACGAAGACGAGATCCAGGCGATGGCCGGCGTCGCGCACGTCGAGACCGCCGTGAACGCGTTCAAGGACAAGGTGGAGACTTTGGTCGTCACCCGCAGCGAGAAGGGCGCACTCGCGACCCAGCGCGGCGAGCGGGCGGACGTTCCGGCTGCGCCGGTCGCCAAGGTGGTCGATACGACCGGGGCCGGCGACTTGTTCGCGGCCGGGTTCCTGACGGGTCAGGCGCAAGGCCGGAGCCTCGAGGAGTCGCTCAGGCTCGGCGCCCTCGCGGCGGCCGAAGTGATCTCGCATTATGGCGCGCGGCCCGAGGCCGACCTCAAGGCGCTGGCCGGCGAACTCGTCGCATAAGAAAAGGGCGGCCCCGAAGGACCGCCCTCAACTCTCGTTCGGCAGTTCGGCTTAGGGTCGAACGCCGCCGTCCTTCTGGTCTTCCGGGAAGAACGCCGTCTCGTCGTCGGCCATGACTTCGTGGCCCTTGGCGAGCTCCGAATTCCTCATTCCGTAGAGGAAATAGAGGACGATCATCGCCAGCGTGTAGAAGAAGAAGATCAGCAGCACGTAGTTCGGCACCGAGGTGATCAGCCACAGGCAGGACACGATGCCGAGGATCGGCACCGCCGGATAGAGCGGCACCTTGTAGCCACGCGGCAGTTCCGGATGGGTCCGGCGCAACCAAATGACCGACAGGCAGACCACGGCAAACGCCGCCAGCGTGCCGACCGAGGTCATGTCGCCGAGGCTGTTGATGTCGAAGACGCCGGCAGCGATGGCGACGATCAGGCCGACCACCAAAGTGTTGATCCAGGGCGTGCGATACTTCGGGTGCACCCGGCTGAACACCCGCGGCAGGAGGCCGTCGCGGGCCATCGTGTAGAAGATGCGCGTCTGGCCATACATCAGCACCAGGATGACCGAGGTCAGGCCGATGATCGCGCCGATCTTCACGGTCTTGGCGAACCACGCCCATTGCGGCCCGAACGCGTCGACGGCGACGGCGACCGGATCGGGAACGTTGAGCTGGTTGTAGGGCACGATCAGGGTCAGGACGATCGACACGAGGATGTAGATGATCGTGCAGGCGACCAGCGACCCGATGATGCCGATCGGCATGTCCTTCTTCGGGTTCCGGGCTTCCTGAGCGGCGGTCGAGACCGCCTCGAAGCCGATGTAGGCGAAGAAGACGATCGATGCGGCGCGAAGGATTCCGCTCAATCCGAACTCACCGTCCTTGCCGGTCGGCTCCGGAATGAACGGGTCCCAGTTGGGCGCGAACGCCTCGTAGTTCTGCATGATGATGAAGCCGCCGACGAGGATGAAGGCGACCAGCACCGTCACCTTGATGGCGACGATGACGTTGTTGACCTTGGCCGATTCCGACACGCCGAGGCAAAGCAGAGCGGCAAGAACGGTGCAGACCAGGAAGGCCGGCAGGTTGAAGACGGTGGTTACGGGACTTCCGTTGACGATCACCGGCGCGCCATCGCGGAGCAACGGATAGCCTGCGGGGCCCGTCAATTCCGCCGGGACGTGGATGCCGATGTCGCTAAGCAAGCTGACCATGTAACCGGACCAGCCGACCGCAACGACCGAGGCGGCAAGACCATATTCGAGCAGGAGCAAGGCGCCCATCACCCAGGCGGCGAACTCGCCGATGGTGGTGTAGCTGTAGGTGTAGGCGGAACCGGACACCGGCAGGGCCGACGACAGCTCGGCATAGCAAAGGCCTGCGAAGGCGCAGACGATGCCGGCGATGATGTAGGAATACAGGACGGCCGGACCGGCGTGGAGCGCCGCGGCATTGCCGGTACGGACGAAGATGCCCGCGCCGATGATGCAGCCGATGCCGAGAAACACGAGGTTCGCCGCGCCGAGCGACCGCTTGAGCTCGCTGGTTTCGGTTTCGCGCTGAACCTGCGCAACGGTTTTGCGCATGAACATGCGCCCGAGCAGTCCCCGCTCTGGAGCCGCAGTCGCCATTAATTCTCCCCTTGAATGGCAGGATTGTCTTTCGGCGCGGAGCCTAGCGGCTCCGCCTCAGAGGGCAATCCCTTACCGCGCGAGCATCGGCCCGAGCGACTCTCCGCCGAAGATGTGGACGTGGAGGTGTGGCACTTCCTGCCCGCCGCGCAGGCCGACGTTGGCCAGCACCCTGTAGCCCAGGGGAAGCAACCCGGCATCGCGGGCGACCGTGCCAACGGCCCTCGTCAGGCCGGCGATTTCCGCGTCCGAGGCCTTTTCCGAAAAGTCGTCCCAGGACACGTATGGCCCCTTCGGAATCACCAGAATATGCACCGGCGCCAAGGGGTTGATGTCGTGGAAGGCGATCGCGAAGTCGTCCTCGTAGACCTTCTTCGACGGCAGCTCTCCGCGCAGGATGCGGGCGAAGATGTTGTTGTCGTCATAGGGTTGGGTAGGATCGATCGGCATCGCTGACTCCGCTTGACCGGGGACGCGGCCTCGCTACCACCTTTGCCCATGAGCGACGAGACTCCGGAAAGCCTCATTCCGTACGACGAGATCGTGCAGGAAGCTTTGCGCGACGTGGTGGGCCGCGTGCTCGGCCAGGTGGAACGCACCGGGATGCTTCCGGGCGAGCATCATTTCTACATCACCTTCAAGACCAAGCTTCCGGGCGTCAGCATTCCCAAGCATCTGACGGAACGCTTTCCGGACGAGATGACGATCGTCCTCCAGCACCGTTTCTGGGACCTGAAGGTCGAAAAGGATGCCTTCAGCGTCGGCCTGTCGTTCGGCGGCGTTCCCTCGACCCTCCACGTTCCGTTCGCGGCCGTGACCGATTTCGTCGATCCGGCGGTCGACTTCAGCCTGAAATTCCAGGCCAACGGCGCCGACGACGAGAATCATGAAGATCATGAGGAAGCGCAGAACGATTCGCCGCAGGCGGTGGAAGTGAACGAGGACGGCTCGAACGTCGTCTCCGTGGATTTCACGCGCAAGAAGTGAGCTTCGCCGGCGCCGCTTGTCGAAGTGCCGGCTTTTTCCCTAGTGACGCCGCGAACGGGCCGCACGGCCAACGCGATTTTTCTCAAGGGACTTCGAATGAGCACGACGCGCACTGAAACCGACAGCTTCGGACCGATCGAGGTCCCCGCCGACTGCCTATTGGGGCGCGCAGACGGAGCGGTCGATCGAGAATTTCCCTTTCGGCCCGCGCGAACAGATGCCGCTGGAGATCGTCCACGCGCTCGGCTTCATCAAGCAGGCGGCGGCGCGGGTGAATGCCCGCATCGGCGGGCTCGATCCGCAGATCGCCGAGGCGATCCAGCAGGCCGCGGCCGAGGTCGCTCGCGGCGATCTCGACAGCCAGTTCCCGCTCGTCATCTGGCAGACGGGTTCCGGCACCCAGTCGAACATGAACGCGAACGAAGTGATCGCGGGCCGGGCCAACGAGAAGCTGTCCGGCACACGTGGCGGCAAGGATCCGGTCCACCCGAACGATGATGTGAACAAGGGGCAGTCGTCGAACGACAGCTTCCCGACGGCGCTTGCATGTTTCGGCGGCGCTTGCGGTCAACGGACGACTGCTGCCTGCGCTCAAGCTGATGCACGAGCGGCTGGCCGATCTCGCCAAGCGCTGGGAAGGCATCGTCAAGATCGGCCGGACGCACCTGCAGGATGCGACGCCGCTGACGTTGGGGCAGGAATTTTCCGGCTACGCGCAGCAGATCGCCGACAATATCGATCGCGTCGAAGGCGTAATGCCGCGGGTCTATAGGCTGGCGCAGGGCGGCACGGCGGTCGGGACCGGCCTTAATGCACCGCAGGGGTTCGGCGACGCCTTCGCCAAGGAAATCGCCAACCTCACGCGCCTGCCGTTCACCAGCGCGCCGAACAAGTTCGCGGAGCTGGCCGCGCACGACACGATGGTCGAGCTTTCGGGCGTCCTGAACACCATCGCCGTGTCGCTGACCAAGATCGCCAACGACATCCGCCTGCTGGGTTCGGGGCCGCGTTCGGGCCTTGGGGAGCTGAAGCTTCCGGAGAATGAGCCGGGCAGCTCGATCATGCCGGGCAAGGTCAATCCGACCCAGGCCGAGATGCTGACGATGGTCGGCGCGCAGGTGATGGGCAATCATGTCGCCGTGACGGTCGGCGGGCTTCAGGGCCATCTGGAGCTCAACGTGTTCAAGCCGCTGATCGGGGCGAACGTCATTCGTTCGATCAACCTGCTGAGCGTCGGGCATGGAGAGCTTCACCAAGCGCCTGCTCGACGGGCTGGAGCCGGACGAGAAGCGCATCGCCGAGCATATGAACCGCTCGCTGATGCTGGTGACCGCGCTTGCGCCGGAGATCGGCTACGACAATGCGGCGGCGATCGCGAAGCATGCGCACAAGAACGGCCAGACGCTGAAGGAAGCGGGGCTGGAGCTCGGGCTGGTCGACGAGGCCACGTTCGACAGGGTAGTGAAGCCGGAGAACATGACCGGCAGTTGAGGGGGAATCGATGAAGTCGCTTGTTGCAGTCGCGTTGCTCGCGCTCGCGGGGTGCGAGTCAATCGACCCCCCGACAACGCTTAGCGGCCAATGGGGCGGGCCCGGAATCGAGCATCGTCCTTGAAGGCGGCCTGGGGACGGTCGAGTTCGACTGCGCGAGCGGCACGATCGACAAGACGATTCCCTTCGAAGGTCCGTTCAGCGTTCCGGGAACCTATCGCACCGGGCAGGCCGGCCCGATCCGCGTCGGCCAGATCTTCAACTCGCAGCGTGCGACCTATTCGGGAACCGCGATGAAGACCGACATGACCCTGTTGGTGAAGCTGGAGGACGGCACTCCGCTTGGGCCGTTCGCCCTGAAGCAGGACGTTCCCGGGGTGATCAACCGCTGCCTCTGATCAGAGCTTGAACGAGAGGCGGACGCCGAAATTGTCGATGCCGGGGTTCTGCTTCCCGAACAGCTGAGCGGTGCTCATGTGCACCCAGCTGGCTTCGATCGTCGTCCGATCGTTGATCCGGGCGCCGATACCGAGTTCCGGCTCGAACAAGACGCGGCTGCCGAAGTCGATCTTGCCATTGTCCGGATCCTCGAAATTGGCCGCGGAGCCGGTGTGAACGGCGATTCCGAGGCCCGGCCGGACGAAGAACCTATCGCCGAATTTCGCAGAGATGCCGGCGGCCGCATAGTGCGTTTCGCCGGCCGTGTTCACCGCGGCGAATACGTAAGGCTGGAGCGGCGTCTTGCCGATGCGCTCGCCGCGCCAGCCGAGCTGGATGTCGGCTCCGCCCTCGACTCCGCTGAGCGTCAGCGGCGTGTCGACGTCGTGAACGTAGAGACCGCCGAAGATCTCGTCCGGCCTGCGCCGCACTCGGCATCGCAACCGCGCCGAGGGCGGCCGCCAAGGCCAGGATCATCAATCTCAAAGCGGCTCTCCCAGACGTTCCGCCGTCTTAATGCTTCATCGAATGAAAGGTGCCTGCATCACAACGCCGATTGCCACGCCTTGATGGACTCGTTCGGGGCCAGGAGCATCCAGACGTTGAGCGTCAGATTGTCGCGGATCACCAGGAAGGGCACCAGTTCCAGCACCAGCACGATCGCTACGGAGACCCAGACCGGAAGCCGGCGGGCGAGCAGGAAGCCCAGGCCCATCATCGCGATGTCGGACACGGAGTTGAGGACGCTGTCCCCGGTATAGCCGAGAGCGGCAGTCGCCTCCCGGTAGCGGTTGATGATCAGCGGCGTGTTCTCGACGATCTCCCACGCCACCTCGACCACCAGCGCGCCGAGGAAGCGCCGCTCGACCGGCCATTTGCGCGCGACCAGCCGAGAGCGCGCCGTAGAAGAGGAAGCCGTGGACGATATGGCTCGGGCTGTACCAGTCCGACAGCATCTGGCTGGTCCGCGAGCTGTTCACCTCGCCGACCCACAGGTCGATGTCTCCGCAGGTGCAGATCGGCGGCCGCCCCATCAGGTACAGGATGGCCGCAGTCGCGACGACGATCAGGACGGCGGCTGTCGCCGCGCGCATAGGGCGGGTCATTGCCGTCAGGCTTAGCAGACGGAGACGGCTTGCAAAGCATTGCTGTTGGACCGATCAACCGCACCCATGCTGCGAGCCTACGGACCCAATTGCGACGGAAGTGTCATCGATGCTGCATCCGGCGAGCGCATCCCCGACGATGCGACCTGGATCGACCTCGAGGAACCGACACGCGAGGAGGACAAGCTCGTCGAGCAATGTGTCGGTGTGCAAGTCCCGACCCGCGAGGACATGGCCGAGATCGAGCCGTCGAGCCGCCTCTATGAGGAGAACGGCACGCTCTACATGACGCTGACGGCCTTGCATGGAGTGGCGGACGGACATCCGAAGAGCGATCCGATCAGCTTCGTGCTGACCGCCGATCGCCTCGTCACCGTCCGCTATTTCACGCCCAAGCCGATCCGGTCGGTTGAGCTCCATGCCCGCCGGGACAAGGCGCTGGTGCAGGACAATTTGACGGCGCTGCACTCGCTTCTCGACTCGATCATCGACCGGCTCGCGGATGAGCTGGAAGACGTAGGTGGGGAAGTCGAGAAGATATCGACCTTGATCTTCCACAAGCAGGCCGATGCCCGCAGGATTCCCGCCGACCGGCTGACCGCGCTTCTGACGAGGATTGGCCGAACCCAGATCCTGCTCGCCAAAGCGCGCGAGACCGCCGTCAGCACTGCGCGCCTGCTGAGCTTCCTGTCGGGCACGGGCCGGCTCAAGGCCCAGGACGCGGAGGTGGTACGGGACCGCATTCTCTCGCTTGCCCGCGACGTCCGCTCGCTCGTCGACCACAGCAGCTTCCTCGCGGACAATCTCACCTTCCTGCTCGATGCCTCGCTCGGCCTGATCAGCATCGAGCAGAATGCGGCGATGAAGCTCTTCTCCTGGGCGGCGCTGGTGTTCCTGCCGCCGACCCTGGTCGCCGGCATCTACGGCATGAACTTCGAGCATATGCCGGAGCTCGACTGGCTCTACGGCTATCCGATGGCGCTGACCTTGATCCTGGTCACCGCCGTCGTTCCCATCTGGTTCCTGAAGCGCCGCGGCTGGATCTGAGCCCGTTTGCGGGGCGCTTGGCTGGTTGCTAAGGGCCGGGGCGCCGCCCATCTAGCGGCTGCCTTCAGACCCCAAGCACGTACAGGACCTTTATCGATGATCCCGACCGGACAGGACAGCCTCAAGACCCGCTCGAACCTGACCGCCGGAGACAAGACCTACGCATATTATTCGCTGCCCAAGGCGGCGGAGCAGCTTGGCGACATCGGCCGCCTGCCCTTCTCGATGAAGGTGCTGCTCGAAAACCTGCTGCGGTTCGAGGACGGCGTCACCGTCACTCGCGAAGACCTGCAGGCCATGGTCGACTGGCAGAAGGAGCGGAGCATCAACCGCGAGATCCAGTATCGCCCGGCGCGCGTGCTGATGCAGGATTTCACCGGCGTTCCCGCCGTCGTCGACCTCGCCGCGATGCGCGACGCGATGAAGCAGCTTGGCGGCGACCCGCAGAAGATCAACCCGCTGGTGCCGGTGCACCTGGTCATCGACCATAGCGTGATGGTCGACGAGTTCGGCACGCCCAAGGCCTTCGACCGCAACGTCGAGCTGGAATATGCCCGCAACGGCGAGCGCTACGAGTTCCTCAAGTGGGGCAGCGGCGCGTTCGACAATTTCAAGGTCGTGCCGCCGGGAACGGGCATCTGCCACCAGGTGAACCTCGAGCATATCGCGCGCGGCGTCTGGTCGGGCGAGGATACGAACGGCGAGACGGTCGCCTTCCCCGACACCTTGGTCGGCACCGACAGCCACACGACGATGGTCAACGGCATGGGCGTTCTCGGCTGGGGCGTCGGCGGCATCGAGGCCGAAGCGGCGATGCTCGGCCAGCCGGTGTCGATGCTGATCCCGGAGGTCGTCGGCTTCCGCCTGTCCGGTGCGCTGAAGGAAGGCATTACCGCCACCGACCTGGTGCTGACCGTCACCCAGATGCTGCGCGCCAAGGGCGTCGTCGGCCGCTTCGTGGAGTTCTACGGTCCGGGCCTCGACAGCATGAGCGTCGCCGACCGCGCGACCATCGCCAACATGGCGCCGGAATATGGCGCGACCTGCGGCTTCTTCCCGATCGACGATCGCACGATCGAATATCTGAAGCTGACCGGCCGCCCGGACGAGGACATCGAACTGGTCCGCGCCTATTGTCAGGCGCAGGGCCTGTGGCGCGACAATGCCAGCCCCGAGCCGGTGTTCACCGACACGCTCGAGCTGGACATGAGCTCGATCGAGCCGTCGCTTGCCGGCCCGAAGCGCCCGCAGGATCGCGTGCTGCTGACGGACATCGACGACCAGTTCAACGACGAGCTGGAGCACACCTACAAGAAGCACAACGACCCGCGGGTGGCGGTCGACGGCGAGAGCTTCGACGTCGGCAATGGCGACGTCGTCATCGCCGCGATCACCAGCTGCACCAACACGTCGAACCCGTCGGTGCTGGTCGCCGCTGGTCTCGTTGCCCGCAAGGCGCGTGCATTCGGGCTGGAGCCGAAGCCGTGGGTGAAGACCAGCCTCGCGCCGGGAAGCCAGGTGGTCACCGACTATCTGGATGCCAGCGGGCTGTCCGAGGACCTCAACGCCATCGGTTTCGACCTCGTCGGCTATGGCTGCACGACCTGCATCGGCAATTCGGGCCCGCTGCCGGAGCCGATCAGCAAGGCGATCAACGAGAACGACCTCGTCGCGGTCAGCGTCCTTTCGGGCAACCGCAACTTCGAAGGCCGCGTGTCGCCGGACTGCCGCGCCAATTATCTCGCCTCGCCGCCGCTGGTGGTCGCCTATGCGCTGAAGGGCACGGTCCGCGCCGACCTTGCGCATGAGCCGATCGGCAAGGCGCAGAATGGCGAGGACGTCTACCTGAAGGACATCTGGCCTTCGAACGATGAAATCCGCGCGCTGATCGACGCGCACGTCCATTCCGACATGTTCCGCACGCGCTACGCCGACGTCTATCGCGGCGACGAGCGCTGGCGGGCGATCCCGGTCGCGGGCGGCGACACCTACGCCTGGCCGCCGACGTCGACCTACATCCAGAACCCGCCTTACTTCACCGGCATGACGATGGAGCCGGTGCCGCCGGGCGATATCGAGCGCGCGCGGCCGCTGGCGGTGTTCGGCGATTCGATCACCACCGACCACATCTCGCCCGCCGGCGCGATCAAGCCGGACAGCCCGGCCGGCCGTTATCTGCTGGAACGGCAGGTCAGCCGCGGCGAGTTCAACAGCTACGGCTCGCGCCGCGGCAATCATGAAGTGATGATGCGCGGCACCTTCGCCAACATCCGCATCCGCAACAAGATGCTCGATGGCGTCGAGGGCGGTTTCACCCGCTATGCGCCGAGCGGCGAGATCATGCCGATCTACGACGCGGCCATGCTGTACCAGGCGGACAAGCGCCCGCTCGTGGTCATTGCCGGCAAGGAATATGGCACGGGAAGCTCGCGCGACTGGGCGGCCAAGGGCACGGTTCTGCTCGGCGTCCGCGCGGTGATCGCCGAGAGTTTCGAGCGCATCCACCGATCGAACCTCGTCGGCATGGGCGTGCTCCCGCTGCAGTTCGCCGCGGGCGAGAATGCCGAGACGCACGGGCTCGACGGAACCGAGAAGTACACGATCATGGGCGTCGGCGAGCTTCAGCCGAGGCAGGATGTGACGGTTCAGGTCATCAAGGACGACGGCCGCGAGTTCAGCTTCACTGCCCGCTGCCGCATCGATACCTACAACGAGCTCGAATATTTCCGCTCGGGCGGGATCCTCCACTACGTGCTGAGGAAGCTCGCGGTTCAGTGAGCGCGCTGGTCGGCACGTGCCATTGCGGCGGTGTCCGCATCACCGTGCCGCACAAGCCCGACCAGGTCACGCACTGCAATTGCAGCCTGTGCAGCAAGACCGGCTTCCAGGGCATCTATTACCCGTCCGACGAGCTGGTGATCGAGGGCGAGCTGGATCGCTACGTCCGGGCCGATTCCAACCCGGCCTATCTCGCCTGCTTGCGCTGCCGCCACTGCGGTATCCTGACGCACTGGGTACCCCTGACCGACCCGCCGCACGAGCGGATGGGCGTCAACGCTCGCCTGTTCGAGCCGGGCACGTTCGACGATGTGCCGGTGAAGCAGGTCGACGGACGCAGCTGGCCCGCATGACGGCGACGGAACTCGCAGTCGAGATCGTCGGCTGGGCCGGCGCATCGCTGATCCTGCTGGCCTATCTGCTGCTGTCGGCGGGTAAGCTGACAGGGCAGTCGCTCGTCTATCAGGCGATGAACGTGGTCGGGGCGGCCGGATTCATCGTCAACGGATGGTGGCACGGAGCGATTCCGTCCGCAGTGCTCAACGTCATCTGGATGCTGATCGGCGGGATTGCCTTGTGGCGCATCTTCGCGCGCGCCGAAGGGCTTCCGAAGTTCCTGATCAAGGGCCGGCGCAGTGATAGGCGCATTCTTGTTGGCGCTGGCGGCTGTCACGCCGACGCCGGCCGAGCGCAAGGCGGTGCTCGATGCGCTTCGGCCCGCCGTCGAATCCAAGCTCGGTCCGAATGTCGAATTCGTCGTCCAGGTCATCCGCGTCGAGGACGGCTGGGCATTCGTCATGGCCGATCCGCAACGCAAGGGCGGCAAGCCGATCGATGGCGCCAAGTCTTCGGCGAAGATTTTGATAATTTGGATGGGCTTCGCGTCGACGCGGTGCTGAAGCTGCAGAATGGCCGCTGGGAGGTGGTCGACTACGGAATTGGTGCTACCGACGTCTGGTATTGTGACGTTGGCCCAAAGACGTTGAAGCGCGACTACGGCTGCTGAGGGGCGAGCGCTTCCTCAAGCCAATGCGGGATAATGGCGCCTTCGAGGTCGTCGGCGCGCCGATGCTCCACGGCGAGGTCGAGGTCGCTCATAGACAACCCGCGTACGCGGTCCTTCTTTCTGTCGTCGGCACGACGACGAGCCGCCGATTGACCTTCTGCCGCCAGTTCATCCGAGCAGTATTTTCCTGGCCGACGAAGCAGCCCTTCGTGAAGCTTACGCCGTTGAGCTCGGCCGCGTTGCACTCGAGCCAGAGGAGGTCGCCGAGCTCCGCTCGTCCCTCGCACACGCCTAGCCGCAGCCGGTGCTCCAGCCAGCCGCTCGCAGGCTTCCGAGGCCGGACCGAGCCAGCGCCTGCCAAGAGCATAAATGCGAGGGTCGGGCTGCCCTTCCTCCAACTCCTGCGACCAATGAACCGCGAGCGACGCGTCGCGCTCGATGCGGATCGGCCGGCGCAGGCGGTAGATGCTCAGGCGCTTAACGAGATCATCGGCCGCCTCAGCTTCGCAGTCGAGCAGCAGGTCGTCGCCGTCCGCCCAGACGATGAAATCGAACAGGCATTTTCCCTGCGGAGTCAGCAGTCCGGTCCAGACCGGCAACTCGCCCGGCGACGTCGCTGGTGACCAGCCCCTGCAGGAATCCGCGCACGTCCTCGCCGGACATGCGGACGATCGCGCGATCGGTCAGGGTGGTAGCGGCCATGCCCTTCAGTTAGGGAGCCGCCCGTGACGATGCAAAGCCTGACCATCCGCCGGCCCGACGATTGGCACGTCCATTTGCGCGATGGCGAGATGCTGCGGTTCGTCGCGCCCTATACGGCGCGCCAGTTCGCGCGGGCGATCGTCATGCCCAATCTCGTCCCGCCGGTGACCACGGTCGAAGCGGCGCGCGGCTATCGCGAGCGCATCCGCGAGGCGGCTGGCCCGGGCTTCGAGCCGCTGATGACCTGCTATCTCACCGACCAGGCCGACGCCGCCGAAATCGCGCGCGGGTACGAGCAGGGGGTTTGGACGGCGTGCAAGCTCTATCCCGCCAATGCCACGACCAATTCGGCGTACGGCGTGACCGATATCCGCAACATCTACCCGGCGCTGGAGCGGATGCAGGAGATCGGCATGGTCTTTTGCGTCCACGGTGAGGTGACCGACCCCGACGTGGACGTGTTCGATCGCGAAGCCGTGTTCATCGAGCGCGTGCTGACCGGAATCGTCCGCGACTTCCCGGCGCTGAAGATCGTTCTCGAGCATATCACTACGGCCGAAGCGGCACAGTTCGTGCGCGATGCTGGGCCGAACGTCGCTGCTACCATTACGCCGCAGCATCTTGCACCTCAACCGCAATGCACTCTTCGCCGGAGGCCTGCGGCCGCACGCCTACTGCCTGCCGGTCGTGAAGCGGGAGAAGCATCGGCTCGCGGTGAGGGCGGCGGCCGTTTCGGGCTCGCCGAAATTCTTCCTTGGCACGGACAGCGCGCCGCATCCGCGCGACGCGAAGGAGTCGGGCTGCGGCTGCGCCGGCATCTTCAACGCGCCGTACGCGCTCGAAAGCTATGCGACCGTGTTCGAGGAAGAGGGTGCTCTCGACAAGCTGGAGGGCTTCGCCTCCGAGCATGGCGCGCGCTTCTACGGGTTGCCGCTGAACGAAGGTACGGTGACGCTTGAACGGCGCGATATGGAAGTTCCGGCGCATGTTGCCGGAGGGCGACGTTGTACCCTTCCATGCGGGCCAGACTTTGGCCTGGGCCTTCGCCGGCTAGGCCCCTTTAGCGCCCACTCCGCTGGGGCCGATGACGGCGCCAAAATGCTCACCAACCACCGAATAGCACTCGCAGGCCTGCCGCTTCAGGCCGTCACGATCGACGACGATCACCCGTCCGCGCCTTGCGGAGATCAGCCCTTCATCCTGCAGTACGCCGACGACCGCGTTCACCGTCGTCCGCTGCACGCCCAGCAGCCCAGCCAGCGCTTCCTGGGTCAGCTCGATCCGGTCGCCCGCGCGGTCCTGCGCGGTCAGCAGCCAGCGCGCCGCGCGCTGCTGGATTGAATGGAAGGAGTTGCACGCCGCGGACTGCATGACCTCCGCCAGCAGATAGTCGGAGAAGCGGCAGAAGATATTCGCGACGAAATCGGACCGGCGCTTGACCTCCTCGAGCGCCTGCATCGGTAGGCGCATCGCGGGCCCGCCCACCATCACCTGGGCCTGCGAGAAGGCCGGAGCATGGCCGCAGCTGACGATTCCCCCGACGGCGCCTTCACGGCCGATCGAGGCAACCTGCACCGATCGGCCGTCGGCCAGCTCGACCACAAGGGAGATCATCGTCGTCCCGAACGGGAAGTAGCTCCAGTCGACATCCTGACCGCGGCTCAGCACGCGCTCGCCGACGGACAGCTCGATGATCTCCCCACCGGGCTCCATCAGGCTGCGAATTTCCGAAGTGAAGGTGGCGAGCAGAAGGTTGCCCGCGAAGGCGCGGTCGAGCCGCTCGAGCTCGGTCGTGGTGTCTGACATACGCAACTAAACCCCCTGAGCTACGCCGTGGGCGAAGCTGCGTATTTCATTACGCGCCCGGCACGGGATATAACAAGGGTTAAGCTCACAGGTCATAATTACATCAGAATGGGCTCCACCACGTCCTGGCTGGATGCGAGGAAGCAGTCGGCGACGAGTCTCAGCGGCCGAACGTCGACCGAGCTTCGGCGCTCGTCGATCAAATCGACGAACTCGCCGATAAATATCCGGATATTCGCCAAGTCCGCTGACATTTTGTTCCGCGCCGTCGATGAAGAGGCGGCTTCCGCCTTCGGCAAGCTTCACCGAAACTCCGTCCGTGGTCCTGATGTCGATGGTCCAGGCCTCGCCCTCGGTTCGGCGGAAATCGAAGCTCGCATGCAGCGGACCGTCGGCAACGTCGCTCGCAAAGTCGATCTCGGCAGCGATCGGAGTCTGGGCGTTTTCCGGTACGCTGAGCCTCGCCGAGCGAACGAACAACGAGCCCGGGAAGATGGCGGTGACGATCGAGAAGGCGTTGATGCCCGGATCGAATACACCAAAGCCGCCCGGTTCCCAGATCCACTGCTGGCCGGGATGCCATTTGTGCACGTCTTCCTGCCAGACGACCTGCATCTCGGCGATGCGCTTTCCGGCCAGCGCCTGGGCGGCAGCCGATACGGCCGGATTGTGCCGCGAATGCCAGGTTGCGAACAGCGACACGCCCTCCGCTTCGGCGAGGCAGGAGAGATCGTCGATTTCGCTCAGCGTGGCGGCGGGCGGCTTTTCGAGCAGGACGTGGAGACCGGCAAGGATGCACTCCCGCGCAATTTCGTGCCGGACGGATGGCGGCGTCGTGATCGCGACGGCCTCGAGGCCTTCCACCGTGCGCAGCATTTCGCGCCAGTCGGTGAAAATCTGCGCGACACCCTCGCCCGAGCGGCTCGACGACGCGACCAGCTCGAACCGCGGATTGCCCGCGATCGATGGCACATGCTGATCCGCCGCGATCTTGCCGAAGCCGATGATGGCGATGCGGATCGGTTTCATGAGCGCCTCACTGCTGCAACGAACGCACTGGCCTTCGCCAGCGTTTCCGCTGCCTCCTGGCCCGGCTTGTAGAGGCCGGACCCCAGCCCGAAGCCATCCGCTCCGCAGTCGAGCCAGCCGCCGACATTGTCGACGCTAACACCGCCGACGACGATCAGCGGGAAGCCCTTGGGCAGAACGGCCTTCATTGCCTTCACCACGGCGGGCGAGGCCGCCTCGGCTGGGAAAAGCTTCAGCGCATGAGCGCCAGCCTCGATCGCCGCAAAGGCCTCGGTCGGAGTGAAAAAGCCGGGCGACGACACCATTCCCGCGTCGATCGTCGCGCGGATGACGTCGCGATCCATGTTCGGCGCGACGATCAGCCTGCCGCCGGCCTGCTGCACCTGCCGCACGTTCTCGATATCGAGAACGGTGCCGGCGCCGATCAGCGCCCGGTCGCCGAGCGCATCGGCGATGATCCTGATACTTTCGAAAGGCTCCGGCGAGTTGAGCGGCACTTCGATGATACGGATGCCGCCATCGAAAATCGCCCGGGCCGTCGCTTCCGCGTCCGCCGGAGTTACGCCGCGAATGATCGCGACGAGCGGGCATTCCGCGAAATGGCGGCGGAAATCATCCAGGGCACTCATCCAATCGACCTCACAATTCCCAAGGCGCCCGCGAGAAACGCCTGTTCGCCATCGACTTCGCGCGCCTTCCGGCCGGCAATACGCAGAGCTTCGGCGTAGAGTTGCGTAAGCTCCGGCCGTCCCATCACGACGACCTCGCCGTCGTCGCCTTCACGCAATCCGGCGCGAACGTCCGTCCCGATCAGCAGGCCGCTGCCGAACGATGCGGCATCTTCGGCCTTCGCTTCGCCGAGCAGGACGCGGGCGCGGATCTTGAACAGCTCGGCCGTCAGGCACTCGTCGGCCAATCCGCGCCTTACACCATGCTCGAACGCACGGCCGGGTTCCGCAGGGCCGGATAAAAGATCGGAGAGGATGCTGTTCTCGCGCAGCAGGTTGAAGATCTCGCCGGTCATGACCGTTCGGAACCGCTCGATCCGTCCGCCCCTCAGGCGAGCCCATTTGTTGTGCGTGCCCGGGTGACAGACCAGCGAATCGGCGGGGACAATTCCAGCGGCGAAAGCTCCGAGAAGCTGCACCTCCTCGCCGCGCATGACGTCCGCTTCGTCCGGGTCGACGAACGATACGCCGGGCACGATGGCCGTGCGCCCCTCCTCCGGCCACACCAGAGCAGTGGCCAGGTCTTGGAGACCCGCGGGGCAGGGAACGTAGGGCGCCTCGACCCATCCGCGATTGGAGCCGACCATGCCGGCGAGCAGCAATGGATGGTCGCCGAGCCGAGCTCTTATCTCCGCGACAGCCTCACCGAAGCCGCCCTTCGGAACGGACATGATGCCCTTGTCGTCTTCGAACTCGGCGACGCAGCTGCCGCCGGCGTCCAGCAAGTAGGCGCGCCGGTTCGTCGTTCCCCAGTCCGCTGTTATGAAACTTTCTGACCAGCGCATGCGTCCGCTCCGTTAGCGGAAAACTTTGGGAACGCGACATCGCTCCATGGTTTTCTTTTCGGGTCGTGGGGCTATCGGACCCGAGTGGACGGCGAATCGAATGAAGCCTCCAAGGAGAATGCACCATCGCTAACTTCATGTTCGCGACGGGGATCGAAAACAGCATCCCCACGATCAACCATGGCAAGACCCGCGTCGACCAGATGGAGGCCTGCGGCCATTATGAAAGGTGGCGGGAAGATTTCGATTGCGTCCAGGACATCGGGATCAACTATCTGCGCTACGGTCCCCCGATCCACCGGACCTATCTCGGCCCCGGCAAGTATGACTGGGAATTCGCCGACATTACCTTTGCGGAGCTGAAGCGTCGGGACATCACGCCGATCGTCGACCTCTGTCACTTCGGCGTGCCGGACTGGATCGGCAATTTCCAGAACCCGGACTTCCCGCAGTTGTTCGCCCATTATGCGGCGGCGTTCGCCGAGCGATACCCGTGGGTGCAGCTCTACACGCCGGTCAACGAGATGTTCATCTGCGCGATCTTCTCCGCGAAGTACGGCTGGTGGAATGAGCAGATGAAGACCGACAAGGGCTTCGTCACCGCCCTCAAGCACATCGTCAAAGCCAATGTGCTGGCCATGCTCGAAATCCTGAAGCATCGCGCCGATGCCATCTTCATCCAGTCGGAATCGTCGGAATATTTCCACGCCGATTCACCCGCCGCGATCCACAAGGCGGAGCTGATGAACTCGCGCCGCTTCCTCAGCCTCGATCTCAATTACGGCCGCCGCGTCGACAGCGAGATGTACGAGTATCTGATGGACTGCGGGATGACGAAGGAGGAGTACCATTTCTTCCTGCACAACCGGCTGAAGCAGCACTGCATCCTCGGCAACGACTATTACCGCACCAACGAGCATCGCGTGTTCGAGAACGGTCAGACGACCTCGTCGGGCGAGGTGTTCGGCTACACGGAGATCACGCGGCAATATTACAACCGTTACCGTCTGCCGATCATGCACACCGAGACCAACCTGGTCGAAGGACCGGTGGGCGACGAGTCGGTGCACTGGCTGTGGAAGGAGTGGGCGAACGTTCTTCGCCTGCGCAACGTGGGCATCCCGACCGTCGGCTTCACCTGGTACTCGCTGACCGACCAGGTCGACTGGGACACGGCGCTTCGCGAGCAGAACGGCAACGTCAACGCACTCGGCCTCTTCGATCTGGACCGCAACATCCGCAACGTCGGTCGCGCCTACAAGCGCCTGATCCGCGACTGGCGCGAAGTGCTCCCGGCGTCCAGCCTGTGCCTGATCGTGCCGATTGTCCCGCCATCGCACTACGACATGGCGAGCGCGCGCGAGCAGGAAGAGGAAGCCCGCCGGCGTCTGCAGAAGGAGGAGATCGACCTCGGCGCGCGCGGTGAGGGACAGGATATGTCATGAAGATCGGCAAGATCGAGACCTTCTACGTCCCGCCGCGCTGGCTGTTCGTTCGCGTCGAGTCCGACGACGGTGCCGTCGGCTGGGGCGAGGCGAGTCTCGAGGGCCATGCCGAGGCCGTGGACGGCGCGTTCGCGGCGCTGCGCGACCGTTTCATCGGACACGACCCGTTCCGCATCGAGGACATTTGGCAGATCGGATATCGCGGCGGCTTCTACCGCGGCGGACCGGTGCTCATGTCGGCGCTCGCGGGACTCGAGCAGGCGCTTTGGGACTTGAAGGGCCGCGCGCTGAACCTGCCGGCTTGGGAAATGCTCGGCGGCCGCGTGCGCGACAAGGTTCGCGCTTATGCCTGGATCGGCGGAGACCGGCCGCACGAGATCGGCGCCGCAGCAAAGGCGCGCAAGGAACAGGGCTTCTCCGCCGTCAAGATGAATGCGACGGCCGAGCTTGGCTGGATCGGCACGCCGAAAATCTTCGACGAGGTCATAGCCCGCGTGGAAGCGGCGCAGGCCGCGGGCATGGACGTCGGCCTCGACTTTCACGGCCGCGTCCATCGGCCGCTCGCGAAGCAACTCGCCAAGGTGCTCGAGCCGCTCGGGCTGCTGTTCATCGAGGAGCCGCTGCTGTCGGAAAATCCCGAGGGCCTGGCTCAGTTGGCGAACCTCATCAGCACGCCCATTGCACTGGGCGAGCGGCTCTATTCACGCTGGGACTTCAAGCCATTCTTCGAAAGTGGCGCAGTCGACATCATCCAGCCGGACCTCAGCCACGCCGGCGGAATCCTCGAATGCCGCAAGATCGCCGCGATGGCGGAGGCCTATGACATCGCCGTCGCGCCGCACTGCCCGCTCGGGCCGCTTGCGCTCGCCGCGTGCCTGCAAGTCGCCGCCTGCACGCCGAATGTGGCGATCCAGGAGATGAGCCTCGGCATCCACTACAATGTCGGCGCCGACCTCTTCACCTACTGCAAGCAGAAGGAGCAGCTGACGCCGCAGGATGGTTTCCTTGCGATTCCGACCGGTCCGGGCCTTGGTGTCGACATCGACGAGGACGTCGTGCGGGACGCGCACAAGGATCCGCATAGCTGGCGCAATCCCATCTGGCGCCAGGCGGACGGCAGCTTTGCGGAGTGGTAGTTTAGGCTACGCGGCGAATCCGGCGCTTGGGCGCATTTGCCTCGCGTTCGAATTCGACATCGTCGAGCTTGCCGCGAAGCTCCTCGATCGCTGCGTCCGGCGCGGGCAGGTCCGTGCCGTTGTAGCGCGCATCGAGCGTCGCTTCTTCCGCGTTCAATTCGCGAAAATAGCTGATCGACATGCGGCGGCCGAACACGTCGTCGCCCTTCATGCGAAGTTCGGGCTCGGCTTCCTCCGGAAGATTGTCGCGGATCGCCGTAAGCGTGTTGATGAGCTGATCGAGCGAGGTGTACTCGCTGATCTCGATGAAGTCCTTGACGCGTCTGCCCATTACCCTCTCCCCGAGACCGGGGTTTTATCAATTGC
>CAWECW010000010.1:0-102939 GCA_963807815.1 uncultured Alphaproteobacteria bacterium | reverse complement strand
TGTAGCTGATCATCACATCCGGCCGGACGTCGCGAATGAGCGCGCGCACCTGCCGGAGCGACTGGAGCATCGCTGCAGGGTTCAGGCTGGCGTTGACGAGTTGAAGCTGTCGCGGCTCCGCGCCGAGCTGCCGAAGCTTTTCCGCGACCTCGTCGGAGATGGACGGGGCGGCGGCGACGACCTTGTGCCCGCGCTCGGCGATGGCAGCGATCAGCGCCCCGCGGAAATGAACGAGCGAGGGCGCAAAGGAGCCGAGGAGAAGGACTGTCTTGCCGCTCATTCGTGGATCAGGCTGGCGAGCGGCTCGGCCGATTGCAATGGCGGGCGCTTATTCGCTCTCGCGGGCTTCACGGTGGGTCCAGAGCCGCCAGACGTAGCCGATGACGAGCACCGCGATGATCGCATTGGATGCGGTGCCGACATATTGGTCGATCTCGCTGAAATTCTCGCGGAGCTTGTAGCCGGCGGTGGCGAGCAGGGTGGTCCAGCCCGCCGTGCCGATGGTCGAGGCGATGAAGAAGGTCTTGAACCGCATCTTCAGCAGGCCGGCCGGGATCGAAACCAGCGAGCGCACCGTCGGCAGCAGGCGTCCGAGAAAGACGAAGAAGACGCCGTTGCGGCGGAACCAGACCTGCGCCCGCTCGACTTCCGACCAGGTCATGGTGATCCAGCGTCCGTAGCGGCGGATGATCGGCTCCAGCCGCTGCACTCCCAGCGCCCGGGCGGCGAGGTACCAGACGATGTTGCCGAGCATTGCGCCGGAGGTGCCGCTGGCGACGACGAGGGGGAAGCTCATCTTGCCTTCGGCGGCGGCCATGCCGGCGACTGGCATGATCACTTCGGACGGGATCGGCGGGAAGACGGTTTCCAGGAACATCAGGAAGCCGACGCCGAGGTAGCCCGATTGCTCGATCAGGCGGATGACCCAGTCACTCATGATTTAACTGCTCCGACGCGCTTCCAGGCGAGCTTCGATGGCGTCCCATATGAGCCCAGGCGTATCGGTGCCGTTAAATTTGTCGATCGCGACGATCCCCGTCGGCGACGTGACGTTGATCTCGGTGAGCCACTTGCCGCCGATGACGTCGATGCCGACGAAGAGCAGGCCGCGGCGCTTCAGCTCCGGGCCGAGTGCAGCGCAGATTTCCAGTTCCTGCGCCGTCAGCTCGGTCTTCTGGCCCTTGCCGCCGACGGCGAGGTTGGACCGGATCTCACCTTCTCCCGGGACACGATTGACCGCGCCCGCGACTTCGCCATCGACGAGCACGATCCTCTTGTCGCCGTCGACAATCTCCGGAAGGAATCTCTGGATGACGTGCGGCTCGCGATAGGTCCGGTTGAACAACTCGATGAGCGACGCGAGGTTGCGGCCGTCCGGGCCGATCCGGAAGACCGAGCCGCCGGCAAAACCGTGGAGCGGCTTCACGACGATGTCGCCGTGCGTCTTCAGGAATTCGCGAGCGGCGCCGAGCGAACGCGTCACCAGCGTCGGCGGCATGAAGCGCGCAAAGTCGAGCACCCAGACCTTCTCGGGCGAATTCCGGACCGTCGCCGGATCGTTCACGACCAAAGTCTCGTCGCTGAATGCGCTCGAGCAGGTGCGTGGCGGTGATGTACCCGAGGTCGAACGGCGGATCCTGCCGCATCAGCACGACGTCGACGTCGCGGCCGAGGTCGAGGATCGTGAACTCGCCCAGCTTGAAATGATCGCCCGCGACCGGCTGCACGCTGACCTCGTGCGCTCCGGCGTAGAGACGCCCGTCCTGCCAGGTCAGAGCGTCGGCGAGATAATGATAGAGCTTGTGCCCGCGCGCCTGCGCCCCGAGCATGATTGCGAAGGTGGAATCGCCGGAGATGTTGATGTGCTCCAGCGGGTCCATCTGGACTGCGACGCGAACGGCCATGGGCTGCGCCTAAGCGAGGCTCAACTCTTTGTCACCCTTGCCAGATGTTGGGGGCGTGGCGCGGCAGCCTGCCGGGCACGATGAAGATCGCGTCGATGCGTAAGTCGTCGCCGGGCCTGAGGTAGCGCGGCGCGAGGCGCTCGGCAGCGACAACGACCCGGCGCAAGCGCCATGCGTCGAGCGACAGCGCAGCTGCCTCTTCGGACGCGCGCGCCTTCACCTCCACGAAGGCGAGGACGCGGCGGCGGCGCGCGACGATGTCGACCTCGCCGCCGGGTACGCGCGCCCGGCGGGCGAGGATGCGCCAGCCGTGGAGGCGCAGCCACCAGCAGGCGAGCGTCTCGGCCCCGCGGCCGCGCTTCTCCGCCGCTTCGCGATTCATTTCGAGCGTTCGAGCGCGCGGGCATAGGCCCGCTTCCTGGGGAGATCGAGGAGCGCCGCGACCTCGGCCGCCGCGCGCGACGGCGACAGTCGCTGGAGCGCCTCGTCGAGCGCCGCGTCGAGGTCGTCGTCGCTGGCTTCCGGCTCGCTCGGCGGGAGGCCCGACGACGATCACGATTTCGCCTTTCGGAGGCTTGTCCGCGTAACGCGCGCGCTAGCTCGCTGAGCGACCCGGTGACGCGTCTCTTCGTGCAGCTTGCTGATCTCGCGAACCACCGCCGCCTCGCGGTCGCCAAGCCCTTTTCGAAGGGCCGCAAGTGTATCGGAGAGGCGAGGGCCGCTCTCGTAAAAGGCAAGCGTCGCCCGGATCCCCGCCAACTCGGCGATCGCATCGTCCCGCGCCTTGGCTTTCGCAGGAAGAAACCCTGCGAACAGGAAGCGGTCGGTCGGCAAAGCGGCGAGCGTCAGCGCGGCGATGACGGCGGACGGACCGGGCACGGTGTGAACCGAATGGCCGGCGGCGCGTGCCGCTCGCACCAGCTTGTAGCCGGGATCCGAAATCAGCGGCGTGCCAGCATCGCTGATGAGCGCGATCGCCTCTTCGCCAAGGCGCGCGACGATCCGGTCGCGTTCCTCCTCGCTGCTATGATCGTGGTAGGTCGCCATCCGCGTCTTCGCGCCGGCATGGGCCAGGAGCTTGGCGCTGACCCTTTTGTCCTCGGCCAGGACGAGATCCGCCCGGCAGAGCGTATCGGCCGCACGCGGGCTGAGGTCGCCGAGATTCCCGATCGGCGTAGCCACGATGTACAGTCCGGGTGGAAGCCGTTGCGGGTCCATTGCAACCGCTGCATCGCATCCGACCGGCGGTGCAGCAAGTCGCCGATTGCTCTACGTTAACTCCGTGGCGCTAAATGCTTTCATAGGGCCGAAAAAGGAGTAACCTTGCTCCGTTGACGGCTCTGGGGAGAGAGTCATGATTGAAATGGTGATCGCCTCTGCGATTTATGCGGCTGCCTTCCAGAGTGCCGCGGCTGACGGCGCTCGAACCGCGCTCAGGACCTGCATCAAGCAAGCGACGACCGAGGCCAAAACGCAGAAGGTGGCGACCGATGCTATCGCGGCCTTCATCCGGCAGAAATGCACCGCGCAGGAAACGACCTTCAAGTCGGCCGTCTGGGCATTCGATTCCAAGAACAAGGTGCCGAAGAAGCAGTCCGAGAAGGACTCGGAGTACCAGATTGAAGACTTCGTGACGTCCGCTGCCGATCGATACGCGGCGGAGACGACGCCGCAATAAGCCTCAGGCTGCGGCGATCTCGACAAGCACGCGGTCGAGCAGGAGCCGGCCGGACGAGGTTGTGCGGACCCGGTCGCCGTCACGTTCCAAATGGCCGCTGGCAACGAGCCGATCTACTGAGGCGTCGTCGACGACTGACTTGCCGAATCTGGCGGACAGGGCTCTTGGGATCGATCCCTTCGGAAAGCCGCAGGCCCATGACGAGCGCTTCGTCCGCCGCTTCCGCCTGGCTAAGGGTCTCTTCCTCGACCATTCCGTGGCCGTTGCGCCGGACGCCCGAGAGGAAGTTCTCCGGCTTGCGATGCCGCACCGTCCGCGCGCCCAGGCGCCGCCCGTGGGCACCGGGGCCGACGCCGGCATAGTCGCCGTATCGCCAATAGGTGAGGTTGTGCCGGCTTTCCTGTCCGGCACGGGCATGATTGCTGATCTCGTACGCCGGAATGCCTGCGGCGGCGGTCCGCTCGGCCGTTAGCTCGTAGAGGTCGGCCGCCTGATCGCCGTCGAGCGGCTCGAACTCGTGCTTTGCGACCATCGACGCGAAGCGCGTGCCGGGCTCGATCGTCAGCTGGTAGAGCGACAGGTGCGACGTGCCCTTGGCGAGGGCCTTGTCGAGCGTCGCCGACCAGTCCGCTTCCGTGTCTCCGGGCAAGGCGTAGATCAGGTCGAAGCTGACGCGAGGGAAATGCTGTTGGGCGACTTCGAGCGCCTGTTCGCCCTCGTGGGCGGAGTGCGCGCGGCCGAGGAAGGCGAGACTCGGTCGTCGAAGCTCTGCAGGCCGAGCGAAAGGCGGTTGACGCCGGCGGTGGCGAGATCGGCGAAACGCGCGGCCTCGACCGAATTGGGGTTGGCTTCGAGCGTGATCTCGATGTCGTCCGCTGCGCTCCAATGCTGTCGAGCCGCGCCAATGACGGCCGCGACGGTCGCCGGCTCCATCAGCGACGGGGTTCCGCCGCCGAAGAAGATCGAGGTCAGCGTGCGGCCGGGGAGGAGGCTGGCCTCGTAAGCCAGATCGGCGAGCAGCGCGTCGCGCCACTCGTCCTGGTCGATGGTCGACCGGACATGGCTGTTGAAGTCGCAATAGGGGCATTTGCTGACGCAGAACGGCCAGTGGACGTAGAGGGCGATCTTACCGTCATGCTGGACTCGAGTCGGCATCCATGAACTAGGCCGAGTGACCGCTAGCTGGGCGTTATTCATGGATCCCTGATCAAGTCCGGGATGACGAAAGCATCGGAGCGCTTTCACCAGCTTCCGGAAAGCATCCGCGCGATGGCTCATCTCATGCTTCTGCGCGGGCTCCATCTCGCCGAAGGTCACGTCATGGCCAGCGGGCACGAAGATCGGGTCGTAGCCGAAACCTTTGTCGCCGCGCGGCGGCCAGGTAAGCGTCCCGTCGACGCGCCCTTCGAAATTCTCGGCCTGCCCGTCGTTGGGCCAGGCGATCGCCAGCGCGCAGGCGAAATGCGCGTCATGGCCCGCGTCGGGACCGGCTGCCTCGACCTCGCGCCAGACCTTTTCCATCGCGCGCGTCCAGTCGCGATTGCCCTGCTCGTCCTCCGCCCAGCGGGCCGAGAAGATGCCCGGCGCTCCGTGCAGCGCGTCGACGCACAGGCCGCTGTCGTCGGCGAGGGCAGGGAGGCCCGACAGATCCGCGGCTTCGCGCGCCTTGAGATCCGCATTGTCGACGAACGTGTTCCCGATTTCCTCGGGCTCCGGCAGTCCAAGCTCTTCCGCGCCCACGCAGCTAATCCCGAGCGGCTCCATCAGGTCGCGCATTTCGCGCAACTTGCCCGGGATTGTGGGTCGCGATGACCAGCTTGTCGCCGATCGGCCTCACCGGCCGGTGGCCTTGAGCTGGGCAGCGAAGATGTCGGTGCAACCGATGCGGGCGAGGCGGAGGAGCCTTAGCAGCCCTTCCTCGTCGAACGTCTCGCCCTCAGCCGTCAATTGCGCCTCCACGATCGCGCCGTCGGCGGTCAGGACGAAATTGCCGTCCGATCCGGCCGTGCTGTCTTCGACGTAATCGAGGTCGAGCACTGCGGTTCCCTGATGGATGCCGCAGCTTACCGCCGCGACCTGCGTGCGGATGGGATCCGCGGCGAGCGCCTTCGAGGCGAGCAGCTTGTCCACCGCGATGCGCAGCGCGACCCAGGCGCCGGAAATGGCCGCCGTGCGCGTGCCGCCATCCGCCTGGATGACGTCGCAGTCGACGATGATCTGCCGCTCGCCGAGCTTCGGGCAGGTCGACCACGGCGCGAAGCGAGCGGCCGATGAGGCGCTGGATTTCCTGCGTTCGGCCCGGACTGCTTGCCCTTGGCCGCCTCGCGATTGCCGCGCGTGTGGGTGGCGCGGGGGAGCATGCCATATTCGGCCGTGACCCAGCCCTGGCCCTTGCCGCGGAGGAAGGGCGGGACCTTCTCGTCCACCGAGGCGGTGACCAGCACGCGCGTGTCACCGAACGAGACGAGGCACGAGCCCTCGGCATGAACGGTAAAGCCGGGCTCGAAGCTCAGTGTTCGCATTTGGTCGGGTGCGCGGCCGCTTGGGCGCATCATTTGCTCCTGTTGGTGGATTCGTCGCTCCACTAGACCGCGCGGGACGCCAATCCTAGATGCGAGGGCAGGATGGCCCAGCATATCGGCGAACTTAGCGACCGGATGCGCGAGATCTTCGGTCTCGTCGTGGAGTCGTATCTCCACCGCGGAGCGCCGGTGGGTTCGAAGGTGCTGGCCGGGAGCGTGAACCTGTCGCCTGCATCCATTCGGGGAGTGATGCAGGACCTGGAGGAGCGGGGGCTGCTCACGCATCCACACACTTCCGCCGGCCGTATCCCCACCGAGACCGGGCTGCGGCTGTTCGTCGACGGCATCATGCAGGTTGCAGCGCCCGATCCGCGCGAACGCCGGGAGATCGAGCGGCATATCGGCCGCGACCAGCCGATCGAGGATGCGCTGGCGGCGGCTTCGTCGGCGCTGTCGGGTCTGTCGCAGGCTGCGGGCGTCGTTCTCGCGCCGAAAAGCGAGATGCGGCTGAAGCAATTGGGATTGGTGCCGCTCGGGCCTGATCGCGCGCTGGCGGTGCTGGTCGGCGCGGACGGAACGATCGAGAACAGGATCGTGCCTCTCGACGGCCTGATCAGCGCCGACGCGCTCAACGAAGTCGCGAATTTCATCAACGCGCATCTTTCGGGAATGACGCTCGCGGAAGCGCAGGCGCGGCTGCTTGCCGAAATTCGCGATCGCCGCGAGGCGCTGGATCAGGCCGCGGCGGAGCTGATCGCGTCCGGCCTCGCGGCGTGGAGCGAGGATCATGTCCGGCGGCCGGTCCTGATCGTTCGCGGGCAGGCCAATCTCATCGACGAGAGCACTGCCGCCGACCTGGAGCGCGTCCGCAGCCTGCTCGAAGAACTGGAAGACCGGCAGGAAATCGCCCGGCTGCTGGGCGAGGCGCGCGATGCCCCCGGATGCCGGATTTTCATCGGCAGCGAGAACCGGATGTTCGCGCTTTCGGGCTCGTCCGTGATTGCTGCGCCTTATCGCGGGAGCCAAGGGGACGTGGTGGGAGTTGTGGGTGTTATCGGCCCCACGCGCTTGAACTACGCGCGCGTCATCCCAATGGTAGACTTCACGGCCAAGGCCCTAACGAGATTGATGGCATGATCGAGAACGAAGACAGACTGGAAGAGGCGGAGGAAATTCGCCGCGAGACCGCCGAAGCAGCGCCGGAAGTCGCCGAGCACGACCGTGTAGCGGAGCTTGAGAAGCAGCTGGAGGACGCGAACAGCAAGGCGCTCTACGCCGCTGCCGAAATCCAGAACGTGCGCCGCCGCCTGGAGACGGAAAAGCAGCAGGCGGCGAACTATGCGACGACGCAGTTCGCCCGCGACATGCTGGCGATCAAGGATCACCTGGAGCGCGCGCTGAACGCCGTGTCCGACGAGCTTCGCGCCGACAAGGTCGCGAGCAATTTCCTCGCCGGCATCGAATCCACGCTGCGCGAGCTGGACCAGGTTTTCACCCGGCAGGGCATCAGCCGGATCGATGCGCTGAACCAGCCGCTCGATCCTCACCGCCACCAGGCGATGATGGAAGTACCCAGCGACGAGGTCGAGCCGGGCACGATCGTCCAGGAAATGCAGCCCGGCTACATGCTCAAGGACCGGCTGCTCCGTCCCGCACTCGTGGGTGTAGCGCGCAAGCCTTAGATCGACGGCATGTCGAAGGTCAGCTTGACGGAGTCGGCGCTGCGCTTGGCTTCGCCGTGATAGACGGCCTCGATGTTGTTTCCGTCCGGATCGAGCAGGAAAGCGGCGTAATAGCCGGGATGGTAATTGGCGCGCTCGCCCGGCGCGCCGTTATCCTTGCCTCCGCCTTCGAGGCCCGCCGAGTAGAATTTGTCGACCGTTGCGCGATCCGGAGCCTGGAACGCGATGTGATGCCGTCCGGTGAGCTTCCCCACCGCTTCCGGGCCGTCCGGCGTTGAGATGAACAATTCGTCGCCCCAGAAATGGCTCGGCGCATTGCTTTCCACGGGAATGTTCAGAACCTTGAAGACCGCCTCGTAGAAGCGGCGGCTGGCGTCGAGGTCTGCCACGACCAGCTGGATGTGATCGATCAGGCGTCCGCGATGCAGTTCCATTGGCTTGCCTCCGTTGGATGCGGAGATGAACGGAACAGCGGCCGTGCGGTTGCTCTAGTGAACTTCCCGGTGCTGCGTTTCGCCTTTGGTCGCGAGGCTGAACTTCGGTTCGGCCTTCACGCCGTCGAACAGGCGCGCTGCGGCATAGCGGCCGACCTCGGGCCCGTGCTTGAATCCGTGGCCTGATCCGCCGCCGACGAGCAGCACGTTCGACAGGCTCGGGTGCATGTCGATCAGGAAGTCGCCGTTCGAGCTGTTCTCGTACTGGCAGACTTCGGCGCCGATCAGTTGGGCGCCGCGCAGTCCCGGAAAACGGCGGTCGCGGAAGGCGATGATCTCATCGATTGCGGCCTGGGTCGGGCGGCGGTCCTGCGTGTCGGGATCGACGAGCACGCCATGCTTGTCGTTGGCGAACTTCACCCCGCGATTTTCCAGGTCCGGGAAGCCGTAGAAAATGTCGCCGGCGTTGAAGTCGGCCCAGCCTGGCATGGCTCCCGGCAAATAGCTTTTGTCGCCCGGCGGCGTCGCGAAATAGAAGACCTCCTGCCGCGTGGCGAAGATCTTCTTGCCCAGCACGTCGGGGAAGATTTTCGGCAGCCAGGGGCCGAGCGCGAAGACGAAGCGGTCGGCGGTCAGGCTTTCGCCCGATTGCAGCTTCACCGCCTCAAGTTCGCGGCCCGCTCGGCCTGAACGGGCGACGGCGGCACCGAGGCGATATTCGCCGCCCGCGCGGACGAACCGATCGACCAGGGTCTGCACCGACCGCCGCGCCATCAGCGCTCCGAACTTGGGCTCGTACAGGCCGATCTCGATGCCGGTGAAGTCGATCATCGGGAAGCGGCGCTGCATGGCGGCCCGATCCATGCGCTCGACCGGCAGGCCAAGCTGCTTGTGCACATCGAAGCTGCCGCGAAAGTAGTCGTCCTCGACGGCGCTGAAGAAGACGACGCCGCATTGCACGAGGATCGGCAGGCCGGAGATGGCGCTCAGCGCCTGCCATTGCGGCAGGCTCTCGGTCGCCATTCGCGTGTAGATCGCGTCCCGGCCATATCCGGCGCGGGTCAGGCGGGATTCGCCGCCCGAGGACGCCCGGCTGTGCGACGCGCCCCAGGCGTCGACCAGGGTCACGCGATGCCCCGCATTCTGCAGGTGATGCGCCGTCCACGACCCGAAGACGCCGGCGCCGATGACGACGATCTGTCTGCTTGCTTCCCTGAGCCATTGCCGAATTCCCAGCCGCCAATACGGCAGCGCCGCCCGCTCCCTTGAGGAGCGAGCGGCGCGTTACCTTCAATAGCGGTGAGCCGGTCGGTTCGCCGCTATCCATTCCTAAGCGTCAGCCGCGTTCCGGCGCCGGTGGCGGCGGAGGCGGCGGAGGCGGCGGAACCGGGCAGGCTTCGGTCGCCAGGATCACCGATCCGTCCGCGCACGTCTGCGTCGCCGGGGGCGGCGGAGGCGGCGGCGGGGGAGGCGGCGGCGGAGCCTCGACGACCGGCCGTTCGCCACCGAACTTCTGGCGCACGGTGAGGCCGATCATGCGCGGCGTGCCGATGTTGTAACCGAGCCGTGCACGACCACCGCGTTCGCGATCGAACGAGAGCAGCGGATTTTCGTCGAACAAATTGTTGACGTAGGCCGCGACTTCCAGACCGCTATCCCACTTGATGCCGGCCGAAAGATTGACCAGTTCGTAGTAGGGCAGCTTGAGGTCGATCCGGGTAGCGTCCGTTCCCGGTGCGCCATTGTAAGCCAGGCCAGACACGAAGTTGCGCGGATTGTTCTCCTGGTCGGACGGCTGCGTGTAGCGGCTTCCGACATGCTGGAAGCTGCCGGTGACGTACCATTCGCCAGTATCGCTAAGCCGCTGCGTGTAGGCGACCGTCGCGGCCATCTGGAACTTCGGCACGGTCGGCAGGCGGTTGCCGTCGCGGATGCCGGTCGACGTCGCGAGCGGCTCCGGCAGCGTGGAGTCGAACTGTGCGTCGACGTAGCTGCCGGCAAGCGACAGATCGAGGCCGGGCAGCGGATTGGCCGAGAACTCGGCTTCGATACCCGTCGTGTGCGCCTTCGGAACGTTGAAGACGACGCGCGACGAGCAGCTTCCGGCATCCAGCGTGACCTGCAGGTCCTTGATCTTGCTGTGGAAGACCGCCGCGTTGAACGTGACGCCGCGGCGGGAATATTTCACGCCGGCTTCGTAGTTCCACAGGGTCTCGTCGTCATATTGCTGGAAGCCGCCGAACAGCGCTTCGTCCTCGTCGCTGCAGAGCGGCAGGTTAAGCGGATCGTTGACGCCGCCGAGACGGAATCCCTTTGCGGCCTGCACGTTGACGCTGAGATTGTTGGTCGGCTCCCAAGTGCGCGATCACGCGCGGGCTGAAGCCGCTCGACTTGGTCTTGTCGCCAATGAACGTGTCGCCATTCGCGAACACGCCGCCGGAGATGAAGTCGCGGCTTTCCTTGAAGTCGTAGTAGCGACCGCCGGCCGTCAGCTTGAACTGGCCGAAATCGTAGCTTGCTTCGCCGAAGATCGCCTTCTGCTTGATGTCGTACGGCAGATCGGCGTTGTACGGAGAGTTCGAGCGGGAAACCGTTGCCACATCGTCCGCAGTCAGCGGCGTGAGCGTCCCTGATCGCGCAGCCGAGTCAGGCTCTCGTCTTCCGGCGTCATCGGATCGTCGGGGAAGCACAGACCCGCCAGGAACGGGTTGGTGACGTTGACGTCATATCCCGGCGTCGGCAGGCGCTGCGCATAGACGCGCTCGACGTCGGAATAGAAGCCGCCGAACACCCACTGGAACGGTCCCGCTGCCGGTCGACGGCAAGACGCAATTCCTGCGTCCACTGTCTTCAGCTCGGTCGTGTCACGCAGGTTTGAAGGCAGGTTGGCCGCAGTCCGGGATGCCGAAATCGACGCTCACCGAACCCGTCAACGCCGATGCGTCGCGGCTGACGAGGATGTCGCGGTTGATGTAGCTGGTGACGGACGTCAGCTCGACGCCGCCCAAGTCCACGCTGCCGGTCAGATCGGCGATCAGCGTGTCGTCCTTGAACTTCTCGCGCAGCAGCAAATACTGCTCGCGCTCGTCGATATTCGTACGGCGGATCGGTGAATTCATTGGCGAAGAGGTTGAAGACCTCCTCGCGATTGAACCCGTTGGCGCGTATCTGCTGGTAAACCACGCGCGGCGTGATGCGGATGTTGGGCGCCGGCTCCCACAGCAGCGATACGCGGCCGCCGACGCGGCTGCCGTCATTGACGTCCTTGCCGGCTGCCGGCCCGATGGCGTTGATGAATCCGCCATATTTGGTGCCGTAGGCGACGGCGCGAATTGCGGCCGTGTCGCCGAGCGGCAGGTTGATGGCGCCCTTCAGATGATAGCCGAGATCGCCTTCGTCGACGGTGTTGACGTTGGCTTCGACCAGGCCTTCCATCACGCCGAGCTTCGGCTGGTTGGTGATGTAGCGGATGGTGCCGCCGACCGAGCCGGAGCCGAACAGAGTACCCTGCGGGCCGCGCAGCGTTTCCACGCGGTTGAGATCGAAGAGGTCGAGATCGGGCGTGAACAGCGAGAGCGAGATCACGCTTTCGTCGAGGTAGACGCCGACCTGTTCCTTCACGCCCGGCTGGTCGCGGACGATCTGGCCGGCCGACACGCCGCGGACGGACACCTGGCTCTGGCCCGGCCCGAGGTTCTGCACCGTCAGGCCGGCAATGTTGCGGCTGAGGTCCTCGATCGTCTGGGCATTGGCGCGCTGGATGTCTTCTTCGGTCTGCGCGTTGATCGAGAAGGGAACGTCCTGGACGGTCGTGGCGCGCTTCGTCGCGGTGACGATGATCTCGTCCCCCTGCGACGCATCGTCTGGCGTTGCGGCCTGGGCCGTGGCCTCTTCCGTAGTCTGAGCAAACGATGGCATGGCCAGTGCAGCCGCAGCTGTACCG
Organism: uncultured Alphaproteobacteria bacterium; assembly: GCA_963807815.1. Taxonomy (GTDB): domain Bacteria; phylum Pseudomonadota; class Alphaproteobacteria; order Sphingomonadales; family Sphingomonadaceae; genus Sphingomicrobium. Next base: position 90,776 of record CAWECW010000010.1, on the reverse strand, counting down.
ATCAGCAATAGAGCCGAAGTGCGCATGAAAACCCCCTCTGTTTTGGCGCGTACCCGAAATGATTATGGCTTATGGCGACCGGAGGGAAGCTGCGCGGGGGATGCGTGTCAGCTTTGTTGTCACGGTGTTGCTCGCCGGTGACATGGCAGATTTCCGGGAAAAATACGGCTGACCTTACGGAATGGAGGCCTTTGCGCGGCGCTGCTCGACCGCGGCAGCGAGGTCGTCGAGCAGTTCGACCGTATCGTCCCATCCCAGGCAGGCGTCGGTCACGCTCTGGCCGTAGGTGAGATTGCCCCCGTCGCCGAGGTCCTGACGGCCCTCCGCCAGATGGCTTTCGATCATCAGGCCGAAGATCCGGCGTTCGCCATCGCTGACCTGGCGAGCGACGTCGGTCACGACCGTGCGCTGCCGGCGGAAATCCTTGGAGCTGTTGCCGTGGCTGGCGTCGATCATCAGCCGGCATTCGATACCGGCCTCCGACGCGGTGGCGCAAGCTGCGTCGATGCTTTCCCGGTCGTAATTCGGCCGGCTGCCGCCGCGCAGGATGACGTGGCAATCCTCGTTGCCGGTCGTTGCGACGATGGCCGAATGGCCGGCCTTGGTCACCGACAGGAAATGATGCGGACGGCTTGCGGCCTTGATGGCGTCGCAGGCGATGCGAATGTTTCCGTCGGTGCCGTTCTTGAAGCCGACCGGGCAGGAGAGGCCGGACGCGAGCTCGCGGTGGACCTGGGATTCCGTCGTCCGCGCGCCGATCGCGCCCCAGGACACGAGGTCGGCAATGTACTGCGGCGTGATCATGTCGAGGAATTCGGTTCCCGCGGGCATCCCCAGCTCGTTGATGTCGAGGAGAAGCTCGCGCGCGACGCGCAATCCCTTGTTGATCTGGAAGCTGCCGTCGAGATCCGGATCGTTGATCAGGCCCTTCCAGCCGACGGTCGTCCGCGGCTTTTCGAAATAGACGCGCATGACGATTTCGAGCGACGATTTCAGGCGATCGCGCTGTTCGAGCAGGCGACCCGCATAGTCGCGCGCGGCGGCCGGGTCGTGGATCGAGCAGGGGCCGACGACGACCAGCAGGCGGTCGTCTTCGCGCGTCAGGATCCGGTGGATCGACTGGCGCGCGTCGAACACCGCCTCGCTTGCCCGGTCGCTTTCGGGAAATTCGCGCAGGACATGCGACGGCGGCGCCAGCTCCTTGATCTCGCGGATTCTGAGGTCGTCGGTCGAATGGCGCATTTGGGATCCCTAAACGAAGCGCCGCCCTATCGGCCTTGCGCCGAGCGGGGCAACGTCAGGCGGTTGCGTCGGGCAGGCTCAGGAACGGCAGGATTTCGCGTGGAGGGCAGACCGGGCGGCGTCCGGCCGCGATCCATGAGAAAGCGGTGACGCACGATTTCCGCCTGCTGCTCGAGGCCGTAATCCTCGAACGCGCGGCCGGGCTTCAGCTCGTAGCCGTAGCGGCAGAAGGGGTGGCGCATCAGCGGCAGATAGAAGCGCCCGCGCTTCTGCGACTGCCAGACGTGCGTCAGTTCGTGGATGAAGAGGCCTTGCCGATGCAGCGGCTCTTTCGCGAAATCCTCCGACCACAGATCCGAATGCGGGTGGAAGTGAATGTGTCCCATCGGCGCCATGGCGATGCTGCGCGGCTGGAACGGCCACCACTTGCGGCGGAATATCCGCACTTTCGGATAATCGATCGCGTCGCCGAATACCGATCGCGCCAGTTCGATCTCGCCGGATGTGAGCGGGCGGGAGGGCGTGCCTCGCAGTCATTGCGAGGAGCCGAGGGCGACGAAGCAATCCATGCGACGGTGGATTGCTTCGCTCCGCTCGCAATGACAAGCAGCGCGCCCTACTTGCCGGGGGTTCTCTGCGGGGCTAGGGCTGGCCAAAATTTAGACAAAACGGAGGAAGCTTCCATGAGCGAGACTGCCGATCGGGTGAAGAAGATCGTCGTCGAACATCTTGGTGTCGAGCAGGAAAAGGTCACCGAGGACGCGAGCTTCATCGACGATCTCGGTGCCGACAGCCTCGACATCGTCGAGCTGGTCATGGCGTTCGAAGAGGAATTCGGTGTCGAAATCCCCGACGACGCGGCCGAGAAGATCAGCACCGTCAAGGACGCGATCGACTATATCGAGCAGAACAAGGGCTGAACGGGTCCGCCATCTGCCGCCGCTGAGAAAATCTTCTGCGGCACGAACGGCTTCCCGCAGCCTGCAGGGAAGCCGTTTGTTTTTGAAGCTTACCGTGGAGTGAAATCATGCGCCGTGTCGTGGTGACTGGTCTCGGGCTCGTGACGCCGCTTGGCGCCGACGTCGAGACGACCTGGAAGAACATCCTTGCCGGCAAGAGCGGCGCCGGGCCGATCACGCATTTCGACGCCGAGCGACCAGAAATGCCGCATCGCCTGCGAAGTGAAGCCGGCCGACCATGAATATGGCTTCGACCCGGGCAAGCGCGTCGACCACAAGGTCCAGCGCCAGGTCGATCCCTTCATCGTCTACGGCATCGACGCCGCGGGACAGGCCATCGAGGACGCGGGCCTGACGGACATGCCGGAAGAGATGCGCTTTCGCGCCGGCGTTTCGATCGGATCGGGCATCGGCGGTCTTCCGGGCATCGAAAGCGAAAGCCTCGTGCTTGCACGAAAAGGGGCCCGGCCGGGTCAGCCCGCACTTCGTCCACGGCCGCCTGATCAACCTCGTCTCCGGCCAGGTCTCGATCAAGTACGGCCTGATGGGCCCCAACCATGCGGTGGTCACCGCCTGCTCGACCGGCGCGCACTCGATCGGCGACGCAGCGCGCATGATCAAGGACGACGACGCGGACATCATGCTGGCGGGCGGCGCGGAAGCGACCATCTGCCCGATCGGCATCGCCGGCTTCGCCCAGGCGCGCGCGCTGTCGACCAATTTCAACGACCAGCCGGAAAAGGCCAGCCGCCCCTACGACAAGGACCGCGACGGCTTCGTCATGGGTGAAGGCGCGGGCGTCGTCGTGCTCGAGGAATATGAGCATGCCAAGCGCCGCGGCGCGAAAATCTACGCCGAAGTGGTCGGCTACGGCCTGTCCGGCGACGCCTATCACGTGACGGCGCCGCACCCGGAAGGTTCGGGCGCCTATCGCTCGATGGAAATGGCGCTGAAGAAGTCGGGGCTGCAGCCGTCGGACATCGACTACATCAACGCGCACGGCACCTCGACGCCGCTCGGCGACGAGCTGGAGCTTGGCGCGGTCCGCAGACTGTTCGGCAATGCGATCGGCAAGCCTGTCGATGAGCTCGACCAAGTCGGCGATCGGCCACCTGCTCGGCGGCGCCGGCGCGGTCGAGAGCATCTTCTGCATCCTCGCCCTGCGCGACCAGATCGTCCCGCCGACGCTCAACCTCGACAATCCGAGCGAGGGCACCGCCGGTGTCGATCTCGTCCCGCACAAGGCCAAGCAGCGCGAAGTTCGCGCCGTGCTGAACAACAGCTTCGGCTTCGGCGGTACGAACGCGTCGCTGGTCATGAAGTCGGTCAACTAGCCTCATGCTCCGCCGGGCGGTCCTCATTGCCGCCGTTCTCGGGCTGCTCGTCGGGGCAGGCGGGTTCTGGATGTTGTGGCTTGCGCCGGGCCCGAAGCCCGGGCCGCACACGATCGTCGTCAAGGAAGGCTCGACGCTCGGCTATGTCGCGGCGGAGCTGCGACGAAGCGGGCGCAATTCCAGGCTCGGCGCCGGACCTTCGGCATCATGGCGCGCCTGTTCGGCTCTTCCGACCCGATCCAGGCCGGCGAGTTCGAAATCCCCAAGGGCATGGGCGGCTCCGAAATCCTCGACCTGCTGCAGCACGGCCGGCCGGTTCAGCGGCTGATCACGGTGACGGAGGGCATGCCCTCGATCATCGTCGCGGAGAAGCTCGACGCGAACTCTTTCCTGACCGGCCCGACGCCGCCGATCGGCGAAGGAACGGTCCTTCCCGACAGCTACAGCTTCGAACGGGGCGAAGCCCGCGCGGCGGTCGTTCAGCGGATGCAGGCGGCGATGAGCAAGACGCTCGACCAGCTCATGCCCAAGAACAGCGGCAAATGCCCTGTCAGCTCGCGCCAGGACGTCGTGACGCTCGCGTCGATCGTCGAGAAGGAGACGGGCAAGGCCTCGGAGCGGCGCACGGTCGCCGGCGTCTACTGCAACCGCCTGCGCATCGGCATGAAGCTCGATGCCGACCCGACGGTCATCTACCCGATCACCAAGGGCAAGCCGCTAGGACGCCGTATCCGGCGTTCGGAGCTGATGGCGGTGACCGGCTACAATACCTATCGCCAACCCGGCCTGCCGCTCGGGCCCATCGCCAATCCGGGCCGGGAGAGCATCGCCGCCGTGCTCGACCCCGCCGAGACCAAGGCGATCTATTTCGTGGCGGACGGGACAGGCGGCCATGTGTTCGCCGACACGTTCGAGCAGCATCAGGCGAATGTGAAGCGCTGGTACGAGATCCGCCGCCAGCGCGGAGAGATGTAGCTAGGCGCTCAGCGCTTCCAGCCTGACGTACCCGACCCTGCGATCCCTGCCGGCATAGCCCCAGGCCCAGCCGAGCGTATCGTCGAGCATGCTGAACGGATCCTCAGGCTCGAGCTCCGCCAGTTCCTCCGCATCGTCGGAAGCGGCGACGCGCAGCGGCGCATTGGCGACGACGGTCTTATCGATCGGCCTCGCATAGTGGGACGCGATCACGCGTCCGGCCAGCGCGACGTCGGCCAGGTCGGGGCGATAGGCGTTGAACTTCGGATCGGGCGGGTTCGAACGGCCCGAAAGTGCGAACTCAGCGGCCGTGTGCGAAGGCGGGCTGCTGTCCGATGACAGGCCGCTGGGCGGCAGCGACCCGGTCCCCCTCCCGGAGGTTGCGTTTGAACCCTTCAAGAAATTCGGCCCCGTTGGTAGTGCGGACGACGAAGACGTTGCGGCGGTCGTCCTGGTCCCGCTCGCGGCGCAGATAACCGAGCGCGCCCAATGTATTCAAGGCGCGGGTGACCACCGGCTTGGATACTCCAAGAACCTTGGCCAATCCGCGCACCGTGTGAGGCCCTGGTGTAAGATACACCAGCATCAACAGCGCCATCTGGCGGTTCGTAAGATCCGGCTCGCCTGAACGAACGTACGCAATAAGCGCCCTCATCCAGCCAGCCAGCAATTCGTCGCCCATTGCGGCTCCCATTCTCCCGTCCGTCGCCTGACGGCCAAGTAAACAGGTAAGTCGCAGAAATGTTGCAGGTGCGGTCCGGATCAGGTTCCGAAAGTTGCCGCGAACGACTGTCGGACAGCGTCGTCAGGAACGAGTGTAACGGTCTGAAAGAACAGCGAAAACGGCCCTCAGCCCGAGGGCTTCACCACCTTTGGGACGGCCCGGTTTTCCTTTGTCGCGCCAGGCATATGTATCGAAATGCGCCCAAGGTACGTCCTTCGGCACGAATTTCTTCAGGAACATCGCCGCGACGACTGCGCCTGCCATGGGCGAGCCGGCGGCGTTCGCCATGTCGGCGACGTCGCTCTTCAGCATCTCGTCATAGGCGTCCCAGATCGGCATCCGCCAAAGCGGATCGGTCGCCTCCTTGCCCGCCTTGGCAAGTTCGTCGGCGAACGCATCGTCGTTGCAGAACAAAGCGGGGAGGTCGGGCCCAAGGCGATGCGCGCCGCGCCGGTCAGCGTCGCGAAATCGACGATCAGCTCCGGCTCGGACTCGCCCGCCTTGGTCAATGCGTCGGCGAGGACGAGGCGGCCCTCGGCGTCCGTATTGTCGATCTCGACCGTGAGGCCCTGCCGCGACTTGACCACGTCTCCGGGCCGGAAGGCGTTGCCCGACACTGCATTTTCCACCGCGGGAATGAGCAAATGCAGCCGCACCGGCAGCCGTTCGCCCGCAATCAGGCGTCGCCAGCGCCAAAGCATGCGCCGCGCCGCCCATGTCCTTCTTCATCAGCCGCATGCCGCTCGCCGGCTTGAGGTCGAGCCCGCCGCTGTCGAAGCACACGCCCTTGCCGATGATCGCCACGCGCGGATGGTCCGGCCGGCCCCATTCGAGCTCGATGAGGCGCGGCGCGCGGTCCGGCGAAGCTGCGCGGCCCACGGCGGCGACCAGCGGATAGCCTTCGTCCAGGTCCTTGCCGGACGTGACTCGCACCTCGGCGCCGATGCGTTCCGCCTGCTCGCGGACGGCTCGCTCGAGCTCGGCGGGTCCGAGGTCGCCGGCGGGCGTGTTCACCAGGTCGCGGACAAGCGCGACGGCTTCGGCCTGCCGGATCGACGGTTCGATCCGCGCCGGCTCGCCGGTGACGAGTACCCTCGGGCCGCGTTCAGCGTCGTCCTTCTTGGACCGGTAAGCGTCGAAGCGATGCTGGGCGAGCAGCCAGCCGAGCGTGGCCGGCCCGGGTTCGCCCTGTGCCAGCTTGTAAGCGCCCTCCGGCAAGCTCTCGGCGAGCTTTGCAAGACACCAGGGCGAAAGTTCGCGCGGCATCGGCCACGGCCGAGACGACCTCGAACTCGTCGCCCTTGCGCGGAAGGATCACGAAGGCGAAGCCCGATCTTGCCGTCGAACCGATGCGCCTTCAGCAGGGCGCGATCCTCGGCGGCCGCGTCTTCGACCAATCTTCGAAGCTGGCCTTGTCCACGAGATGGATCGGATGCGCCTTCTGGCCGCGATCGGCGACGAGAGGCTGGGGAAAGTCGGTCATGGCCCGCCCTTAGCCAAAGCCAAAGGCGGGTGACAGGCCTGCTACTTGTTCTTGTTCTTGCTCAATTGCCCGCGAATTGCCCCGGGCGGGAACGCCGTCGTGTGGATGTTCACATAATAGTTCTGCGGGTTCTGGATGACATCGGTCAGCCGGGCGCGATCGAACGGAAATTGCGCCGACCCTTCGGTGCAACCCTCGGTATCGAGCGGCTGACCGAAGTGGAAGAAGGATATCCGGATGGGGCCGGCCGCCGTGCTCGGTGCCTCATGGATGTGCGCCGCGGTTATCGTATCGAGGTTGGCAAGGTCGGTGAGGTTCCAGCAAACGCGGCCCTGGCCGACGTTCACGGTTACATGAGCAGTCCCGCTGCCATCCATGTCCGCGTTTCAATGCGCCGGCGTCAATTTCAGCCTGGCCGGTCAGCGCTTCGACATATTTCGGCCGCCCTCGGCGACCGGCGCGGCCATCGCCACACCGCCAGGCCGATGGCTGAAGCGATTGAAAGGACGATCTTTTTCTTGGGCGTCATGGCAACTCTCCCTGCCAGTCCCCACCCTCGGCAGGCGCTGATACCACAAAGAGCCGATCCCGCACGGCGCGCTCCAAACGGCGGAATGCCCGGGCAAGCTCGGTCGGCGGCGTTAACCACTTGTTAGCCAGTGCCGTCAGCAGGCGGAGTGTCGCTGCGCGCTCAAATCGATGCCGGACCGGAAGCTGGAGAACGCCGCTCCTCGTCCCGGCGCAAGCTCAAGCTCGAAGTCGAGGGCGCCAGCGCTTCCGCGTCGAGACGCAGGTCGTCATCCACGATTTGTCCGAGGACGGGCTGCTCGTCGAAAGCCCAGTCTCGCTGGAGCAGGGCGAGACTATCGACGTCGTCCTTCCCGAAGCCGGCACCGCCCAGGCGCAGGTCGCCTGGAGCAGCGGCCGCTTCTTCGGCTGCAAGTTCAGCAATCCGATTTCCACCGCCGCAGTCAGCGCCGCGCTGCTGCAAAGTCCCGGCCCGGACCAGCCTCAGTCGAACACCGAAAACGTGGAGAAAGCGCTGATCGAGCTCGAGGCTTTGTCCTTCGCCATCAAGCGCATCACCCGCGTCGTCGACAAGGCGATCGACCAGCTGACGAAGAAGTAGGCTAGGCAGGCACGCCGAAGAGGTCGTGCTCGTCGCTGTCCTCGATTGTGACGGATACGATGTCGCCCTGCGACAGGTATCCAGCATCGCGCAGGTGCACTTCGCCGTCGATTTCCGGCGCGTCGGCCTTTGAGCGGCCGGTCGCGCCGCCGGTCTCCGCGTCGACATTGTCGATGAGCACGTCGAGCGTTCTGCCGATCTTGGCGGCCAGCTTTTCAGCGGAGATCCGCGCGGACAGCGCCATCACGCGCTCGTAGCGCTCCTGCTTCACCTCTTCCGGCACCGGATCGGGCAGGGCGTTCGCGGCTGCGCCCTGAACCGGCTCGAACTTGAACGCGCCGACGCGGTCGAGCTGCGCTTCTTCCAGCCAGTTGAGCAGATACTGGAAATCCTCCTCCGTCTCGCCGGGGAAGCCGACGACGAAGCTGGAGCGAACGGCGATGTCCGGCACGATCGCGCGCCAGTTCTTCAGCCGCTCGAGCACCTTGGCCTCGTTGGCCGGCCGCTTCATCGAGCGGAGCACCTTCGGGCTCGCATGCTGGAACGGGATGTCGAGGTAGGGAAGCACCAGTCCCTCGGCCATCAGCGGGATGACCTGGTCGACGTGCGGATAGGGGTAGACGTAGTGCAGCCGCACCCACGGCGCCGAGCTTGCCCAGCTCGCGCGACAAGGTCGGTCATGTGGGCGCGGACCTCGTGCGCCCTTCCACATGCGCGGCTGGTGGCGGATGTCGACGCCATAGGCCGACGTGTCCTGGCTGATGACCAGCAGTTCCTTGGTGCCCGCCTCGACCAGCTTCTCGGCTTCGCGAAGGATGGCGTCGGGGCGGCGGCTGACGAGGTCGCCGCGGATGCTCGGGATGATGCAGAAGCTGCAGCGGTGATTGCAGCCCTCTGAAATCTTCAGATAGCTGTAGTGGCGCGGGGTGAGCTTCAGGCCCGCTTCCGGCACCAGGTCGAGATAAGGGGAGGCGGCCGGCGGCGCGGCCTCATGCACCGCCGAGACCACTTCCTCATATTGCTGCGGCCCGGTGATCGCGAGCACGTCCGGGAAGCGCTGCGCGGATGACGTCCGCTTCATTGCCCATGCAGCCGGTGACGACGACGCGGCCGTTCTCGGCGATGGCTTCGCCGATCGCTTCCAGGCTTTCTTCCTTGGCGGAATCGAGGAAGCCGCAGGTGTTGACCAGCACGACGTCCGCGCCCGCATAGTCGGGCGACATCTGGTAGCCGTCGGCGCGCAGCTTGGTGATGATCCGCTCGCTGTCGACCAATGCCTTGGGACAGCCGAGCGACACCATGCCCACGCGTGGGGGTCGAGGCAGAGTTTCGTTTCCATCGGGAAGGCCGCGCCCTTAGCCGAACTTTCCGGCAAAAGCGAGGCGCTTAGCTGAACCTGGGCTGCAAGGGACCACCCATGGTTCTGCACGCTGATCCACTTTGTGACGGTCTCGATTGGCCGCTCCGCTTCGCTGGCAATGGGCCGAACTGCCGTCTAAGACGCGCGGCCTGCGGTTTGGGCGTCAGGAGTGATACATGCGAATTGCAATGATCGGCACGGGCTATGTCGGACTGGTTTCGGGCGCGTGCCTCTCGGACTTCGGTCACGATGTCGTCTGCGTCGACAAGGACGCGGGCAAGATCGACGCGCTGCAAGAACGGCGTCATGCCGATCTGGGAGCCGGGGCTCGAAGCGCTGGTCAGGGCCAATGTCGATCGCGGCCGCCTGAGCTTCACGACCGACCTGGCCGAGGGCGTCGAGGGCGCGGAAGCCGTGTTCATCGCGGTCGGAACGCCTGCACGCCGCGGCGACGGCCACGCCGATCTGACCTATGTCTTCGACGCCGTTCGCGAGCTTGCCGGGGTGATGAAGGGCCCGGTCGTCGTGGTGACCAAGTCGACCGTTCCCGGTGGGGACCGGCGACAAGATCGCCGAGCTGCTGAAGGAGGAGGGCGCGCCCGCCGGCACGTCGGTGGCATCGAACCCGGAATTCCTGCGTGAAGGCGCGGCGATCGCCGACTTCAAGCACCCCGACCGCATCGTCGTCGGCGCCGAGGACGACACGGCGCGCGAGGTGCTGCGCGAGATCTACCGGCCGCTGTTCCTCAACCAGGCGCCGATCCTGTTCACCGGCCGCCGGACCGCCGAACTGACCAAATATGCGGCCAACGCCTTCCTCGCGATGAAGATCAGCTTCATCAACGAGATCGCCGACCTGTGCGAAGCGGTGGATGCCGACGTTCAGGACGTCGCTCGCGGCATCGGCCTCGACAATCGCATCGGCCCCAAATTCCTGCACCCGGGCCCGGGCTATGGCGGAAGCTGCTTCCCCAAGGACACGCTGGCGCTGCTGCAGACCGCCGAGGAGGCCGGCGTCGAGCAGCGGATCGTGAAGACGGTCGTCGAGGTCAACGACGACCGCAAGGCGAGCGATGGCCGATCGCGTCGCGAAGCGCTCGGCGGAAGCGTCAAGGGCAAGCGCATCGCGGTGCTCGGCCTCACCTTCAAGCACAACACCGACGACATGCGCGACGCGCCGTCGATCCCGCTGGTGAAGAGGCTTCTCGAGCTTGGAGCGATGTCGCCGCCTTCGATCCCGTCGCGGTCGACAATGCCCGCGGCCTGCTCGCTGGCACCGAGTTTGCCGAAGACCCCTATGAAGTCGCCGAGGACGCCGATGCGCTGGTTATCGTGACGGAGTGGGATGAATTCCGGGCGCTCGATCTCAAGCGCTTCGCCAAGGTCATGCGGGGCAACGTCGTCGTCGACCTGCGCAACGTCTACGACCGCGCGGACGCGGAAGAGGCGGGCCTGGAATATATCGGCATTGGCCGCGGCAAGATCGGCGGCGGCTCGCGGCTGAAGCTGGTGAGCAACGGTCCGGAAGCCGCCGCGCGCTAGGCGGATGTCGCCGCCGCGCATCGTCGTCGTCGGTCTGGGCTATGTCGGCCTGCCGCTTGCCGTCGCGCTGGCGCGGAAGTTCGAAGTGGTCGGGCTGGATCGTGACGAGCGGCGCATCGACGAGCTTCGGCGGGCACTGGACCGCACCAATGAGGTCGATGAGGCCAGCCTCCGCGCGTCTTCACTGACGCTGACCCACTCGGCCGACGATTGCGGCGGAGCGGACGTCTACATCGTGACGGTGCCGACGCCGGTGGATGAGCGACAATCAGCCGGACTTGAGCGCCGTACTTTCTGCGACCCGCACCATCGCCGGGCTGATCGACCGGGAGAAGCGGCCGACCATCGTCTACGAAAGTACCGTCTATCCGGGCGTCACGGAAGAGTTGTGCGGACCGGAGATCGAACGCGTTTCCGGGCTCGAGAGGGGTCGCGACTTCCGCCTCGGCTACAGCCCCGAGCGCATCAATCCTGGCGACAAGGCGCACACGATCGACAAGATCACCAAGGTGATCGCCGGCGAGGATCCCGAGGTTCTCGACCAGATGGACGAGATCTACGGGTCGATCACCAGCGGCGGCACCTTCCGCGCGGCATCGATCAAGGCCGCCGAGGCCGCGAAGGCGATCGAGAACGCCCAGCGCGACGTCAACATCGCCTTTATGAACGAGGTGACGCAGATTTTCTCGAAGGTCGGAGTATCCATCTGGGATGTGCTCGCGGCATCGCGCACCAAGTGGAATTTCCTCCCGTTCGAGCCTGGGCTCGTCGGCGGGCACTGCATCGGCGTCGATCCCTATTATCTCAGCCACCTGGCCCAGCAACTCGGGCACGATCCGCAGGTGATCCTTGCCGGCCGCGGCACTAACGACGGCATGGGCCGGTGGATCGCCGACACGCTGCACGAGCGGCGCGGCGGGCGAGCGGGCAGGGCGCTCGTGCTCGGCCTGACGTTCAAGGAAAACGTGCCGGACCTACGCAACAGCCGCGCCTTCGACCTTGTTGAAAGGCTGGTCGAGCTCGGCCATGATGTGGACGTCGCCGACCCGATCGCCGACGCGGCTCAATTACGGGATGAATTCGGACTGGAGCTCAGCGCGCCGGGTCGCGAGAAATACGATCTCGTGGTCGGTGCCGTGGCCCATGCGGATTACCGCAACCTTTCGGACTGAGGATTTGGAAGGAATGCTCAGTCCAGGCGGAACGCTTGCTGATATCAGGGGCATGTGGCGCGACCGTGCGCTCAATCCGTCGATCGACCGCTGGTCGCTTTAAGCGTCCCAGCGATTGACGACGCGGGTAGACTGCCACAGCTCCAGCGACCGCGATCCCCAGCGGCCCACCAGCTTCGTTGCAGCTTCATCGCTGTTCGCCCGGAATTCCTGGAGAAGGCTGAAATTGCCGAGGCCGTCGTGGGAAAAGAGGCGGTACTGATGCATTCCGCCTTATGGCTGACCAAAGGTTAACGGAAGCAGGTCAGCCCATCGATTGAGGTTTCCGGGTGCTGCTCAACGGCGCGTTCCGCGTGATGGCCGAACGAGACCATGCGGCGCTCATCCGCATCCCACAGCGCCAGACGGAAGGTCCGCCATGTATCGGCGATCGTCAGCCGATTGGTCTCGACAAGCTGCGGATGATCCCGAAGGACTTCGGGAATCCGATAGAATGGAACGCGGCTGACCAGGTGATGGATGTGGTGGGCGCCGATGTTCGCCGTGAACCAGCGCAGGACGGGCGGAAGGTCGAGGTGCGAGCTGCCCTGCAGGGCAGCGTCGTGGAACGACCAGCGGTCGCCCGAATCCCAATGCGCATGTTCGAATTGATGCTGAACGTAGAAGAGCCAGACGCCGACAGTGGCCGCGATCAACGTGACCGTCAGCTGGACCACCAGGAACGTGCCGATCCCGACCATCATGGCAGATCGCGGCGGCGACGAGCGGCGATTGCCAGGTTCGTTCCGATCGCGCTGACCCAATATCGTCCAGCCGGCGGTCATCAGCCCGACCGGCAGCCGATTTCTCAACAGGAAGAGATAGGTCGGGCCGAAACCCAGCAGAACGACCGGATGGCGATAGACGCGGTAGAGAAACTGCCGCCCTTTGGTCCACTGCGGAACTCATCGACGGTCACCGTGTCGACGTCCCCAAAGCCGCGTGCGTCAAGATTGCCGGTTCCGGCGTGGTGCAGGGCATGCGACCGGCGCCAGCATTCGTATGGCGTGAAAGTCAGCACGCCCAGCATCCTGCCGGTCCAATCGTTTGCCGACCGGCTTGGCCAGAATGCTCCGTGACCGCAGTCGTGCTGGATCAGGAACAGCCGGAGCAGAAAGCCGCCCGCCGGAATGGCGAGCAGGAGCCGAGCCAATAACCGGCATCGACCAGCGCGAACATTGCCGCGCTGAGCGCCAGGTAGGGCACCAGGGTGATTGCCAGCTCGAAGGCGCTGCGGCGGCGGCTGGGCTCGCGATAACGCGAAAGCTCGCGCACCAGCTGTTTGGCGTCCAGCGCCGGGCTGCGGTCGCGACGGATGCTGAAGCCAATCCTGCAAAGGTTCGTCCGACGTTTCGACCTCGCCGGCTGTGCTAAGCATCTGACCTGTCGCTCCTGCGAGGCGAGGCTGAATCCTCGCTTCTGAAATTCCTACCCGACGACCGCTCTTGCCGCTTCGTAGGCGATGGCCCGCGCCCGGTTCGCTTCGCGCCGCGACAGCAGGCGAAAAAGGGATGGAGTGGAAAGATGATCCGCGCATTGCTGGCGGACATTGGTGTCAAAAATCTTCAATTTGTTCATTCTTTACTCATTCTTACTCAATTCATGTTGCGAGGACGCTGCTTTCGCCGCCTGCTTGGCGGCGAGGGAGGTTGCCCGCATCTTTTCGGTTTGTGTGACCCGAGCCGCCATTTCTCTCCAGGCGGCTTCGGATCTGAGGCAGCGCTCACGCACATTTTCAAGTGTGGCGGCGTCGGCCTCGGCGCGCGCTTCTTCGGCGCGGGCCAGATAAGCATCGAGTTCCCGATGGCGTACCGGGTCAACCATTGTCAGCCTCCTGCAACCGCCGGCCCGCCGCCCGAAGACAACGGACTGGAGGGTCAATGAAATTACGCGCTCTGCAGATTGACCGCGCTGGTCTTGCCGCGCTGGTCCTTCTCGAGTTCGTAGCTGACACGCTGCTCCTTCTGCAGGGTCGACATGCCGGCACGCTCGACGGCGCTGATGTGAACAAAGGCGTCCTCTCCGCCGCCTTCCGGCGCGATGAAGCCATAACCCTTTTGCTCATTGAAAAATTTCACGGTGCCTGTCGGCATAATCAATTCCTTCATTTCGGGTCACCGCCAATCGGTTTCCCGGTGCCAGAAGAAGCGAAGAGAAGGAATGAGGAGCCGCAAAGCGCCTGGAAGACCCGCAGTTTGCGACCAATAGCCAAGCCTACATAGGTTGGTTGCGCAGCAATTGTAAGTGTTGGCGTTCGCTTCCGCTTCGGTGACGTGCTACCTGCTCGGTACCGCGAGCCTGCTTCCGCAAGACGCTCGCGATCGAGAGGTAGCGCTCCCGCTTGCCCAGCAGGAGTGACAGATGACCATATTTTCCCTCATCGAAAGCCATGCCGGCGCGAAGCGGGCGGTGCGCAGTTGAGCCGGGCCGTACATCTGAAGATGTCCAAGCAGGCCATTGAGGCCCATTGCTCCGCGCAGAACATCGGAATTTCGTCGATCGCGAACATACCGACAGGCGGTGTCCGCCTGGTTTGCATGAGCGTCGATGGCGCCGCGCAAATCCGCACCAAGCTCAAGTCGAACCTGATGAAAGAGGACGCAGAAAATCAGCGGCATGGACCGGGCTGGGGATTCGTACTGCGGGCTTAGGCCGCTTGCTGGAGGGATATGAATGCAATTGCATGGGACACCCGGCGAATCTGATTTCGGCGGTCCGGAGCGCGGGCCGGCTGCGCGGGCAACGCGTTCACTCGGACACTGTCAAATATTGGAGCAGCCTTTTGCTTCACGCACGGCGTGAACTGTCGACGACGGCCGCATTGCCGGCCGCGTCGCTAGGCCGGCTTATTGCCGAACTTGAGGTGGAGATCGTTCAGCACTCGCGGCCGTAAAGACGGCGGTCGGAGCGCCATCAGCGGCGAAACTGCCGCCGCTTTTCGCCCGGGGCCTGGCCGCCGCCGATCTTCTCGCGGAAGATGATGCGGCCCTTGGACAGATCGTAGGGCGTCATCTCGACATGAACCCGGTCGCCGACCACCGACCGGATGCGGAAACGCCGCATCTTGCCGGCGGTGTAGGCGATGATCCGGTGCTCGTTGTCGAGCATCACGCCGAAGCGGCCGTCCGGTAGATCTCGTCGATCACCCCTTCGATGGTCAGCAGTTCTTCCTTCGCCAAGAGCTATTCCGCCAGCAAGCGGATGGAAGAGAGATCGACGCTTTGGCGACTGCCGCCGCAGTCCGACACGCCCTCCAGGCCAATGAAGCGGGCGACGCCGGCGATCCGTGGCGCCGCATTGTCGGAAACCAGCCGCAGCGTGGGCGGAAGGTGATGAATATTGCTGTGGGCGGAGACCAAGGCGGCTTCCCTTCGAAAATGGCTGCTTCACGGAGGCGATCGGCTCCGCGCGAGCGAGGAAGCTTGAAAGGGAAGAGGGGGTAACCCCGATCCGCCGCAGGCGACGTTTGCCCGGGCGATATGGGCGCTATGCCGCCGTTGCGCAACGCAAGCCGCAAAGCGGTTCGGCGCGGTAGGATACCGGAGGCGTGCGGACCGTTTAGCGAGGCAGTCCAATTTTCCAATTCGGGAAGAGCCGGTGCCAGCCGCGTTGATTGCCACAGTCCCAGGCCACAAATCCGACGAAGACCTTCCGCGCGTCAAGTTTCTCAACCGCGCATTGCGGCACGCCTGGAGCAGCGGATTGTCGCAGGAGCCGAGCCTCGATGCCGGTGAGCTCGCCGCCGCGGCGATGCGCCGGGAGCGCGGCGAGCTCGAAACGGCTGCTGGGAGGATGCGCTCTACCGGCTGACCGGCGACCTTCAGCGCAGCGCCGCGCTCAACCCATTGGGTCGGACAATTGCCCATGGATTGCTGGTGCGAATGCTCGGACGGATTCGCGCCGCGCGACTGTGGCGCAGCCGTCCGGAAATCCTCCACCGGCCGATCGATGCGCCGGTCATCGTCCTTGGCCACATGCGGTCGGGGACGACCGCCTGCACCGGCTGCTCGCCTGCGATCCGCGCTTCGCCTTCACTCGTCTGCATGAGACTTTGCAGCCGCTGCCGGCTGGCCGGTTCCAGGGTGTGGCGTTCGCCAGCGCGGTGCGGGGGCTGCTCAACGTCTGCAATCCGGAGCTGCACAAAATTCACCCAGCTCGGCGCTGGCGCCCGAAGAGGAGTTTGGGCTGCATGGCTTCTCGCTGCACGGAGCGATGTTCGAGGCGCAGTGGAACGTGCCGGCGTTTGCCGCTGGTGCGAAGGGCGGGAGCTGCGGCCCGTCTATCGTGAGTTCCGCCAGCTGGTGCAGACCCTCTGCTGGCGGCGAGGCGAGCCGCCGGACCGGACGGTGCTGCTGAAAGCGCCACAATTCATGCAGGACCTCCACGCCGTGCTGGAGGCTTTTCCGGGCGCGCGGATTTTGTGGATGAAGCGCGACGTGGACACCGTCGTAGCGTCGAGCGCGTCGCTCGTCTGGAACCAGCAGCGCGTACAATCCGACAGGGCCGATCCGGTCCGCGTCGGACGCGAATGGCAGCGCAAGACGGATTTGCGGCAGGAGAGAGCGCAACTGACCCTCGCGCAGCGGCAGCCGTCTACGCTCGTCTTGCCGGTCGACTACGCGGCGATGAACGCCGACTGGCGAGGGCAGGTGCGGCGCATCTACGACGTCCTCGGTATGGCCCTGCCGGACACAGGGAGGTGCGAATGGCGCGCATCGCAAGCTCATCCGACCATGTCGGCCATCGTTACTATTCAGAGCAGTTCGGGCTTTCGAGCCCATGAATTGCAAACGGTCAGGAATTTGCGTCTAATAGGATTGGCTAGCTAAGCTTTCTCAAACAGCGGCGCCACGCGACTTCGTCTGCTCCGAATGGTTAGGAATTATCTAACCATGGGGTAGTTGACGCAAAGTCATTGCCGGGGCACAACATGAACTGCGGTCCTCCGCCGCAGTCGCATTTGCGATAACCATGGATATAGTGATTTGTGCCTAGGGGGGTGTCATGTCGCGTTACGAGTTTGGTCCTGCGTTCGATCTTGGCTATTTCCTGGCCAACGCTTCCATTTCTGACTTCTTTGAATTGGGGACTGTCACTGTTGGGACAGGAAGCACTCTGGTCGTCGAATACTCGGATGAGACGGCCGACGAGCAGCTGACGCTCAACGGTACCTTCGGCAATTACGTCGACGGCTATCCGACCACGGGCACGATCACCAGCATCTCATACCGACTGAACGGCACGACGCTGTTCACCGTCACCGAGATCTCGATCAGCGTTCAAGCGTTTACGAATTTCGCGTTGGCGGACGATCTCGAAGGGCTGTTCAGCCAGGTCCTTGCGGGGGCCGATACGGTTCAGGGAAGCAGCGGCAACGACGTACTGCAGGGATTCGGCGGCGACGACGTAGTCACTGGGCTCGAGGGTAACGATACGCTTCGTGGCGGTACCGGCTCGGATCAGCTTTATGGCGGTGCTGGGAACGACCTTCTCGCCGAATTTGCCGGCGACGTAGGGCCTTTCGGGAATGATCTGTACGACGGCGGCTCGGGCAATGACCGCGTCAGTTACTATCTGGACTTCGGTCCAGGCGTCACCGTCGACCTGAACCAGGCAGGCGCACAAGCCACCGGCTACGGCAGCGACACCCTCGTATCGATCGAGCACGTAACGGCGACCTACGGCGACGATACGCTCACCGGCAACGCCGCGGACAATTGGTTCTGGACGTTCAACGGCAGCGACAATCTCTACGGCAACGGCGGCAACGATTATTTCACTGTCGGGCTTGGCAACAAGATCGTCGATGGGGGGACCGGCAATGACACGATCGAAATTCTCGATCTGGCATTTGAACCTGCCTACACGGCAGACGGAATTACGGTCTCGCTTCTGCTTCAGGGCCAGGCACAGCAGACGGGCGTTGGCGCTTGGACCCTCTCCAACATCGAGAATTTTGGCGGATGGTGGGGTGCCGACGAACTGACCGGCGACGCCAATGCGAACATCCTGGCCGGCGGCCAAGGAAATGACACACTCAGCGGCGGCGCAGGCAGCGACATTCTCGCCGGCGATGGAACTTTCGATCTGGACGCTAACGCCGCACCGACGTTCCTCGCCAATCCCGACTGGTTCGGCGGAAACGACATCATCGACGGCGGTCTTGGTGACGACACGATTTCCGGTAACGGCGGCGTGGACACACTGACCGGCGGCTCCGGCAGCGACATCTTCCTCGACACCGCCGTGAGCTTCAACGGCGACACGATCACGGACTTCGGCCGGCGACACGATCATCGTCACCAATGCCACGGCTGGCCGACTTCACATTCAGCCTGACCGGCAACACGCTGACCTACACGGGCGGTTCGCTGACGCTGCACTGCGCCTATCACGGCACGCTTGTCGCCAGCGCGGCAGCAGGCGGCGGCGTGCAACTGTCATCCAGGCAAATGCGATTTCCCGACGCCCGCAACGACTTCAACGGCGACGGCCGGAGCGACATCCTGTGGCGGCACGACGATGGCCTGACGATCGACTGGCTGGGCCAGGCCAACGGCGGCTTTGCCGACAATTACAGCAACTCGGTCATCAACATCCCGACCGAGTGGCAGGTCGACGGCCTTGGCGACTTCAACGGCGATGGCCGCGACGACATCCTGTGGCGGCACGACAACGGCCTGACATAACTGGCTGGGCGAGGCCGACGGCGGCTTTGCCGACAATTACCTCAACTCGCCTCGTCAACATCCCGACCAACTGGCAGGTCCAGGGGATCGGCGACTTCAACGGCGACGGGCGGGACGACATCCTGTGGCGCGATGAGAGCGGCCTGACGATCAACTGGCTTGGCGAGGCCGACGGCGGCTTTGCCGACAATTACGCCAACTCGGTGGTCAACATCCCGACCAACTGGTCGGTTGCCGCAGTGGGCGACTTCAACGGCGATGGCCGCGACGACATCCTGTGGCGGAAGCCGATGGCCTGACCATCGACTGGCTTGGCGAGGCGGACGGCGGCTTTGCCGACAATTACACCAACTCGATCGTCAATATCCGACCAACTGGCAGATCGAAGGCGTTGGCGACTTCAACGGCGATGGGCGCGACGACATCCTCTGGCGCAACGACAATGGCTGGTGGTCAACTGGCTGGCCCAGGCCAATGGCGGCTTCGCCGACAATTACACCAACTCCGTGGTCGCATCCCGACGACTGGCAGGTGGCGAGCATCGGCGACTTCAACGGCGATGGACGCGACGATGTTCTGTGGCGCAACGACACCGGCCTGATCGTCGACTGGCTGGGTGAGGCCGATGGAGGGTTCGCCGACAATTACGCCAACTCCGTCACCAACATCCCCACCACCTGGCACGTTCAGGCGCCGGAGCTGCTGTAGCGTCGCCGCGACTGACCCGGCCGCGCGGTCTCCGGCTCTGCAACAAGCTCGAATTGAATTCGAGCATGCGACTGAAAAGATGCTAAGTGGCTCTGTGTTTGCGGGACGAGCGATAGCGATTTCAGTCGCTTAGCCGCAGCGTGCAGCATTTATTAAGCTACGGATATCAATAGAGTTTCAGTGGCGAAGCAGCCACCGGTTTGGGACGCCTTGGAATTGAGCGCTGTGCGCTGACCTTCCAGGCGTGGGGGATTGGGCATGGTGGACATTCCGGGAAACAGCTCGACGACCGTGGGCATTGTCGTCGGCGGCACCGTCACCGATTCCCTGGAGGTCGTCGGGGATCACGACTGGTTCCGGATCACGCTTGAAGCCGGGCAAACGGTCACGATTACGCTGAACGGAACGACGCTTGAAGATCCGTACCTGCGAATTCGCAATGCCTCTGGCACGCTTGTCGATGAGAACGACGACATCTCGAGCGGCGTCAACCGCGACTCCCGCCTCAACTTCACGGCTACGACCAGCGGAACCTATTACATCGATGTCGGCGCATGGAATGAAGATTATGCCGGCCAGTATCAGCTGAGCGTCACCACCTACGTCTCCGCCGTCCGTCTGGACGTACGATCAGATCGCCGACCAGCTTACGTCTGGGTATTGGGGCGGCACGGCGCATCGGTTCAATGTTTCTGCCGGCGGGCAGATCACCGTCAATCTGACCGCGTTGACCGCCGACGGCCGCAGTCTCGCGCTCGCGGCGCTTTCCACCTGGACCGACATCATTGGGGTCAACTTCGTTTCGGTGACGAGTGGCGGCCAGATCGTCTTCGACGACGATGAGGAAGGCGCCTTCGCCGAATCAAGCTATTCGGGAAGCTTCATCACGTCCTCAAATGTGAACGTCAGCACCGACTGGCTTTCGGACTACGGCACCGGCCTGAACACCTATTCTTTCCAGACCTACATCCACGAAGTCGGCCATGCGCTGGGACTGGGCCACGCGGGCAATTACAACGGCGAAGCGTCGTATCCGTCCGATGCGCTCTTCCAGAACGACAGCTGGGCGACGACGGTCATGTCCTACTTCAGCCAGACCGAGAACACCTATTTCGAGGGCCTCGGCTTCGCCCGCAATTACGTCACGACGCCCATGATCGCCGACATCGCCGCAATGGCGGACCTATACGGCCTGTCGACGACGACCCGGGCCGGCAACACCGTCTACGGCGCCGGCTGGAGCAACAGCATGGGGGCACTCTGCCTGTTCGACAGCGGCGGGTTGGATACGATCGACGTTTCCGGCATCGGCGGCACCAACCGCATCGACCTCAATCCAGGCACGTTCTCGAACATCCTCGGCGAAGTCGGGAATGTCAGCATCGCCCTTGGAGTCATCATTGAGAATGCCACCGGCGGCAGCGGCGAAGACGTGATTGTCGGCAACGCCGTGAGCAATGTTCTCATTGGCAATGGCGGCTTCGACCAGCTCTTCGGCGGCGGCGGCGACGATATCCTCTCCGGAAATTCGGGCAGCGACCAGATGACCGGAGGCAGCGGCAACGACACGTTCCGCGACACATTGCTCAACTTCAACTCCGACCGGATCTAC
This sequence comes from uncultured Alphaproteobacteria bacterium, assembly GCA_963807815.1. Taxonomy (GTDB): domain Bacteria; phylum Pseudomonadota; class Alphaproteobacteria; order Sphingomonadales; family Sphingomonadaceae; genus Sphingomicrobium. The sequence continues at coordinate 69,808 of CAWECW010000010.1, read as the reverse complement.
GACTTTTCGGCTGGCGACAGGATCATTTTCACCGATGCGAGCCTCGCCAGCTTCACCTTCAGCATGACCGATAACAATAGCGCTCTCATCTACAACGGGCGCACGCTGTATTTGAGCGGGGGCGAGCCTGTCGACGGCACGGTCGTTGCCAGCGCCGCGGCGGGCGGCGGAGTGCAGATTACCATCCAAGCCGGCCAGACGGGCGTCGATGCCGATGCCCGAAATGACTTCAACGGTGACGGGCGCAGCGACGTTCTCTGGCGGAGCGACAGCGGCTTGATCAGCAATTGGCTCGGAAAGGCCATCGGCGGGTTTGTTGCAAACGACTCCAATGCTCTGGCCGTGAACATCTCGTCGGCCTGGCAGGTCGCCGGCACCGGTGATTTCAACGGCGACGGCCGCGACGATGTCCTTTGGCGCGCGAACACCGGGCAGACCACCAATTGGCTCGGCACTGCCGCCGGCGGGTGGCAGACAACGATGCCAACGCGCTCGCCGGCGTTCCGACGGCCTGGAATGTCGAAGGCGTCGGCGACTTCAACGGCGATGGCCGCGACGACATCCTGTGGCGCAATGGGAGCGGCCTGACGATCAACTGGCTTGGCGAGGCCGACGGCGGCTTTGCCGACAATTACGCCAACTCGGTCGTCAACATCCCGACCAACTGGTCGGTTGCCGCCGTCGGCGACTTCAACGGCGATGGCCGCGACGACATCCTGTGGCGCGAAGCCAATGGCCTGACCATCGACTGGCTGGGCAAGGCCGACGGCGGCTTCGCCGACAATTACGCCAACTCGATCGTCAATATCCCGACCAACTGGCAGATCGAAGGCGTTGGCGACTTCAACGGCGATGGCCGCGACGACATCCTCTGGCGCAACGCAAGGCCTGTGGTCAACTGGCTGGCCCAGGCCAACGGCGGTTTAGCCGACAATTACACCAACTCCGTCGTCAACATCCCGACGACCTGGCAGGTCGCGAGCATCGGCGACTTCAACGGCGACGGGCGCGACGACATCCTGTGGCGCAACGACAATGGCCTGATCGTCGACTGGCTGGGTGAGGCCGACGGCGGGTTCGCCGACAATTACGCCAACTCCGTCGCCAACATCCCCATCACCTGGCACGTTCAGGCACCGGAGCTGCTGTAGCGTCGCGACGGTCTTTCACCCCTCCTTCGTCACGGCGTTCTCATTCTCCTCATCATCCCGGCCTCCACCGTAGTAGCTGTGGTCGGAGCCTCCGCCTTTGAAGTCGGGGTTGTCCTTGCCGCTGTGGGGATTGGGGTAGGGGCCGCCGCCGGACTCGCCGGACTGATTCTCGCCGTCGGGGCGGGAGGCCGGTTGCTGATTGCCCACCATCAGCGGTCTCCCTTGTCGCCTTCGCCTCTTTTGGGCCGGGTTTTCGAATCCCGCTTCTGATCCTGGGCCAGGCTACGGCCGACGTCGTCGGACTCCTTGAACTGTCCTTCAAAGTCGCGCCGGACGAAGCGCTTGTCGTTTCCGGTGTCGATCAACTCTCTTGGCATGTTCCGTTCCTCTCTCCTTGGTTCTGAGCTCCGCGAGCAGCCCGAGAAGGTCGCCCGGGATGCTCGTTTCGGCCTGGATCGCTCTTCGCAATGCGCCGCCGAGCCCATCGCGGCGGGATCCGGGGTGCACGCTCCATGGGAGCAGCATTTCGACGTTCACTGAACCGCTCGCACTTGCAGGGCTGAATTCTATTTCAGCTTCTTCGCCTGGTTGAGGTGGTCCGTGACGATCGGGACAAGGTCCTGCGCAAAGGTCTTCAGCGCGTCATTGTCGCCGTTCGACGCGTAGTTCCTGAGCTCCGCCAGCGTCTTCTCATGACCGCCGACCTGGGCGGCGGCGTAGGCGGTGTCGAAGTCGGCGCCCTTCTTGGTTTTCAGTTCGTCGAGCTGCGCCTGCTGCTCGGCATTGAGGGCGTCGTTGACGGTGACATCCGGAGGGGTTGCTGGCGAGGGTCGATTTGAGCTTCGCGGTCAAATCCGTGTGCGCCTTGATCATCATGGCGGCGAATTCCTTGACCGCGGGGGAGGTGGCGGATGTTTCGGCCAGTCGGGACGATTCAATCTCGAACCGGTCGCTCGCGGCGGCCTTGTTGACGAAGTCCTGGGCGCCCGAGGAGGCGACTGACGCCCTCGTTTCCAAGCGCGATATTCTCCGACTCCATCATGCTGTTGGACTTCGGTCGCGACGGGTTCCTCGCTGCCGCCTTGGCCGCACGCACCCAGCGCAACCGGCAAGGCAAAAGTCAGAAGAAAAGATTTGAAACGCATTATCACTCTCCATCCCTTTTGGTGCGCGCAAAACGTGCGTTCGGTTCCGGCGTTCCGACGAAAAATATCGAAAACAGCCGTAGGAACAGAGAGTTAGGTGATGGGTTTGTACCCTAGCGCTTCTCTCGACGAGCGGAGATGCGCCCCTGTCGGTGGAGTCGAAGCGGCCCGGACTGCCTGCCCGGGCCGCTTCTTCAGGTATTGCGAGACATCGGCTCGAACGATATCCTTAGGGTATGCAGCAAGCGGAGAATTATTGGACGGACGGTTATGCAAAGGTGGAAGGCCTGGTTCCGCCGGAGATTTGCGCGGCCTTTCTTGAGCGTCTGAAAGCGGATCTCGGCCCCCGTCCCGTGAACCTTAGCGGGGTCACGCAGTACCCCAACCTTCTCGCCCGTCCTGCCTTCGAGTTTACGGTCATCACTACACTCCGATGGCCTTCTTCCTATGGGGATTGACCCCCGTCATTTCCCAAATCGTCGGCAAGGATCTGCTTCCGACCTACGACTACCTGCGAAATCTTCTCGCGAGGGCGACGTCTGCAGAGTCCATTCCGACCGCTATTCGTGCGAGCACAGTCTTTCGCTCACGCTCGGCTATAGCGATGGAAGGAATTGGGACCTGCAGGTCGAACCCGCTCGGACCGATCCCTCAGCAAAGGTGGATGAAAGCTTCTTCTCGCGGATTTCGCATCGGTTGGGATGAAGCCGGGCGACGGGGTGCTCTACCAAGGCGTGCACCATAGGCACGGACGCACCGTGCCGAACCCAAATCGCTGGTCGGCGCACCTTTTTCTTCACTGGGTGGACCGCGACGGACCCTATCGCGAACATGCCTTCGACGGCCAGGTTCCTACCGCCGTGGACTTCGCGTTCGCCTGAACCAGGCTTGGAGCCGGACTTCCTGTGACATCAATGTGACAGGGCCCAGACGAACTTAAATTCGGCGCACAGCGCGCATTGTCAAACAAGGTCAACCCAATCATTCACCCGCTCCTCAGTCGATCCGATTGAGTTTTCCATGAAGACTAACCGCCACTTCAGCGGACTTAATTGAGGGGTGTAACGCGTTATGAATAAGACCTTGTTGCTGGGCGCAACCGCGCTCCGCACTGTGGCAGCTGGCGGCCTCGCGCTGGCCCTGACCGCGCCGGCTTACGCCCAGGATGCTCCGGCGCCAGCTGATCAGACAGCGCCAGTTGCGCCGGCTGACGAGCAGGCTCCCGCCGTTGCGGCGAGCGAAGTCGAATTGCAGTCCGACACGACGGCCAGCTCCGGTGAGGAATTGATCGTCACCGGTTCGCGCATCCGCCGTCCGAACCTCGAATCGACCGTTCCGATCACCTCGATCGGCGGCGAAGCAGTTCTTCCAGCAGGGCGACACCAACATCGGCGACACGCTGAACGAGCTGCCGCAGCTGCGCAGCACCTTCGCCCAGCAGAACCCGGGCCTCGGCATCGGCATCGCCGGCCTCAACCTGCTCGATCTTCGCGGCCTCGGCACGCAGCGCACCCTGGTGCTGGTCAACGGCCGCCGCCACGTCGCCGCCGACATCCTGAACAACGCCGTTTCGCCCGACGTCAACACCATCCCGAACGACCTGATCGAGCGCGTCGACATCGTGACCGGCGGCAACTCGGCCATTTACGGTTCGGACGCCATCGCGGGCGTCGTCAACTTCGTCCTGCGCCGCGACTTCGAGGCCTCCAGGTCCGCGGCCATGCCGGCATCGCCGGCGAAGGCTTCGGCGGCAACCAGTATGTGTCGGCCATGTTCGGCAAGAACTTCGGCGACGGCCGCGGCAACATCACGCTGCACGGCGAATATGCGCAACCAGGACCGCGTCTTCGGCTCGGACATTCCGTGGCTGCGTCAGGTCAACGGCCTCGGCGTCGGTCGACGTCGATGCCGGCGCGGCCTCGCCGAACGGCAGCGACGGCTTCCCGGACCGCATCTTCTTCCGCGACATCCGCAGCGCCAGATCAACCGCTTCGGCCTGATCCCGATCACGCAGCGACCGGCGGCAACCCGGCCTGCGGCACCGGCATGCGGCCGCGGCATCGGCGCGACCGGCAACCGTCGGCGACGCGCCTATAACTGCACCTATCTCTTCGACGCCGGCGGGCAATCTGTCGCCGCAGACCGGCACCCGCTTCGGCACCGGCATCATCGGCGGCATCATCGGCGGCAACGGCCAGACCGGCCGCGAAGACAAGCTGCTGTCGGTCCTGCCGGACATGGAGCGCTACAACTTCAACCTGCTCGCCCACTACACGTTCAGCGACGCGTTCGAGCCGTTCGTCGAAGCCAAGTGGAACCGGGTCAACGCGCTGGGCTACAACGCCGGCCCGTCGTTCATCCAGGGCACGTACGACCCAGTTCGACTTCCGCGAGCGCGTCCGGCTCGACAATCCGTTCCTGACGCCGGCGCAGCGGACGACGATCGCCAACGCGATCCTGGCCTCGGGCTGCAACACCAGCCTGACCGCGGCCTGCACCGCGACGACCGGCCGACCGGCGGCACGGCGTCGGCGGACCGCTCACCGCGGCGCGACATCGCGCGATCAACGCCGGCACCTTCCGCTTCGTGATTGCGCGCAACCTGCTCGACGTCGGCATCCGCGACGAGGATTCCAGCGCGACACCTACCGCGTCGTCGGCGGCCTCCGCGGCACGTTCAACGACGACTGGAGCTACGAAGTCTCGGCTAACTACGGCAAGTTCAAGGAAGACATGACGACCTCGGCTTCGTCGACCGCCAGCGCTTCATGCTGTCGCTGGACGCCGGCCGTCAATCCGGTCACCGGCGCAGATCCAGTGCCGCTCGCAGTTCGATCCGGCGGCTGCGCGATCGCCGTTCGCCGAGCGACGCGGCGCAACGCGGCTCGCCTGGCCGCCGATATCGCGGCCTGCGTGCCCTACAATCCGTTCGGCGCGGCCGACAACAGCGCGGCGGTCAACTATTTCAGCTACAACGCGACGTCACACGGCGTCGCTCGAGCCAGCTCGTCTTCCTCGGGCTTCGTCTCCGGCGATTCGAGCCAGCTGTTCGAGCTGCCGGGCGGCCCGGTCCGCTTCGCTCTCGGCGCGCGAATATCGCCAGGAGAAGGCCTTCTATCAACCAGAGATCCGTTCGTCGACAGACGGCTTCACCAACGGCGTCGTCATCGGCCAGTTCGATCCGCCGATCCGTTCGAGGTGAAGGAAGCCTTCGGCGAACTCCAGATCCCGATCCTGAAGGACATGCCCTTCTTCCACGAGCTGACGCGTCAGCGGCGCCGCGCGCGTCGCGGACTACAGCGGCGCGCGTCGGCACGGTCTGGACCTACAATGCCGGCCTCGACTGGGCGCCGGTCCGCGACCTCCGCTTCCGCGGCAATTACAGCCGCGCGGTCCGCGCGCCGAACGTGTCGGAAACCGGCTTCCCGCTGGTTCCGAACTTCGCGCCGGGCTTCCTGATCCGTGCGCGCCGGCCAGATCGGCAACAACCCGAACCGTGCGGCCAACTGCTGGCGGACCTCGGTCGCGCTGCTGGCCGGCCTGCCGACGTCACCTACTCGCTGCCGATCGTCAGCGGCAGCAACCCGGACCTGGAGGCGGAAACGTCGGACTCGCTGGACGGTCGGTGCGGTCATCCAGCCGCGCTTGGTCCCGGGCCTGTCGCTCAGCGTCGACTATTACGAGATCAAGGTGAAAGACATCATCGTCTCGCTCAGCGCGCAGACGATCGTCAACAGCTGCTACGACCAGCCGGACCTCGAACAACGTGTTCTGCGCGCAGTTCGACGCGTTACCTGGCGGTCCGGGCCCGGTCCGCTCGGCGAAGTCAGCCGGGTCAGATCCTGGGCAACTCGCTGATCTCAGCGGGCCGCTCAACTTCGCGAGCGCGTCGCGCAAGGGCATCGACGTCAACTTCGCCTATCGCACGCAACTTCGGCACGATGTCGCGGCTCGAACACGAACCTGATCTACACGCACAATCTCAAGATCAGCAATTTCGAGAACCCGACCCTTCCGGACTTCGAGAACCGGTCCTGGGCGAGCTGGGCGATCCCGAAGGACGAGTTCCGGTGGGACGTCGACCTGACCAAGGGTGCTGTCACCTTCGGCTACCGGATGCGCTACATCGGCCCGATGTGGACCGGCGCGTATGAGGACTTTAACGAGCTCGGATCGGCCTGCTCGACGGCAGGCTGCCCGCCGTTCAACTCGGACTATGCGGACATCCGCAAGTATCCGGCGATGTTCTACCACGACATCCGTGCCGAGGTGGACCTGAAGAACATGGGCAGTTGCGAAGGGCCTCAACCTCTTCGGCGGCGTGGACAACCTGCTCAACACCCATGCTCCGCTTGGGCTGGCGGGCACGGGCACCGGTGGCACGACCGATCGCGGCACGGGTAACGCCGCGATCTACGACGCCCTCGGACGGGTGTTCTACTTCGGCTGCGAAGGTCCGCTTCTAAGACCTTTTTCGCTTCAAAAACTGGGGTCGGGGCGTTCGCGCTCCGGCCCTTTTTTTGTGGCTGTCCCGAGAGTGGTCTGCCAACGAGCGAGCGCTAATGATCGATGTTCATCACGCCCGATCCCTGCTGGACGCAGGACGCATTCAGGAAGGTCTCAGCCTGCTGGCCGAGGCCGCGAAGCAGGACGATGCCGATGCGCTGAGCGCGCTCGGCCACCTCGCGCTCGCCGGCGATTTCGTCCGGCGCGATCTCGCGCTTTCCCGAGACTTGTTCCGCCGAGCGTCGAGCGCCGGGAGCCTCGAAGGCGCGGCCGCTTTTCGTGCATTCGTTGCAAATGGGACCGGGGCGCCTGCCGATTGGCCAGCGGCCGTCCAACTCCTTGCCGAGGATTCGTCTCGCGACCCATCCGCCAAACGTGAACTCGAGCTCATCGAGTCTCATGCAATTGTCGGACAGCGGCGAGCCTCTCGGTGCCTTCGCTTCCGAACGAGTCTCGAACTCGCCTGAGGTGACCGTCTTCCCCTCGCTGTTCAGCGATGACGAATGCGATTTCCTGGTGGAGGCCGCCCTTCCGCTCCTCCAGCCGTCGAAAGTGGTCGATCCCGTCACGGGGAAATTGACCGCGAACCCAGTCCGCACATCGGATGCTGCCGCTTTTTCGCTCATCGCCGAAAGTCCCGCCATTCATGCCTTGTGCGCACGGCTGGCCCGGGCGAGCGGGACAAGCGTCAAGCAAGGGGAGCCGTTGCAGGTCCTCCGCTATCTTCCCGGGCAGGAATACCGCCCGCATTTCGACGCCTTGGGCGAAACCGACAACCAGCGAATTCTCACGTTCCTCGTCTATCTGAACGACGGCTACGAGGGCGGGGGGACACGGTTCATGAGAAGCAACCTGGCCGTGAGTGGACGCAAGGGCGACGCTTTGCTGTTCCGCAATGCCGACGACCAGGGCCGGCCCGATCCCAATTCTCAGCACGCCGGTGACCCGGTCGAAGCGGGTCAAAAATTCATCGCCAGCCGGTGGATCCGGCAACGGGTTCCGAGTCTCACGTAGAGTGAGCTGATTAGGCGTCGATCTCCTCTTCATCCACCGCCGCCGCGCCGCGACTGGATGAACGCGAACCGTTGCGCCGGGTCGCTCCCCATCAGCCGCTCGACCAGGTCCTTGACCGGCTGGCGGTCCTCATAGGCTGCGGCAGCGTCACCTTCAGACAGCGACCGCGTCTCCGGGTCCATGGTGGTTTCCTTGAGCTGGTTCGGGTTCATCTCGCCGAGGCCCTTGAAGCGGCTGACCTCGACCTTCTTGCCCTTGAACTCGGTCGCTTCGAGCTCGGCGCGGTGGGCGTCGTCGCGGGCGTAGAGGGTCTTGGCGCCGGCGGTCAGGCGGTAGAGCGGCGGCTGGGCGAGGAAGAGGTGGCCGCGGCGGACCAGCTCCGGCATTTCCTGGAAGAAGAAGGTCATCAGCAGGGTCGCGATGTGGGCGCCGTCGACGTCGGCGTCGGTCATGATGATGATCTTTTCGTAGCGCAGCGCATCCTCGTCGAACTTGTCGCGGTTGCCGCAGCCAAGCGCGAGGTTGAGGTCGGCGATCTCGCTGTTGGCGCGGATCTTGTCGGCGGTGGCGCTGGCGACGTTGAGGATCTTGCCGCGGATGGGGAGGATCGCCTGCGTCTTGCGGTCGCGGGCCTGCTTGGCCGAGCCGCCGGCGCTGTCGCCTTCGACGATGAACAATTCGGTGCCCTCGGGGTCGTCGGAGGAGCAGTCGGTGAGCTTGCCGGGGAGGCGGAGCTTGCGGGCGGAGGTGGCGGTCTTGCGCTTGACCTCGCGCTCGGCGCGGCGGCGGAGGCGCTCCTCCATCCGCTCGAGGATCGAGCCGAGCAGCGCGCGGCCGCGGTCCATATTGTCGGCGAGGTAATGGTCGAAATGGTCGCGGACGGCATTCTCGACGAAGCGCGCGGCCTCGAGGCTGGTGAGGCGGTCCTTGGTCTGGCTCTGGAAATGCGGGTTGCGGATGAACACCGACAGCATCAGCTCGACGCCGTTGAAGACGTCGTCGGCGGTGATGTCCTTCGCCTTCTTGTTGCCGACCAGCTCGCCGAAGGCGCGGATGCCCTTGGTCAGCGCGGCGCGGAGGCCCGCTTCGTGCGTGCCGCCGTCGGGCGTGGGGATGGTGTTGCAGTAATAGCTTTCGGAGCCGTCCGAATAGAGCGGCCAGGCGACCGCCCATTCGGCGCTGCCCTGGACGCCGTCGCGGAGGGAAGTCCTGCCGGCCGACGAAGGGCTGGTTGGTGACGGCAGGGCGGTCGCCGATCTGCTCGGCGAGATGGTCGGCGAGGCCGCCGGGGAACTGGAAGACGGCGCTTTCGGGGACGTCGGCGGAGGCGAGCGACGGGTCGCAGCGCCAGCGGATCTCGACGCCGGCGAAGAGATAGGCCTTGGAGCGGGCGAGGCGGAGCAGGCGGCGCGGGGTCGAAGTCGGACGTCGGCGCCGAAGATCTCCGGGTCGGGGGTGAAGGTGACGGTGGTGCCGCGCGGTTGGGGGCGGCGCCGACCTCTTCGAGCTTGCGAGGTGGCGAGGCCCTTGCGAGAAGGACTGGCGGTAGAGCTTCTTGTCGCGGGCGACCTCGATGATCGTCTCGGTCGAGAGCGCGTTGACGACGCTGACGCCGACGCCGTGGAGGCCGCCGGAGGTGCTAGTAGGCCTTGCCCTCGAACTTGCCGCCCGAGTGGAGGGTGGTCATGATGACCTCGAGCGCCGACTTGCCCGGATATTTGGGGTGCGGGTCGACCGGGATGCCGCGGCCGTTGTCGATGACGGTCAGGCGGTTGCCGGGCTCCAGCGTGACCTCGATGCGGCTGGCGTGGCCGGCGACCGCCTCGTCCATCGCATTGTCGATGACCTCGGCGGCGAGGTGGTGGAGCGCGCGCGCGTCGGTGCCGCCGATGTACATGCCGGGGCGGCGGCGGACGGGCTCCAGGCCCTCGAGCACCTCGATCGAGGAAGCGTCGTAGCTTTCGGGTGCGGCGGTGCGGCGGAGGAAGCGAACAGGTCGGACATGTGCGATCAGCTATAGGGCGCTGATTCGAGCCGTGCCAAGCGGAGCGAGCCGTGTTTTCCACAGGGTCTTGAAATCGCTGGCGCCAAACCCAGATTCTTCGCCGCCGGACGCCAATGGGTCCGGCGACGGGGCGGGCGGCCCGACGCGGCGCTGCCGTCCCGCCTTGTTGCTCAAGATGGAGGACAAGACATGCGTAGTGCTTTCGACTTTGCGCCCTATCGGCGCTCCACCGTCGGCTTCGACCGGCTGTTCGACATGCTCGAGAACAGCAGCGCCGGCCAGGGCCAGGAAAATTATCCGCCGTTCGACCTGATCAAGCTTGGCGACAACGATTATCGCATCGAGCTGGCGGTCGCCGGCTTCAAGCCGGACGAGATCGACATCACCGCCCAGCAGAACGTGCTGATCGTCAGCGGCAAGAAGGGCGAGGAGAGCGAGAACCGCGGCACGGATTACATCTACCGCGGCATTGCGACCCGCTCGTTCGAGCGCCGCTTCGCGCTGGCCGACCATATCCAGGTGCGCGGCGCGGACCTGAAGGACGGCCTGCTCGCGATCGAGCTGGTGCGCGAGATCCCCGAGGCGATGAAGCCGCGGAAGATCAGCATCGGCGGAAGCGAGGCGCAGGAGCGTTCCGCCATTGGCGGCGGCGACCAGCCTGCTTCGCGGCAGACCGTCGACGCCGAGGCCGAGAAGCGCCTAGACCGTATTTCAAGGCCTCGACGGCTCGAGAAGAAAAAGGCCCCGGAGCTTTGGTGCTCCGGGGCCTTTCCTTTGTGCGCCGGCTGGGGAGTGGGGAGGGGAGCGCCGGCGCGGGGGTTACCAGGTTCGTGTTTCGGCAATCTCCAGCTCGCCGACGACCGCGATCAGGGCGTCGGCAAGGTCGTCCGCAGTCCGGTTCGCGCGGCGGTCGCCGGCGAAGGACACGCCGAGCACGCGCTCGCCCTGCCAGTCGCCGGTGCCGACGAAATCCCAGCCGCGGCTGCGCAGGCGCTGGCTGATCGCGTCGGTCCTGGAGCCGAAGCTGATCGTGACGACGTCCGGCATCAGGTCGTGAAGCATGGTCGTTCCGCCGATCGCCGCGCAGGTCTCGGCGAACCGCGTTGCGGCGCGCGAATGCGGCGATGCGGGCTTCACGAGCCGCAGGAGCGGCCGGCGCCGTTCGAAACGGCGTTCAACGTGACGGTCGGCTGGTACTTTGACTGCGTGTTCCACTTGTCGTTTGTCCTGATGTCTTGGGTGCGCGATCAGGCTTTCCTGACGGTCACCTTGAGGAAGGTTGCGGGGATTTCGGTGCGGTCGCCGCCCTTGTTCTGGGCGTTGAACAGATCGCGTCAGCTCCGCTGCGAGTTGCTCTTCGCGGCCGTCCTTCGCTGCCGCCTCGAAGGCGTTCATCGTCGGGCCGTAATAGTTGCGGAAGATCGCCGAGCAGTTCGGACGGCGGACCGTCGCCGCGGAAGAACCAGGTCGCCCGTTCGAAGCCGATGTTCTCCGGCTCGATGCCGGCGGCTTCGAAGCGCTCGCGGACCTTGCCCTCGTCGCCCCAGGTCATCGGGCTGACGAAGCCCTCCGGCGGAGGCGGCGTGTAGGCCGCGCTGATCTTCAGGATCTGCGCGACCAGGGTCGGGTCGCCGGGAATCCAATTGCCCATGACGATCCGCCCGCCCGGCTTGGTGACGCGGACCATCTCTTCCGCGACGTCGAACGGGCCGCGGCGCGAACATCGCGCCGAAGATGCTGACGACGAGGTCGAACTTGTCGTCGGCGATGCCGGTTGAGGTTCGACGCGTCGCCTTGCTGGAAGCGCAGATTGTCGAGACCGGCCGCCTTCGCGCGCGTCATTGCCCGCGGCGACGAGATTCGAGGCGATGTCGACGCCGAGCACTTCGCGCGCCGCGCCGCGCGGCCGGCAGCGCCGTCGTGCCGTCGCCGCAGCCGAGGTCGAGCACTTTCATGCCGCGGTTCGATGCCGAAGCGTCTCGACGAGGTCCTCGCCGCTTTGGCGCATGGTTTCGGCGATCCGGGTGAAGTCGCCCTTTTCCCACAGCGCCTTGTTCGGATTGATCTTTTGGATGCCGAGATCGGCCATTCGTTCAATTCCCCTTTGAGTTCGAAACGGTCGGCGCCGCGCGCGACTGTCGCGGCGCCGAGTGTTGCGTCAGGCGACGCTGAGCGTGCCGTTCATTTTGATCGGACGGCTCATGTTGAAGTAGTTGGGCGAGGTCTTCATGACCGTCTGGTGGATTTCCTCGAAATCCGCCGGCGATCCGTCGCCCTTGATGCGGACTTCATAGTCGACGTTCTCGTAGCCCGGCGGGACGGGTCGCTGAGGCCGAGGAAGCCGCGCAGGTCGAGCTCGCCGCGGGTGCGGATCTCGAGCGATTCGAGCTTGATGCCCTTGAGCGCAGCGCCGGCGACATAGCCGACCGTGATGCAGGCGTTGAACGCCGCCATCAGCAGCTCCTGCGGGTTCGGCGCGCTGTCGGCGCCGAGCAGTTCGCACGGCTCGTCGGCGACGATCGTGTGGCTGCGCTCGATGCGCTCGCCGGCCATGGTGAAGCCGTCGACGATCGTCTCGCTGCGGGTCTGGCCCTTCCAGCGGGTGATGACGTCGAAGCCGACCATGGCCTTGCGAGCGTCCTTTTCGATCGCTTCGACGACTTCGCCGAGAGCGGCGAGGTCGAGGCCGTTGACGGGCGCATTCTTGACGGTGTCCAACATGATTATTCTCCTTGGGTTGATGAGTGTTCAGGCGAAGATCGGCGCGGCTTCCGCCAGGCGGGCGGCGGCCTTGGGCGAGATGCTCTCGAGCGTCGCCTTGAAGCGCTCGTGGACCATTCCGGAACCGATGAAGGTCCAGCGCGCGGCCTGGTGCTGCTGCGCCTCGATCTCCTCGCGGTTCGTCGAGCTGTGCGGCCGATCACCTTCTCGAGCGCGTCGAGGTTGAACGCCGGCCTGGGCCTTGAGGCCGCCGTCGAGGAACGTCGCCGATCTCGAAGAACTCGTCGATCGCCTTGTCGATCTCGGCTTCGGTGCGGCCCTTCGGCCAGCGCATCGACGATCAAAGTGTCGAGCTTGGCGTGCTGCGATTCCTCGATCCAGTGATGCTTCAGCAGGCTCTTGAAGAGCGGGTCGATGTCGCCGTCGTCGCGGATGCTGCCGAGGTAATGCTGCTGGGTCATCCACTCGATCATCAGGATGACGAGGCCGACCGCGAGCGGATCGTGGCGGAGGATCTTCGGCGCCGATCGCTTCGGACGGGCCGATCATCTGGCACTCGACCGGGAAGCCCCGCACGAACGCCGCGTGGAAGCGCTTGAACAAATGGATGTGCTTGGCTTCCTCGCTCGCGAAGTTGAGCAGAGCGCGGACGCGCCAGTCGTCGTCGCGCAGCTGCGGCCGGGCATGGTCGAGCGAGGAAGGGGAGGATGAACTCCTCCACCACCCCGAACATGCACAGATATTGGTGCGCGGCGATCTGGTTCAGGGTCTGCTGCTCGAAGGCGTTGAGGCCGCTCGAGCGCGGCCGTGCGCGCCAGGCTCTCCGGCAGGAAGTTGCGGCTGAAGTCGAGCTCCTGGTCCTCGCGCAGCACGTCGTCGAGCTGCCACTGCGGCCCGCAGCGACGACGCCAGCGTCGCCTCATAATTGAAGTCGTGATACATGGTCGTTTCCTCTTTTTGACTTAGGCGTGGACAATGCCGGCAGGACCGCAGTCGCGACCGCAGAGACACCGGAAAGAACGGCGAAGAACATGACGACCGCGCTTCGCGCACGCAGTTCCTTTTCGAATTGCTTCATTTCGATTTCCCTTTGATTTTTAAGGCACAGAGTGTCCCGCTCCCCGGAAGCGGTGCTTCCGAAGTCGCTGTTCGGTCCCTGCGATGTGATGACCAGTCTCTAGCTCAACGCGCGCGTTTGCCAAAATTGACCGGCTTGCCGGATAACTTGATCGAAACGCCGCATACGGCTGCGCAGCGGGGCCTCCATGGACGTTTTGACGGACATATCTGGGATCGCTTCGCCTGACCGGCGGCGTGGTCATCGACGCCGAGTCCAGCGGCGACTTCTGCGTCTGTCGCCGGTTCACGCGACGAGCGATTGCGCGCCCTTCTACCCCGCGCCGGACGAGCTGATCAGCTATCATTACGTCCGGTCGGGCAAGGTCTGATCGCGTCGAGTCGACGGGGAACTGCCGATCGCAGCTAAGGCCGGGCGACATCATCCTGCTGCCGCGCAACGACCCGCATCTGCTGTACAGCCGGCCGGGGCTGCCGCCGGTCGACTCCCACGATCTCATCCAGCAGGCGCCCGCACGGGCCGGCGCGCACTCGTGATCGATCACGGCGGCGAAGAAGCCGAAGTATGTATGCGGCTTCCTCGGCGTCGTCGGCCGAGCGATCATCCGCTGCTCGACAGCTTGCCGCCGTATACTGAAGCTCGACGGCGGCGACGACGCCCACGGCGACTGGCTCGAAACTTCGATGCGCATGCTCAACGAGGCGAGCAATTCGCCGGAGCTGGTCGCGCGGCTGGCGGAGCTGTTCTTCGCCCAGGCGATCCGCCGCTACATGGACCGACTGCTGCCGGGCGAGGGCGGCTGGCTCGGCGGTCTCAAGGACCCGGCAGTCGCCAAGGCGCTGTCGATCATCCACAGCCGCTATGCCGAAGAGCTCGACATCGAGACGCTCGCGCGGGAGGCGGGCGTTTCGCGCACCGTGCTCGGGCGAGCGCTTCGCCGAGCTGATCGGCGAGCCGCCGATGCGCTATTGCGCGCGCTGGCGGATGCGCGTGGCGGCGAACATGCTTCGCGACGGCAAGCAGAATGCGTCGAACGTCGCTTATTCCGTCGGCTTCAACTCGCGAGGCCGCGTTCAACCGCGCGTTCAAGCGCGAATATGGCGAGCCGCCCGCGACCTGGCGGCGGCAGCGTCGAAGAGCAGGCGAAGAGCTCGCGAGAGCGCAGCGACCGGGCCTGCCGCAGCAGGTCGTCCGCTACTGCACGGCGAAGGACGGGACGCGGCTGGCCTTTTCGGTGGTTGGCGAGGGGCCGCCGCTGGTGAAGGCCGCCAACTGGCTCAACCATATCGAGCATGACTGGAAGAGCCCGGTCTGGCGGCACTGGCTGCAGGAGTTCACGCGACGGCCACACGCTGATCCGCTACGACGAGCGCGCCAACGGCCTGTCCGACTGGGACACGCCGGAAATTTCGTTCGAGGCGTTCGTCGACGACCTGGAATGCGTGGTCGATTGCGCCGGGCGTCGAGAAGTTCGACCTGCTCGGCATCAGCCAGGGCGCGTCGGTGGCGATCGCTTATGCCGTGCGGCATCCGGAGAAGGTGCGCAGGCTGCTGATTGTCGGCGGCTATGCGCAGGGCTGGGCGGCGCGCGGCAATCCCGAGGAGATCGCGCGTCGCGAGGCGATGCTCACGCTGACGGAGGTCGGCTGGGGCGCCGACCACCCGACCTACCGCCAGCTCTTCACCAGCCTCTACATCCCCGAGGGCACGGCCGAGCAGATCGAGCTGGTGGAACGAGATGCAGCGGCGTGAGCTGCTCGCCCGAGAATGCGGTGAAGCTGCAGCGCGCGCTGTCGCAGATCGACGTCTGCGACCTGCTGCCGAAGGTGAGCGTGCCGACGCTCATCTTCCATTCGAGGGACGACCAGGTCGTCCCGTTCGCGGCGGGCGAATATCTGGCGCAAGCACATTCCCGGGCGCGACCTTCGTGCCGCTGGAGGGCGAGAACCATATCCTGCTGGAGAAGGAGCCGGCCTGGCCGATCCTTCGTCCGGCTCACGCGCCAGTTCCTCGGCGCGGACGGACGACGCCCTTCGATCGCCGGCGCTGGCGCAGGTGAAGACGAGTGAGCGAGACTCGGCACCTGCAAGTCGGCGGACGGCACGAAGATCGGTTATTCCATCGGCGGGCGAGGGCGATCCGCATCGTCATGCCGGCCGTCTGGTTTCATCACGTCGCAGAAGGACCTGACGACACCCGACCTGGGGCCACTGGATGGCCGAAGTGACGCGGGGCAACAGCCTGCTCCGAACGCGATTTCCGCGGCTTCGGCCTGTCGGACCACGACCCGCCGCGTTGGGACTTCGACGCCTTGCTCGACGATCTTATCGCGGTGGTTGACGCTGCGGGGGTGCGAGCAGTTCGACGTACTTGGCATGTCGCACGGCGTGCTCGTCGCGATGGCCTATGCGGCGCGATATCCGGAGCGGGTGCGCAAGCTGGTGCTGGTCGGCGGCTATGCCGCGGGTTTCGGCGTTCGCGGCGATCCCGAAGAGGTCGCAGCGGCGCGAGACGCTGCTCGAGCTTGGCCGCGGCTATGCATCGAGCGACCGGCTATCCTTCGCGCGAGATGTTCGGCGCGCTCTACTGGCCATCGGCCGGCGGCGAAGATGATCGACTGGTTCAGGCGATCGGCTGGGTACCGATCAGCGTGCTGAGCGAGGCCCTTCAGGACGTGTTCCGGATCCTCGACCTGCGCGAGGAGCTCGCGAAGATCCGCGCGCCGACGCTGATCATGCACAGCAAACAGCGACCGCAATCATCCGCCGCTGCCTGCTCGGAGGAGATGGCGGCGAGGCATCAAGGGCGCGAAGCTTCGTCGCTGCTCGACAGCGAGAATCACATTCCGCTCGCCGACGAGCCGGCCTGGCCGGCGTCGTGCGAGATCGGCGTTGAGCGCAGTTCCTTCGAGAGTCTAGCGAACGCGCGGGCCGCCGAACGGAAGCGGCGGAGGCGGACGGCGGTCGCGGCGCGGAAGCTGCGCCTGATAGGCGACGCCGCAATGCTGGACGCAATAAGGGAAGCCGGGGTTCGAAGGCATTGCCGCAGAAGTGGAAGTCGGGCTCGCCCGGATGGCCCATCGGCCATTTGCAGATGCGGTCGTTGAGCTCGAGCAGGCTCGTCTTGTCGGCGACTTCCGGGCTCGGCTTCGCCGGAACGAGGCGGCGCGGCGGAGCGGGCGGGATCGGCGGCTGCTGATCGCCCGGACCCTGGCGGATGAAGCCGCCGGGCCCGATCGAGCGATACTGGATATTCTCGGACGGGGTACGCTGCGGAGTGCGCGGAGGATGGGCGGGAGCCGCGCGTTCCGGCGCTGCGGCGGCGGCGGCAGCGGTGCGGCAGGCTTCGGGCGCCGCGCGCTCGGCCGGGGCCGGCTTGGGCGCGGACGCTGCCGGTGCGGGGCGTTCCTTCTCCTCGCCGGCTTTCACCGGCGACGGGCGAGCCTCCAGGCCGAGGCGGTGCGCCTTGCCGATCACGGCGTTGCGGCTGACCCCGCCAAGCTCGTCGGCAATCTGGCTGGCGGTTGCGCCTTCCGTCCACATCGCCTTCAGGCGATCGATCCGCTCTTCAGTCCACGACATCAAACAATCTCCGAATTCGCCCTTGGCCCGTTGCAGGTGCCGGCGCCAGCCGATAGGCGCTAACCCCCGTGAACGACCCTAGCAACAAGTCTCCGATCTGGGTTCAAACCCCGCCAGGCGAGCCGGTGCTGTCCGGCGTCAACTGGGGTGGGCTCAAGACCCTCTATATCAAGGAGGTGCGCCGGTTCTTCAAGGTGCAGATGCAGACGGTCTGGGCGCCGGCCATCACCACGCTCCTGTATCTGGCGATTTTCACGGTCGCGCTCGGCCGTGGCGGGCGCACCGTGATGGGCATCGACTTCGCCAGCTTCCTCGCGCCGGGCCTGATCGTCATGGCGATGATCCAGAACGCCTTCGCCAATTCCAGCTTCTCGCTGCTGGTCGGCAAGATGCAGGGCAATATCGTCGATTATCTGATGCCGCCGCTGTCGACGGGCGAGCTGATCGCGGGGCTGGTCGGCGCCGCGGTGACGCGTGCGTTCCTGGTCGGGATTTGCGGTGTGGCTGGTGATGCTGCTGTGGCCGGGCGTGTCGGTGAACGTCCAGCATCCGCTCTGGGCGTTCTGGTTCGGCCTGATGGGCGCGCTGATGCTGGCCTTCATGGGGCTGCTGACGTCCCTCTGGGCAGACAAGTTCGACCATGCGGCCGCGGTCACCAACTTCGTCGTCACGCCGCTCTCGCTGCTTTCGGGCACATTCTATTCGGTCGAGCAGCTCGCTCCGACGTTCCAGGCGCTGAGCCATGCCAACCCGTTCTTCTACGTCATCTCGGGCTTCCGGTACGGCTTCCTCGGCACTTCCGACTCGCCGATCGCGATTGGCGCCCTCGGCCTGCTGGCGGTCAACGTCGCGCTGTGGGCGACCTGCTACGTACTGTTGAAGCGCGGCTGGAAGATCAAGCAGTAGCGAGCGGCTGATCGCGTTAAGCAAGTTGAACGGCGGATAACGGCGGCGTTCAGCCTTCGAACAAGTGACGAAGCGCAAAACATGTGCATCAACCGCTCAAAGGAGAGCATGATGCGTAAAGTCCTTCTCACTGTCGCCGCAGCCGCTTCGGCTCTCGCAATCGCAGCCCCGGCCGCTGCGCAATATTATCCGGCGCCGCAGGGTTACGGCTACAACCAACAATTACGGCGGTGTTCGCAGCCTGCAGGTTCGCATCGATCGGCTGCAGCAGCGCATTGCCCAGTTCGACAGCCGCGACCGGATTTCGGAACGCGAAGCTCGCCGCCTGCGCGAAGAGTTGCGGGATATCGAGCGTCGCCTGCGCAAGTCGGCTCGCAACGGCCTGAACCCGCAGGAACATGCGTCGATCACGCACCGGGTCCAGCGGCTCGAGCAGCGGATCTTCCGCGATGCTCGCGACGGCAACCGCTACGGCTACAACGCTGGCGGAAGCTGGTCGGATCGCGACCGCGACGGCCGCAACGACCGCTACGAAGACGATCGCGGCTATCGCCACGACTAAGCTTCGCTGCTGAGGTCATAAGAAAAGGCGTGTCGGTCATAAGCCGGCGCGCCTTTTCCTTTTTGGGCCGTCTGGCTATATCTGCGCCGGCTGCGACAGCCGCGTCCCATTCACCACAGAAGGACTTGCCCGAAATGGCCATCACTCCGCTCATGCCCGTTTATCCTCGTTGCGAGGTGCGGCCGGTTCGAGGTGAGGGCGTCTATCTCTACGGAGAGCAGGGCGAGAAATATCTCGACTTTGCATCGGGCATTGCGGTCAATCTGCTCGGCCACGGGCATCCGCACCTGACCGAGGCGATCGCCAAGCAGGCGGCGACGCTGATCCACGTGTCGAACCTCTACGGCAGCCCGCAGGGCGAAGCGTTCGCGCAGCGGCTGGTCGACCTGACGTTCGCCGACACCGTCTTCTTCACCAACTCCGGCGCCGAAGCCGTCGAGTGCGCGATCAAGACGGCGCGCCGCTACCATCATGCCAAGGGCAATCCGCACAAGCACGACCTGATCACCTTTTCGAACGCCTTCCACGGGCGGACGATGGCGACGATCAGCGCGACCAATCAGGAGAAGCTGCGCGACGGCTTCGCGCCGCTGCTGCCCGGCTTCAAGGTCGTCGAGTTCGACAATCTCGACGCGGCGCTTGCGGCGGTCGACGAGAATACGGCCGGCTTCCTGCTCGAGCCGATCCAGGGCGAGGGCGGCATTCGCCCGGCCAGCGACGAATTCATCAAGGGCCTGCGCGCGGTTTGCGACGAAAAGGACCTGATGCTCGTGTTCGACGAAGTGCAGTGCGGCGTCGCGCGCACCGGCACGCTCTACGCCTACGAGCAGTACGGCATCGAGCCGGACATCATGGCCTCGGCCAAGGGCATCGCCGGCGGCTTCCCGCTCGGCGCCTGCCTTGCGACGGAAAAGGCGGCGTCCGGCATGGTCGTCGGCACGCATGGCTCGACCTATGGCGGCAATCCGCTCGCCATGGCCGCCGGGCAGGCCGTGTTCGACGTGATCGCCAACGACGAATTCCTCGCGCACGTCCGGCAGATGGGCGAGCGCCTGCGTTCGGCGCTCGAGCAGATGATCCCGAACCACGATCACATCTTCGACAGCGTTCGCGGCAAGGGCCTGATGCTGGGCATCAAGATGAAGACGGACAGCCGCCAGTTCGTGAATTGGCTCCGCGGCCAGGGTCTGCTTGCCGTCGCAGCCGGCGACAACGTCATGCGCGTGCTTCCGCCGCTGATCATCGACGAAAGCCACATCAAGGAATTCGTCGAGGGCCTGTCCGCGGCGGCAGCGAAGTATGAGGTTCCGGCGGCGGCTGCCTAGCGCTCGCAACGTTCGTCCTGAGCGAAGTTGGAAGGCGGAGGCACGACGCTGATGCAGTTCTGGGTCTACTTGCTCCGCTGCAGCGACCGTTCCTACTACGCCGGCCACACCGAAGACCTTGAAAGCCGCCTCTGGCACCACCAGCAAGGGATATGCTGCGATTGGACGCGAACACGGCGTCCGGTCGAGCTCGTCTGGTGCGAGTCCGCTCCGTCCCGCGATGAAGCGCTCGCGTTCGAGCGGCGCATCAAGGGGTGGACACGCGCGAAGAAGGAAGCGTTGATCGCGGGTGATTGGGACAGAGTTTCGGCTGGCTTGCACCACCGCCTCACGAGCGCCCTTCGACTTCGCTCAGGACGAACGGTGTTTCAGATATGCACGAAAGAAACGGAATCGAGTGACTGACCGAGCATCCAAACTGTCCCTCGACGTCGCGATCGGCGTCACGATTCCGGCGCGTGACGCCCGCGGCCGCGCGGCGCGTCTCGGACCGGTGCTCGACGTCATCCTGTCCGCGCACAATTATCCGCCGATCATCGAGCGGCTGCTTGCCGAAGCGCTCACACTGACGGCGCTGCTGGGGACCCTGCTGAAGGACCCGCAGGGGCAGATGACCTTGCAGGCGCAGACGGAGGATGGCGCGATCGACCTGCTCGTCTGCGATTATCTCGGCGGCGAGCTTCGCGGCTATGTCCGGCACGATCCGGAGCGGCTGGCGGAAGTCGGACCCAATCCGTCGCTCTTCGCCTTGTTCGGCAAGGGCTATCTGGCGATCACCTTCGACCAGCCGATGACCAAGGATCGCTACCAGGGCATCGTCCCGCTGGAAGGCGATAGCCTCGCATCCGCGGCGCAGAGCTATTTCGCCCAGTCGGAGCAAATCCCCAGCCTGGTCCGCCTCGCGGCGGAAAAGCGCGACGGGCATTGGTTCGCGGGCGGCATCCTGTTCCAGCATCTTCCGGACGGCGAAGAGGGCAGGGAGCGCATCCATACCCAGCTCGACCATCCGGACTGGCCGCACGTCGCCATCCTGGCCGGTTCGGTGAAGCCGGAGGAGCTGATGGATCCCGGCCTTCCGCTGGACGATCTCGTCTGGCGCCTGTTCCACGAGGAAGCGGAGGTGCGGACCTTCGCGCCGGTCGAGTTGCGGCGCGGATGCCGCTGCGATCCGGACTATGTGCGATCGGTGATCGCGCGCTTTCCGGAGGAGGAGCGGCAGGCGATGGTCGGCGAGGACGGCTTCATCACGGTCGACTGCGCATTCTGCTCGACCACCTTCCCGATCACTCTGGAAGACGTGTCCTCGGACGTTCCGTCTCGATCTCGTTAAGCATTTTGTGCTAAATGGGCACGATGAAACGCCCGTTGAGAACGATGATCCGAGTGGCTGGAGCGGCAGTGCTGCTGCTGTCGGTGGCGGCCACCGTGCGCCCTACGGTGTTCATGCAGACGGGCGGCGGGCTTTGGGAAGTCAGCCGGGCTAACGGCGGCCGCCGCACCGTTTGCCTTCCGGATCCGGTGGTGCTCGCCCAGTACGAGCATCTGCGGTCGAACTGCTCCCGCGACCTGGTGCGCAACCTGCAGTCGCGCGCGGAGATCCATTACACCTGCAGCGGCGGAGCATTCGGCCAATCGACCGTCGAACTGCTCACTCCGCGCTCGCTGCGGATCGAAACCCAAGGCATCTCCGAGAATGCGCCCTTTCATTACGTGCTTCAGGCACGAAGACTTGGGAATTGCTGAGAAAATTCCTCGGCTCATTAAGCAAGGGTTTAACCTGGGTAAGCTAAATCCGAAGTTGTGCCGGATTTGGCACGCTTTCCTCCCAACGGGCTTAGGCCCGGAACTGGGCCGCTCGTCAGCCGATGAGCGGCCCTTCTTTTGTCGGTGATGACCGCCTAGATGGCGCCGCGATGACGGCTACCGACGCCAATCAGGGCAAGAAGGCTGTGGTGCTCCTTTCCGGGGGGCTCGAACTCGATGGTCTGCGCCGCGCTCGCTCGGGAGCAGGGCTTTGCGGTGCTCGCGCTGACGGTCGATTACAATCAGCGTCACCGGGTCGAGATCGAGGCCGCGAAGACCATCGCGTCCGCGCTCGCCGATCGTCACATCATCCTGCCGCTGGACCTTCGTGCGTTCGGCGGCTCGGCGCTGACCAGCGATGCGTCGGTGCCGAAGGACGGCGTTCAGCCGGGCATCCCGATCACCTACGTTCCCGCGCGAAACCTTAGTCTTTCTGAGCATCGCGATGGCCTGGGCCGAAGCCGAGGGTGCGAGCGACCTGTTCATCGGAGTGAATGCGCTCGACTACTCGGGTTATCCCGACTGCCGGCCAGAGTTCATCGCCGGCTTCGAGCAGCTTGCGCGGCTGGCAACCAAGGCGGGAACCGAGGGGGAGCAAATCACGATCCACGCGCCGCTCCAGCACATGACCAAGGCGGACATCGCGCGCGAGGCAAGCCGGCTCGGCCTCGATGCGGCGCTGAGTCACAGCTGTTACGACCCGGCTGCCCGACGGCAGCCATTGCGGGTTGTGCGACGCTTGCCGGCTTGCGCGCCAAGGGGTTCGAGGAAGCGGGGCTTGCCGATCCGACGCGATACGCGGTCGCGGGCTGATGGCGTACAGCGTGAAGGAATGCTTCCTCACCCTGCAGGGCGAGGGAGTGCAATCGGGCAGCCGGGCCGTCTTCCTGCGCTTTGCCGGGTGCAACCTGTGGTCGGGTCGTGAGCAGGATCGCGCCACAGCCCAGTGCAATTTCTGCGACACCGACTTCGTCGGCACGGACGGCGAGGGCGGGGGCAAGTTCGCGGATGCTGAAAGTCTCGCGGACCATGTCGCGGCCATATGGGGCGATGCCGATCGCCGGCTTGTCGTCATCACGGGCGGCGAGCCGATGCTTCAGCTCGATGCCGCACTGATCGACGCTCTTCATGCCCAAGGCTTTCGCGTCGCCGTCGAGAGCAATGGCACCTTGCCGGCGGTCGAAGGCATCGACTGGCTTTGCGTGAGTCCGAAGGCGGGAACGGACGTGGTCCAGCGCGCCGGCGACGAACTCAAGCTGGTTTGGCCGCAGCAGGGTATCGATCCGGCGACCCTCGAAGGCTGGGACTTCCGCAACTTCCTGATCCAGCCGATGGACTGCGAGGATCGGGAGGCAAGCGATGGACGCGTCCATCAGGCTGGTGATGGAGCGCCCGCTTTGGCGCCTTTCGCTGCAGACCCACAAGCTGATCGGATTGCCCTGAGCCCCTTCACCGTCCTCGGACGGTCCCCCTCCCCGAGCGAGCTCGGGGAGGATAGGCGTAAAAAAAGAGGCTGCCGGCGAACCGGCAGCCTCTTGATCCTTCGGCACTCCGTGAAGAGCGCCGTCGAATTACATCGCGTTGGTCGCGTTGGCGTCCACAGCGGCGTTCGCGTCCACAGCGTTCGTGTCGGTCGCGTTCATGGACATATTGGCGTCCATGTTCATGTCCATGTTCGTCGCGTCGATCGCAGTCGTGTCGTTCACGACGAGGTTGTCAACCGCGAGGTTGTCAACGTTCATCGTGTTGTCTGCGGCTTCGTTGCTGCTGCAAGCCGAAACCGCCAGGGCCGCACCGGCGACCAGGATAAGAGCACGCATTCAAAACTCCCTTGATTATCCGATCTGGAGCAGGCGGAACCCACTTCGCAAATCGCGCGCACAATAGTCTGAAGCGCTTCCCACCATCAAGAGACTTTACACGTATGTGACAAGTCCCTGAGAAACGACGGAAAACACTGCTTCAGGGCATCATCAACGCACGTAATCGCGCATTTCTTTCCCAAGCGCTTGAAGGCTGGTGACGCCGAACTCGCTGATCCCGCACGGAACGATGCCGCCAAAGTGCGACAAATCGGGCGCGACATTGATCGAGAATCCGTGGAGCGTCACCCAGCGCTTGATGCGAATGCCGAGCGCCGCGATTTTCGCTTCCGCGGGGCCTTCGCCGACCCAGATTCCGATGCGGCCGTCGGCCCGGTGAGCCTGCACGCCAAGCTCGGCCAAGGTGGCGATGATCCAGCCTTCGAGCGAATGGACCAGCCGGCGCACGTCGCGGCCCCGGCGGTCGAGGTTCAGCATCAGGTAGCCGACGCGCTGGCCCGGACCGTGATAGGTGTAGCGGCCGCCTCGGCCCGCATCGTAGACCGGGAAGCCCGATGGGTTGAACAGCTCTGCCGGATCGGAGCTCGTGCCGGCGGTGAAGAGCGGCGGATGCTCCAGCAGCCAGACGCATTCGGGCGCCGTGCCTGCATGGATCGCGGCGGCGCGCTCCTCCATGAATGCCCGCGCTTCCTCGTAGGGGACGAGGTTGTCGCTCACCCGCCATTCGATCGCTTCGTCGATTTCCACGCTGGCGAGATGGCCTCTGCCGGGCCTGCCGCAAGCGCGTTGCAAGCGCGACGCGTCCGCCCGCATAACGCCGCCGGAACTGACAAAGGGGATCACGGTGGCTGCTAATCTTTCCATTTCGCAGGCGTGGGACGAGACGCGCGAGATCTTTGGCCGCGACGGTAAGTTGATCATCGCTGTTGCTCTGGCCCTGATCGTCCTGCCGCAGGCGGTGGCGGGCCTGGTTGCGCCTGCTGGGACGCCGGTGGTGCTGCCAACGCCTCGGGCATCGTCCAGTTGATGATGCTTGCCGTGTTCCTGCTATCCCTATTGGGGCCAGCTTTCGATCGTTCGCCTGGCGCTCGGACCATCGACCACGGTCGGCGACGCCATTCAGCACGGGCTGCGGCGCTTTCCGGCAGCGCTGGGCGCCTTCGTCATCATGATCTTGGGGATGGCCCTCGTGCTGATCCCGATCGTCATGATTTTCATTGTCGCTCTCGGCGTTGATGCGGTCGAAGCCTGCACGCCGGGACAGGCGAGTGGCCCATTCGGACTGCTGGTCCTGCTCATGGCCTTGCTGCTGATCGCAATTTCCATCCGGTTCATGCTCGTGTCGGCAGTGGCGAGCGCGGAGACTGTCGGCCCGCTGGCGATCCTGAAGCGCAGCTGGCTGCTGACTGCCGGGAATTACTGGCGCTTGCTGGGCTTCATCGTCCTGCTGCTGATCGCCGCCATCGCGCTCATCGTGGCCGCGAGCATCGTTGGCGGCATACTTGCCGCGTCTTGTGAGCTCTACCATCGAGCCGTTTTCGTTGAGCGCGTTGATCATCGCCCTGATCACGGCGGCGGCGCAGGGTGTGTTCTCGGTTCTCGCCGCAGTGATGATGACGCGGATCTACACTCAGGTGGCGGGGCGCGACGTGGAAGCGAGCGTGCCGAGCACCGGCGACTGAGGCGCGCAGTCCAGCGGCAGGATGCCGAGCAGGCGCGGGTCGGGAAAGCGCTCGATCGCGCGCTTGTAGGGCGTGAAATCCGGCGCGGCGATAAGCGGAAAGCGCCGCGGGATGATCGAGCGTGCAGGTGTGCACGTGGACGCGCTTTACGCCCTCGCGCCAGGCGCGGTCAACGGCTTCGGCCAGCAGCCAGCGGCCGTGGCCCTGGCCTGACAGTTCCGGAACGAGGCCGACGAACGATAGCTCGCATTCGCCCGGCTTCGCGGAAGTCGAGCTCGAGCATGCCCGACTTCGCTGCCGGACTTCGTCGACGACCGCGAATAGCTCGACCTCGCGGATCGCCGATGATGGCGGCGAGCTTCGCATCGTCCATGATCAGCCGCGAGAACCACAGCCACTTCGCGCCGACCTGCCGGAAGAGCGCGCGATAGGCTCGGGCTGCGGGATTCTCGATTCGGTGCAGCGACAGAGGGGAGGGCGGTACTTCTAGCGCCGGCGGTTCGCCGCATCTCGAGGAACGTGACGACCGCCACGAGATCGTCGTCGCGGACCGGTTCGTAGCTCATTTCCAGGCGGCCAGCGGCGGAAGGCTCATCAGGATGGCGTCGATATTTCCGCCCGTCTTGAGGCCGAACAGCGTGCCGCGATCGTAGAGCAGGTTGAATTCGACGTAGCGGCCGCGGAATTCCAGCAGCCGCTGCATGTCCTCGTCGGTGAACGGCGTGTCGGCGCGCTTGCGGACGAGCTTCGGGAAGATGTCGAGGAAGGCTTCGCCGACGTCGC
The DNA here is from genome assembly GCA_963807815.1 of uncultured Alphaproteobacteria bacterium. Taxonomy (GTDB): domain Bacteria; phylum Pseudomonadota; class Alphaproteobacteria; order Sphingomonadales; family Sphingomonadaceae; genus Sphingomicrobium. The sequence goes on along the minus strand of CAWECW010000010.1, from coordinate 43,723 downwards.
GCGTGAAGGCGAAATTGGCGTCGAAGGTCGGCCCTGAGCCAGGCTCGAAGCATTCGAGATGGTCGTAGAAGATGCCGCCGACGCCGCGATCGACTCCGCGGTGCGGGAGATGGAAATAGTCCTGCGCCCACTTCGAGAAGCGCGGATAGAAGGTCGGGTCGTGCGCGGCGCAGGCCGCCCGAAGCCGCGCGTGGAAGGCCTCGGTGTCCTCTTCGTAGGGAATCGCGGGATTGAGGTCCGCTCCGCCGCCGAACCAGCGCTTCGTGGTCGCGAGGAAGCGCGTATTCATGTGGACGGCCGGCACATGCGGGTTCGCCATGTGGGCGACGAGGCTGATCCCGGTGGCGAAGAAGCTTGGGTCTTCAGCCGCGCCGTGGATGCTCGCGGCGAATTCGGGCGAGAAGCGGCCGCCGACGGTCGAGACGTTCACCCCGACCTTTTCGAACACCTTGCCGTTCATCTGCCCGCGGACGCCGCCGCCTCCGGGCGAACCGTCCGGGTCGGTGCGCTCCCATGGAATGATATTCGAAGGAGGCGTCGCTGCCGGCCTCGCGCTCGATCTCCTCGAATGCGGAGCAGATGCGGGTCCGCAGCGATTCGAACCAGTCGCGCGCGGCCTGTTGCTGATCGTCCAACGGCTTCAAGACGGCAATCTCCCGGTCTGTCGGAGCGCTTCGCCAAGCCCGATTGCGACTGCGCTGGCAAGGTTTAGCGAGCGGACTTCGGCGCGGATCGGCAAGCGCACCGACGCGTCGCAGGCTTCGCGCACGATTCTGGGGAACGCCTGCGCTTTCCTGTCCGAACAGCAGGATGTCGTCGCCGGCGAAGGCGAAGTCGTACGGCGAGACGGTCGCCTTGGTCGTGAACAGGACGATGCGGGCCGCGCCGACCGTCTGCCGAAATGCGTCGAAGCCGCTGGTGCCGGACGACTTCGACATGGTCGATATAGTCCATTGCCGTGCGGCGGACGCGGCGATCGTCCCAGGCGAATCCCATCGGTTCGATCAGGTCGACGGCCGCTCCGAGGCAGGCGCCGAGGCGCATGACTGCGCCGACGTTTCCGGCAATTTCAGGCTGGTAGAGGGCGACCCGCATGCGCCGCGCTTAAGCGAGGAGGGCGGCTAATCGCAAACGAAGCATATTCCGCCCCTTGGCAGTGCCAAAAGGCGAGGCTATCAGGCCCGCCAATCGCCCTTGAGGTCCTCCCACGGGCGACTTCGTTATGTGCCTGTCCGGCACGTTACAGCACTTTGCGTCACTGGGCGTCACAAGGGGAAGCATGGCCACGCTGGAACAATCCGCACAGGGGTCGGAACCGGCTGAAACCGGAGACGGCGTCCGTCGCCGGGATTTCCTGAACGTCGCGGCCGTGAGCTTCGCCGGAGTCGGCGTCGTCGCGGTCGCGCTTCCGCTGGTCACGCAGATGGGCCCGCCGGCCGACGTGCTCGCGCTCGCGTCAGACCGAAGTCGACATTTCGAAGATCGCGACGGGCCAGGCCATCAAGACCGTCTGGCGCAAGCAGCCGGTGTTCATCCGCAACCTGACGCCGCAGGAAATCCAGGCCGCGAATTCGGTGCCAATTTCGCGAACTGCGCGACCCGCAGACGCTCGCCGAGCGCACCAAGCCGGGCAAGCAGAACTGGCTGATCACGCTTGGGCGTCTGCACGCACCTCGGCTGCGTGCCGCTGGGCACCGGCGAGGGCGAGAACCGCGGTCCGTACGGCGGCTATTTCTGCCCGTGCCACGGTTCGGCCTACGACACGGCGGCGCGCATCCGCAGCGGTCCGGCACCGACCAACCTGGTCGTTCCGGACTATGAATTCGTTTCCGACACCATTGTCCGTATCGGCTGAGGGGAAAGAACCAGACATGAGCTTCGCCTGGGCAAAACCCTACGAACCGAAAGCCCCGTTCATGCGCTGGCTGGACGAGCGGCTTCCGCTTCCTCGCCTGGTCTATGGCGCGGTCGGCGGCGGTTATCCGGTTCCGCGCAACCTCAATTACTGGTGGAACTTCGGCGTCCTCGCCGGCCTGTTCCTCGCCATCCAGATCGTCACCGGCATCGTGCTGGCGATGTGGTATTATTCGAGCGCCGACGGAGCCTTCAATTCCGTCGAGCACATCATGCGCGACGTGAATGCGGGATGGGCGATCCGCTACATCCACATGAACGGCGCCAGCTTCTTCTTCATCGTCACCTACATCCACATCTTCCGCGGCCTCTATTACGGTTCGTACAAGGCGCCGCGCGAGCTGGTGTGGATGCTCGGCCTGGTCATCTATCTGCTGATGATGGCGACGGCGTTCATGGGCTACGTGCTTCCGTGGGGCCAGATGAGCTACTGGGGTGCGCAGGTCATCACCGGCTTCTTCTCGGCCTTTCCGTTAGTCGGCGAGCCGATCCGCGATGTGGCTGCTCGGCGGCTATGCGCCGGACCAGGCCGCGCTGACGCGCTTCTTCTCGCTGCACTATCTGCTGCCGTTCGTGATTGCCGCGGTCGTGATCCTGCACATCTGGGCGCTGCACATTCCGGGTTCGAGCAACCCGACCGGCGTCGACGTGAAGGAAGAGAAGGACACGCTTCCGTTCCATCCGTTCTACACGGCGAAGGACGGCTGGTTCGCGGCCGGCTTCCTCACCCTGTTCGCCTTCTTCGTCTACTTCGCGCCGAACTTCCTCGGGCACCCGGACAATTACATTCCGGCGAACCCGCTGGCGACGCCGGCGCACATCGTGCCCGAATGGTACTTCTGGCCGTTCTACGCGATCCTGCGCGCCTTCACGGTGGACTTCATCCTGCCCGCGAAGCTGTGGGGCGTGCTGGCGATGTTCGGGTCGATCCTGATCCTGTTCTTCCTGCCGTGGCTCGACAAGTCGCCGGTCCGCTCGGGATCCTATCGCCCGGTGTTCAAGCGCTTCTTCTGGCTGCTGGTCGTCGACATCCTGATCCTCGGCTGGTGCGGCGGTGCGGCGGCGACGCCGTTCTACGTCGCGCTCAGCCAGCTGGCATCGGCATATTATTTCGCGCACTTCCTCATCATCCTGCCGCTGATTTCGGCGTTCGAGACGCCGCTTCCGCTGCCGGACTCGATCAGCTCGTCGCGGCTGCATGGTGAAAAGCAGGAAGCTGCTCCGGCCGGAATGCGCGCCGCGGGGCGGCGCAACGGCGACGGCCGAGTAAGGGGGCACCAGCAGAATGCTTCTTCGGATCTTCATGGGCTTGGTCGGCGCCGTCTTCTCGGTGGTGCTGCTGATCTCGTTCTTCAACAACGTTCGACCTCTACAAGCCCGCCCGAGCCGACCGCCGAGGAAGAGTTCCACCATCATCCGAAGGAACTGGCGCTCGCCAGCGACGGCGCCTTCGGCAAGTTCGACCGCAAGCAGCTCCAGCGCGGCTTCCAGGTCTACAAGGAAGTCTGCGCGGCCTGTCACGGCCTGAGCCTGGTCGCGTTCCGCGACCTCGAGGCGCTCGGCTACAACGAGGCCGAAGTGAAGGCGATCGCCAATCAGTGGCCGATCGAGGTTCCGACCACCAACCCGGAAACCGGCGAGCCGGCGACCCGCAAGGCGCTTCCGGCCGACCGCTTCCCGTCGCCCTACGCGAACGAAATTGCGGCGCGCGCGGCGAACAACAATGCGCTTCCGCCTGACCTGTCGCTGATGACCAAGGCCCGTCATGACGGCGCGGCCTACGTCTATTCGCTGCTGACCGGTTACGAGAAGCAGCAGCCGGCGGAACTGCTGAAGAAGTTCCCGGCGGCGAAGACGCCGAAGGGCCTGTACTACAATCCCTACTTCCCGAACCTGAACCTCGCCATGCCGCCGCCGCTGACGGCCGACGGGCAGGTGACCTACGCGCCCGGCAATCCGGCGCCGACGGTCGACCAGATGGCGAAGGATGTCTCCGCGTTCCTGGTGTGGACCGCCGAGCCGAAGCTCGAGAAGCGCCACGCGACGGGTCTCGCGGTCGTGGTCTTCCTGCTGTTCGCGACCATTCTCGGCTATCTTGCGTATCGGAACATCTGGGCGACGCGAGAAGCGCAAGGTTCGCGTGACCGGCGCGCTCGATCCGAAGAACCAGGCGAAGTCGGCGCGCGCCAAGGGCAAGGCCGGCATCGAGGGCTAAGCTCCGCTGGCCGCGCATCTGCGGCAGTAGAGCGGCGGAACATCCGCCTGATTTCATGCGCTTAATTCAGTGGCCGTTCACCCGCCGAGGCGGAGTGAGTGGGCAGCATCCTCCGGATGTACTGGAGAAGTGACATGAGCGTATTCAATCTCAAGACGGCCGCCTTGGCGATCGTTGCCGGCGTTGGCCTCAGCGGCTGCGCCTACGGCCCTTACGGCGGCGGACTTGGTGTCGGCGTGGGTTACGGCAATGGCTACGGCTACGGCGACTATTACGACCCCTACTACGGCGGCGGCTATTACGGCGCCAATTACAACCGCTACGGCTATGGCTACGGCCAGCCCTATTACGGCTGGTACGACGGCTATTATTACCCGGGCAGCGGCTATTACGTGTACGACCGCGACCGGCGTGCGCACCGCTGGAGCGACGCGCAGCGCCGCTACTGGGAATGGCGCCGTCGGGGTGCAACCACCACCACAGGCGGCACTGGCGGAGTCCTGCAGAACTGGGCCGACTTCCAGAACGGACCGCAGGCGACCAACCGCACGGTTCGTCAGCGTGCCGGCCAGCCGAACCAGGTCGTCCGGCGTGAAGTGACTGCCGAGCAGCGCGCTGCCTGGGCCGAACGGCGTGCCGCAGGCCGTCGGAGCAGCGTGCGGAGCGCCGTGCTGCACGCGCGCGAACTCGCAATGAGCGCGGCATCGCGAGCGACGCACCCGTCGCGGCGCCGACAACGACTGATGAAGTTCAGCCGGGGCGGTCGTCATGCCGTCCCGGTATCGCCTATGCGTCCGCCGGGCGGCGGCGGATCAGCACGATCGACGTGAAGCGCATCACCGGGACATCGTCCTGGTTGGTCACGGTCGTCTCCGTCCGGAAGGAGCCGATCTCCGGCTTCGAGCGCGACGGCGTCTTCTCGATGATCTTGCCGTTCACGTGGAGCGTGTCTCCCGGATAGACCGGCTTCAGCCAGCGAAGCTCGTCGACGCCCGGGGAGCCGAGCCCTTCCTGCTCGCCGTCCACGACATGCCGGGCGATGACCGCCATCGTCATGGCGCAGGTGTGCCAGCCGCTCGCGGCAATGCCGACCGAAGTGGGTCTTCGCCGCTTCCTCGTCCGAGAGGTGGAAGGGCTGCGGATCGTACTTGCGAGCGAAGTCGAGCACTTCCTCGCGGGTCACTTCGTAGGAGCCGAAATGGGTCTCGGCACCGATTTCCAGATCTTCGAAATAGCGCATGCGGGGCGCATAGCCGTCACTACCGCTTGGCGCGAGTGCAAAGGCCGCGCTACGAACCGCCCGTGGGGAACGAGCCGACAAGAGCAGGTCATTGGCATCCGCGGCTGATCGAAGCGGCGATGGCGCTCAACGAGAACCGCCTCGACGTGGCCGAGCGGGTGCTGAAGCCGCACCTGAAGGAAGACCCTTTCGACGTTCGCGCCATCCGCATGCTCGCCGAGCTTGCGGCGCGCCTCGGGCGGCTCAAGGATTCCGAGGTCCTGCTTCGGCGCGCGCTGGAGATCGACCCGAACTTCACGGCGGCGCGGGCCAATCTGGCGATGGTCCTGGGCCGGCTGGGACGGTCCGCGGAAGCGCTCGATCTGCTCGACCGGATCTTCGAGGACGAGCCCGATCGGGTGGGGCATCTCAACCTCAAGGCCGCAACGCTCGGGCGGCTCGGCGATTTCGAGCAGGCGCTGGAACTCTATCGGCAAGTGCTCGAGCGGGCGCCGCACCAGCCGCGCGTGCTGACCAGCTACGGCCATATGTTGAAGACCGTCGGGCGTCTGGACGAAGCGGTCGCCGCCTATCGCAAGGCGCTCGCGATCAATCCGGCGATGGGAGAAGTCTGGTGGAGCCTCGCCAATCTGAAGACCGTCCGCTTCTCGGATGAGGACATCACGGCGATGGAGCAGACGCTGGGCCTCGCCGAGCTGAAGGACGACGATCGCTTCCATGTCGAATTCGCGCTCGGCAAGGCGCTTGCATGACCTGGGACGGAGCGACGAGGCATTCGCCCATTATTCGGCCGGCAATGCGCTTCGACGCAAATATCACCCGTTCAATGCGGACCATCAAAGCCAAGCTGATCGACCGCAGCATCGAGCTTTTTACCGCGGAGGTCCTGGCCAGCGCAGGCGGAAGTCCCGCCGCCGATCCGATCTTCATCGTCGGCATGCCCCGCGCCGGATCGACCTTGATCGAGCAGATCCTTTCATCTCACAGCCTCGTCGAGGGGACGTCCGAGCTGCCCGACATGCCGGCGATCGCTCGCGGCCGGGGGAAGTATCCCGTCTCGGCCGTCGCGCTCAGCGCGGACGAACGCCGGGAGGCTGGAGAGGAGTATCTCCGCCGAAGCGCCGTCCAGCGCAGGACCGACCGGCCGTTCTTCATCGACAAGCTGCCGAACAACTGGATGTTCGTGCCGTTCATCCACATGGTCCTGCCGAACGCGAAGATCATCGACGCGAGGCGGCATCCGCTGGGCTGCTGCCTTTCCAACTTCCGCCAGCATTTCGCGCGGGGGCAGGACTTCACGTACGACCTCGATGACCTCGGCCGCTATTATTCCGACTATGTTCGGCTGATGGCCCATGTCGATGACGTCCTGCCGGGGCGCGTCCATCGCGTGATCTACGAGCGGATGGTCGACGACACCGAAGCCGAGATCCGCGCGCTGCTGGACTATTGCGGCCTCGATTTCGAGCCGGCCTGCCTGACGTTCTACGAAACGGACCGAGCCGTGCGGACGCCGAGCTCGGAACAGGTGCGCCGGCCCATCTACCGCGACGCGACCGACGAGTGGCGGGCCTATGACGCGCATCTCGGGGCGCTCAGGCAGGCTTTGGGGCCCGTGCTCGACGCCTATCCGGACGCTCCGCACACTTTCTGAAGCGCCTTTGTCACAGTCCGTCGAAGATGTGTCGGCGGCGCAACGTTTCGGCGTTGACAAGCCGTCATCGCTCTGCCGCAATGCCGGCACTTAGGTCGATTGGGGGCAGTCATGGCCGCACGGACAATCCGGGCAATTACTTTCGGACTTTTGGCAACGACGGCGATGGGGGCACCCGCCTTCGCGCAGGCCACGGACACGAGCCAGGTACCGCCTCCGGCGGCCGAACCGGCTGCGGCTCCTCAGGAGGCGCTTCCCGAAGAGAATGACGAAATCATCATCACCGCGCAGAAGCGCGAGGAAAACCTGCAGAACGTTCCGATCAGCGTGCAGGCGATCGGCACCCGCCGCCTCGACCAGCTGAACATCTCGAACTTCGAAGATTATACGAAGCAGCTGCCTTCGGTCAGCTTCCAGACCGCGGCGCCTGGCTTTACGACGGTCTACATGCGCGGCGTCGCGACCGGCGGCGACGGCAACCACACGGGTTCGCTGCCGTCCGTCGGCTTCTATCTCGACGAGCAGCCGATCACGACGATCGGCGGAACGCTCGACGTCCACGTCTATGACATCGCCCGCATCGAGAGCCTCAGCGGTCCGCAGGGCACGCTGTACGGCGCCTCGAGCCAGGCCGGCACGATCCGCATCATCACCAACAAGCCGGAACTCGGGGTTACCGAAGGGCGCGTGGATGCGGAGATCAACTCCGTCGCCCACGGCGGCATGGGCGGCAGCCTGGAGGGCATGATCAACCTGCCCGTCGCGGACAATATCGCATTCCGCGGGGTCGCCTTCTACCAGAGCGACGCCGGCTACATCGACAATGTCCCGGGTACGCGCAGCTATTGCGGCGACGTCATCACCGACGAGGACGACGAGATCGATCGGTTGCGTCCGCAACGGTTTCCAGGCCGACAATGCGGCGTTCGTGAAGAACAACATCAACACGAACAAGACCTATGGCGGCCGCGCCGCGCTGAAGATCGACCTCGACGAGAATTGGACGGTCACGCCGACGATCATGCACCAGAACTCCGAAACCCGGGGCGTATGGTACTTCGACGAGCGGCTGGGCGACCTGGAAACGCAGCGTTTCCGCAAGGAGCCGGGCAAAGACAAATTCACGCAATATGCGCTGACCGTCGAGGGCAAGGTCGGCAATTTCGATATCACCTATGCCGGCGCCTACATGCATCGGCCGAATTCAGCGGCATCGAGCGACTATACCGACTACACGGACGCCTACGACGCTTATTACGAGAGCTACGGCGGTCTCGCCAACTATCAGTATTATTTCGACAATAACGGCGATCCGATCGATCCGCGCCAGTACATCACGGGCGGAAACAACTTCAAGAAGCTGAGCCAGGAACTGCGCGTTTCTCCAGCCCGGCAGACCAGCCGTTCCGGGTCATCGGCGGCGCCTTCTACCAACGGCAGTCGAACGACATCCTGCAGGAATATCGCGTCGACAATCTGGCCGACGATTTGTCGGTCAATGGGCGCCCGGGCCTGATCTGGCTGACCAAGCAGGAGCGCATCGATCGCGACTATGCCTTGTTCGGCGAGGCCAGCTTCGACGTCACGCCGCAAATCACGCTGACTGGCGGCGGGCGCTGGTACAAGTTCAACAACACCGTGTTCGGCTTCGCCGGATTCGGTCGGAACCCGGCGTTCATCCAGGGTGAGGACAATGACGTTCCACCCAATGCCGTGTACAGTACGCGAACGGGCGTGGCGCAGTGCTACACCGGCAGCGGCGACACATTGCGGGAGTCGCAGCTAAACGGGACCGACACGGCGTTGATCATGGACGACGTGATCTCCGGCACGCCGTGCACCAACGTTGCCACGTTCGAAGACGGCAAGCTGAAGCCCAAGCAGAGCAAGGACACCGGCTTCACGTACCGCTTCAACGCGCAATTGGAAGCCGCAAGAGGACGTCCTTCTGTACGCGACCTGGTCCAAGGGCTTCAGGCCCGGCGGCATCAACCGGCAGCCTGGTCTTGATCCATACGATCCGGACTTCCTGGTCAATTACGAACTGGGCTGGAAAACCTCGTTCGGTCCGATCCGTTGGAACGGCGCGATTTTCCATCAGACATGGGAGAAATTCCAGTTCAGCTTCCTGGGTGAAAACAGTCTGACGGTCGTCCAGAACGGCCGCGATGCGCGGATCAACGGTATCGAGACGCGACATCAACTACCAGTCGGGCGGCCTGACGCTCAACGCGGCGGCCGCCTACACCGATGCCAAGACCAAGGATAACATCTGCGCGATTGCGGCAGATCACGGCGCGCATGATCTGCGACGGCGATCCGAGGACGACGAAGATCACCGCGCCCGAAGGGAACGCGGCTTCCGGTCACTCCGAAGTTCAAGGTGACGGGGACGGCGCGTTACGCCTGGAACATCGGGCCGGGCAGGGCTCATGCCCAGATCGGCATCGTTCACCAGGGCTCGGCTCGCTCGGCCTTGAGAACGGCCGATAATGCGCAGACCGGAACGCTGCGGCTCCTACACTCTCGTCGACTTGTTCGCGGGTTCACCTGGAGCCGGTACAACGTCGAGCTGTTCGCGACGAACCTCTTCGACAAGCGCAACGAACTGTCCCGCGGTCTTTCGTGCAGCATCTGCACGAACGTCCACATCGTACCGGGACGCCCGCGCACGATCGGCCTGAGGCTGGGCACGAAGTTCTAATCGGGAGCGATCCGCGGCTTGGCAGCGTTGGGCGTCCTTGATGACGTTCGACGCTGCTCAGGTTCGCCCGGCCCTCCTTGCCGTTTTTCTGTTTGCGCTGTGGGTGGCCATGCTGCTGCTTGGGGCAGGGGACATCGATCGCGATGTGCTGCTGGCGCTCTATGCCGGCGATGAGCCGTGGATTGCGCTGGCCGCCATCTGGCTGACGAAGCTGGGCAATTGGTGGACGGTGGTGCCTGTGACGCTCGTCGGGGCGGCGTGGCTATTCTACCGGCGGAGATCGCTGGGCTGCGCTGACCTTGCTGATCTGCAGCTTTGGCGGCCGCATCCTCGTCATTCTCCAGAAGGACTATTTCGCCCGATTGCGGCCCGAAGAACATCTGCGGATGGTCGAGGTCAACTACATGTCCTTCCCAAGCGGCCATGCTTCAAACGCGATCGTCGCCTATTTCGCTCTGGCGCTCCTGCTGTTCGAAGACCCCGCGCAACGGCGTATTGCGGCAATCGGCACTTTGGTGCTCGCTCTGCTCATAGGCTTCAGCCGGCCCGCACTTGGCGTCCATTGGCCGAGCGATGTCATTGCCGGCTGGGCGTTTGGACTGCTGTGGGTGGGGCTCGTGTTCGCCGTGATGGAGCGCTGGAAGCCGGCCGTCAGACGTTGAAGCGGAAGAGCAGCACGTCGCCGTCCTGGACGACATATTCCTTGCCTTCCGAACGCATCTTTCCCGCTTCCTTCGCGCCGGTTTCGCCGCCGGTCGCGACGTAATCGTCGAAGGCGATCGTTTCGGCGCGGATGAAGCCGCGCTCGAAGTCGGTGTGGATCTCGCCGGCCGCTTCGGGAGCCTTGGCGCCGCGGTGAACGGTCCAGGCGCGCGATTCCTTGGGGCCGGCCGTGAAGAAGGTGATGAGGCCGAGAAGGTCGTAGCCCGCGCGGATGATGCGCGAGAGGCCCGTTTCCTCGAGGCCGAGGTCGGCGAGGAAGGCTTCGCGCTCTTCGGAGGGCAAGGTCGCGATCTCGGCTTCGATCGCGGCGGAGATGACGACGGCGAGGGCGCCCTCGGCCTTCGCCTTTTCGAACACGCGCGCGCTGTTCGCATTGCCCTCGGCGGCTTCGCTTTCGTCGACATTGCAGACGTAGAGCACGGGCTTGGCGGTCAGCAGCTGCGCGCGCTGGAGCGCCTTTTCCTCCTCCGCGTCCTTGGGCTTGGTCAGGCGCGCGGGCTTTGACTCGCGGAGCAGGTCCAGCGCCTGGCCGAGGACGGACGCCTCGATCTTCGCTTCCTTGTCGCCCTGCTGCGCCTTCTTCACGAGGTTCGGGACGCGGCGCTCGAGGCTGTCGAGATCGGCCAGCATCAGTTCCGTCTCGACCGTCTCCGCGTCGGCGATCGGGTCCACGCGGCCTTCGACGTGCGTGACGTCGCCGCCTTCGAAGCAGCGCAGCACGTGGACGATGGCGTCCACCTCGCGGATGTTGGCGAGGAACTGGTTGCCGAGGCCTTCGCCCTTGGAAGCGCCGCGGACGAGGCCGGCGATGTCGACGAACTCGATCTGCGTCTCGATCGTCTGCGCGCTCTTGGCGATGCCTGCGATCCTGTTGCAGCCGCTCGTCGGGCACGGCGACGCGGCCGACGTTCGGCTCGATCGTGCAGAAGGGATAGTTCGCCGCCTGCGCCGCCGCAGTTTCGGTCAGCGCATTGAAAAGCGTGGATTTACCGACGTTCGGCAGTCCGACGATGCCGCAGCGAAAGCCCATGATTACTCCAGTCAGTCGTCATCGCGAGCGGAGCGAAGCAATCCAGCCGGATCGCCACGTCTTTGCGCTCCTCGCGATGACGGGATGTGCGGCCATGTAGGCAAGGAGCGTTGTTTCCTCAACCGCGTTTGAAAGGTTGCGGATCAGTACCTAGTTCGTGCCTTCTCACAGGAGTTTCCATGGCCGATCTGTCGTCGTTTCCGATCACCCAGCGCTGGCCGGCCAGCGAACCCGGACATCCTCCAGCTCTATTCGATCAATTCGCCCAACGGCGTGAAGGTATCGATCATGCTGGAGGAGACGGGGCTGCCCTATGAGCCGCACCTCGTCGTCATCGGCGATCAGGAGACCTGGACGCCGGAATTCCTGTCGCTGAACCCCAACGGCAAGATCCCGGCGATCATCGATCCCGACGGGCCGGATGGAAAGCCGCTGGCATTGTTCGAGTCCGGCGCGATCCTCGTCTATCTCGCCGACAAGACGGGCAAGCTGCTGCCGGACGGCGCGCGCCGCTACGAGACGCTGCAGTGGGTGTTCTGGCAGGTCGGCCATATCGGGCCGTATTTCGGGCAGGTCGGCTTCTTCCATAAGTTCGCGGGCCGCCACTGGGAGGACAAGCGCCCGCTCAAGCGGTACGCCGATGAATCCCGGCGCCTGCTGCAGGTGCTCGACGAGCGCCTGGATGGACGCGAATGGATCATGGACGGCGACTATACGATCGCCGACATCGCCTTGCTGGGCTGGGTCCGGAACCTCGTCGGCTTCTACGAGGCCGCGCACCTGGTCGATTATCATGAGCTGACGAACGTCCATGCGTGGCTGGAGCGCGGGCTTGCGCGGCCGGCGGTGCAGCGGGGGCTCAAGATCCCGTCGAAGGACTGACGTCAGGCGAAGTTGAAGCTGATGCTCAGCCGCTCGCCGCGGCCGGTGCCGGGCAGGACTTCGTGCCGGAGCCAGCTTTCCCACAGCAGCAGCAGGCCGGGCGCGCGGTTGGACGGTGACGAAGGGCCGGAGCTCTTCGGGGGCATCGCTGCGGCGCGTCGGGGCGGCCATCATCATCGGCAGGCGAGGGTCCTCGAAGCGGATTGCGCCGGAGCCCTTCGGAACTTCGACGTAGAGCGTGCCGGAGATGATGCTGTGCGGGTGGATGTGCCCGCTGTGATGGCCCGGAGCCGCGCAGCAGGTTGACCCAGAGGCTGTCGAGCTTCGGCTTGCGCGCGAGGTCGAAGGCGCACTCTTCCGCGAATGCCGCCGCGTGCTTGCTCAACAGCTTGCCGAGGTCGGCGAAGGCGGGGTCGCGGCGGGGGAGATCGTTGAGCGAGGCGTAGCTGGTGTAGCCGGCGTATCCCTTGTCCCTCGACCAGCGCCTGGCCGGCCGCATCGTCCGTCGCGAGGCTGCGGATCGAGTGCGCGAGTTCCGCCGAGCAGGCCCTCGTCGCCGAGCTCGGCCTCGTACAGCCGCGTTGCGAAGAGATTGCGGACGCTCACAGCGCGTCCTGCTGGCGCCGCGCGACTTCGCTCATGAAGCGCACGTCGTCGCCGTCGGCGAGCCATTCCGCCTCCGCCGAAATCGCGGCGAGCATGTCGGACAAGCTCCTCCATCTCGGCCTTGTGATAATTGCCGAGGACGTGGGGCGTGACCTTTTCCTTCTGGCCCGGCCCGGGATGGCCGATGCCGATGCGCACGCGGCGGAAGTCGGGCCCAAGCGAGGCGTTGATCGAGCGCAGGCCGTTGTGGCCCGGCCAGCCCGCCGCCGACGCGGACCTTCACCTTGAACGGCGCGAGGTCGAGCTCGTCGTGGAAGACGGTCAGCGCTTCCTCGTCGAGCTTGTAGAAGTGCAGCGCCTGCTGAACCGCGTCGCCGCTGTCGTTCATGAAGGTCTGCGGCTTCACCAGCAGGACCTTGTGGCGGCCGATGCGGCCTTCGGCGATCAGGCTTCGGAACTTCTTCTGCCATGGGCCGAAGCCGTGCACCTCGGCGATGATGTCGGCCGCCATCATGCCGACATTGTGCCGGTGAAGCGCATATTTCGCGCCGGGATTTCCGAGGCCCACCCAGATCTGCATCGCGTTCACCTAGCGTGAGCGGCGGACAAAAAGAAACCGCCCGCCCTTTCGGGCGAGCGGCTCTGTGTTCGATAAGCCGGAAAGCCTAGGCTTCGTCGCCGCCCTCGGCTTCGCCTTCGCCCTCGGCAGCTTCTTCGCCATCGACGGTCGGGACCGCATCCGCAGCGGCAGTCTCTTCCTCTTCGGACTTCATCGCCGACGGAGCGACGACGGTGGCGACGGTGAAGTCGCGATCGGTGATCGCGGGCTCCGCGCCATCCGGAAGCTTCACATCGCTGATGTGGATCGAGTCACCGATCTCCAGGCCATCGAGCGGGATATGCAGCTCTTCGGGGATGTGCGCCGCGTCGCAGACCAGCTCGATCTCGTGCTGGACGACGTTGAGAACGCCGCCGCGCTTCAGGCCCGGCGAGGCTTCTTCATTGTCGAAGCGCACCGGAATGTTCACGTGAACCTTGGTGTGCTCGCTGATGCGCAGGAAGTCGACGTGGATCGGACGGCTCGAAACCGGGTGGAAGTCCACGGCCTTCGGCAGCGTCCGCGTCACCTTGCCACCAACGTCGATCATGATGACCGAGTTCATGAAGTGCCCGCTCGAAAGAATCTTGGAAAGGAGCTTCTCTTCGACGTGAATCGAAAGAGGGTCCTTCTTCTGGCCGTACACCACGGCCGGTACCCGTCCACCACGACGCAGTTCACGGGAGGCTCCCTTGCCGTTCCGTTCGCGCGTTTCGGCGGGCAGCGTCAGCTGTTCGCTCATCTTGCGTGTTCCTTGATAGAGTTACGCCCGCCACGCCTCCAGGGATGACCATGGCTGGGAGCGCGCGCCTATAAGGGAGGGGCGGCTTTCACGCAAGTTCTGGGGGTATCAGTTCACCCGGGCGGTGCGGATGCCGTATTTGCCGAGCTTGTGCTGGACGCTGTCCTTGCCGGCAAGGTGGCCCGCGCCGACGGCGACGAACACCACGCCCGGCTGCTGCAGGCGGCGCGCGATCCAGTTCGCCCAGCGGCCGTTGCGGTCGTTGAACATCAGCCGGTAGATCTCGGGAGAGCGCGTCTCCATCTGGTCGAGCATCGGCGCGAATCTTTCGATGTCGCCCTTGTTCCAGGCCGTCTGGAGGTCCGTCAGCATCGCGGTGACCGCCGCTTTCGTCCGAGCGGCGGCGGCGGGATCGGCAGGCGGTGGTGCGCCGGGCATCTTGCTGAACATGCCCATCTGGAATTCGAAGCTCTCAAGGCCGCCGACCGGCTTGCCCACATCGTCCGCAGCGTCGCGGAGCACGGCATCGGCGCCATGAGCCGTCGACATGCCTTGCGAGCGGCCGGCCGACATCACCGTCTTGCTGGTCGTCAGGAAGCTGGCCGAGCCGGCGAAGGGGCCGACGGGCTGCAGGCCATCGCCCTGCGGCTGCCGCGGCGCCCGCGGGCTTCTTCAGATGATGCAGGGATCAGCGTTTCGAGCACCAGCTCATGCGAGCCGCTGAACGCCGTCCGGACCTCGTCGTTGAACCACTCGCTCTTGCCGTCGAGGGCGTGGAAGGTGCCGAACAGATAGATGATCGTGTCTTCGTCGTTGACGACGTAGAGGGCGGGCCTCGCGTTGGCCGAGGGCGCCTGCGCCACCGGCAGGACCGGTGTCGGCGTCGTTGCGATGGCGGCTGCCACGAGTGCTGTAAACATCCCGGTCCTCACCCAATGGGCAAAGGGGGATTCAATGGTCCGTCAGCTGGACGTCAGTCAGCGCTCGAAGGCGATCCAATCGCCCCCGTTGATCTCCACGCGCGCAACCGCGTTCTTCCAGCATCCGGTCATCAAGGCCCCCGCCCGATACCCAAGGATGATGGTCACCAACAGATTAAGAAAAGTCTAGCGAATTCCGTGATGTGCGAAGAATTCGCGACGAACTGAGCGGCCGGCGGATCGCTCCGCCGGCCGCTTTTTCGATGAAGTCCGTCTTAGTTGGCGGCGATGCGCGCGCTCTTGATGCCGCGCTTGGCGAGGATCGCCTGGACGCTGTCGCTGCCGCCCAGATGGCCGGCGCCGACGCCCATGAAGACCACGCCCGGCTTGTCGAGGCGCTTGTCGATCCACTCCGCCCAATTGGCGTTCCGGTCGACGAGCAGCGTCTTGTACATGGCGGGCGACTGCACGTTCATTTCGTTCATCAGCTTGGCCATTCCGTCGGCATCGCCGGAGGTCCAATGCTTGTTCATCTCGGCGAACATCGGTCCGAGCTGGTCGATCTCCTTGAGCGTTTCCTCGAGCATGGTGATCTGGTCGGCTTCGGACATGTTTGCGAACAGGCCCATCTGATAGTCGATGGTTTCCAGGCCGCTGATCGGCTTGTTGCCGGCCTTGGCGGCCTTGGTCAGGATCGCCTCGGCGCCGCTTTCACCGGTGAAGCCGATCTTCTGCGCGCCGGCCATGACGACCGTCAGCGTGGCGAAGAAGGGCCTGAACTTGTCGAATGCCGTCGGCGGAGCGCCGAGCCCTGCAAGCGCCTTGGTGAGCCGTTCCTTGCCCTCCGGCGACAGTTTCTCCGACAACGGCTTGCCGGTCGTGTCGAGCGCATATTTCATGATGATCGGCTGAAGCGCCGCCTTGTCCTCCATCGGCGGAAGCTCGAGCACGACTTCGGCTCGACTGGTCGAAGGCGGTCTTCACTTCCTCGTTGAACCAGTCGCTCTTTCCGTCGAGCGCGTGGAACGTGCCGAACAGATAGATGGTCGTGTCCGGATCCTTGACCACCCAGATCGCCGGATCGGCGTCGGGCAGGGCCGCGACCGCCGCTGCGGGAGCGGCTGGCGCCGGCGCTGCAGCCGGAGCGGTCTGAGCAGCGGCAGGCGCCGCGAACAGGAACGAGGCAGCGAGCAACAGTGAAGTCTTAGCCTTGAGCATTTTGATATCTCCTGTGAGTTTTCGTTTATTTCCAGAGTATTGACTTAGGCAGTGAGCAATTTTCGGTAGAAGTAGACGCCGAGCGCGGCGAACATGGAGGCCGTGAGGATGGTCCAGTCGTTCGGCTCCGGAACCTGTCCGAGCTTGTTGAGCGCCCACCAGGTCGGGAAGAGAATGGCGTAGACGTAGAAGCCGACCAGCGAGCCCCACAGATTGTCGGCGACTTCGACTTCATCGACGCTCGTGAAGAAGCGCCAGCTGCCGTACGCGACGCCGATGGCGACCAGCACCACGCCGATCGTCCCGGCCAGGGGCGCCCAGGCCGGCCAGTCTCCCGATCCATTATCCGCGACATTCATGACGACGCTGCCGACGAGGCCGGTCGCGAAGCCGAGCAGAAGGAGGCCGCCGAGGATGGTCCAGAACCGCTTGCGCTGCGCAGCGTAGAGCCGTTCGCCTTCACCCTCGCTCAATGGCGGCGTCAAAGCCTTGGCGTCGCGGAAGATGAACCAGCCGCAAGCGGCGATGCCGGCGAGGACCAGCCCAACGAAGCCGATCACTTTCAGGATGGAGCCGCCGTGCTTCAGGTGCGCGGCGACATAGCCCGAGGCCATGCCGAGCAGGAACATGATCGCCAGACTGAGGACGATGATCCGCACCCACCGCCACACAACGCCACCGTTCGTGTCAGCCATTGCCCCGTTCCCCTGATCCAGCGCCGTCACTGAAAATCTCCTCGATCGGCAGCGCGAACAGCCGCGCGACCTTGAAGGCGAGGGGGAGGGACGGATCGTGCTTTCCCGTCTCGATCGCATTGACCGCCTGACGCGAGACGCCGAGGCGGCCGCCAAGCTCTGCCTGGCTCCAGCCGCGTTCCGCTCTCAATACTCTCAGGCGGTTTTCCAACCCAACCCCATGTCACCTTCGCCTGACGATTCGTCAGGTAAACATGACATCGCAGCATTGGGAGTGTCAAGATATCCTGACATTGTGTCAGGTATAGTACGTGCAGTGAGCACTCGGCAGCGACCGAGTTCGGAGGCGTATGGTCACACGACTAGGGCCTCACCTGCACATTTAGATGTCAGACGATCAGCTACCAGTGACACAGTCGCTCTATCTGCAAGCGCGCTTCACCTTGTAGCCGCGGCTCTGCAGGTAGCGCTGGACGGAATCGTCGCCGGCGAGATGCCCCGCGCCGACGGCGACCATCACCGTTCCCGGCTGCGTCATCCGCCGCTCGATCCACTGGCTCCAATTGTAATTGCGGCGCGTGAGGAGTGCGGCCTTCAACTCCGGCGAGCTCTGCAGGTCGCGGTTGAAGGTCTTGCCGATGGCGTCGACGTCGCCGGCCAGCCACGACTTCAGCATTCCGTCGAACTGCGTGCGCGTCGCTTCCGGATTGTCGATCGCGCCTTCGAGCAATTGCCGCTGATCGGCTTCGGGAAGCCGGTCGAAGAAGGAGAGCTGCTCCAGGTTCGTCTCGAGCTGGCCGACCTGCTTTCCGGACGCGGCGAAGGATTTGCGAAGCACGGCTTCGACGCCCTGTTCGCCCTCCACCCCAAGCGTCTGGAATTGCACGCCGATCAAGGTGAACGCCGCGGCCCAGCTTTCCATCCGGTCGAACATTTCGCGCGGGATCTTGGTCTTTGCGATCGCGGCCTCGAGCTGCGGACGCTTGGCGGCGTCGATCCGGCTGGCGATGGGCGGCAGGCCGCTGGAGAAGCCCAGCGCGGCCATGACGCCCGCGAGCTGCTGCGGGTTCGACGTATCGATCAGGGTTTCGAGGACGAGCGACTGCGACTTCTGGACGGCCTGGTCGAACTTCGCGGTCCGCCAGCGCGATTCCCGCGGAAGCAAATGGATGGTGCCGAACAGATAGACGGTGGTGTCCTTGTCGGACACTTGCCACAGCGCCGGACCGCGGCTGGTGCGCGCCTCGGCAACGGCTGTCGGAGCGATCGCGAGCGAGGCGAGGCCGAGTGCCGCCAGGCCCCGCTTGATCAGTTTCTTCACCATGCCGTTCCTCTGGAGACCCGTACGTTGACCGGGGATGTATGTACGCCGCCCCCCAACGTCCACTTGCCGACGCGGAAAGCATCCGCCAAAGCCCGCCGAACACCGTCAATCGCGAGAAACGATCCGTGGCCCTCAGCTTCCAGGACCTGATCCTCACGCTGCACCGATACTGGAGCGCGCAGGGCTGCGTGCTGCTGCAGCCGTACGACATGGAGATGGGGGCGGGGACCTTCCACCCGGCGACGGTGCTGCGCGCGCTGGGGCCGGACCCGTGGAAGGCGGCCTATGTGCAGCCGTCGCGGCGTCCGACCGACGGCCGCTATGGCGAGAACCCGAACCGGCTCGGCCATTATTACCAGTATCAGGTGATCCTGAAGCCGAGCCCGCCGGACCTTCAGCAGCTCTATCTCGGCAGCCTCGCGGAGATCGGCATCGATCCGCTGAAGCACGACATCCGCTTCGTCGAGGACGATTGGGAAAGCCCGACGCTCGGCGCCTGGGGCCTTGGCTGGGAAGTCTGGTGCGACGGGATGGAAGTCACGCAGTTCACCTATTTCCAGCAGGTTGGCGGCTTCGACTGCAAGCCGGTGTCAGGTGAGCTGACCTACGGGCTGGAGCGGCTGGCGATGTACATCCAGGGCGTCGACAACGTCTTCGACCTCAAGTTCAACGACGCCGGCGTGACCTATGGCGACGTGTTCCTGGAGAATGAGAAGGAGCAGTCGCGCTACAATTTCGAGGTCGCGAACACGGAGAGCCTGTTCGACCTGTTCAAGAAGGCCGCGGCCGAGGCCGAGAATTGCGTCGCCAACAAGCTGCCGATCCCGGCCTATGAGCAGGCGATCAAGGCCAGCCACATCTTCAACACGCTGCAGGCGAGGGGGGTCATCTCCGTCGCCGAGCGCCAGGCCTATATCGGCCGCGTCCGCGACCTGGCGAAGGCCGCCTGCACGACCTGGATGGAATGCAACGGGTGGCAGGCATGAGCGACTTCCTGCTGGAGCTGCTGTGCGAGGAAATCCCGGCGCGGATGCAGGCGGGCGCGCGCAACGATCTGGCGCGGCTGTTCGCGCAGGAGCTGGACGAGCTTGGCGTCACTGCCGAGGCGATCGACGTCTGGTCGACGCCGCGGCGGCTGGCGCTGATCGCGCGAGGCCTGCCGCTCGAAACGCAGGCCGTCAGCGAGGAGATCAAGGGGCCGCGCACCAATGCGCCGCCGCAGGCGCTCGAAGGCTTCCTGCGCAAGGTCGGGCTGCCGCACGAGCAGCTTCAGGATCGCGACGGCGTGTGGTTCGCGGTGGTCGAGAAGGCCGGGCAGCCGATGCGCGACCTGCTCGGCCCGATCGTCGAGAAGATCGTGCGCGGCTTCCCCTGGCCGAAGTCGATGCGCTGGGGCGCTGCGTCGCAAAGCATGACGGCGCTGCGCTGGGTGCGCCCGCTGCACGGCATTGTCGCTTTGCTCGGCGAGGACATCGTGCCGGTGCAGATCGAAGGCGTCTCCGCCGGCGCGACGACCGTCGGTCATCGCTTCCACCATCCGGGGCCGATCACCATCGGCAGCACGCAGGATTATGCCGAGAAGCTGCGCGCCTGCCATGTGATCGTCGATCACGAAGAGCGCGAGAAGATCGTCCGCGAAGGCGCGCAGAAAGCCGCGACGGATGCCGGGCTGCAGCTCGTCGAGGACGAAGGCCTGGTGGTCGAGAATGCGGGCCTGACCGAATGGCCGGTGCCGCTGCTCGGCCGCTTCGACGCCGACTACCTCGACGTGCCGCGTGAAGTGATCGTCCTCACCATGCGGACGAACCAGAAGTATTTCGCCTGCACGGACGAGGCGGGCATGCTTGCCCCGGCCTTCATCTGCACGGCGAACATCGATGCGAACGACGGCGGCGAGGCGATCGTCGAAGGCAATCGCCGCGTGCTTGCCGCGCGCCTTGCCGACGCGCGCTTCTTCTGGGAGCAGGACCTCAAGGTTCCGCTGGAGGAGCAGGCGAGCGAAGCTTGGCGGCATCGTCTTCCACGAGAAGCTCGGCACGACCGCCGAGAAGGTCGCGCGCGTCGCGAAGCTGGCCGAATGGCTGGTCAAGGAACGGCTCGATTCCCGGCGCGTCGATCGCGGATGTCAAGGCCGGCGGCGCTGCTCGCGAAGGCCGATCTCGTCAGCCAGATCGTCGGCGAATTTCCGGAGCTGCAGGGTACGCTCGGCGGATATCTCGCAGAAGCGCAGGGCCAGCCGAAGGCCGTCGCCAACGCGGTCCGCGATCATTACCGGCCGGCAGGGCAGGGCGACGAAGTTCCGACCGATCCGGTAACGCTTGCGGTCAACATCGCCGATCGGCTGGATACGCTGGTCGCATTCTTCTCGATCGACGAGCGGCCGACCGGATCGCGCGATCCGTTCGCGCTTGCGGCGTGCGGCGCTGGGCTTCCTGCAGATGCTGACGCGGAACGGGCTTCGGCTGCCGTTGTCCGACGTCCTCGTGCAGGCGGCCGTGCTGGTCATCGTTTCGCGGCTGGGCGCGATCGACACCGTGACCTTCCCCGACCTGCTCGACCCCGACGAGGACGAGCATGAGATCACGGCCGAGGTCGGATCGTTCACCTATCGCCATGGCGACCGTGTGGTCGTTCGCTGGAACGCATCGAAGACGCCCGAGATCGAGCGCGGCCAGATCATCGACGAGGCGACAGGCGTTGCCGAAGCGCATCCTCGACTTCCTTGGAGACCGGCTGAAGGTCCAGCAGCGCGAGGCGGGCGTCCGCCATGACCTGATCGACGCAGTCTTCGCGCTCGGCGACGAGGACGATCTCGTGCGGCTGCTCGCGCGGGTGAAGGCGTTGCAGGCCTTCGTCGGGACGAAGGACGGCGCCGATCTGCTGACCGGTTACAAGCGCGCGGCCAATATCCTGAAGAAGGAAAATTGGGAACGCTCGCCG
The DNA here is from genome assembly GCA_963807815.1 of uncultured Alphaproteobacteria bacterium. GTDB lineage: Bacteria > Pseudomonadota > Alphaproteobacteria > Sphingomonadales > Sphingomonadaceae > Sphingomicrobium. The sequence goes on along the minus strand of CAWECW010000010.1, from coordinate 22,318 downwards.
CGAGCCAAGCTCAATCCGTCCTACGAGTCACTGCCCGAGGAAGCCGAGCTCGACGATGCGCTGGACGTCGCCGAGCCGCGAGCGGCGCAGGCGGTCGCGGAAGAGGACTTCGAACGCGCGATGAAGGTGCTCGCCGTCGCTGCGGCGAGCCGGTCGATGCCTTCTTCGACAAGGTGACGGTCAACGATGCCGATCCGCAAGAAGCGCGAGCGGCAGGCTCAATCTGCTCGCGCGATCTGCGGCGACTGCGGTGAACCGCGTTGCCGACTTCTCGAAGATCGAGGGCTAGACTCAGAGCGGCCGGTCGTCCGCCGGGTCGCGGCGGTCCTTCACCGCGGCGTCGCGAAGGCTGTCGCGCTCGCGCCATTCCTTTTCCTGGCCGGCCCAATGCTTCTCGCGCTCGTTATATTCGCGCTCGCGGGCTTCGAGCCGCGTGCGCTCGTCGTGGTAGCGGGTCTTCCATTTCTTGCGTCCGCCCGCGGTCAGGAAGACGCCGAGCAGCATTCCTAGGACGAACACCAGAGCAAGGATGATCCACTGGTCCTGGGTAAAGGCGGTCATTGCGAAATCCCCTGATTGTTCCGTTAGGCGAACAAGCTCGGGATAGGCCAATGGTTCCGCAAACGGAAACCGCCCGCGCCTTTCGACGCGGGCGGCACCCCCCACCGGTACGGCTTTGTCAGCCGTTCAGGAAGTTGTCGCTGATCGAGCAGGCCGCAGGGCCAAGGATCACGACGAACAGGGTCGGAAGAATGAACAGAATGAGCGGAACGGTCATGATCGCCGGCAGGCGCGCGGCCTTTTCCTCGGCACGCATCATGCGTTCGTTGCGGAACTCGGCCGACAGCACGCGCAGTGCGGAGGCCAGCGGCGTACCGTACTTCTCCGTCTGGATCATGGTCGTCACGACGCCGCGAACCGCTTCCAGATCGACGCGCGAGGCGAGGTTCTCGAAGGCGTTGCGCCGTTCGGCGAGGAAGCCCAGCTCGATCGCCGTCAGGCCGAACTCGTCGCCCAGTTCCGGATACGCACGGCCCAATTCCTTGGCGACGCGGCCGAACGCGGCGTCGACGGTGAGACCTGCCTCGGCGCAGATGACCAGAAGGTCGAGCGCGTCGGGGAGACCCTTGCGGACGGCGTGCGAACGCTTGGTGACCTTGTTCTTCAGCCAGACGTCGGGAGCCTTGTAGGCGCCGATCAGGACGCCTGCGACCGTGATGTAGCGGCGCATCCACGACCAGTCCGGGAAATAGTCGGCCACGTAGATCAGCGACACCGCACCCACGCCGGCGATCACCGGAGCGATGAAGCGCGCGGCGATGATGAAGAAGGCGAGGTCCTTGCTGCGGATACCCGCCTGCGACAGCTTGACCTGAACCTTCTGGATCTGGTCGTCCTGGAGCATCTTGAAGCTGCCCAGGACCGAACGCACGCGATCCGCCGCCTGGTTGCGGTTGGTCAGCTTCTTGCGCTTGTTGGTCGACGCGACGATGCCGGCCTTGAGCTGCTCACGACGCTCGTTGAGCGCCTTGACGCGGCGGGCCATCGGATCCTTGACCGTCGTGGCCGCATAAAGTGCGGTCAGGACGGCAAGAGTCGCGACGCCGCTCAGGATCGTTGCGACCCAGATGACGTCGACGCCGAGAAGAGTGGGGCCTCCGTTAGGCATGATCTTAACGTCCCCCCTAGATCTCGAAGTTGACCATTTTGGCCATGATGAAGCCGCCGATGCCCATCCAGACCATGCCGCCAAGGCCGGCCACGATGAGGCGCTGATCGGTGAAGAAGCCGCCCATGTAATCGGGGTTCATCATGTAAACGAGGCCGAAGACGATGAAGGGCAGCGAGCCGACGATGTAGGCCGACGCCTTCGATTCCGAGCTCATCGCGCGGATCTTCAGCTTCATCTGGGCGCGCTTGCGCAGCACGTCCGCCAGGTTGGAAAGCGTTTCGGCAAGGTTGCCGCCCGTCTCGCGCTGGATGGCCAGCGTGATGACGAAGAACTGGAATTCCGGCGTGCCGAGGCGGTCCGCAGTTTCCTGCAAGGACGCTTCCATCGTGCGCCCGATCTTCATCTTGTCGGCGACGGCGCGGAACTCGACCCCGACCGGGCCGCTGAGTTCGCCGGCCACGATGCCGAGAGTTTCGGTGATCGGAAGGCCGGACCGAAGACCGCGGACCATCAGCTCGATGGCGTCCGGGAAGTTCGAATTGAACTTCGCGACACGGCGCTTGATCATCTTTCCGACGATGAAATAGGGCAGGCCGAGACCGACGAAGAGGCCGGCGAACAGCCCCAGCAGGATCGGCATTCCCTTGAACATGAGCGCGACCATGACGATCGCGGCGATTCCGACCGTGACCGCGAGATAGCGCGACAAGGTGATGTCGCGTCCGGTCATCTCCAGCCGCTTGCGCAGGAGCGCGGGCTTCGGGATGATCGACGAGGCGAAGCCTTCGACCTTGTTGTCGCGGTTCGCGAAAAGCTTCCGGATCTGCGCCTGGGCGTTGGCGGCGATCACATCGCCGTGGCGTTCCTTGATCGATTCGACGCGGCGCTTCAGCGCCTTGCCCGGGGATGGGCCCTGCATTGCGCTCAGCAAGAGCAGGAGCGCGCCGAGGCCGCCCAGGACGATGAGGAAAATCATCAGCATTCGACCGCCCATTCCCCTTTAGACGCGCGTGACCGAAGCCACGCGCGACCCCAATTACGCTGCCTTCGCCTTCGGCTTGGCCAGCATCGACTTCAGATTGTCGACCAGCGACTTGGCGCCGATGCTCGACACTTCCGCGCCCGCGCCCTCTTCGGTGGCATGGCTCAGAACCATGTTCGAAAGGGTCGTGAACGGAGCGGCCATCTTGCCGGTGGCGACTTCCGCCAGCGGCTTGCCGAGTTTCGCAGCCTGCGCGGCGAGCTTGCCGTCGTGCGGGATGACGATGTCGACAGGACGCTCGATCGACTGCTCGAAGTCCTTGCGGCTGATTTCGAGCGCGCCGCCCGAGGGAACGCCGTTGCTCACGACGATCACCTTGGTCTGCGGAGCGTTCGCCTTCAGCCAGGCGAGGATGCGGATCGTGTCGCGGGTCGCGGCGAGCGTGAGCTCGGACACGACCACCGCCACGTGGGCATCATGCACCATGTGCGGGAACTGGATGAGCATGTGGCGCGGGAGATCGACGACCGTCGATTCGAACGCGTTCTTCATTTCTTCCTGAAGCTGGAAGAATGCCGTTCCGTCCGTGATCAGCGCCTGATGGATGGGCGCCTCGGCCGACAGGACCGAAAGGCGCTCGTTGGCGCGAACCATCGCACGCTCGATGAACAGGCCGTCGATGCGGCTCGGGTTCTCGATGGCGTCCGTCAGGCCGCGACCCGGCTCCAGGTCGAGCGCGAGAGCGCCCGTTCCGAAGTGGATGTCGAGGTCCAGAAGGGCCGTCGACCGATGGGCTTTCTCGCCCAGCAGCCAGGCCAGCGAAGTCGCGATCGTCGAGGCGCCGACGCCACCGCGGACGCCGAGGACGGCGGCCATGATGTGCGGCTTGTCGACCTGCGCTTCGCCGCGCGGACCGGACAGGATCGTCTGCGCATTCGCGAACGTGTCGCGCAGATGATCGACCGTGAACGGCTTGAGCAGATAGTCGTGGATGCCGCTGGCGACGAGGTCGCGATAGAGGCGGACATCGTTGACCTGGCCCGAGGCGATGACGATCGTCCCCGGCTCGCAGACTTCCGCAAGCGCGTTGATGTCGTTCAGCGGGTCAGCCGATTCCGAGAGGTCGACGAACAGGATGTTCGGGCTCGCGGAGACCGACAGGGACTGGACCGCATTGCGCAGACCGCCCTTGTTGACCTTTTCGGGAGACCAGCCGTGCTCGACCGCCACCGGACGGAGCATGTCCGCCGTTGCGTCGTCACAGACGAAGGCCTGGAACGGATCGCGCAGCCCAGCGCGTGCCTGGAACGGGGCGTTCATCAATTGCCTCCCGACTTGGTGCTGACTTCCTGCAGGCCCTTGGTGCCCGTCGGAGCGGTGTTGCGATAAACGCCGACGGCCCGCGTGGCGGTGATGGCGTCAACTACGCCATCGCCTTCGCGCCCGTGGACCAGATCCTGAGGATCGGCGATCATCGCAGCAAGGTTCGAGTTCACGCCGCAACCGAGGTTCGGCATGGTCTTGTTGTTGTAATTGGGCTGCGACGGCGTTTCCCAATTGGGGCAGCCGGGCACGCTCGCGATGTTGCGGCTGACCACGACGCGGACGTTGCCGGGCGCTACAGCGCCGGCCGTGACCGGGGCACCGGGCGAAACCAGGAGCCCGTGGTTGCCGGCGATCCCGGCGACTTGCGCACGCGCAGCCTCGGAATAGGCGCCGCCGTCGACGTAGACGCTGTCGCCGTAGCGCACGCCCAGGGTGCGCAGCCAGTTGTCGAGGCGAGCCGCCTCCGACGGATCCAGCGTTCCGTTCGGCGCAGCGGCGTCGAACACATAGTCCGCGCGGCTGACGACCGGAACGTTCACCGCCTCGGCGCCCGCAGCCGGTTCAGGACCGGAATGATGGGCGCAGCCGGAGAGTGCCGCTGCGACAAGCAGAAGTGCAGTTTTCGAAGCCATCTTGGCATCCTTCCTGAAGAAGCGGCGGATCACAGCTTGAACCCAGGCGCAGCGGTGGTCGCGGCGGCTCCGCCAAAGGCGGGAGCCGGGGCCGGCGCAGCTGCGGCCGGGCGGCCCTGGCTGCTGTAGCTCTGGCCTTCCCAGACGCGGGTTCCATCCGCCGGAGCGCGGTAGCCGTCGGTCGGCAGCGCCATCCGTCCGGACACCGGCCGCACCAGGTACGGGGTGACGACGATCACCAACTCGGTTTCCTGGCGGCGGAAGCTGGTCGAGCGGAACAGGGCGCCAAGGATCGGCAGGTCACCGAGGAACGGCGCCTTGTCGATGTTGTTGGTCGTGTTGTTCCGGATCAGGCCTGCAAGCATGAAGCTCTGACCCGAACCCAGCTCGACCGTCGTCTCGGCCCGGCGCGTAACCAGGGCAGGGACGTCGAAGCCGTTGAGCTTGATCGATCCTTCGGCCGACAGCTCGCTGACTTCCGGACGAACGCGCATCGAGATGCGGCCGTCCGCGAGGACGATCGGCGTGAAGGCGAGGCCGACGCCGTACTGCTTGTACTCGACCGAGATCGAGCCCAGCGACTGCGAGATCGGAACCGGGAACTCACCACCGGCGAGGAAGCTTGCCGTCTCACCCGAAAGGGCGGTCAGGTTCGGTTCGGCCAGCGTGGTCACCAGACCGTCGACTTCGGCGAGATCGAGGGTCCCCAAGAGGTCAAGCCCGAACAGGTTGCCGGCAGCGCCCAGGGTCGTGCCGACGGGGCTGATATTGAACCCCTTCGGAACCGCGGGCGTATCGCCCGACGCGGGCGACCCGAAGGTGCCCGGATTACCCTGGCCGATTCCGAACTGGAAACCGCTGGTCGCGTCGCGGCTCAGAAGGTTGAAGCCGACCTGCTTGAGCAGCGAGCGGTTCACCTCGGCGATGCGGACCCGCAGGTTCACCTGAAGCGGAGTTGCCGTTTTCAGCCGGTTGATGACGCAGATCTTGCACATCGCGCCTTCTTTGGAGAAGTCGACGCCCGGATTGAGCTCGCGCATCGCGAGGTTGCCCGCGAGTGCGGCATCCTCCGGCGAGGCGACCGTGCCCGACAGGATCGCGCTCTGGCCGACCGTCATGATGCGGACGTCTGCTTCCGGCATCGCCGCCCGCAGGACATCGTTGATCGTGGGCAGGTTCTGGCTGACGCGAACGTTGGCGCCGTAGACGACCGAGCCATCGGCCGCGGTCGCGATGACCGTCGCTTCACCGAATTCCTTGCCGAACAGATTGATCTGGCGCGGGTTGGTGATGTGGACATCGGCAACGCCCGGGTTCGACGTCCACACGTCCGCAACATTGCGCGGAAGGCGGATCATTTCACCTTCGCCGACCGACAGCTTCACTTCCTGGCTGGGACGATAGCTGCGGCTGGACTGTGCGGCGGCCGGAGCCGAGGCCGCCACCGTGCCGAGGCCAATGGCCAGAGCGACGAAGGCGGTGCCGAGACGAGCCCGGCTGTTTTTGGAACGACTGGTCATTTTAGCGAGCTCCCACCGGAACGACGGTGACACTATTTCCGCGGGCAACACGGACGACCGGACCGGTCGCAACGCCTGCGGTTCCCGAAACTGCATTTCCTTCAGCCGCGCCGCCCGAAGCGGGTGCACGGGCCGGGACGCTGCGGCGCTGGAAGCGCGACACGTCACCGCCGGTCGAGAAGGTCGTGTTGGTGTCGATCGGCCGATTGGCGACCGCCAGCAGCATCTGACGCTCCTGCGCCGGGTTGGTACCTTCCGGCACCTTCACGTCACCCGAGGCAATGGCGCGCTCGAGCTCGGACGAATTGTCGGCGATCGAGCGAAGAACCAGCGACAGCTGCCCCAGGCTCTGCGCAACGGCGATCTTCTCGGCGATGCGAGGAGTTGCTTCCATCGTCACGTTGGAGAAGGTGCGGACCAGGGTCTGGCCGTCTTCGCCCTTGCTGTCGGTACGCTGGTCGGTCGCGAGGACGCGGACGTTGCGAATGACGGTCTCGGTCACCTTCAGCGCCGGACCATCGCCGCCACCGGCGACTTCCTGGGTCAGCATGACGTCGACGCGGTCACCCGGGAAGACGAAGCCGGCCACACCGGTCGTTGCGTTTACAGGGACCGTGATCGCACGCATTCCCGGGCCGAGCGCCGCGGCGAGGAAGCCGCGATCCTTCGGACCGACGAGTGCGCCGCGGGTCATCGGCTGACCGGCAGTGATCGGATAGCGCACCACGGTGCCAAGCAGCTTGGACATATCCGAGTCCGGCTGGCCTTCCGTGTAATAGGCGCTCTGCATCATCTCCTTCGGCCAAGGCTGAAAGGTGAGGCTTTCCGCGTCGATGATCGTGCCGACGGGCAGCTCTTTGCGCGCCACGAGCACTTTCGGTCCGAGGGGAACAGCCGGCGTTGCCGCCGCTGCCTGCGCCTGCTCGGCGCCGGCTCCCGCGAACATGTTCTTGGCCATGATTGCGGTGACAGCCGCGATCACGAGCGCTCCGACGAGCAGCATGATCTTCTTAACATTCATGGCGAAATCGCCTCCCCTTCCCGGGCCCCAATACGTTCAAAGACATCAGGCAAATTGGTTAAGAAACCGTTGGGTGAGTATCGCGAGCGCTCCGAAGGCGATCGCGACACCGTACGGAATCTCCGGTTTTCCCAGCTTTTTCTTCATGCGATGGATCGCCACGACGACCAGGGTCAGGACGCCTCCGGCGATCGACATCAGGATCAGGAACGTCAAAGTGGACGCCGGCGAGAACCACAAAGCGAGCGCCGCGGCGAGCTTGACGTCACCGCCGCCCATCATTCCGGCGTAGAAAGCTCCGGCCAGAACGACGAAGACGAGAACGGCAACGCCGACCTGGATCGCAGCCTCCGGCCAGAACGGGAGTCCGCTCGACCACCAGAAGAGTGGCGCAAGAAGCGCGACGAAGGCATTCAGGCGGTTCGAAATCGTGAACGTCCGCACGTCGATCACCGCCGCGACCACGAGCGTAATCGCGAGAATGCCCAGCAGGATTTCGGTAAACATGCCGTTTGTCATGGCGTGAGACCTAGACGGCAGGGCTTTCCAAACCGTAACCGCCGGCAGCGATGAGCGATTTCGACGTCCTGATTGTCGGTGGCGGCATTGCCGGGGCGAGCCTCGGCGCGGAGATTGCCGGCGACCTTCGCACCGGGATCATCGAGGCGGAATCGCACTGCGGAATGCATGCGACGGGCCGGTCCGCGGCCTTCTGGCTCGAGAGCTATGGCGGCCCGCAGGTGGCGCTGTTGAGCGCGGCTTCGCACGACTTCCTCGCGAATCCGCCAAGGGACTTCTCGGAGAATGGGTTCCTCCGGCAACGCGGAGACATTCATCTCACCAAGGACGAGCTTCCGCGCATACCCGCCGGCATCGACACACGCGTCGATCGAGCGCGATGAGCTGGAGCGGCTGTTGCCCGGGGTTCGTCCGCAATGGCGCAGGGCTCTTCTCGAGCCCGGATGTTCGGACATCGACGTCGCCAGCCTGCACGCCGCTTTTCTTCGCCGCTTCAGGAGCTTGGGCGGGACGGTGGCAACGGATGCCGCGCTCGATTCCGCCGTATTCAAGAATGGGTCCTGGACCGTTCGATTGGCCGACGGATCGCAGGCCAAGGCCGCCATCATTGTCGATGCGGCCGGGGCCTGGGCGGACTCGGTTGCCGAAGCTTGCGGTGTGCGTCCGCTCGGCATTTCCGCGAAGAGACGGACGATGGTCCAGCTTCGGGTCGGACGGTCCGGATTGCGCGATCTTCCGCTCGTGGATGACGCCGAGGGCACCTTCTATTTCAAGGGCGAGGGCGACCGGAGCATCTGGCTTAGCCCGCACGACGAGATCGACAGCGATCCGTGCGACGCAGCGCCGGAGGAGATCGATATCGCGCTCGCGATCGATCGGTTCGAGCAGGTTGTCGACTGGCCGGTAGAGGCAGTGGAACGAAGCTGGGCCGGCCTTCGAAGCTTCGCGCCCGATCGGATCCCGGTGTACGGCTTCGACCCGGACGTGCCCTCTTTCTTCTGGTGCGCGGGACAGGGCGGATTCGGCATCCAAACTGCGCCCGCGGCAGCACGACTGGCAGCAACCATGCTGACGGGACGACAGTCCGAGCCCGGGCATCGCCCACATACCGACCGCGATTTTCTCGCCCGACCGCTTCCGACAGCATTAAATCTTCCGTCACCGCAATGGCTTGCGTTTACGGCGAGGCGACGATCGGCGCCGGTCAGCCGTTGGAACCGTGGGTATGCGCCGCCGGTCAGCCGTCTAGCATGGCCATCTCCTGGCTGACGGGCGCCGGGCTTTCAAATCGTGGAGACTTAAGCGCCGTGGGCATGGCCAGTATTTTCAAGTTCGCTTCGCGCGATATCGCGATCGACCTCGGGACGGCGAACACCGTCGTCTACGTGAAGGGGCGCGGGATCGTCATGAACGAGCCGTCCGTGGTCGCCATGGAATGGAACAACGGCGTTCGAAAGGTGCGGGCGGTCGGCGACGACGCCAAGCTGATGATGGGCAAGACGCCCGACAACATCAAAACCATTCGCCCGCTGCGCAGCGGGGTGATCGCCGACCTCGAGGTCGCCGAGCAGATGATCAAGCATTTCATCAGCAAGGCGCAAGCGGGCGGAAGCCGCTTCGCGGGCAACCCGGAAGTCGTCATCTGCGTTCCCTCGGGCGCTACGTCGGTCGAGCGCCGCGCGATTCGCGACGCCGTTTCGAACGCGGGCGCGAGCCGGGTTTCACTGATCGACGAACCGATGGCCGCCGCGATCGGCGCCGGGCTTCCCGTCCGCGATCCGATCGGCTCGATGGTCGTCGATATCGGCGGCGGCACGACCGAGGTCGGAGTCATCTCGCTGCAGGGCCTCGCCTATTGCGAATCGTCGCGCGTCGGCGGCGACAAGATGGACGAGGCGATCACGTCCTACGTTCGCCGCAACTACAATCTGCTGATCGGCGAAGGCACGGCCGAGCGGGTGAAGATGGAGATCGGCGCCGCCAAGCGGAATCCCGACTCCGAGAGCATCACCACCTACGTGCGAGGCCGCGACGTCGCTCGCGGCGTACCCAGCGAGATCACGCTGACCCAGGCACAGGTCGCGGACGCGGTCGCCGAACCGGTCGCGCGAATCGTTCACGTCGTCCGTTCAGCGCTGGAGCATACGCAGCCCGAGATTGCCGCTGACGTGATCGATGTCGGAATCATGATGACCGGCGGTGGCTCGCTGCTTCGCGAGATCAGCACCGTCCTCGAATATGAAACGGGCCTGCCGGTGACGGTCGCGGACGATCCGCTGAATTGCGTCGCATCTGGGCGCGGGTCAGACGCTTGAAGATCGCGACCTACCGGGGCGCTCTCGTCTCGATGTAATCGAAGCGGTCAGGCGACGGAGCGGGCCGCCTTGAGCTTGTCCGCTTCCGCGCAGGCCAAAGCATCGACCCGGTCGTTCTCGGGATGGCCGCTATGCCCCTTCACCCAGTGCCATTCGACCCGGTGAGGCGCGCAGGCGTCGAGCAATTCCTGCCATAGCTCGGCGTTCTTCACCGGCTTCCTGTCGGCGGTCTTCCAGCCGTTGCGCCGCCAGCCGTGGATCCACTTGGTGATCCCGTCGCGAACATAATTGCTGTCGGTGTAAAGTTGCACGCGGCAAGGGCGCTTGAGCGCTTCGAGCCCCTTGATGGCGGCCGTCAACTCCATCCGGTTATTCGTCGTCAGCAGCCTCGCCGCCGGACAGCTCGCGTTCCTTCGATCCCGTGCGCAGGAGGACTCCCCAGCCACCCGGTCCCGGGTTGCCGCGGCACGCTCCATCGGTGAACATGTCGACGTTCGGCAGATCCACTAGGCGACCAGCTCACGCGGGAGCTTGAAGATCATGCGCTCGGGCGTGTGGTCGGCGATTTCCTCAGTGATTTCGAAACGCTCCCGAAGAGCATCGAGCACCTCGCGAACCAGCACCTCGGGCGCGGATGCACCTGCGGTAAGGCCCATTGTTCCCGGCGTGCCGAGCCACTCCCAATCGATGTCGGCGGCGCGCTCGATCAGCCGCGCAGGGACGCCCATGCGTTCGGCGACTTCGGCAAGGCGCAGCGAGTTGCTGCTGTTGGGAGCGCCGATCACCAGCATTCGCTCGCACTCGGCAGCGATGGCCTTCACCGCCGCCTGCCGGTTCGACGTGGCGTAGCAAATGTCCTCGGTTTTCGGCGCCCGGATCGCGGGAAAGCGCGACTGGAGCGCGCCGACGACCGCCGCCGTATCGTCCACGGAAAGCGTCGTCTGGGTCAGAAACGCCAGATTGTCGGTCGTGGGGAGGGCGACCGTTTCGGCGTCCTCTATGGTCTCGATCAGGGTCATCGAGCCCGCCGGAACCTGGCCGAAGGTGCCGATGACCTCGGGATGGCCGGCGTGGCCGATGAAGAGGATGTGCTGTCCTTCGTCGATCAGGCGCTGCGCCTGACGATGCACCTTGGACACGAGCGGGCAGGTGGCGTCGACATAGGTAAGGCCGCGATCTTGCGCCGCCGCCGGCACCGATTTCGGCACTCCATGGGCCGAGAAGACTACGGGTCGGTCGTCAGGGACTTCGTCGAGATCTTCGACGAAGATTGCGCCCATGTCCCTCAGCCGTTGCACGACGAAGCGGTTGTGGACGATCTCGTGCCGAACGAAGACGGGCGCGCCGTACCGTTCGAGCGCTAGCTCGACGATCTGGATCGCGCGGTCGACTCCGGCGCAGAAGCCACGGGGTGCGGCGATCAGGACGCGCATGTTCGGACGAGGTTCAGCCATGGACAGGCCATGTAAGGCATCGCTTGCAGCCTTTGAAGGCGCTTCCTATGAACTGCTCCAACCTTTCCAGGCCGCCAAGGAACCCCGTCACCAGTGAAGTTTCGCATCGTAGCGCTTGCCGCCCTCGTCCTTTTGTCCGCTTGCGGCGAAGAAGGGTCTCATCGATCAAGGCGGTATCTGGACCGAGCGCAGCGCTTGCCCGATTCCCGGAATCCCGGCCGGCACCGGCGACATGACGACGTTCAACCCGTCGAACAGCATTGCCGCGGATGCGATCGACGTGACCGCGACGATCACCAACATGCGCGCCAACTGCCAGCAAACGGGCGATCAGATCGTATCGACGGTCATCTTCGACGTCGTGGCCACTCGCCGCGATGCGGCCGAGGCGCGACAGGTCGTGCTTCCCTACTTCGACGTCGTCCTGCAGGCGGGCAATCAGGTCGTTGCCAAGCGCGTCGGCCGGGTGGGGCTGAACTTCGCCCCGGGCAGCTTGCGGGCGCAGACTTCGGGCCAGGCGACCGTCCAGGTGCACCGTTCGGCCGCCGAGCTGCCGGTCGAGACGCGGCGCCAGCTGACTCGCCCGCGCAAGGCCGGCGACGCTTCGGCGGCGGTCGATCCGCTGACCGATCCGGCCATCCGTGCGGCGGTGGCCAATGCCACGTTCGAGCATCTCGTCGGCTTCCAGCTGACCGAGCAGCAGCTCCGCTACAACGTCACGCGCTAGTTTCGCCGCCGGGGCGAATTTCTCGCCCCTCGCAGCGTTGACTCCTCGCGCGCGTCTGGCCAAGGCTCCGCCCCGTCTCCGGTGGCTTGCTCGCCGGAAGGCCGCGCGGGAGAGTTCGCGATAACCTTCAAAGGGTTGTCTCGGCGCCGAAGGAGCAACCGCCCCCGGAATCTCTCAGGCCAAAGGACCGCGCGCGCCTGACAGTCTGGAAAGTGCTCGCCAAGAGTCCGGCGGGCCACCGAAGGGGTAAGCTGGCCTAGGCCAGTGAAAGCTCTCAGGTCGCGCGACAGACGGGGGCGACGGCGTCGGACGGGATGATTCCGTGCGGCTGTCGCAACCGGAGCGCGATGATGAGCAGAGACGTCCACAACGGTCCCGACCGACGAGACCCAGGCCCGCGGCGAGCCGTTCCGCGGCGATCCGGAAGGTGGCGCGGCGTTGGCCGAACCGCAGATTCAGAAGCTTCCGCTCGACGATTGGCATCGGCGGCAGGGCGGCCGGATGGTCCCGTTCGCCGGCTATGAGATGCCGGTCCAGTACGAAGGCATCATGGCCGAGCACCTGTGGGTGCGCGAGAATGCCGGCCTGTTCGACGTCAGCCACATGGGCCAGATCCTGGTCCACGGAAGCCAGGTCGACAGCGCGCTGGAGACGCTTCTGCCCGGCGAGCTGAAGCTGCTGGGCGACATGAAGCTGCGCTATTCGCTGCTGCTGGCCGAAGACGGCACGATCATCGACGATCTGATGGCGACGCGCCGCGGCGAGGCCTTCTATCTCGTCGTCAACGGCGCGACCAAGCAGGGCGACCTCGAAGTCTTCGAGCAACTGCTGCCGCGCAGCGCCGTGGTCGATCACATGAAGGAGCAGGCGCTGCTGGCGCTGCAGGGCCCGAAGGCGGCCGAGGTGCTGGAAGCGGTCGCGCCGGGCGTTTCGAACCTGAGCTTCATGGAAGGCGGCCCATTCCGCGCGGTCGGTCATCCGGTCTGGATCAGCCGTTCCGGCTACACCGGCGAGGACGGGTTCGAGATCTCGATTCCCTCCGTCGCCGTGCAGCAGCTTGCGGACTGGCTGGTCGGCGATGAGCGGGTGAAGCCGATCGGCCTTGGCGCCCGCGACTCGCTCCGGCTGGAGGCGGGGCTTCCGCTTTACGGGCACGACATCGACCGGACGACGACGCCGGTCATGGCCGGCCTGACCTTCGCCATCGGCAAGCGCCGCCGGTCGGAAGGCGGCTTCCCCGGCTTCATGCGCATTCTCGCCGAGATGCAGAATGGCGCGCCGCAGAAGCGCGTCGGTATCGAAATCGACGGCCGCCAGCCGGTTCGCGAAGGCGCGCTCATTCTCGACGGCGAAGGCAATGAGGTCGGCCGGCTCACCAGCGGCGGCTTCTCGCCCTCGCTGCAGCGGCCGATCGCCATGGGCTATGTCGCGACGCATCTTTCCGAAGTCGGAACGGCGCTGAAGCTGGAGCAGCGCGGCAAGCTGTTCGACGCGCGCGTGGCCGCGCTTCCGTTCGTACCCCACCGCTATCACCGCAAGGGAGCAAGTGCATGACGGTCTATTTCACCCGTGAGCATGAATGGATCCGTGTCGAAGGCGACACGGCGACCGTCGGAATCTCCGATCATGCCCAGCAGGCGCTCGGCGACATCGTCTTCGCCGAAGTCCCCGAGGCGGGCCGCAAGCTCAACAAGGGCCAGGAAGCGGCCGTCGTCGAGTTGGTGAAGGCCGCTTCGGATGTCTACGCACCGGCCGGGGGCGAAGTCGTCGAAGGCAATCCGGCCGTGGCCGACGATCCGGCGCTCATCAATCGCGATCCGGAAGGCGAAGGCTGGTTCTTCAAGCTCAAGCTGGACGATCCATCCGCGACCGAAGGCCTGATGGACGAAGCCTCCTACCGCGACTGGGTGAAGACGCTCTGAGCGCCACCATCGCCTCGACCAGCCGCTGGAACGCCGCCGACTATGCGCGCGTCGGCCGCTTCGTCGCCGACCTCGGCGCCGCGGCGCTCGATCTGCTCGATCCGAAGGTAGGCGAGCGGATCCTCGACGTCGGCTGCGGCGATGGGGCGCTGACCCACAAGATCATCGAGCGCGGCGCGGACGTCGTCGGAGTCGACGATTCGCCGGAACTGGTCGCTGTCGCCGCGGCGACCGACATCGACGTGCATCACGTCGACGCGGGGGACATGACGTTCGACGGCGAATTCGACGCGGCCTTCTCCAATGCGGCGCTGCACTGGATGCTCGACAAGGAGCGGGTGGCCAGCGCGATCTTCCGCGCGCTGAAGCCCGGCGGCCGCTTCGCCGGCGAGATGGGCGGGGAGGGCAATCTCGAAGCTGATGCGCGAGACGCTTGATGCCGAGCTGGTCGCGCGCGGCTATCCGCCGCCGCTGGACTCTTCGAACTGGTATCCCTCGGTCGAGGAGTTCGCGAGCGTCTATGAGCAGGCGGGGTTCACCGAGATCGACGCGCGCCTGATCGAGCGGCCGACGCCGCTGCCCAACGGCGTTGCCGCCTGGGTGACGACCTTCCGCCGCGGCTGGCTCGACCGCGCCGGCGTTCCCGAGGAGGAGCGCGCCGAGATCGGCCAGGCCGTCGCCGAGACCATCGGCGTCGACAATGCCGACTATGTCCGTCTTCGCTTCATCATGAGGAAGCCCAGCTAAATGCGTTACTCTGCCTTTGTCCGACGCCGACCGCAGCGCCATGCTGCAGACGATCGGCGCCGCGACGATCGACGATCTGTTCCGCGATGTTCCTACGGACGCGCTGCTCGCCGGGCCGATCGAGGGTTTGCCGCCGCACGCTTCGGAGCTTTCGGTGGAGCGGCAACTGGCGGCCCTCGCTCGGAAGAATTTGTCAGCCGGCGAGGCGCCCTTCTTCCTCGGCTGCGGCGCCTACAAGCATCACATCCCGGCGAGCGTCGATCACATCATCCAGCGCGGCGAGTTCCTGACCGCCTACACCCCGTACCAGCCGGAAATCGCGCAGGGCACGCTGCAGGTCCTGTTCGAATTCCAGACGCAGGTCGCGCGGCTGTACGGCTGCGAAGTCGCCAATGCGTCGATGTACGACGGGTCGACCGCCTGCTGGGAAGCGATCGTCATGGCGCGGCCGCATCACGAAGCGGAAGCTGGCGATCCTGCACCAGGGTCTTCACCCGCATTACGTGTCGGTGGTGAAGACGATGGCGCGGTTCACCGGCGACGACATCGCCGATTGGGCGCCGACGTTGAGCGCCGATGCCGGGTTACGACGACCTGATCGCCGAAGTCGAAGCGAACAGCCCAAGCTGCGTCGTCGTGCAATATCCCGGACGTGCTCGGCCGCATTGGCGACCTGACGCCGCTCGCCGAAGCTTGCCATGCGAACGGCGCGCTTCTGATTGCGGTCGTCACCGAGCCGGTGGCGCTCGGCCTGATCCGCTCGCCCGGCGAGATGGGCGCGGACATCGTGGTCGGCGAGGGCCAGTCGATCGGCGTCGGCCTGCAGTTCGGCGGTCCGTACGTGGGCCTGTTCGCCACTCGCGAGAAATATGTCCGCCAGATGCCGGGACGTCTCGCCGGCGAAACCGTCGATGCGGAGGGCAAGCGCGGCTTCGTCCTGACGCTGTCGACGCGCGAGCAGCACATTCGCCGCGAGAAGGCGACGTCGAACATCTGCACCAACTCCGGCCTCTGCGCCCTCGCATTCTCGGTGCACATGAGCCTGCTTGGCGAGAAGGGCCTGCGCCAGCTTGCTCAGCTGAATCACGCGCGCGCGTGCGAGGTTGCGGACCGGCTGGCCGCGATTCCGGGCGTCCGCGTCGTCAACGACAGCTTCTTCAACGAATTCACCGTCGAGCTTCCAGTCGAGGCGCGTCCGGTCGTTCGGGCGCTTGCCGACAAGGGCATACTCGGCGGCGTATCGCTCGGGCGTCTCTATCCGGACGAACCGGGTCTGCAGAACGGACTGATCGTCGCGGTGACCGAGACCGCGACCGACGAGGACATCGCGGCCCTGGAAGCGGGCCTGAAGGAGGTGTGCCAGTGACCGTCAATCCTTCGGGCTGGCGGCCCTCCACCCCCGCGAACGAGCAGGGCGAGGCGCAGACCGTCACCGGCAATCGGGCCCTGATGCTCGAAGAGGCCTTGCTGTTCGAGATCGGGTCGATCGACCAGACCGGCGTCGATTTCCCGGACTTCGAGCCGAACGCGTCGCGTCTCGGTGGAATGGAGCGCAATCGCGAGATCGGGCTTGCCGGGCTCAGCGAGCCGGAGGCGGTCCGGCACTACACCCGCCTGTCGCGCCAGAATTAT
Organism: uncultured Alphaproteobacteria bacterium; assembly: GCA_963807815.1. Taxonomy (GTDB): domain Bacteria; phylum Pseudomonadota; class Alphaproteobacteria; order Sphingomonadales; family Sphingomonadaceae; genus Sphingomicrobium. The sequence goes on along the minus strand of CAWECW010000010.1, from coordinate 5,849 downwards.
GCGATCGACCTCGGCCTTTTCCCGCTCGGGTCGTGCACGATGAAGCACAATCCCCGCCTCAACGAGAAGGTGGCGCGGATGCCGGGCTTTGCCGACATCCATCCGCTGCAGCCGATCGATACGGTGCAGGGCGGTCTGGAGCTGATCGACCTGGTCGGCCGCTGGCTGACGACTTTGACCGGCATGCCCGCCGTGGCGATGAGCCCCAAGGCCGGGGCGCATGGCGAGCTGTGCGGCCTGTTGTGCATCCGTGCGGCGCTCGAGGCGCGGGGCGACGCGCGCGAAGTCGTGCTGGTGCCGGAAAGCGCCCACGGCACGAATCCGGCAACGGCGGCCTTTGCCGGCTATCGGGTGGAGAACATTCCGGCGAACGCCGCGGGCAGGGTCGATCTGGAGGCGCTGAAGGCGCGGCTCGGTCCCGACGTCGCGGCGGTGATGATCACCAATCCGAACACCTGCGGACTGTTCGAGCCGGACATGAAGGCGATCAGCGACGCGGTCCATGCGGCGGGCGCGCTCGTCTATTGCGACGGCGCGAACTTCAACGCGATCGTCGGCAAGGTCCGCCCTGGCGACCTCGGCATCGATGCGATGCACATCAATCTGCACAAGACCTTCTCGACGCCGCACGGCGGCGGCGGGCCGGGCGCCGGGCCGGTGGTGCTGAGCGCCGCGCTGGCGCCGTTCGCGCCGCTTCCGTTCGTCGACAAGGAGGGCGACCGCTTCATCCTCGTCGAGGAGGAAACCGCCGGCGAGCATCACGCGCAGAACTTCGGCCGGATGGTCGCCTTCCATGGGCAGATGGGCATGTTCACGCGCGCCGCATCCTACATGCTCAGCCACGGCGCGGACGGCCTCCGCCAGGTTGCCGAGGACGCCGTGCTCAACGCCAATTACGTCCTGCGCTCGCTGGAAGACGTGCTCGATGCGCCGTTCAGCGAAAGCGGGCCGTGCATGCATGAAGCGATCTTCTCCGATCGCGGTTTCGGCGAGGGGTTGAGCACGATCGATGTCGCCAAGGCGTTGATCGACGAAGGCTTCCACCCGATGACCATGTACTTCCCGCTGGTGGTCCATGGCGCGATGCTGGTGGAGCCGACGGAGACCGAATCCAAGGCGAGCCTCGACCAGTTCATCATGGCGCTGCGGTCTATCGCCGAGCGGGCCAAGGCAGGCGATCCGAGCCTCAAGGCGGCTCCGGTTCATGCGCCGCGCCGGCGGCTCGACGAGACGCTGGCCGCGCGCAAGCCGGTGCTGGTCTACAAGGATCCCGAACCCGCACAGGCGGCGGAATAGGCATGCCCTGGTCGGCCATCTTCACGCTGACCAACGTCGTCGCTCTCGCCGGCTGGGCCGCGCTGGCGTTCCTGCCCCGACGGCCGTTCGTGCATTCGCTGGTGCTGTTCGCGTGCGTCGGCATGCTCTGCCTTGCTTATGCGGCGATGTTCGCGGGGCTGTTCGGTGGCTTCCTCGATCCGGCGCGAGTGCCGGGCGCGGTCGAACCGGACCTGACGAATTATACGATCGAAGGCCTGCGCGCGCTGTTCATGAGCGACGGCGGGATCGTTCTTGGCTGGACGCATTATCTCGCCTTCGACCTGTTCGTCGGCCTGTGGATCGCGCGAGACGCCGACGCGAAAGGGTTCAGCCGCCTGGTGCAGCTGCCGATCCTGTTCCTCACCCTGATGGCAGGTCCGATCGGCCTGCTCATCTGGCTGCTGGTCCGCGAAAGGCGCGCGCGAGCCGCTGCGAAAGCGAGCGCTTGAGCGACCGTCGCTTCTACGAGGCACCCGCCGGTGAAGATGCCAAGCGCTCGGCGCCGGCCGCGCTTCGCAATCGCGAGCCGATTGCCGAAGTGCTGGCCGACTGGCTTCCGAAGCAGCGGCACGGTGCTGGAAGTTGCCAGCGGCACCGGCGAGCATGCCGTCTGGTTCGCCGAGCGCTTCCCGGACCTGACATGGCAGCCGAGCGAAACGCATGCCTCAGCGCTGGCCTCGATCAAGGCGTGGGGTGAGGAGTCTGGACTGCCCGAACCTGCGCACACCCATCGTCATCGATGCCAGCTCGCCTGACTGGCCGATCGACCGGGCGGACGCCGTGCTGAATATCAACATGGCGCACATCAGTCCGTGGGACGCATCGCTTGGGCTGATCGCGGGTGCGGCTCGGATTCTGTCAGCGGGCGGCTCCGCTCATTCTCTACGGACCGTGGCTCAAGGATGACATCGAGACGGCCCCGTCTAACCTAGCCTTCGATGCGAATCTGAAAGCGCGAGACGCGCAATGGGGCCTTCGCCGCGTGGAGGATTTCGCCGCGGCCGCAGCGGATAAAGGCTTTGAGTTCGTCGAGTGGCGGCAAATGCCCGCAAACAATCTGATGCTGCTGTTTCGGTTGGCGGAAAGCGAACGCACTTAAGCAAAGCTTTACCGTGGCGGTTTATCTTGCTGGCGCATGAACGAGATGCACCAACAGCCAGAATTGCAAGTCGCAGCGCTCGCAAGTGCTGCTGTCGGCGACGCTCGAACACGGCGGTGATTCGCAGGCGGTGAAGCTCCGCAACCTTTCCGAGGAAGGGGCCCTGGTCGAAAGCGAGAAGCTTCCCGATCGAGGGAACGACCGTGCACTTCATCCGCAACGAGCTGAACGCGCCCGGCCGGGTCGTCTGGGTCAACGGCCGCTATGCCGGCATCGCTTTCTCCGACAAGCTCGATCCGGCGGAGGTGCTTCGCCACATCCCGGCTCCGCGTCCGAAGATCCAGCCGCGCTACTGGCGGCCCGGAATTACGACGACTCAGCTGAACGCCGAACAGCGCCGCCTGGCGGAAAGCTGGATGTGGAGCCCGTCGGGCATCGACGACCGGGCGAATAAGCCTAAGTCAGTTCATCGACCGGAGCAGCTCACGCTGATCGCGGAGCCATTCGACCAGTTCCGCCAGCGCAATCAGCTTGCGGAAGGTGATTCCGTAGGTCCGGCCGTCCCTCCAGCGCACGATGGCTTCCTTCGACGGCAGGCCGGGAAGGGTGACGAGAACCTCCGCGCCGACGTCCAGGTCGCGGGTGGATTCGACCTTGAGCCCGCCTTGCGAAACGTCATGGGCGCGCATGCCGTAAACGTTGGATCCCTGCCGGACGGACGCGATGCAGCGCACCTCGACGCGCGGCATGCGGGGGCGGGGACCTTCCATCGAGGTGGCGAGCAGTTCGACGACGTCGATGCTCTCGTCGAAGGAGATGCCGGCCGAGTTGCCGCGCAGCCAGCTGACGGTGCCGGGGATTTGCTCGCCGCGCTTCAGCTCCACCGAAAGAGCCATGCCGGGTTCGAGCTTGCAATAGGGGCGGATCATCATGCCGCCGGCCGAGATGTTCTTGATCAGGCAGAGTTCGCGCCGGTCTTCGATCATCACCGTGCCGACCCGGAACAAGGTCAGGTATCGCTCACCTTCGCGGCGCTCGACAGGGTCCGGAGTCCGGTCGGACAGCGAATATAGCGTCGTCTCAACCGGTTGCTCTTCCACGCGAAACTCCGGGGGTGGCGAATTCATACCCCCAAGGCGTATCAAGCTAGGCTTACCAGAGTGTTGACCTTGCCTCCGCAACGGTCAGTTTGGTCGATTAATTCTGCGATTGGGTCTGCTGGCGCCGGAACGACCCTCGCGGCGGCAGGAAGAGCTTGCGGATCGAGATGGATACGGTCCGGCCGAGCGGGTCGAGCAGGTCCGGCTGATAGCTGAACGGCACGCCTCCCGAGGAATCCCGGACCTCGGGCTTGGCATTGAACAGATTGTTCACTTCGAAGCGGACCGATGTGCCGCGGAGCCACGGATGCTTCGATACGAGATCGAGCCGCTCGCCGAGGTTCGCGAACATCCTGAGGTTGAAGGTCGCGAGCGACGAGAAGCGCAGGTCGTCGCCCTCGGTGCTGTCGACCCGCGTCGCGCTGCGCCAATTGGCCGACAGGCGGGCGCCGAGGCCGTTGTTGAAATAGCCTGCCTGCGCTTCGAGTTCGTGGCGCGGTCGTCCGCCGGTCGATCCGACCGCGTCGCCGTCGAGATAGTCGAGCTTCGGAAGCCCAGGGGCGATGGTGACCTCGTCGACGAGATTGACCGTGTGGGTCACCGAGAATTGCAGGCGTCCACCCTGGCGACCGCCGCCGAAGCGTCCGCCGAAGCCGCCGCCTCCGCCGCCACGGCCGAAACCACCGCCGCCTTCGCCGGGGCCGCCGGGAGGGGGACCCGCACCTTCAGGGGGCGGCCCGCCTTCTGGCGGTGGACCGCTCGGGGCGTCCTGGGCAGGCTGGTTGCCGGCCTGCCCGGTATCGGCAGCCCGTCGCGCCCGGAGGCGGTCGATCGCGGCTTGCGACGGCCGAGCCGAAGTCAGCGGCTTGGTGAAGTCGAAGCCCCAGCGGAAGGTGTCGCGCCGGGCCTGGTCATAATTGACCGGGCGGAAGTCCACGGCTGACGAGCACGTCGTTGTCATCGCGTAGGAACCGATCGGGGAAAGCGTCCTCAAGCTCCTCGCTTACGCCCGGAAAGCTCGAGACGGGACGGTCGAGCCGCGACCGGACATATTCCGCGCGCAGCCGCAGATCGGTCTCCTCCAACGGCTTCCAGTTGCCGCCGAACTTCATGACGTTGCGCTTGTCCGCCAGCAGTTCGGGATTGCCGCCCGTGATCGCGGTCACGAGCACGGTTTCGCCCGTCGTGAAATCGAACACGCGGGTCTCGGGGGTCTCCAGGATCGGATCGCCGAGCTGCGAGACGCTGGGCGCGCCCTCTTCGCGCGTCCAGCTGGCGATGAAGCTCAGCCGGTCCACGGGCGACCAGTTCAGTCCGCCTCCGATCGTCGTCAGCGTGCCGAAATCCGAAAGCTGCTCGACCTCCGCATTGCCGTTCAGCGTGAGATTGCCGAGAGCGCTGAAGTCGCGGTTCCTGCGCGAGATTGGCAGGTCGAAATTCACGCTCCCGCTGCCGCGCGTCCGGCTCAGTTCGGCTGTCGAAATCCTCGCTTTCGACGCGCTGATCGATGTCGCGATTGAACGTGCTCGCTCCCACGCGAACGGTCATGCTCGCGTCCCCGGCAGGCAGCTTGAACAGGGGACCGTTGGCCGTCACGTCGGCGTCCGCCGAACTCGTGAACGTCCTCGACCGGTCACTCTCCGTCTCGTCGGCTCGGTCGCTGCGAGTGACCGATCGCTCGAGGTCGGCATTGCCGGTCGCCGACCAGCGCCATTTGCCCTTGTTCCAATTGAGCGCGGCGCCGAGGTGCGCGGTATTGCTCGTGCTGTTCCGCACCAAAGGATCCAGGGCAAAGTCGGAAAGTCCGAACAGGGATCGGCCGACGTTATGTTCGACTTCGCCGTTGAAAGTCCCGGAGACGTCGCCGAGAATCTGACGGTTCACGGTCGCGCCGGCACGAACATATTGGCGTGAACCGACCAGGGTGCGGAAGCCGCGCTCGTCAGGCCCGGTCGAGTCCGGGTCGAGGTCGATATCGCGGTTCGGCTTCGAGCAACTCATCGTTGGCGTCGGCGTCGATGCTGAACATCGTGCGCCCGTTCTCGCCGATCATCAGGCGGTCGAGGTCAAGTTCACCGCGGCCGTAATTGCCCTCGGTCGCGCCGCCGCCTTCGACCTGGACGACGGTCGAGCGGAAGCGCGGGCGCAGGACGATATTCACGACGCGCTGGTCGGCGCGATAGCCGTACTTGAGCGCGACTTCCTCCGGCAGGATGTCGAGCCGTTCGATGGCCTCGGTCGGGATGTCGCGCATCTCGCGGAAGCTGGAGATGCGCTGACCGTTGAGGAGGAGGACCGGGCGTTCGCCGCCGCGGCCGCGAGCACTGCCGATT
>CAWECW010000009.1:0-107328 GCA_963807815.1 uncultured Alphaproteobacteria bacterium | reverse complement strand
GTTAAACATTGTTAATAATCTATTCACCGTTCGGCGAGCCGCCGCTTCGCGGCAGCCGCCGTCGCGGTGGTGGAGAGGGCTGGATTCGAACCAGCGTACGCTTGCGCGGGCAGATTTACAGTCTGCTGCCTTTAACCACTCGGCCACCTCTCCAGACTGCGCGGGCCAAATGGCGAGCGTGTCCCTGACTGTCAACCGAAACGCCGGTCCCTCGTCAGCGATGTCGGCGCGGATCGCTCCAACCTTGCATGCCGGGGCACGCGGAGGTTGGAGCGGGTGAAGGGAATCGAACCCTCGTCGTAAGCTTGGAAGGCTTCTGCTCTACCATTGAGCTACACCCGCGCCTGAGCGGACGCGTCCCATGCCACCGCCCCATCGGCCGCGTCAACCGCGGCCGTAGCCGCTTCTACCGAAAGGCGCGAAGCCGTCCGTCGTCATCCAGGATGTAGAGCGTCTGGTTCGCGACGATCGGCGACAGGCTGACCGACGACCGGATGTTCGTCTGGCTCTGGAACGCCGCCGTTGGTCGGATCGACGTTGATCAACGTGCCTTCGGAGCTGGCGAGGATCAGGCGGCCGCCGGCAAGTACCGGCCCGCGATAGCTGATCGGACCGGCCTTCTTCTTCTCGTTCCGGAAGGCCGGAAGCTGGGTGATCCAGCGCACCTTGCCGTTCGCCCGGTTGACGCAGAGCAGCTTGGCGTCATCCGAGACGACGAAAACCCATTCGCCCGCGACCCACGGCTTGGAGATGCCGGCGATGTTGAGTTCCCACTGGCGCTGGCCGCTGATCAGCTCGAGCGAGACCATGCGGCCGCCCTGTCCGACGGCGATGACCTGGCCGCCGTCGATCACCGGGTGCGCATCGACGTCGGAGATGGAGGCGACGCTGGTCCGGATGCTCGTGCGCGCAAGCTGGTCCTGCCAGACGAGGCGTCCGTTCTCGTAGCGATAGGCGTTGAGCTCGCCGGACGAGAAGCCGGCGACGACCGTTCCCTGACCGACGGCCGGAGATGCCGAGCCGAACACGCCGGCGATTTCCAGCGCCGCGGCCTGCGACCAGTTGGTCGTGCCGTCGCTCGTCTTCAGCGAGTAGATCTGGTTGTCCTGGGTGATCACGTAGAGCGTATCGCCGGAAACGGTCGGGGAGCCGCGCAGCGGGCCGGTCGGGTGGACCTGCCAGATGATGCCGCCGTTGCGCGCATCGAGCGCCGCGACATAGCCGAGGCCGTTGGTCGCGTAGATGCGGCCATTGTCGTAGGCGACGCCGCCTCCGAACAGCGAAGCATTGTTGCCGCGCTCGGTGCCGAATTGCGTGGCCCAGGCGCTCGCGCCGGTCTGGGCGTTGAAGGCGCGGACGGTCGATTGCGTGTCGATGGTGAAGATCTTGTTGTCGCCGACGACCGGCGCCGCGGCGAGGCGTGCGCTGAGGTTCCCGGCATTGCCGATCGACACGGACCATGCTTCGCCCAGCGACTGGCCGAGCGCGAGATGCGGCATCGACTTGGAGGCGTTGCCGCCGGCCTGCGCCCATTCCGTGTTGACGACCGGCTCCGCCAGAGTGACGGGCATCGCCGCGGTCGCCGGATCGACGGCGGCATCCAGCTCGGCCTCGAGAACGGCGACGCGATCACCCAGCACCGGCGTCTTGGGCGTGCCCTTCTTGAAGATTCCGCAGCCGCTTGCCGCCAGCGCGGCGAGCGTCAACACCAGGAACTTCGTTCGAACTGACTTCATTGGCTTCAATCCTGTTGTTGCATTGCCGGCAGCGACGCGCTTGCGTCGACGCCGAGCGTGCCCGCGACCTGGACGGCGCGGGACCGAATGGAATTGGGAACCTGCTGGTCGGCGGCGATGGCTGCGAACAGGCGGCCGGCCTCGGCATTCTTGTTCTGCTTCATGAGCGCCAGCGCGGTCATTTCGCCCGCGCTTCCGAACCAGGGATTGCCGGCCTTGGCCAGCGGCTGCAGCCGGGCGATGACCTCTTCCGGCTTGATGCGTGTCGAACTCCAGCGCCGTCAGGCGGACGGTCGCCACGTCGCGGAACGGCTGGGCGATGCCCTCGTCGCCGGCCAGCTCGCGATATTTGGCGATCGCGGCGGAACGGTTGTTCTTTTCGAGCGCGACGGCGGCATCGGTCAGGCATCGCGGACGCGCGGACGACATCGCTATGCGATTTCTCAAGCTGTGCGACCCGCTGCGGCACCGTCTGGGTCTTGCCCGCGGAAATATCGGTCAGCAGCGCATGGAGCTGCTCCGACTGGTCGGACGAAGCGCGGTTCTGCGATGCTCCTGCCAGTAGATCCAGCCGCCGACCGCGGCGAGGAACAGGACGACGGCGACCGCGATCCACTTGCCGTAGGACTTGAAGAAGTCCGTCATCCGGTCGCGGCGAAGGTTCTCGTCGACTTCCTTCAAGAATGTGTCGTTGCTGTCCGTCGGAAGCGCCAAGACTGCCTCAATATGAAGTGACCGGGAAATACGGTGCCGGCGCTTCCTCCCTCACCCCAGATGAACGGAAGCTGGCGGCGATTCGTCTAGCGATTAAGTGCCGAAAGGCAAAGGCCTCAAGAGCCCTTGGGCCGGTAGGTCTGGTCGGCCGAGGGAAAGGTTCGCGAGCGGACCTCCTCGGCATAGGTTCCGGCTGCCTTGCCGATCTGCTCGGCGAGATTGTCGTAGCGCTTCACGAAGCGAGGGGTCCGCTCGAACAGGCCGAGCATGTCGTCGGTGACGAGGATCTGGCCGTCGCATTCGGCCGAAGCGCCGATGCCGATGATCGGAACGGCAATCTCCCGGGCGACGCGCGTCGCGAGCTCCTCCATCACGCCTTCGAGGACGATGCACGAACGCGCCGGCATCGGCAATCGCCTGGGCATCCGAGAGGATCTTCTTCGCTTCTGCTTCGCCGCGACCGCGCGCGCCGTAGCCGCCGAGCGTGTTCACCGCCTGCGGCGTCAATCCGACGTGGCCGATCACCGGGATTCCGCGCTCGGTCAGGAAGCGCACGGTGGGCGCCATGGCCGCGCCGCCCTCCAGCTTAACCGCCGCGCAACCGGTTTCCTTCATCACCAGCGAGCAGCGTCGAACGCCTGCTCCGGCGATCCTTCGTAGGAGCCGAACGGCATGTCGACCGCGACCAGGGCGTGCCAGCTTCCGCGAACGACGGCGGCGCCGTGCGCGATCATCATGTCCAGCGTCACGGGGATGGTCGACGGCAGGCCGTAGATGACCTGGCCGAGGCTGTCGCCGACGAGCAGCAGGTCGCAATGCTCGTCGAGCAACTGCGCCATCCGCATCGTGTAGGCGGTCAGCGCGACGATCGGCTGCTCGGTCTTTCCGTCGACCTTGCGCGCACGCAGCGCCGGCGCCGTCATCCTCTTGCCGGGAACGGGCGTCGGCGTCGCACGGCTGGTCGCCGTATCGATGGTGAAAGTCGACATGGCGGCGGCTTCTAGCCGTTTGCGCCGGGGACCGCCAATCGGGCAGCGTTCAAGCCAGCCCCGCTGGCGCGAATGGCGGGCGAACCAGAAGATCGTCCACGTGATCGCGATAATGACCAGCCCGAACGCGATGTCGTTCGTGCTGACGAGATCCCGCACGGCCGGCACGACGAAGTAGGGCAGGAAGGTCAAGACGCAGGCGATCAGCGAAACGAGCAGCAGGGGCTCGGCAAGCTTGCGCCTCAGCAACAGGAAGATCGTGCCGGCCAGGCCGACCCAGACTGCGATGGCATAAGCCGCGACCTGCCAGGTCGGACGCGCCTCGACGAGCGCGCGCTGGTCGATCGCCAGCGAAGCCGGATCGGCCGTGACGTCCATCACATAGCCCGCACAGCCGATCAGCATGAACAGGACCGATGCGATCGCCGCGAACTTGAACCAGCCCGCAACCGGCCGCGGCGCATATTGATCGTCCATGTTCCCCCTCCGAAACTCCTCTGCGCGACACTGCGCGTACTGCTGTTCTCTGGCAAGCAACCGGCACATTTTCGTTGCGAGCGCGTTACGGCGGCCATGGATCGTTTCTTCACGCGCGTATCGACGGGCATTTCCGTCGCGGCGGGTCAGCCACTGACGTTCCTGCTCGCCATCGGCGTCATCCTCGTGTGGGCGATCACCGGCCCGATCTTCCATTTCTCGGACACTTGGCAGCTGATCATCAACACCGGGCACGACCATCGTCACCTTCCTGATGGTCTTCCTGATCCAGAACACGCAGAACCGCGACGCGGCGGCGATGCAGGCGAAGCTCGACGAGCTGCTTCGCGCTGTCGGCAAAGCGCGCGACCAGTTCATCGGCGTCGAGCATCTGACGGAGCGTGAGATCGAGATGATCCGGCGGGCGCTCGAGCGCGAGGTGCGGTCCCCGAACAAGAAGGCGGGAAGCGCGAAGGGGACCGTCGACCGGCTGCTTGACCGGTTCTGAGGACGAGCGTCGGGGGGAATATTCTCTTGATTAGAGAAATCTTACGCAATATGGCCCTTGTGCGGGGTGGGAGAGGTCCGGCGCGTTTCGCCGGAGAGTTGGGATCGGCCGCGCCTTGTCGAATCTTGAGTCAGTATCGGAGCAGCAGCGATTCCAGCTGCTGATCAACTCGATCACCGATTACGCGATCTACATGCTCGACCCGGAAGGTCGGGTCGCGACCTGGAATCCAGGCGCGGAGCGGTTCAAGGGCTACACCGCCGACGAGATCATCGGCCAGTCATTCTCCATCTTCTTCACGCCCGAGGACCGGGAGGCCGGACTTCCCCAGCGGGCATTGCGCATCGCTGCTGCCGAGGGACGGTTCGAGGCCGAGGGCTGGCGGGTCCGCAAGGACGGCACCCGCTTCTGGGCGAATGCGGTGCTCGACCCGGTCTTACGACACCGAGGGCACGCACGTCGGCTTCGCCAAGATCACGCGCGACATCACCGCCAAGCGCGAGCAGGAAAAGGCCCTGTTCGATAGCGAGCAGCGCTTCCGCATGCTCGTCCAGGGCGTGCACGACTACGCCATCTACATGCTCGACACCGAGGGCCGCGTCACCAACTGGAACGCCGGCGCGCAGAGCATCAAGGGCTATACGGCGGACGAAATCGTCGGGCAGCATTTCTCCCGCTTCTACACGGACGAGGACCGCGCCCGGGGCGAGCCGCAGTTCGCGCTGGAAACCGCGCTGCGGGAAGGCAAATATGAGCGCGAGGCGCATCGCGTGCGCAAGGACGGCTCCCTCTTCTGGGCGAGCGTCGTGCTCGACCCGATCTTCGACGAGAGCGGCAAGCATGTCGGCTTCGCCAAGATCACGCGCGACATCACCGAGCGGAAGAAGGCCGAGGAGCAGCTCGAAGAAGCGCGGACGGCGCTGGTCCAGTCGCAGAAGCTTCAGGCGCTGGGCGAGCTGACCGGCGGCATCGCGCACGACTTCAACAATCTGATGACGGTCGTCGCGGGCTCGGCGGACTTCCTGCTGCGCAAGCCCGATCTGCCCGATGCGAAAAGCGCAAGCAATATCTCGAAGCGATCGCCGAAACCGCCGATCGCGCGACCACCCTGACCAACCATCTGCTCGCGTTCGGGCGGCGCCAGCCGATCAAGCCGGAGGTGCTCGACCTCAACGTCCGCCTCGACGCCTTGGCCGAAGTGCTCTCCCGGACGCTCGGCAGCAGCGTCGAGGTCGAGCTCGATCTTGCGCCATCGGCTTGCCGCGTGGAAATCGACGCCGCGCAGCTCGAAACCGCCATCCTCAACGCCGCGGTCAATGCGCGCGACGCAATGCCGGACGGCGGTACGCTCACCTTGTCCACGCGGCCGGTGCAGGAAAATGGCGCGGACTTCGTCGCGCTTTCCGTCCGCGACACGGGCACGGGCATGCCGCCGGAAGTGATCGAGCGCGCGTTCGAGCCCTTCTTCACGACCAAGGAGGTGGGCAAGGGCACCGGCCTCGGGCTGTCCCAGATCCACGGCTTCGCGGCGCAGGCCGGCGGCCGGGCGGAGATCGCGTCGAAGAGCGGTGAGGGGACGACCATCACCTTCCTGCTCCCGCGACCGACAAGGAGGTCGCGGCGGCCGCGCCCGGCGAGACCATGCCGGAGCTTCCGCAGGGCTTCTGCGTCCTTCTGGTCGAGGACAATCCGCAGGTCCGCGAATTCGCCGAAGGCCTGCTTGTCGACCTCGGCTGCGAGGTCGCTGACTGCGGAAAGCGGGGAACAGGCGCTTGCACCACCTCGAAGGCGACGGCATCGACCTTGTCCTTTCGGACGTCGTCATGCCGGGCATGAGCGGCGTCGAGCTCGCCCGCCACGTCCGCGAGGATCATCCGGGCGTGCCGGTGCTCCTCGCGACCGGCTACAGCGACGAGATACTCAAGCGAGGTTCGGAGTTTGCCGTGCTCGGCAAGCCGTTCGGCGCCGCCGACCTCAGCAAGGCCATGGCGGCCTTCTTGCCGAGCATGCGAAGAAGCTCAGCCGGCCGCCTTCTGCTGCTGTGCGCGGCTGATCGCTTCCATCACGATCCGGCGAGCGTCCTCCGCAGTGCCCCAATTGCCGACGCGGACCCACTTCTCGGCTTCCAGATCCTTGTAGTGGGTGAAGAAGTGCTCGATCTGCTGGAGCACGATCGACGGCAGGTCCTGCCGCTCGCCGACGTCCGAATAATAAGGGAAGGTCGAGTCCACGGGCACGCAGATGAGCTTCTCGTCGCCGCCATGCTCGTCCTCCAGATTGAGGACGCCGATCGGCCGGGCGCGAACGACGCAGCCCGGGACGAAGGGCGAGCGCGCGATGACCAGCGCATCGAGCGGGTCGCCGTCGGGCGAAAGCGTGTGCGGGCACGAAGCCGTAGTTCGCCGGATAGCGCATCGGCGTGTGCAGGATGCGGTCGACGAACAAGGCGCCCGACTTCTTGTCGAACTCATACTTCACCGGCTCGCCGCCAACCGGCACCTCGATGATGACGTTCAGGCTTTCGGGCGGATTGTCGCCGACGGGAATCAAATCGATATTCAAGGGAGTGTTGCTCCAATTCGAAAAAGACTGAGGCCCGCGAACAACGCCACCAGGCTCAGGATGACCGAGCCCAGCATGTAAGCTGCCGCCGACCAGTAAGCGTGGCGCTCGATTAGCAGAGCCGCGTCGAGACTGAAGGCCGAAAATGTCGTGAAGCCGCCGAGAATGCCGGTCGTCAGGAACAGACGAAGGTGCTGCGGTATCCCGGTCCGGGCGGCGAAATAGCCGGCGAGCAGACCCATCAGCAACGAGCCGACGATGTTCACGATCATCGTGCCGTACGGGAAGCCGCAGCCGAACATCCGCGCCGGAGGCGAGGTTCACGCCGTGCCGCAGCGCGCCGCCGATGCCCGGCACCAGCAAAGACGATCAGATAACCCATCAGCCCCTCCGCACCAGCCATGCGCCCAGCGAGCACCAGCACCACACCGCCGATCTTCTCGATGCTGACCGGCTGACGCGTGAGGCCGAGCAAACCGTAGTGATCGAGCAGGATCGCGCCGAGCAGCTGCCCGCCGATCGCCGCGGTCAGCAGTGGCCCGACGCCGATCTTCGGCGCGCCGAACGCCGCGATCGCCACGAAGAAGGCGCCGTAGAAGCCGCCCAGCCAGGCGTACCAAGGCACTGCCCTGAGTTCTGGCGCGAACAGCCGGCCCGAACTCGCCGCGACCAACGCGCCGAGCGCGACCGTGCCGACCACGAACGAGATGAAGGCCGCGACGACGGGCGAGCCCGAGGCCTTGCCAAGAAGCGCGTTGGTCGGCGCCTGCACGGCCATGAGGACGCCGGCGAGAAGCGCGAGGACGAGCGTGAGCGATGCTGCGTTCATGCCTGCGCCTTGCCGGTTTTACTGCCCGAAGTCGAACAGCTCGCGATGTTGGCGCGGCTGCGACCGCAGATATTGCGGCGGCGCCTTCACCTTTCCGCCGAGCTCGGCGGCGGCGTGCCATGGCCAGCGCGGGTCGAACAGAATGCCGCGGGCCAGCGCCACCAGGTCGGCATCGCCGGTGCCGACGATGGCTTCCGCCTGCTCGAACTCGGTGATCATGCCGACCGCCACGACGGGGATGTCGACCGCCTGCTTGACCGCGCGGGCAAGCGGCACCTGGTAGCTCGGGCCCGACCGGGATCTTCTGTGCGCGGATGCAAGCCCGCCGCTCGAAACGTGGATGGCCGCGCAGCCGCGCGCTTCGAGCGCCTTTGCAAACTCGATCGTCTGTTCGATGTCCCAGCCGCCCTCGACCCAATCCGTTGCCGGACAGGCGCACGGTCACCGGGCGGTCCGCCGGAAAGGCGGCCCGCACGCGTCGAACACCTCGAGCGGGAAGCGCATGCGGTTTTCCAGGCTGCCGCCATATTCGTCGGTCGCGCCGGTTCGAGAGCGGCGACAGGAACTGGTGCAGCAGATAGCCGTGAGCCGCGTGGATCTGCACGGCCGCGAGATCCGAGCCGCGCCGCGCGCACCGCTGCGTCCGCAAAGGCTTGGCGGATCCGATCCAGACCGGCGCGGTCCAGCGCTTGCGGCGGATTCTCGCCCTCGGCGAACGGGATGGGCGAGGGCGCCACCGTCTGCCAGCCATTCTCCTGACCGGGCGCGATCTGCGCTCCGCCGAACCACGGCTTGTCGGTCGAGGCCTTGCGTCCCGGCATGGCCGAGCTGGATGGCGATCGGCATGTCCGACCAGCGCCGCACGCTCTCCAGCACCTGCGCCATGGCCGCCTCGGTCTCGTCGGACCACAGGCCCGTGTCGCCATAGCTGATCCGCCCCTCCGGCGTGACGCGCCGTCGCCTCGATGGTCAGCAGCGCCGCGCCCGGACAGCGCCAGATGGCCGAGGTGGATCGTGTGCCAGTCGGTCATGCACCCGTCCTCCGCCGAATATTGGCACATCGGCGCGATCACGATGCGGTTGGCGAGCTTCAGGTTTCCGACCTCGAGCGGGGTGAACAGCTTGGACATGACAATCTCTACTTTGCGGGAACGGGTTGGGGCTGGCGGACCGCTTCCATGAGCAGTTCGTAGGACCGGAGGCGCGCCTGATGGTCGTAGATCTGCGCCGTGACCATCAGCTCGTCCGGCTTGTAGCGGTCGACGAACTGCCTCGACCTGCCGCCGCGCCGTGTCCGGGTTGCCGATCGCCGAACAGGACAGGACGCTCCGCAGGATCGCCCGCGACTGGAGCGGCAGGGTCTCGGCATAACCGGCTTGCGGCGGCGGAAGCTTGGTCGGCTGGCCCGTGCGAAGCGCGACGAACGCCTGCTGGATCGAGGTCGACAGCAGCTCCGCTTCTTCGTCGCTGTCCGCGACGAAAGCGTTGAAGCCGAGCATGACGTAGGGCTTGTCGAGTTGCTCGGACGGGCTGGAACGTCTCGCGATAGACGCGGATCGCCTCGTCCAGCATCTGCGGCGCGAAATGGGATGCGAAGGCGTAGGGCAGGCCGAGCATCGCCGCGAGCTGGGCGCCGAACAGGCTCGACCCGAGGATCCAGAGCGGGATGTCCAGGCCTTCGCCGGGAATGGCCCGCACTCGCCCGTTCGTCGCCTTTGAAATAGCCCTGCAGTTCCAGCACGTCCTTGGGGAACTGGTTCTCGTCGGCGTTGAGGTTGCGGCGCAGCGCATAGGCGGCCGCCTGGTCCGTGCCCGGCGCTCGTCCGAGCCCCAGGTCGACCCGGCCGGGGAACAGCGATTCCAGCGTGCCGAACTGCTCGGCGATGGTCAGCGGCGCATGGTTGGGAAGCATGATCCCGCCCGCGCCGATGCGGATGGTCGACGTTTGCGTGCCAACGTAGGCCAAGGCCGACGGCCGTCGCCGCGCTGGCGATGCCGGGCATCGAATGATGCTCCGCCATCCAGAAGCGATTGTAGCCGAGCCGCTCCGCGTGACGGGCAAGCTCGGCCGAATTGCGAAGCGCCTGACCGGCGTCGCTGCCTTCGACGATCGGAGCGAGGTCGAGAACGGAAAGTGGGATCATGTCTCGGCAAATGGGCGGGCGCGCGGCCAATTCAAGCGAATGCAGGGCTCAGCCGTCGGATGCCGCTTTCGCTTGGCGTCCGCGGCCTTCTGCGCTTTCTCGTCGAGATTGCCGAGCCGCTTCAGCGGCGACATGATCCACAAGGTTGCGATCGTGACCAGGGTCAGCACGACCGCGACGTCGTAGCTGCCGAGGCCCACGGCCGCGCCGATCGCGCCCGTCACCCAGAGGCTCGCCGCAGTCGCCGTTCCCTTGACGCTGTCCTGCTGCCGAAGGATCGCGCCGCCGCCGATGAAGCCCATGCCGGTGATCAGCCCTTCCATCACCCGGGCCATGGCTTCGGGATGCGTCGACAAACATGGTCTCGCTGGCCTGGATGAAGCCGCAGGTCGCGACGGCCACGAGCGGAAAGGTCCTCAGCCCGGCACTTCGTTCCTCCTGCTCGCGGTTCCAGCCGATCGGGATAGCGAGCACGTAGGCGACCAAAAGCGCGATAACGTGCGGCAGGATGTTGAACGGGTTCGAACCGAAGGCTTCGCTCAGCATGGCGGCGATAACGTAACGGCTCCGGAAATGGATGCGCGGCATTGCCGATGAGCTTCGCAGGCCGAGCCGGGATCGGGCTCCGAATAGGCCCAAGCCTTGACTTCGACACGCCCTTTCCGGTTGAGGCCGCGGCTCACCGAAAAGTGACGGGAATAGGGGCGGCTCCCGCAAGCAAGTCCGCCTGGCCGGGACTACCTTGAACGGATCCCGAACGAACGGAGAAGAACCATGCGTCACCGCGTAGGCGGCCGTAAGCTGCAGCGTACTTCCAGCCACCGTCGGCCTTGTTCCGCAACATGGCGGCTGCGCTGATCAAGCACGAACAGATCACCACCACGACCGCGAAGGCGAAGGAGCTTCGGCCCTACGTCGAGAAGCTGATCACGCTCGCCAAGCATGGCGGCCTCAGCAATCGCCGTCTGGCCCAGTCGCGCCTGATGGACGACACGCAGCTCGTGAAGCTGTTCGACGTCCTCGCGAAGCGTTACGCCGACCGTAACGGCGGCTACACGCGCATCATCAAGGCCGGCATCCGCGCCAGCGACGCCGCTCCGATCTCGATCATCGAATTCGTCGACCGCGACGTCTGCGGCCAAGGGCCAGGACAGCGGCCCGGTCATGACCGAGGAAGAGTTCGAAGCCGCTCTGAAAAGGGCTGTCGGCCCTTTTTGTTGAATTCGGAAGCGCGCGGCTGCTACCGAAGCGGCCGCGCCTTTTCTTTGCGTGCCGGGGAGGGATTTTCATGCGTCGGAGTGTGTTGCTTGTCGCTCTTGCTTACCAGTGCCTGCGCCATGACCCCCAATCCAGAAATCGAAGCCGCCGCTGCGGCCGATGCAGCCGCGATGGCCGCTCCGCCGGCCGCCGACGCAGCTCCCGCGCAGCCGGCGCTCGCTTATCCGCAGACCCGCCGCGCCGATCTGGTCGAACCGCAGTTCGGCGTGCAGGTCGCCGACCCCTATCGCTGGCTGGAAAACGACGTCCGCAACGACGCGGAGGTGAAGTCCTGGGTCGACGCGCAGAACGTCGTCACCAACCAGTTCCTCGGCACGCTTCCGGGCCGCGAGGCGCTCGAGCAGCGCATCACGCGAGCTTTACGATTACGAGCGCTTCGGCGTGCCGATCAAAAAGGGCGGCCGCTACTTCTACGCGCACAACAGCGGGCTTCAGAACCAGTCCGTGCTCTTCGTCCGCGACAGCCTTGACGGCGAGGGCCGGGTGCTCATCGATCCGAATGGCTGGTCGAAGGACGGCGCGACCGCGCTTGCCGACTGGGCGCCGAGCGAGGACGGCAAATATCTCGTCTATTCCATCCAGGACGGCGGCTCCGACTGGCGCACGATCAAGGTGCTCGACGTCGCCACCGGCAAGGAGACCG
Source organism: uncultured Alphaproteobacteria bacterium (assembly GCA_963807815.1). GTDB lineage: Bacteria > Pseudomonadota > Alphaproteobacteria > Sphingomonadales > Sphingomonadaceae > Sphingomicrobium. Next base: position 95,448 of record CAWECW010000009.1, on the reverse strand, counting down.
GCGACGAGGTGAAGTGGGTGAAGTTCTCGTCCCTCGAATGGACGAAGGACGGCGTCGGCTTCTTCTACACGCGCTTCCCGGAGCCGGCGGCCGGACAGGAGTTCCAGTCGACCAACCACGACGCCAACGATCTATTTCCACAGGCTCGGAACGCCGCAGTCGGCCGACCGGCTGGTCTATGCGACGCCCGACAAGCCGACCTACGGCCATTATGCGACGGTCAGCGACGACGGCCGCTGGCTGGTCATCACCACCGCCGAGGGCACCGACGACCGCTACGAGGTCCATGCGCTCGACCTGCGCGCCCGCGGCGCGAAGCCGAAGGCGCTGATCACAGGCCTTGAGAACAACTGGAGCTTCATCGGCAACGAAGGCTCGCGCTTCTTCTTCATCACCAACAAGGACGCGCCGAAGCTGAAGGTCGTCGCGATGGACGTCGGCCGCGCCGGCAATCCGATCACGCCGATCGTCGCCGGAGCAGGAGGCGACCCTCGACGGCGCCTCGATCGTCGGCGGCAAGCTGGTCGCGTCCTACCTCGCCGACGCAAAGTCGGAGGTCAGCGTCCACAATCTGCAGGGCCAGAAGCTGACCAGCGTCGAGCTTCCCGGCATCGGCACCGCGACCGGCTTCTCCGGCGACATGGACGATCCGGAGACCTTCTTCTCCTTCACCAGCTTCAACCGCCCGACGACCATCTACCGCTACGACGTGAACAGCGGGAAGGCGGCCGACTGGGCCGCGCCGAAGGTCGCGTTCAACCCCGACGATTATTCGGTCGAGCAGGTCTTCTACAATTCGAAGGACGGCACGCGCGTGCCGATGTTCATCGTCAAGCGGAAGGACGTCGACCGGCCCCGCGCCGACGCTCCTCTACGGCTACGGCGGCTTCAACGTCTCGCTGACGCCGAGCTTCTCCGCGACCCGCCTCGCCTGGCTGGAGAAAGGCGGCGTCTATGCGCTCGCCAACCTTCGCGGCGGCGGCGAATATGGCAAGGCGTGGCACGAGGCCGGCCGCCTCGCGCGCAAGCAGAACGTGTTCGACGACTTCATCGCCGCCGGCGAATATCTGAAGGCCGAACGGCATCACTTCGCCCAAGGGCCTCGCGATCCAGGGCGGCTCGAACGGCGGTCTGCTCGTCGGTGCGGTGGTCAACCAGCGCCCCGACCTGTTCGACGCGGCCAATGCCGCGGTCGGCGTGATGGACATGCTGCGCTTCGACCGCTTCACGGCGGGCCGCTACTGGGTCGACGATTATGGCTATCCCGAACAAGGAAGCCGATTTCCGGACGCTGCTGGCCTACTCGCCCTATCACAACATCAAGACGGGCGTTCACTACCCGCCGATGCTGGTGACGACGGCGGACACCGACGATCGCGTCGTTCCGGGCCACAGCTTCAAATATATTGCGGCGCTTCAGCAGGCGGACCCGAACGGCCAGCCGCACCTGATCCGCATCGAGACCCGGGCCGGGCATGGCTCGGGCAAGCCGACCGACAAGATCATCGAGGAAGCGTCGGACGTGCTGGCTTTCTTCGCCCATTTCACCGGGCTGAAGCTCTAGCCTAGCGAGACCGAGCCGCGCTCACCGCGTGCGCCTCATCCATGTCGACGAGGCGGGCGTACGCCTGCGCCAACTCTTCATGCGCGCGACGCGCCTCGGGGCAGGTCGCGCTACTGCGCCGCTGCCCGTCTCGGCGCGTTCCCGCGCGCGGTAGTAATCCGCCGATTCCTCTTTCATCCGTTGCCCCCGCGCCCGCTCGGCGCATTCGTGATTCGGACTCATGTTCGTCCGAAAAACGAAGTCTTACCAATAACATAAGGCAAGCCCGGTCAGCGGGGACGCTTCTCCAGGTAGAGATAGTCGGGATCGAATTCGCCGAGCTCCTTCAGTCCCGGCAGGTCGAGGATCGTCGCCCGGCGGTTCTCGACCTGGATCAGGCCGCGCCGCCGCAAGGCTCTGAAGCGTGCGGTTCACGTGCACGGAGGTCAGGCCGAGGCACTCGCCGAACTCCTGCTGGGTCAGCGGAAAATCATAGCTATCGTCGTCCGCCAGCCCGACGACTTTCAACCGCTCCAGCGTCTCGCAGAACAGATGCGCCATTCGCGACTGCGCCGACCTGCGCCCCAGCGACACCGTCCATTCGCGGTGTATCGCGGCATCGATATTGGTCATCAGCCAGTAGACGCGGGCGAGGTGAGGATGGCTCCCCAGAGTCTCCCGGATCCGTTCGTGAGGCGCGACCGCCACGCGGCACGGCGTGATCGTCGCGATATTATGGTCGAGCCGCTTCAGCGTGAAGGCGTGCAAGTCCGTGAAGTCGCCGGCGAAGGCGAGCTCGCTGATCTGCCGTCCGCCGTCGCGCAGATCCTTGGTCCGCGCCACCCAGCCGTCCAGCAACAGCAGCGACTCCTTGAGATCCTGTCCCGCGACGCACGACGACTCGGTCTGCAGGGAAGTCCCTGACATCCGTAAACATTCCGCGGATCGCGCGTTCTTCCTCGGCGCTGATCTGGTCGCGGATGCGAAGCTTGATGAGATGCGCCTCGATCACTTCGGTGGCTTAGCTTCGGGTCTCAAGCTCGGCCAGCCGGAAGGCCAGGCAACTAAACCTATGTTAATTCGTTATATTTTTCGAGGAGTGTCGAATGCCCAGTCCCGACCCCAAAACGCCGGGCGACGGGTCGACCCCGCCCGAAGAAGACGAGCACGGCGCAAAGATCGCGAAATTTTTCAGTGAGTTGGAGCAGGAGGTGTCGGGTTCCGAGACCGAACAGCCTGGCGATCAGGTCGGCCCCGACGCGCCGAATTGACGCCAACAATTATCAGTTTCCGCAACCAGGAACCGCAACAGTGAATTGCAGCGGCAGATGCCGCGCTATTTCTTCGATCTCTACAACGATGTGAACGTCTGCGACGATGAGGGACAGGAGTTTCCGGACCTCGAGACGGCGAAGAGTCAGGCGGTCAAGCAGGTGCGGAAGCTGATTGGCGGGCTGATCGTCGAGAACGGAAGGATCGACCTGCTCCATCTACCTCAAGGTTCGGGATGAAGCGGGCAACATCGTGCACCGTGTCGAATTCGACGATGCGGTGAGCTTCGAGCGAGATGGCAAGCCGGTTTAGTGCCTCTGGGCACCCCGCATGCTGATGGCATCTTCGAACCGGACCATCTGCAACGGCCTGTCTCCGTCGTCGCAAACCTGGATCGACAGGTCGAGTTGAAGGAAGCCGGCGAGAACGTCGCCGCTGACCAATGACCGGACGCTTCGAACGGCCTCCCGCACTGCGGACTGCAAATCGGCAAACTCACCGCCTTCTTCATCCAGGATGACTTCGCCGTCACAGTGAATGTGAAGATGGTACAGAGGCATTGTCACCCCCCGGACACTGGCCGGAAGGGCGGTTGCTCTCTCAGCCGCGTCGGGACCCAACGGGCCGCGCGCTAAGGCGATTAACTCGTTGCGGAACCTGCCGTTCCAACTGTTTTGTGCGCTAGCCGACAAAAGAATTGGCTTTCTCGCGCAATCAGGCGCTTATGGGTCATCGCTTGCCATCTTCAGGGCGCGAGCGGCTGAGAGATTCGCGAAGGCTCCCGCCCCAAGAAGGTCGCGGGAACATGGAACCGCTCCAGCAATCAACCGTCGGCAATCTCCTTCTCCGTTATTGCGAGCCGGACGATTTCGAACTGCTCCGGCCGCATCTGACCAGGCGAAGCCTGCCGACACACACCGTCGTGGTCCGCCCCAACGAGCCGATCGAGCACCTCTATTTCCCGGAAGGCGGCGTCATCTCGATCGTCGCGGAGCAGGAAGACGGCGAGAAGATCGAGGTCGGCCTGGTCGGTCACGAGGGCGTTTCGGGTTCGGCGGTCCTTCTCGACGCCGGTCAATCGCCGCAGATGTGCATGGTCCAGATCAACGGCGCCCCCGCGCTGGAGATTGCGGCCGATCGGCTTGTCGAGGCCTTTGAGACCAGTGCTTCCCTGCGAAAGCTTCTGCTCCGGTTCGTCCAGGCGCTGAACGTTCAAGCCGCCTCGACCGCCGCCGCGAACGCCCATCTGGCCTTGCCCGAGCGGCTGGCGAGGTGGCTGCTCATGTGTCACGATCGCGTCGGCAGCGACCAGCTCGAGCTGACCCATGAATTCATGTCGATGATGCTCGCGGTCCGCAGGTCCAGCGTGACCGTGACATTGCATGCCCTGGAAGAAACCCGGGCAATCCGGGGAACCCGCGGCTGGGTCACCGTGCTGGACAGGGGCCGCCTCGAGGAAATCGCCGGCCACAGCTATGGCGAGGCGGAGAATGAGTATCGGCGTCTCGTCGGGCCTTTCGGCAGGGGAGCAACGATCTCAAGATCGTGACATGATTCTAACATGTGTTCGTCTATAGTGATTTACATTTGTTCGTTAGCGAACAGTGACTTGCGTTGTGGTGGTGAAGTGGCCGACGGCATACTCAACCTTGGCGGCCGAGAATGACTACCTGCTCTACCGCCAGGTTTGCGGAGAGCGACGAATGCCCAGCGTGCCGGCTGTTCTCGATGGAATGATCCGGAAGTTCGAGCGCCGTGCCCCGCTCAGCGATGACGATCGCGATGCTCTGCGGGGATTGCCGTTCCGAGTGATCAGGGCCGAGCCCGGCCGCTACCTCGTGCGCGAGGGATCGATAACCGACCAGAGCATCCTCATCCTCTCCGGCCTCGCCTACCGGCACAAGATCAGCGCCGACGGAAGCCGCCAGATCGTCAGCATCCATATCCCCGGCGATTTCGTCGACCTCGAAGGCGCGTTGCTCAAGGTCGCCGATCACAACGTCCAGGCATTGACGCGCTGCGACCTGGCCCTGGTCCCGCGAGACGCCCTTCGCGATCTGTTTCGCGAACATCCCAATCTCGCCATCGCCATGTGGGTCGACACCCTGATCGACGCGTCGATCTTCCGCGAATGGATCATGAACATCGGCCGCCGCGACGCGCGGGAGCGTCTTGCGCACATCTTCTGCGAATTCGCCTTGCGGCTGGAGATGGCGGGCATGGGCTCGACGACGGGATACGAGCTGCCGATGACGCAGGAGCAACTTGCGGACGCGTCGGGGCTTACCGCAGTCCACGTCAACCGCACGTTGAAGGCGATGGATGCGGACGGGCTCATTCGGCGTGAAAAGCGCTTCGTCCTCATCCCCGATTGGGAAAAGCTCCGTTCGGTAGCCGGCTTCTCGGAACTCTATCTGCATCTCGACCAGGTCGCTGCCTGAAAATCAGGCGCGAACGGAGGAATTCGGACTTCATTCGAAGACCTATCCTTTGTTAATGCACTGACGTCGCAGCCCCGCCTAAATCTATGTTCGCGGGGAAATTCAGAGCGATAACGGTGTTAGCGTCGAATGAGTGAGCGTTTGCGTGATTGGTGAGGCGCTGGCCAAGCATCTGGGTCGGGTGGGAGAATTGGCGCAGGAGGACCGCCAGGCAGTCCTTGCGGTCAAAGGCGAAATCCGCCCGTCTCGACGGCACGAGGATATCGTCAAGACGGGCTCCGCCCCGACGTCCTGCGTGCTCGTTCTTCGCGGCTTCCTGCAGCGCTACGGCAGCCGCCGCGACGGCTCCCGGCAAATTCATTCCTTCTATATCGCGGGCGATGCCCCGTCGCTGGAGAGCATCCATCTCGACCGGATGGACAGCAGCATCTGCGCCGTCGTGAACAGCGAGGTCGCGCTGATTCCCCACGCGGAGCTCCTCGCACTGTTTGCCGAGCGGCCGGCGGTCGAAGCGCTCGTCTGGCGGTCGAGCCTCATCCAGTCCTCGCTGTTCCGCGAATGGCTGGCGCGCAATTCCCGGCTGCCTGCGGATGGCGCGATGGCCCATCTGTTCTGCGAAATGTACGTGCGCTCGCGCGCTGCCGGCCTCGTCGACCAGAACAGCTGCGACATGCCGCTGACCCAGGAAATGCTTGCCGATGCGCTGGGGCTGACCGGCGTGCACGTGAACCGCACGCTGCAGAGCCTTCGCGAGACCGGCCTCGTCGATCACAAGTCCGGCCGTCTTTACGTGCACGATTTGCGCAAGCTCGCGAACTTCGGCGATTTCGACCCGCAGTATCTTCACCTTCGCAACGGGCAGGCGGCCGCCGTCACCTGAACGGCAGCAAACAGCTCATTCAGAACGCGTGCAGTGGCGAATTGGTAGGAAGCTTGTGAGCTTGCCATGCGTTTGGCCATGGGAGCGACTTTGAGGAGTATGGCCATGAAGGCATTCACGAAGGTACTTGCTGGCGGCGCCGGTTTGGCGGCCCTGGTGAGCGCAGCCCCTGCGGCGGCTCAATATTATCCGCAGCCGGGCTACGGCTATAACAACAATGTCGTCGGCCAGGTTCTGGGTCAGATCCTGAACCCGTATGGCGGCGGCAATTACAACAATTACGGCGGCAACGACCGCGTGCTGGTCGATCGCTGCGCCGGTGCGGTCTCGCAGCGGATCAACGCCCAGTATGGCGGCTATCAGCAGTACGGCCAGCCCTACGGCTACGGTCAGCAGCCCTATGGTTACGGCAGCCCTACGGCTACAATAACCAGGGCTACGGCAGCGCGCGCGTTCTGGGCATCACCCGCGTCGAGCGCCGCAACAACGGCCTTCGGGTGCGCGGTGTCGCCACGACCGGCGTGAATGCCGGCTACGGCTACGGCAATCCGTACGGTGGCGGCTACAACCAGTACAACCAGGGTGGCGGCGAGTTCACGTTCAAGTGCAACGTCGACTACCGCGGCCGGATCACGGACATCGATCTCGACCGCAACCGGTACGCGTACCGCCGTTACTAGATGATCTCACCTTCGGGTGAATCAGGATGCGCCGGGGTCGAAAGACTCCGGCGCATTTTCCTTGTCAGGTGCTGACGCCGGCCGTCTGCAGCGCCACGGCCCTTCCTGAACCTTTACACCCTCCGCTAAATGGCTATCCGCCACGCATGACGGTCCAGCCCACCGAATCCATCCTCATCGTCGACTTCGGCAGCCAGGTGACGCAGCTCATCGCGCGCCGCATCCGCGAGACCGGCGTCTATTGCGAGATCGCCCCGTTCAACGCCGCCGAGGAAGCTTTCGAGCGGCTCGATCCGAAGGGCATCATCTTCTCGGGCGGACCATCGTCGGTCACGTGGGAAGACAGCCCGCGCGCGCCGCAGGTCGCTGTTCGACAGCGGGCTTCCGCTGCTCGCCATCTGCTACGGCCAGCAGACGCTTGCACCAGCAGCTGGGCGGCAAGGTCGTCACGTCCGACCAGAAGGAATTCGGCCGCGCCTTCATCGAGATCGTCGCGCCGTCGACCCTGTTCGACGGCCTGTGGCAGGTCGGCGAGAAGCACCAGGTGTGGATGAGCCACGGCGACCGCGTCGAGAGCCTCGCGCCCGGCTTCGAGATCGTCGCCCGCTCCGAAGGCGCGCCATTCGCCATCGCCACGAACGAGGACGCCAAGCGCTACAGCCTGATGTTCCACCCGGAGGTCGTGCACACGCCCGACGGCGGGAAGCTGCTCGCCAATTTCGTGCGGCACGTCTGCGGCTGCTCGGGCGAATGGATCGATGGCCAGCTTCCGCGACGCGAAGATCGCCGAAATCCGCGAGCAGGTCGGCAAGGGCCGCGTGATCTGCGGCCTGTCCGGCGGCGTCGACAGCGCCGTCGCGGCGGTGCTCATCCACGAGGCGATCGGCGAGCAGCTCACCTGCGTGTTCGTCGACCACGGCCTGATGCGGGCAGGGGAGGCGGAGCAGGTCGTCTCGCTGTTCCGCAACAGCTACAACATTCCGCTCGTCCACGTGGACGCCAGCCGCGACTTCCTCGGCGGGCTCGAAGGCGTCACCGACCCCGAGAAGAAGCGCAAGTTCATCGGCGCCGAGTTCATCAACGTGTTCGAGGCCGAAGCGAAGAAGATCGGCGGCGCCGACTTCCTCGCTCAGGGCACGCTCTATCCGGACGTGATCGAAAGCGTCAGCTTCACCGGCGGCCCGTCGGTGACGATCAAGAGCCACCACAATGTCGGCGGCCTGCCCGAGCGGATGAACATGAAGCTCGTCGAGCCGCTGCGCGAACTGTTCAAGGACGAGGTCCGCGAGCTTGGCCGCGAGCTCGGCCTTCCCGAAGCCTTCGTCGGCCGCCATCCGTTCCCCGGCCCGGGCCTCGCCATCCGCATCCCCGGCGAGGTGACGAAGGACAAGTGCGACATCCTGCGCAAGGCGGACACCATCTACCTCGAAGAGATCCGCAACGCGGGCCTCTACGACGCGATCTGGCAGGCGTTCGCGGTGCTGCTGCCGGTCCGCACCGTCGGCGTGATGGGCGATGCGCGCACCTACGACAGCGTCTGCGGCCTGCGCGCGGTGACCTCGGTCGATGGCATGACCGCCGACGTCTATCCCTTCGACAGCGCCTTCCTCAGCCGCGTCGCGACCCGCATCGTCAACGAAGTCGAAGGCATCAACCGCGTGGTCTACGACTATACGTCGAAGCCGCCCGGCACGATCGAGTGGGAGTGACGGCTTCGACGTTTGTTTGCTGATCAGCGGCGGCCTATCGGCCCGGTCACTATCGACCTCATCTAGTCGTCGTGCAAGTCCGTCCCGCGATTCGGATTAGCACGCGCCGTATTCTGGGATCTAGGGACGAAGCGGCGCGCCGGCGCGTCGATTCGGAATCCTGTTGGCTCGGCATCGAGCGAACGATCAGCGCGCACTTTCTGACCATAGGACTGGCCGCACGCCAGCCTGCATCAGCGGTCCCGTCATTCCGCAGGCCCGACAAGTCGCATCTCGAGACCGACCGGATTCGATCTGCGTCCGATCCAGTGCGTCGATCACGAGTGCCGCGTTCAGCCGACATCGAGACGCGACGAGCATCTCGGCCGAGGTGGAGCTCCTCTAACGGTTGGCCGCAAGCCGTTCACGAACGGATGGAACGCGTGGGTCGTGATGCAGGCCCCGAGCGGTCAGCCGCTTCTTGCGCTCGTGCGATGTGCAGCGCGACTGGGTTCCCGAACGGACGCCGCGACCTGGGAGTAGCGCTTACCCCGGCTGCAGTGACCGGCGATTTGCTGCTGAACGACCATCGGGCCGCTTCTCCTGGGCGGCCAGATATTGGTGGATCGCCGCGACGACCTGCGCGCCGTCGCCGACCGACGCGGCGACGCGCTTGACCGAGCCTGACGCGGACGTCGCCGACCGCGAAAATGCCGCGCTTGTTGGTTTCGTGCGGCAGTCGATCTTCGCCGCCGGTCTCCACGAAGCCGCGCTCGTCGAGCTTGAGGCCGGAGCTTTGCAGCCAGTCGGTGTTCGGCTCCGCGCCGATGAAGGAGAAGAGGTAGCGGCACGGCTTGGGCGATACGGTTCCCGCGGTCCGGCAGCGCAGGCTGACGCTTTCGAGCGCTCCGTCCGCGCCTTCGAGTTGGCAGACCTCGGCGCCGACCACGACTTCCACATTGGGAAGGCTCTCGATCCGTTCGACCAGATATTGCGACATGGTCGCGCTCAGCGGGCGGCGGGCGACCATGGTCACATGCTTTGCCCGGCTGGCGAGGAAGACGACCGCCTGCCCGGCGCTATTTCCGCCGCCGACCAGGGCGACCTTCTCGTCCGCGACGAGATCGGCCTCCAGCGGCGAGGCCCAATAATGCACCGACGAGCCTTCGAACTCGTCGAGCCGATCGACGTCGAGGCGCCGGTAGCGCGCGCCGGTGGCGATGACGACCGAGCGGGCCTGGATGCGCTCGCCATTGGCAAGCAGCAGGTGGCAGGGATCGTTCCCGCACTCGAGCTTCACGGCCTCGTCGGGAATGGCGAGTCTCGACGCCGAACTTCTGCGCCTGGCTGAAGGCGCGGCCCATCAGCGCCATTCCGGAAATGCCGGTCGGGAAGCCGAGGTAATTCTCGATCCGCGCCGATGCGCCCGCCTGCCCGCCGAAGGAGCGGCAGTCGATGGTCAGCACCGACAGGCCTTCCGATCCCGCATAGACCGACGTCGCCAGGCCCGACGGCCCGGCGCCGATCACCACCAGATCGTAGAGCTTGTCGGGATCGATCGGGCCGACCAGGCCGATGCAGCGGCCGAGCTGATCCTCGTCCGGGTTCCGGAGCAATTTGCCGTTCGGGCAAAGAACGATCGGCAGCTCTTCGGCCGCCACCTCGAACCGGCTCGACCAGCGTCCGCGCACAATTGTCGCTCGATCGGGTCGAGCCGCTGATAGGGATGCCCGTTGCGGCGAAGGAAATTGACCAGCCGCAGCACGTTCGCCGTCGGCCTCATTGCCGATGATGATCGGGCCCGCGCCGGCCTCGATCAGGCCCATCCGCCGCAGGATCAGCGACCGCATGATCCGCTCGCCCAGCTCCGCTTCGGCGATGAGCAAGGCGCGCAAGCGTTCGGGCGGAATCGCGATCGCCTCGACGTCGGTCAGCGCCTTCGAGTCCACCAGCACCGGGCGGCCCGACAGCTGCGCCAGCTCGCCCATGAAATTGCCGCGCTCGTGGGTGACGATGTGCGTCGGCTGCCCGTGATCGTCTCTGGCTGACCTCGACTTCACCCGACAGGATCAGCATCAGTCCCGGACCGGTCTCGCCGATGCGCGACGATCATCTCGCCGGCGCGATAGCTGCGCGGCTCCCCGAACCTGGAGAGCCGCGACAGCTCGTCGTCCGTGAGGCGCGGGAACATCTGCGCCCCGCGCGTCGCGATCAGTTCGCGCTGACTGTCGGTCATTCAACCGTGATGGGCTCGACGATCAAAGTTGGCGCGGCCTCCTCGCGAACAGGGGAGTCCTGCTTGCGAACGAAGTCAAGAAGGTCCGCGTTCACGATCTCCGGATGCGTCTGGCACAGGCCGTGCGGCAGATCCTCGTAGGTCTTGAGCGTGCCGTTCTTCAGCAGCTTGACCGCCAGCGGCGCGGAATCCGCGTAAGGCACGATCTGGTCGTCCTTGCTGTGGATCACCAGCACCGGCACGTCGATCGCCTTCAGATCCTCGGTGAAGTCGGTTTCGGAGAAGGCCTTGATGCATTCGTAGTGGGCCTTGGCGCTGCCCATCATGCCCTGCCGCCACCAGTTGCGGATCAGGCCTTCGCGACACCTTCGCGCCCGGCCGGTTGAAGCCGTAGAAGGGGCCGGTCGGGATATCGAGGTAGAGCTGGGCCCGGTTGGCGGCGAGCGCGGCGCGATAGCCGTCGAACACCTCGATCGGCGTTCCGCCCGGGTTCGACTCCTTCTTGACCATCACCGGCGGAACGGCGTCGATCAGCACCGCCTTGGCGACGCGGCCCGGTTCTGCCCGGGCGACATAGCGCGCGACTTCGCCGCCGCCGGTCGAATGGCCGATGTGGATCGCGTTCCTGAGGTCGAGCGCAGCAGCGAGGTCGGCGACGTCGGACGCGTAGGTGTCCATCTCATTGCCGCCGTCCGTCTGGTCGGACCGGCCGTGGCCGCGGCGGTCGTGGGCGATGACGCGATATCCTTCGCCGAGGAAGAACAGCATCTGGTTGTCCCAGTCGTCCGCGCTGAGCGGCCAGCCGTGATGGAAGACGATCGGCTGGGCGTCCTTCGGGCCCCAGTCCTTGTAGAAAATCGAGCTGCCGTCCTTGGTCGTGATGAAGCTCATCAGAGCGCTCCCGTGCAATCGGGATGCCGGCCGGCGGGACCGGCGCCGGTCTCGATTTTCCGATAGGCGGGCAGCTACAGGTCCCGTCGGACGCCTCGGACTCGGATCGCGACGAGGCGGCCGATACCAGCTTTCCAATGACGGCGCGATGACCGTTTGAAGGCGCGCGCGTTTGACCGCCTCTCTCGCGCATGGCAACGCCGTCGCATGTCCGAGAAACCTCCCAGCCAGAAGACGTGGGGCGGCCGCTTCAGCGGCCAGGCATCGGACCTGATGCAGCGCATCAACGCCTCGATCAGCTTCGACAAGAGGCTGTGGCGCGAGGACATTGCGGGGTCGAAGGCGCATGCCGCCATGCTCGCGCGACGCAGGGCATCATCCCGGCCGATGACGCGGACGCGATCCTGAAGGGCCTCGACCAGATCGCGGAGGAATTCGAGCGCGATGGCGTGCCCGAGAAGGTCGAGCTCGAAGACATCCACATGACCGTCGAGCACCGCCTGACCGAGCTGATCGGCCCGGCGGCGGGGCGGCTGCACACGGCGCGCTCGCGCAACGACCAGGTCGCGACGGACTTCCGCATGTGGGTGCGCAGCGCCTGCGACGAGGCAATCGCGAACATCCGCGATTTGCAGCGCGGTCTTGGTCGAAGCGGCCGACGAGCATGCCGAGACCGTCATGCCCGGCTTCACGCATCTGCAGGTCGCGCAGCCGGTGACGCTCGGCCATCATCTGCTGGCCTATTACGAGATGCTCCGCCGCGACGTGTCGCGCTTCTCGGACGCTCGCGAGCCGGATGAACGAAAGCCCGCTGGGCGCGGCGGCGCTGGCCGGCACGGGCTTTCCGCTCGACCGCGACGCGACGGCCAAGGCGCTCGGCTTCGATCGGCCGACGGCGAACAGCCTCGACAGCGTGTCCGACCGCGACTTCGCGCTCGATTATCTGTCCGCCGCCGCCCAGTGCAGCCTGCACCTGTCGCGGCTGGCCGAGGAACTGATCATCTGGGCGAGCCCGCAGTTCGGCTTCGTGAAACTGTCGGACGCCTTCTCGACCGGCTCGTCGATCATGCCGCAGAAGCGCAACCCCGACGCGGCCGAGCTGGTGCGCGGGCACAGCGGGCGGATCATGGGCTGCCTGACGTCGCTGATGGTGACGATGAAGGGCCTGCCGCTCGCTTATTCGAAGGACATGCAGGACGACAAGGAGCCGGTCTTCGAGGCTGCCGACCTGCTGACGCATCTCGCTCCAGGCGCTCGGCGGGATGATCGAGACCTGCGAGTTCGTGCCGGACCGGATGCGCGCGGCGGCGGAGCAGGGCTTCTCGACCGCGACCGACCTCGCCGACTGGCTGGTGCGCGAAGCCGGCGTGCCGTTCCGCGAGGCGCACCACATCACCGGCCGCGCCGTGAAGGCGGCGGAGGAGCAGGGCTGCAATCTCGACGCGCTTTCGCTCGACGCGCTCAAGGCAATCGACGCCCGCATCGACGAGCGCGTGTTCGACGTGCTCAGCGTCGATGCCTCGGTGCGCAGCCGCACCAGCTATGGCGGCACCGCCCCCGAACGCGTCCGGGAGCAGATCGCGAAGGCGAAGGCCGAACTAGGCCTTTAGCCGCCGCTCGCGCTGGCCGAGCGTCCGCAGCCGCAGCGCATTCAGCCGGATGAAGCCCGCCGCGTCGCGCTGGTCGTAGTCGCCGGTGCCTTCCTCGAACGTGACCAGGTCCTGGTCGTAGATCGAATGCTCGCTCTCCCGGCCGATGACCGTCGCATTGCCCTTGTAGAGCTTCATCGTGACCCGGCCGGTCACATGCTCCTGGCTCTTGTCGATCGCCGCCTGCAGCATCTCGCGCTCCGGCGCGAACCAGAAGCCGTTGTAGATGAGGCTGGCGTAGCGCGGCATCAGCTCGTCCTTGAGGTGCATCGCGCCGCCATCGACGGTGATGCTCTCGATCCCGCGGTGCGCCGCGAGCAGGATCGTGCCGCCGGGCGTCTCGTACACGCCGCGCGACTTCATGCCGACGAAGCGGTTCTCGACGAGGTCGAGCCGGCCGATGCCATTGTCGTGGCCGAGCTGGTTCAGCCGCTCGAGCAAGGTCGCGGGCGACAGCTTCTCGCCATCGATCGCAACCGGATCGCCGCGCTCGAAATCGATGGTGATCGTCGTCGCCTTGTCCGGCGCGTCTTCCGGCGAGATCGTCCGCTGGTGCACATATTCCGGCGCATCGACCGACGGATCCTCCAGCACCTTCCCCTCGGAAGACGAGTGCAGAAGGTTGGCGTCGACCGAGAAGGGCGCCTCCCCGCGCTTGTCCTTGGCGATCGGGATCTGGTGCTTCTCGGCGAAGTCGATCAGCGCCTCGCGGCTGGCGAACTGCCACTCGCGCCACGGGGCGATCACGCGGATGTTCGGCTCCAGCGCGTAATAGCCGAGCTCGAACCGGACCTGGTCGTTCCCCTTGCCGGTCGCGCCGTGACAGACGGCGTCCGCGCCGACCTGCCGCGCGATCTCGATCTGCTTCTGGGCGATCAGCGGACGGGCGATCGACGTGCCAAGCAAATATTGTCCTTCGTAAACAGTGTTCGCGCGAAACATTGGGAAAACGAAGTCGCGGACGAACTCCTCGCGCAGGTCCTCGATGAAGATGTTCTCCGGTTTCACGCCCAGCATCTCGGCCTTGCGCCGCGCCGGCTCGACCTCCTCGCCCTGGCCGAGGTCCGCGGTGAAGGTCACGACCTCCGCGTCATATTCGGTCTGCAGCCACTTCAGGATGATCGAGGTGTCGAGGCCGCCCGAATAGGCGAGCACGACCTTCAGCTTCTTGTTCGTCATTCTTGTCCTCGTTTCAGGCGCCGAGCAGCCAGAGCATCGCTCCGCGCGCCGTATGCATCCGGTTTTCCGCCTGCCGCCAAACCGCCGACCTCGGTCCGTCGATCACGTCCGCGGTGACTTCCTCGCCGCGGTTGGCGGGCAGGCAATGCAGGAAGTGCGCGTTCGGCGCGCGGGCCATCAGCTCGGCGTTCACCTGATAGGGCGCGAACGCCTCGCGGCGCTCCTTGCTGTCCTCGTCGCCCATCGACAGCCAGACGTCGGAATAGATGATGTCCGCGACTTCGGCCGCCTCGGCCGGATCGACGACCTGCGTCACGCCCGGGAGCGGCCCGCCGAAGCCGAAGCCGACGCGGGCTGGCGATGATCAACTCCGCGCCAAGCAAGGCGCATCCCTCGGCAAGCGAGCGCGACACATTGTTCGCCTCGCCGATGAAGGCGATCCGCACGCCCTCGATCCGCCCAAGCAATTGCTTGATGGTCAGCAGATCCGCGAGCGCCTGCAGCGGATGATGCGCCGCCGAGAGCATGTTGAGCACCGGCGCGGCATTCACCGCCGCCATCTGCTCCAGCAGACGCATGGTCGAACACGCGCGCGGCGATGATCGCATGATAGCAGGCGAGGGTGCGCGTGATGTCCTCGACGCTCTCGCGCGTGCCGATGCCAAGCTCGTTCGGCTGCAGGTAGACGGGATGGCCGCCGATCTGCGCCGCCGCCAGCTCCATCGAGTTTCGCGTCCGCGCGCTCGGCTTTTCGAAATAGAGCGCGACGCCCTTGTCCTGGATGACGTGCGAATGGGGCGCTTCCGACAGATCGAGAATCTGCAGGAGATCGTCCGCCGACAGATCGCGGATGGCGAGCAGATGCCTCATGCCGCGTCCTTCGTGATCATCGTCCCGACGCCATGATCGGTGAGAAGCTCGATCAGCAGCGAGTGCGGCACCCGCCCGTCGATGATGTGGGCGAAGCCGACGCCCTGGTCGACCGCATCGGCGCAGGCCTTCAGCTTCGGGATCATGCCCTTGCCGATGGAGCTCGAACCCATGCGCTGATGAAGTTCGGCCGATGTCAGCCGCTGCACCAGGCTGCTCTCGTCGTTGACGTCCTCCAGCAGGCCGGGAGCCGCAGTGAGATAGACGATCTTCTCCGCGGCCATGGCCACGGCGATCGCGCGCGCGGCTTCGTCGGCATTGACGTTGTACGGCTGGCCTTCGGGGTTGGCGCCGACGGTCGACACCACCGGGGCAAGCCCGTCGTCGAGCAGGCGGTGAAGCAGCTCGGCCCGAACCGCGGTCACGTTGCCGACGAAGCCGAGCGACGGGATCCGCAGGCGTGACGGTCAGCAGCCCGGCATCCTCGCCCGAAACGCCGACCGCGACCGGCTCGTCGCCGGCCTGGCTGTTGATCGTCGCGACGAGGTCGCGGTTGATCTTGCCCACCAGCACCATGCGGACGATCTCGAGCGTCTCGGCATCGGTCACGCGCAGCCCGTCGCGGAACTCCGGCTCCTTGCCGACGCGGCGAAGCATGGTGTCCACCTGCGGCCCGCCGCCGTGAACCAGCACGCAGCGCACGCCGACGCTGCGCAGCAGCAGCACGTCCTGCGCCAGCGCGAGGTCGGACTCGCGGTCGATCGCCGCTCCGCCGAGCTTCACGACGACCGACTTGCCGGCCCATTGCCGGATGTAGGGCAGCGCCTCGACGAGGATGCGCGCGGTTTGTGTTGGGGTCATGACGTCTTGCTATTCTCTTTGATGTAGCCGGGGCCGAGATCGATCCCGATCATCTTCGCCGAGCCTTTGCCGGCGCCCAGGTGAACTTCGATCTGCACCTCGTCGCCCATCATGTGCCGGGCGAGCGCGACGCCGTCATGCTCGATCCCGGCGCCGCCCTTGGCGACGACGATCCCGCCATAGGCGACGCGCGACTTGGCGACGTCCATCTCGACGCCGGCGGAGCCAGCGGCGGCCATCAGCCGGCCCCAATAGGGATCGCCGCCGTACCAGCTGCACTTCACGAGATTGTTCTCGACGATGTTCTTGGCCGCGATCCGCGCTTCATTGTCGTTGGACGCGCCGGTGACGACCAGCCGCGCGATCCGCGTCATGCCCTCGGCGTCGCGGGCCATCTGCATGGTCAGATCCTCGCAGGCGGCGAGCACGGCCTTGGCGAATTCCTCCGGATCGGCCTTGCCGCGGCGGCCCGAGGCGAACAGCATCGCCGTGTCGTTGGTCGAGGTCGCGCCGTCGACGTTGAGCGTGTTGAAGGTCGCGTCGGACGCGTCCTTGAGCGCCTTCTGCATCACCTTCAGCGGCACGTCCGCATCGGTGGTCAGGAAGGCGAGCATGGTCGCCATGTTCGGCGCAATCATGCCGCAGCCCTTCGCCATCCCGCCGAGCGTGAAGGTCGATCCCTTGATCAGCACTTCCTTGGTCTTGTGGTCGGTCGTCAGGATCCCGCGCGCCGCGTCATGCCCGCCCTCGACCGACAGCTTCTTCGCCAGCTTCGGGCGTTGCGGACAGGATCGGCTCCATCGGCAATGGCGTGCCGATGATCCCGGTCGAGCAGACCAGCACGTGCTGCGCGTCCACGCCGAGCGCTTCGGCCGCCTTCGCGCCCATGGCCTCCGCGTCGCGATAGCCCGGCTCGCCCGTGCCCGCGTTCGCGTTGCCCGGAGTTGACGATCAGCGCACTCGCCTTGCCGCCGCTCGCCGCAAGGAGCTTGCGGTCAAACTCGACCGGCGGAGCGGCAAACTTGTTCTGCGTGAACACGGCCGCGCACGGCACCGGCTTGCGGTCGTCCGTCGCCAGCAGCGCCATGTCGAACTTGCGCCGCTTGATGCCCGCATGGCACCCGGACGCGACGAACCCTTCTGCAGCCGTAACGCTCACGGATAGACTCCCACAGCCGTCAGCCCGGCGGTCTCGTCGAGGCCGAGCATCAGGTTCGCGCACTGGATCATCTGTCCGGCCGCTCCTTTTCCAAGATTGTCGATGGCGGACAGCGCGAGCACCCGGCCGGTGCGTTCGTCATAACGCGCGGTGACCTGCACGCCGTTGGAGCCGCTCACCCATTTGGTTGCGGGGGACTTGCTCGTCACATGCACGAACGGTTCGTCTGCATAGGCGTCGCGAAGCGCTTCGAGCGGGTCGTCCTGACCGGTCGCCTCGCCATAGCAAGTCGCGAGGATGCCGCGCGTCATCGGCACGAGGTGCGGCGTGAACAGCACCGTCGCGCCCAGCGCCATTTCCATCTCCGCCGTGTGACGATGGTTGAGCAGGCCATAGGCGTTGAAGCTGCCATCGACCGTGCTGAAGCCGGTCGCCTCCTTCGCTTCGCGCCCCGCGCCGCTGACGCCCGAGGCGGCGTCGACGATCAGGCTGTCCGGATTGACGAGTCCGCTATCCACCAAGGGCTTCAACGCGAGGATCGCGGCCGTGGCGTAGCAGCCGGCGGCAGCCACCGCCTTTGCGCCACGGATCGCCGCGCGGTTCAGCTCCGGAATGCCGTAGACGAAGCTGTCGAGCAGCTGCGGTGCCTTGTGCGCGTGCCCGTACCAGCGCTCGTAGGTCGCAGCGTCGTCCAGCCGGAAGTCGGCGCCAAGGTCGACGAACGGGAATGCCGCGATCGAGGATCGCCGGAGCGATGTCCTGGCTGTGGCCGTGGGGCAGGGCCGCGAACACCAGGTCGACGTCATCAAGACGCGCTGGCCTCGAACCGCTCGAAAGCGGTCCCGGCATGAACGGCCGCCAGGTGCGGATGCACTTCGGCGATGTCCTTGCCGGCCTTGCTCTCGCCGAACAGTTTCGCCGCACGCAATTCGGGGTGCGCGCTGATGAGGCGCAGCAATTCCCCGCCGACATAGCCAGAGGCGCCAAGGATGGCCGTTCGAATCATCGACGCCCTATTCACGATATTGCATAAACATGCAAGAAAATGCATAAGAACGAGATGAGCGAGCTCAAGGACCGACGACAGAAGGCGATGGCCGACCTGATCCGCGAGCATGTGCTCGCCAATCAGGAAGAGGTCGCCGCGCGCCTCTCGGCCCTGGGCTTCGAAGTCACCCAGGCAACCGTTTCCCGCGACATCGATCAGATCGGCGCACTCAAGGTCCGCCGCAACGGCCGCATCGGCTATGCGCTTCCCGACCAGCTTGACCGCGTGCCGCGACACCCTCGCGTCTGGCGTCCGTGCTTCGAGACTGGGTTCGATCGATCGACGTCGCAGCGACCATCGTCGTCCTCAAGACCCCGCCAGGCTCCGCCCACCTCGTCGGCGTCGCGCTAGATGAGGCCGCGCTGGAGGAAATGGTCGGCAACATCTGCGGCGACGACACCATCTTCGCCGCCTGCCGCTCCGCCGAGGAAGCGGAGGCGTTGGCGACCAAGCTCAGGGATCTGACGTAAAAATCACCGCAGCTTGGCGATTTTCAGTCCGTCTTCCTTGGCGCGCTGCTTCGTCGATTCTTCGCTGCGGGTGAGGGCTTTGGCGATTTGCTTCAGGGGCATCCCCTTCGCTGCCAGCGTTCGAAGCTTGGCGAGTTCTTCCGGTTTCCACGGTTGCCGGTGCCGTTCGAATCGCTCGGCTCATGTTCGCCCCTCTCGCACCCTCATAGCGAAAGGGCCGCCCCAATGGGACGGCCCTTCTTGTTCGTTCGAAATCCGGCAGCTTAGCCGAGCATTTCCTGCTCGAGCTTCTTCGCCATCTCTTCGATGTTCTCCGGCGGCCAGCCCGGGATGTCCATGCCGAGGCGCAGGCCCATCGAGGCAAGGACTTCCTTGATCTCGTTGAGGCTCTTGCGGCCGAAGTTCGGCGTGCGGAGCATCTCGGCTTCGGTCTTCTGGACCAGGTCGCCGATGTAGATGATGTTGTCGTTCTTCAGGCAGTTCGCCGAGCGGACCGAAAGCTCCAGCTCGTCGACCTTCTTGAGAAGGTAGCGGTTGAGCTGGTTGGTGTCCGTCGGGGTCTCCGACGGAGCAACGGCGACGCCGGCGGTCATCGGAATGGCCTGGCGGACCTGGCCCTCGTCGAAGTGGACGAACAGCTGCAGCTGGTCCTGGAGGATGCGGGCCGCATAAGCGAGCGCGTCTTCCGGAGCGACCGTGCCGTCGGTTTCGACGGTCAGGTTGAGCTTGTCGTAGTCGAGCTCCTGGCCGACGCGGGTGTTCTCGACCTTGTAGGCGACCTGGCGGACCGGGCTGTACAAAGCATCGACCGGGATGAGGCCGATCGGCGCGTCGGCCGGACGGTTCGCAGCGGCCGGGACGTAGCCCTTACCGATGTCGACGGTCAGTTCCATGTTGAGCGTCGCGCCGTCGTCGAGGTGGCAGATCACGAGATCCGGGTTGGTGACTTCGATGTCGCCAGTCGCCTGGATCATGCCCGCGGTGACTTCGGCCGGGCCGGTCGCGGACAGGTTCAGCCGCTTCGGGCCTTCGCCTTCCATCTTGAGCGCGATCTGCTTCACGTTGAGCACGATGTCGGTCACGTCCTCACGGACGCCCGTCAGGCTCGAGAATTCGTGAAGCACGCCTTCGATCTTGATCGAGGTGACGGCGGCGCCCTGAAGCGACGACAGCAAAACGCGGCGAAGCGAGTTGCCGAGCGTCATTCCGAAGCCGCGCTCCAGCGGCTCGGCGACGAAAACCGCGCGGCGGCGTGCGTCGCCGCCTGCACCCTGCTTGCGCTCCAGCGCGTTGGGCTTCTTGAGTTCCTGCCAGTTCTTCGCGTTGACGGCCATGTTGTTTCCCTAGCCCTGGGCGGGGGAGGTGGGGTCCCGCCCGTAAAATTCAAACTGCTGCCGGAACCACCCGGCAGCGGCGGTCGCGCTGGTTAGACGCGACGCCTCTTGCTCGGACGGACGCCGTTGTGCGGGATCGGCGTGACGTCGCGGATCGAGGTGATCGTGAAACCGACCGCCTGGAGCGCGCGAAGGGCGCTCTCGCGGCCGGATCCCGGACCCTTGACCTCGACTTCGAGTGTGCGGACGCCGTGCTCGGCGGCCTTCTTGCCCGCGTCTTCAGCGGCAACCTGCGCCGCGTACGGCGTCGACTTGCGGCTGCCCTTGAAGCCCATCATCCCGGCGGAGCTCCACGCGATGGCGTTGCCCTGCGCGTCGGTGATGGTGATCATCGTGTTGTTGAAGCTGGCGTTTACGTGAGCGACGCCGGCCGAAATATTCTTGCGCTCCCTCCTGCGGAGGCGCTGCGGTGCTTGGGCCATTCAATTAATCCCTGTCATCCGTTCGCCCGACTTTCATCAAGGGCGAAGTTAAAAGCTGCGGCGAGAAGCTTACTTCTTCTTGCCCGCGATCGGCTTGGCCTTGCCCTTGCGGGTGCGCGCATTGGTATGCGTGCGCTGGCCGCGGACCGGCAGGCCCTTGCGGTGGCGAAGGCCACGGTAGCAGGCCAGGTCCATCAGCCGCTTGATGTTCATCGCGGTCTCGCGACGAAGATCGCCCTCGACCGTCTGGTCGCGGTCGATCGCTTCGCGGATGTGCAGGACTTCCTGGTCGGACAGGTCCTGGACCCGGCGCTCGGGAGCGATCCCCAGCTTGCCGATGATGCTCCTTGGCCGTCGTGCGGCCAATGCCGTGGATGTAAGTCAGCGCGATTTCGACGCGCTTGTTGGTCGGGATATTTACGCCGGCGATTCGTGCCATTCTATTTCCTCTTTCAGCTCCACAGGTGCAGAACCTGCGGGAGGAATTCCCCGCGCGACCCGACACCCATCTCGACGCTTGTTAGGCCCGCTCCAAACGAAAAACCGACGCGCGCACGAATGCGCCGCCGGAACCGGTGGATCGGGATGAGTGCGAAATAAGATGCGAGTAGGTCCCGAGTCAAGGTGCCGGAGGACCGCGAATGTTCACGAATGTTCACAGTGACGACGGCAACTTCCCGACCTAGCCATCATTGGCGATCCCGGCGAGGCATCGCCGACCGCATTGACAGATCGAAGTCCTACATTTCCAGCGTTGAATTGCGGTAGGGCCCAAGCGCCGATAGACCCGCGCCCGATGCAGCGCCTCTATCACGACCAACCCATTCCCGAAGAACTCCGCGGCGCGGTCATCGCGCTCGGCAATTTCGACGGCTTCCATCTCGGTCACCAGGCGGTCGTGACCCGGGCGATCGCCTTGGGCTTCCACATGCGCACGGCCGGTGATCGTCGCGACCTTCGACCCGCATCCGGTCCGCCATTTCAAGCCCGATTTGCCGCCGTTCCGGCTGACCACGCTCGACCAGCGCGAGGAGCTGTTCGCCCATGCCGGCGCCGACGCCATGCTCGTCTTCCGCTTCGGGGCGGAGCTTGCGGCGATGGACGCTGAGGAATTCGTCGCCGAGGTGCTGGCAAGGCGGCTCGGCGCGGCCGGGGTCATCACCGGCGACGACTTCAGCTTCGGCAAGGGCCGGTCCGGCAACGTCGATGTGCTTCGGAAGCTGGGTGAACGGCACGGGATCGTCACCGAAGCCGTGTCGCAGGTGCTGCACGAGGGCGAGCGCGTCTCGTCCGGCCGGGTGCGCGACCTGCTGATTGCCGGCGATCCGGGAGGAGCGACGCGGCTTCTGACGCGGCCGTTCGCGATCGAGGGTGTGGTCGAGCGCGGCGACGGCCGGGGCGGAAGCGAGCTCGACTGCCCGACCGCCAACCTCCGCCTCGGCGATTATCAGCGGCCCGCTTACGGCATTTACGCCGTCAGCGTCCGGCTCGACGACGGCAGCGAGCATCCGGGCGTCGCCAGCCTCGGCATCCGCCCGACGTTCGAGCCGCCGGTGGAGCTGCTCGAGGCCAACCTGTTCGGCTTTTCGGGCGACCTTTACGGCCGGACGATCGAGGTCGGCCTGCTGCACTACATCCGGCCCGAGCTGAAGTTCGACAGCATGGAGGCGCTGGGCGGCGCAGATGAAGAAGGATGCGGACGACGCGAAACGGTTGATGGCGATCACTGAATGAAGCGCTGGCTGAAGCGCATCGCCTTTGCGCTGGCCCTCGTCCTTCTCGTCCTGACGATCCTCAACGCCAGCTGGATTGCCGGCAAGCCGCAAGGCGGCATCCGCCTGATCGCGCACCGCGGCGTCTATCAATTGTTCGATCACAAGGGCGATCGACCGCTACAGCAGCTGCACGGCGACGCGGATCGAGCAGCCGGTCCACGATTATCTCGAAAACACGATCCGCTCGGTCCAGGCGGCGCGGCAGATGGGCGCCGACATGGTCGAGATCGACGTCGCGCCGACCGCCGACGGCCAGATGGCGGTCTTCCACGACTGGACCGTCGATTGCCGGACCGAGGGCAAGGGCAATGTCCGCGACAAGACCATGGCGGAGCTCAAGCAGCTCGATCCCGGGTACGGATATACGGCCGACGGCGGCAAGACCTTCCCGCTGCGCGGGTCGCAGACGAGGCTCAATCCCAAGCCTGCAGGAGGTGCTGCAGGCGGTGGGATCGACGCCCCTGATGTTCAACTTCAAGAGCAAGGATCCCGCGGAAGCCGATCAGCTGGCCGCGCGAGCTGGCGGCGGCGCGGCGCGATCCGGTGAAGCTTCGCGACGGCTTCTACGGTCATTCCAGGCCCGATCGACCGTATCCGCCAGATCTACCCCGAGGCCTGGGCCTGGTCGATCGACGGCGCCAAGAAGTGCAGCAAGGACTATGTGCTGACGGGCTGGACCGGCATCGTGCCCGAAAGCTGCCGCAACGGCACCATCATCATCCCGACGAACTACCAGGCGCTCTATCTGGGGCTGGCCCAATCGGCTGATCAAGCGGATGGACAAGGTCGGCGCCCGCGTGATCGTCGTCGGCCCGCATGGCAAGGACCAGGCGATGGGCCTGACGCTGCCCGGAGCAGCTCGGCGACGTGCCCAATTCGTTCAAGGGCTACATCTGGGTCGAGGACATCTGGACCGTCGGCCCCGCCCTCCGCCCCGGCCGCGACATCCGCAACCAGGCGCAGCAGGATGCGGCGGAGGCGGGGTTGAAGCGGCGGCGGGAGAGCTGCGACTAACCTCGTTCGTCCTGAGCGAAGTCGAAGGGCGCTGCTCAGCCGTCCGTGCCAGCGCCCTTCGACTACGCCCTTTCAGGGCTCCGCTCAGGACGAACGGGGAGGAGTTTGCATCTCCCACCTCCCCCGCTAGAGCCGCGCGCGATGGCCGACGCCCCTGACACCACCGAAACCAAGCGCGACTACCGCAGCACCGTCTTCCTGCCGAAGACCGACTTTCCGATGAAGGCCGGCCTGCCGCAGAAGGAGCCGGTGATTGCCGCGCGCTGGAAGGAGGAGGACCTCTACGGC
This sequence comes from uncultured Alphaproteobacteria bacterium, assembly GCA_963807815.1. GTDB lineage: Bacteria > Pseudomonadota > Alphaproteobacteria > Sphingomonadales > Sphingomonadaceae > Sphingomicrobium. The sequence continues at coordinate 71,688 of CAWECW010000009.1, read as the reverse complement.
CAGGTCCGCAAGGCGCGCGCGGGGCGGGAGAAGTTCATCTTCCACGACGGCCCGCCCTACGCCAACGGCGACATCCACATCGGCCATTCGCTCAACAAGACGCTGAAGGACATGGTCGTCCGCACCCAGACCTTGCTGGGCAAGGACGCGCCCTACGTGCCCGGCTGGGACTGCCACGGCCTGCCGATCGAATGGAAGATCGAGGAGCAGTACCGCAAGAAGAAGCTCAACAAGGACGAGGTCCCGCCCAAGGAGTTCCGCGCCGAGTGCCGCGCCTATGCGCAGCATTGGGTGAACGTGCAGCGCGAGCAGTTCCAGCGGCTCGGCATCACCGGCGACTGGGACAATCCGTATCTGACGATGGATTTCCAGGCGGAGGCGACGATCGTCTCCGAACTGTTCAAGTTCGCCGAGAGCGGACAGGTCTATCGCGGCGCCAAGCCGGTGATGTGGTCGCCGGTCGAGAAGACCGCGCTGGCCGAGGCCGAGATCGAATATGAGGACATCACCTCGACGCAGATCGATGTGGCGTTCGAGATCGTTGAGAGCCCGATCCCGGAGCTGGTCGGCGCCTATGCGGTGATCTGGACGACGACGCCTTGGACGATCCCGGTCAACCAAGGCATCGCTTACGGGCCGGACGTCGAATACGTCACTGTCATCTGACGGCAGTACCGCGGGACGATCGATGGTCGCTGAGCGATCGCGTCAAGGCAGGCTATCGTCGGTCGCACGATGCTTCGATTGCAGACTTTCGACGAGCGCACGCAGCTCGCGACTTCGGCGAGTCGTTCAGTCGACGACGTCGAGACGGTCAAGGGCTCCGACCTCGCCGGCACCATCGCCCGCCACCCGATGCACAAGCTCGGCGGCTTCTTCGCCAAGCCGCGTCCGTTCCTGCCGGGCGACTTCGTCACCACCGACCAGGGCACGGGCCTCGTCCACATGGCGCCCGACCATGGCGAGGACGATTTCGAGCTGTGCAAGGCGAACGGCATCGACCCGGTCTTCGCGGTCGAGGGCGACGGCAAGTATCGCGAGGACTGGCTGTGGCTGGGCGGGCAGGGCAGCGTCATCAACGCCAAGTTCAACGCGCCGGACGGGCCGATCTGCACCGACCTGCGCGAAGCGGGCGCCTTGCTCGCGGCGAGCGCGGACTTCGTGCACAGCTATCCGCATTCGTGGCGGTCGAAGGCCAAGGTCATCTACCGCTGCACGCCGCAATGGTTCGTGGCGATGGACCGGCCGCTGCCGAGCTATCATTGCGAGAGCTTCGCCGAGCAGCGCTGGGACAATGAGGGCGGCGCGGTCGAGCAGACGCCGACGCTCCGCCAGCTGGCGATGCGCGCCATCGCCGACACCCGCTTCGTTCCCGAAAAGGGCCGCAACCGCATCGGATCGATGGTCGAGGGGCGCCCCGACTGGGTGCTCAGCCGCCAGCGCGCCTGGGGCGTGCCGATCGCTCTGTTCGTCGAGCGCAAGACCGGGCAGCTGCTCGTCGACCAGGAAGTGAACCAGCGCATCGTCGCCGCCGTCCGCGAGCAGGGCGTGGACGCCTGGGACGCGGAGAATGCCGCCGCCTTACCTCGGCGCCGGCCGCAACCCCGACGATTACGAGATGGTCACCGACATTCTCGACGTCTGGTTCGACAGCGGCTGCACCCACGTGTTCACGCTGGAAAGCGGCCGCTGGCCCGACCAGCGCTGGCCTGCCGACCTCTATCTCGAAGGCTCCGACCAGCATCGCGGCTGGTTCCAGTCGTCGCTGCTCGAAAGCTGCGGGACGCGGGGGCGGGCGCCGTTCAACGCGGTGCTGACCCACGGCTTCACGATGGACGCCAAGGGCATGAAAATGTCCAAGAGCCTCGGCAATACGACCAGCCCGCTCGACCTGATGAAGGAGCATGGCGCGGACATATTGCGGCTGTGGGCGCTGTCGGTCGATTTCACCGAGGACCACCGCATCGGCAAGGAAATCCTCGGCGGCGTCGCGGACCAGTATCGCAAGCTGCGCAACACCTTCCGCTATCTGCTCGGCGCGCTCGACGGGTTCCGCGAGGACGAGAAGGTCGGCGTCGAGGCGATGCCGGAGCTGGAGCGCTACATGCTCCACCTGACGGCGGAGCTGGACCGGAAGCTGCGGCAGGCGGTCGAGGACTTCGACTTCAACAGCTACACGCGGCTGCTGTCGGACTTCGCCAACAACGATCTCAGCGCCTTCTATTTCGATATCCGCAAGGACGTCCTCTACTGCGAGATCAATGCGCTGACCGGCCGCCAGACGGACACGCGCCGTGCGTACCGGACGATGCTCGACCTGCTGTACCACGCGCTGGTCCGCTGGCTGTCGCCGGTGCTGGTGTTCACAGCCGAGGAAGTGTGGGGCACGCGTTTTCCGGACGCGGGTTCGGTGCACTTGCTGGAATGGCCGGAAATTCCCGACGTGCCGGCCGACGATGGGCGCTGGCAGAAGCTGCGCGAGCTTCGCGCCCAGGTGACCGAGACGATCGAGCCGCTGCGCCGCGAGAAGATCGTCGGGTCGAGCCTCGAAGCCGAAGTGACGGTGCCGGAACTGCTCGCCCCGCCGGAGGCGCTGGCCGAGCTGTTCATCGTCTCGTCAGTCACAAAGGGCGATGCACTGACCGTCGAGAAGACCGAAAAGCACAAATGCGGCCGTTGCTGGCGCTATCTGCCGGAGGTCGAGGAAGACGGTTCGCTCTGCGGCCGCTGCGAGGATGTTCTGAATGCGTAAGGCCAGCCTCGGATTCGCCGTCGCGGCTCTGGTGTTCTTCCTCGAGCAGATCACCAAGTGGATCGTGCTTGGGCCGCTCGACCTGCGCAATGTCGGCCTGATCGAGCTGATGCCGTTCTTCGACCTGCGCTACACCGAGAACCACGGCATTTCGCTCGGCCTGTTCCAGGCGACCGAGCGACGCGATGCGCTGGGTGCTGGTCGCGCTGACCTCGGCGATTGCGGTCGGCGTCGGCTGGTGGATCACGCGCGAGGAGAAGCCCGGCGACCAGATCGCGCTCGGCATGGTGCTGGGCGGGGCGCTCGGCAACATCCTCGACCGCGTGCGCCACGGCTATGTGGTCGACTTCGCCGACTTGCACTTCGGCGAGTTTCGTCCCTTTTTCATCTTCAATGTCGCCGATGCAGCGATTAGCATTGGCGTCGCCATACTGTTACTGCGGGCCTTCCTGGTTAAGGAGCGGCCGAAGGAGAATGCTGAACATGCGTAAATTGGTCCCGCTCGTCGCTGTGTCGGCGGTTGCGCTCACAGGCTGCGGCGTCATTGGCGGCAAGCCCCAGGCGCCGGACGAGTTCCAGGTCGCGCGCAATGCGCCGCTGGTCATTCCGCCGGATTATAGCCTGACTCCGCCGGTCGCGGGCACCGCCGCGCTGACTCCGCAGGACGCGCAGCAGCAGGCGATCGACGCCTTGTTCGGCGGTCCGGCTCCGCGCAGCCAGAGCGAGAGCCACCTGCTCGATCGCGCCGGGCGCGACCGCACGGCGATCGGCGCTCGCTCGACCGCCGGCGATCCCGACACGCGCGTCGTGGACAAGGGCCCTGTGACGACCGCGATCCTGAACGCGCCGGAGGCCGACGGGCAGATCGCATCCGCGCAGGTCCCGCAATAATAAGGACGAGGGGGGACGAGGCAGGCCATGGCTGAAGAGACATTTTCCGCACGCCTCGTGGAAATCGAGTCCATGCTCGAGCGGTCGAGACGCCGCTTCGAGGAAGGCTCGCGCCTGGTCGAAGAAGCGCAGCAGCTGATGGGCGAGATCCAGCAGGAGCTGATCGGCAGCCCCAGGCGCATTTCGCCCGAAGACAGCGAAGAAGCGGCGTCCAAGCTGCTCCAGTCGCTCAAGGCGGCGGGCGGCGAGATGCCGGAGACCCTGTGCGGCGGCCGGCTTGCGGTCGACCAGGTGCAGCGCCTGATCCGCATCGACGGTCATCCGATCGGCATCACCGAGATGGAATATCGCGTGCTGGAGCTGCTGGCCTTCGCCCGCAACAATGTCGTCACGCGCGCGATGCTGCTGAAGCATCTCTATCGCCGCGCCGACGACCAGCCGCAGCCGAAGATCATCGACGTCTTCATCTCCAAGCTGCGCAAGAAGCTGCGCAGCGCGTCGGGCGGGGCGGAATTCATCGAGACGATCCCGCAGCGCGGCTGGATCCTGCGCGACATCGACGCGAACCAGGGGCCTAGCCGGGCGCCGTAGACAGCTTCCGAGCTAGCCCTGTCGCAAGCGGACACTTTCTTGACCATCCGCGCCGATGCTGCGCGGCATGATCCAGATCCTTTCGATCGAAGCTGCTGCCGAAGCGCCCGTTGCGGGCGGTGAACTTGCCGCGCGCATTGCGGGGCTGAAGCGCGCGCTGCGCCTGCTCGAACCGAGCGGCGGCGGCCCGTCCTGCGATGCGGAGGAGTTCGCAGCGATCGAGTTCGCCAGCGACGGCGCACGCGCCTGCTTCGACTCCCGTTCGGAACGCGTGATCGGGGAAGCGTCCGCCGGTCTTGAAGCGGTGGTCGGTGTTCGCGCCGCAGGGTCTCGAACCGCATCCGACCGCTGTCGACATGGTCGCCGAAGCGATCCGCGAGGGTCTCGCCAGCCTCGACGAGCTGCTCCGCCGCTAAGCGGGGCCTTGCTGCTTGGGCGTCTTCGGATCGGCGCCCCATTCGCTCCAGCTTCCGTCGTACAGCCGCGTGTCGCGGTTGCCGAGCAGTCCGCGCCGCGAAGATCAGCGAATTGGCGGTCACGCCCGAACCGCAACTGGCGACGAACGGCTTCTCGGGTCGACGCCGGCCGCGAGGAACAGCCGCCGGATTTCGTCGGGCGACTTCAGCGTTCCGTCCTGGTTGTACAGGTCGGAATAGGGAAGGTTGCGCGCGCCCGGGATGTGGCCCGAGGCGACTCCGGGTCGAGGGTCTGCTTCCGTGCCTTCGAAGCGGGCACGGCCGCGGGCATCGACCAGCGGCATCGCCGAATCCGGAATTGATCTGCCTCTTGCGACACGACCTCGCCGGTGCGTTCGACCGCTTCGAAGCGCGCCGTCCGCTTGGCGGGTTTGCCTTTTTCGGTCGGGCGGCCTTCCGCGAGCCATTTCTGGAAGCCGCCGTCGAGGATCGCGACCTGGGCGCGCCGAAGTGGCGGAGCATGAACCAGCCGCGCGCGGCGGTTCGGGTCGGGGAATTGTCGTAGACGACGATGCGGTCGTCCTTGCCGACGCCGAGCTTCTCCATCGCAGCGCCGAATTCCGCGGCACTCGGGCAGCATGTGCGGCGCCGGGTTGCTCGTGTCGGCGACCTCGTCGATGTCGAGGAAGCGGGCGCCCGGGATATGCGCGGCCAGATATTCCTTGCGCGCATCGCGCCCGAGCGCCGGCATGAACCAGCTGGAATCGATGATCGTGAGGTCCGGCTGCCCAAGTTGTCGGCCAGCCACGCCGTGGAGACGAGATCGTCCATCGGCGGAGGATAGGCGGGAAGTGTTAACACTGGTAGGTGGCCGCGCCATGGAAACCACGCATCTCGGCAAGGCCAGCTCGCTGCCCGCTTCCCCGGACGAGGCGAAGCTCGACTATGTGCCCAACCCGCGCGCCGGCGTCGCTCTACCTCGTGCGATTTGCCGCGCCCGGAATTCACGTCGCTCTGCCCGGTGACCGGCCAGCCCGACTTCGCGCACCTCGTGATCGATTATGCGCCCGGCGAGACGATCGTCGAGAGCAAGAGCCTGAAGCTGTTCCTCGGCGCCTTCCGCAATCATTGCGGCTTCCACGAGGACGTGACGGTCGGCATCGGCCAGCGGCTGTTCGACGAGATGAAGCCGCAATGGCTGCGCATCGGCGGCTATTGGTATCCGCGCGGCGGAATGCCGATCGACGTCTTCTGGCAGAGCGGCTCGCCGCCGGAAGGGCTATGGCTGCCCGACCAGGGCGTGCAGCCCTATCGCGGGCGCGGCTGATCGGGCTTCAGGACGATCCGCGCATCCCAGCGGTAGAGGATCCAGTTCTCCCCGTCCTGCGTCAGCGCCGTGCGGTTGAAGCAGGCCGACGCAAAGCCCCGGTCGCATTCGGCCGGTGGCGGCATGGGATCGGTGGTCAGCACGACCTTGCCGTCCTCGAACGTCCAATTGCCCTCGCTGACTTCCGAGACTGCGCCATAGTCGAAGCCGTAGCGGAAGCGGCCGTCCGGCGAGAGCTCCAGGCCGCCCGCCATTTCCATCTGGTTGATCCGGTAGAGGCCGGCGGCATCCGGGACCGACTTCGCGAGCGCGCTGCCGGGCAAGCGAACAGGATCGCGATGCCCAGCAGCAGGCGCATCACTCGACCGCTTCTTTCCTCGTGCGGGCGTAGAGCCAGGCAAGCGCGCCGGCGAAGACCAGCAGGCCGAGCGGCACTGCAAGACCGAACTCCGCGACCAGCGCCAGCGGCGAGTCATTGTTCGTCGCGCCGACGATGCCTGCGAACACCACGCCGAACAGGCTTTCGCCGACGATCAGGCCGGTCGCCATGAGCACGCCGAGCCGCTTGGCGAATGCCGGGTTCGCCGCGCGCCGGTCGGCCCATTTGTCGTAGGTCCAGCCGAGGAACGCGCCGACCGGGATCAGCAGGGTCAGCGTCATCGGCAGATAGATGCCCATGCCGACGGCGAGCGGCGGCAGGCTGCCGCGCTTGGTCGCGCGGAGCATCTCGTCGATGCAGATGATGCCGACGCCGATGGCCGCGCCGAGCCCGATCAGGTTCCAGTCGAGGTCGCCGCCGAGCACGCCCTGCGCGATGGCGGAGATGAGCGCGGCCTGCGGAGCGGCGAGGGCGTTCGGCCCGGCGCCCGGCGCGCCCTGGAAGCCGAAGGCGTCGTTGAGGATGGTCAGGATCGGCGGGATGACCAGCGAGCCGAACAGGACGCCGATGATCAGCGCCACCTGCTGCCGCCATGGCGTCGCGCCGACCAGCTGGCCGGTCTTCAGGTCCTGGAGGTTGTCGTTGGCGATGGTCGCGATGCCGAAGATGATCGCGGTCACGAACAGGGCGAAGGCGACCAGGCTCTGCGATGCGCGTCAGGTCGGACTGCGGGCCGAACAGGGCCGCGATGATCAGCGAGATGCCGAGCACGGTGAGGATGCCGACGCCCGAAACCGGGCTGTTCGACGCGCCGATCAGGCCGGCCATGTAGCCGGTGATCGCGGCGATGATCGCGCCCGCGACGAAGATGTAGCCGAGGCTCCAGGCGATGGTGGCGGCGGGCGCCGCGGCGATGGGCCCGCTCTGCGCGAAGGCCGACAGCAGCAGGCCGATCGGGATCAGCGCGACGACGATGCCGCCGGCGATGATAGCCGATCGGAATGTCGCGCTCGGTCAGCGGCAGGCTGTCCTGGCCGCCCGTGCGGCGGGCGCGGCTGGCGGAAATCGCCGAGGCGATGCCGCGCGTGATCGGGCCGATGATGCGCAGCAGGGTCCAGATCGCCGCGACGGCCATGGTGCCCGCGCCGATGAAGCGCACCTTCTCGCGGAACGTCGTGCCGACGAGCGCCTCGATGTCGGTGCCGGAGGGGATTGGCAGCAATGCCGGTCTGCCAGGGCACGAGGACGAACCAGCTGATGATCAGGCCGACCAGCATGGCGATGCCGACGGCCATGCCGACGAGATGGCCGACGCCGATCAGCGCCATGGACAGGCTGGTGGAAACGGTCGTCGCGCCGCCCGCGAACGGCGAAGGCGCGCGCCGCTTCGGCCGCCACGATCTTGGTCTGCGCGAGGATCGCGTAGGCGGCGGAGACGATCGAGCTCCAGATGATCATCTGCAGGCCGCGGCGGTTTTCTTCGGCCCCGCCGACGCCGGCGCCGACCTTCAGCACTTCGGCGGCAGCGACGCCTTCAGGATAGGGCAGGTCGGACCCGGTCACGAGCGCGCGCCTCAGCGGCACCGAATAAAGCACGCCGAGGATGCCGCCGATGGCGATCACCGCGACCGACAGCCAGAAGGGGAAGCCGGTCCACCAGCCGACCATGATCAGGCCGGGCAGGACGAAGATGATCGCCGACAGCGTGCCCGCCGCCGACGCGATCGTCTGGACGATGTTGTTTTCCTGGATCGTCGAATCCGCGAAGAACTTCAGCACGGCCATCGAGATGACCGCGGCCGGGATCGAGGTCGCGAAGGTGATGCCGAGCTTGAGGCCGAGGTAGACGTTGGCCGCGGTGAACACCAAGGTGATGAGCCCGCCGAGGACGATCCCCCGAAGCGTAAGTTCCTTCACGGCCTGAAAGCCGTCCTGTTGCGCGGTCGTTGCCAAGACTTCCCCCCTTAGCTCTTGCTTCTTGTTCGGCGGCGCCGGGCTCGAATGCCGGCGCACCACCTGCCACCTGTCATCGTCGCGGACCCAGACGTCGGTCAGCAGCACGCAATCCTCGATCTCGCCCCCGAGATATTTCACGCGCCATTTCGCCTCGACCGTGCCGACCATCATCTGGTCGAAGACGACTGCGTCGACGACGTTCAGCTCGATCGCGATGAGCTCGCGCTTCTGGATGGCGTCGAGCCATTCGTCGCGATGAAGCGTGAACGGGCCGGTGGACCGCGTTCCGATCAGCGTGAAACGCGGGTGGATCAGCGTCCGCAGCCGGTCGAAGTCCTTGGCGCACAGAGCGTCGCGCCACTCGCATTCGAGGGCGCGGATCAGCTCGTGACTATCTGCCACGAAGCAACCCGCCGAAGATGCCGCGGAGGATCTGGGTGCCGATCTGGCGGCCGACCGAGCTGGCGATCGAGCGGCCGGCCGACTGGACGAGCTTGTCCGTCATGGTCGGCTTTGCCGCCTCGCGGGCGCGGCGCGCTTCTTCGCGGGCCTGCGCGGCCTGCTGCCGTTCTTCCTCGCGGCGGCGCTGGGTCTCCAGCCGGTCCTGCTCGCGCTGCAGGCGAAGCTCCTCGCGCTTGGCGGCGGCGTCCAGCTTGGCCTGCTGGGCTTCGGCCTTGGCGGATTCCGTCTCGGCCTTGATCTCCGCTGCTGCGGCGGCGGCTTCGGAAGCCTTGGCCGCGAGCATTTCCTGCGCGGAATCGCGGTCGACCAATGTGTCGTATTTCGAGCCGATGGCGTCGGTCGACCTGAGGATCGACCGTTCCTCGCTGGTGATCGGGGCCGACGCGGGACGACGGCGGCTTGATCAGCGTCCGCTGGACCGGCGAGGGCGAGCCGTCGGGCTGGAGCAGCGAGACGAGCGCCTCGCCGACCTTCAGCTCCGTGATCGCCTGGGCGACGTCGACCTCCGGGTTGGGCCGGAAGGTCTCGGCGGCCGACTGCACCGCCTGCTGATCGCGCGGCGTGAAGGCGCGGAGCGCGTGCTGGACGCGGTTGCCGAGCTGGCCCGCGACCTTGTCGGGGATGTCGATCGGGTTCTGCGTGATGAAATAGACGCCGACGCCCTTGGAGCGGATCAGGCGGACGACCTGCTCGACCTTTTCGAGCAGCGCCGGCGGGGCGTCGTCGAACAGCAGATGGGCTTCGTCGAAGAAGAAGCACAGCTTCGGCTTCGGCAGGTCGCCGACCTCGGGAAGCTGCTCGAACAGCTCCGACAGCAGCCAGAGCAGGAAGGTCGAGTAGAGCCGCGGGGACGCCATGAGCTTGTCGGCGGCGAGGATGTTGACGACGCCGCGTCCGCTCTCGTCGATCTTGAGGAAATCCTCGAGCTCGAGTGCCGGCTCGCCGAAGAAATGGTCGCCGCCCTGGCTGCGAAGCTGCAGCAGCGAGCGCTGGATCGCGCCGACCGACGGCTTGCTGACGTTGCCGTATTCGAGCGTCAGCTCGTCGGCGCGCTCCCCGCAGCTGACGAGCATGGCCTGCAGATCGTCGAGGTCGAGGAGAAGAAGCCCGTCCTTGTCGGCGACGTGGAAGGCGATGGTCATCACGCCCTCCTGCACCTCGTTGAGGTTCATCAGGCGCGACAGCAGCAGCGGCCCCATTTCGGTGACCGTCGTGCGGATCGGGTGGCCCTGCTCGCCGAACAGGTCCCACAGCTGCACCGGGCAGTCGCGGTACTGCCAGTCGGTGTAACCGATCTCGGCGGCGCGGCCGGCGAAAATCTCGTGCAACTTGCCGGTTGGAGAGCCGGCCATGGCGAGGCCCGCGAGGTCGCCCTTCACGTCGGCGACGAAGGTCGGAACTCCGGCGGCGGAGAAGCCCTCGACGATGCCCTGCAGAGTCACGGTCTTGCCCGTGCCGGTGGCCCCGGCGATCAGGCCGTGGCGGTTGGCCCGGCTCAGCTCCAGCCGCTGAGGATTGCCTCCACCCGCCGCACTTCCGATGAAGATGCTGCTCGCCGCTTCGCCACTCATGCGCTCTCCCTCGCAGATTCGCTGGGCGCAACCTAGCTCCAGCAGTGGCGCGTGGCGAGTGCGGCTGTTTAGCTCTTCACGGCCGTCCCAAGCGCCGCCGAGAGGGCCTCGAGCGAATAGGGCTTGTGCAGCACCGGGAAGGAATCCTCGTGCTGCATGGCGAGGGCGTCGCTGTAGCCGGTGGTGAGGACGATCGGCAGGTCCGGCCAGCGCTGCCTCACGACCCGCGCGAGGTCGATGCCGCTTTGTCCGGGCATGACGATGTCGCTGAAGACCACGTCGAATTTGCCGCCCTCTTCGAGCAAGGCGAGCGCTTCCGCGGCGGTCGACGCTCGGCGCGTTTCGAAGCCCAAGTCGGCGAGGGCCTGCTCGGCGAACGTGCCGACCTCGGGATTGTCCTCCACCACGAGAACGCAGCCCTCGGCTTGCGGACGGCGAGCGAGGGCCGGGCGCGGTTCTTCGGGGCGCGGGCCCGACGAAACGCGCGGCAGGTACATGGTGAAGGTCGTGCCGGACTCGACCTTGCTCCGCACCTCGACCTCGCCGCCCGACTGCTTCGCGAAGCCATAGACCTGGCTAAGCCCCAGTCCGGTGCCCTTGCCCGTTTCCTTGGTCGTGAAGAACGGTTCGAAGATCCGATCGAGGTCGCCGGCGGGAATGCCGTGCCCGGAATCGGCGACGCTGATGGTCACGTAGCCGGCCTCGACCTTCGGTCCGGATGACCTGAGCGATTGTGCTGCGTCGATGGCAATGTGGACTTCGCCCTCACCGTCCATCGCATCGCGGGCGTTGACCGCCATGTTCACCAGCGCCGTCTCGAACTGCGCGGCGTCGGTTTCCACGAAGCAGTCTTCGCAGCGGCCATCGATATGCAGGGTAATGCGCGAGCCGAGCACCGTGCGCAGCATGTCGCCGATCGCCTGGACGCGGTCGGTAACGTCGAAGACCTCGGGCTTCAGCGCCTGCCGGCGGGCGAAGGCGAGGAGCTGGCTGGTCAGTCGCGCCGCGCGGTCGGACGTGTCGGCGATGGCCTGGATGTAGCGCTGGCGCTTCGCATCGTCGATCTCGCCACGCTGCAGCACGTCGGCGGAGCCGCGGATCACCGTCAGCATATTGTTGAAGTCGTGCGCGATCCCGCCGGTCAGCTGCCCGATCGCTTCCATCTTCTGCGCCTGGCGGAGCGCTTCGTTCGCGGTTTCCAGCTCGGCAGTGCGTTCCTGGACGCGCTGCTCGAGCGTCTCATTGGCGCGCTGGACCGCCTGGTAAAGGCGCGCATTGTCGATGCTGATCGCCGCCTGTGCCGCCAGCCCCAGTGTGAGTTGCTCATGACCTGCATTGAACCGGCCTGGCTCCGGATTGCCGAAGAACAGGCCACCGATCACCTCTCCCGAGCGGCTGGTTACCGGAACGGCAAGGTAGCTGCGGACCGGCAAATGCCCCTCCGGCATGCCCTTGTGCGGTGCATTCTGCGCGTAGCGCGGGTCCTTCGTAATGTCGTCGGAGCGAACGACGCCCTTGCCGCTGAAGGTCGGATCGAAAACCTTCGTGTTGCGCGGCATGCCGAAATTTTCGAACTGCGACCGATCCGCGCCCGACAGGGTGAAGAGCATATACTCCTCGCCGCTATCGTTGACGACGTTGTAGAAGAAGGCACCGAACTGGGCGCCGGTGAGCTCGACGCCGGCATCGGTGACCATCTGCACGACCTTCTGAAGGTCGAGCTCGCCGGAAAGGGCCGCGCCGGTCCGATTGAGCGTTTCGAGCATCCGCCCTTGCTCGCGTTGCGCTTCCTCGGCTTTGATCCGGTCGTCGATGTCGACGACGGACCCGACATATCCGAGATAACGGCCGTTGCCGTCGAAACGCGGCGCCGCCGCGTCGATCGCCCAGCGATACTGGCCGTCGGCCCGTGCGGATCCGATACTCCAGCCGGAAGGCCTCTTTCGCCGCATTCGCATCGAGGAATATCTTGCCGGATCGCTCCTGATCGTCGGGATGCACGACATCGAGCCACCCAAGGCCCAGCGCTTCCTCCTCGCTCTGCCCGGTGAATTCGTACCAGGATCGCGAGAGATAGATGCACTGCCCGTCCGGATCGGTGACCCAGACCATGATCGGACTATTGTCGGCGAGATTTCGGAAGCGCTGCTCGCTCTCGCGAAGCTCTGCATCGATGCGCTTGCGCTCGGTGATGTCGATGACGGTTCCGGTGAACCTCACGGCCCGTCGCCGGTCACCATCGCCTTCGAAGTAGGCGCGGCCCGTCGCCGCAATCCATCGCTCTACGCCGTCGCTCAACCCCATGGTCCGGATATTCGACGTCATATCCGCCCGAACCATCTGGGCTTGAGCGCGGCCTGGACAGCGCCGTCGGTCCTTTCGTCGATCTTCCGGGTGCAGTCCGTCGAGGAAGGTCTGGTAATCGACCGATGCTGACGGTGGCAGGCCGAACAATTCCTTGCAGCGTTCGTCCCACTTCAGCTGATCGGCCTGCAAATCGTAGTCCCAGGTCCCGATCGCCGCTGCGTCGGTCGCGATGCGGAGGCGTTCCTCGCTTTGCCGAAGCGTTCGCTCCGCGACCACGCGTTCGGTAGTTTCGTTGACCAGGCAAAGGACGCCCTCGACCGCGCCGGTCTCGCCGCGCACGGCGGAGTAGGAAATGTCGAAATAGACCGTCTCGGGAAAACCGTGCCGTTCGATGTAGAAGGGCCGATCCTTGGCCGAGATCGTCTTGCCGGTGTCGCGGACGGACCTCAGCAGCGGCTCGAGATCGTCCCAGAGCTCGGCCCAATATTCGCGCGCAGGACGGCCAAGGCATCGGGGTGCTTGTCGCCGATGGTCGGTGCGTAGGCGTCGTTGTAGATGGCGGCGAAGTCCGGGCCCCAGAACATCACGATCTGCGAGTCCGCCGGCAGGATCATCGCCGTCGCGGCCTTCAGCGTCGGCGACCAGTCTTCCAGCGGACCGAGCGGCGAGCGCGACCAGTCGCGCCCTTCGATGAGCGCGGCCATTTCCCCGCCGCCAGACAGAAAGGAAAGCGAAGACCCGGGTTTCAGACCGACGCCTTTCGCAAGATCCTTGTCACTTTGAACGCCACCCCAGCCGATTGCTGCCGACAGCTATGAACTGCCGAACAGCAAAAAAGCTGCGATACGGCCTAAAGGCCTAGCGTACGGGGGCCGGCGCCGGTGCGATATCGACGCCGATGAAGGCCTCCGGACCCGTGCCGCGCTTGACCAGCAGAAGGACGCTGGTGCGGCCGGCGCGGCGGGCCGCTTCGACGGCTGCCAGCACCTGGGCCGGCGTGGTGACCGCCTGCTGGTTGATCGACACGATGAGATCGCCGCGCTGCAGCCCCTTTTCGGCAGCGTCGCTGTTCGGATCCACCTGCGCGACCACGACGCCGCGCGCCGTTGGCGGCAGGTTGAGCGCCCGCGCAATCTGCGGATTGATCGACTGAAGCTGCAGGCCGAGCGCCGAACTGCCGGGCGTTGCCGGAGCGTTCTCGGGCGCCAGCTCTTCATTGTCGTTGCCGAGCTGGCGAGCGAGCTCCTCCTCGGTCGGACGCTGGCCGACAGCGACGTTGATCGTCTGGCGGCGGCCGTTGCGGATGATCTCGAGCGGGACGCGTGTGCCGACCGGCGTGTTGGCGATCAGGTAGGAAACCGTCTGATCGGGGTTCACGTCGCGGCCGCCCACGCGCAGGATGACGTCGCCCTGCTGGATGCCGGCACGAGCCGCGGGCTCGTTCGGCTGGACGGAGCGCACGATCTCGCCGCGGTCCTTCGGAAGGCCGAGCGATTCCGCGATATTCTCGTCGAGCGGCTGGAGGCCGACGCCGAGGTATCCGCGCTGACGGACGCTGTCCGCGGCGGAGGGAATCAATGACCGGCTTGGCTGCCTCCGCCGGAATGGCGAGGCCGATGCCGACCGAAGCGCCGGTCGGCGAGATCAGCGCCGAGTTGATGCCGATGACATTGCCGTTGAGGTCGAACATCGGACCGCCGCGAATTGCCCATGTTGATGGACGCGTCGGTCTGAATGTAGCGGTCGTAGGCGCCGGCGCCCGTGATGCCGCGGTGCAGAGCGGAGATGATGCCTGCCGTAACGGTGCCGCCGAGGCCGTAGGGATTGCCGATCGCCAGGACCCAGTCGCCAACGCGGGCCCGTGTGCTGTCGCCCCAGTTCACGAACGGGAAGTTCTGGCCCTCGATCTTCAACAGCGCGAGGTCGGACGCGCTGTCGCGGCCGATGATGCGTGCCGGATATTCGCGGCGGTTTGTCAAACGTGACCGTCACCTGGTCGACCGTGCCGTTGCCGGACGCGCTCTGGATCAGGTGGTTGTTGGTGACGATGTAGCCGTCGGCCGAGATGATGAAGCCGGAGCCGAGCGAGCCGGTCTCACGCGTGCGCGGACCGCCGGGGCTGCCGGGCCCGCCGGGCGTCTGCCCTGCTGGCCTCCGTCCGGGAAGCCGAAGCGACGGAAGAATTCCTCCATCGGATCCGCCTGGGTGCGGACAGGCACGCGCTGGCGGGTCGAGATGTTGACCACCGCCGGCTGAAGCCTGGCGGACAGGTCCGCGAATGAAATTGGGCGCTCCGCCCGGGGCCATGGCCGCCGGCGCATTTTGTGCGACCTGGGCCCCTGCGGACCCCGTGGCCAGCGAAAAGGCGGTCCCACCCAAAAGCAGCGCAGTTGCAACTCCATAGGCGTAGCGCACCGTCCCGGACTCCTTCGATCTCATCGAAACTCCATGAATTGCACGTTTTGATTTCCGCGTCGTGCTAGTTTGAACCACTGAACGGGGATTGAACGAGGCTCAGCGACCCCTTCCAGTGAATTCCTTCAAATAGTCGTTCTGAGGCGACAAAATGATGTTCGTGCCTGCAGCCGGGCTGTTGCCGTCGCCCAGGAAGGTGATCTGGTACGACTGCATCGCCCGGTAGAACTCATAAAAGTCCGCGTCTTTCCCAAAGCTGTTCGCATAAACTCGCGCGGCTTCCGCGTCGGCTTCGGCGCGGATGATCTGGGCGCGCTTGGCGCCTTCGGCGCGGATCGAGCGAGCTTCCTGCTCACGCGCGCGTGCGCATGCGGTCGAACGCCGACTGCAGCGGCGTGCCGTCGGGAAGGTCGGCCTTCTTGATCCGCACGTCGATGATGCGCGCGCCATATTGCGCCGCGACGCGGTCGAGGCTGCGGCGGACGTTTTCCATCACGCCCTGGCGCTCGGGCGACAGCAAGGCGGCGAAGGGCTGCTTGCCAAGCTCGTTGCGGATTTCGGACCCGAGGATCGGCACGAGGGCGGCCTGCAGGCCGGCTCTCGTCACGGGCACGGATGTACATCAGCAGCGGATTGACGATCCGGTACCGCGCAAATGCGTCGACCTCGAGCCGGCGCTGGTCGGTCGAAAGGACCTGCTGGCGGTCCATGTCGACCGACTGCACGCGCTTGTCGATCCAGACGATGTTCTCGAAGAACGGGATCCGGTAGTTGATGCCCGCCCTTGGTCGTGCCGAGGATGCGCGCCGGCTTGCCGAACTGGACGACGACCGCCTGCTTGGTTTCCGGAACGATCGGGAAGGCGCTGAACAGGATGAACAGCAAGAGGAGCGCGACGATGCCGCTGAACAGCGGGCGGCTGCGGATGAAGTCGGTCATTGGCCGCCTCCCCTCTGCTGCTGGCGCTGCTGCTCTGCTGATGCTGCTGCTGTGTCTGCCTCTGGACTTCGGGCAGCGGCAGATAGGGCGTCACGCCCGGCGCCTCGATGATCGTCTTCGGGACCTTCTGCAGGATCTGCTCCATCGTCTCGTAATACATGCGGCGGCGGGTCACTTCGGGCGCCAGGCGATATTGTTCGTACACCTTGTCGAACGCCGCCGCTTCACCCTGCGCCTTCTGAGTCAGCTGGGTCGCATAGGCGTTCGCGCGGTTGATGTAGGACTGCGCATCCTGCTGGGCCGCGGTGACTTCCTTGAAGGCCTCGTTGACCGACTGCGGCGGGTCCGCCTGCCGGATGGCGATACCCTGGATGATGACACCCGGCCTGATAGGCATCGAGGATTCGCTGCATCCGTTCGGTAACGCGTGTTCTCGATTTCGCCGCGCCCGTCGCCGATGGCGTCTTCAAGCGAGACCTGGGCGATGACCGCGCGCATTGCGCTTTCGGCGACTTCGCTGATCGTTTCCTCCGGGCTGGGCGAGCTGGAACAGGAAAGAGCTCCGGGTCGCGGATGTTCCAGCGGACCGAATAAGCGATGTCGATGATGTTCTGGTCGCCGGTCAGCATCAGCGTTTCGGTGCTCGCCGATCCGAGTTCCGATGTGCGGATGTTCTCGACGTCGACCTTCTGCACGCGCTCGATCGGCGCGGGCAGGGTCATGCCGACGCCCGGCCCGAGCGTGCGGCTGTAGCGGCCGAACTGGGTGACGACGCCGCGCTCGCCCGGGGCGATGACGTGGAAGGATGTGAAAAGCAGCCAGGCGAGGACGAGGGCGAGGACGCCCCACTTGATCGAGCTTGCTGCTCGGGCCGCCCTGGAAGCCGCCGCCGTTGCCGCCGAAACGCTCCCGGCCCTTGCGCAGGAAATCGTCGAGCGAGGTCACGTTGCGCGGGCTGGCCGGTGAGCCGCCCTTCTTGCGCTTCGGCGTTTCGCCCCACGGTCCGCCGCCTTGCGGCGTGTCGCCGCCTTCAGGCTCGTCACCCCGGACGAGCCCCACGGGCCCTTGATGTCGCTGAAGAAGGCTCGCGCCCTAGGGCCCAGCCCCGAAATGATCGTCATGAAACCACTATAGGGAGCCGCCCCGGCGAAAAACAGTGGCAAGCGAAGTCGGAGTGCCTATGTCGCGCGGCGATGGCAGATCAGAACGATGCGTTGGTCGAACTCGAACGGCATCCCGAGGCGCGCCGCATCCGCTCGCGGCGCCTGAACGAGGGCGTCGCGACGCTGATCGTCGATGCAACGGGACTGGCCGACGCCGAGCGCAAGCGGCTTGAACGCGATCTTCAGGATGCGGCCTCCGCGATCGCCGGCGTCGACGAAGTCCGCATCGCGCTGACGGCGTCGCAGCCGCACCGGACCCTGATCGCCATCGGCAGCGGCAAGGGCGGGGTCGGCAAGTCCACGGTCGCCGCCAATGTCGCCATCGCGCTGGCTCGGTCGGGCAAGAAGGTCGGGCTGGTCGATGCCGACGTCTATGGACCGTCGCAGCCGACCTTGCTCGGGACGGATGCCAAGCCGACTGCCGCGGACGACCGGCTCATCCCGGTCGAGGCGCACGGGCTCAAGTTCCTGTCGCTCGGCCAGCTGGTTTCGCCCGGACATGCGCTGGCGTGGCGCGGACCGATGGCGACCGGCGCGCTCGCGCGGCTGATCGACGCGGACTGGGGCGATGCCGAGGTGCTGGTGGTCGATCTTCCGCCCGGCACCGGGGATGTGCAGCTATCGCTGATCCAGAAATCGCGGCCCGACGGGGCGGTCGTCGTCTCCACCCCGCAGGACCTGTCGCTGATCGACGCGACGCGGGCGATCGACCTGTTCCGCAAGATGGACGTGCCGGTGCTCGGCATCGTCGAGAACATGGCAGGCTACATCTGCCCGCATTGCGGAGAGGGATCCGATCCGTTCGGCAGCGGCGGCGCAGAAGCTGCCGCGGCGGAGATCGGCGTGCCTTTCCTCGGCCGGCTGCCCTTGTCCGCCGACGGTGCGGGCGGCATCGGACGCAGGCACTCCGCCGGCTGCGGGCGAGGGTCCGGAAGCCGAGGCATTCGCGGCTCTCGCGCAGAAGATCGTCGACGCGCTGGAAACGGTTCGCCGCTGAAGCATTGAAGCGGCAGGAGACCATCATGCCGCTCACTCGCGACGAAGACATCAGGGAATTGCTGACCGGTGCTCGCACCATTGCCGTGTTCGGCTGTTCGGACCGGCCCGACCGGCCGTCCTACGGCGTCGCCGCTTTCCTGCAGCGGCACGGCTATCGCATGATGCCGGTCAATCCGCAGATCACCGGCGAGCGCGTTCACGGCGAGTTCGTCTGGCGCGACCTGGGCCAGATCGGTGTGCCGATCGACATCGTCGACATCTTCCGCCGTCCGATCGCCGCGGGCGAGGCCGTGGATCAGGCGATCGCGGTGGGCGCCAAGGCGGTGTGGATGCAGCTCGGCATCGTCAACGAGGAGGCCGCCGCGCGGGCCGAGGCGGCCGGTCTGAAGGTCGTCATGGATCGCTGCACGAAGATCGAGATCATGCGGCTCGGAGTACCGCAAATCGCGGCCGACGCCGAAGCGCCGGCCGAGGATCGCGCTATTTGACGCCGATCGTATCGGCGGTTCCGTCAGGATCGTTCTTGACCGTCCCGCCGGACCGGACGGAGCCGGCAAGCAGGATGCCCGCAAGGTGCGGCGCCGCCATCGACGTTCCCGAAAGGCTCGCATAACCGCCGCCCTTGTAGGTCGAATTGATCCCGACGCCCGGCTCCGCATAATCGACCGGCGGATTGCCGTAGTTGCTGAAGCTCGCCCATTTATCGCCGGTGCTGAAGGCCGACACCGTATAGATGTTGCTTCCGTTGACCCGGGCGGGTGAGCTTTGGGTCGCGCTTATCCCGGAATTGCCCGCGGCGAGCGTGAACTTCACGCCTTTCGAAGCCGCAGCGACAACCGCTGATCGAGCGCGTTCGAGATACCGCCGCCGAGGCTCATGTTCGCGACGTCACCGCCCTTGCCCTGTGCGCCAACATAATCGACGCCTGCAATGACGTCCGAGTTGGAGCCCGATCCGCGGCGGTTGAGCACGCGCACGGCGGCCACTTTCGCGCCGGCTGCAACGCCGATGACTCCGATGCTGTTGTCGATGGCCGCAATCGTGCCCGCAACATGGGTGCCGTGACCATTCTGGTCATCCGGCGAAGTCTCGCGCGACACGAAGTTCCGGCTCTTGGCCTGATCGACATTGAGGTCGGGATGATCGAGATCGATTCCGGAATCGATGACCCACGCAATGCCGGTTCCAGTGTATGTCGCACCGCCGCCGACACGGGTGATGCCCCATGGGGTCGATTGCCGCTGACCGGCTGAGGCGCCGGCTTGCCTAGCTCGCGGAACCGGAGTGCGTCCGAATCCTGATCGATGCCCACTTCCTGGTCCTGCTCGCAGAACGCGATGTTAGCATTGCGGGCGGCGAGCCTCGAGACGGCGACCGCCGACATGTTGGTCGAGAAGCCGTGGATGCTGTTTTCGTAGACATGCTTGGTCGCGCCGCCGCCCTGACTGGCCGCCTTATTGGCTTCGGCGCGGACGTTGCCGCGCCCGACTGCGCCCTTCTTGAACACGCAGATGTAGCTGCCTTCGATCTTGTCGCCGGGCTTTGCAGCAGCCGGACTGGCGCCTGCGACCGCAACGGATGCAGCAGTGGCCGCGAGGAATGCGCGTGAAAGATGCATGTAGATTGCCCCCAATTGTAACGCCGAGCGATGCGCCACCCGAGTCGTTAACAAAGCTTAGGGATTAGAAATCTGCACGCAATGGCAGCCGCTTAGGCCGCGGCGACGGCCATCTCGGGGATGAGCAAGGTGGGAGAGTCGATCCCGCGGCGGAACTCCAGGTCGCTCGCCGGTTCGAGCGTCGCGAACATTTCGAGCAGGTTCGAGGCGATGGTGATTTCGGCCACGGGCTCGGCGATTGCGCCGTCCCGGATCATGAAGCCGGCCGCGCCGCGGCTGTAGTCGCCGGTGACGTAGTTGATGCCCTGGCCGATCAATTCGGTGACGAGGATCGCTTCGGGAAAAGCGGCGAAGCAGGTCGTCGCGGCTGCGGCTGCCGGATTCGATGAACAGGTTGCTCGGCCCGGCGCCCGGTGCCCCGCTGGCGCCGCGCACGGCGTGGCCGGTGGGTTGAATGCCAAGCTGGCGCGCCGATGCGCTTTCGGCCGTCCAGGTTCGGAGGATGCCTTCGGACACGAGGTCCATACGTCCTACCGGCAAACCCTCGCCGTCGAACTGACGCGAGCGGAGCCCGCGAAGACGCAAAGGGTCGTCGACGATGCGGATTCCGTCCGCGAAGATCTGCTCACCCAGCTTGTCGAGCAGGAAGCTCGCTTTCCGGGCGACGGCGCCGCCGCTGATGGCTGCAGCGAAATGGGTGAGGATCGACCCGGCAACGCGCGGATCGAACAGGATCGGGTAACGTCCGGCCTTGGGCTTTTGCGGGTTGAGCTTGGAGACGGCGCGATCGCCGGCAAGCCGCCCGATCTGCTCCGGGGCGTCGAGGTCTTCCAGATGCCTTGCCCCATGCCAGGCGCTGTCGCGCTGCATGGTCGCGCCTTCGCCGGCGACCACGCTGACCGAGCAGCTGTGACCGGTCGATCGGGACGCGCCGCTGAATCCGGTCGAGGTTGCGAGCGCCATCGTGCTTGCTGAGGTTCCCGCAGAGCCGCCGCTGGAGTTGGTCACGCCAGCCACGGCGAGCGCGGCCTTCTCCGCCGCCAGGGCGCGGCCCCTCAGGGCCTCAGGATCGTCGGCGCTTCGGTCTTCGGATTCGACGTCGGGGAAGGGGCCGCTAGCGAGCAATTCCGCCGGAGCCAGGCCGGCATAAGAATCTTCCGGAGCCTCGCGGGCCATGGCGATGGCGCGGCCGACCAGCTCGTCGAGGGCTTCGTTCGAAAAGTCGGACGAGGCGACGCTCGCGGACTGTTGCCCGACGAAAACGCGAAGGCCCATCTCCTCGCCCTCGGAACGGTCGACATGTTCGAGCTCGCCGAAGCGAACCTGAACGCTTTGCGATTCCGATCCGATGTAAACGGCGTCTGCGGCATCGGCGCCCGCTGCTTGAGCGCGTTCGACGAGAAACTGGGCGTACTCACGCGCCTTTTCGACTGGAAGCATGGCGAGCGCCTAGCGGCTGGAAAGGCCGACGACCAGCATGCCGAGAAAAACCAGGAATCCGGCGGTGCGGTTCGACCGGAACAGGCGAAGCGCGCCGTCCCCGTCTTTCGGGTCCGCCCGCAATGCCTGGTTCGCGAGATGGATGGCGGCCGGCGCCAGCGCGAGCAAGCGCCAGCCAATCCGGCCTGACCGACCAGATCGCCGATGCCCAAAGCAGCACGGCGACCGCGTAGAAAATAGCGACGCCCTGCGGAGCCTTGTCGCCCAGGCGCCTCGCGCTGGATTTCACGCCGACCAGAGCGTCGTCCTCGATGTCCTGGATCGCGTAGAGCGTGTCGTAGCCGATCACCCAGGCGATGCTTCCGAACCATAGCAGCAGGGCCGGGAGCTCAATCTCGCCGCGCACCGCCGGCCAGCCGACCAAAGCGCCCCATGAGAAGACGATTCCGAGCCACGCCTGCGGCCACCAGGTGATGCGCTTCATGAACGGGTAGGCGAGCACCGGGGCGATGCTGGCAAGCGCGATGATCGCTGCTGTCCAATTCAATTGGACGAGAACGATCAGCCCGATCGCGCATAGCAATGCGATCAGGATCCACGCCGACCGCAGCGTGACGCGGCCGCTGGCGAGCGGGCGCAGGCGGGTTCGCTCGACCTTGCCGTCGAGGTCGCGGTCGACGATGTCGTTGTAGACGCAGCCGGCGCTCCGCATCGCGAAGGCGCCGAGGAAGAGCCACAGGAACAGGTCCCAGCGGCCCTCGACACCCGCCAGCGCGACGCTCCAGGCGCAGGGCCAGTAGAGCAGCCAGGTCCCGATCGGACGATCCAGCCGCATCAAGGACGCATAGGGCCGCAGCCGCGGCGGAAGCGCGCCGATGAAGCCGCGCCTTTCGCTGTCGGGTACGATGTCCGTGGTGGCGATCACGGCAACCGATTAGCGTGCGGCGTCCCGGATGTCTGCCGGGTCGATTGACACCGGATTCTGCGCGGACGATTGCTTGCGCCGCAACGATCGGGGGGTGCGGTTGACGATGGGCTTCGAAAAAATCATTCGCGGGGCAGTCGTCGCGCTGTCCCTTGCGGTTTCGAGCATCGCGTCGCCCTCGGCTGCTTCCGAACTGCGATCTCCCGACGGGAAGCTGCAATTGCAGTTCTCGCTGAACCAACAGTCCCAGCCCACTTTCTCGCTCGCCTACGACAGCCGCCTATTGATCGCGCCGTCGGCTCTTGGACTGGCGTTCGAGCGCTATCAGACGCTGTCATCAGGGATGGCCGTCACGGGCGAGAGCCGGCGAAGCGGAGCGGATTCGTACAAGAATATCGGCAAGGCCTCCCAGGTCCGCGACGCCTACAATGAAGTCACGGTCAGCGTTGCGGAAACCGGCGGCGAACGGCGCCAGCTCGAAGTCGTCTTCCGCGCCTACAATGACGGAATCGCCTTCCGCTATCGCGTTCCGCCTCAGCCTGCCTTGCGCCGGCTTAGGCTGGCGGGGGAAGTCACCGAATTCGTCTTTCCCGGCGGACTATGCGTGCCATGCACTCAACGTGGGCCGTTTTACGACCAGTCACGAAGGCGAATTCGATCCGGTCCGGGCCTCGCACATGCGGGCGCACCACCTGTTCGACCTTCCGGTCGTTTGCGAGACGGGCGCGAGCGGACCGGCCCTTGGCCTTCGCCGAATCCAACCTCCGCAACTATGCGGGCCTCTATTTCAGCGGCCGCGAGATCGGCGATCTGGGGCTTCAGGCGCGCCTTTCACCACGCCCCGACGATCCCGGCATCGCTGTTGACGCTTGGGTCGGCGAGGACGGTTTCCTGTCGCCCTGGCGCATCGTCATGGTCGGGGAGAAGCTTGGAACTTTGGTCGAGTCCACGCTCGTCACCAGCCTCGCCGAACCGGCGGACGGGGACTTCTCCTGGGTGAAGCCGGGCAAATATGCCTGGGACTGGTGGAACGGGCCGACGCTCGGCGGAAAGTTTGCGCCGATGACCGACGCGACCGTGAAGACGTTCATCGACTTCGCCGCACGCAGCAAACTTGAATATATGCTCATCGACGACGGCTGGTACGTCAACAGCGGAGGCGCGGCGACCGTCCTGCCAGGCGCCAACAATCTTCAGGCCATTCCGCCCGTCGATCTACCCGCGCTGGTGAAATATGGCGCCGAGCGAAACGTCGGGCTCTGGCTCTGGGTGCACTGGAAATTGCTCGACGCCAACATGGACCAGGTGCTGCCGCTCTACGCGAAGCTGGGCATCAAGGGCATCAAGGTCGACTTCATGGATCGCGACGATCAGCAGATGGTCGCTTTCTATCATCGCCTGATGAAGGCGACCGCGCAGAACAAGCTCATGCTCAACCTGCATGGCGCCTTCCCGCCGCGCGGCCTGACCCGCACCTATCCGCATTTTCTGACGCAGGAGGGTGTGTTCGGCGCCGAATACAACAAGTGGACCAAGCGGGTTACCGCCCGCCACAACGTGAACCTTGCGCTGACCCGGATGCTGCTCGGGCCGATGGATTATACGCCAGGCGGGTTCCGGAACGTCACGCCCGAGGCGTTCGTGCCGGAAGCCAACACGCCGACGGTCCAGACGACGCGGGGTCATGGGCTGGCGATGTATGTCGTTTTCGAGAGCCCGTTCCAGGGCGTGTCCGACAGCCCGGACAATTATGCCGGGCAGCCCGGCTTCGATTTCGTTCAGGACGTGCCGGCCGCGTGGGACGAAACGCGGGTCCTGTCCGCGGCCCTCGACGAGCATGTCGTCATCGCCCGGCGCAAGGGCAAAGACTGGTATGTCGGTGCCATGACCAACGAGGCCGCTCGGGTGATCGACGTGCCGCTGAGCTTCCTTGGCAAGGGACGCCATGCCGCCACGATCTGGCAGGATGGGACGGCGCCGACGCAGGTCGATCGCAGCGAGCGGGTGGTCGGTTCGACGGAGACGATCCAGCTCAAGCTGGCTCCATCGGGAGGTGCCGCGCTGCGGATCAGCACCCGCTAAACCCTATCGCCAACGAAAGGTAACTCACCGACCCTCTCCAAAAGGCATAAGAGGAGGTTGGGTGGAGCTTGAGGAGGCCGTTATGGGAATAAAGCACCTGTTAGTGTCAGCCATTTGCGCTGGCGCCATTGCAACTCCGGCGATCGCTGGAGAGACGACCGGCGGGCCGAATCGCAAGCCGACGGCCGTCCGTGACCATGCGAATTCGATATGTGCCTTTTCCGGCCAGGAGGACGGCATCTACTCTGTCCGGGTTTGGCCCAAACGGCCCAATCTTCTCTCCTACTCCCCCTGTCGAAAACGGAGACGTGCAAACTCCCAGCCACGAAACCTCGCCCGGTATCGACCACGAGCCCGGAGTTGCCGGGGATTCGTGCCGCGGAGGAAGTTGGTAGGATAAATAAGCGAGAGCTCCGGCTGCGCGGGGGCTCTCGCGACCGTTCGTCCCGAAGTGTGATGCTGACGCGCGTTTTTCAGCCATAGCCGCCATTGCAATGGGCAGTTAAGTCGTGGCCATGCCCGCCACGCCTGCCTGGCCGCCAAAGAGCTTGCCGCGGCTGTTCGTCAGAACGCCGCTCAGCGAAGGCGTGCGCGTTGAACTGGATGCTGGTCAGGCGAACTATCTCGGCAATGTGATGCGGCTCGGCGAAGGCGCCGAGCTGCTCATATTCGATGGGCGGATCGGGCGAATGGCTCGCGCGCATCTGCGAGGCGGGCAAGAAGCGGATGACGCTGGCGGTCGAACGGCGGACCCGCGAGCCCGAGGCGATTCCCGACGTCTGGCTCGCCTTCGCGCCGGTTAAGCGGACGCAGACCGACTGGCTGGTCGAAAAGGCGACGGAACTTGGCGTGGCGAAGCTGCTGCCGGTGATGACCCGGCGGACGATCGCGGAACGGGTGAAGCTGGAGCGGCTGGAGGCGATTTCGATCGAAGCGGCCGAGCAGTGTGGGCGGACGCGGCTGCCGGAGATCGGCGAACCGCAGCCGCTGACGCGCTTCCTTGAACAGCGTGACCGCGCGCGCACGCTCTACTTCGCGGACGAAGGCGGCGGCGAGCCGGCTGCATCAGCGTTCAAGCCTGGACCGGCGATCATCCTGACCGGGCCGGAGGGCGGCTTCACCGATGAGGAGCGCGCTGCCATCCGTGCCGCGCCGAATGCCGTGCCCGTCTCGCTCGGCCCGCGCATCCTGCGCGCGGAAACGGCAGCGCTGGCGGCATTGGCGGCCTATATGACGGTCGCCGGCGACTGGCGCTGATCCGCCGGACTTATGAAGCCATAAATCGGAAGTGCTGGCGCGGCCTTGGCGGCGAAGCTAAGCGCCGCTTCAGATGACCCAGCGCACCGACGACACGCCCGAAACGCACCGGCTGATCCACAGCCGCGACGATTTGCTTTCCGTCTTCGCCGGCGGGGAGAAGCCACCCGAGCGCTGGCGCATCGGCACCGAGCACGAGAAGTTCGTCTACAAGGTCGATGACCACCGAGCGCCGAGCTACGACGAGCCCGGCGGGATCCGCGACTTGCTGATGGGCCTGACCGAGTTCGGCTGGGCGCCGGTGATCGAGAACAATAACGTCATCGCATTGTCCGGCCCCGACGGAACCATCAGCCTTGAGCCAGCAGGTCAGTTCGAGCTGTCGGGCGCGGCGCTCGAGAATCTGCACGAGACCTGCGCGGAGGCGGGTCGGCACCTCAACCAGTGCAAGGCCGTCGGCGAGCGGCTCGGCGTCGGCTTCCTTGGGCTCGGCATGTGGCCGGACAAGCGGCGCGAAGACCTGCCGATCATGCCCAAGGGCCGGTACAAGATCATGCTCAACTACATGCCCAAGGTCGGCTCGCTCGGCCTCGACATGATGCTGCGCACCTGCACCATCCAGGTGAACCTCGACTATTCGAGCGAAGCGGACATGGTGAAGAAATTCCGGGTCGGCCTGGCGCTGCAGCCGGTGGCGACGGCGCTGTTCGCCAACTCGCCGCTGACCGAGGGCAAGCCCAACGGCTACCGCAGCTTCCGCAGCCATATCTGGGAAGACACGGACGCCGACCGGACGGGCATGCTGCCCTTCGTGTTCGAGGACGGGTTCGGGTACGACCGCTACCTCGACTATGCGCTCGATGTGCCGATGTACTTCGTCTACCGCGACGGAAAGTACATCGACGTCGCGGGCGAGAGCTTCCGCGCCTTCATGGACGGGAAGCTGCCGCAATTGCCCGGCGAGAAGCCGCGGCTGTCCGACTTCGTCGACCATCTTTCCACCATCTTCCCGGAGGTGCGCCTCAAGAGCTTCCTCGAGATGCGCGGCGCCGACGGCGGCCGCTGGGGCAAGATCTGCGCGCTTCCGGCGCTGTGGGTCGGGCTGCTTTACGACGGCACCGCGCTCGATGCGGCGTGGGACCTCGTCAAGCATTGGTCGATCGAGGAGCGGTCGCAGGTCCGTCACGACGTTCCGAAGCTGGCGCTGACGACGCCGGTCCCGGGCGGCGGAACGATGCACGATCTTGCGCGGCAGGTGCTCGATGTCGCGGCCGAGGGTCTCAGCCGGCGCGCCCGGCTCAATTCCGCCGGCGACAATGAGGGCGGGTTCCTCGATCCATTGCGCGAAGTCGTCGCAACCGGCGTGACGCCGGCAGATCGCCTGCTCGACAAGTACAACAATGAGTGGAATGGCGACGTGTCGCGGATCTACGAGGAGTTCAGCTTCTGATGGACATGCACACCAGCCAGCGCCGCACGCTCTATCCGCCGATCGAGCCCTACGAGACCGGCATGCTGGACGTGGGCGACGGCCACAGCCTCTATTGGGAGCTGACGGGCAATCCGGACGGCAAGCCCGCGGTGATGCTGCACGGCGGACCGGGCGGCGGCTCCAGCCCCGACCATCGGCGCCAGTGGAATCCCGAGAAGTACAAGATCCTCGTCTTCGACCAGCGCGGCTGCGGCAAGTCGACGCCCTACGCGAGCCTCGAGAACAACACGACCTGGGACCTGGTCGACGACATCGAGAAGCTGCGGACGCAGGTCGTCGAAGGTCGACAAATGGCAGGTGTTCGGCGGAAGCTGGGGCTCCACGCTCTCGCTCGCCTATGCGCAGAAATATCCGGAGCGCGTCACCGAGATCATCCTGCGCGGCATCTTCCTGTTCGACCAGTATGAGATCGACTGGATGTACGCCGCAGGCGGCGCCTCGCAGGTCTATCCCGACAAGTGGGACGAGTTCGAAGCCCTGATTCCGGAAGACGAGCGCGGCGACATGGTCGAAGCCTATCGCAAGCGGCTGACGAGCGACGACAAGGACGTCCAGCTGCGCGCCGCCCAGACGTGGAGCAAGTGGGAAGGCGACATCGTCACCTTGCTTCCGAGCGCCGGCGACGATCGAGCATTTCACCAGCCCGGAAGTCGCGGTCGCCGTGGCGCGGATCGAGAATCATTACATGGCGAACGACGGCTGGTTCGAGCAGGGCCAGTTGCTGAAAGGCGCGGAAAAGCTGCGCGGCATCCCCGGCGTCATCGTCCAGGGCCGCCACGACACCTGCACGCCGCCGGCCGCGGCCTGGGCGCTCAAGAAGGCCTGGCCGGAAGTCGACCTGCAGATCGTCCCGGACGGCGGGCACCTGTTCAACGAGCCGGGCATCCTTGACGGGCTCGTTCGCGCGACGGACAAGTTTGCTTCGGCGTGAAAGTTTTACGTAGCTTTCGTTACGACTGCCCGACTAGGGCGCCGACGTAAGTCACGAATCGAAGCGTCGCCGGCCGGCGGCGCAGGGTTCTATCCGGGGGGATAAAGCCATGGGCGTCCGTTTTCCGTCAATCTCGTCGCTGGCGCTTGCAACCGCCGGCATGTTCGCAACGCCGGCCGCCGCCCAGGTGGCCGATCCGGCGGAGCAGCCGGCGCAGCCTGCCGCCAGCCCAGGCCGAAGGCGTCGGCGACATCGTCGTGACCGCGCAGCGCAGGGCGGAAAGCCTGCAGGACGTGCCGTTATCGGTGGCGACGATCAATGAAGAGACGCTGACGGCGATCAATTCCGGCGGCGCCGACATTCGCGGCCTGTCCGGCCGGGTGCCCAGCCTCAACATCGAAAGCTCGTTCGGACGCACCTTCCCGCGCTTCTACATCCGCGGCCTCGGCAACACCGACTTCGACCTCAACGCGTCGCAGCCGGTCAGCCTGGTCTATGACGACGTCGTCCTGGAGAACCCGATCCTGAAGGGCTTTCCGGCGTTCGACGTCGATCGCGTCGAAGTGCTGCGCGGTCCGCAGGGCACCTTGTTCGGCCGCAACACGCCGGCGGGCATCGTCAAGTTCGACAGCGTCAAGCCTGGCGACGGACGCAATTATGCGAAGATCAGCTACGGCACCTATTCGACGATCAACGCCGAAGCGGGCGTCGGAGGTCGGCTGAGCGATACGGTCGCGGTCCGCATCTCGGGCCTCTGGCAGCATCGCAACGACTGGATCGACAATCTCGACGAGCCTGGGAACAACGACCTCGAGGGCTATGACGACATTGCCGTCCGGGCGCAGGTCGAATTCACTCCGAACGAGGCGCTCAAGATCCGGCTGACCGGCCAGCTGCGCGATCTCGACGGCGACGCGCGCATCTTCCGCGCCAATGCGTTCCAGCAGGGCAGCAACAAGCTGGTCGGAGTCGACGGCGGCGATTTCGATCGGGACGAGGTCCGCGCCGACGGCCTGAACTTCCAGAAGCTGAAGACCCAGAATATCGCCGGAACGGTCGAATATGATTTCGGACCGGTGACGCTCTATTCCGTGACCAGCTATTGGCACGGCAAGCTGGAGAGCCGCGGCGACATCGACGGCGGCTTCGGCTGCTCCTTCTGCGGGCCGGGCTTCAGCGACAATAGCGAGCCTGGGTTCATTCCCTTCCCGGCGCAGAGCCAGGACAATATCCCGAGCCTCGACCAGTTCACGCAGGAGCTTCGCATCGCGTCGAACAACAGCGTGGGCCTTGGGTACCAGGCCGGCCTTTTCTACTTCGACGAAAATCTGGACATCGAGAGCTTCGACTTCTCCAATCCCGGCGATCTTACTCCGGCCGCGATCGTCAACCAGCGGCAGGACGCCAAGGCCTACGGAATCTTCGGGTCGGTCAATTACAAGCTCGACAGCGGGCTGACGCTGCAGGCGGGCGCCCGCTGGAACCACGACAAGAAGACACTGAGCGCCGAACGCCTGTTCGACGTCAGGCCGATCTTCGTTGGCGGCGGCCCGGTTCCGGAGAGCACCACCAAGGTCAAGGACAGCGTCCTCACCTGGGACGTCAGCGCGCTCCAGGAGATCAATCCCGACGTCAACGTCTATGCCCGTATCGCCAAGGGCTATCGGGCGCCGGCGATCCAGGGCCGAATCCTGTTCGATCGCGACGTGACCACGGCCGACAGCGAAAGCACCATGTCCTACGAGGCCGGCCTCAAGTCGACGCTTCTCGACCGCAAGCTGCGCTTCAATCTCACCGGCTATTATTTCAAGACCAAGGACCTGCAGCTGTCGGCGGTGGGCGGTGCGGCCAACGCCAACCTGCTGCTCAATGCCGACGCCGTGAAGGGGTACGGTTTCGAGGCCGAGCTCGAGGCTCGCCCGGCGACCGGCCTCACGCTTACGACGGGCCTCAGCTACAATCACACGCGGATCAACGATGACGATTTGACCGTCGAGACCTGTGCCGCGGCCTGTACCGTGCTCGATCCGATCGCGGTGCCGGCGTCATCGCCGGCAATCGTCTTCATCGATGGCAATTCGCTTCCGCAGGCGCCGAAGTGGACGATGAACTTCACGGCCGGTTACGAATATCCCGTCGGCCCGGGCGACCTCTACGTCTTCACCGACTGGTACCACCGTTCGAAGGTCGAACTTCTTCCTCTATCGAGTCCGTCGAGTTCAGCGACGACCAGTTGCTCGAAGGCGGCCTTCGGGTCGGGTATCGCACCGATCGCTACGACGTCGCCGGCTTCGTCCGGAACATCACCAACGATGAAAGCGCGGTGTCCGCGATCGACTTCAACAATCTCACAGCGATGGTCAACGAGCCTCGCATCTGGGGAATTGAAGTCGGCGTGAAGTTCTAGGGCCGCCAGCGATCGATCAGTCGCCGGGCCGGTAGGACCGCTTCGTGTGGCCCTTTAGCTGGTCGGGGTAGAAGTAGACCTCGCGCAGGTTGCCGGACGCGTAGCGCTCGGCCTGGTCGTTGAAATGCGGTGAGCGAGGATCGCCGCTTTCGCCGCCGGCGGTGACTGCTCGCGCGCGGACGCGCTTGCCGAACTCGACCACCGCGACGAAGCTGTTGCCGCTGGTGCCGTACCAGCGCTTCGTGCCCGGCTTCGGGCCTGCGCCGAACGAGGCGAGCGAGCCCCAGCGGGCGGAGCTGAACGGGACCGGGATGCTCGGCGCGGCGTCGCTGAACGGGTGGTCGATCGCCGGCGAGATGCGCTGGAAGCGGTTCACCTCGCCCCACGGGATTTGCCACCAGCCGAAGTCCTTGCGCAGTCTGCGCGAGCGCGGCGGTCAGCGCATCGAGCTTCTGCTTCGCCGCTGACGCGCTTCAGCCGCTCGTAAACCGGTAGGCCGTCGTCCCATTCGGGGCTCGTCGACAGCTTCCAGATCTCGTCGCCCCAGAAGTTGGCGACCGTGTTGCGCGACCGAATTGGCGCTCCAGCGGTAATCCCAGGTCCGCAGCAGGCCGATCGGGCCCGGCCAGTTGCGCTCGCCGCGGATGTCTCGGCTGGGAGCGCGTCATAGGCCTGGATCAAGCCCGGCAGCAGCTGAAGCGAAGCCGGGCTGGTGGCTGTCGAACGCCGCCGTCTGCAACCCATCGAGCGTCCAATTCCTGCGGTCCGCCAAGCAGCTGAACCGCATGAACGCCGCGCGGAATTCTCGCCGAACGATGTCCATGTAACGCGGGTAAGCTCGCGAGCTTGGGGCTGTTCGCGCCTGCCGCGGAATAGGGCCAGTTGTTGGTGTTCTGCACCCAGCCGTTGCGCGGGTTGACGGTGCTCGGCAGTTCGGCGAGCGCGTGCAGCGGTCCCCAGTCGGTGGCCGGGTCGCTGCCGTCGACGGGCTTCGGTGTAATCGAAGCGATTGTCGCGCCGCGGCATGAACTGCGGGATGCAGCATAGGCGACCTCGCCCTTGGCGTCCGCGAACACCGTGTTGTTCGAGCTGTTGGCCTTGAGCTCCGCGACCTTGAGGAAGTCCTTGAGGTCGCGCGTCTTGGTGCGGAGGAAGCTCTGCTGGAGCGCGGCGACGGGCTTGTCCATCATCGCGAAGGCTGATCCAGCGGCCGTCGGCCTCGCGAACGATCGGGCCGTGATGTGAGCGCCAGGTGGTGAAGCTGCGCGAGCCCAGCTTTCCGTCGGCAGCGCGGTAGCGGACGCTGATCGTCTCGCTTCACTAGCGGGCGGCAGTCCTTGCCGTAGCGGTAGCAGAAGCCGTCGCCGCTCTTCTCCACCTTCTCGGCGAACTCGTCGACATTATCGACGCCGCTTGATGTGTGCATCCAGCCGGCCTGGCTGTTGAAGCCCTGATAGATGAAGAACTGGCCCCAGGTCGCGGCGCCATAGGCGTTGAGGCCCTCGTCGCTCGTCACCTGCTGTTCGGAGCGGAAGAAGAAGCTGGTGTGCGGGTTGATGAGCAGGAGCGCGTTGCCGCCGGCGGTGATCGCCGGCGCAATGGCGATGCCGTTGGATCCGCGCGGCTCGTAGTCGGGCACGGTTGCGGCGAGCGTTCGCTTGCCCGCATAGAATTTCTGCAATTCGCCGAGGTCGATGCGCTCGATGTCGCCGCCGATGCTGCCTTCGGTGAAGCTCAGCGCCATCCACGGCTCGAAGCGGGTGATGCACGCGCGGGCGCACCTGCGGATGTGTGGCGAGATAATGGTTCAGCCCGGCCGCCCAGGCGTCCATCAGCCGCTTCAGCCAGGTCGGGCTTGCGGCGTAATGCGCCCGCAGCTCCGGCTCGCTGACGTAGAGCCGGGCGCGCAGGTCCTGCCAGATCGCCTTCTCGCCCTCGGCCTCGGCGGTGCGGCCGAGCGCGGTGAGATAGTTCGCTTCGATGCGCGGGAAGTCGTCCTCGGCCTGCGCGTAGATCATGCCGAAGACCGCGTCGGCGTCGCTCTTGCCCTTCACGTGGGCGATGCCCCAGTCGTCGCGGGTGATCGTCACGCGCTGCGCCTGCTTCTTCCATTGCTGGAGCTCGGCCGGCGACGCGGCGGTGAGGACGAAGAGGAGCGGGAGGAGTGCTGCGCGGGTGCGGCTATGCATCCGGCAAGGATTGCGACGCTTTGCCCCACCCCGCAAGCCGCTTCGAGCTTTGCGCGCTTCAGCAGCGTGTCCGCGTCGCGGATCGAAAAGGCGTGGCCGCTGTCGAAATCGTCGAGTTCTTCCCACGCGATCGGCGCCGCCACCGGCGCGCCTTCGCGGGCGCGGGCGGAGTAGGGCATGACCGCCGTCGCGCCGCGCTGGTTGCGCAGCCAGTCGATGAAGATGCGGCCCTTGCGCTGCACCTTGCGGATGTTGGCGGTGAAGCGCTCCGGCTCGGCTTCGGAGACGGCGCGCGAGAAGCGGTCGGCGAAGCTTTTCACCTCTGGCCATTCGGCCGTCTGGTCGAGCGGGATGACGACGTGGATGCCCTTGCCGCCGGTCAGCAGCGGGAAGCTCTTGAGGCCGAGCTGCTCGACCAGATCGCGGACGCGGACGGCCGCTTCCTTGACCTTGGCGAAGTCGAGGCCTTCGTCGGGGTCGAGGTCGAACACCAGGCGGTCGGGATATTCGACCTTGTCGACCTTGCTGCCCCAGCCGTGGAATTCGACCGTGCCCATCTGCACGCTGGCGAGCGCTCCGCGGATGTCGTCGAAGTAGAGGTAATCCTCGGTCTCGCCGTCCTTTTCCTCGATCGGGATCTGCTTCACGTGCGGGCCGAACGTGCCCTTGTCGTGCTTCTGGAAGAAGCATTCGCCGGTGCGGCCGCCGGGGCAGCGGATCAGGGTCATCGGCCGGTTCGCGGCGTCGATCATCAGCAGGGATTCGACCGCGGCGTAATAGTCGGCGAGGTCCTTCTTGGTGAGGCCGAGCTCCGGGTAGATGACGCGTTCGGGACTGGAGATGGTGACTCCGAAGTCCTCCGCAGTCTTGTGCTTGCCCTTCTTCGCGGGAGCTGCCTTGGCCTTCGACTTCACTGGCTTGTCCTCAACGTGCTGCGGCACTTCGCGCACCACGTCGGTCGCCGGCTTGTCCTCGCGCAGCGCGATGAAGCTCGGGTGACGCAGCACGCCGTCGGACGTAAACTCCGCAAAGTTGATTTCGGCCACGAGCTTCGGCTTGATCCAGTGCGCGCCCTTGCGGTCGGCGCGGGGCACTTCGACCGCCGCCTTGTCGGTCGCGAGCGGCTCCATCCGCTCCATCAGATCCTCGATCAGCGCGGCGTTGAATCCGGTGCCGACCTTGCCGGCATAGGTCATCTTGCGCCCGTCGCGGGTGGCGAGGAGCAGTGAGCGGAAGCCGCGGCGCTTGTCGCTTTCCGACCAGCCGATGATGACGAATTCCTGCCGCTGGATGCATTTGACCTTGAGCCAGTTCTTGCTGCGCTCGGCGCGATAGGGCGCGTCGGCGCGCTTCGCGATCAGGCCTTCGCCGCCCTGCTTGCAGATCTCGCGGAACAGGTCCTCGCCCTGGCCGATGACATGGTCGCCGAACAGGATCGGCGGGCGCACGCCGCCGAGGAGCGTCTTCAGGCGATCCTTGCGCTCGATGTTGGGCAGGCGGGTGATGTCCTCGCCGCGATCGACGAGCAGGTCGAAGGCGAAGAAGGCGAGGTTGGCGCCGCGCTGCTCCTGCAGCGTCGCCTGCAGCAGCTGGAAGTTGGGGCGGCCGTCGTCGTCCAGCGCCACGGCCTCGCCGTCGATCAGGCAGCCGGCGGGAAGCTTGGACGCGGCCTTCACCAGCGCGCGGAACTTGTCGCTCCAGTCCTTGCCGTTGCGGGTCCAGGCGGTCGCGGCGCCGGCGCCGGTGGCCATCAGCAGGCGGTAGCCGTCGTACTTATACTCGAAGAGCCAGTTCGAGCCGGGCGGAACATCGTCGACGAGCGTCGCGAGCTGCGGAGCGCGGAACGGCGGCGGCGCTTCCGCGGCCTTCTTCTTCGCGCGTCCGCCCTTCTGGCCGCCGCGGTTCGACCGCCACACGTCCGAGCCTGAAGCGATCTCCGCCATCGTCCGGCCGGTGGTGACGCTGGTGACGCCTTCCTCGACCAGTTCGGCGCCGTTTTCGGGATTGGCGAACTCGTCGGTGACCTTCTTCAGCATCCACGGCTCGGCCTTTTCGCCGGGCTTGGGCTTCAGCCGGAACATCACCCATTCCCCGCGCATCCGCTCGCCTTCGAGCGTGAAGTGGAGGTGGCCTTCCTCAAGCGTCTTGCGCGGGTCCTTGTCGGGATGCGGGATCCAGCGGCCGTGGTCCCACAGCATGACCGTCCCGCCGCCATATTCGCCTGCGGGAATCGTGCCTTCGAAGCTGCCGTAGTCGAGCGGATGATCCTCGGTCCGCATGGCGAGGCGGTTCTCGCCCGGATCGAGGCTCGGGCCCTTGGGCACCGCCCAGCTTTTCAGGACGCCGTCCAGCTCCAGCCGGAAATCCCAGTGCAGCCGCGATGCATCGTGCTTCTGCACGACGAAGCTGTCGCCCTTGCCCTTGAGCCTGCGGCCCTTGGGCTCCTTCGTCTTCGAGAAGTCGCGCTTCTGGTTGTAGGTCTCGATGTCGAGGCCAGCGCGCTTGGCCATGATCTACGCCCTTTTACGCACCGGTTCCTTGGCGGCCTTCTTGGGCGCAGCCTTCTTCGCCGTGGCTTTCTTCGGGGCCGCCTTCTTGTCGTCGCCGAGGCTCTTCTTCAGCGCCGCCATCAGGTCGATGACGTTCGAGCCCTTCGGCGGACCCTTGTCGGCATCCGGATCCTGGATGACCTTCTCGCCCTTCTTCTTCTGCTTCTCGGCGATGAGGTCCTTCAGCGCATCGACATAGCGGTTGTGGAAGTCGGCCGGGTTGAACTCGCCCGCCTTCCGCTCGATCAGCATCGAGGCCATGTCGAGCAGGTCCGGGTCCGGCTTGGTGTCGCCGATGTCGCGGAAGAAGCCCGACGATTTGTGCACTTCGTCGGCGTAGCGAAGCGTTTCCATCAGGATACCGCGGCCCGACGGCTTGATCGCGACGACATATTCCTGGCCGCGCATCGCCATCTGGCCGACGCCGATCTTCTTCGCATCCTTCAACGCGTCGCGCAGCACGACATAGGCCTCTTCGGCCAGATCGTCGGCGGGGACGACGTAATAGGGCTTCTCGAAATACATCGGCTCGATCTCGTCCTCATCGACGAACTGGACCAGGTCGAGCGTCTTGCGGCTCTCCAGCTTCACGCTCTCGATCTCTTCCGGATCGAGCAGGACGTAATGGCCCTTGGAGACCTCGTAACCCTTGACGATGTCGTCCTTGTCGACGGCGCCGATGCCGGGAACGACCTTCTCATATTTGATGCGTTTGCCGCTGGGTTCGTGGATCTGGTGAAAGGCGATTTGAGCCCCGCTTTTCGTAGCGGGGTAGATCTCGACCGGGATCGAGACGAGCGCCAGACGAATCTGTCCGCGCCAAGCAGGGCGAGCTGCTGCCATTTTCCAACGACTCCAATCTCAAGACCGGGCGATTCAATACACTTACCAGAGACTCGTTCCGTTTCGTATGCGGAATCATTTGTAAGTGCGTCCTTCGCAGAGACACTTTGTTCCGCTAACCGCCCGCCATGCCCCGCTTGCCCATCGTCGCGATTGTCGGACGCCCCAACGTGGGCAAGTCGACGCTGTTCAACCGTCTTGTCGGCCGGAGAGTGGCGCTGGTGGACGATCGTCCGGGCGTCACGCGCGACCGGCGGGAGGGCGACGCAAGCCTGCTCGGGCTCGAATTCCGGGTGATGGACACCGCCGGCTACGAGGACGAGGATGCGCATACCCTGCCAGGCAGGATGCGGCAGCAGACCGAGGCCGCCGTCCGCGAGGCGGACGTTGCTCTCTTCCTGATCGATGGCCGCGAGGGACTGACGCCGCTCGACGAGGAAATCGGACGCTGGCTTCGCGCCGAGAAAACTCCCGTCATCGTCGCCGCGAACAAGGCGGAAGGGAACGCCGGCGAGTCCGGGCGGCTGGAGGCCTATAATCTCGGCTTCGGCGAGCCGATCGCGATCAGCGCGGAGCATGGCGAGGGAACCGTCGACCTGTTCGAGAGCCTGCGGCCGTTCGTCGAGCGGGATGAGGCCGAGATCGAGGAAGAGGAAGACGACGAGGAAAATCCCGACCGTCCGCTGAAGCTGGCAATCGTCGGGCGGCCCAATGCGGGCAAGTCGACTTTGGTCAATCGCATGCTCGGCGAGGAGCGGATGATCACCGGGCCGGAAGCCGGGATCACGCGCGATTCCATCACCATGGACTGGGAATGGAACGGTCGCGCCGTCCGGCTGGTCGATACGGCGGGCCTCAGGAAGCGCGCGAAAATCGACGACAAGCTGGAGAAGCTTTCGGCGACCGACACTTTGCGCTCGATCGACAATGCCGAAGTCGTCGTCCTGCTGCTCGATGCGACGCGCGGCCTCGAGGCGCAGGACCTGCGGATTGCCGACCAGGTGATCGAGCAGGGCAGGGCGCTGCTGATCGCGCTCAACAAGTGGGACGTGGCGGAGCATGCCTCGTCCTTGTTCAACGGCGTGAAGGCGGCGCTGGAGGAGGGACTGTCCCAGCTGAAGGGCGTTCCGGTGCTCGCCATCTCCGCCAAGACCGGCAAGGGCGTCGACGAGGTGCTCAAGGTCGCCTTCGAGCTTCGGGATTCCTGGTCGCGGCGAATCACGACCGGCGAGCTCAACCGCTGGTTCGAGGAGGCGGTCGAAGCCAATCAGCCGCCGGCGCCGAGCGGAAGACGCATCAAGCTGCGCTACATCACCCAGGTGAAGACGCGGCCGCCGACCTTCGTCGTGTTCGGGACGCGTGTGGACCAACTGCCCGACAGCTATCGGCGCTACCTGCTCAACTCGATGCGGCGCGACCTGAAGCTTGCGCCGGTGCCGATGCGCCTGTCGTTCCGCGCGCCGAAGAATCCGTACGACAAGGGCCGCTAAGGCTAATTTTACCCTTTCCGGCCTAAGCCCGGGTCCGTGGTCACGGGAAACAAGATGAGCGACGACGACCAGCAGATCGTCGATTGGGTGCTTTTCGAGAGGAGTCGCGCCGAGCTTGGCGCCGGCTTCATCCGCATTTTGAGCTACTTCCGCGAGGATGGAGCCAAGTCGGTCGCGCAGATCGAAGAGGCGATGCACGACCAGAATGCGGCCGCGCTCGTCATTCCCGCGCATACGATCAAGGGCGAGGCCCGGCAGTTCGGAGCGGCGCCGCTGGCCGACATTGCGGAACTGATCGAGAGCACCGCGCGCCTCTGCGTCGAGAGCCGGCGTTTCCCCGATGAGCTCGTCCCTGAAGTGGTGGAGCTGCGCAAGTTGTTCGACCGCACCGTCGACCTGTTCGACAAGGCGACCAACCCGCTGCTGACGCGCTCTCCGCAGAACGGTTTCGGGCGCAAGGTCGAACAACCAGGACTTCGGCCGGATCTAGTCCCCCGTGCTGCCAAAGCGGGCGGCGCCTTTCGCATTCTCTCCAGGTTCAATCGCGACAGGCTGCGCCATAGCCATTCGAGCGGGCCGTAGCGGTAGCGGTCGAGCCACGGCTTCGACCACAGCAACATGATCAGCCAGATGAGCGGCGGGACGATGTAGATCGTCGCGCGGTCCCATTGGGCGAACTGGCCGAGGCCCCATCCGTAGAAGATGGCGGTCACGAGGATCGACGTGCCGAGATAGTTGGTGAAGGCGGCTCGTCCGACGGCGGCGAGGCGCTCGGTCAGCCAGCCGCCGGGCCGGATCGCGAGAATGACGAGCGCGGCGTAGCCGATCGTCCCGAGGATGCGGAACGGCACGGTCGCGACGATCGAGGCGAAGAAGACCCAGCGCTGATCGTAGCCCTGAGCGATCGTGTTGATGCCGAGCAGCAGATAGGCCGTCCAGGCGACGCCAAGGCACAGGATCGCGATCCGTCTGTACCTCGCGCGCTCCCATGAGCCGGTGACGAAGCCCGATTGATACGCCCACATGCCGAAGAGCACTGCAGCGAGGGTCTCGATCCCGAAGATCTTCAGCAGGACCAGCGGACTGTCCATGTGCTCCCAGCGCCAGGCAATCTGGTCGCGCCATGGGCCCTGCATGGCCGCGATCTCGTCGTTGAGCCACTCGCGGGGCGGCGCGCCGAAGCCCTTGGAGAAATCGTGTCCAGGTCGCGATGGCTTCGAGGCGTGTCGCGAGCGGCGCTTTCGATCATCGCGAACAGCCCGGCGCCGCTCCAGAGGAGAGTCGAGCAGCAGCGCCGTGATGGCCGCAGCGAACAATTGCTCCGCCCGCAAGCGCGCGAACAGGAAGGCGATGGCGCCGACCAGCGCGTAGTGGGCGAGGATGTCGCCGCCCCAGATCAAATAGCCGTGGGCAACCCCGAACAGGAACAGCACGACCATTCGCGAGAAATGAACCTTGGCCGGTTGCGCGCCGGCTCGCCTGCGCGCGCTCGATGACGAGCAGCATCGATGCGCCGAACAGGAAGGAGAAAAGCCCGCGCATCTTGCCTTCGACGAACACGAAGTTCGCCAGCCAGACTGCGGTCTCCTTGGCCTCATGTCCGCCCCAGGCAAGCGGCGAGAAATAGGCCGGCGCTGGGAAGGGCGAAGGACGCGATATTGGCGAGGAGGATGCCCATCACCGCGACGCCGCGAACGACGTCGAGGGTCAAATACCGTTGCTGAGCTTGCCCCCTGCGGCAGGGGCTATTCCTCGGCCGGCTTGGACTGAAGCTGGATGTAGTTCTGCAGGCCCATGCGCGCGATCATCTCGAACTGGGTCTCGATGAAGTCGATATGCTTCTCTTCATCCGCGAGGATCTCGCGGGCGAGGTCGCGGGTGACGTAGTCGCGGACGGTCTCCGCATGCTGGATGAGGTCGCGGTAGAGCTTCGCGCCCGATTGCTCGGCCTCCATGTCCGCCTTCAGGACTTCCTCGACATTCTCGCCGATCCGCAGGCGGCCGAGCGCCTGGAAGTTGGGCAGGCCGTCGAGGAACAGGATGCGTTCCGCGAGTCGGTCCGCATGCTTCATCTCGTCGATCGATTCGTGGCGCTCGTAATCGGCGAGCTGCTTCACGCCCCAATTGTCGAGCAGGCGGTAGTGCAACCAATATTGGTTGATCGCGGTCAGCTCTTCCTTGAGCGCCTCGTTGAGCAGTTCGATGACCTTGGGATCGCCCTTCATTCGCGCCTCCTGTTGGAGGAGGGCTGTAGACGCGCGCGTCAAGTCGTGGAAAGCGAAAAATCGGCGGAAAACCGGGAAAAACGTGCGACTGATAGTCAGTCGCAAGAAGTGTCAGGCGGCGCGCTTGCTGACCAGGCGGAGGTGCGACGGCGTGGACCGGACCTCGTCGATCAATTCCTGCGCATAATCGAGGCAGCAGCCGCACTGCACTTCGCAGCCGAAGCAGGCGTAAGCCTTCTCCGGCAGTCGCCGAGCCGCAACGGGCCGCCTCGCGGACTTCGCTCTCCGTGATCCGATTGCAGACGCATACGATCATGGAGATCGATATACTCGATAATGCGAACTATTCGCAAGTAGGATTTAGAGCCAGCTGCTGATCTGGTCCAAGGGCTTCTTGTTCAGCGCATGAACCGGAACGGTCGCGCCGTCGGCCGGGAGGCCGGCGACCACCACCATGAGCGGCTTCTCGTCGGACGGCCTGCCGCAGATGTCGCGGAGGAAGCCCATCGGCGAGGGCGTGTGCGTCAGCGTCGCGAGTCCGGCCTCGTGCAGGGCAGCGAGCAGGAATCCGCAGGCGATCCCCACGCTCTCCGTGACGTAATAGTTGGTCTTTCGGTCGCCCGGCTCGATGCCGCCCCGGCGCTGGCCGAAGACGACGATCAGCCACGGCGCGATTTCCAGGTATGACTTGTCCTCGTCCGTTCCGAGCGGGGCGAGCGCCTCGAGCCATTCCTGACCCGCCTTGCCCGCGTAGAACGCCGCTTCCTCTTTCTCCGCCTCGACGCGGATGCGGTGCTTGAGTTCGGGGCTGGAAACGACGGCGAAATGCCACGGCTGGTGATTGGCTCCGGACGGCGCAGTTCCGGCGGCGAGGATCGCCTCCTCGATGACCTCGCGGGGTACCGGAGCGTCGGAGAACATGCGGCAGGTTCGGCGGGTCGCAATTGCCTCGCGGAAGGCACGCGCCCGCGACAACGCGTTCCTCGTCCGTCAGATCGGGAAGCGCATCATAGGGAATCGTCGGGACGTTCTTCATCGCCGGCGCCTCAGCATCACGCCGTTCGCGGCTCCAGATACCGCGCGGTGATGAGGGCGATGGGGATGCCGACGAGGACGATGTGCGCGAACAACTGGGTCGCCATCGACAGCGGGCTCGGCGGCAGCGGCGTGTCGAACCGCATCGGAACGACCAGCCAGTTCATCACGACGTAGGTCACGAGGCCGTAGATCACGCCCCACTGGATCGGGCGTTGGAGCAAAGCGGGCAGCCGCTGCGCCGCGAGCACGTAAACCGCCGCCATGATCGCCATCAGCGCGAAGTGGACGATGAGGCCGAGGATCGCGCCGTTCGCGCCCATCTCCGTCGCCTGGGGGAACGGGCCGGAGCCGACGTAGCGCAGCATGCCTCCGATCTCGCGACCGAAGTAGACCGTCAGGATCATCGCGAACAGGATGTCGAGCGTGCCGGCGACCGCGGTCGCAATGGCGATCGGCTTGAGCATGGATCCTCCCCTTTACGGGCAAGCTAACCCGTCTCTGCGTCATTGCGAGCGCAGCGAAGCAATCCAGAGCAACGCTGGATTGCCGCGTCGCCTTCGGCTCCTCGCAATGACGATCAGGCGAGCGCGGCGTCGGCGCCCATCAGCTTCGGGAAGAAGCCTTCGTGCGCGGCGCGGAGGTCGGCGAGGGAGATCCTCGAAGTATCTTCCCGACGCAAATCGCGACCTTTGACCGTCCCGAGCATCATGACTGACTGGCCGCATTTCCGAAATGGCTGTCGAGGTCCGGCTGCCCGCAATGTAGATAGCGGGCCTGATCTTCCGCCGAACGCGTTCGATCAGCGTCCAGGAAGTGGTCGATTTCCATGAATCCCGAAGTCGCCAGCAAGTGCCATCTCCGCCAGCGCGACGAGCATGCCTCCGTCGGAGACGATCGTGGACAGCGTTGACTTGTCCATTGGCGATCAGTTCGCGAACGAACTCACCGCGCCGACGCTCTCGCTTCCAGGTCGACATGCGGTGCGGCTCGCCTTCGCGGCGGCCGTGGATCTCCTCAAGCCAGAGCGATCGACCGAGGTTCGATCCGAAATATTCCGTGCCGGATCCACCGAAGAGCCAAATGCGTCTGGTCCCCCTCATTCTTGAACGCGATCGTCGCCGACTTCTCCCAATCCTCCAGCAAACCAACGCCACCGATCGCCGGCGTCGGCAGGATCGCGGATCCGCCGCCCGTCGCCTTGCTCTCGTTGTAGAGCGAGACGTTGCCGCTCACGATCGGATAGTCGAGCGCTCGGCAGGCTTCGCCCATGCCTTCGAGCGCGCCGACGAGCTGGGCCATGATCTCGGGCCGCTGCGGGTTGCCGAAGTTGAGGCAGTTGGTGATCGCCAGCGGCTTCGCGCCGACCGCGCAGAGGTTGCGGTAGGTTTCGGCGACCGCCTGCTTCCCGCCTTCGACCGGGTCGGCATAGACGTAGCGCGGCGTGCAGTCGGTGGTGATCGCCAGCGCCTTCTTCGTCCCGTGCACGCGCACGACCGCGGCGTCGCCGCCCGGGCGCTGGACCGTGTCGCGCGCCGACCTGGCTGTCGTACTGCTCCCAGATCCAGCGGCGGCTGGCGAGGTTGGGCGAGGCCATGAGCTTCAGCAGGTCGGCGGCGATGTCCGTGCTTTCCGGCACGTCGCCGAGCGGCTTGATGCCGGCCCACGCCTTATATTCGTCCTGGCTGATGTACGGGCGCTCGTAGCAGGGCGCCTCGTCGGCCAGCGGGCCGAGCGGGATGTCGCAGACGACTTCGCCGTTCCACTCCAGCACCATGTGGCCGGTGTCGGTGACCTCGCCGATGACCGCGAAGTCGAGCTCCCACTTGTGGAAGATGGCTTCGGCCTCGCCCTCGCGGCCGGGCTTCAGCACCATCAGCATGCGCTCCTGGCTTTCGGAGAGCATCATTTCGTAGGGCGTCATGCCCTCTTCGCGGACACGGCACCTTGTTCATGTCGAGCCGGATGCCCGCGCCGCCCTTGCTCGCCATTTCGACCGAGGAGGAGGTGAGGCCCGCCGCGCCCATGTCCTGGATGGCGACGATGGCGTCGGTGGCCATCAGCTCGAGGCAGGCTTCGATCAGCAGTTTCTCGGTGAAGGGGTCGCCGACCTGCACGGTCGGGCGCTTCTCGTCGCTATTCTCGTCGAAGTCGGCGCTGGCCATGGTCGCGCCGTGGATGCCGTCGCGGCCGGTCTTCGAGCCGACATAGACGATCGAATTCCCGATGCCGGTCGCGGCCGAGTAGAAGATCTTGTCGGTCTTCGCGACGCCGACGGTCATCGCGTTGACGAGGATGTTGCCGTCGTAGGCGCTGTCGAAATTGACCTCGCCGCCGACGGTGGGGACGCCGACGCAATTGCCGTAGCCGCCGATGCCGTGGACCACGCCGGCGATCAGGTGGCGCATCTTCGGATGGTCGGGCCGGCCGAAGCGCAGCGCGTTGAGGTTGGCGATCGGGCGCGCGCCCATGGTGAAGACGTCGCGCAGGATTCCGCCGACGCCCGTCGCCGCGCCCTGGTAGGGCTCGATGTAGGACGGGTGGTTGTGGCTCTCCATCTTGAAGATGGCCGCGTCGCCGTCGCCGATGTCGATGATGCCCGGCATTCTCGCCCGGACCGCAGATCACCCACGGCGCCTCGGTCGGCAGCTTCTTCAGGTGGAAGCGCGACGATTTGTAGGAGCAATGCTCCGACCACATGACCGAGAAGATGCCGAGCTCGACGAGGTTCGGCTCGCGGCCGAGCGCTTTGAGGATGCGCTGGTATTCTTCCTCCGAGAGGCCGTGTTCGGCGACGGTTTCGGGAGAGATGCGGCTGGCTTCGAGGACGGTCATGGCCGCGCCATTAGCCGTGTCTGCGAGCGGCGGCTAGGTTCCCCTGGGCGGAGAGCGCCGATGGGCTGGCAAGGAAAACGGCGCCGGATCGCTCCGGCGCCGCCATGGTTGTGAACAGTCGGCGTTAAGCCTTGCAGCTCTGGCCGTTGTAAGTGATCGAAGCGGCCTTGGCGTCGCCGGTCAGCGGTGCGCCTTCGCCGAGAGTAACCGTCGTGCCGACTTCGTTGCGGTCCTTCTTCACGCGCGCGGAGCCGTCGGACAGCCAGTCGACGTAGATCAGGCTGTTGTCCTTGCAGCGATAGGCCTTGCTGGCCTGAATCGATGGCGGAAGCTGGACCGAGCCTACGTTCGCGACTGCATTGGCCATCGGATCGGGACCGTCAGGATCCGAAACGATGGTGTGGTCGCTATTGTCGCAGCCGGCTAGCGCGGCGGCCGCAACGAGCGTCATCATGGTGAAGAAGCGAGTCATGTATCCGCGCCTTTCACAACGGCTGTGCCAGCGTCAAGGCACGTGCTTGCATTGTACCGCTTCGAGCCATAGCTTCCAAGCAATGTCCGAAGACGCCGGAACGAGCGCTAAGCGCATTCGGATCGGGCTCACCGGGCTCGCGTTCGCCTTCCTTCTCGTGCTCCTGGGATCGGTGATCAGCCGGTCGCGCGACGAGAATTCGCCGCCGCAGACGCAGGAGCAAGTGAACGAAGCGGAGCCGAACGAGCCGTTGGCCGAGCTAGGCGTCGCGCCAGGCGGCGACGCGGTCGTCAACAACAGCCAAGAGTAGACCGATGCGCCTGACGCGGCACCGCGTCATCTTGATCGGATTCGTCGCGCTCCTGCTTTGCTGGCGCCGCCGCGCTGGCATTGATTCCGCGCGACCAGGGCGGGACACGTCGGCGCCGCGGGCCGAGGCTCAAAAGCCGGTGCTGATGGTCCTCACCACCCTGCCATTGCTGTTTCCGGAGGAATTCACGCCTGGAGGGCGGAGGATCCAAGGCGCTAAGCGCTGTGGAGACGCGCTACCGCGTGACGCCGATCGGTACGACGGACGCGGCATCTCTCAGGGACGGGACCTTGCTGCTCATGGCGCATCCGCTCGCGCAGACTGCGGACGCCCTCGTGGATCTCGACCGCTGGGTCCGCGAAGGCGGGCGAGTGTTGCTGCTTGCCGATCCGAAGCTCGACTGGCCGAGCGAGCGCCCGCTCGGCGACAAGCTCCGG
Source organism: uncultured Alphaproteobacteria bacterium (assembly GCA_963807815.1). Lineage (GTDB taxonomy): Bacteria > Pseudomonadota > Alphaproteobacteria > Sphingomonadales > Sphingomonadaceae > Sphingomicrobium. Next base: position 26,983 of record CAWECW010000009.1, on the reverse strand, counting down.
CCGCCGCCATCCTTTGCCGACACCGGGTTTGCTGAAGCATTGGGGTCTGACGCTCGACGCGCCGATCGGAATCCGGGCCGCAGCAGCGCGAGCTCGCAGGTCGGCAGATCCTTACCGCCTCCTCCGGATCGCTGAGCGGGTCGTGCGAGATCGAACGGGGAGGCTTCGTCGCGCGGTGTCGCTCGGGAAGGGCAGGGCAGTCGTCGTGGCCGATGCCGACTTCCTGAACGTCGAGGATCTCGATGGGCCGACGGAATCCAATCTGGATGCACTGCTCGCCGAACTGGATCGGCTGGAACGCTGAGTCGCCAATGACTTGGCGGTTGATTCTCCGATTCGGTCTGCGCACAGACTTATCCACAGGCACAAAGTGATAGAACAGGATAAGAACATCCCATGAAACTGGGATAAAAAAGCCTCAGAAATCCGCCATTGGGCACGAAAACCCACGAAATGGCATCAAAATCCATTGTGTCCCCAAAGGGACTGAGTTACCAACACTGCCTGTAGTGCGGGGCTAACCCTTTGCCTGTGTCTGGGCGCCGGAGGCGCGGCGGAATGCCGTGCTTCCGCGAACGGGAGAGCTTTGCGCTGCGAACGGGGAGTGGTTGTGGCGCTAGAGCATCTGTTTCAGGGCAGTGCGCTGAACGCGGTGGACGCGAAGGGTCGCGTTTCCGTGCCCTCCTTCCTGCGCTCCGTCATCGAACGCCGAGGCGACTCCCGCACGATCGTCCTCGCCAAGCATGACGCCTTCCCCTGCCTCAGCGCCTACGACCCCGCGTACGCCGCTCTGAAGCACGCGAAGCTGGAGCGCCTGCTCGAGAAAGAAGAGACGAGCCCCGACGCGCAGCTGGAATATCAGCAGCGCAACCTGATGGCGTTCGCCGCCACCGAAGAGGTCCCGTACGACCCGTCGGGCCGGATCGTCCTGCCGCCGATGATGCGCCGCAAGGGCGACCTTCAGGAACTCGCACTGTTCCTGGGCACCGGCGAAACCTTCCAGATCTGGAATCCGAAGCCTGCTCCTCAAGGATCCGCGCATCCCCGAGGACCTGAAGGACATCACGCGCTTCCGCCTCGAAGAAAAGGGACTGAAGGCATGACCGGCCGCAGCGCAGCGCAAGCGCCGCACGTGCCGGTGCTTCTCGACGAAGTGTTGACCGCAATGGCGATCCAGTCAGGACGAGTCGCGGTCGACGGGACATTCGGAGCGGGCGGCTACACGCGCGCCATGCTCCAGGTGGGGGCGGGACGAGTGATCGCCTTCGATCGCGACCCCGAGGCGATCGAAGCCGGCAAATCGCTCGTCCCGGACCCCCGCCTGACCCTGGTCGAAGATCGTTTCAGCCAGATGGACCGCGTTCTCGAAGAGCGCGGCATCGGGCTCGTCGACGCCATCACGCTCGATATCGGCGTGTCGTCGATGCAATTGGACAGAGCGGACCGCGGCTTTTCCTTCTCGGCCGACGGTCCGCTCGACATGCGCATGGAGAAAGTCGGGGCCGACCGCCGCCGACTTCCTCAACGAGGCCGACGAGGCCGAGATCGCGCGTGTCCTCAAGGAATATGGCGAGGAGCCGCGCGCTCGCTCGATCGCTCGCGCAATCGTCGCCAACCGCCCGATCGAGCGCACCGCCGAGCTTGCGGCGATCGTCCGCCGCGCCCTCGGCTACCGCCAGGGCCAGAAGAGCGACCCGGCGACCCGCACCTTCCAGGCGATCCGCATCCACCTGAACGCCGAGCTCGAAGAGCTCGAAGGCGGGCTTGCGGCCGCCGAGCGGTCGCTGAAGCCGGGCGGCCGCCTCGCCATCGTCACCTTTCACAGTCTCGAGGACCGCATCGTGAAGCGGTTCTTCCGGGAACGCAGCGGCGCGACGCCAGCGGGGTCTCGTCATCGCCCAGTAGCAGTCCAGGGCCCCGCACCAACTTTCGAGAAAGTGGCCAAGCCGGTCAGCCCGTCGGAAGCCGAGATCGCGCGCAACCCGCGCTCGCGCTCGGCACGCCTGCGGAGCGGCGTCCGCACGTCGGCACCGGCATGGCAGAAAATTGCAGGAGACAGGAAATGAGCGCGGCCCGTAGCTTCCGCTCGGTGTTCATGGTTGCGAGCTGCGCGGGTGCTGCCCTCGGCTGCTACCTGGTCTCGCTGCGCGTCGCTTCGGAGCGCGCCGCGCTCGAGGAAGTCGAGACGCGGATCGTGCTCGCCCAGCGCGACATCCGCCTGCTTCAGACCGAGATCGGAACGCGCGGCCGTCTCGCCCAGCTCGAGCGCTGGAACGTGAAGGTCCTCGCTCTGTCGGCGCCGTCGGCCGACCAATTCCTTGAAGGCGGCTTCCAGCTCGCCCGGCTCGGCACGGCCCGAGCCGACGCCGGCTGTCGATGCGCCTATCGTGTTAGCCTCGGCGCCCGCGCCAGATCCCCAACCTGCGCCGCTCGTGGAGGGCGAGTCAGGCGCGGTTGGCGCGGGCGCCAACCGATCCCAATCGGCTGCGCAGCTGATGCGTGAGGCGAGCTTCAAGATCCCGGTTCGCGAAACCGCGGCGATGCAGGAGCCGATCGCCAGGCCGCAGCCGCAAGTCGGCCGGAGAGGCCTCCAGGCAGACGACGCGAAAGCCCGAGCGAGCTGGCGAAGCCCGTCGAGAAGGCTCCGGTGAAGACTGCGAAGAGCCGCCGAAACCAAGCCCGCGGCCAAGGACAAGAAAGCTGGGGATAAGAAGATCGAGGCCTCCGCGAAGCCGGTGACAAAGCCGGTGCGCATGGCCAATGTCGATCCGCTGGCCCCGCTTCCGGCGAGCGCCAATTCGAAGAAAACAGCCAAGGATTCCGGCTCGGCACGATGAACGCACCGACTCCCGCTCTCGTCGCATCCCGGCCCGAGCGGCTCCGACTTGTCGGGCAGCGGCGCCAGATTCTGACCATGATGCACCAGCGGCTGATGTTCGGCCTGCTGGTGTACGGCGGCGTCGTCGCCATCATCGTCCTGAGGATTCTCTACCTCGCGGCATTCGGCGATCATGCCGGCGCCAAGCGCGGCCTTACGGCGCTCGTCCCGGAGCGCGGCGACATCATCGACCGCGACGGCCAGCCTTTGGCGCGAACGATCGACGCCTGGACGATCGGGCTGTGGCCGAGGAAGGTGATCGGCGACAAATTGGAGATCGCCCGCAAGCTCGCGCAGCTCATGCCCGAGCGTGACGAGGCGACCTATTTCGCGATGCTCCGCTCGGGCAAGAATTTCTACTATCTCCGCCGCCGCGCCGCGCCCGGACTGGTCGAAGCGATCAATGCGATCGGCGAGCCTGGCCTTGCGCTCGAGCGCGAGCCCGACCGCCTCTATCCGCAGACCAGCCTTGCGGCGCACGTGATCGGGTTCACCGACACGGACGGCAAGGGCAATGCCGGCATCGAGCGCGCGATGAACGACCGGCTGGCCGACCAGGCCATGCGCGGTCAGCCGCTGCAGCTGTCGATCTCAAGCCGGGTGCAGCAGGCGCTGGAGCATGAATTGCTCGACGCGATGACCAAGCATTCCGCGGTCGGTGCGGCCGGGGTCATCCTCGACATCCACACGGGCGAGATCCTCGCCATGACCTCGCTTCCGCAGCTCAACCCGAATGCCGCGGGGCAGGGTTCGCCCGAAGCGCGGTTCAACCGGGCGACCCTCGGCGTCTACGAGATGGGTTCGACGTTCAAGCCGTTCACGGTGGCGATGGCGATGGACGCGGGCATCATCAAGAGCTTCGGCAAGATGTACCCTTGCCCGGGCGAGCTCCATGTCTTCGGCCGCACGATCAACGACACCACCCCTTCAATCGGGCCTGCTCCGTCGCCGAGATCATGAAGGAAAGCTCGAACATCGGCTCTGCCGCAGATCGCCGCTCAGATCGGTGGCAAGCGGCAGCGCGAGTTCCTGGACAAGATGGGCTTCCTCAAGGCGGTGCCGATTCGAGCTTCGCGAGCGCGGCCGGCCGCTGTTGCCGGGCAATAATTGGGGTCCGCTCGAAACGATGACCGTCGGCTACGGTCACAGCCTTGCCGTCAGTCCGCTTCACCTCGCCAGCGGCTATGCGACTTTGTTCAATGGCGGCATCTACCGCCCGCCGACCCTTCTGAAGATCGGCAAGGGCCATGCGGCCGGCAAAGGCCATCGCGTCTTCACCGAGCAGACGAGCTACAAGATGCGCGTCGCTGCTACGGCTGGTCGTGACCGACGGAACCGGGAAGAAGGCCGACGCGCCGGGCTACCGGGTCGGCGGCAAGACCGGATCGGCCGAGAAATATCACAATCGCTCGCTTCTCGTGACGACGTTCGCGGGTGTGTTCCCGATGGACGAGCCGCGCTATGCGATGGTCATGATGCTGGACGAACCCAAGGGCACTGCGGAAACCTTCGGCTTCCGCACGGCCGCCTGGAATGTCGGGCCCGCCTTCGGCAGGGCCGTCAGCCGGATCGCGCCGATGCTCGGCGTCAGTCCGAACAAGAACCGCGAACCCGACATGTCGCTTGTGCTGCCCTTCGTTCATGAAAAAGCGGAGCACTAAATCGAATGCTTTTGTCCGAAATCGCGGGCATCGACAGCGATTCTGAAGTCACGGGTTTCGCCATCGACCATCGCAAGGTGGTGGAGGGAAGCGTCTTCGGCGCCTTCAAGGGCGCGGTCTTCAACGGCGAGGACTTCATCGATCAGGCGGTCGAGCGCGGGGCCGTAGCCGTCGTCGCCCGGCCGGAGGCGCCGGCCGCGAGCGTTCCGCTACCTGTCCGACGCCGGAGCCGCGGCGGTTGTTCGCCGCAGCTCGCCTCCAAATTCTACGGGCCCTATCCGGAGACGGTCGTCGCCGTCACCGGCACGAACGGAAAGACGTCCACGGTCGAAATGACGCGCCAGCTCTGGCGCATGGCCGGACATCGCTCCGCGTCCATCGGCACGCTCGGGGTCACGACTTCCGACGACCAGGTGAAGACCGGGCTCACGACCCCGGACATCGTGACCTTCCTCAACAACATGTCGGGCCTCAAGCGCATGGGCATTTCCCATGTCGCCTATGAAGCGTCGTCGCACGGCCTCGACCAGCATCGCGCCGAAGGCGTGCCGCTGAAGGCCGCGGCGTTCACCAACTTCAGCCGCGATCACCTCGATTATCACCCGTCGATGGAGGCCTATTTCGACGCCAAGATGCGGCTGTTCGACGAGCTTCTTCCGGAAGGCGGGACGGCGGTGGTCTGGACCGACGATCCCAAGTCGCAGGATGTCATCGATCGGGTTCGCAGGCGCGGCATCGAGGTCGATGACCGTCGGCCGGGCGGGCGAAACGCTGAAGCTGGAAGAACAATCGCCGACCGCCGCTCGGGCAGAAGCTCGTGATCCGCCACGGCGAGGGAACGTATCGCCTCGCTCTGCCTTTGATCGGCGCGTACCAGGCATCGAACGTCCTGGTCGCGGCGGGCCTCGCAATGGCGACAGGCATCAGCTTCGAAAACGTCTTTTCCGGCATGCAGCGGCTCGCGCCCGTTCGCGGGCGGCTGGAGCGCGCGGTCATCAGCCGTTCCGGCGCGCCGGTTTATGTCGATTATGCGCACACCGCCGACGCGCTGGAAGCGGCGATTGCGGCGCTTCGTCCGCACGTAGCAATCGCCTGATCACGGTTTTCGGCGCGGGCGGCGACCGCGACCAGGGCAAGCGTCCGGACATGGGCGCCGTGGCCTCGCGCCTTTCGGACGTGGTGATCGTCACCGACGACAATCCGCGTGGCGAAGACCCGGCGAAAATCCGCGGCGAGGTGCTCGCCGGTGCGCCCGGCGCAATCGAGATCGGCGAGCGCCGTGAGGCCATCGCCGAAGCCATCCGAATGTCGGCCGAAGGGGACATCATCCTGCTTGCCGGCAAGGGGCACGAGACCGGCCAGATCATCGGCGCCGGCCCGAACCAGAAGGTGCTGCCGTTCGACGACGCGCTGGTGGCGCGGGAGTGTGCGGCATGAGCGCGCTCTGGACCTCTGCCGAGATCGAAGCGGCCACGGGCGGACGCGCGAGCGCCAGCTTCGAAGTGACCGGCGTCACTTTCGACAGCCGCGAGGTGCAGACGGGCGACCTGTTCATCGCCATGCCGGGCACGGTTCACGACGGGCACAAGTTTGTCGCTGGCGCTTTCGAAGCAGGCGCGGCGGGCGCCATCGTTTCGCAACCGGTCGATGGACCGCACGTGCTGGTCGACGACACCGCCAAAGCGCTCGAAGACCTGGGCCGCGCGTCACGCGAGCGGTCGAATGCGCGCATCGTCGGAGTCACCGGCTCCGTCGGCAAGACGAGCACGAAGGAAGCGCTGTACGCGGCGCTCGATCGCTGCAGCGGCGGCAAGGCGCATCGCTCGGTCAAGAGCTACAACAATCATACCGGCGTGCCGCTGAGCCTCGCGCGAATGCCGCGCGAAGCCGAGCTTGCGGTGCTCGAAATGGGCATGAACCACAAAGGCGAGATCGCCGCGCTGACGCGCATGGTCCGCCCGCACCTCGCGCTCATCACGGCGATCGCGCCGGCGCATATCGAGAACCTCGGGTCGGAAGAGGCCATTGCCGACGCCAAGGGCGAAATCTTCGAAGGGCTCGAGCCCGGGGGGATCGCCGTCGTGCCCGAACGATACGCCGCACCGCGACCGGCTGGTGCGCGCCGCGCGGCGTTACGCCGAGCAGATCCTGACCTTCGGCAGCGGCGACGCCGACGTGCATGCGCTGCATGCCGTGCGCTCTTCGGACGGCGGCAGCCTGATCACGGCCGCTTTGTTCGAAAGTGAAGTGACCTTTACAATGTCGCAGCGCGGCGAGCATTGGGTTTCGAATGCGCTCGCCGTTCTCGCGACGGCCGAGGCGCTTGGCCTCGACGTCGGCGTATCCGGGCTCGCGCTTGCCGATCTCGGCGGCCTCAAGGGCCGCGGCGAGCGACATCACGTCGCAATCGACAGCGGCGAATTCCTGCTGATCGACGAGAGCTACAACGCCAACCCGGCTTCCATGGCCGCGACGCTGAAGAGCCTTGGCGCGGAACGGGACATCGAGCGGCGCATCGCGGTGCTCGGTCCGATGCGGGAGCTCGGCGGGCATAGCGATGCGCTTCACGCCGACCTTTCCGCGCCTTTGCTCGACGCGCATGTCGACCGCGTCATCCTGATCGGCGACGAAATGCGTCCGCTGGCTGAAAAGATCGTCGGCAGGATCGGGCTGGACCTGGCCAAGGACGTCGATGAGGCGACCGACGCCTTGCTGTCCATGCTCAGGCCCGGAGACGCCGTGCTCGTGAAAGCGTCGAACTCGGTCGGACTTGCGAAGCTGGTCGAGCGCGTGAAAGAGGGCGCCGCATGCTCTATCTGATCGCCGAACAGCTCGGGTTTCCGGGCGTCCTCAACCTGATCCGCTACATCAGCTTCCGCGCCGGCGCGGCGAGCGCCACCGCGCTGGCGATCGGCCTTTTGCTCGGGCCGTGGCTGATTTCCTACCTCCGCGAGCGGCAGGGCAAGGGCCAGCCGATCCGCGTCCGACGGACCGCAAAGCCACCTCGCCAAGCGCGGCACGCCGACCATGGGCGGACTGCTGATCCTGATCTCGATGGTGGTTTCGGTCCTGCTGTGGATGGACCTTCGCAATCCCTATGTCTGGGCGTGCCTGCTGGTCATCGTCGGCTTCGGGACGATCGGTTTCCTCGACGACTATGACAAGGTGAAGAAGGCGCACCATGCCGGCCTGTCGGCGAAGACGCGGCTGGTGCTGGAATTCCTGATCGCGGGCTTCGCGACCTGGCTGATCGTGCAGGTCGGGGACGACCGATCTCTATCTTGCCGTTCGTGCAGGGGCCGGTGCTCGACCTCGGCTGGTTCTACATCGCGTTCGGCGCATTCGTGATCGTCGTCGTTCGGCAATGCGGTGAACCTGACCGACGGGCTCGACGGGCTGGCGACCATGCCGGTGATCATCGCGTCGATCGCGTTCCTGCTGATCGCCTATCTCGTCGGCAACGCGCGCTTCGCCGAATATCTCGGCATTCCGCACATCCTCGGCGTCGGCGACCTGACGGTGCTGTGCCTCGCCATCGTGGGCGCGGGCCTCGCCTTCCTCTGGTTCAACGCGCCGCCCGCGGCCGTCTTCATGGGCGACACCGGCAGCCTCGCGCTGGGCGGAGCGCTCGGAGCCATCGCGGTCGCGACGCACCATGAGTTCGTGCTGGTCATCGTCGGCGGCATCTTCGTGGTCGAGGCCTTGTCCGTGATCATCCAGGTGTTCTTCTACAAGCGCACCGGCAGGCGCATCTTCAAGATGGCGCCGATCCACCACCATTTCGAACATCTCGGCTGGTCGGAGCCGACCGTCGTGATCCGCTTCTGGATCATCAGCTTCGTGCTGGCCCTCGCCGGGCTCAGCACCCTCAAGCTGAGGTGATCACCGCCAAGGCCTTCGCCGGCAAGAAGTACGCGGTTTACGGTCTCGCTCGGTCAGGGCTGGCGACGGCCGAGGCGCTGCTCGCCAGTGGAGCGAGCGTCACGCGTGGGATGCCAAGGAAGAAGCTCGTGAAATCTCCGTCGTCCCGAGCGAAGGCGAGGGGCGCTGGCACGAATGCTGAGAGCGCCCCTCGACTCCGCTCGGGACGAACGAGCTTGAGATCGCCAATCTCGACGAAGCGGACCTCAGCCAATTCGACAGCCTGGTCGTCACCCCCGGCCTGCCGCTCAACCGCCACCCGATCGCGCAGCGCGCCCGCGAGGCCGGCGTCGAGATCATCGGCGACATCGAGCTGTTCGCCCGCGCCCGGCCCGAGCTTCCGCCGCACAAGGTCGTCGGCATCACCGGCACCAACGGCAAGTCGACGACGACCGCGCTGATCCACCACATCCTCAAGACCGCGGGCGTGCCGACGACGATGGGCGGCAACATCGGCCTGCCGATCCTCGCGCAGGACCCGCTGCCGGAAGGCGGCGTCTATGTGCTGGAGCTGTCGAGCTACCAGATCGACCTGACGCAGAGCCTCGATTGCGACGTCGCGGTGCTGCTCAACATCACGCCGGACCATCTCGACCGGTACGAGAGCTTCGAGGCCTACGCGGCTTCGAAGGCGCGGCTGTTCGAGATGCAATCGAGACCAAGCGGTCCGTAGTCGGTATGATCGCCTACGACGACATGACCGCTTCGCTCGAGCCGTAGCGACGAATGCAGGCTGTCTGCAGGATCTCACGATGATGACCTCTGGCATTGGCGATCGACGTCGGCATGACATTGCTCCGAGCAAGCAGGATCTGGCCGACGCTTCAAGGTCCGCACAATGCGCAAATGCAGCGTGCGGCAATGGCATGTCGCAGGCTTCTCGGGCTTGCCGACGACAGAGATTCGCGAAGGCCTCCGCACCTACCCCGGCCTCCCGCACCGCATGGAGCGCGTGCGCGAGAAGGACGGCGTCCTCTTCGTCAACGACAGCAAGGCGACCAACCCGACCGCGACCGCTCCGGCGCTCGCCGCCTTCCCGTCGATCCGCTGGATCCTCGGCGGGCAGGCGAAGACGGACAATCTCGACGAATGCGCTCCGCACTTCGGTCACGTCCGCTCCGCCTACACGATCGGCGAGGCCGGTGACTTGTTCGCGCGGCTGCTCGCGCCGCACATGCCGGTGACCAACTGCGAAACGCTTGAAAATGCGCTGAATCACGCCGCGCGAGGATTCACAGGCGGGCGATACCGTTCTACTCTCGCCAGCCTGCGCGTCGTTCGACCAGTTCAAGGACTTCGAGCAGAGGGGTGACAGGTTCCGGGACCTGGTGGGGGCGTTATGATCGGAAGCATTTCTGGGCAGATCAAGGCGAAGGCCGCGCGGCTCGACCCGAGCAGCTACGGCCGCTCGGACACGTCCGCCGTCGGCCGCTGGTTCTGGGAGATCGACAAGGTCCTGCTGCTGCTGATCGCGACCCTGATCGGCATCGGCCTGATCGCCGTCGCCGCCGCGTCGCCCGCAGCCGGCCAGCGCTATTCGGGCGGCTCGGTCCAATTCTCCGAGCTTCACTATTTCTACCGCCAGATCGTGTGGATCGCCGTCGGCCTGCCGGTGATGATCGGCATTTCGATGATGCCGCGCGACCGGGCCAAGCGCCTGTCGCTCGCCGGCGCGGCCTTCTTCTTCGTCCTGCTGGTGTTCGTGCCGGTCCTCGGACCCGAGGTGAACGGCGCGACGCGCTGGATCGACATCGGCGTCGGCCAGATTCAGCCGTCCGAGTTCCTCAAGCCCTTCTTCGTCGTCGCCATGGCCTGGCTCCTGTCGCTGCGCGAGCAGGACAAGTCGCTGCCGGTCTTCTGGCTTTCGGCGGCGCATCACCGGCGCCGTCGCCTTCCTGCTGATGCGGCAGCCGGACTTCGGCTCGACGATCATCTTCGGCTGCGTCTGGCTGGCGATGCTTGCGCTCGCGGGCGTGAGCATGCGCATCCTGCTCGGCCTCGGCGTCGCCGGCCTCGTCGGCATCGTGCTCGCCTACTTCTTCTACGACGTCGCCACGGCCCGCATCGACGGCTTCCTGTTCGGCGAGGGCGACAATTTCCAGGTCGAGAACGCCATGCGCACGCTGACCGCGGGCGGGATGTTCGGCATGGGTCCGGGCGCGGGAACGCGGAAGTTCGGACTTCCGGAGCCGCACACCGACTACATCTTCTCGGTCATCGGCGAGGAGTTCGGCCTGATCGCCTGCCTCGCCATCGCGGTGCTCTACCTCGTCATCGTCGCGCGGGTGCTGGTCAAGCTGCTCGACGAGGAATCCACCTTCGCCATCCTCGCCGCCGCCGGGCTCACCATCCAGTTCGGGCTGCAGGCGCTGATCAACATGGCGGTGAACGTCCAGATCGCGCCGTCCAAGGGCATGACCCTGCCGTTCATCAGCTATGGCGGATCGTCCATGCTGGCCCTGTCGATCGGCATGGGCTTGCTGCTCGCATTCACCAGGCGAAACCCGTATCTGAGCCGCTCGCCGTATGTGGTGAAATGGAGCGGGGAGAGCGTTACCGCATGAACTTCGTTTTGGCCGCAGGAGGCACCGGGGGCCACATGGTCCCCGCGCACGCGCTCGCGGCGGAATTGCGGAAGCGCGGACATGGCGTGCTGCTGGTCACCGACGACCGCGGCGCACGTTTCCCCGGCCTCTTCCAGGGCATTCCCGTGCACATCCTTCCGGCCGGCCGGCTGACGAAGAGCCCGCTCGGCCTGGTTCGCGGCGTGCGTTCGCTTCTCGCCGGACGGCGCGAGGCGCGGATGCTGTACAAGCAGGGACGGCCCGATGCGGTCGTCGGCTTCGGCGGCTATCCTGCCGTTCCCGCCTTGCTCGCGGCGAGCGGCATGGGGATCCCGACCGTCCTGCACGAGCAGAATGCCGTGCTCGGACGCGCCAACCGCTTCCTTGTCCAACGACGCGGCCGCGATCGCCACGGCCTATTCCGAGGTCGAACGGATCAAGCGCCGCTTGCAGTCGAAGGTGGTGCTGGTCGGCAATCCGGTGCGCGAGGCGATCGCCAAGCTCGGCGAAACGCCGTTCCCGCCGTTCGACGAATATGCGCCGTTCAAGATCCTCGTGACCGGCGGAAGCCAGGGCGCGACCGTGCTGAGCAAGGTCGTGCCGGAGGGTCTCGGGCTGCTGTCGCCATCGCTTGCGCCTGCGGCTGCAGGTGATGCAGCAGTGCCGGCCCGACGACATCGACGCGGTTCGCACGCGCTATTCGGATCTCGGCATTCCGGCCGAGCTGATGACCTACATCGAGGACATGCCGGCCAAGCTGGCCGAGGCGCATCTGGTCATCGCCCGCTCCGGCGCTTCGACGGTCGCCGAGCTGACCGCCGCGGGCAGGCCGGCGATCCTCATTCCCTATCCGGAAGCGACCGACGACCACCAGACCGCGAACGCCAGCGACATCGCCGAAGCCGGCGGCGCGCGCATGATCCACCAGCCATTGTTCACGCCGACGGTGCTGGCGAAGCAGATCGAGGCGATGGCGGAAGACCCGCAGGCGCTGATCAACGCTGCGGCCCGGTCGCTGTCCGTCGGCAAGCCGCATGCGGCGAGCAATCTCGCCGACCTGGTCGAGCGGATCGGGCAGGGGCTTGCGCCGATCGAAGTCGGATTCGGCCTGACCCCGCGCGTGCGGTCCGAAGCTCCGGCGAGAGGCGTGCCGGCGTGAAGGCGTTCGGGACGGACGTCGGCACGATCCACTTCGTCGGCATCGGCGGCATCGGCATGTCGGGCATCGCCGAGGTGATGCACCAGCTCGGCTACAAGGTGCAGGGCTCGGACATCGCCGAGGGCTATATCGTCGAGGGCCTGCGCAAGCTCGGCATTCCGATCTCGATCGGCCAGCGCGCCGAAAATCTCGGCGACGCGGCGGTCATCGTCATTTCCTCCGCCGTCAGCCGCGGCAATCCGGAAGTCGAGGCCGCGGTCGAGCGCCGCCTGCCCATCGTCAAGCGCGCGGAAATGCTCGCCGAGCTGATGCGCATGCAGAAGACGATCGCGGTCGCCGGAACGCACGGGAAGACGACGACGACCTCGATGGTCGCGGCGATGCTCGACGCCGGCGGGCTCGACCCGACCGTCATCAACGGCGGCATCATCAATCGCTACGGATCGAACGCGCGGCTCGGCAAGAGCGACTGGATGGTGGTCGAGGCCGACGAGAGCGACGGCAGCTTCCTTCGGCTCGACGGCACGATCGCCATCGTCACCAACATCGATCCCGAGCATCTCGAACATTACGGCGGGTTCGAGGAGGTCAAGAAGGCCTATTGCGAGTTCATCGAGAACGTCCCGTTCTACGGCCTCGCCGCGATGTGCATCGACCATCCCGAAGTGCAGAACATCATGGGCCGAATCCGCGACCGGCGGATCGTGACCTACGGCTTCTCGGCGCTCGCCGACCTTCGCGCGGACAAGGTCACGCCGGAGCCCGGCGGCACGCGGTTCGACGCGGTCGTGCTGGAGCGCGACGGCAGCCGCCGGACGATCGAGGCGATTTCGGTGCCCATGCCCGGCCGTCACAATGTGCAGAACGCGCTGGCGGCCATCGCCGTGGCGCTGGAACTCGGCCTGACCGAAGAGCAGATCCGCGACGGCTTCTCGCGCTTCGACGGCGTGAAGCGCCGCTTCAGCAAGGTCGGCGAGTTCGACGGCGTCACGATCATCGACGATTATGCCCACCATCCGGTCGAAATCCGCGCGGTGCTCTCGGCTGCCCGCGAGAGCGCCGCAGGAGCGGGTGATCGCGGTCATGCAGCCGCACCGCTACACGCGGCTCCACGATCTGATGGAAGACTTCCAGAACGCGTTCAACGACGCGGACATCGTGTTCGTGACGCCGGTCTATGCGGCGGGCGAGCAGCCGATGGAGGGCGTCGATTCCGAGGCGCTGGCGGAGGGCCTGCGCGCGCACGGCCACCGCATGGTGCGGACGGTGAAAGACCTCGACGACCTTTGCGGCGCGCTGCGCGATCTCGCCGCGCCGGGCGACCTCATCATCTGCATGGGCGCGGGCGACATCACCAAGTGGGCGGCGGCGCTCGCCGATGGCGTGCGAGGCGAGGTGCAAAGAGCTCGTACCTTCAGCGTTGTCCTGAGCGAGGCCGAGCCGAAGTGAGGGCGTGTGCCAGCGCCCTTCGACTCCTCGGGCGAACGAAGTTGCGCGGGCAAGCTCACGCCGAATGCCCCGCTCGCCCCGCTTGTCTGGTTCAAGAGCGGCGGCAGCGCCGAATGGCTGTTCGAGCCGAAGGACGAGGACGATCTGACGAGCTTCCTCAAGGAGCTCGATCCCGACGTGCCGGTGATGGCGCTCGGCCTCGGCTCCAACATGATCGTCCGCGACGGCGGCGTGCCCGGTGTCGTGGTTCGGCTCGGCAAGGCCTTCGCGAAGATCGAGAAGCTCGACGACGTGACCCTCCGCTGCGGCGGCGGGAGCGAGCGGCATCCTCGTCAGCTCGACCGCACGCGACGCGGGATCGCCGGACTGGAGTTCCTTCGCGGCATCCCCGGCACGGTCGGCGGCTTCGTCCGCATGAACGGCGGCGCTTACGGCCGCGAGGTGCAGGACATTCTCGTCGAGGCCCGCGTGGTCCTGCGCGACGGGACGGTCGAGACCTGGCCGCTCGATCGGCTCGGCTACACCTACCGGCACAGCGAAGTGCCCGAAGGCGCGGTGGTCGTCGAAGCCACATTCCGCGGCACGCCCGGCAAGCCCGAGGCCATCGGCGCGGAGATGGACGCCATCGCCCGCGCCCGCGAGGAATCGCAGCCGCTCCGCAGCCGCACCGGCGGCTCGACCTTCAAGAATCCGCCGGCGCACAAGGCCTGGGCGCTGGTCGATGCGGCGGGCTGCCGTGGCCTGACGATGGGCGACGCCCAAGTCTCGGAAAAGCATTGCAACTTCCTGCTCAACCTCGGTAGCGCGACCAGCGCCGACATCGAGGCGCTGGGCGAGGAAGTCCGCCGCCGGGTGTTGGAAACTTCCGGCATCACCCTTGAATGGGAAATCCAGCGGATCGGCAGGGAATGAACAAGAATCTCAACGTCGTGGTGCTGATGGGCGGCTGGTCGTCGGAGCGCGAGGTCTCGCTGACCAGCGGCCGCGGCGTCGCCGAAGCGCTGCGCGAGCGCGGTTGGTCGAACATCACCGAAGTCGACATGGACCGGAACGTCGCGGCAGGTGCTCGCGGCGATCCGTCCGGACGTCGTCTTCAACGCGCTGCACGGCACGCCGGGCGAAGACGGCACGGTCCAGGGCATGCTGGACCTGATGCAGATTCCCTACACGCACAGCGGGCTCGAAACGTCGGTCATCGCCATCGACAAGGAACTGACGAAGATGGTGCTCGTGCCGCACGGCGTGCGCATGCCGGCGGGCAAGATCGTCGAGAGCGAGAGCCTGTTCCGCGAAGATCCGATGGCGCGGCCCTATGTGGTGAAGCCGGTCAACGAGGGGTCGTCGGTCGGGGTCGCGATCGTCACCGCAGGACGGAAATTACGGCCACCCGATCGGCCGCGACGTGCGAGGGCCCGTGGGAAGCATTTCGACCGCCTGCTCGCAGAGCCGTTCGTGAAGGGTCGGGAGCTGACCGTCGCGGTGCTCAACGACGAGGCGCTGGCCGTAACCGAGCTGCAGCACCAAGGTCGGCTTCTACGACTATGCCGCCAAATATACCGACGGCCTGACGGAGCACGTCTGCCCGGCAGCAGGTTCCAGACGATATCGCCCAGGCGATGATGGACATGGCGGTGAAGGCGCACCGCCTGCTCGGCTGCCGCGGAGCCTCGCGTTCGGACTTCCGCTGGGACGACGAGCAGGGCGAAGCCGGCATTTTTCTTTTGGAAGTCAACACGCAACCCGGAATGACCCCCTTGAGCCTTGTGCCCGAGCAGGCGAAGGTGCGCGGCATCAGTTACGGGGAACTGGTCGAGCGGATGATCCAGGAAGCGCTCGAAAGAACGAAGGGGTAGGAGGAACATGGCTGCGCGGCGGTCAGGGGCAACGGCAAAGCGCAAGTCCTCTTCATCGAAGGGCTCGAAGACGCGCGCCGTCAGCAGCGCGCGCGCCAACAAGCTCGCCGCCTTCGGCTTCACCGGATTCCTCGTGCTGATGGCCGGTGCCGCCGCGATCGCCCTGGACCTTCCGGCCAAGGCCGCGCTTTCCGCAGGCGAGGCTGTCGGCAGCGCCGGTTTCCGCGTCGACGGCTACCAGATCGTCGGGCTCAAGCAGATGGACCGCAAGCTGGTCGACGCCGTCGTGATCGACGAACTGCGCAAGGCGGCCGCGGCCGGAAGCGAGACCAAGCCGGCCCAGCCGCTGGTGGACGTTGCCGCGATCCGCGAGCGGCTGCTGGGCTTCGGCTGGGTGAAGGACGCGCGCGTTTCGCGGCGGCTTCCCGACACCTTGGTCATCGACATCGTCGAGCGGACGCCGTCGGCCCTCTGGCAGAACCGGCAGCAGCTCACGTTGATCGACGATGCGGGCGTGGTTCTCGACCGCGTTCCCATCTCGAAGATGCCCGACCTGCCGCTGGTGATCGGGCCTGGCGCGAACAAGCGCGCGAGCCAGCTCAAGACCGTTCTCGCCGATGCTCCGACGATGCAGGCGCAGCTGGCGTCGGCGACCTGGGTCGGCGGGCGCCGCTGGGACCTCAGCTTCCAGTCCGGCGAGACCGTCGTCCTTCCGGAGGGCGAGCAGGCCGCTCGTGCGGCGCTTGCGAAGTTCGCGAAGGCGGATCAGTCGAACGGCCTCCTCGGCCGCGGGCTCGTCCGCTTCGACCTTCGGATTCCGGGCAAGATGATCGTCCGCCTGCCGCGTGCGCCGGGCGAGCCGATCCTGCCCGAAGCCCCCGCTCAAACCGTCGAGGGCTGATCCAGCACGTGGCCGCGCCGGCTGACCAACCCCTGATTGCAGCGCTCGACATCGGCTCCTCGAAGGTCGGTGCGCTGATCTGCACGCTGACCGACGACGGGCGGCTGCAGGTGCTCGGCACCGGCCAGCGCGAGAGCCGGGGCGTGAAGCGCGGCTATGTCACCGACATGTCCGCCAGCGAGCATGCGGTGCGCGAAGCCGTCGAGCTTGCCGAGCGCATGTCCGGACTGACCATCGAGGACGTCTGGGCGAGCTTCGGCGCGGGCGGCCTCGTCAGCGACCTCGCCAATGTCGAGGTCGAGCTTGGCGGGCACCAGGTCGAGCAGTCGGATATCAACGAGCTGCTGACGGGCGGCCGGGGCGCGATCGACCGCAACGGACAGATGGTGCTCCACGCGCATCCGGCGCTCTACACGATCGACGGCGTCGAAGGCGTGAAGAACCCGATCGGCCTTCACGCCGACCGGCTTGGCGTGGACATTCACGTCGTCGCCGCCGATCCGGCGCCGCTGCGGAACGTCGATTACGTCATCCGCTCCGCGCATCTCGGGGTGAAGGCGATCGTCGCTTCGCCGGTCGCGGCGGCGCTCGCCTGCCTGAACGAGGACGAGCGCGATCTCGGCGTCGCGCTGGTCGAGCTCGGCGCGGAGGTGACGAACGTCTCGCTGCACGCCGGCGGCATGCTGGTCGGACTGCGCTCGATCCCGCTCGGGCGCCAAGGACATCACCGACGACATCGCCTGCGCGTTCGGGGTGCAGCGCCGCGATGCCGAGCGGCTGAAGTGCTTCTACGGCTCGGCGATGACGTCGCCCGCGCGACAATCACGAAATGATCGAAGCGCGCCAGATGGGCACGGAGGAAGGCGTCGATCCGATGCGCATCACGCGCGCGCAGCTGATGACCGTCATCCGCCAGCGCGTCGAAGAACTGACCGCGCAGGTCGAGGAGGCGCTGAAGAGCCTCGGCTTCACCGGTCCGGTCGGCCGCCAGGTCGTGCTCACCGGCGGCGGCGCGGAACTCAAGAACATCGCCGATTATATGCAGGGCGTGCTCGGCCGCTCGGTCCGCGTGGGCCGGCCCGAAGCAACTCACCGGGCTTCCCGACGCGCACAGCGGACCGGCCTTCTCGACGTGCGCTCGAAGAAGTCGTGATGGCGCTCGCGACGCGCGGCGAGCAGTTCGGCGGCGCCTACACCAACATCCGCACCGACCGGATCGTTCCGACCAGTCGCCTGCTCAGCGGCATCACCGGCTTGAAGTGCAGGTCAACAAGGCGATCGTCGGCGCGAACGCCTTCGCCCACGAGGCCGGCATCCACCAGGACGGCATGCTCAAGAACCGCACGACCTACGAGATCATGAATCCGCAGGATGTCGGCTGGGAAGGCACCAAGCTGGTCGTCGGGCAAGCACTCCGGCCGGGCGGGCTTCCGGAACGCGCTGCACGGAACTCGGCTTCAAGCTCGACGACGAGCAGATGCAGGCGGCTACCAGCAGTTCCTGGAGCTGGCCGACCGCAAGAAGCACGTCACCGCAGCCGACCTGATGCGCTGGTGAGCGATCAGCTCGAGACCGAGGGCGAACGTCTATCACCTGCTCGCAGTGGAAGGTCGATATCGCCAGCGGCGAGCCGGCGACCGCCGAGGTCGTTGTTGCGCCACGGCGAACAGGATCGTCGGCGATGCCGAAGGGCAACGGCCCGGTCGATGCGCTCTTCAAGGCGATCGACGCCGCGACAGGACTCGAACCGAGCTCGAGTACTACCATGTCGAGGCGGTCACCCCGGGCGAGGACGCGCAGGGCCAGGTGCACGTGCGCATCCGGATGGACGACAAGATCTACACCGGTCACGGTCTGGCCACCGATATCGTCGAAGCCAGCGCACGGGCCTATCTCGCGGCGCTGAGCCGACTCGAACAGGCCATGCCATCGACCGTGATCGCCGGATCGTCAACCTCGCGCTGGACCTAACGCTGGACAGTGAAAGTGAACAGAACGTGCGTCATCGCGTACTGACTTCACTTGATGACTCCGGAGTCAATGCGACCCGAAAACGTTGAGCGACAAGGTCTGGGAGCGGCACGTCGTTCGTTCCGCCCCGGGTGAGCCGGATCTGCTCTACATCGATCTTGCACCTGGTGCACGAGGTGACGTCGCCGCAGGCGTTCGATGGGCTGCGCTGCACGGTCGGCCGGTGCGCCGGCCCGATCTGACCATCGCGACGGCCGATCACAATGTGCCGACGATCAACATCGATCTGCCGATCGCGGACCCGATCTCGGCGAAGCAGGTCGCGGTGCTCGACGCAGAACTGCGCGGAGTTCGGCGTCCGGCTGCATCCGATGGGCGATCCCGGGCAGGGCATCGTTCACGTCATCGGCCCGGAGCTGGGCTTGACCCTAGCCGGGCATGACGATCGTCTGCGGCGACAGCCACACGTCGACGCACGGCGCGTTCGGCGCGCTCGCGTTCGGCATCGGCACCAGCGAAGTCGAGCACGTGCTCGCCACGCAGACGCTGCCGCAGATCACGCCGAAGACGATGGCGATCACGCGTCGACGGCGAACTTGCCGGAGGCTGACCGCCAAGGACGTCATCCTCGCGATCATCGGCAAGATCGGCACCGGCGGCGGCATCGGCTCAATCGTCGAATACCGCGGATCGGCCATTCGCGCGCTCTCGATGGAAGGCCGGATGACGATCTGCAACATGTCGATCGAAGCCGGCGCCAAGGCCGGCATGATCGCGCCGGACGACACCACCTTCGCCTACGTCGAAGGACGCAAGCACGCGCCAAAGGGAGCGCACTGGGAACAGGCGCTCGACGACTGGCGATCGCTGCCGACCGACGAAGGCGCCGACGTTCGACACGCGAAGTCGATGCTCGATGGCGCGCGCGATCTCGCCGCACGTCTCCTGGGGCACCAATCCGGGCCAGGTGGTCGCCGATCGACGGTCGTGGTGCCCGATCCGGATGCAGTTCGCCGATCCCGGCGCGCGAGAAGCCGCGGCGCGCGCTCTGCAGCTACATGGATCTCGTGCCGGGCACGCCGATGCGCGATATCCCGGTCGATACGGTCTTCATCGGCTCGTGCACGAACAGCCGGATCGAGGACTTGCGGCTCGGCGGCGTCGGTCGTCGACGGGCGCAGCGTTCGCCACGGCATGCGGGCGATGGTCGTGCCGGGTTCGATGCGGGTCAAGGCGCAGGCCGAAGCCGAAGGTCTCGACCGGATCTTCACGACGGCCGGATTCGAGTGGCGATCGGCCGGCTGCTCGATGTGCCTCGGCATGAACCCGGACCAAGCTCGACGCCCGGCGAGCGCTGCGCCTCGACCAGCAATCGCAATTTCGAAGGACGCCAGGGCAAGGGCGGGCGCACCCACCTGGTCTCGCCGGCCGTTGCCGCGGCGACCGCCATCGCCGGCACTTCGCGACGCCGGCGGATCTTGAGGGTAGAGCGATGAAACCAGTCAAGAAGATCACCGGGCACCGCGGTGCCGCTCGACCGGAGCGATGTCGATACCGATCAGATCATTCCGGCCGTCTGGCTGAAGCGGGTCGAGCGAACCGGATTCGGCGAAGGGCTCTTCTCGGCCTGGCGCGAGAACGATCCCGGATTTCGTGCTGAACCGGCCGGAGTTCCAGGGCAGCAAGCGTCCTGATCGCCGGTCCGAACTTCGGCACCGGATCGTCGCGCGAGCACGCGGTTTGGGCGCTGATGGACTACGGATTCGAGGCGGTGATTTCGCCCCGTTCGGCGACATCTTCCGGAACAACGCGACCAAGACCGGATCTGGTTCCGGTCAGGTCGATCGAGGAAGCGGTCGCAGATCTGATGCTCGAAGCCGCGGCCGATTCCATATCTCGAAGTGACGATCGACATCGCGAACCGAACCGTCTCGGCGCCGCAGGCTGGGCATCGTGGCACGTTCCAGATCGACGATTTCACGCAGTGGCGCTTGATGGAAGGACTCGACGATATCGGCCTGACCCTGCGGCACGCCGACAAGATCACCGAGTACGAGGCGAACCGCCCTGCCTGGATGCCACTGACCAACGTCTCGGGCGCCGAGGTGAAACGCCAGCACAGCGTGATGGTTAACATCGTTCTCAATGATTATGACGAGTCATTCGGTGTCGCTGATTCATCTCTGATTCGACGCGCGGATGCGATCGACACAGATCAATGCCCGACCGTGATCGATCGCGCAGGGAGACGCCCGGGACGTCCGCATCCCTTCGGCTACGGATTATTGGAAGCTCAGCAAAGACTTCGAGGGGATCATGTCGAACGCGACGATCGTCGTTTTCGCCGGTGATGGCGTTGGACCGGAAGTGATGACCGAGGCTCGGCGCGTGCTCGAAGCCGTGGCGACGAAGTTCGGACACTCATTCGAACTGGACGATCGGCTGATCGGCGGCAGCGCGATCGACGCATACGGCGCGCCATTCGTGCCGAAGATATCGCGCGCTGCCGGTGAGCGCGACGCCGTCTTGCTCGGGGCCGTTGGTGGTCCGAAGTGGGACAACCCGTCCGCGAAGTGCGACCCGGAGCAAGGTCTGCTTGCGATCCGAAAAGCGCTCGGATTGTACGCCAATCTCCGCCCGGTTTCCGTCTTCCCGGCGCTCCAGGATGCATCCCCGCTCAAGCCGGAGATCGTGCGCGGGGTCGATGTGATGGTGGTCCGCGAGCTGACCGGCGGCATCTACTTCGGCAAACCGAGCTATGCGACGCAGGAATGCCGCGGTTGGCTGGCGGTCGATACCCTGGTCTATCGCGAACACGAGATCGAGCGAGTCGTGCGGCTTGCCTTCGACATCGCGCAGCGCCGCGGCGCACATTGTCGCAGCGTCGACAAGGCCAACGTGCTTGAATCGTCAGCCGTCTCTGGCGATCGATGGCGACGAAGATTGCGGCGGAGTATCCCGATGTCGCGCTCGAGCATGTGCTGGTCGACTCCATGGCGATGCACCTGATCACGCGTCCGTCGCACTTCGATGTCATCGTGACCGAGAACATGTTCGGCGACATCCTGACCGACGAAGCGTCTGTGCTGGCCGGTCGATCGGCTTGCTGCCGTCTGCAAGTCTCGGCGCGCCGCGCGCGAAAGAGATGGTCGCCGCCTCGGGCTCTACGAGCCGATCCATGGCAGCGCGCCCGATATCGCCGGTCAGGGCAAGGCCAATCCGGTCGGCACGATTCTGTCGGTGGCGCAAATGCTACGAACGTCGCTCGGTCTCGTAGTTGAAGCGGCGGCGGTAGAGGCGGCTGTCGGCGCGCCTCGATCGATGCCGGCGTGCGCACGGGTGATATCGGTGGTACCGCTACAACCAGCGATGTAGGACGTGCCGTCGCCGATCGCGTTAAAGCTGGAATCGCGGATCAACCCGACTTGAGGATGAATGTCTTAGGTGCAAGCAGCGTCAAACTGCCAGATTCAACAAGAGATGACGTCGGAGCGCAAACGCCACGCGAGATTGGCGATTTCGGCGATTTTCTTCGTAAACGGCATGGTGCTGGCTACCTGGGTTTCGCGGATACCGGCTATCACCGAAAAGCTCGATCTCAGCAATGGAACAACTGGGACCGCGCTGATGGCGATCGCCGCAGGCTCAATGATTGCGTTTCCACTGGTAGGGCGATTACTTCTGCGTCGAAGCAGCGCATCAATGACTATTGCATTCGCGCTGATTATGGCGGCGGCGTTGCCTGGCGCGGCGCTGGCCCCATCGATTTTCTGTTGATCCCAGCTTTGCTCCTGCTTGGATTTGGGAACGGCGGCATGGATGTCGCCATGAACTCTCAGGGTGTAGAGGTCGAAAGCGCTGCCGGAATCAACATCATCACCAGTTCGCTACCGGCTTTTACAGTCTTGGCGCTTTCGCTGGAGCCGGCATCGGGGCAGGGGCAGCGGCAATTGGACTTTCGCCGATCCTTCAGTTTTCGATCTCACCCTGGCGGGTCTTTCGACGATCCTGTATGTTCGAAGGTGGCTGGTGCCGGATGCACCTACGGCGCACCAGCATCACGATCAGCTTCCTGCCTTCGCGATACCTCCCCGGGCACTCTGGCTACTCGGACTGGTCGGTTTTCGGCGGCGGTTTGCGAGGGGGCGATTGCGGACTGGGCTGGCCTTACCTGAAGAACGAGCTCGGCATGAGCGCCGGATTTGCCGCGCTCGGCTTTGCGTCGTTTCAGCTGGCGATGCTGATCGGCAGATTTTCAGGAGATAGCATGGTGCAGCGATTCGGACCGGTCTCGATCGTGCGGCGGGGCGGTTTGATCGCCTCCGTCGGGCTAGGTATCGCCATCATCATTGGTTTGCCCGTGCCGACACTGGTCGGATATATGGCGGCGGGACTCGGTCTTGCGACCGCTTATCCGCTAGCAATGAGCGCGGCAGGAAACTTCAAAGGCCTGCCGCGCGGTCAATCAGTCGCTAGTGTTGCGACCGTGGGATATACCGGGTTTCTGGTTGGCGCGCCTATACTCGGCTGGGTCGCTGAGATCACCTCGTTGACAGTGACGATGGGTGTGGTGACGTACTCTGCCTACTCGTGGCCGTGTTTGCGAATGCAACTCGGGATGCGGGAGTAGGGCATGCCGACGATCCTGCGATTGCCCTGGGTACCCTGCCCGCTGAGTAACGCGGGACTGGTTTGCACCATCCGACATCAAGTGCCCGTTACTTGATTCGCCTCAAGCAATCCAAAGGCACTTGATACGTTTTGAATGATCGACGCTTCACGGAGTACAGTCTCAGGATTGTTGACGCTACCCGTCAAGGTGAAAATTCTTCAATCTTTTCGTTCTAGCAACCACCCAAACGCGAACACTCCAACTTCAGCACCGCCTTTGAAGGCAACCGACTTGAGACAGATGTATGAACGAAACGCCCGGGTAGATGGTGAAAATGTCACGCATTCGCGCAATAAGATGGGCTACCCGAGGGAATGGACAGCGTATTGCGCTAATCGAGGGTAGGTGAGCCGAACATCTAAGGTCACGACTTCGATAGATGAAACCTCGAATGATCCGAATCGCCGGTCGCGCCAGCGACCGACGAGCGCAGGCAATTCATCGATGGGGGCTTCCGATGTGAAATGGGCGATGGTTGCGTGGGGAAGGTAAGCGAACCTGGGCACACTCAGGATCCCGGCAAGCTCGCGCATTCTGGCATGGAGGCGGCCACAGTGCCCCCGATCATGAACATCGAGGAAGATCGCATCCTGGAAGGCATTCGCGCCTCCGAGACGCAACTCGAACTTTGGTGCACCGGCCAGCGCGCTCGGAAGCTGAGTTCACGAACTCGTTGAGCCGCTCTTGATCGATTTCATCCGGGCCTTCGGGGTTATCGCAAACGAAACCGAGTTCCTGCAAGGAAATGTGAAGAAAGTGATCGGGATGAGGGCGAACGATGGAAAGCGGCGATAGCGCTCGCCGCACCTCATCGAGCGCCGGCTCCAAAGTTACGGCGGGAATCCGCACGATGCAAACCGCGTAGACACCCTGGCGAGAACGCCACTCAGCAGTGTCATGGCGGCCATCAGCAACCAAGTCAAGCGCCCGAACGCCTGCCATACGCGGCGATAGGAGGCATCTTGCCGCCGGGATGCCTGAAAATCACTCCAACGCTGGCTGAGCAGTTGAATGCCTCCCTGAAGTGCGGCTCCGGATGCCCCAAGCATCCGGAGCCTGGTGCTAAAGCACGATCTCTTTGACGGTCAGCGCCGTGCGGCCGCGAGGCGTGATCGCCACTGCTGAGTCGCCCGCGCGCTTGCCGAGCAGTGCCCGGCCAATTGGTGATTCGACCGAAATCCGGCCGGCGGCAGGCCGCGATTCCGCCGCGCCGACGATCGTAAAGGTCTCGTCCATGCCGTCGAGATCAACGATTACGGTCGTGCCGAGTCCAATGACGCTTGAGTTCGTGTTTGGACCGACGACCTCGGCATTGCGCACGAGATCCTCATAATCTTGAATCCGGCGCTCAAGCATCATCTGGTCGTGACGCGCTGCTTCATACGCGGCGTTTCGCGGAGATCGCCGTGAGAGCGAGCTTCAGCCACTGCGGCAATGATCGCGGGTCGCTTGACCTCGATCATATCGGCAAGCTCAGCCTTGATTTCTTCGAGCCCCTCGCGGGTTACCTGTCGGCGTTGATCCACCCTTTGTAACTCCGTTCTGCTGATCCGGTGGGTTGGGATGCCGCCTCACGAGAGGCGGGGTGCGTAATTATGCAGTGACTGCCGCCCGTTTCGCCAGAATGTCTTGGTGCATACGCGGCCAGCATCGCGATTTCCAGCTGTAAATCGTCTCACGTTCCTTTCGTGAATGGGCATCTGATGTTAGATTGCCCTCAGGCCGTTGAAATGAGTTAACAGTCATTCGACGGATCGTGCCGTGCGACACCGGTCTCGGTGTATTCGGAGGAGAAGGCGCTGTTATGTCAGAGCAAACGAACATCTCGTCGATTGGAAACAAGCGGATCAATCGGCGGCGGTTCACCCAAGGCGTCGCCGCGACCGCCGCAGCGGCCGGCATTGCTGCACCAGCTGCACTGCGACGCAGCGCCCAGGAAAGACGACGATCAAGTTCTGGACCCACACCCATCCGCCGATGGTCGACCTGAACAATTCCCTCGTCGAGCAGTTCATGTCGGAAAACCCGGACATCGCGGTTGAGTACGAGATCATTCCCAACAACGAGTTCGCGACCAAGATGCTGACCTCGATGGGAACGGGCACCGGCCCGACATCATCAACATGGATGATTCCCAGATGCGGTCGATCTACATTCCGCGTGGGCTCATCCAGGAAGTCGATCCGGTCAGCATGGGCTATCGGCTCGGTCGACGAGCTGAAAGCGGCCTACATTCCCACCGCGCTCGAAGGCTCCACCGATGCCGACGGCAAGGTGTACGGCGTGCCGAGCGAGTTCAACGTCACCGCCGATGGCCGTCAACACGGCGGCGATGACGGAAGTCGGGCTCGATCCGGATCGCCACCAGCCTCGTGGGACGATGTCACCACCCAGGGCCAGCAGCTTGTGGTCAAGGATGGCGATACCTTCACGCGGCGCGGATTCGATTTCGTGTACCTGCATTCCGGCTGGTACCACAACCAGCTCGGCACGCTGATGCTCCAGACCGGTGGCCGCTACGTTGCCGAAGATGGCACCACGGTCACCGTCAATTCCCCGGAGATGGTGGAGGCCCTGCACATCTGGTACGACATGATCTACGAGGCGAAGATCGCCGATCCCGAATGTCGCCAACCAGGACGCCACGGTTCCGTACCAGGATTTCCTCGATGGCAACATCGCGATGACGATGTTCAATCCGTGGGGGATGGGGTTGATCACCCCCGATTCCGCGGTGGGCGAGGACTGGGCGATTGCCCCGTTGCCGCAGCTCCATCCGGGCAGCGCGGACACCGCTTCGCCGGTGGCCGATGCGCCGGGTTCGGGACCAGTCACCCCGCTCTATGCCTACTACTGGGCAGTGAACTCGCAGACGACCGATGAGGCGAAGAAGGCAGCCGCCTTCAAGTTCGTTGGCTTCCTGTCGTCGTTCCCCGGTCGCTGGCTGAGCGAGTCGTCGTTCATCCAGCCAGTGGTTGGCTGGGAAGACTCGGAAGAGGCGAAAGCCCTGCCGTTCTTCGATGTCTGGTCATCGGAAATGCTGAAGGGCAAGTTCCTGCCAGTGGTGCCGGCTGCCGAGGAAGTCGATGCGATCATGAAGTCCACGCTGGAATCGTCGCTGTTCTCGGGCGAGGATCCGCAGGCGGCGCTCGATGCCGCGAAGCCGGAAATCGAGGCGGCGATCGCCAGCAGCTAGCCGCTGGCGGTCATCGCGCCCGGAGCCGGGGCCCTGCCGCCGATAGGGTTGGCAGGGCCCTTGGCTTTGCAATTCGAGGAGATGCACCTGGCACCGACAGCGCCAGCATCACCGAGTGTAGCGCCGAAACGGCGCTTCCACCTGACGTACATGCAGAAGCGGAACCTTTGGGGTTCCCCTTTGCCGTGCCTGCACTGTCTTTTTCGCGCTATTCGCCGTCTACCCCATCGCCCGCACCTTCTACCTCTCGTTCTTCGAGTTCAGCGTCGTCGACAAGCCGGTCTATGTGGGCACGGACAATTTTCGCGAGCTCGCGGGTGATACGCGTTTCCGGCTGTCGCTGCTCAACAGCTTCATGTACGTGTTCGCCACCTACATCCCGGTTTGCGCGCTGGCGCTGGTCCTGGCCCTGGCGCTGAATACGAAGATCAGGGCGCGTGGGTTCTTTCGCACCGTCTATTTCATCCCGGTCGTGATGAGCTGGGTTGTGGTGGCGGCGATCTGGAAGATGATCTTCAACCGCAAGGGCTTGATGAACACGTTCTTCCTGGAGCCGCTCGGGTTTTCCGCAAGAGCTGGCTGAAGATCCGGAATGGGCGACGGACGCGATCGTGATCATGAGCGTCTGGAAGGAAGTCGGCTTCTTCATGGTCGTCTTTCTGGCCGGGCTGCAGAGCATTCCGTCCGATCTCTACGAGGCGGCAAAGTCGATGGCTCGAACGGCTGGCAGGTCTTTCGCTACATCACACTTCCGGCTC
>CAWECW010000008.1:0-146873 GCA_963807815.1 uncultured Alphaproteobacteria bacterium | reverse complement strand
TCGCCAGTTCCATGTGCAGTTCGCGAGCCTTTTCGCTTCCGGAGCGCTGGGCCGCTTCCTGCTCTTCGCTGGCTCGGCGATGCAGATATTCGCGTTCCGACTCCATGGGCCGGCCATACGCCCCAATTGTGACGGTCACATTCACCAATGTTAGGCGCGCGTCTCAGGCCGCCAGCGGGAAGCGGAGCATGCGGTCGGGCAGGGGCACGAGCGCCGAGGCGGCCGTTCCGACGTTCTTGACGATCTCCGGATGGGAGGCGTCCAGTCCGCCCGTCAGCGAGCCGAAGGCCGGCAGGATGAGCTTGCGAGGCCGAGGCGACGAAACAGCGCCGCGAGACATGACGGCCGCGCACGTTCACGCGATACTTGGGATGGAAGTGGCCCGACATCTCCGGACGCGGATCGTCGACGTGCGCCTCGTGGCGCAGGATGATGCCATCGACCTCCAGCTCTTCGATCAGAGTCCCGCCGCAATGGTCGGCGAAGCCGGGATCGTGATTGCCGAGGATCCAGGTCCAGTCGAGCGTCGCCGTCATTTCCAACAGCAGCGACCGGGCCTGATCCGGCAAGCGGTCGCAGCCGAAGCGGTCGTGGAAGCTGTCGCCGAGGCAATAGAGCCGCGTCGCGCCCGTCGCCTGCACGACCTCGCTCAACGCCGTCAGTGTCGCGACCGAATCGTAGGGCGGGAGGAACTGCCCGAAGCGCGCGAACCAGCTCGCCTTTTCGAGATGCAGGTCGGCGACGAGCAGCGCATTCCGGGCGGGCCAGTAAAGCGCGCCTTCGGGCGATGCGACGAACGTTTCGCCTGCGAACGAAAAGGGAACCATCGGTCCGGTTTAGACGAGCGGCGTTAGGGCTCAAGCCCCAATAGATGCTCTTTCAGCGCACGCGCGTCGTGCAGCGCATTATGCGGCACGGCGCTGCTGCCGGCAGTGCTGAATCCCTGCAGCGGAACGAAGTCGAACGACATCGGCGGGACGGGGACCATGTCGCCCGGGCCGGTCATCAGCAGGTTGCAGAATAGAGCGATATCCTCGGGCCAGTCGGCCACGATCACCGGATGCGGATCGGCCGCGAGATAGTGCGCCAGCTCGACCGCGGCGTCCTGGCGGCTGAGCCTCGGCGAGACGAGGCCGACCGGCACGTGATCGAAATAGGGGAGGACGTTGCGCTCCACCCACGCGTTGAGTTCGCCATCGAACGCGAGCGTTATGTAAAACTCGCTGCCGTCCTCGGGCACGAGCGCAAGGCTGAGCAGCGCGCCGCCGAAACCGTTGAATTCCGTGTCGAGGAAATAGCGCACACATCAGCGGTAGCGCCGCGGGGGCGTTTGGCAATCTGGACAGATGCGCTCGGTGGCGCTTTGCTACGGGTATCAAAGGGGAGAGTCGCTCAATGCGTATGATTCGCGCTGCAATTGTCGCCGGACTGCTGGCCAGTATCGCCGTGCCCGTTTCCGCCGAGACGCCGAACCGGGCGGAGCTCGCGGCCTCGGTGAAGGCCAGTCACGCAACCAATCTGAAGCGGCTTCAGGATTGGATCGCACTGCCGACGATCGCCGCCGAGAAGCGCGGCACGCCCGAAGGCGCGGAGCATATGCGCAAGCTGCTGCTCGACGCGGGGTTCCAGCAGGCGAAGATCGTGCCGACAAGCGGGGTGCCCGGCGTGTTCGCCACGCTCGATGCCGGCGCTCCGACGACGCTGGGCATCTACTTCATGTACGACGTGAAGCAGTTCGACCCGGCGGAATGGTCGTCGCCGCCGCTCGAAGGCAAGCTTGTCGATCGCGCCGAAGGCAAGGCGATCATGGGCCGCGGCGCAGTCAACCAGAAGGGGCCGGAGAACGCCTTCCTGTCGGCGCTGCACGCCTTCAAGGCGACTGGCCGCAAGCTGCCGGTGAACATCGTGCTGGTCGCGGAGGGCGAGGAGGAAATCGCATCGCCGCACTTCGGCGAGATCGCATCCAACCCGGAAGTGCTGGCGGCGATGAAGAAGGCCGTGGGCGTCTTCATCCCCGGCGCGGGCCAGGAATCGACCGGTGCGACGTCGATCGACCTTGGCGCCAAGGGCGCGGTCGAGATCCAGCTGATCTCGAGCGGCGAGAATTGGGGCAAGGGCCCGGCCAAGGACGTCCACTCGAGCCTCCACGCCATCGTCGACAGCCCGGCCTGGCGGCTGGTCAAGGCGCTGGACACCTTGGTCAAGGAAGACGGGCACACGCCCGCCGTCGAAGGCTGGTTCGAGAATGTGCGGCCGCTGACCGCGCGGCAAAAGGAATTGATCGCGGAGGGCGTTTCCAAGTCGAACGAGGCGGAGCTCAAGTCGCAGCTCGGCATCAAGCAATGGATCGACAACGAGGACTTCCTGACCGCGTCGTACCGCCTTGCGCAGCAGCCGACGATCAACATCCAGGGCCTGGTGAGCGGCTACACTGGGCCGGGCGGGAAGACGGTTCTTCCCGGGACGCGCGGAGGCGAAGCTCGACCTTCGGCTGGTGCCAGCAATGACCAAGGACGAGATGGTCGGGAAGCTGAAGGCGCACTTCGCCAAGCACGGCTTCTCCGACATCATCGTCAATGTCAGCGGCGGCTACGGCCCGACGGAGACGGACGAGAACACCCTGCTGGTGAAGTCGCAGATTGCGGCGCTGAAGAAGGCCGGCATCGAATATTCGCTCAACCCGCGGACGGCGGGTTCATGGCCGGGCGTGAACTTCACCGGCCCGCCGCTCAAGCTTCCCGCGGTCGGGTTCGGCATCGGTACCGGCGGTGGCGCGCACGCGCCGAACGAATGGTATCTGATCGACAGCAAGGACCCGAAGAAGATCGCCGGCCTCGACGAGGCGACGATGTTCTACGTCGACTATCTGTACGAGCTGGCGGAGACGGCGAAAGCCGCGCGCTAGTTCGGAGCGCAGACGTCCGTCGGAAGCGGGCGTCCCTTGCGGCAGCGCTCGGCCATCGCCCGGGCCTGCCGCCCGCGCTCCTCGTCCTGCCGGCGCAGTTCGCGGCCGCGCTTTTCGTCGGCTTCGGACTGGCTGGTGGTCGCTGCATCGACGCCCGACGACACGACCTTCACCGGGATGGTGGCGACGTCCACGGCAGTCTCGGCAATCGTGCCGACGACGCAGCCGGACAGCAGGAATGCGGCCGTAAGTATCGGAAAAGACTTCATGTCCGGTCGCTACGGAAACACATCATCCCCGCCAGAGGCTCACATCAAGGTCAGCGTCGCAGAAGCTTCCTGAACGGGCAATGTCAGACGCGCATGGCTTCGTCGGCCAGTGCCTCAGCTTCGATGAGCAGGCTTGCATCGGCCTCCGCGCCGGCCGGAAGGGCTTCGCGGCCGACGATCACCATCAGCGGGACGGCCATGGGCGAGATGCGGTCCAGTTCCACGTGCAGCATGGTCGCCGAGGCGCGATCGACGAGGCGGACGAGGCGGCCGAGCTCGGTCATTCGCGCGCGGGCATCGTCCCATGCGGCGCGGAGCAGCAGGTGGCCGGGCTCGTAGCGGCGGAGCACGTCGTAGATGAGGTCGGTGGAGAAGCTGACCTGCCGGCCCGACTTCTTCTTGCCCGGATGATGGCGCTCGACGAGGCCGCCGATCACCGCCACTTCGCGGAAGGCGTTCTTGAGCAGCATGCTCTGCTCGACCCAGTCGACGAACTCCTGCTCGAGGATGTCGGGCGAGAAGAGCGCCTTCGGATCGGTGATCGGCTCGAGGCCGTAGCAGGCGAGGCCGTAATCGTTGGCGACGAAGCCGAGCGGCTTGAGGCCCGCATTCTCCATCCGCCGCGTGATCAGCATGCCCAGCGACTGATGCGCGTTCCAGCCCTCGAAGCTGTAGGCGACCATGTAGTGCAGCTTTTCGTGCGGGAAGGTCTCGACCAGCAGCTGCTGCGGCTCGGGCAGCACCGAGCGGCGGTCCTGCACCTCCAGCCATTCGCGCACGTCGTCCGGGAAGCGGTGCCAGTCGTTGCGGTCGGCCAGCATGTGGCGGACCCGGTTGGCGAGGTGCGTCGACATGGACATGCGCTGGCCGCCGTAGGTGACGATCCGCCCGGACTTCGACGAGGCGCGGACGATGACGTCCGTGTCCTTGAACTGCTCGACCTCGAGGCTGAGGCCGGAGAAGAAGAACAGGTCGCCCGGCGAGAGCGTCGAGGCATAGCCTTCCTCGATCGTGCCCAGCTTGCGCCCGTTGCGGAAGCGCACCGTGAGCAAGGGCTGCTCCACGATCACGCCTGCGTTCATGCGGTGCTGGGCGGCGACCTGCGGCTTTGTGATGCGCCAGCGCCCGTCGCCCTCCTGCACGAGCCGGCGGAAGCGGTCGTAGGCCTTCAGCGCATATCCGCCCGTAGCGATGAAGTTGAGGACTTCGCGGAACGTCTCGTCCTTCAGGCCGGCATAGGGTGCGGAGGAGCGTATTTCGGCGAGCAGTTCCTGTTCCTCGAACGGCGCCGCGCAGGCGACGGCGAGGATATGCTGGGCGAGCACGTCGAGCGTGCCCGGCCGGAAGTTCTCGGGGTCGAGTTCGCCGTCGTCGATCGCGTCGATGGCGGCGCGAGCTTCGAGATATTCGAAGCGATTGCCCGGGCACGATCTCGCCTTCGCTCGGCTCGTCGAGCCGGTGGTTGGCGCGGCCGATGCGCTGCAGCAGGCGGGACGAGCCCTTTGGCGCGCCCATCTGCACGACGAGGTCGACGTCGCCCCAGTCGATGCCGAGGTCGAGGCTGGCGGTCGCGACGAGGCCGCGCAGCTTGCCCGCCGCCATGGCCGCCTCGACCTTGCGCCGCGCCTCCTGCGCCAGGCTGCCGTGGTGGATGCCGATGGGCAGCGACTTGTCGTTCACCGCCCACAGGTCCTGGAAGATCAGTTCGGCGAGGCTGCGCGTGTTGCAGAAGACGAGCGTCGTCTTGTGCCGCTCGATCAGCTCCATCACCTCGCGCGCGGCGTGGCGGCCGGAATGGCCGCCCCAGGGGATGCGGCCTTCGGGGATCAGGATCGAAAGATGCGGCTCGGCGCCCGGGTCGCCGGTGACGACCTCGACCAGGTCCATGTCGGCGTCGGGAGCGAACCAGCTTCGGTAGGCGTCGGGGTCGCTGATCGTCGCGGACAGGCCGACGCGGCGAAGGCCGGGCGCGAGCTTCTGAAGCCGCGCGATCGACAGGGACAGCAGGTCGCCGCGCTTGTCCTTCGCGAAGCCGTGCAGCTCATCGACGATGATCGTCTTGAGGTTCTCGAAGATCATGAAGCTGTCGGGATAGCTGAGCAGCAGGCTCAGCGATTCCGGCGTCGTCAGAAGGATCTGCGGCGGCCGGATCCGCTGCCGCGCCTTGCGGTCGGATGGCGTGTCGCCGGTGCGCGTCTCGACCCGGATCGGCAGGCCCATCTCCTCGATCGGGCCGATGAGGTTGCGCTGAACGTCGACCGCGAGCGCCTTGAGCGGAGAGATGTAGAGGGTGTGCAGTCCTTCAGTCGGCTGCTCGACCAACTCGGTGATCGTCGGCAGGAAGCCGGCCAGCGTCTTGCCCGATCCCGTCGCAGCGACGAGCAACACGTTCTTCCCGGCGCGCGCGAGGCGCAGCATGTCCAGCTGGTGCCGCCGCGGCTCCCATCCGCGTGCGGCAAACCAGTTCCGGATTACGAGTGGGAGATCCGGGTCGTCGTTCAGCGGTCGTCGGTCCCCTCGCGGCGCATCTTCTCTTCCTCGGCATATTCCTGCGCGCGTCGCCTGCTCGGTCACGCTCTCCGGCGCTTCTCCCTTTCGCCGCTGCGAGCGCAAGACGACCCAGATCAGCAGGATCAGCAGGATGACCGGCCCGACGATGGTCATCAGCGTCCACCAGAATTCATCCATGTTCGCCCTTCCTCCTTACGGGAACTGTTCGGTTGTTCAGCCTATATAGCTCCCGATGGCGCGCCTCGGTTCCTGGATAGAGCCTTTTCCCGAGGGCATCTACGTTCGGCCGGCGGACGCGTGGATCGATCCGTCGCAGCCCAAGGCCAAGGCGCTGGTCACGCACGGCCATGCCGATCACGCCCGCGGCGGGCACTCGGAAGTCTGGGCGACGGCCGGAAACGCTGGCGATCATGGGCGTGCGCTACGGCGACCAGAACGGCCATCCCGTCGCCTATGGCGAGCAATTCCGCCTCGGCGAGGTCGACGTCAGTTTCGTACCGGCCGGCCACGTGCTGGGCTCGGCGCAGATCGTGCTGGAGCATGCCGGCGAGCGCGTTGTCGTTTCCGGCGACTACAAGCGGCGCGCGGACCCTACCTGTGCGCCGTTCGAGCCGGTGCCGTGCGACATCTTCATCACCGAGGCGACGTTCGGCCTGCCCGTCTTCCGCCATCCCGGACACGGGCAGCGAGATCGACCGGTTGCTGCACCGGCTGCATTCCGATCCGTCGCGATGCGTGCTGGTCGGGGCCTATGCGCTGGGCAAGGCGCAGCGGGTGATCACCGAGCTTCGCCGGCGCGGGCACGAGCAGCCGATCTACTACCACGGCGCGGTCGAGCGCCTGTGCAATTTGTACGAAGAGCTTGGCGTTCCGCTCGGCGAAATGCGCCACACCGCGGGCGCCAAGAAGGAGGAGATGGCGGGCCATATCGTCATCGCGCCGCCCTCCGCGCTCAACGACCGCTGGTCGCGGCGGCTGCCCGATCCGGTGACGGCGATGGCCTCCGGCTGGATGCGCATCCGCCAGCGCGCGCGGCAGTCGAACATCGAGCTGCCCCTGATCATTTCCGACCATGCCGACTGGGACGAGCTGACCTGCACCATCCGCGAACTCGCCCCGCGCGAAGTGTGGATCACGCACGGCCGCGAGGAGGCGCTGAAGCATTGGTGCATGATCCACCAGATCAAGGCGCGCGAGCTGAACCTGGTCGGCTACGAGGACGAGGATGAGTGATCCGAGACGAATATTGGTGCTGGCGGCGACGCTCGCGGCATGCAGTCCGGCTCCGGAGGAAGGCAGCAATAGCAGTCGCTTCGGATAATACTGTCGAGAGGATGCCTCAGCCCGCGGCAGGTCGAAGCACCTGTCCAGTCAGATGCGCCTGTTCATGCAAGCGTGTTCACGGAACTCAGCGAGTCCCGGTGTCGCCTCATCGAGGAAAACAAGGAAGAGGGGCCGTACTGGCTCCGCCGTTGCCCGGGACACGCCGGCTGGCAGCTCGACTGGAGCGAGAGCGACCTTCGGCAGGGCCTCTCGCTCATTGCGGCAGACGGCAAGGAGTCCGAGCTGCGCCTGTCCGACCTCGTCGCGAAGGGCGCCTTCAACAGCATCGGCAAGACGATCGAATGGCGGGGCAAAAGCGCGGCAGCCCCCGAGGCCATGATCGTCCGGATGAGCGTCGCCAACGGGGTCGAACCGCGGCTATCGGACATCAGTCGGCTGGCGGTCGTGCGGCTGACAGGCACGCCCTGCCTGGTCGCGGTGATCGAGCCCGGCGCCGGTCAGAACGAGCGCGCGCGGCGGATTGCCGATGGCGCGATGGACAAAGTGTCTGACGGGCTGAGCTAGGCCCGGCCGGCGATCGCTCCGATTTCGCGCAGCGCGGAATGCGCTCGCTTGCGGTCGATGACCAAGGCAGCCGTCTGGATCACCAGATCGACCAACGCGAGGTCGCGCACCGTCGGCTCGCGCGGCTCGCGATGATACATTGCGAAGGTCCCGAGCACCTTCCGGCCGGTGGTCAGGATCGGAATCGACCAGCAGGAGCGAAGGCCGTGCGGGAGCGCCACATCCCGGAAATCCTCCCACAATGGATCGGTGGCGATGTCGGTCACGAACACCGGCGTCCCGGTGAAAGCGGCGGTTCCGCAGGAGCCGGCCTTCGGGCCGATCTGGGCCCCGTTGATCGCGGCGCAATATTCGGCCGGCAGGCTCGGTGCCGCGCCGGTTCGCAGATGCTGTTCGTCTTCGTCGAGCAGCAGGATCGAACCCAGGACGCCCGTCTTCGAGGCCGATTCCACGATTTCGATCAGCGCGCCCAGCGTCTTGTCGAGCGGGCTGTCGGCGACGGCCATCTCCAGCACGACGCAATGCGCCTCGCGTATCGGATCGCCGTCCCCGTCGGGGCCGGCAACCAAACTGTCCGACGTGACCTGGTCGAGCATTCCGTCCTCCATACTCCAAGCGCGAACGCTCGTCACTGCTGCTCGGGCTAATGGTCAGACGCTCAATGAGTCGCTTCGACGCGCTCCACACCGGATTGCGCGAGTTGCTCGTCGATCTGGGCCATCAGGCGCTTCATGCCCTCATCGTCCTTCGCCTCGGCGCGGGCGACCAGAACGTCCTGCGTGTTCGATGCGCGCAGCAGCCACCAGCCGTCGTCGGTCATCACGCGGGCGCCATCCGTGGCGTCGACCTTCGCGCCGATGGCGGTCAGTCGCTGCAGCACCTCCGAGATCACCGCGAACTTGCGGCTCTCATCGACCGGAAACCGCAATTCCGGCGTCGCGATCGACTTCGGCATCTCGTCCATGATTTCGGTCAGCGATTTGCCCGACTGCGCGACCGCCTCGATCAGGCGGACAGCCGCGTAGAGCGCGTCGTCGAAGCCGTACCAGCGGTGCTTGAAGAAGATGTGCCCGCTCATCTCGCCGGCCAGAGGCGCGCCCGTTTCCTTCATCTTGGCCTTGATGAGGCTGTGGCCGGTCTTCCACATCAAGGGCTGGCCGCCGAGCTTGGCGATATGATCGAACAGGATCTGGCTGGCCTTCACGTCGGCGATGATCGTCGCGCCCGGCTGCTCCTTCAGCACCGGCTCGGCGAGGATCATCAGCAACTGGTCGCCCCAGACGACGCGGCCGTTCGCGTCGACCGCGCCGATGCGGTCGGCATCGCCGTCGAAGGCAATGCCGAAGTCGAGCTTCTTCTCGGCGACCAGCGCCTTCAGGTCCGCGAGATTCGCCTCGACCGTCGGGTCGGGATGGTGGTTGGGAAAAGCGCCGTCGACCGTCGTGTGGATCGCGTGATGCTCGCCCGGCAGCTTGGCGATCAGCTTCTCGAGCGCCGGTCCTCCAGCGCCATTGCCGGCAGTCCCAGCCGACGCGGAAGGTTCCGCCCTGGAAGCCCTGCACCAGCCGTTCGACGTAAGCGTCGAGAACCTCGACCTGCTCGACCGAGCCGTGACCGTCGGTCCACTCCCCGTCGGCGGCGCGGCGGCCGAGGTTCTGGATTTCCGCCCCGAACACCGAGCGGCCGTTCAGCAGCATCTTGAAGCCGTTATATTCGGCCGGATTGTGGCTTCCGGTGACCTGGATGCCGCCCTGCACGCCCAGCGTCGCGACCGCGAAGTAGAGCATCGGGCTTGGGCCGACGCCGATGCCGCAGGACGTTCAGCCCGCTTTCGATCAGGCCGCGGATCAGCTCGCCTTCGAGGTCGGGCGAGTGGGTCCGCCCGTCGCGGCCGACGGCGATGCTCCGCGCGCCTTCTTCCAGCGCCAGGGACGCGTAAGCGCGGCCGAGGGCGTAGGCGTCCTCTTCGTGAAGCGTCTTCCCGACGACCCCGCGAACGTCATACTCGCGCAGGATCGTGCGATCGAAAATGTGGCTCATGCTGAAGGCTTTAGGGCGTCAGCCGGCGGCGGCAACCGGTTCCACGACTCCAGGCTCGGGAATGCCGAGGCCGGCGATCATCTCGCGCAGCTCCTGCCGCGCAGTGATGTGGCTGATGCCGACTTCGCCGAGCTGCTCATAGTCGAGCAGGGTCAGGCCCTTCGGGAACAGCTCGCGGTAGATGACGCGCTCGCCGAGGCCCGGGATGACCCGGAAGCCGACGCGGCGGGCAAGCTCGTCGAGCGCTGCGCCGACACGGCGGAGGTTGTGGCTCTCGATATGCTGCAGGCGGTTGCGCAGGACGACCCAGTCGACGCTGCGGCCGGTGTTCTTGGCGCGCTGCGTCCGGCTGTTCCAGATCAGCTCGGCGTAGAAGCTCGGCTTGGTGATCTTGTAATTTTCCGGGTGGACCTGGCCGATCAGGTCGAGGTCGACGAAGCTGTCGTTCATCGGCGTGACCAGCGTATCGGCCTTCAGGATCGCGGCGCGGGCGATCGGGTCGTCGCGGCCGGGCGTATCGATGACGATGACGTCGGCTTCCTCGCTAAGCTCGCGGATCGCCGCTTCCAGCTTCTCGTGCGTCTGCTCTTCGAGCACCTTGTAGCGGGCCTGCGGCAGCGGCTTGTTGAGCCGGCGCATGGTCGCGTCGCGGTTCTCGAGATAGCGGGTCATGGTCCGCTGGCGGCTGTCGAGATCGAGCGCAGCGACGCTGTGACCGGTCGCGGCGAGCGCGATCGCGGCGTGAACGGCAGTCGTCGACTTGCCGGTGCCGCCCTTTTCATTGGCGAAGACGATAAAATGCGGCTGGGCCATGGTCCCCACCCCCTTGAACTTTTCCCACGCGGCTTGGACAACCGCGCCCCGTTAACCGTTTACCGAAGGGTCTGAATCCTTGCAATCAATCCGTGAGGCCGCGCAGCTGCCGATGGCATTGGTCGCGCTGCGGGCCGGCGGCAAGAGCCTGGCGCTCGTTCCGACCATGGGCGCGCT
The DNA here is from genome assembly GCA_963807815.1 of uncultured Alphaproteobacteria bacterium. Taxonomy (GTDB): domain Bacteria; phylum Pseudomonadota; class Alphaproteobacteria; order Sphingomonadales; family Sphingomonadaceae; genus Sphingomicrobium. The sequence goes on along the minus strand of CAWECW010000008.1, from coordinate 136,310 downwards.
GCATGCCGGGCACATCGCCTTGGTCGAGGAAGCGCGGCGCCGCGCGGATCGGGTTGTCGCCACCATTTTCGTCAATCCGCTGCAGTTCGGGGCGAACGAGGACCTCGACCGCTACCCGCGGCAGGAGGAGAAGGACGCCGAGATGCTGGAGCAGGCGGGTTGCGACCTGCTGTGGCTGCCCCAGGCTCAGGACATGTATCCGCCGGGTTTCGCCACGACGGTCAGCGTCAAGGGCTTGAGCGATCGCTGGGACGGGGAGGCTCGGCCCGGGCATTTCGACGGCGTCGCCACCGTGGTGGCCAAGCTGCTCTGCGCCGTTCGCCCCGACATCGCGATCTTCGGCGAGAAGGATTTCCAGCAGCTCGCGGTGATCCGGCGGATGACGCAGGACCTGCAGCTTGGCGTCGAAATCCTCGGCCACCCGACGATCCGCGATGCGGACGGCCTCGCTCTGTCATCTCGCAATGCCTATCTTTCCGCCGACGAGCGGCAGAATGCGCTGGCGCTGCCTCAGGCGCTGAACGAGGCAGCGGCACGAGATTCAATCGGGAACGCCGGTGGCCGATTCACTTGCCCAAGCGAAGGAGCGCCTGACTGCCGCCGGCTTCTCCCGCATCGATTATGTCGCTCTGGTCAACGCCCTGACGCTCGAGCCGCTCGACCGCGCGGGTGGCCCGATGCGGCTCATCGCGGCGGCCGTAATCGGTCGCACGAGGCTCATCGACAACATCGCCGTCGACCTGTGATTTTGACGTCACGGCGGCGTTAACCATTTCTTTGCCATCTCGGCCCGAAGTTCGGCTCACCAGAACGGGGAGCAAATCAAGTGGGCGCAATTAGTCACGAAGAGTGCGGAGTTCCTGATCCGCAGCCGTCTCGTCGATGCCGAGCGCGGCGATGTCGATGCATTGTTCGAACTTGGCGTAACCTATTCGACCGGCCGTGGGGGCGTTTCGGTCGATCTCATCGAAGCACACAAGTGGTTCAACCTCGCGGCCTTGTCGGGCTGCACGCGTGGCCAGCAGTGCCGTGCCGAGATCGCGATCGAAATGACTGCTCGCGAGATCGCCGAGGCGCAGCGCCAGGCTCGCTCCTGGCTCGGCTCGCACCAGCGTTACGCCGCCTGAGACCTATTGATACGGCTGCGGCAGCGGCTGTTGCGGGTAGGGCTGCGGCTGCGGGTAGTAGATCTGCTGCGGTTGCTTGAGGACCATCACGACGCGGCTGTTCTGTAGCCAGGTCGCGTCGTGGGCCGCAGCGGTGGTGGGCCGCTCCCGGCCCCAGCTCACGGTCAGAAGCTGCTCCGGCGGAACGCCTGACGCGATCAGATAATTGCGGACCGCTGCGGCGCGCCGCTCACCCAAAGCGAAAGCATAATCGCGCGATTGCCGCCCGTCGGCATGGCCTTCGATGCTCGCCTGGACGAACGGACGCTGGATCAGCCACTGCGCCTGAGCGGTCAGAGTCGCCTGCGCCTGCGGCGTCAGCACATAGGAATCACGAGCGAAGCGCACGGTGTCCGACCCGGCCTTGGCACGCAGGTCGGCTTCAAGCACCGGAATGGCCAGCATCGGCCCTTGCGGAGGGAATTGGCCCGGCTGCTGCGGATATTGGCCTGGCGGCGGCGGAGCCGGCGGGTAGCCGTAAGGATCGTAGTTCTGAGCCGAAGCCGCGGCTGCGACGAACCCGGCAGCAATTATCAATCCACGCAAGATCATTGGGCCGCTCCCGACCAGTTCGGGTCTGCGCCCGGTTGCGGCGTTCCAAGCAGCTTCGCTTCGCCGCCGCCCACGGAAACGGTGTACAGGCTGGCAACGCCCGTGCCCTGCTGCGTGCGCTGGAAGACGAGCCATTCGCTGTCCGGGCGCCCAGCTCGGCGCTTCGTCCTGCCAGCCGTTGGTCAGCATCTTCTCGCCGCCGCCGGTCGGGCTCATCACGCCGATGTTCGCCGCCGACGCCTGTCCAGCGCGAGAAGGCGATGAGCTCGCCGTCCGGACTCCAGACCGGCGAGGAGCTTGAGCCTGCGCCGAAGCTGATGCGCCGCTGGCCGGACCCGCTCGCATCCATGACGTAAAGTTGCTGCGATCCAGAGCGGTCGCTTTCGAACACGATCTTCGATCCATCCGGTGAGAAGCTCGGCGAAGTATCGACGCCCGGGGCAGTCGTCAGGCGCCTCGGAAAGCCTCCGCCGGCATCCGACGACGTAGATGTCGGTGTTGCCGTCGACGGCCATGGAAAAGGCGATCTGCCGTCCATCCGGCGACCAGCGCGGCGAGAAACTCATCGACGGCGACTGCAGCAGCGCGCGGTCGTTGTTCGCCGTCGATGTCGATGACCCGGATGTGCGGAGTTCCGCCGGCGAAGCTCATGTAGGCGATGCGCTGTCCGTCGGGAGACAGGCGGGGACTGGTCACGGTGACTTCGCCCTGCGTCAGATAGCTGTGGTCTGTCCCGTCCCAGTTCATGATCGCGAGGCGACGCACGGGCTGCGTGCGCGATCCGGTCGCGGCGACATAGGCGATGCGGCTGTCGAAATGGCTCGGCCGCTTGGTTATCGCCTTGACGAACGACCCGGCGCAGCGGTGGGCGGCCCGGCGCCATTCGGTCGACGCGACCGCGAAACCCGCCCGCGCCATCTCGCGGCGCTGCTTCAGATCGTAGAGGTAGCAGACGACCGTGATGCGGCCGTCGTCGCGCGCCTGGACGTAGCCGGTGACGAGAGCGCCAGCGCCGATGTTCGCCCAGTTCGGGTAGAGCGGAGCGCCCGCCTCGGTCGGCGTGTATTGCTTCAGGCCGTTCGGCCCCATCGGATAGATGGAGCGGCGTCGTGCGCAGGTCGGACGCGATCTGCTGGGCGATCTGGATGCCGATCACGCCGGTCTCGCCGCCCTCGGTCTTCACATTCTTCGGCGTCGGCAATTGCGGGACGGCGATGACGAGCTGCGGCGACTGGGCCTGCGCGGCCGCCGCCGGCGCGAGCAGCGCCGCAGCGAAGAACAAAGACTTCGGACTGAACAAACGCATTACTTCCCGGCCATGATTGCATTGAACCGCTCGACCCAGTCGCGGGGCTGGCGCTGCGGCCGGCCATCGCGGTCCAGGTAGGCGGCTGTCACCCTCGCGTCGGTCAATTGTTCCGTTCCGCGGATGACCTGCTGATGAATGTCGACCGAAGCGGCACGAACCGCCTCGACCGTGCTGACGACGATCAGGTCGTCGCCAAGCCGCGCGGGCTTTCGATATTTGATGTTCACCTCGGTGACGAAATAGGCGCTTCCGTCCGACCGCAGCGCCGCACCTTGGTCGACGCCGACCGCGCGGATCATGTCCGACCGCGCCCGCTCCATGAACTTCAGGTAATTGGCGTAGTAGACGACGCCCGCAGTGTCCGTGTCCTCGAAATAGACGGTGAGGGCGAAACGATGCTCCGGCCCGACGAAGCCGCCGCGATAGGGTGTGTCGATGCATGCCATCGGTGCGCTTACCCACCCGGACCCAATGCCGCAAATCGAGCGCTTGACTTCAAAGTAACGCTAAGGTTACATGTAACGCATAGGTTACTAAGAAGGGGCACGAAATGACCGATCTGAGCATGACCGAGAAAGCGGAGCGACTGAGTTATCGACGCTCGCGGATGCTGGTCGTCATGGCGATCCTCCTGATCGCTCAGCAGGGTGACCTTCTTTCAGTAACCATCCGGGCGCCGATGGCACGGTCGACCAGGTCAAGATTTCGGCATGGCTGGTCCTCTCCGCCGTCATCCTGCCAGCGCTGTGGACCGGCGGTGCGTGGTTTCAGCCGAAGGGCGTTCGCGACCTGCTCAATGACGAGGGGACGAGGGCGAATCGGTCGCAGGCCTTCAGTATCGCGTTTCTCGCATCGATGATGGGCTGCATCGGCCTGTACTTGCTGACCATGTTCACGCGGGTCGAAGTACGGGAGGCGATCCACATCATCCTGACCATCGGGCTAACGGCGGCACTCCTGACGTTTGCGAGACTGGAGCGTCGCGCTCACAGAAATGGCTGAACGCCTCGCCAACGGATTGAAGGAGCGGCGCACGGAGCTCGGCCTTACACAGGCGGAGTTGGCCGAGCGGGTGGGCGTGACGCGCAAGACTGTGAACACGGTCGAGAACGGCGTGTTCACCCCGTCCGCCTTGCTTGCGATCAAGCTTGCCGAAGCGCTCAGCGTGCCGGTTGAGACGTTGTTCTGGATCGAGCGCTGAGCTCCTCGACGCGGCGGATGAGGTCGCCCTGGGCCGCTGCCACGTCGGCAAGGTGCATGCCCCAGCCGGGGATGAACATGCCGAGCATCCCGACCTCGCCGTAGACCCGGTCGGTGCGCTTGTCCTTTGGATCGGCATTGATGCGGATCGAAAGGTAGCCGCGCGGGCCGTCGTTGATGCAGCGCGCCGAGACCAGACCTTCGGTGCGGACGAACTGGCGTCGATGGCTGGCCTTCGGTCGACCAGCGGATCGGGCCGCCCGGCACCGGCAGCGACCAGCGGGAATTCCAGTAGCTGTCGAGGTTTTCCCAGCGGGTTGAGCCCGGACGCGCCGGATTGGTGCAGGCGACGGTCATGCCCGGCTGAGGCGCAATGCCGAAAATCGCGCCGGTCGGCGGGACATTGTTCTCGCGGAAGCTGACCCAGCTCATCACGCAGCCGGTCTCGCCGGGCGAGGCGCACACCGGCGTCGACTTGAACGTGCCGCCGACGCGCTTGCCCTGCGGAACGAGGACGTTGAAGCCGGGCAGGATCGCGAGCCGCATCTGCTTGGCGATCGGCTTGCCCTCGATCTCGTTCTTGATGAGTTCCTGAAGCATCAGCGAGCCCTGGCTGTGCCCGACAAGCACGAAGGGTCGGCCCTTGTTGTGGCGCGCGAGATAGGTGCGCCAGGCACTGGCAACATCGGTGTAGGCGAGCGTCGCGCGGGCGGGTCATGTCCGCTCCGGCCGCTGCCGCCGCCACCGCGCCAAGCGTCATCTGGCGATAGACGGGCGCAAAGGTCCGGCACACGCCGGCGAAGCGCGCGAACTGCACCTGCACGGCATTGGTTTCGCCGTTGTTCGGCGACGAGGTCGCTGTTCATCCCGCTATCCGCCGAAACCGTCGGATAGACGTAGAAGCAGTCGATCGGCGCGTCCTTCGCGACCGTGCTCTGGCCGACCGAGCCGTAGCCGTTGGGGTTGAGCGCCGTCGTTCCGAGCGGCGTCGAGCAGAGGTCCGAGCGGCCCGGCAGGCAGAGCCAGTTCGACGCCTTGGAATAGTCGGTCGCCGCCGGCGGGGCGGGCTGGGCCGAAGCCGGGGTACCCGCTGCGAGTGCGGCGGCGGTCAGCACTAGAATACGGATCACTTGGAGCTTGCTCCCGGGTCGAACAGTCCGGCTTGTGCGCCGGGCGGTGGGTTGAGGCCGAGGTGGGTGTAGCCGCGGCCGTTAAGGCAGCGTCCGCGTGCCGTCCGCGCGATGAGGCCAAGCTGAATGAGGTAGGGCTCGATCACGTCTTCGATCGTGTCGCGCGGCTCGGAAAGGCCCGCCGCCAGCGTCTCCACGCCGACCGGGCCGCCGCCGTAAAGGTCGGCGATCATCGTCAAATAGCGGCGGTCCATGGCGTCCAGACCAAGCGCGTCGATCTCCAGCCGGGACAGCGCCTTGTCGGCTACGGCGGCATCGATCGATTCCGCGCTCACGGCATGGGCGAAGTCGCGGACGCGGCGAAGCAGGCGGCCGGCGATGCGCGGCGTGCCGCGCGAACGGCGGGCGACTTCGCGCGAGCCGTCGTCGGTGATGCCGACACCCAGCAGGCGCGACGCCCGGCGAATGACCTGCTCAAGTTCCTCGACGGTGTAGAAATTCAGGCGGATCGGAATGCCGAAGCGGTCGCGCAGCGGCGTGGTCAGCAGTCCCTGCCGCGTCGTCGCGCCGATCAGCGTGAAGCGCGGCAGATCGATGCGGACGGAACGCGCGGACGGCCCTTCGCCGATCATCAGGTCGAGCGCGCGATCCTCCATCGCCGGATAGAGGACTTCCTCGACCGCCGGATTGAGGCGGTGAATCTCGTCGATGAAGAGGACGTCGCCGTCCTCCAGATTGGTCAGCAGCGCGGCGAGGTCGCCCGACTTGGCAATGACCGGGCCGGACGTGGCGCGGAAGCCGACGCCCATCTCGCGCGCGACAATTCCCGGCGAGCGTGGTCTTGCCGAGCCCGGGCGGCCCGTGAAACAGCACGTGGTCGAGCGCCTCGCCCCGGCTCTTCGCCGCATTGACGAAGATGCGCAGGTTCTCGCGCGCCGCCTGCTGCCCGACGAATTCGTCGAGGCTCTTCGGCCGAAGAGCCGCGTCGGCGTCTTCGCTGGTGCGCTCGGGAGTTGTGATTTGGGCGGGATCAGTGGCCATCGATAGGGCTGATTTGCAGATGGACGGGCCTGGCGACAAGGCGCTTACTGTCAGCGCGCCACATCCACTTGCGGGGGCAATATGCAGGTCGATCGACGGACGTTTACGGCTGGAGCGATGGCGGCGCTGGCCGCAAGCCCGGCAATGGCGCAGCGGCGTGCGGCGGTAGGCTGGTACGACCGGGGCATCATCATCGACGGGCTGGGCGGCACCGGCGACCCCTATACGGACGAAGGCGTCACCCGGATGAGCGACCGCGGTTGGGCCGAGACGGTGGCGACCGGCGTGACCGTTATCCGCGACACGGTCATGCCAGTCGGCAATAGCGCCGATCCATGGTCCGACTATCAGAAGGACATCGCGGCGAAGAAGGACTTGGTCGCGGCCAACCCCGAGCGGCTGCTGATCGTCAAAAGCGCCGCCGACATCCTCAAGGCGAAGCGTGAGAAGAAGCTCGGCATCGTGCTTGGCACGCAGGACACCTGCATGGTCGGGCCGGAGCTGAATCGGCTGAAGCAGCTGAAGATCGGACGGCGTCCTGACCGTCCAGCTGACCTACAACAACCGCAATCTCTCGGGCGACGGCGCGCTGGAGCCGGCCAACGCCGGGCTATCGAAGCTCGGACGAGCGACCATCGAGCGGATCGAAGCGGAGAAGATCCTGCTCGATCTTAGTCATGGCGGGGCTCGGACGATGGCCGAGGCCGCGGCGCATGCGAAGCGGCCGCTGGTCATCAGCCACACCGGTGCGCGGGCGCTGGCCGACCATGTCCGCAACACCAGCGACGAAACGATCAAGGCGGTCGCCGACAAAGGCGGCGTTGTCGGCGTCTATTTCATGCCGTTCCTGACGCTCGACTCCAAGCCGAGAGCCGAGGACCTGCTGCGCCACGTCGATCACATCGCCAACGTGGCGGGCGAGGATCATGTCGGGATCGGGACCGACAACGGTCCGCTTCCGCAATTGCTCGACGCAGAAGGCGAAGGAGCTGATCCGCAAGTGGGCGCTCGAGCGGATCAAGGCGGGCATTGCCGCGCCCGGCGAAGGCGTCGACGTCTATCCCATCGTCGCCGATTACAATTCGCGTCGACCGCTATCGCCGTTTCGCCGCCGACCTGCAGAAGCGCGGCTGGAGCGAGCGCGCGGCTGGAGAAGCTGATGGGCGGCAATTTCCTCCGCGTTTATCGCGACGCCTGGGGCGGCTGAGCTACCGACTTGCACGACATCAGGGGTGAGGTTCGATGGTCCGGACGCTCACTTCGCCGCCTTGCGGAGCGCGAGCCGGACGAGCGCGTCGAGCGTGGCGCCTTCGCCCAGTTCGTCCTGCGCCGCATTGACGGCGGCGCTTGCGTCGGCGGGCTTGAAGCCGAGGTTGGCGAGCGCGGAGAGGGCGTCGGCGGCGGCTCCGGCACGTGGAACCGGGGCGAGGGACGCACCCAGACCGGCGGAGCCGAGCTTGCCCTGAAGCTCGTTGGCGATGCGGGCGGCGAGCTTCGGCCCGACGCCGTTGGCGCGGCCGATCATCGCCTTGTCGCCTTGGCTGACGGCGCGGGCGAGCTCGTCTGGCGTGAGAACGGAGAGGATCGCGAGGGCGAGCCTGCCGCCGACGCCCTGCACGGAGGTGAGCGCACGGAACGAGTCCCGCTCCACGGTCGAGCCGAAGCCGAACAGGGTCCAGGCATCCTCGCGCACCTGAAGCTCGGTCAGGATGAGGACGTCGCCGCCGACTGGCCCGATCGCTTCGAGCGTGCGGCTGCTGGCGTGGACGAGATAGCCGACGCCGCCGACGTCGATGATCGCCGTGTCGGCGCTGGTTTCGGCGAGTTTTCCGGTGAGGCGGGCGATCATGGATTCAGAGCCTAGACGAACGGGCCTGGGTCGCAACGTGATGCGCGTGCGTAATGGCCACGGCGAGCGCATCGGCGGCATCCGGCCCGGCAATCTTCGCACCCGGAAGCAGGCGCGACACCATGGCGTGCACCTGCACCTTTTCCGCATTGCCGTTGCCCACGACGGCCTTCTTCACGAGGCGCGCGGCATATTCGGCGACGGGCAGACCGCCGCGAGCCGCGATCATCAGGATCACGCCACGCGCCTGACCAAGCTTCAGCGTCGACTGCGGATTCTTGTTCACGAACACTTCTTCGACGGCGACGCCATCGACAGCTCACATCGGCAATGAGCGCTTCCAGCTGCCGCGCCAGATCGGCGAGCCGCTCCGGCAAGGGTGCGGCCGCGTTCGTCTTCAATTGTCCGTTGGCGACGTGAGAAAGGCGGTTGCCGTTCGCTTCGATCACGCCCCAGCCGGTCGTTCCGAGGCCGGGGTCGAGACCGAGAAGCCTAGGCAAGCTTCTCCAGCTCCTCGTCGGGGACGTTGTAATTGCCCCAGACGGTCTGGACGTCATCGTCCTCTTCGAGCGTGTCGATGAGCTTCATCAGCGTTCCCGCGTCGTCGCCGCGAACCTCGACTTCGGTTCCCGGCTTCCAGCCGAGCTTCACCGCTTCCGCCTCGCCCAGCGCGCCTTCGAGCGCCTTGGCGACTTCGTGGAGCGAATCCACCGACGTCCAGATTTCGTGCCCATCCTCGTCCGACGCGACGTCGTCGGCGCCGGCCTCGATCGCCGCCTCAAGCACCTTGTCGGCATCGCCTGCGGAGGCGCCATATTCGATCAGGCCCATCCGCTCGAAGCCGTGGCTCACCGAGCCGCTGGCGCCGAGATTGCCGCCATTCTTCGAAAATGCCGTGCGGACGTTGGTCGCCGTGCGGTTGCGATTGTCGGAGAGCGCCTCGACGATCAGCGACACGCCGCCGGGACCGAAGCCCTCGTAGCGGATTTCCTCGTAATTCTCGGCGTCGCTGGCGCTCGCCTTGTCGATGGACCGCTGGATATTGTCCTTCGGCATCGACTGCGCCTTGGCGGCAAGGACCGCGGCGCGCAGGCGGGCGTTCATGTCCGGGTCGGGCAGGCCCATCTTCGCCGCGACGGTGATTTCGCGGCTGAGCTTGGAGAACATCGCGGAGCGCTTTTTATCCTGCGCGCCCTTGCGATGCATGATGTTCTTGAATTTGGAATGGCCTGCCATTGCCGTTCCTTACGCGAGACCGAGCGCCGAGCGATAGGTTTCGAGCAGCGCGTCCATCTCCTGCCGGGTATGCGCCTCAAGCTTCCGCAGACGCACGACCGCCCGCATCGTCTTGGTGTCGTACCCATTGGACTTCGCCTCGGCGTAGACGTCCTTGATGTCGTCCGAGATGCCCTTCTTTTCTTCCTCGAGCCGCTCGATGCGCTCGATGAACAGCCGCAGCTGATCGGCCGCGACGTTGCCTTCCGCCATTTGTCATAATCTCCGTTCAGGGATTCGGCGCGGCTGTAAGCGAGGCCTCGCACGCGCTCAAGCCGGTTGAACCCACGTCGCAACCCGTTATGTCGCCCTGCGCACGCACGAAAGGTAACATGTGACCGAGCCGCTGAGACCGCGCTCCCGAAAAGTGAAGATTCTCGCGACCCTCGGCCCCGCGTCGAGCAAGCCCGAGATGATCAAGAAGCTCATGCTGGCGGGCGCCGACGCCTTCCGGATCAACATGAGTCACGGCGACCAGAAGTCGAAGGCCAAGCTGGTCGAGCGCGATCCGAGCGCTCGAGAAGGAGCTGAAGCGGCCGACGACGATCGTCTTCGACCTTCAGGGACCCAAGCTGCGCGTCGGGAGCTTCGAGGGCGGCTCGGCCGTGCTCGAAAAGGGCCAGAAGGTCGTTCTCGACCGGCTGAACACGCCCGGCGATTCGAAACGGTTCGAGCTTCCGCATCCGGAGCTGTTCGCCGCCGTCGGCGCGGGCGACCGCCTGCTCGATCGACGACGGCAAGGTTCGCCTGAAGATTCTCGAGGTCGGGGAAAGCAAGCTCACCGCCGAGGTCCAGGTCGGCGGCACGATCTCCAACAGCAAGGGCGTGAACGTTCCGGACGTCGTCGTTCCGATTCCCGCGCTGACGGAGAAGGACAAGTCGGACCTCCAGTTCGCCCTGGAGCAGGGCGCGGACTGGATCGCCTTGTCCTTCGTCCAGCGGCCCGAGGACGTCGCCGAGGCGCGCGCGCTGATCGGCGAGAAGGCCGCGCTGATGGCCAAGATCGAGAAGCCTGCCGCGATCGAGCGGCTGACCGACATCATCGCGCTGGCGGACGGAGTCATGGTCGCTCGCGGCGACCTCGGCGTCGAGCTTGCCGCCGCAGGACGTTCCGCCGCTGCAGAACCGGATCGTCGCGACCGCCCGCCAGTTCGGCAAGCCGGTGGTCGTCGCGACGCAGATGCTCGAATCGATGATCACCTCGCCGACGCCGACGCGCGCCGAGGTCAGCGACGTCGCCACCGCCATCTACGACGGCACTGACGCCGTGATGCTCTCCGCCGAGAGCGCTGCCGGCAAATATCCGGTCGAGGCCGTGTCGATGATGAACAGCATCGCCGAGAGCGTGGAGCGCGATCCCGTCTACTCCTCGCGCATCCACTTCACGGAAACGAAGCTGGAGCCGACGATCGCCGACGCCTTGTCTGGCTCTGCGCGGCAGATCGCCGGCACGGTCTCGGCAACGACCATGGTCGTGTTCAGCAAGTCCGGGCTCGACCGCCCGCCGCATCGCTCGCGAGCGTCCGCCGGTGCCGATCCTCGCCATGAGCCCGTCGCAGGTCACGTCGCGCCGCATGGGTCTCTATTGGGGCGTCCACTCGGTCCACTCGAAGGACGTTTCGAGCTTCGAGGAAATGGTCGGCAAGGCGAAGCGCATGGCGCTTCGCCATCACCTCGCCAAGGGTGGCGATCGCGTGCTGATCATGGCCGGCATTCCGTTCGGGACGGCAGGCTCCACCAACGTGCTCCACGTCGTCCGCCTCGTCGGCGACGAGCTGGAACGGCACAGCTCGCCCGAATAATCAGCGCGGCAGAAGCGCGGGAATTTCGTCCGGAATTTCGCGGGCGAGGAAGCCGATCGGTCCGACTTTCCTGGCAAGCGCTTCGCCTGCCTCGCCGTGCAGCAGGACGGCCCAAAGCAGCGCCGTGAGCGAATCGGCGCCTCGCGCGATCAGGCCGCCGACGATTCCCGCCAGCGTGTCGCCGCTGCCCGAGACGCCGAGGCCGGGCGCTCCGCCGCTGAAAGACCATGCGCGGCCGTCCGGCGTGACGACATGGCTCGTGACGCCCTTCACCAGCACGTTCGCGTGGTAGCGCTCCGCCGCTTGCAGGCCGCAGCCGATCGGGTCGGCTTCAATCTCCGCTTCGTCGCAGTCGAGGAGCGAGGCCAGCTCGCCGGCATGCGGGAGCAAGACGGGCAAGACGTCCGACCCTCTCTTCGCTTCGTCGATGGGCTTCAGGCTGTGCAGCAGCGCCGCATCGAGCACGACCGCTGCCGAGCTTCGCAGAAGGCCTGAAGCCAGCGCTTCGCACGTCGCCGCGCTCGCCATGCCCGGACCCGCGACCACCACGTCGGACTGGCCGGCTTCCTCGAGGAGGCGGCGGACGGCGGCTTTCGTGAACCCTCCGTCGCGTGCCTCTTCGAACCCCAGAACCATCGCTTCGGGCATGGCCAGCGACGTGCCGATCGCCACGCCTTCCACGGTCGCCATGCGCAGCTTGCCCGCGCCTGACCGCATCGCGGCATGGGCGACCAGCAATGCAGCACCCGCGAGCTCGCGGCATCCGGCGATGATGAGGATGCGGCCCTTCGTCTCCTTGTCGCCATCGACGATCGCCGGCAGCGGAAATTGCTTGAGCGCCGCGCGGGTGAGCGGCTTGCCAGCCTTCATCGCGTTCCGGTCATCTTGTCGGGCTCGGCCGTCTGCGGTGCGCCTTCCGCTTCGAGCGGCGCGCCGTGGTTCCAGACTTCGAGCTTGGGAATGCACAGCCCACCGGCGTCCGGCTCGAAGTCGTAGACGCAGATGCCGCAGTTCAGGATTTCGGCCTGCTTGTCGATCTGCGAGGATCTGCTCCTCGGTCAGCTCCTCGAGCACGTAGCGCATGCAGAGCACGACGACCTGGTGGCAGACGATCAGCACGCGCCGGTCGCAATAATGCAGGTTGATGGTGTTCATCGCCGAACGCAGGCGCAGGATCACGTCCGCCCAGCTCTCGCCGCCCGGCGGCCGATGGTAGAATTTGCCGAGCTTGGTGCGGTGCGCCGATTCTTCCGGAAATTTGGCGCGGATTCCGACGCCCGTCAGCCGGTCGAAGATCCCGAATTCTCGTCTCGCGCAGGCGTTCGTCCACGACCAGCTTCACCGGCCCGCTCAATCCCGCCCGCCTTGCAGATCGCCTCCGCCGTTTGCCGCGCGCGCAGATAAGGCGAGGACAGGATGACCTCGGGCCGCTGCTCCGGCGGAAGCGCCGCGAACCAGCGTCCCGTCGCCTCGGCCTGCTGGTGGCCGAGCTCCGACAGCGGCACGTCGACATCGCGCACGTCGATATCGATCTCGTGCAGCCCGGCCTCGTCGGCGATATCGCGCGCGACATTGCCCTGGCTCTGCCCGTGCCGCACCAGCCACAGCTTCTCCGGCCAATTCTGCCGCATGCGCGTCTCCTCGATCGGCACTAAGCATGAAGTGCAGTTCCGGTTCCTGCACCTATATTGCGAGGTGGCGCCGCTTCGTGGAGAAGGGCGCGAGGGAGGGGCGACGGCGTTGGAACTGGAACAGGCGGACGTCAAGAATCGATGCCGGTCGACGGCGGGCCCGCGCTGGAGCCTGTCGAGCCGGGCTACAAGAACGTGCTCCGCGTCCGGATGACGGTCCTCTGGCTCATTCTCTGGGCCGGAGGCGTGGTCTGCGACCTGGCCTTCCTGAAAGAGACCGCATTCTACGGACTGCCGACGATCGGCATCCTGATCCTTGCGGCCGTCGGCCTCGTCGCCACGCCGCGGCGGATCTACGACCGCCTTCGCTACCGGCTGACCGATCGCTTGCTCCAGGTCGTTCGCGGCTGGCTCTTCCACGTCGACACCATCGTCCCTCTGGTCCGCGTCCAGCATATCGACGTGACGCGGGGGCCCGTGGAGAAGATCTTCGGCGTGGCGACGTTGGTCGTGCACACCGCCGGAACGCACAACAGCGTCGTGACCTTGCCGGGCCTGTCTCCGGAGCGCGCCGCGCGAAATCCGTGACATCATCCGCGAACATGTCCGAACCGACTTTGCCTGACGACCAGTCGGTCGGTCCGCCGGAGCGGCTTCACCCCTTCTTCCTGCTGACCGGGCTCGGCGGGTCGCTGAAGGGCATGGCCGGCGGCTACGCCCTGATCGGCTATTTCGCCGCGTCCGGCCGGTGGGGCTCCGCGCTCTTCGGGCTGCTCGCTTTGCTGCTGTTCATGGGCGTGGGCGTGCTGCTCTACTGGCGCCGCTTCGAATTTCGCGTCGGCCAGAACGAGATCCGCATCGACAGCGGTATCCTCAGCCGGACTCACCGCTCGATCCCGTTCGACCGGGTCCAGGACGTCGACATCACGCAGGGACCGATCGCTCGCGTGCTCGGCCTGGCGCGGGTCAAGTTCGAGACCGGCGCGTCGGGCGGCGAGGAGGAAGGAGTCCTCCAGGCGATCCTGCTGGAGCGCGCCGAAGAGCTTCGCGAGCTCGTGCGATCGCGGCGGGTCCGTTCCGTCACGGCGGCGGCCGAGGCCCCGGAGACGGTCGAGGAGGCGGAGCCGATCTACGCGCTCAGCCTGAAGCGCCTTCTCCTCGCGGGCACGTTCAATTTCTCGCTGGCCCTGCTGGCGGGCCTGTTCGGCCTGACGCAGACGTTCGGCGACGCTCTGGGCTTCGACCCGTTCAGCCGCGGCTTCTGGCTGAATATCTTGAGCGCCAGCGGCCCGGTCCGCGACTTCATCCTTGCGCATCGGGCCGCGACGGCCGTTGTCGGCGTCATCACGCTCATCCTGCTCGGCATTGTCACCGGCATCGTTCGCACGACGCTGACCGATTACGGCTTCCGGCTCGACCGCACCGGCGTCGGACTGCGCCGCCGGCGGGGCCTGTTCACGCGCACCGACGTCACTTTGCCGATCAAGCGCGCGCAGGCGGCGCTGGTGGCGAGCGGCCCGGTGCGCGACCGGTTCGGCTGGCGCGAGCTGAGGCTTCAGAGCCTGGCCAAGGACGAAGGCGGCAAGGGGTCGCACGTCGTCGCCCCGCTCGCCCGCGACGAGGAGGTCGGCCGCATTCTCACCGAGCTGGAGTGGGCGCCGCTGCCGGACAAGGTGTCCTGGGTCAGGGTGTCCAGGGCCTACATCACGACGCTCGCGATCGGGATGACCCCGCTCTATTTCGCCGCCATCGGAAATCTGTTCTTCCGGCCGCTCATCAGCGCAGCGATCGCCGTCGCGTTGCTGGCGCGTGCTCGCGACGCGCTGGCTGGCCTGGACACGCACCGGCTACGCGGTCGACGGAGAGAGGCTGCTGGTCCGGACCGGCTGGTGGCAGCGCCGGATCGCGATCCTTCCGGCGCGGAAGATCCAGAGCGTCGATCTTCGCGAGAGCTTTCTCAGCAGGACTGTTCGGGATCGCCGCGCTCCAGTTCGGCGTCGCCGGCGGCGGCATGAGCGGCCATTCCATCCCCGCAATCCCCAGGGGGGAGGCGCGCAAGTTGCGCGATCGCCTGCTAGACTTCGGCGCATGACGTACGCGCTTGGGGTGGAGCGCTCGGCGGGCGGGCAGCCATGGAGATGGCGCCGCTCGGGCGAGCCCGGATTGACGATGGACGCGCTGGTGGACGAGCTTCTGCTCGCCCGCGGCGTCGCGCGCGACGATCTGGAGCGCCACCGCAAGCCGACGATCCGCGATTTCCTGCCCGACCCGTCCTGCTTCAAGGACATGGACACGGGCGCCAAGCGGCTCGCCGACGCCGTTGAGGCAGGCGAGACGGTCGCGATATTCGGTGACTATGACGTCGATGGAGCGACCAGCGCCGCAGTCCTGAAACTGCTGCTCCGCCGGCTTGGCGCGGAGCCGATGGTCTACATCCCCGACCGGCTGATGGAGGGTTACGGTCCGTCCGGGCGCGGCACTGGTCGAGCTGAAGCAGCGCGGCGCCAGCCTGGCGATCACGGTCGATTGCGGCGCGCAGGCCTTCGAGGCGCTCGAGGAGGCGAAGGCAGCCGATCTCGACGTCATCGTCGTCGATCATCACCAGTGCGCGACGCTGCTGCCGGTGGCCTATGCGATGATCAATCCGAACCGGCTCGACGAGGGCGAGCTGGGCGTCGTCTCACGGCCATCTCGCCGCCGTCGGCATGGCATTCCTGCTGGGCGTCGCACTCGTCCGCGAATTGCGCGCGCGCGGCTTTTTCGATGGGCGCGAAGAGCCGAAGCTGATGGACCTGCTCGATCTCGTCGCGCTCGGCACGGTCGCCGACGTCGCCCGGCTGCACACGCTCAACCGCGCGTTCGTGACGCAGGGTCTCAAGGTCATGGGCGGCCGCCAGAACATCGGCCTCAATGCCCTCGCGGAAGCGGCGCGGCTGGTGAAAGCGCCAAGCTGCCGCGACCTCGGTTTCGCCCTCGGGCCGCGGATCAACGCCGGCGGTCGGGTCGGCAAATCTGACCTCGGCGTACGGCTGCTGACGTCCACCGACCCCGAAGAGGCGCGAACCATCGCTGCCGAACTCGACCGCCTCAACGAAGAACGCCGCGCGATCGAGATGCAGGTCTGCGAACAGGCTCTGGAGCAGGCGGACAAGCTCAACGGTGCGCCGGTCCTGACGGTCATGGGCGCGGGCTGGCATCCCGGCGTGATCGGCATCGTCGCGGGGCGGGTGAAGGAGCGCTTCGGCCGGCCTGCGATCGTCATCGCCGAGGTCGAGGACGGTACCGGCAAGGGCTCGGGCCGCTCGATCAGCGGCGTGGACCTTGGTGCGGCGGTGCTCGCGGCGAAGGATTCCGGCCTGCTCATCGCTGGCGGCGGCCATGCGATGGCCGCTGGCCTTACGTTGCCGGTAGGCGGTCTCGATGCCTTTCGTGACTTCATTAGCGAGCGCCTCGCCGCCGACGTGGAAGCGTCTCGAGACGGCCGCGCATTGCTTCTCGACGCCTTGCTCGCCCCCGGTGGGGTGATCGGCAATTTGTGCGACGCCCTCGAAACGGCGGGCCCCTATGGCGCGGGCTGGCCCGCACCGCGAGTGGCAGCCGGCCCGGCGCGCCTGATCAAGACCGGAATCGTCGGCGACGGCCACGTCCGCGGCCTTGCCTGCGGCGACGACGGCAAGAGCTTCAAATGGATCGCCTTCCGCACGGCAGCGACCGACCTGGGCCAGGCGCTGCTTTCCTCGCCCGGCGACAAGCGCTGGTGGCTGGCCGGGCACGATCAAGCGCGACGAATGGAACGGCGGCAATGCGGCCGAGATGCACCTGGAGGACGCCGCCCTCGCTTGACCCGCACGCGAGGCTTTCGTAACGGGCACTCCGCTTCTCCAAGCGGCCCCTTCGTCTAGCGGTTAGGACGCGGCCCTTTCACGGCTGAAACACGGGTTCGATTCCCGTAGGGGTCACCATAAGATGGTGAGAGCGACTCCAATCCCGGCTGCGAGCGCAAGCATACTCGCCCCAAGCGCAATGGCCGCCGACCGCCCCGCGCTTCGTGCGTAGGTCAGCGTGATCCCAAGCTTCACCGCCATGTTCGCCAGGATCGTGCCGGCCAGCGCGGTGGCGGCGAAGAGGGCTCCGATCGTTTCCGGCGGCAGGCCGCCCGCGGTGACGATCGCGACGTCCACGTCCATCGTGCCGATGATGAGCAGGAGCAGCGCGATGCCCTTGCTGGCCGAAGCGCCCCTCTGCCCAGACGCCGGCGACCGCGGCGATAGCGACGAAAAGCAGGAAGCCCAGCGCCGGTACGAGCGCGATCGGATTCCCGGGCGGAACGGGGCCCTCGCTGTGCGGCGCGCTGCGATACAGCCACCATCCCGCAAGACCCGCGACGACCACCGCCGGGGCGATGATCAGGGCGAATGGAGCGAGCAGTCGGGTCGCCAGCAGCCCCACCAGGACAAGGACGCGAAGGTACATGACGGCGCTGGCGAGCGCGATTCCGGCCGGCTCGGCGCCGCCGCCCTTGCCTGACCCGAGGCGCTGGGCCAGCGACTGGGTCACCGCTGTCGAACTGTAGAGGCCGCCGATGATCGCGGTCGCGATGGTACCGTGCCTGCGCCCCGAAGATGCGGTTCGCGACATAGCCGAGGAACGAGAAGCCGGTCACGAGGACGACGACCAGCCACAGCTTCTGCGGGATTCCACGCGCCGTACGGCCCGAACTGACCGTTCGGCAGGAAGGGCAGGATCGCCCCGGCAATCACCGCGAACCGGGCGAGCGCCTTCACGTCCTCTTCGTCGAGCTTGCCGATCAGCCCGTGCACTTCTTCCTTCAGCGCGAGGATCAGGGTGACGAGCGTTGCCCCGACGATTGCCAGCGCCGGATTCCCGCTACCCGCGAGGAAACCGAGGCCGAGAGTGGACATCGCCGCGATCGGGCTCGTCGCGTCGGGGCGCTTTTCGAGGTCGGGCCGGTGCAGGTAGCCGACCGTCAGGATCGCCGCCGCGCCGGCAATGAGCGCTCCGGCCGCAAATGCCTGGCCCTGCGTCCCGATCAGTCCCGCAATTCCCGCGACGAGCCCGAGCAGGGTGAAGGTGCGGACGCCCGCGACGCGCGTCCCCTCTTCGACGTGACGGAGGTTGAACCCGCGCTCGATCCCGATCAGCAGCCCGCAGGCGATGGCCGTGCCGACGCCGAGCGCCTGACCGTACCAGTCGCCGTTCAGCGAAGCCGCTCCGCATGCCAGCGCAGATGGTCGGCCATGAAGGTCGAGATGAAATAATAGCTGTGGTCGTAGCCTTCGCGCAGGTTGAGCTGCAGGGCGATGCCGGCGTCCGCGCAGGCCTTCTGCAACAGCTCCGGCTTCAGTTCCGTCTCGAGGAAATGGTCCGCCGTTCCGACGTCGACCAGCAATTCGCCGACCCGCGCGCCGTCCTCGATCAGGGCCACCGCGTCATGCTTGCGCCAGGCGGCCCGGTCGTCCCCGAGATAACCGGCAAGCGCCTTCTGGCCCCACGGCACCTGGCTCGGCGCGACGATCGGAGCAAACGCCGACACCGACGCGGAAGCGGTCCGGATTGCGCAAGCGCGACGGTCAGCGCGCCATGCCCGCCCATCGAATGGCCGGTGATGCCCTGCCGCTCCAGGTCGACCGGGAATTCGGCGGCGACGAGCGCCGGCAGCTCCTCGGTGACGTAGGACCACATGCGGTAGTTCGTCGCGACCAGGGCTTCTGCGTCGCATCGACGTAGAAGCCGGCGCCAAGCCCGAAGTCATATGCGCCCGCCGGATCGTCCGGCACGCCCTTCGCCGCGCGGGCTGGTGTCCGGCGCGACGAAGATCAGCCCGTGCTCGGCGCAGGCGGCGCGATACTCGCCTTTTTCGGTGACGTTGGCGTGCGTGCAGGTCAGGCCCGACAGATACCAGACGACCGGCAGCTTCCCCCCGCTCTCCGCCTGCGGCGGGAGGAAGATCGAGAAGGTCATGTCGGTGCCGGTCGCGCTGGACTGATGCTTCACGACCAGCTGGCGGCCGCCATGCGCCTTGTTCTCGCTGACGATCTCCACGCTCACTGGTCGGCCGGCACCCGGTAGAAGCCGCACAGCTTGTTGCCGTCCGGATCGCGCAGATAGGCGAGGTACATCTTGCCGAAGCCGCCTTCGCGGATGCCGGGCGGATCCTCGATCGCCGTGCCGCCATTGGCGACGCCCGCGGCGTGCCAGGCGTCGACCGCCTCGGGGCTCTGCGCACTTGAAGCCGATGGTCGAGCCATTGCCGTGGCTGCACGGCTGCGCCGTCGAGCGGCGGACCGACACCAAGCGACGCCTTCGCCGCGTCATCCACCAGTCCGACTTGCCGAAATCCTGTCGCCGGCTCGATCGCCGAGCGCGCCGAGCGTCGCGTCGTAGAATTTCTTCGACCGTTCGCGGTCGCTGCAACCGAGCATCACTGGCTGAACATTGTCTGCTCTCTCCTCTTAGTAGACGACGACCACGCTCCGGATGCTTTCGCCCGCGTGCATCAGGTCGAAGCCCTTGTTGATCTCGTCGAGCGTCAGGACGTGGGTGATCATCGGGTCGATCGCGATCTTCCCGTCCATGTACCAGTCGACGATCTTCGGCACGTCGGTGCGGCCCTTGGCGCCGCCGAATGCCGTGCCGCGCCAGTTGCGGCCGGTGACCAGCTGGAACGGCCGGGTGGCGATTTCCTTGCCGGCTTCGGCGACGCCGATGATGATGCTGGTGCCCCAGCCGCGGTGGCAGCATTCGAGCGCGGTGCGCATCACCTCGGTGTTGCCGGTCGCGTCGAACGTATAGTCCGCGCCGCCGTCGGTGATCTCGACGATCTTCGCGACGATATCTTCGCGGCTCATGCCCTTGGTGTTGAGGAAGTCGGTCATGCCGAACTTGCGGCCCCATTCCTCGCGGTCGGGGTTGATGTCGACGCCGACGATCCTGTTCGCGCCGACCATCTTCGCGCCCTGGATGACGTTGAGGCCGATCCCGCCGAGCCCGAACACGACGACGTTGGCGCCCGGCTCGACCTTGGCGGTCTTCACCACCGCGCCGACGCCGGTGGTGACTCCGCAGCCGATGTAGCAGCTGGTCTTGAACGGCGCGTCCTCGCGGATCTTCGCGACCGCGATCTCGGGCAGCACGGTGAAGTTCGAGAAGGTCGAGCAGCCCATGTAATGGAAGATGGTCTGGCCCTTGTAGCTGAAGCGGCTGGTGCCGTCGGGCATCAGGCCCTTGCCCTGCGTCGCGCGGATCGCGGTGCAGAGGTTGGTCTTGCCGCTGAGGCACGACTTACACTGGCGGCATTCGGGCGTGTACAAGCGGGATGACGTGGTCGCCGGGCTTCACGCTGGTCACGCCCGGCCCGACCTCGCGGACGATGCCGGCGCCTTCATGGCCGAGGATCGAGGGGAAGATGCCCTCGCTGTCGAACCCGTCGAGCGTATAGGCGTCGGTGTGGCAGATGCCGGTCGCCATGATCTCGACCAGGACTTCGCCGTGCTTCGGGCCTTCGAGGTCCAGCTCGACGATTTCGAGCGGCTTCTTGGCTTCGAACGCGACGGCGGCGCGGGTCTTCATGAGTCGTCCCCCAGTGGATTTTGCGTCGCCTTGCCACTGTCCGGGCCTTGCGCCAATGCAGAATTGAAAGGGGAGAGCGATGGCTGATCGACCGTTGGAGGGCCGTCATGCGCTGATCACCGGCGGCGGCACCGGTATCGGGGCCGCAACCGCCGAGCTGCTGCACGCCGCGGGCGCCCGCGTCTCGCTGCTTGGCCGGCGGCTGGAGCCGCTGCTCGAGCGTCGCCCGCGTGGTCCACGGAGCGGCGATCCAGTGCGACGTCAGCGATCACGACAGCATCACGCGGGCCTTCGACGAAGCGCGCGCCGCCAACGGCCCGATCGACATATTGGTCGTCAACGCCGGGATCGCGGAGAGCGCGCCCTTCCACAAGATGACCCGCGAGGGCTGGGACCGCATCATCGTCGGTCAACCTGACCGGCGCCTTCGACACGGTTCAGGCGGGCCTTCCCGACCTGCTCAAGGCCGAGGATGCGCGCGTGGTCTTCGTCGCCTCGGTCGCGAGCCTGCGCGGCGTGCCCTATGCGGCGCATTATGCCGCCTCGAAGCACGGCCTGCTCGGCCTGATGCGCTCGATGGCCGCCGAATATGCCAAGTCGAAGATGACCGTGAACGCGGTCTGCCCCGGCTATGTCGACACGCCGATGACCGACCAGTCGGTCGCGCGCGTGTCGCAGATCACCGGGCGCGGCGAAGGCGATGCGCGCTCGGCGATCACCAACATGAACGCCAGCGGCCGGCTGGTCGATCCGCAGGCGATCGCCAATCTGATCCTGACGCTCTGCCTGCCGCTCAGCCGCGACATCAATGGCGCCGCCGTGACCATCGACGGAGGCACGAGCGCGTGAGCTTCGACGCCGCGAGCTTTCCGGCCCGAAGCATTTCCTCTGGGCCTTCGACGGCGGCGTCGCGACGGTCACGCTCAACCGGCCCGAGCGGAAGAACCCGCTGACGTTCGAAAGCTATGCCGAGCTTCGCGACACGTTCCGCGCGCTGACCGAGGCGCCGGACGTGAAGGTCGTCGTGATCACCGGCGCGGGCGGCAATTTCTGCTCGGGCGGCGACGTTCACGAAATCATCGGCCCGCTGACGAAAATGGACGATGCGGGACTGCTGAAGTTCACGACCATGACCGGCGACCTGGTCAAGGCGATCCGCGCCTGCCCGCAGCCGGTCATCGCCGCCGTCGAAGGCGTATGCGCCGGCGCCGGCGCGATCCTCGCCATGGCCAGCGACATTCGCTTCGCCTCGCCGAGCGCGAAGACCGCATTCCTGTTCACCCGCGTCGGCCTGTCCGGCGCCGACATGGGCGCCTGCGCGATCCTTCCGCGCATCATCGGCCACGGCCGCGCCGCGGAATTGCTGTTCACCGGCCGAGTCGATGAGCGCCGACGAAGGCCTCGCCTGGGGCTTCTGGAATCGCCTCAGTCGAAAATGTGCTCGACGACGCGCAGGCGCTTGCCCGCGATCTCGCGCGCGGCCCGACCTTCGCCCACGCCATGACCAAGCGCCAGCTCGATGCCGAATGGCATGTGCCGATCGATCGAGGCGATCACCATGGAGGCCGAGGCCCAGGCCATCTGCATGAAGACAAAGGACTTCCACCGCGCCTACGAGGCTTTCGCCGACAAAAGGAAGCCGGAGTTCCAGGGTGACTGACTGGCTCGCCTGGCCGTTCTTCGAGCCGCGCCATCGCGAGCTTGGCGGCTGCGCTGGAGCAATGGTGCGCCGAGACGATCCATGACGCGGAGGCGTCGGACCCGGACGAAGCCTGCCGGTCGCTTGTGCAGGAGCTTGGCCGGGGCGGATTCCTGAAACTGGCCGTGTCCGATGGCGAAAGCCGTCCCGATGTCCGCAGCCTCGCCATCTGCCGCGAAATCCTTGCCCGCCATCACGGGCTCGCCGACTTCGCCTTCGCGATGCAGGGGCTCGGCTCGGGCGCCATCTCGCTTGTTCGGCACGATCGAGCAGAAGCGCCAATGGCTGCCGCGCGTCGCGAGCGGAGAGGCGATCGCCGCCTTCGCGATGACCGAGCCGGAGTGCGGATCGGACGCGGCGAACATGGCCACGTCGGCGATGCGCGACGGCAACGAATGGGTGCTGGTCGGCGAGAAGACCTACATCTCCAACGGCGGCATCGCCGACTTCTACGTGACCTTCGCTCGGACCGGCGAAGGCGAGGGATCGCGCGGCCTGTCGGCCTTCATCGTCCCGGCCGACGCCGGTCACAATCGTCGAGCGCATCGACGCTATCGCCGCCCATCCGCTCGCGCGCCTGAAATACGACAAGGTCCGAATTCCGGCCGATGCCATCGTCGGCGAGCCGGGCGAGGGCTTCCGCGTCGGGATGGAGACGCTCAACCTGTTCCGCGTGACCGTCGGCGCCGCCGCGCTCGGCTTCGCGCGGCGCGCGCTGGACGAGGCGCTGACCTTTGCGTCCAACCGCCGCCTCGGCAGCGGGAAGCTCGCCGACAATGCGGTGACGCAGGCAAAGCTCGCCGACATGGCCACGGCGATCGATGCGTCCGCGCTGCTGATCTACCGCGCCGCCTGGCAGCAGGACGTCGGCGGAACCGATCATCGCCGCGCCGCCGCCATGGCCAAGCTCCATGCGACCGAATCCGCCCAGCAGGTCATCGACGCCGCGGTGCAGATGCACGGCGGCATGGGCGTGACCAAGGGCGCGAAGGTCGAGGAACTGTACCGCGAGATCCGCGCGCTGCGCATCTACGAAGGCGCGAGCGAAGTGCAGCGCCAGATCATCGCCCGCGACCTGCTGAAGGAGCATCGCGCATGAAGGACCTGTGCCCGCGCGGATGGCCGCGGCCCAAGGGCTATTCCAACGCCATGGCCGCACGTGGCCGAATGGTCTTCACCGCCGGCGTCGTCGGCTGGAACGAGCAGCAGCAATTCGTCGAAAAGACGCTCGCCGGCCAGTTCGCCCAGACGCTTCGCAACATCGTTGCCATCCTCGAATGCGACGGCGCCGATCCGAAGAACATCGCGCGCCTGACCTGCTACGTCACCTCGATCGACGAATATCTGGCGAGCGCGAAAGAGATCGGCGCATCCTGGCGCGAGATCATGGGCAAGCACTATCCGGCAATGGCCCTCGTCGAAGTCGTGCGGCTGGTCGAACGAGACGCCAAGGTCGAGATCGAAGCCACGGCGGTGGTGCCGGAGTGAGAGACAGGTTCGTCGAGGATCGGCTGCCCCCACCGGACCAGCTTCCGGAATTCCGCTTCGACCTGCCCGAACTCCAATATCCGGAACGCCTGAATGCGGCGGCGGAGCTGCTGAAAGGCGGCGCGCCGGATGCTCTGGCGGTCGTCAACGAACACGGCCGCTGGACCTACGCCGACCTCGACGATTTCAGCGGCCGCATCGCACGCCTGCTGGTCGAAGAAGAAGGGCTGATTCCCGGCAATCGCGTGCTGCTGCGCGGCCCGAACGGCTACACCATGTTCGCCGCCTGGCTCGGCGTGCTGAAGGCCGGCGGCGTCGCCGTCGCGACCATGCCGCTGCTTCGCCCCGGCGAGATCGCGACGGTGATCGAGCGCGGCGCAGATCAGCCACGCAATCGTCGACAGCCGCTTCATCGGCGACTTCCGCGAAGCCGTCGACCAGACCCATTTCGTCAAGCACATCGTCAAATATGACGGCGACTACGGACGTGGCGAGCTGGAGACCCGCACCGCGTCTCTCGAGCCGCTGCCGCCCGTCGACACGCACCGCGACGATCCGGCGCTGATCGCCTTCACCAGCGGCACCACCGGCGTCCCCAAGGGCTGCGTCCAGTTCCACCGCGACATCCTCGCCCCGTGCGACACGTTCGCGAAGCATCTGGTCGGCCCGAAGCCCGGCGACGTGTTCATGACCAGCGCGCCGATGGCCTTCACCTTCGGCCTCGGCATCACCTTGCTGTTCCCGCTGCGCTTCGGAGCGACTGCCGCGACGATCGAGCAGGCGACGCCGCCGCACGATGCTGGAAGCGATCGTGAAGTTCGGGTCACCCACCTCGGCACCGCGCCGACCGCCTACAAGGCGATGCTGTCGCAACCGGAGCTGGACGATGCGCTGAAGACACTGCGCACCTGCATCTCCGCCGGCGAGCACCTGCCCGAAGCGACCTGGCACGCGTGGAAGGACCGCACCGGCATCGCGATCATCGACGGCATCGGCTCGACGGAGATGATGCACATCTTCATCTCCGCCGCCGGCGACGACATCCGCCCCGGGTCCACCGGCAAGGCGGTGCCGGGCTATGAGGCGACGATCCTCAGCGACGACGGCAACACGATCGAGGAGGGCATCGGCCGCCTCGCGATCAAGGGCCCGACCGGCTGCCGCTACCTCGATGACGAGCGGCAGCGAAACTATGTCGAGGACGGCTGGAACGTCACCGGCGACACCTACCGCCGCGACGCCGACGGCTATTACTGGTACCTCGCCCGCAGCGACGACATGATCGTCAGCTCCGGCTACAACATCGGCGCTCCGGAAGTGGAGAATGCGCTGCTCGCGCACCCCGCCGTCGCCGAATGCGCGGTGATCGGCGTGCCCTGTCCCGAGCGCGGCCAGAAGGTGAAAGCCTTCATCGTCCTCGCCGACTTCGCCGAGCCGAGCGCCGAGCTGACCGAGAAGCTGCAGAGCTTCGTGAAGGACCAGATCGCCCCCTACAAATATCCGCGCGAGATCGAGTTCGTGGACGCGCTACCGAAGACGGCGACGGGCAAGCTCAGGCGGAGTGACTTGCGCAAGCGCGCTTAGCGGGTTCGGTACCAATTCCCGTAGGCGTCCTGGTACCAGCCGCGATAGCGCCGCTGATGATGCCGGCGGCGGTCGTCACGATAGGTCCGACGTTCGACGGAGCGTTCGCAATAGCCGTCCTCGCAATAGGTATCGACCACGCGTTCGCGAACGACGCCGTTGTTCGAGGAGCTGTTGGAGCTGGTGTTCGACGACTGGCTGCCGGCCTGCGCGGTAGTGGCCGCGAGCGACGCCGTGGCAGCGAACAGTATGATCTTGCGCATGTCTTTCACCTCCGGATCGTGATCGGCTTTTTGTCTCGAACCCAGGATGAACGAATGCGTAGGGGAGATGCAGGTGGCTCCGCTGGACTTGCCCTCGCGTCGGCTCGCCTCGCTACTCGAACTCCACGATGACCTGATCGACGGCGACGCTTTCGCCGGCCTTCACCGGCGTCGCCTTCACCGTCGCCGCCTTGGGCGCGCGGAGGATGTTTTCCATCTTCATCGCTTCCATGATCGCCACCGTCTGGCCCGGCTCGACCTTGTCGCCGGTCTTCACGTCCAGCCGCGTCACCAGCCCCGGCATCGGCGCGAGCAGCAGCCGCGACAGGTCCGGCGGCGCCTTCTCGATCATGTGCACCGACAGCTCGGCGACGTGCGGGTCGAGCACCTGCACCTTGTGGCTCGCGCCGCGCGAGGTCAGCGCCCAGCGGCGGCCTTCGCGCTTCACCTGCACGGTGCGCTGGCGCCCGTCGATGGTGACGCCGAGCAGCCGCTGGCCCGGGCTCCAGCTTCCGAACATCTCGACCGGAGCGCCGCCATCGACGCTCGCCATCGTGCCGCCTTCGAACGGTTCGATGCGGACGCGGTGGACCTGTCCCGCCGATCTTCACCGCATGGTCGAGCGGCGGCTCGATCGTGCGTGTCGAGCTGGTCGCTGATCTGCCCGGCGCGCGCCTCGCGCGTCGTCTCGATCATCGCGGCGATGGCGGCGAGGTCGGCGATCAGTTGCGGCGTCGGCCGGAGCGCCCTCGAAGCCTTCCGGATATTCCTCGGCGATGAAGTTGGTGGTGATGTCGCCGCTGCGGAAGCGCGGGTGCTGCATCAGCGCGGAGAGGAAATCGACGTTGTGGCCGATGCCCTCGATCTCGAACGCGTCGAGCGCCTCGACCTGCGCGTCGATCGCGGCTTCGCGGGTCGGCGCCCAGGTGACCAGCTTGGCGATCATCGGGTCGTAGAACATCGACACTTCGCCGCCTTCGAACACGCCGTCGTCGACGCGGACGCGAACGCCGTCCCTCGCGGCTCTCCGGTGAGGGACGATAGCGGACGAGACGGCCGGTCGACGGCAGGAAGCCGCGGTACGGGTCCTCGGCATAGACGCGCGTCTCGACCGCCCAGCCGTCGAGCTTCACATCGTCCTGCTTGAGCTTCAGCTTCTCGCCCGCCGCGACGCGGATCATCTGCTCGACGAGGTCCAGGCCGGTGACTTCCTCGGTCACCGGATGCTCGACCTGCAGCCGGGTGTTCATTTCGAGGAAGTAGAAGCTCTTGCCGCGTCGTATCCGCGCCGGAGACGATCAGCTCGACCGTGCCCGCGGAATAATATCCGACCGCGCGGGCGAGGGCGACGGCCTGCTCGCCCATCGCCTTGCGCATTTCGGGCGTGACGAAGGGCGACGGCGCTTCCTCGACCACCTTCTGGTGGCGGCGCTGGATCGAGCATTCGCGCTCGCCGAGGTAGAGGATGTTGCCGTGCTGGTCGCCGAGCACCTGGATCTCGATGTGGCGCGGCTGCTCGATGAACTTCTCGATGAAGACGCGGTCGTCGCCGAAGCTGTTGAGGCCCTCGCGCTTGGTCGCCTCGAAGCCCTCGCGCACGTCCTTCTCGGACCAGGCGAGGCGCATGCCCTTGCCGCCGCCGCCGGCCGAGGCCTTCATCATCACCGGATAGCCGATGTCCTCCGCGATCTTCACCGCCTCGTCGGTCGTCGCGATGTCGCCGAGATAGCCGGGGACGACGTTCACGCCCGCGGCCTGCGCGAGCTTCTTGGATTCGATCTTGTCGCCCATCGCCGCGATGGCGTTCGGCGGCGGGCCGATGAAGGCGATGCCGGCCTTCTCGAGCGCTTCGGCGAAGCTCGTCCGCTCCGACAGGAAGCCGTAGCCGGGGTGCACAGCCTCGGCGCCGGTCGCCTTGCAGGCGTCGATGATCAGCTCGGCCTTGAGGTAGGATTCGGACGCGGGCGGCGGGCCGATGCGCACCGCTCTCGTCGGCCATGCGCACATGCGGCGCGCGGGCGTCGGCGTCGGAATAAACCGCGACCGTCTTGATGCCCATGCGCTTCGCCGTGCGGATGACGCGGCAGGCGATTTCCCCGCGATTGGCGATCAGGATTTTCTTGAACATCAGGAAAGCGTATCCACGTAACGCCGAGGAACTGCCGATCGCCGAGGTCCAGCAGCGTCGCGCAGCCTTGCGGAAATCCAGGCTGCTGCGACATCGCGCCCGTATGACGCGTCTTCACGAGCTCGCTTGCCCCGACGAACGAGCAAATGCCGCGCGCTATGACGACCAGAACGGCATGAGCATCGGCGGCTTACATCGCTCGAGATCGCCGCCAGCGCGATCGCAGCATCGCGCCGAGCGATCAGAAGCGTGACGATGTAGGCACTTGACGTAATCGTAGAGCAGCAGTTCGCGATCGGCCGACGATCCGCGAGCGCAGATGAGCATGCATCGTCGTCGCTCATTCGGCAGCCTCATCCAGCGGCGGGCGGTTGTGGCCGAGCAGGCGCAGCACTTCGTCGGCGGCGTCGGCGAGGTTGGTGCCGGGGCCGAAGATCGCCTGCACGCCCGCGGCGCGCAGCGCGGCATAATCCTGCGGCGGGATGACGCCGCCGGCGACGACCTTGATGTCGGCGCGGCCCATGTCCTTCAGCGCCTCGATCATTTCCGGGATGAGCGTGCGGTGGCCCGCCGCGAGCGATGATGCGCCGACGACGTCGACATCCTTCTCGATCGCCATTTGCGCGGTCTCGCGCGGGGTCTGGAACAGGGGGCCGGGGATCACCTCGAAGCCGAGATCGGTGAAGGCGGACGACACCAGGTTCGCGCCGCGGTCGTGGCCGTCCTGGCCCATCTTGGCGACCATGATGCGCGGCTTGCGGCCGAGGCGATCCGCGACCGATCGCGTGCCTTGCTTCCGCGGCTTTCCAGCGGTCGTCGTTGCGCGCCTTGCCGTAGATGTCGCGCACCGGTTCCGGCGTCGTGTGCGTAGCGGCCGAACGCGCGTTCCAGCGCGTCCGAAATTTCGCCGAGGGTGGCGCGGGCGCGGGCTGCGGCGACGCTCAGTTCGAGCAGGTTCGCATCTGCCGCCGACGCGCCCGTCTTCCAGCGCCGTCAGCGCCGCGCGAACCTTCGCCTCGTCGCGTGCCGCGCGCGTCTTCTCGATCCGCGCGATCTGCGACGCGCGGACCTTGGCATTGTCGACTTCGAGAAATTCGTGCTCTTCCTCTTCCGCGAGCCGGTAGCGGTTGACGCCGACGATCACCGTCTCGCCCGTGTCGACCTTCGCCGCGCGCGCCGCAGCGGCTTCCTCGATGCGATGCTTCGGCAGGCCTTCGGCGACCGCCTTGGTCATGCCGCCGTGAGCCTCGACTTCCTGGATCAGCTCCCACGCGCGCTCTTCCAGCTCGCGGGTCAGTTTCTCCACGTACCAGCTTCCGCCGAGCGGGTCGGCGACGGCGGTGATGCCGCTTTCCTCGGCGAGGATCAGCTGGGTGTTGCGGGCGATGCGCGCGCTGAAATCGGTCGGCAGCGCGATCGCCTCGTCGAAGCTGTTGGTGTGCAGCGACTGCGTGCCGCCGAGCACCGCCGCCAGCGCCTCGACCGTCGTGCGCACGATATTGTTGTACGGGTCCTGCTCGGTCAGGCTGACGCCGCTCGTCTGGCAGTGGGTGCGGAGCCGCTTGGACTTCTTCCTTCTGCGCGCCGAGGTCGGTCATGATCCGGTGCCACAGGGTGCGCGCCGCGCGCAGCTTCGCGACCTCCATGAACAGGTTCATGCCGATGCCCCAGAAGAAGCTGAGGCGCCCCGCGAACTCGTCGATCTTGAGGCCCTGCGCCATCGCCGCGCGCGCATATTCCATGCCGTCGGCGAGCGTGTAGGCGAGCTCCTGCACCGCCGTCGCTCCGGCCTCGTGCATGTGATAGCCGCTGATCGAGATCGAGTTGAACTTCGGCATCTCGCGCGCGCAAAAGGCGATCACGTCCGACACGATCCGCATGCTCGGCTCGGGCGGGTAGATGTAGGTGTTGCGGACCGCGAACTCTTTCAGGATGTCGTTCTGGATCGTGCCGGTGAGCTGCGCGTGCGGGACGCCCTGCTCCTCCCCGGCGACGATGAAGAAGGCCATGATCGGAA
Organism: uncultured Alphaproteobacteria bacterium; assembly: GCA_963807815.1. GTDB lineage: Bacteria > Pseudomonadota > Alphaproteobacteria > Sphingomonadales > Sphingomonadaceae > Sphingomicrobium. The sequence goes on along the minus strand of CAWECW010000008.1, from coordinate 106,586 downwards.
GCACCGCGCCGTTCATGGTCATGCTGACCGACATCTCGCCGAGCGGGATGCCGTCGAACAGCAATTTCATGTCCTCGACGCTGTCGATCGCGACGCCCGCCATGCCGACGTCGCCGGCGACGCGCGGATTGTCGCTGTCGTAGCCGCGGTGGGTGGCGAGGTCGAAGGCGACGCTGAGGCCCTTCTGACCCGCGGCGAGGTTGCGGCGGTAGAAGGCGTTGGACTCCTCGGCGGTGGAGAAGCCGGCGTACTGGCGGATGGTCCACGGCCGGCCCGCGTACATGGTCGCGTAGGGGCCGCGCGTGAACGGCGCGACGCCCGGATAGCCGCTGTCGATGGCGTCTTCGGGGCCGTAGACGGTGTCGAGCTTGATGCCCTCGACGGTTTCACGGGACAGGTCGCGCCCGCGGCTCTCCTTCGCGGCCAGCGTCTCCCAGTCGGATTTGGTCGGCTTGTCGGTCATTTGCCGCCGTCCTTAGCCGCCAAATCGAGCGAAGCGAAGCGTCCGACGCTGCCGGCTCAACTCCAGATGCGCACGAATTCCGCAGTGCCCGGCAGGCATCGATCGCTCCGTGCACCAGCGCCACGAGCAGCAGGCTGCGCGATCCGTGCCACAGCAGGCCGAGCGAGATCGACAACGGGGACAGGGTCGCGATGGTGAAGGCCGCAACCTGCAGCGGGTCCGTCGACCAGCCGTCCACGTCGGGTCCACCGCGCAGATAGAGCCCCGGCCAGTGCGCGAGACCGAACAGGATCGACGTCAGGACGATCGCTCCGGCCGGCGATTGCAGCCACGCCGCGAGCCGCGATTGAAGGCAGACGCGGAACAGGAATTCTTCACACAGGCCCGCCTCGAGCGAGAGCCACATCCAGGAAGCGAAACCCACGGAAGCACCGCGGCCGGCGACAAGTCGAGTCCGGCGATTTGCTCCAGCGATGGGCTGACGACGGCCAGCAACGCGAACATCGCGCCGCTCAGAACGACCAAAGGCAAGCCAGAAGCCGCGTCTGCTCAGCCCCGCATCGAACAAGGGTCGCACTGCACCGCCCAATGTCATGATGATCGCCACCGGGACGCCGACGTGGATCGCCAGCTTGTAGGCCAGGACCGCGAGTTCCTGCGCCGGGCCCGCAGGAATCGTCTGCTTCAGCGCGCCTAGCCCGAAGCCGATCAGCACGACAGCGTAGACCGCCAGATAGGCCAGCAGGCCGATGCTCTCGCGCTTCGGGTCGGCAATCGGCACGGGCGGAGCATTCATCTTCCGCGTGACGGCCCAGATGATCCCGCTGAACGCCAGTCCGAAGATGAGCAAAGAGGCTATCGGAAACGTCCATTCGCCCCCCGTCGCGGCGAGATACGTCACGGCCACGCCCCAGACGGCCAGGTAGATGAGGATCGCCCGAACGGTCGTATCGGCGGCCAATGAACTGATGCGCATAATGTTTCCCCCACGTAACGTTATGCGCATCGGAGCGATGTAGGAAGCTCCGACCAGCCTTGCTGGAACTCCATCGGCGTCAGGCCCATATGCACTGACGATGTCGATTCAAATCCGCACCAGCCTCGCCGAACCCGAAGCCTCCGACACCTTCGTGCCGCACCGTCCCGCGCGTCCCGACAAGGCGGAGGGCGGCAAGCGTTTCGAGATCGTGTCCGAATACGAGCCGCCGGCGACCAGCCGACGGCGATCAAGGAACTGACCGAAGCCGTCGTGGAGGGCGAGCGCAGCCAGGTGCTGCTCGGCGTCACCGGCTCGGGCAAGACCTTCACCATGGCCAAGGTGATCGAGACGCTGCAGCGGCCGGCGCTGATCATCGCCCCGAACAAGATCCTCGCCGCCCAGCTCTACGGGGAGTTCAAGAGCTTCTTCCCGAACAACGCGGTCGAATATTTCGTCAGCTACTACGACTACTACCAGCCCGAGGCCTACGTCCCGCGCACCGACACCTACATCGAGAAGGAAAGCTCGCGTGAACGAGGCGATCGACCGCATGCGCCACTCGGCGACGCGGTCGCTGCTGGAACGCGACGACGTGATCATCGTCGCCTCGGTCTCCTGCCTCTACGGCATCGGCTCGGTCGAGACTTATTCGGCCATGACCTTCAGCCTGAAGAAGGGCAGCAGCGAGGACCAGCGCGAGGTCATCCGCAAGCTCGTCGCGCTGCAGTACAAGCGCAACGACGCCGGCCTTCGCGCGCGGCAATTTCCGCGTGCGCGGCGACAATCTGGAGATCTTCCCGTCGCACTATGAGGACACGGCGTGGCGCGTGTCCTTCTTCGGCGACGAGATCGAGGACATCGTCGAGTTCGACCCGCTGACCGGGCAGAAGGCGGCGAGCCTCGACAGCGTGAAGGTCTACGCCAACTCGCACTATGTGACGCCCGGCCCGACGCTCAAGCAGGCGATGGGCGCGATCAAGCATGAGATGGAAGAGCGGCTGAAGGAGCTGGTCGCGGAAGGGCGGCTGCTGGAGGCTCAGCGGCTGGAGCAGCGCACCAACTTCGACCTGGAGATGATCGCCGCGACGGGTCAGCTGCGCGGGCATCGAGAATTACTCGCGCTTCCTCACCGGCCGCCTGCCCGGCGAGCCGCCGCCGACCCTGTTCGAATATCTCCCCGACAACGCTCTGCTGTTCATCGACGAGAGCCACCAGACGGTGCCGCAGATCGGCGCGATGGCGCGCGGCGACCACCGGCGGAAGATCACGCTGGCGGAGTATGGCTTCCGCCTGCCGAGCTGCATCGACAACCGGCCGCTGCGCTTCAACGAATGGGACGCGATGCGCCCGCAGACGACCTTCGTCTCGGCGACGCCGGGCCCGTGGGAGATGAACGAGACGGGCGGCGTGTTCAGCGAGCAGGTCATCCGCCCGACCGGCCTCATCGACCCGCCGGTCGAGATCAAGCCGGTCGAGGACCAGGTCGACGACCTCGTCAACGAAGCGAAGATCACGGCGAAGAAGGGCTATCGGACCTTGGTCACGACGCTGACCAAGCGCATGGCGGAGGACCTGACCGAATATCTGCACGAGGCGGGGCTACGCGTCCGCTACATGCACTCGGACGTCGAGACGCTGGAGCGCATCGAGCTGATCCGCGAGCTGCGGCTTGGCGTCTATGACGTGCTGGTCGGCATCAACCTGCTGCGCGAGGGCCTCGACATTCCGGAATGCGGGCTGGTCGCGATCCTCGACGCGGACAAGGAAGGCTTCCTGCGGTCCGAGACGTCGCTGATCCAGACCATCGGCCGCGCCGCCCGCAACATCGACGGCCGCGTGATCCTCTACGCCGACACCAGGACCGGCTCGATCGAACGCGCGCTCGCCGAGACCGATCGACGGCGTGAGAAGCAGGTTGCGTACAACCTCGAACACGGCATCACGCCGGCGTCGATCAAGAGCCAGATCAACGACATCATGAGCGACGTGACGATGCGCGACGGCGTGCTGGTCGACACCGGCGATGAGGAACGCCCGCATCTCGTCGGTCACAACCTCAAGGCCTACATCGCCGACCTCGAGCAGCGCATGCGCAAGGCCGCCGCCGACCTCGAGTTCGAAGAAGCCGGCCGCCTCCGCGACGAGATCCGCCGGCTGGAGGAAGACGACCTCGGCATCCCCCACGACCAGCGCGTCGCGCCGCGGCCGACCGGCAATTCGAGCGAGGGCAAGCCGGGCACCCGCAAAGGCCGGTTTCGGCAAGCAGCAGCGGACGCGGTTCGGCGGGCGGCGATAGCGTTTCTCTTTCAATGCGTTACGCTTGCTGTTCAGGCGGGCGAAACCCAATTCACTGCAGGGAGTTTGATCTGAAAGCTTCAACGGGGTGGACCGCACAGGCGGCTGGGAAATTCATGCACAAAAGATTGAGTTTGATTGTCGGCGCGCTCGCCATGGTCGCCACCACGCCGGCCTTGGCCCAGCGGCGCGGCGATGAGCCGATCGCGGTTCCGCGCGCCATCAAGCAGGGGATCGACTTCGTCTACGTCGATCCGCAGATGAGCAATGTCGCGAGGCGGCGGCAGCGGCCGGAGAACTGGCTCGCGCGCATCTTCAGCTTCGATTTCTCGGGCGGAAAGCGACAGGCGCCGAACGTGCTGTTCGCCCAGCTCGGCCAGGGCCTGCAGCGCTATCAGGCGACCTATGGCCGCCTGCCGCAGGTCAAGGTTCCGGCCGGCGCCGTGCTGAAGCGCGGCTCGACCGGCAAGCGGGTGGAACTGCTTCGCCAACGCCTCGGCCTTCCGGCCAGCGGCGGGTACGACACGCACTTTGTTCCAGGCCGTCGCGACCTATCAGACCGTCCACGGCATCGGTCCGGCCGACGGCATCGCGGGCAGGGCGACGATCGCGTCGCTGAACCGCGGCTCGCAATATTATCTGCGCCGGATCGCCATCAACGTCGAGCGGGCCTGGCGCCTGCCGCAGACCCGCCAGTTCGACCGCTACGTGGTCGTCGATTCCGGCGCCGCCGAAGCCTATCTGTTCGACCGCGACCGTATCGCCGACGGGATGAGGGTCATCGTCGGATCGCCCGAGACCAAGACGCCGATGATCGCGGTCATCATGCGCAATGCGAAGGCCAACCCCTATTGGCACGTCCCGCCGGAGCTGGTTCGCAGCCTGACCGCGAAGCGCATCGGCAAGGAGGGCATCTCCTACCTGAAGAACTTCCATTACGAAGTGCTGTCGGACTGGGGTCCCAATCGCCCAGCTGGTCGATCCCAAGACGATCAACTGGAAGGCGGTCGCTTCGGGCAAGAAGGAACCGTCGATGCTGGTGCGCCAGCAGCCCGGCCCGTGGAATTCGATGGGCAAGATGAAGTTCGAGATGCCCAACGATTACGGCATCTACCTCCACGACACGCCGCTCAAGGAGAAGTTCGCGGGCGATCGCTGGATCAGCAACGGCTGCGTCCGGCTGGAGGATTACCAGCGCTTCGCACGGTGGGTCTTCGGCTACGTGCCGAATTCCGCGACGCGCCGGAGCAGCGCATCGATCTGCCGCGGCCGATCCCGGTCTACCTGACCTATCTGACGGTCGAGTCCAGCCCGAATTACGGCGTCGTATTCCGCCCCGATCCCTACGGGTTCGACGCGCAGGCGATGCCGCAAATGTTCGGACCGTCGCAAGTCGCGGCCGCATCCGAAGGAGAGCTTGAGCGGCGCAGCTGACGCCGCTCAAGCGTGACGATCAGCGGAGCACGCCCTTGGCGGCCTGGTTCCGCGCATAGACGAACAACGCGATGCCGACGGCCAGGATGACCCACGGCATGACCGCCATGGCGCCGGTGGTCAGGCTCTCCGGAGCCTCCATCGCCAAGATACTGATAGCCCATGCCGACGACGATCCCGACGAGGGACAGGCCGAAGGCATGAACGGCGTAGCGGCTGCGGATCAGCAGGAGCAGGGATCCGATCAGCGCGCCCCAGACGCCGAGCGCCCAGAAGGCTTCCATCCATCCCGGAAAGCTGTCGAAGAAGGCGCGTTCCTCGGCTGAAAATTGCGACAGATATGCCTCGTTGGCGGTCTGGGTCATGATGTAGTCGAACGCGCCGAACGCGTTCCACAAAGTCGCCAATATGCCGACGATCCAGACATGCGCGGGAGTGCGCGCTTGCACGGCTTCTTGCATGGTCTTTCCCCCTCAGCGGCCCGGACAAGCCGGGGCCGAAGAGGAGGAAATGCCTGTTTGCCCGCCGAGTCAAACGCCCGGCGGGAGCGCCCTAGAAGCCGACGTTCAGCCCGACCTGCGCCGACACGTCATTGCCGTCGTCGCGGCCGACGGTGGTCGACAGAACGGCGTTCATCGCGACGCCGTTCAGGATCTCCGCGCTGCCGCCGCCGGAGATGCGCCCGTAGGCGCTCTTGGAGCGATCGCCGAGCGACCAGCTGTTGACGATGCCCGGCGCGGTCGTCTGCGCGAAGCGGATCGTCTGCGCGTCGCCGGACAGCTCCTTCTCGACCATGGCGGACAGATAGGGCCGGACGGACACGCCGCCGGTGTCGAAGTCGCCGCGAAGCTCGGCGCCGATTCCGCCGGTGAACGACTTGGCTTCGACCGAGCTGACGTTGAGCGTCAGCGCCGGGTCGCCAGTCTCCGTGTAGCCGTCGACCTTTGCCTTGGCATAGTCGAGCGCAACCACCGGTCCGGCGCGCATCAGTCCCGACCGGAAACAAATATCCGGCCTTGGCTCCGGCCAGCCAATGGCTGCCGTCCGTGCTCGCCCGCATGCCCTCGACCACGCCTTCGCGCTCGATGTCGAGATCGTCCCAGCCATAGCCGAGATAGCCCTGGGCGAAGGCGCCGGCGATCGCGTAGCCCGCGAAGCCGCCGACCTGCCAGGTCTTGCCCTCGGTGCGCGACACGTCGCCGATGAACTTGGCGCGCGGCTTCGAATAATTGCCGGCGATGCCGATCGGTGCCGTTGCCGAAGCCGTAGGAGACGCCCGGCCGTCGCGCCGACGCCGTCGATGTCGAACTGGTCGCTCTGCGAGTCAGGCCTTCACGTCGTGCGAGAAGGTGTCGCCGACGAGGAAGAACTTCATGCCTTCGGCCAGGTCCCCGTCGCGCGGAGCCGAGAGGTCGACGCGGCTGGACAGGGTCCGGCCGAAGTTCCGTGCCGTGTCGAGGCCGAGCTCGCTCGGCGCCTTCATGGTCAGCGGAGCCTGAAGCTGAGCGGCGACATATTGCCCGACGACGCGGAAGCCGGCCGACGTCAGGTGGAGCTGGTCCACGTAGAACAGGAACGAGTTCCCGTAACCGCTGTCCGTCACGCACTGCGGCGCGGGTGCGCACGCGCCGGTGCTGGTGAAGCCATAGGCTGCCGGGTCCGCCGCGATGTTCTCGCCGATCGTCGTCAGGTCGAGATAGTGGACCATCACCCCGTCGGCGGCATGCCCGGCGAGGTTCGCCTGGATCGCCGTGTTGAAGGTCGTCGAGAAGGCGTTGCGGATTGCGGCCGCACCTGCCGGATCGGGAAGCAGCGCCACTTCGGGCAGGATCGCCGTATTGCCGGCGAGGAAGCTGATGTTCTGCGCGCCTGCATCGACCAGTGCATCGATGCCGGCCGCGGCAAATCCGGCCGAGACGGTCGCAGCCGCCGGAGCGCCCGCAAGCGTGCCGGGGGCAATGCCGAGCCCGACGTTGCCGGTCTGGTAGGTGCGGGCGTCATTGCCGCCGACCGAGATCGCCACCAGGTCGTCTTCGTCGAACGTGCCGTCGACCGTCGGGAACGGTCCGCCGCCACCACCCAGATATGCGTTCCACTCGGTGATGAAGCCGGGAATGCCCGCGCCATTGGTGTTGGTATTGTTGGTCAGCGCTCCGCCGATGGCGAAATTCTCTACCGGGACACCGAGCAGATCCGACAACGTGTCGATATAGTTGGTGCCGCCGGAGAAACGCCCCGTCGGATAGACCTGCGGTGCCGGATTGAAGCCGATGATCTCGAAGAGGTTGCCGTCGTCGGCATAGCTGTCGCCGAAGGCGACGATATTGTCGACGCGCTGCGCCGCTGCGGGCGTGGCGATCGAGGTTGCGGAAAGCGCGGTGGCGGCCAGCAAGGTGCGGCCGATGAATTGGCAAGTCGTCATGAAAAATCCTCTCCCCGCGGCCGAAACAGGGCCGCCCAGGAGAGGATTAATCCCGCCGAATCAACGCCATTACAAGTGGCGCAAAGGCAACAGCGGTTTCCGTAACGTCAGGGGTGTCCGCCGTGACCCGCGTTCTGCTTGTGTCCGGTGCGGCTGGCGCTCGGACCTTTTTCATGAGCCTTCTTGTTGCCGCCCACGTCGTGCTTGCGGCTCTTGTCGAAGTCGCCCTTCTTCTTGTGATCGGTCATCGATCCGTCTCCTGCTGATCGTCGAGAATGCCGCCGCTGCCGGCGCCGTCGCTGTCTTGGCCGTTCCGGATCCTGATGCGCGTCCGTTCCTGTTTCGCGCGGCGCGTTCCTCGCGGATCTGCTCGGCGAGCATGCCCGTCGAGCCCTGGCCGTCGCTGTCGTCGCCGTCGAGGTCGAATGCCGAGGCATCCGCTTCGGCCGCTTCGGCTTCGCGGTTCTTCTCCTCGATGATGCCGGGTGTGCCGCGTCCGTCCGTTCCTTCGCCGTCCGTGTCTGGGAAAGTGATGGTCGTCTCGCTTCGATCTCTGTCGCTCATCGCCGATTTCTCCTTTCATTTCGGAGATTAACGCGCTGCAGCCCGGCGCGTTGCGGGCGTCCTACGTGCTGGCCTTCAAACGGGGCCGCCCGTCTCACGGCCGTAGGAACTCTTTGCCCGAGCGGCGTTGAGGGGGTGCTGCGAATCGCGCAGCCAGTCACACCAGCACCCAGGAGAGAGAGTATGGACCAAGGACAATCGAGCGACGCGACCGGCACCCGCGACGAGACCTATGACGTGATCTCCATCGTCTATCATGCGCTGCAGGGTGCGGAGAATTGCGACATCTATGCCGAGGATTCCGAGCAGGATGAGCTTCGCCAATTCTTCCAGCAGGCCGGCGACCAGCAGCGCCAGCTGGCGGAGCAGGGCAAGCAACTCCTCGCCCGGTGCCTGCAGAAGGAAGGTGGACAGTCGAGCAGTCAGTCCGGCGGCAGCGCCTTCTTCGGCGCGGCCAGCAGGGTCAAAGCGGCTCGCAGCAGCCCCAAAGCGCCACCGCCGGATCCATCGGCCAGACCGACACCGGCATCGGTTAACCTCGCTCAGCTCCGGCGCCTCAGGGCGCCGGAGCCCCTTTCCCAGTTGCAAAACGCCCTCCGGAAGGGAGTCTGTCGCGCCGCACCAACGGCTCGGCTGCACGATTCTGGAGCCATTCATATTGAGGTGCTAGAAGATCCGCGGGTGTGAAGGGGTCATAATGCGCCGAATTATCCTGGTCCTTGCGGGACTAAGCCTGCCTGCGTCGGCCCTGGCCGCGAGCCAGCAGCCGATCGAGCCGATCGACGTTCCGCCGAGCGTCGAGCAGGGCCTCGACATGGTCTACATCGACCGCGAGATCGCGCCGTCGATGGAGCAGCGCGACGCCCAGCTCGAACAGCAGGGCTTCAGCGATTTCAACGCCGCGCCGGTCGACATGTTCGCCCCGGTGCACCCGCTCTACACCGATCTCCGGCGCGGGCTGGTCCAGTACCAGATGCGCTGGGGCGACCTGCCGCAGGTGCAGGTCCCGGCCGGACCGGTGCTGAAGCTCAACACGACCGGCGACCGCGTCGCTCTGCTTCGCCAGCGGCTCGGCCTGGCGGAAGGCACGAAGTTCGACGCCGCCACCGCGGCTGCGGTCAAGGAATTCCAGGCGACCCACGGCATGAAGGCCGACGGCGTCGCCGGGGCCGGCACGCTCGCCGCGCTCAACCGCGGCTTCAAGCATTACGAAAATGTGCTGATGCTCAATCTCGAGCGCGCCCGGCGCCTTCCGCGCACGACCGAAAGCGGCCGCTACGTTCTCGTCGATGCGGGCGCAGCCCGGCTGTGGATGTTCGAGGATGGCCGCCCGGTCGACAGCATGCGCGTGATCGTCGGGGAGAAGGCGACCGAGACGCCGATGATGGCGGCGCTGCTCCGCTTCGTCAGCGTCAATCCCTATTGGAACACGCCGCCCGACTTCGCGCAGAAGAACGTGGCGCCGCACGTGCTGACGGAAGGGCTGACCTACCTCGACGGAGCGTGACTATCAGGTGCTGTCCGACTGGACCGACGACGCGACGCAGATCGATCCGGCGACGGTCGACTGGGCGGCAGTGGCGGCCGGCAAGGCGAACGTGCGCCTGCGCCGTGGGCCCGGCCCGTGGAATTCGATGGGCGACATGAAGTTCATGATGCCCAACGACTTCGGCATCTACCTCCACGACGTGCCGGACGCGTCCAAGGCGCATTCAAGACGGACGACCGCTGGATCAGCAACGGCTGCATCCGGCTGGAGGATGCCGACCGCTTCGCCAAATGGCTGTTCGGCCATGTGCCGCAAGGGCCAGGATCCGAAGGTCGAGGAGAATGTCGACCTGCCCAATCCGGTGCCGGTCTACGTCACCTATCTGACGGCCGAAGGCGGTCCGAACGGAGCGAAGTTCCGCCCCGACCCGTACAATCGCGATCCGGCCTTGCTCGCCCGCTACTTCGGCGATGGGCAACAGCAGGTCGCGGCGGTCCTGCCCTGAACATCTTGATCCGGCCTGCCGGTTCACCATCTTTGGCTCGGACATGAGCGGGAATGATTTCGGCGGCTATCTGCCCTTCGAGGATCGCTTAAACGCGATCTTCCGTCGCGGTATGCGGATCGCCTCGCGGCTGGCCATGGCGTTTGGGCTGTCCGCCATCACCGCGATCGTCGTCGGCGGTGCTGTCACGGACAATGGTTTCGTCCAGGTCCTCGTAACCGCCTTTGCCACGCTCGCGTTCTGGATCCCCTGCTTCCTGGTGATCGTCGGCGTTGAGCGCCTCTTCACGCGCAAACCTGCGGCACCGCGCTCAGAAGGGCGGGAGCCCGTCCACAACAGTTGGCGCCGTCTTGCGGCCCATGCGCCCGCTCACGCGGACAGGATCTCCGTCCTGCAGCGCTCCTTCGAGCGTTCGCGACTAACCTTGGGCAAAGCGGACCTTGACCCGGACGCCCACGACCTGTGCGTGCTGATCGATCGGCGGCTGCCCGAGCTGATCGACCGGGAGCTTGACGACCTCCCGCCCGATGACCGGGACCGCGGCCGCCGTCTCAACGAACTCGTGGACCTCGTCGAGCAATTCGCGCGCCACTGCAGCCGCAAGGGCTCGGGCGAGGAGGGTCTGCCGCGCTACGATGCGCAAGTGCTTCGCCGCCGTTTCGAAGAGCGCCTGTCCAGCCCCTTCTAGGGGTTCCGCTCCAGCTCTCGCTTGAGCTTCGTCAGGCGCGCCGTGGCGTGCGCCGCGTGCGGGCCGATCCAGCGCTCGTGAATTTCCTGGATCGGAGCCACGTTCAGGTGATTCCACCTCTCGCGTCCCTTGCGCACGGGAATGACCAGCTCTGCATCCTCCAGAACCTTCAGATGCTGCATGACCGTGCAACGGTCGAGCTCCGGGAAATGCGCGACGAGCGTTCCGGTCGTCAGCGGCTGGTCGCGCAAATCGTCGAGCATTTGCCTCCGGACCTGATGGCCCAGCGCCTTGAACACGCGATCGTAATTTCCGGGATTTGACATGTTATAAAACTATAACATATAGGCGCCGCGATCAAGAGGCAGGAGTCGGAAAATGGATCTCAAATTCAGGGTCGCCGCGCGCATCGCGCGGCCGGTGCACGAGGTGTTCGAAGCCGTCGCGGACCCGCAGAAGCTGTCGAACTATTTCACCACCGGCGGAGCGCAGGGCCGGCTTGAGACCGGCGCGACCGTCACCTGGGACTTCCGCGATTTCCCGGGCGCATTTCCGGTCGACGTGATCGAGGTCGTGCCGGACGAGAAGATCGTCCTCAAATGGGAAGCGAACGAAGGCGAGCCTCCAAACCTGTCGGATTCCGACGGCAAGGTCCGCGAAGCGAAGTATCAGACCACCGTCACCATGACCTTCACGCCGCTCGACGACGACACGCGCACCCTCGTCGAGATTCGCGAGGAAGGCTGGCGCGAAACCCAGGCCGGGCTCGAGGCGAGCTACGGCAATTGCCAGGGCTGGTCGCAGATGCTGTGCGCGCTGAAGGTCTGGGTCGAGCACGGCTTCAACATGCGCGAGGGCATGTACAAGTAGCTGGCGATCCAGTCTTTTCTGCAACAAGTCTGTCGCAATCGCGCAATCGCGCTGACACGGCCCTTCCGTAAAACGGCGCCAAACCGGAGACGGGGAGGGTGCCGTGTCCACTATGTTGCCGAAGGGCCTGTTCGCCGATCCTAAAGGCGGACTGGCAAATATCCTGGACTCGCGTCCAATGCCGCCGTGGATCGAAGAACCGATTCACTTCGAACCGCATCGTCCCCGGCTGTCGTTCCGGACCGTGTGGATTTCCGACACGCATCTCGGCACGCCCGGCTGCAATTCGGAGCTGCTGCTCGACTTCCTGAAAGGGATCGAGTGCGAGACGCTGTATCTCGTCGGCGACATCATCGACGGATGGCAGCTGCGCAAGGGCTGGTACTGGCCGCCGCGGCACAACGACATCGTCCGCTGCGTGCTCAAGATGGCCAAGCACGGGACGCGCATCGTCTACGTTCCCGGCAACCACGACGAGCTTTTCCGCGACTATGTCGGCCTGCACTTCGGCGGCGTCGAGATTTTGCCCGAGGCGCTGCACGTGACCGCCGACGGCCGCACCTTGCTGATCCTTCACGGCGACGAGTTCGACGGCGTCGTGATGTACGCCCGCTGGCTCGCCTTCCTCGGGGACAGCGCATACACCTTGCTGCTCAAGATCAACGCGGTCCTGAACCGCGTGCGGCGCCTGCTGGGCAAGCCCTATTGGTCGCTTGCGGCGGTCCTCAAGAAGAAGGTCAAGAACGCCGTCCAGTTCATCTCGAGCTTCGAGGAAGTCGTCGCCCGCGCCGCCTTCGAGCGCGGCGCCGACGGCGTGGTCTGCGGCCACATCCACACCGCCGAAGTGCGGCAGATCGGCGAGGTCACCTACTACAACGACGGCGACTGGGTGGAGAGCTGCACCGCTCTCGTCGAGCATGCCGACGGCCGGATGGAAATCATCGACTGGGCCGAACGCAAAAGAAGCGAAGCCGCGGCCAAGGCCGAACCTGCGCAGAGAGACGATAGCCGCGTGAAGATCGCCATCGCGACGGATGCCTGGCATCCCCAGGTGAATGGCGTCGTCCGTTCCCTCTCGACCACGATCGACCGGTTGCGGCGGCGGGGACACGACGTGCTGGTGGTCGAGCCGGGCATGTTCCGGACGATCCCGTGCCCGACCTATCCCGAGATCCGCCTCGCGATCGGATCGGGCGGCTGCGTCGCCTCTTTGCTCGATCGCGTCCAGCCGGACCGCGTCCACATCTCCACCGAAGGCCCCATCGGATGGGCGACGCGCAGCTGGTGCCTGAAGCGCGGACATCCGTTCACGACCGCGTTCCACACGCGCTTTCCCGATTACGTCTCGATCCGCACCGGCATTCCCGCCGAGTGGATCTGGAAGGTCATGCGCCGCTTTCACGGTGCGGCCGAGCGCACCTTTACCGCCACGCCGAGCCTTGCCGCGGAGCTGCAGGCGCACGGGCTGGAGCACACGCATCACTGGCCGCGCGGCGTCGAGCTTGAGCAGTTCAGCGCCAACGTCGCGCCGCATCCCGATCTCTTTCGCCTGCCCCGGCCGCTCCTCCTGAACGTCGGCCGCGTCGCCGTGGAAAAGAACATCGAGGCGTTCCTCGATTGCCATGTGCCGGGCAGCAAGGTCGTCGTCGGCGACGGCCCTGCGCTCGAAAAGCTGGCACGCCGCTACCCGAACGTCTCGTTCATGGGCGCAAAGCACGGCGCGGAACTGGCGTCCTGCTATGCCGCAGCCGACGTTTTCGTCTTCCCCAGCCGCACCGACACGTTCGGCCTCGTCAACATCGAAGCGCTCGCCTGCGGCGTGCCCGTCGCCGGTTTCCCGGTTCCCGGCCCGCTGGACATCATCGGCAGGGACGGCCGCGGCGTGCACGGCGGCCACAAGCGCATCGGCGCGCTCGACGAGGATCTCGGCGGCCGCCGTCCGCCTGGCCCTTTCGGGCGATCGCGCCGCCGCCATCGCCGAAGCCCGCAACTATTCGTGGGATCGCTGCACCGATTTGTTCGAGGCGGCCTGGCAGGCGAAGATCACGCTCATCCGGCAGTCCGGGCGGCCGCCTGATCAACCGAGGCGTTTGGGATGACGCCTTGACGCCAGGGCCCTTCAGTGATTCACTCGTTGCCTTGGTGAAACGATTGGACGGGAGGAGGGTCCCATGTCCGTAGCGTTCTCCGTAATGACGCGCCTGCACCACAATCTGCTGCTCGTCATATCGCCGTCGTACCGGCAAGTCAGAAGAAGGCTGGAAGCGATCGGCCGGCCGACCGGCTGAGCCTTTAGCTGCGAACGACGTTCCGAAGCGCCTCGAAGCAGTCCCCGTCGATCGCGCGGCCGACCTGCTCCTCGATGATGGCGAGCGCGTCCTCGACCGGCATCGCGCCGCGATAGGGCCGGTCGGCGGTCAAAGCGTCGTAGAAGTCGCAGACGGTGATGATCCGCGTCTCGCGCGTGATCTGATATTCTTCCAGCCCGAGCGGATAGCCCTTGCCGTCGAGCCGCTCGTGATGCGCCGCGGCGACCGGCGCGAGGTCGGCCAGCACGCCCACCCGGCCGAGGATTTCCTGCGTGTGCGAGGCATGCGTCCGCATCACTTCCCATTCCGCCTCGTCGAGCTTGCCCGGGCTTGTCGAGGATCGTGTTGGACACGCCGAGCTTGCCGATGTCGTGGAGCAAGGCGGCGCGATACAGCCAGCGGCGGCGGCTCGCCGGAACGCCCATCCGGTCGGCAATCGCGGACGCGAGCTCGGCCACGCGCGAGGAATGTCCGGCAGTGTACGGGCTCTTGGCGTCGATGACCTCGCCGAACGCCTTGGCGATCGCGTCGAGATAGTCGTCGTCGACCGACGCCGGCGGTTTCCGGCGGGGCCATCGCTACCAGCCGCGAATCCAGGAACGGCGACACCAGACCCGCCCACATGGCCTCGCTCTTCGCGATACCCTCGAAGGCCTGCACCAGCTCGGGATCGAGCCACGTCCCCGACCGGCGACGGACTTCCCCCAACGCGGCTTCCCGGCCCGCATGCGAATGAAACACGTCGGCGATCTGGGCGAGCAAGGCGATGCGGGAGAAGAGCGGGATCTTGTCTCCGGTCAGGCGGCCCGGACGGCCCGAACCGTCCCAATGCTCGTCCAGTCGGTAGATGCCGTCGCAGACCGCGTCCGAAAAGCGCAGCAGGCGGGCGATGTCCGCGCCGCGCGTGCAGCGCGACAGGATCATCTCGTCGGCGATTGCGACGCCGTTCTTCAAGATGTTCCCGATCGCGGACGCGCGCTGGCCGAAGCTCCGCCCGCGCGCCGTCTTGGCGAAGACGAAATGAAGCGTCGCCGCGAGGCTGGTCCCGACCGTCTTGTGACCCTGTTTGAAGGCGCGGTCGTCGGCGTCGTACAATTCGCAGATCCGCGCGGCATTGCTGCTGCAGCCGAGGTCTTTCAGCAGCAGCGTATAATAGAGGTCGTGCAGTTCGGCTGCGGACAGCCCGATCGCGCGGCCGATGTGCGAGCCGATCCAGCACGCCCGCACGCAATGCCCGGCGGGCTGCCCCTCGGTAATGTCGAGCGCATAGCTGAACGCGCCCACCAGCTCGGCAAGCGAGACCGACTGCGTGCTGGCGCTTGCGATGATCGGCCGGTGAAACATGCGGCGGCCGTCATACCCGGCCGCGGTTAAGGAATTGGACGGTTACCGCCGCTCCTTCGCCAGCCTGCTCATCAGGATGGCGGCGCGCTTCGCCTGCCGGGCGATCGACGGGATGTCGACATATTCGCCGGGCGCGTGGCTGCCCGCGCCCGCCGGGCCGAGTCCGACCAGGCCGTCGACGTCCGCGGCGACGAAGCTGATGTCGCCGGCGCCGCGCTCCATCGGGTCGATCTCGCCCATTTCCGGCAGGCCCATGTCCGCGTTCACCGCGGTTGAGGCGGGCGAGCAGCGCGCGATTGCCTTCGGTCGGCGACATCGGCGGATAGCCGCCGCGGTCGAAGCTGATCTGCGCCGTCGTGCCGGGCAGCGACTTGGACGACGATCTCGCGCATCTTCGCCTTGCACCCGGTCGATCTGCTCCTGCGACAATGGCGCGCAGGTCGCCGCGAGCGACTGCGGTAGCGGCGATGATGTTGGTCTTGCCGGTCGCGTTGAGGCGGATCCGGCCCTGGTCCATCTCGGCCGTCGCGCCGCCGCCGATCATCCCGACATTGTAGGTCAGCTTGTCCTCGCCAAGCTCGCGCCGGAAGGCGTCGATGATCCGCGCAAGCTCGTAGTTCGCGCCGTAATTCGGGTTCATCACGCCGCTCGAATGGCCGGTGCGGCCGCTGACGATCACCGTCCAGCTGTCGGAGCTGCGCCGCGCGATCGCGCCCATGTCGCGGCCGTCCTTCTGCGACAGCCCTTCGAAGTCGAGCGCCGACGTCGGCCCATTTTCCCGCCGCGATCAGCGGACCGCGCGTCACCTCGATCGGATCGCCGGCATCCTCTTCGTCGCCGGTCAGCACGACGGTGATGTCGGCCGCCTTGAGCGTGCCCGCCGCCTTCATCGCGCGCAGCGCGGCGATCATCACCGCCATGCCGCCCTTGTCGTCGCCCGACCCGGGACCGATCCCGCGATCGTCCTTGCGCTCCCACTTCTGGAAGCTGGAGTCCGGCTCGAACACCGTATCGAGATGGCCGATCAGCAGCATGCGCTTGCCGCGGCCATTGCCCTTGTGCCGCGCGACGATGTGCCCCGCGCGCCCGGCCGCCTTCATGTCGATCCACTCGACCTTGAAGCCGAGCTGCTCGAGCTCGCCGCGAAGCATCCGCCCGACCGCCTCGACGCCCGGCGAGTTCAGGCTCCCGCTGTTCTGGTTCACCCAGGTTTCGAGCATGGAGACGGTCCGCTCCTGCTCGGCATCGACGGTCTGGATCATCGCCTGCTCGGGCTTCGAAAGCTCGGCGGCGGCGGGAGTGGAGAGCAGGAGGGCGGCGGCGAAACGAAGCGCGAGGCAGCGATGCGATCATTCGCACGAACTGTAGCGGGCTAGCGTCCCAATCTCAACTTGGTTACACACTTTCCTACAACCTAACCAAAAAGGTTAGCACGCTCCGACTCGGTTAGTGATTTCGATGGAGTGAGTTTTGGAAGATGGAAATTTCAACGTCGACGCGTTGATCGACGAATTGATCGAGCGCGAGGGCGGTTATGTGAACCATCCCGCCGACAAGGGCGGGCCGACCTGCTTCGGCATCACGGAGGCCGTCGCGCGGGCGCATGGATATGCCGGCGCGATGCGGAGCCTGCCGCGGCATGAGGCGGCGGCGATCTATCGGCGGCTCTACTGGCTGCGGCCGCGCTTCGACCAGGTCGCGAAGCGATCGGAGCGGATCGCGGCGGAGCTGTTCGATACGGGCGTCAACATGGGCCCCGCGGTCGCGACGACCTTCCTCCAGCGCGCGCTGACTGCGCTCAACCGCAATGCGAAGGACTATGCCGATCTGACGCCGGACGGCCGCGTCGGTCCGCTGACCCTTCACGCGCTCGACGCCTACCTCGCGACGCGCGGGAAGAAGGCGGGCGAGACCGTTCTGATGCGTGCGCTCGAAGCGCTGCAGGGCGAACGCTACCTCCGCCTCGCCGAGCGGCGCCCGGCCAATGAGGCGTTCCTCTACGGCTGGCTCGCGAACCGTATCGGCACAATCGGCTAGAGACGACGAACCTGACGGCACCGTCAGTTGTCAACTTTCGCTGAAGTTGGAGAATGAAATGTGCATTCTTGAGGCTATCGTCGGGCCGGTTTCGAAGCTGCTCGACAAGATCATCCCCGACCCGCAGGCGCGGGACCGGGCCAAGCTCGAGCTGCTGAAGCTGCAGGGCGACCAGGAGATGGCGACCATCACCGCGCAGATGCAGGCGATCGTCGCCGAGGCGCAGTCCACCGACCCCTGGACCAGCCGCGCCCGGCCGAGCTTTCTCTACGCGATGTACGCGCTCATCCTCTGGGCGATCCCCATGGGCCTGATCGCGGCCGCTGACCCGGGCATGGCCAAGGGCATCGGCGAAGGCATGACCGCATACCTGCGCGGCATTCCGGAGGAGCTCTACGCGCTCTTCGGCACCGGCTACCTCGGCTACACCGCCGCGCGCACCTGGGGGAAGGTCAAGGGCGCTGAGAAGTAGCGGGGGGTGCTGCCGGCGGTTCGTCGACGACGAACCGCCGGATCACCTGCCAGCCCGTGGGGCGCCAAGCCCAGATGTCGCGCACCAGGAATGGCTCGTCGATCTCCTTGCCGTTGAACTCGACGGTCTATCTCTCCCTTGACCGTCGCGACCGCATGGTCGCCGCTCAGCTCTATGCCAGTCACCTCGACCTCATAATGCTTGAGGGTCATGCGATGGAGATTGGCGAGCCACGCTGCACGGGGCACCGCCATGCTCCCGGCGGGGCCGCCGGTCAGCATGAAATCCTTGTCCATCGATCGCTCGATCGCCGTCACGTCCTTTGTCCGGATCGCAGCGTTCCACGCAGTCGCAGCCGATCGAATGTCGGCGGCATCGTCGGCCAACGCGGGACTAGCGATCGCGCTAACGGCGGCCACGGCCAGCAGCAAATGGTCGTCTTCTCATTGGCACAATTCCCCCGCGGCGCAACATCTGCTCTCTCAGGCCGTGATCGTCAACGCGTTGATCGCTCACCGGCCACACCCCACATCGTGCCCATGGAAAAATATCACGGAACCACAATCCTCGGCGTGAAGAAGGACGGGCGCACGGTCATCGCCGGCGACGGCCAGGTCAGCCTCGGCAATACGGTGATCAAGCCGAACGCGAAGAAGGTCCGCCGCATCGGCGAGGGCGGCAAGGTCATCGGCGGCTTCGCCGGCGCGACCGCCGACGCCTTCACCTTGTTCGAGCGGCTGGAAAAGAAGCTCGAGCAATACAACGGCCAGCTGATGCGCTCGGCGGTCGAGCTCGCGAAGGATTGGCGGACGGACAAATATCTTCGCAACCTCGAAGCGATGATGATCGTCGCCGACAAGGACTCGCTGCTGATCCTCACCGGCAATGGCGACGTGCTGGAACCGGAAGGCGGGATCGCGGCGATCGGGTCGGGCGGCAATTATGCGCTCGCCGCCGCCCGGGCTCTGTCGGACTATGAGCAGGATCCGGAGACGCTCGCCCGCCGCGCGATGAAGATCGCGTCCGAGGTTTGCGTGTTCACCAACGACCAGCTGACGATCGAGACGATTGAAGCCTGACGCAAAGCGCGGCTAGCGTCGCGCTTATGTTCTTCGATCGTCGCGGATTTGTCGCAGCAGGGTCTGCGGCCTTGCTCTCCGGCTGTGCGACCACCGGTACTCGTCGCGATCTGGCTTGCAGCGCGCTTCCGCCGGTCAACGTCGACCCGAGCCGGATCATCCGTACGGTCGCCGGACTTCGCCCCTACCGCGCATCGGGCTTCGTCGTCCGGCGCGATCCGTTCGGGGACAAGACGGTCGTCCACAATTACGGCCATGGCGGCGCCGGAATCACTCTGAGCTGGGGAAGCTCCCGGCTGGCGACGAACCTCGGCCTGCCCGGGCACAGCGGTCCCGTCGCCGTCATCGGCGCCGGAGTCATGGGCCTGACGACGGCGCGGCTCGTTCAGGAGGCAGGCTTTCCGGTCACGATCTACACCGCGGCCCTGTCCCCCGACACGACTTCAAACGTGGCGGGCGGCCAGATTTCGCCGTTCGGCCATTTCAGCGAGGACGCCGTCACCCCGGAATGGCGGGCGCAGTTCGCGGCGGCGATGGCCTACAGCTGGAGCCGCTTCCAGCTCATGGCCGGCGACAAGTACGGCGTTCGCTGGCTTCCGACCTACGAGGAGAGCCGGCGGACCGAGCCGACCGCCTACGAGAGCTTCATGCCCGACTGGCGGGTGCTGTCGCGGGGCGACCATCCGTTCGATCTGGAGAATGTGGTCCGCTACCGCACCATGTATGTCGAAACGCCGCGCTTCCTGCGCCAGCTGACCGCCGACGTGCTCGGCGCGGGAGGCAGGATCCTGCTTCGCAGGTTCGCCACTCCGGCCGACCTCGGCGGCCTTGCCGGAAAAACTGGTGTTCAACTGCACCGGCATCGGCGCGCCGCGACCTGTTCGGCGACGCGGAACTTCATCCCGTTCGCGGCCAGCTCGCCGTGCTGCAGCCGCAGCCGGAGGTGCTTTACGCCGCGGCCGGCAGCTGGGGGTACATGTTCCCTCGGCTCGACGGCATCCTGCTCGGCGGGACGTTCGAGCGGGACGTGTGGGACACGACGCCCGTCCCGGCGACCATCGACCGGATCGTCCGGTCGCATCGCGACTTCTTCGGCAGCTTCCGCTGCACCGCTTGAAGTGGTCCGGAGCGCGCCCAATCTAGCGGAGGATGAATTACCAAACCTCCATTCCCCAGAGCGGCGGGACACCTGAATTGCTGAAGGACAAGCTCACTCCGAAGGCGATCGTCGCCGCGCTCAACGAGCATATCGTCGGCCAGAACGACGCGAAGAAGGCGGTCGCCGTGGCGCTGCGCAACCGCTGGCGGCGGCAGCAGCTCTCGCCCGAGCTCCGTGACGAGGTCACGCCGAAGAACATCCTGATGATCGGGCCCACGGGCTGCGGCAAGACCGAGATCAGCCGCCGCCTGGCCAAGCTTGCCGACGCGCCGTTCGTGAAGGTCGAAGCGACCAAGTTCACCGAGGTCGGCTATGTCGGCCGCGACGTCGAGCAGATCGCCCGCGACCTCGTCGAGGAAGCGGTCCGGCTGGAGCGCGAACGCCGCCGCGAGGCCGTCCGCAACGGCGCCGAGGAAGCGGCGATGGAGCGGCTGCTCGACGCGCTGACCGGCAAGGGCTCCAGCGCCGCGACCCGCGAGAGCTTCCGCCAGCGCTACAGGGACGGCAGCCTGAACAGCGCCGAGGTCGAGATCGAGGTGCAGGAAGCGCCGTCGATGCCGTTCGACATCCCCGGCATGGGCGGGCAGGTCGGCATGATCAACTTGTCCGACATGATGGGCAAGGCGTTCGGCCAGCAGCCCGGCAAGCGCCGCAAGCTCAAGGTTCCGGACGCATTCCAGCGCCTGACCGACGAAGAAGCCGACAAGCGCGTCGACCCCGACGACATCAACCGCGTCGCTCTGGCGGACGCCGAGGCGAACGGGATCGTCTTCCTCGACGAGATCGACAAGATCGCCGTCAGCGACGTTCGCGGCGGATCGGTCAGCCGCGAGGGCGTCCAGCGCGACCTCCTTCCGCTGATCGAGGGCACGACCGTCGCGACGAAGTACGGGCCGCTGAAGACGGACCATATCCTGTTCATCGCGAGCGGCGCCTTCCACACGGCCAAGCCGGCCGACCTGCTGCCGGAACTTCAGGGCCGCCTGCCGATCCGCGTCGAGCTCAGCGCCCTGACGCAGGAGGACTTCGTCCGCATCCTGTCGCAGACCCGCGCGAGCCTGACCCAGCAGTACCAGGCCCTGCTCGGCACCGAGGGCGTGACCGTCACTTTCTCCGACGACGGGATCGAGGCGCTCGCCCGCATCGCCGCGGACGTGAACGAGGCGGTCGAGAACATCGGCG
Source organism: uncultured Alphaproteobacteria bacterium (assembly GCA_963807815.1). Lineage (GTDB taxonomy): Bacteria > Pseudomonadota > Alphaproteobacteria > Sphingomonadales > Sphingomonadaceae > Sphingomicrobium. Next base: position 85,295 of record CAWECW010000008.1, on the reverse strand, counting down.
CCCGCCGGCTGCAGACGGTGATGGAGAAGCTGCTCGAGGACGTCAGCTTCGAGGCGGAGGATCGCAGCGGCGAGACGTTGGTCGTCGATGCCGCGTTCGTCGAGAAGCAGCTTTCGGGTATCGCCAAGAACGCCGATCTCAGCCGCTACGTGCTTTAAGCGCGGTCGCTCATCGGGAACCCTGAACGCTCTGCCGAGTGGCGTGCAGCCGAGTCCCCCGCAACTTGTTGTGCTCCCAAATCAACTCGGGAGACCACCTCATGTCCTTCAAGCTGAACCTTCTTTCGGCCGCTGCCGCGCTTGCGATCGCGTCGCCGGCACTGGCCCAGACGACCACTACGACTACGCCGCCGGCAAGCACGACGACGCAGACGACGACGACCGAGCCGACCATGGCTCCGACGGCGCCGTCGACCACGCAGACGACCACGACCCAGCCGACGACTACGCCGTCAGGCACGCCCGCGACGACCACGCAGACCACGACCACGGAGACCCAGCCGACGACGACGCCCGAGGGCGAGCCGGCGGCGACCACCACGCAGACGACGACCACCGAAACGCAGGTCACTGCGGCAACCGAGGCCGATCTGAAGGACGGCGTCGAAGTCTACGACCAGAGCGGCGCGCTCGTCGGCAAGGTCGATTCGGTGAGCAGCAATGGCGCGATCGTGAACACCGGCAAGGCGCGGGCCGAGATCCCGGTCGCCAGCTTCGGCAAGAACGACAAGGGCCTGGTCGTCGCGATCACCAAGGCCGAAATCGACGCCAAGGCGAGCGCCGAAGCCAAGAAGGACTAATCCGCGCTCACCTTTCGGTAGCGCCAGGTTAGCCCCTGCACGAAGGGCGGCCAGGCACTCGTCTTCACGCCGGCAAGGCGGAGACGGCTGGCCGCCCACGTGTTGCAGGTCTTCAGGCCGTTGAACTTGCCTGTCGCCCAGTAGAATGCGTCGGATCGGCCGTAGCCGGGGTGATCGATCCGCTGCGGCCGTCCGTCCTTCAATTCGAAGTCCGCTCGGATCGCGGCCCACAGGCGGCGATATTCCTCCGGGCGCAGGCGAATGGCGCGGTCCATGTAATGCGGGATTCGACACCCACTCGACGTGCATCACCCGCTTGCCGCCGGTGAGCGCCGACCAGATCGTGCCCGGCGTAATGTCCTGCCAACGCGGCGTGTGCAGGTAGACGCGTTCCTCGCCTGAGCCGAAGGCGACCCATCGGGCATCCGGGCTCGGGGCGGCGAAGTCGCTTCTTCGGCACGAACGGCGTCCAGTCGAGCCCCTGCGCCTTTGCCGGCATGACGATGTCCGAGTGCAGGCCGTTGTTGGCGAGATAGATGGTCACGCCGTCTTCCGGCTCGGTCCATGATCGGTTCACGGGGACAAGCGACCCGACGAGCGCTGCCAGCAGATAGGCGACCGGGACCGCCGCCAGCGCAATCGCCAAGCGCCGGAGCAAGGAGGATTTTCTAGCGTCTGCGTCTTGCGGCCCATCGGCTTGTGTTATCGGTTAGCGGTGCCTAGATGCCAGCCCTCGGTCGGGGCGTAGCGCAGCCTGGTAGCGCATCACACTGGGGGTGTGGGGGTCGCTGGTTCGAATCCAGTCGCCCCGACCATCAACTGGAGCAATTCTTGCGCCTCTCCGAACTGCCGTGATAGTCGCCCGGACTTCCGTTTAGGAACGAACCCCTCAGCCCATGACAGACATTCTAATGCAGACCGTCGCCGCCGCGGGTGCCAACCCGAACAGCGGATCGGCAATCCTCTTCGGCATCGCGCCGTGGCTCCTGATCTTCGTGATCTTCTACGTGCTGATGATCCGCCCGCAGCAGAAGCGGGTGAAGGACCATCAGGCCGCGATCGCCGCGATCAAGAAGGGCGACGAAGTCGTCACCGGCGGCGGAATCCGCGGCACGCGTGACCAAGGTCACCGACGATGAGGCCGAAGTCGAGATTTCGCAGGGCGTTCGCGTCCGCGTCGTCAAGGGCACGCTGAGCCAGGTGCTCACCGCGTCGACCAAGCCCGCAAACGACTAATGCTCGATTTCCCGCGCTGGAAGGTCTGGTCGATCTCGCTGGTCATCCTGATCGGCATCCTGTTCGCCATTCCCAGCATGCTGCCGGCCGACCTCAAGGCCAAATATCCGACATGGCTGCCGAGCGCGACGATCAACCTCGGGCTCGACCTCGCCGGCGGTAGCCAGCTCCTGCTCGAAGCCGATCAGGCCGATGCCGCCAAGCAGCGGCTTCAGGCGATGGAAGACCAGGTTGCGACCGAGCTTCGCCGCGAGCCCGCGGGTCGAGGTCGGCGACGTTTCCACCGCCGGGCGGCCGAGTCTGCCTTCATGGTCCGCGACCCGCGCAGGTCGATGCGCGCCGTCGAGCGGCTCTACGAGCATGACCCAGCCGGTCGGCCTGACCGGCACGCGCGACTGGGACGTCCAGGTCATGGATTCGACGCGCATCGTGCTGACTCCGACGGCAGGGCGGCGCCGCAGCGCGCGCTGCGCGGACGCGATGACCGTCGCTCGCGACGTCGTCCGCCGCCGTATCGACCCGCAGGGCACGAAGGAAGTCACCGTCGTCAACCAGGGCACCGACCGGATCCTCGTCGAGGTCCCCGGCGTCGAGGATCCCGAAGCGCTGAAGCGCCTGATCGGCCAGACCGCCCGCCTGGAATTCAAGCTCGTCGACCTGACGGCCGACCCGAACCAGGTCGCGCAGGGCCGCGCGCCGGCCGGGAGCCAGGTCCTGCTGATGGCGGACGGCGCCGGCTCATCGCCGTCAAGCGCCGTGTGATGGTCTCGGGCGACCAGCTCGTCGACGCCAAGCAGAGCTTCGACCAGGACGGCCGCCCGGTCGTGTCGATCACCTTCAACACCGCGGGTGCGCGCCGTTTCGGCCGCGTCACGCAGGAGAACGTCAACAAGCCGTTCGCGATCATCCTCGACGACAAGGTCCTGTCCGCGCCGAACATCAACGAGCCGATCCTCGGCGGTCAGGCGCAGATCAGCGGCAACTTCACGGTGGAGACCGCGAACCAGCTCGCGGTGTCGCTCGCCTCGGGCAAGCTGCCGGTGAAGCTGAACGTCATCGAAGAGCGGACGATCGGGCCGGAGCTCGGCAAGGATTCGATCGAGAAGGGCATCATCGCCAGCATCATCGCGACCGTGCGCGGTCATCCTGTTCATGCTCGTCACTTACGGACGCTTCGGCGTCTACGCGACGCTGGCTCTGATCGTGAACGCGCTCCTGATCCTTGGGATCATGGCGGTGTTCAACGCTTCGCTGACCTTGCCCGGCATCGCCGGCTTCGTTCTGACGATCGGCGCCGCGGTGGACGCCAACGTGCTGATCAACGAGCGCATCCGCGAGGAGCAGCGGCGAGGGCGCAAGACCCTCGACGCGATCGAGCATGGCTATTCGGAAGCGTCGACGGCCATCTTCGACGCCAACATCACCAACGTCATCGCCGCGGTGCTCATGTGGTACTTCGGCTCCGGCCCGATCCGCGGCTTCGCCGTCGTCCTGATGATCGGCATCGTCACTTCGGTCTTCACGGCCGTGAATTTCACGCGGATGCTCGTCGCCCTGTGGGTGCGGCGCAAGCGGCCTCGCGTGCTGCATATCTGAGGCCCCAACGATGAAGCTGCTCAAGCTCGTTCCCGACAATACGAACATCGACTTCATGCGCTGGCGCAACCTGGCGCTGGTCCTTTCGATCCTCGCCACCGTCGCCAGCCTCGTGCTGGTGGGCGTCAAGGGCCTCAACCTCGGCGTCGATTTCGTCGGCGGCCAGATGGTCCGGGTGACCTTCGCCCAGCAGATCGACGTCGAGCAGCTGCGCGGCGACGTGGGCTCGCTGAACGTCGGAGAAGGCAGCATCCAGGAAACCGGCGGGCCGCGAAGCTACCAGATCCGGCTGCCCGAAGCCGGAAGGCGGCGAAGCGGCCGCGAATCGCGCCGCCTGCCAGGTCCGCGCAGATGCTCGAGCAGCGCTATCCCGGCTCACGCGTCGACTCCGTCGAGACGGTGTCCGGCAAGGTCAGCGAGGAGCTCGCCTGGGACGGCAGGCTTGGCGATCACCCTCGCGATGCTCGGGATCGCCGTCTACATCTGGTTCCGGTTCGAATGGCAGTTCGGCGTCGGGGCGCTCCTCACCCTGTTCCACGACGTGTCGATGATCTTCGGCTTTTTCGCGCTGACGCAGCTGCAGGTCGACCTCAACATCGTCGCGGCCTTCCTGGCCATCGTCGGCTATTCGCTCAACGACACGGTGGTCATCTACGACCGGATCCGCGAGAATCTGCGCAAGTACCGCAAGATGGCGATCGTGCCGCTGCTCAACCTGTCGCTCAACGAGACGCTGTCGCGGACGATGGTCACGTCGCTGTCGATCCTGCTCGCCCTCGGCATGCTCGTCCTGTTCGGTCCGGACGTGATTTTCGGCCTGACGATCGCGATCTTCCTCGGCATCTTCGATCGGCACCTATTCCTCGATCTACATCTCCTCGCCGGTGCTGGTCTGGCTGGGGGTCAAGCCCGACAGCTTCCTGCGCACCGACGATGAGGAAAAAGCCGCCGGGCCGGCCGCCGTCTGACACCGTTCATCGGGCGCCCATCAAAGAGCGTCCATCTCCTGCTTGGCCTGTCCGAGGCCCCACGCTAATGAGGTCTTCATGTCGCCGAAGCTGACCCGTCCCGTACTTCTCCTGCTGGCCTGTGCGGTCGTGATTCCCGCCGCGGGATGCGCCCGAAACAAGAACAGCGCCGACACCGCCTACATCGCGCGGGACGTGAACACGCTCTACGCGCTGGCGAAGGAGCGCCTGGACAAGCAGCGCTATGAGGAAGCGGCGAAGATCTTCGACGAGGTCGAGCGCCAGCACCCTTATTCGGTCTGGGCGCGCCGCGCGCAGATGATGAGCGCGTTCAGCTATTACATGGCGCAGAAGTATCCGGAGGCGGTCAGCTCCGCCCAGCGCTTCCTGACCATCCATCCGGGCAACAAGGACGCGCCCTACGCCCACTATCTGATCGCGATGAGCCATTATCAGCAGATCGAGGACGTGACCCGCGACCAGGCGATCGACCCAGCTGGCGGCCAATGCGTTCGGCGAGCTGATGCGGCGTTATCCGGAAAGCCGCTACGCGTCCGACGCGCGGCTGAAGCTCGACCTCATCAACGACCATCTCGCCGGCAAGGAGATGGAGATCGGCCGTTTCTACCAGAGGTCGGGCAAGTGGCTGGCCGCGACGCTGCGCTTCCGCGAGGTGGTCGAGAAGTACCAGACGACGAACCACACGCCCGAAGCGCTGGAGCGCCTCGTCGAATGCTATCTGGCGCTCGGCATCCCGCAGGAAGCGCAGAAGGCGGCCGCGGTGCTCGGCCGGAATTACCCGGGCAGCGAGTGGTACCACCGGTCGTACAAGCTGATTGCGCGGCACATGCCGCAGACCGCACCGCAGAGCTGAGGCCGGCGCGGGCGTGCTGAGGCAGCTCGCAATCCGCAACGTCGTTCTGGTCGACCAGCTCGAGCTCGAGTTCGAAGCTGGGCTCGGCGTGCTGACCGGCGAGACGGGTGCCGGCAAATCCATCTTGCTCGACGCGCTTGGGCTGGCGCTCGGCGCCAGGTCGGACGCCGGACTGGTGCGCAGCGGCAGCGAAGGCTCGACCGTCTCCGCCGAGATCGACCTGCCTGCCGGCCATCCGGTTCACGCCTTGCTGGCCGAGCAGGGCATCGACGTCGATCCGGGCGAGCCTCTGATCCTGCGGCGTTCGCTCAAGGCGGACGGCGGCAGCCGCGCCTTCGTCGGCGCCGCGACCGTGCCCGCCGGCCTGCTTCGGGAAATCGGCGCTCTGGCAGTGGAGATCCACGGCCAGCACGACGAGCGCGGCCTGCTCAATCCGCGCGGCCACCGTGCTTTGCTCGACGCGTTCGGAGGCCTCAACCTCGCACCCGATTGCCGAGGCCTGGGCGGAGGTCACGCGGATCGAGGCGGCCTTGCTGCAGGCGCGGGAGCAGCTCGCGGCGGCGGAACGCGACCGCGACTATCTGGCGCATTCGCTGGCCGAGATCGACGCTCTGGCTCCGGAAGCCGGGGAGGAGACACGGCTGGCGGAGGAGCGCGCCGCGATGCAGGCCGGCCTCAAGGCGGGCGAGAGCCTGACGGGCATCGACGAATTGCTGGGCGGCTCCGACGGCGCGCTCGCGCAGCTCCGTCTGGCCGCGCGCCGCATCGAGCGCGGTGCCGCCGACCACCCCTTGCTCGGCGAGGCGCTGGCCGCGCTCGACCGGGCGCTGATCGAGGCTTGCGAAGCCGAGGACAAGATCGCCCGCGCGGCCGATGTGCTGACGTTCGATCCGGCGCGGCTGGAGGCGGCCGAGGCGCGGCTGTTCGATATCCGCGGGCTTGCCGCGCAAGCATCGCGTCGAGGCGGATGCGCTTGCGGGACTTGCCGACCAGATGCGTTCCCAGCTGTCGGAAATCGATGCAGGCGGGGAGCGGATCGCCGAGCTGGACCGCGAACTGGAGCAGGCGCGGTCGCGCTATGCCGATCTCGCTTCCGCGCTCAGCGCGCAGCGGCACGAGGCGGCGGCGAAGCTGGATGCCGCCGTTGCTGCCGAGCTTCATCCGCTGAAGCTCGATGCGGCGCGGTTCCGCACGGCGCTCGCGCAGGTGGAACCGGGCCCGACCGGAACGGACCGGGTCGAATTCGAAATCTCCACCAATCCCGGCTCGCCCTTCGGCCCTCTGATCAAGATCGCCAGCGGCGGCGAATTGTCCCGCTTCATCCTCGCGCTGAAGGTCGCGCTTGCCGAGGCCGGAAGCGCGGGGACGATGATCTTCGACGAGATCGATCGCGGTGTCGGCGGCGCGGTCGCCAGCGCGATCGGCGAGCGGCTCGCGCGGCTTTCCAGGCAGTCGCAGGTGCTGGTCGTCACCCATTCGCCGCAGGTTGCCGCGCGCGCCGCGCATCACTTCCGCATCGAGAAGCTGCACGGTCCGGACGGAACGCGAACGACGGTACGCCGGCTGAGCACGGAGGAGCGCCGCGAGGAAATCGCCCGCATGCTGTCCGGTGCGGCGGTGACGGACGAAGCCAGGGCGCAGGCGGCGAGGCTGCTGGAAGCGGCATGACGGCTTATGTCGCCTTGCTCCGGGCCGTGAACGTCGGCGGCCGCAAGCTGCTGATGTCCGACCTCAAGGCCATCGCCGACGAAGCGGGCCTGGAGAAGGCGCGGACCTTCATCGCCAGCGGGAATCTCGTCTTCGCCAGCGCGAAATCCGAAACTGCCGTCGCCCGACTGCTCGAAGAGAGGCTGAAGGCGCACATGAAGGCCGAAGTGCCGGTGCTGGTACGCACCGCCGCGGAAATGGCGGCGGTCGGGCAGGCCAATCCGTTCGCGGACGCCTCCGGCTCGAAGGTTGCGGCGATCTTCCTTGAGGAGGCACCGGCAAAAGACGCCATCGAGAAAGCATCCGGAATCGCCGACGAGGAGTTGGCGCTCGGAACGCGGGAGATTTATGTGCACTACCCGAGCGGAATGGGCAGGTCGAAGCTCCGGCTTCCGGCGGCGGCCGGCGGTACGGCGCGCAACATGAACACGGTCGCGAAGCTCGCGGCCATGGCGAAGGAGGTCGAGTGAGCAAGCAGACACCGGTTCCGCTGGAGTTCGAAGGTGAGGAGCTGGAAGGCGTCTTCGTCGGCCGGCGCGACAATCAGGCACGGCCGACGGTCATGCTCATCCCGACGGTCATGGGCGTGTCCGACCTGGAGCTGGGCTTCGCCAACCAGCTCGTCGAGCTTGGCTACAACGCCTTCGTCGCCGACATTTTCGGCAAGAAATTCCGCGGGGCCGCGCGCGACGTGATGTTCGGCGAGATGACGCGGCTAGGCAACGACCGCGTTGCGCTGCGGCGGCGGCTGCTGGCGATCGTCGAGCAGGTTCGCGGCCTGCGAGAAGTCGAGGACGGCAAGCTGGTCGTCGCTGGCTATTGCTTCGGCGGCAAATGCGCGCTCGATGTCGCACGGACCGGCGTGGACATCGTTGCCGCCGTGGCGTTCCATGGGCTTCTCGATCCGCCCAACTGGCCGACCGAGAAGACGACGGCCAAGGTTGTCGCCTTTCACGGCTGGGACGATCCCATGGCGCCGCCGGAGCATGTCGTCGCGCTGGGCAAGGAACTGACCGAAGCGGGTGCCGACTGGCAAATCCACGCTTTCGGCAACGTGCGCCATGGCTTCACCAATCCGAATGCCGACAAGATCGGGCTCGACGCGGTGCGCTACAATGCGCTTGCCGCCGAGCGGTCCTGGACCTCGTTCATCAGCCTGCTCGAGGAGCTGTTCGGCTGAGCATGGCGGACACGATCAGCGAAGCGGAAGCCGCCAATCGGCTGATGCGGCTCGCGAAGGAAATCGCGCGTCACGACAAGCTGTACCACGACCGGGACGCGCCGGAGATCAGCGACGCGGACTATGATGCTTTGGTCCGCGAGAATCGCGAGCTGGAGGAGCGCTTCCCGCAGCTGGTGCGGGCGGACTCCCCGTCGAAGCGGCTCGGTGCCGCGCCGACGTCCGCGCTCGCAAAGGTCACGCATGCGCGGCCGATGCTCAGCCTGGAAAATGCCTTTTCCGAGGATGAGGTCGCGGATTTCGCGGCGCGCGTGCGGCGCTTCCTGAACCTTCCCGCCGATGCCTTCGTGGCGATGACGGCCGAGCCGAAGATCGACGGGCTGTCCTGCTCGCGTCCGCTACGAGCGCGGTGAGCTGGTTCTCGCCGCCACGCGAGGGGACGGCGCGGTGGGCGAGGACGTCACGCCCAACGTCCGCACGATCGCCGACATTCCGCAGCGCATTTCGGGCGCCCCGGACGTCCTCGAGGTCCGCGGCGAAGTCTACATGTCGAAGGAGGACTTCGAGGCGCTCAACGAGCGGCAGGAAGCCTCGGGCGGGAAGATCTTCGCCAACCCGCGCAATGCGGCCGCCGGATCGCTTCGGCAGAAGGACGCCAGCATTACTGCGGCGCGGCCGCTGCGCTTCCTCGCCCACGGCTGGGGCGAGATTTCCGAGCCGCTGGCGGACAGCCAGTTCGAGGCGATGAAGCGGATCGAAGGTTTCGGAATCCCCGTCAGCGAACTGCTCGTCCGCTGCGACGATCTCACCGCGATGCTCGCCCATTACCGGGCGATCGAAAAGGCGCGCGCCGATTTGCCGTTCGACATCGACGGCGTGGTCTACAAGGTCGACCGGCTCGACCTGCAGGAACGGCTCGGCTTCGTCGCGCGCGCGCCGCGCTGGGGCCTCGCGCACAAATTCCCGGCGGAAAAGGCCGAGACGACGCTGGAGGCCATCGACATCCAGGTCGGGCGCACCGGCAAGCTGACGCCCGTCGGTCGGCTCACTCCGGTCGGCGTCGGCGGCGTGATCGTCGCCAACGTCACGCTGCACAATCGCGACGAGATCGCAGCGGCTCGGCCTGCGCATCGGCGACCGCGTGCGCATCCAGCGCGCCGGAGACGTCATCCCGCAGGTGGTCGAAAACCTCACGCGCGACGAAGTCCGCACGCCCTACGTCTTCCCCGACCATTGCCCGGAATGCCACAGCGAGGCTGTTGCCGAGGAGGGCGAGGTCGACGTCCGCTGCACCGGCGGCCTGATCTGCCCCGCCCAGAGGTTCGAGCGGCTGCGGCATTTCGTGTCGCGCGGTGCGCTCGACATCGAAGGGCCTCGGCGAGAAGATCGATCGCCGAATTCATCGACCTCGGCTGGCTGCATTCGCCCGCCGACATTTTCCGCCTGCACAAGTTCCGCGAGCAATTGCTCGGCCGCGAGGGCTGGAAGGAAAAGTCGGTCGACAATCTCCTCGCCTCGATCGAGGCGAAGCGCGAGCCCGACGGGCCGCGCTTCCTGTTCGGCCTCGGCATCCGCCACATCGGCATCGTCACCGCCAGGGACCTGCTCAAATGCTTCGGCACGGTCGAGGAATTGCGGCGGGTCGCGACGAGCCCCGACGCCCAGGCGGAGTTCGCGGCGGTCGAAGGCGTCGGACCGGTCGTGGCCGAGGCGCTCGTCGACTTCTTCCACGAGGAGCACAACCGCGAGGCGCTCGACGACCTGCTGTCGGAAGTCCGCCCCAAGCCGTTCGTCAGCGACGCCAAGCAGACCGAATGGACCGGCAAGACGATCGTCTTCACCGGCACCCTCGAAACCATGAGCCGCGACGAAGCGAAGGCGCAGGCTGAGCGGCTCGGAGCGCGCGCGGCAGGATCGGTCAGCGCGAAGACGGACCTCGTCGTCGCGGGCCCGGGCGCGGGGTCGAAGCTCAAGAAGGCCGAGGAGCTCGGTGTGCGAGTGATCGGCGAGGCCGACTGGGCGAAGATCGTCGCGGAGGCTTAGGCCCTAGTGTCTGCTTTGGGTGGAAAGCGGACATTCAAGCGTTCTTCTGAGGAACATGGACCTTCAAAGTCGGATTCGGCTATCGACGATCGAACCTCCGAACATAAGCCTCATGCGCCTTCTCGGGTGCGGAGTCGATCGCTAGGTCGACGATGCAGCCCGACAAGTGCGTTCGAGACATCTCGCTGTACTATCCTGCACTGCATGCTGATCGTCTGCCATGCCAGAAGAATGGGTCGGCGAAGGAGCGTCCGCAATGGGTCGAAAGCAAACTCTACCGGCATCAATCGGATTTCGAAAAGGTTGCGTATCCTGACCTATCCGAGGCTGTACTCGTCGAAGCGGGCTTCGAAACCGCCACCCTCCGGCGCTGCGGCCATTAGACCGACCTCCACGGTTCTCACATCAGTCAGGTAGCCCTGCCGGACCTCACGAAAGCTTTGCCCATCTGCACTGTAGGAGAAGGTGAAAGCCGACCCTTTGCGCACGAGCCTGATCCAGAGTGCCGGATGCGGCTCCGTGAGCGGCACGCCGCTCCAGTCCGAATAGTCGCGAGTGAACACGGTGCTCACGTTCAGGAGTTTGTCGACCAATTCCACGCCGCACTTCAACCAGACCGTTTCGCTTAGTCGAACCATAAGCCCGGCCTGGTCATATTGATCGCGGAAGGCCCCGCTCACCTTTACCTGCGCCGTGAAGTCGCCCGACACCGGCCGATGCAGAAGGTGCCCATTGTCGGTCACGTAGCCGAAATAGGTCTTGCGCCAGAAGTCGGTCTTGGGCTCCGCGCTGATGAACAGTGTCTCGCCTTCCCGGCGCCACCGCTTCGGTTCGTTTAGCCATTGCTCTCGTGCAGGCTCAGCCGCCCGAGCGATGCCCGGCATCAAGGATGCGGCAACTAGCCCAAGACACACTTCCCGGCGATGGACTTGCGACATGCGTGGCTCCTTCAAAACCTCATTCGGAGAGAGCGGCGGAATCCTTAGTGTCCGCAATCGGTCGGACCGGACGCGACTGCCTTGATTCAATGCGAGGAAATATCCTTCAGCCACGGCGCCTCGGTGGTCCAGAAAATCACATCCACCCCAAGGTAATCGTCCGCAAAATCCTCGATCTCGCTTTTGGTGAAGCGCTTCCCGGTTTGCGGGTTGGTATAGGTCAGCGTCGGCTGCTGCACCGCCATGGCCACCAACGGCAGCTGCCCCTTGAACGCGTTGAAGAAGGGATAGGCGTTCTTCATCTGCCCCTTTCGATGGGGCACGATGTCGGGGCCCCCGAGACCGACCTTATTGTCCTTCGCGAACGCGAAGAAGCGGCTCATATATTTGCGGTCATTGTCCCATTCGCACGGCCAGAAGTTGATGTACTGAACAACGTGGGACTTGCGAAAGGCCGCTCGTGCAAACGCGGCGTTCGCCATCTCCGCCTTGAAATAAGCGTCGCAGGAGAAGCCTTCGGCCTTCGGGTCCAGCAGGTCGACCGCACTCTCCGGCAGGTTGATGCCGAACACGCGCCCATCGAACCGCTCGGCCAGGGCCGCCAACAAAGAATGAAATCGCTCCTGCACCGGAGGATGCCATTGCTTGGCGACCCACCCGGTCGCCATCGGCTTCCCCTCGCCGGGATTATCTGCCTGCCGCGCAAGTCCGCCGCGATAGACCGCCTCCGTCAGGATATAGTCGGGAACGTTGCGTGCCTTCGGGAGGAAGAAGCGATCCTGAATCTGGAGGAATAGCTTGCGGCCCGACCGTTCGGTCAGTGCCAGGTCAGCGTCGATCGCGCTGAAATCATACTCTCCCTTTTTCGGCTCGAGCTGTCGCCAGGTGTATACGACCTGCGCACCCGCAATGTCCGGACGAGCGAGCAGCGCAGTGGACTGATCGAGCTCCCCCGAACCCACGAAGAGAAAGTTTTCAGCCGACTTTGCCTGGACGACGGCAGGGGCGAGAGACAGCAATAGCGCTACCCCAAGAGCAGGTGCGGGCCTCCACATCATTGATGCTCCTTCAGCACTACGTGTCGCAGGGCAGCTGAATGTCCGCAATGGTTCGAGCCGGCATTCGCGAGCCAGCTCTCCGTCGACGTCCTCCAACCAGGTCTGCGATATCGATGGCAAACGGAAGAACCGTCTGCCGCGCGCTCGTAACCATTGCGGCGACGCGCATTTTACAGTTACCTTTGCAGGCTCTGCGGAAATGAGGCGGGTGCGGCTGGCGCTATGGCGAATACGAGTTTTGCTGGAGCGACAGTGGAATCGAAGTCTTCGGTCTCGAAGGCAGACGCCGCCCGCTTCCTGTTGCGCGCGCAGTTCAGCGCACCCGAGGCCGACATCGCGGCGATCCAGTCGAAGGGGTATGACGCCTGGCTTGGCGCACGGTTCGAGGAGCCGCGCGGGCAGAAGGGCGTCGATTGGCTGACGTCGCGCGGCCATAACGCGATCACCAAGGAAGCCCGCTACTTCTGGCCGCAGGCCGGCGATCACATGATCTGGAACCAGCTGCTCGCCCAGCCGGATCAATTCCGGCAGCGTGCGGCCTTCGCATTGTCGCAATTCTTCGTGGTTTCGCTGAACCCGATCGACGGCTTCTGGCCGCCCTACATCATGGCCGCGTGGTGGGACGTCCTGTGCGACGGCGCCTTCGGCAATTTCCGCGTCCTGCTGGAGCGCGTGTCGCTGAACGCCGGCATGGGCATGTATCTCAACACCAAGGGCAATCTGAAGGAAGATCCGGCGACCGGGCGTCAGCCGGACGAAAATTACGCCCGCGAGATCATGCAGCTCTTTTCGATCGGCCTCTACGAGCTGAACCAGGACGGATCGTTGAAGCATGACGCGGCGGGCAAGCCGATCGAGACCTACAAGCAGGCCGACGTCACCAACCTGGCGCGGGTCTTCACCGGTTACGATCACGACTTTTCGCGCGTCAAGAAGACCACGGTCTCCTGGCAGAACTATCCGGTCGTCGGTCCGGAGTTCGCCATCGACCCGATGAAGCTGGACCCGTCCAAGCACTCCGCGCTGGAAGTGAATTTCCTCGGCACGCATATTCCCGCCGGGACGCCCGGCGATATCGCGCTGAAGGTCGCGCTCGACCGCCTGTTCGAGCATCCCAATGTCGGCCCGTTCTTCGGGCGGCAGATGATCCAGCGGCTGGTGACGAGCAATCCCAGCCCGGCCTATGTCCGGCGCGTCGCCGCTGCATTCGATGACAACGGATCGGGCATTCGAGGCGACCTGAGGGCCGTCTGGCGCGCCGTCCTGACCGATCCCGGAGGCGCTTGCTCCGCCCGATCCGTCCAACGCCTTGGCCGGCAAGCTGCGCGAGCCGGTGGCGCGGTTCGTCGGCTGGGCGCGGACGGTCGGCGTCAAATCCGAAAATGGGGATTTCGAGCTCTACGATACGTCGCGCAGCGACGAGGGCCTGGGGCAGAGCCCGCTGCGGTCGCCCTCCGTCTTCAATTTCTTCCGGCCCGGCTACGTGCCGCCGCACACGGCGATCGCCAAGGCGGAACTGACCACTCCGGAATTCCAGATCCAGAACGAGACCAGCACGGCCGGCTACATCAACTTCCTGCAGTGGGCGATCCGCTATGGCTACAAGGATCTGAAGCCGACGTACGAACCATTGCTGCCGATCGCGCACGACGTGCCCGGCGTCGTCGATTTCCTGAACCTGCATTTGTCCGGCAACCAGCTTTCCGAGCCCACCTGCCGGCTGATCGAGACCGCGCTGGCAAGCAAAGGCGTGACCGCCGACAGCCCGCGCGACGCCAAGCTCGACATGCTCGCAAGTGCTTCCCTGCTGGTCCTCAGCGCTCCTGAATATCTGGTGCAGAAATGACCGGGATCATCACCACCCCGTTCACGCGCCGGCTGCTGCTGAAGCGCGCGTCGCAGCTGGGCTTCATGGGCGCCGCAGCGCCGCTGGCGATGAACCTGGCGAGTGCCGCGGAAGCGGCGACGCTGGAGGGCGGCGATGACTATCGCGCTCTGGTCTGCATCTTCCTCTACGGCGGCAACGATCACGCCAGCACGCTGGTGCCCGTACGATCCGCAGAATCACGCGCGCTACGAAGCCATTCGCCGGCAGGTTTCGTTTCGGCGGAAGGACCTCGCGGCGACGGCGCTCACCCCGCGCGTCCCGCAAACGCTGACCGACGATCAGCAATTCGCCTTCGCGCCTTATTGTCCGCGACTGAAGGTGCTGTTCGACGGCGGCAAGCTGGCGGTGCAGCTCAACGTCGGGCCGCTGATTACGCCGCTGACCCTGCAGCAATACAACAGCTCGAACCGCGCGCTTCATCCGCTGCCGCCGAAGCTGTTCTCGCACAACGACCAGCAGTCGGTGTGGCAGGCGCTGGGCAGCGAGGGCTCGACCATCGGCTGGGGCGGACGGCTCGGCGACCTCGCTATTGCCGGCAACGAACATTCGCTGCTGACCTGTATCTCGGCCTCGGGCAACGCCGTGTTCGTGTCCGGCGAGAATGCGCTGCAGTACCAGATCAGCCCGTCCGGCGCGATCAAGGTGAAGGCGATCCAGGAGGCGCAGTACGGCTCGCCGGCCATCTCCGAAGCGCTGCACCAGCTGATCACGCGGCCGAGCCAGCACGCCATCGAGAATGAGCTGGCGATCCTCGCGCGCCGCTCGATCGCCATGGAAGGCGTGGTGAACACGGCGCTCGACAAGGTTCAGCTCAAGACCAGCTTCGACCTGGTGCCCGGCGAAAACCCGCTCGCGGACCAACTGAAGATCGTCGCCCGCCTGATCGGCGCACGTCGCGAACTGGGCTCACGCCGGCAGGTCTTCTTCGTTTCGCTCGACGGCTTCGACCATCACAGCGACCTATCGGTGAAGCATGCGGACCTGATGGCCAAAGTGGATGAGGCGATCGCCGCCTTCTACATGGCTACGGTAGAATTGGGGGTCGCCAAGCAGGTCACGGCGTTCACCGCGTCGGATTTCGGCCGCACTTTGGTCAACAATGCCGACGGATCGGATCATGGCTGGGGCAGCCACCATTTCGTCGTCGGCGGCGCGGTCAAGGGCGGGCAATTCTACGGAACGGCTCCGCACGTGTCGGTCGCCTCCGACGATCAGGTCGGTCAGGGCCGGCTTCTGCCGAGCACTGCGGTCGACCAATATGCCGGCGCCCTGGCGCGCTGGTTCGGGGTGCCATCCGGCGAGCTCCCGACGGTCCTTCCGAACATCGGCAATTTCACGCCCGGGACCGCAACCTTCGTTTGATTACCTGGCGGCGCCGCCCGAAGTCCGCCCGATGAACTCCGCGATGTTGTCGTGCATCACGGCCAGCGACGGCAGATGCGCGAAGATCATGTGGCCGGTCTCGTAATAATGATATTCGACATTGGCCGCGATGTTCGGCGGAACGGGCAAATGCCGAAGCTCGAACTTGCCCGCGAAATAGGGCGTCGAGACGTCGTAATAGCCGCCGTGAACCATCACCTTCATGTTCGGGTTCTGCTTCATCGCGACGGCGAGGTCCGGAAGCACATTCGGTAGCGCGATCAATGGCTTGTCCGCGCCCGGAGGCTGGTGCTTATAGTCCCAGCTGCCGTAGATATCGATGCCGGACTTGAACTCTATGCCCTCGCCGTAGCGCAGCTTGCCGCGGACATAATCGTTGAAGGCTGCGACATAGGCGCCGGTGATCGCGCTGCCCTGCGGGTCGTAGGTCGCGACCTTGCTGATCGGGTCGAGCGTCGCGCCCACGAAGCGTGTGTCGAGCGTGCCCGTCGTCATCGCCTGGTCGGCGAGCAGCTCCTTCTGGAACGCCCCATATTCGATGCGGAGGTTGGTCTTGAGCAGATATGCGACCGGCAGCCCGGTGTAGGCGGACAGCTGCGTCGCGACGCGCTGACGCTCATCGGCGGGCAGTTCGTTGCCCTTCATCAGCGCGAGGGCATAATCGGACGTCGCATAAGCCTCGACCTGGTCGAGGAAGCTCCGCAGCGTCCCCGTGCGCTGGACGCGGTTGTGATACCAGGCGGTCGCCGCATAGGTCGGCAGCGACACGACATAAGACAAATCGATGCCGGGGTTCACCTGCGGGTCGTCCGGAACGAGGTCCCAGTTCAGGATGTCGGACGCGAGGATCAGGCCGTTGAGGTCGACGTCGCGCTTCTGCAGCGCCAGCGCGAGACCGGCGCCGCGCATTGTCCCATAGCTTTCGCCGAGCACATATTTGGGCGAACTCCAGCGGCCGTATTTCGACAGGAACTGCGTGATGAACTGGGCGAAGGCGTCGATGTCCTGGTCGACTTCGTAGAAGGCCTTTTCCTTGTCCTTGCCCGCGATGCGGCTGAACCCGGTGCCGGGCGCGTCGATGAAGACGAGGTCGCTCGCGTCGAGCAGGCTGTGTTCGTTGTTGACCGTGCTGTACGGCGCGGGCGTGTGACGTTCGTCGAAGGCCTGCACGCGAACGGGTCCGAATGCGCCCATGTGCAGCCACAGGGATGGCGAGCCCGGTCCGCCGTTGAACAAGAAGGTGATGGGGCGGTTCGCTGAGGGAGCGCCGTCGCGGAAGTAGGCCGCGTAGAACATCGACGCTTCGGCCTTTGGCCCTTCATCGTCCTTGTCCGGCTTCTTGGCGGCCGCTTCGATCGCATCCGTGTCCGACCAGTCCTTCGAATGGATCACGAGCGTGCCGGCAACTGAGCGGTACGGGATGCGCTTTCCGCGAACGGTCACCGAACCGGTCGTCTTCACTTCGGTCGGTTGGAACAGCGGCTTGGCCGGTTCCGACTTCTTTTCCGCCTGCGCGGGCGCCGCCTCAGGCTTCAGGGGTTGGGGAGGAGCGGCCGGCACTGCCTGGGTGGCAAGCAGTGCGGCGATCATGAAGTTCATTTCAGCTCGGTCCTTTCAGGACGAGGACCGGCCATTCGCCGGTGCCGCGATCGTGGAGTGTCATGCCTAGCTGTTCGTAAGCGGCCGCGACGGCGTCCGCCTGCGTGTCGAGCAGTCCCGCGAGCAAGATGTGCCCGCCGGGCGCTAGTGCTGCCGAAAACGACGGAGCAAGCTCGATCAGCGGACCGGCAAGAATGTTCGCGATCAGCAGGTCGAACGGCGCGCGCGCCGCGAGCAGCGCCGAGTCCATGCCGTCGGCCACCGCGAGCAGCAGCTCGCCTGCGCCGTGGCCAAGCTTCACCCCGTTGATCGCCGCATTGTCCCGGGAGACGTCGACCGCGACCGGGTCGATGTCGGTGGCGATGCAGCGCGCCTGCGGCCAGAGGGCGAGCGCCGCGAAAGCGAGCAGGCCGGTGCCCGTCCCGATGTCCGCGATGCAATCGAACGAGCGGCCCTCGGTCGCCAGCCTGTCGAGCGCGCCAAGGCATCCGGCGGTCGTCGCATGCTGACCGGTGCCGAACGCCAGGCCCGCATCGATCTCGAAATTGACGGTGTCCGCGGGTCGGTCCGCATAATGCATCGGGGTGTGGACGTAGAAGCGGCCGGCGCGGATCGGCTGCAGGCCCTGCTGGCTCTTCGTGACCCAGTCGGTCGAATCTTCGAGATGCTCGACCTGCGGCTCGCCGCGGCCCAGCCGCTTGAGCAACGCCAGATCCTCGTCGCTGGGCTCGGTCTCGAAATAAGCGTGGATCACCCAATCGTCGGGCTTGGACTCATCCGGTTCGTCCGCAACGACGACGGGCGGCGAGTCGCTGTCGGCGAACAGGTCCTCGCCATCGGCAATGGCCTCGCCCTGCGCCCGCGTGCACGGGATGGTGACCCGGTAGCTTATTGCACCTGCTCCTTGGCCAGGCGATCGGCGAGCCCCTTCAGCCCGCGCTCGGAATAGGCCTTGCAGCCGTTCCGGTCGACCAGCGGAGCCTTGCCGGCGAGGCGGTCGTAGAGATTGCTTGCGCCCGGATGCGGCGTGATCAGCACGTCGCAGCGCATCCTGCCGATCCTGCGCATGCTGTCGCGGAAGGTGGCGACGTAGCGGCGATGGGCCGAGAATTTGTAGCTATCCGACGACACCGCCGAAATGCTGTCGGCGTAGACGAAGTTGAGGCACTTTTTGCCCTCGCACGATCGCCACGACCAGGTCGTGCTGCCCGGCGCATGTCCCGGCGTTGCCCAGGCAGTGAGGCTAAGCGGCCCCTGACGAACGATGAAACCGTCGGCCAGCAGGAGTCCGACCTTCGAGCCGGCGAAAGGCTCGTGCAGGCCGAATTGCGGGTCCTCCTTGGCGACGACGCCGGTTTCGTAGGCGACGAAGCCCGCCGGCCGAGCCATGACGGTGGCGCCGGTGCGGCGCTGAAGCTCGGCGACTCCGCCGATATGATCGTAATGCTCGTGGCTTCCGCCGATCAGCTTCACGTCGGACAGCTTGAAGCCAAGCCGCTCGATGTTCGCCGCGATCGAGGGTGCGGCCTCGGCGGTGGCGGCGTCGAGCAGGATATGCCCGCGCTTCGACGTGATCAGCAGCGAGACGATGCCGCACGTGCCGACATTGTAGACGTTGCCGTAGATCTTCACCGGCGGGGCAGGGTCGCTCCAGCCGTCCTTGCCGGCGCAGGCGGCCTGATGTTCCGCGATGCTCGCCGGACCAGCCGCGGCCAGCGCCGCGGCAACGAGGCTACCGAACATAGCTCGCGCCGTTCACGTCGATCAGCGCGCCGGTCGCGGAGGGCGGCGCTTCGGTGGCCATCCAGCGGATCGTCTCGGCGACCTCGTCGACGCTCGCCGGACGGCCGAGCGGAATGTCGGCGAACCCGCCCGGCCCGCGCGAGGCCATATAATCCTCGGCCATTCCGGTAACGGTGAAGCCCGGGCAGACGGCGTAGCAATAGATGGCTTCCTCGGCGTAGGCGCGCGCCATGGTCTTGGTCATCGCCGCCATGCCGGCCTTGGACGCCGCATAATGCCAGTGCTGGGGGAATCGCCGCGGTAGGCGGCCCGGCTGGACAGGTTGACGATGCGCCCGCCCTCGCCGCGCTCGCGAAAGTGGTTGAGCGCGAGCCGGCTGAAGTCGGCGGCGGACTGCAGGTTGACCTGCATCGTGCGCGCCCAGGCTGCGTGCCATTCGTCGTCCGGCGCATCTTCCGCGACGCCTTCGAAGATGCCGGCATTGTTGATCAGCACTTCGATACGGCCGTCGAGACGGCTGAGAGCCTCGTTCCAGACGGCGCGAGGCGCGGCAGGATCCATGAGATCGCCCGCGACCAGCTCGCCGTCGCCACGGCTCGAATGGCCGACGACCTTGTGGCCGCGCGACTTCAGCAGCTCATAGGCTGCGGCGCCGATTCCGCGGCTCGCTCCGGTGATCAGGATGTTCATGACTGCCGACTAGCCGCGACAGCGCGGCTGTGGAAGTCAGGCGGCGCGGGAGACGAAGTCTTTCGTCTTCGACGTGAACTCGGCGATCTGCTCGGCGAAGCGGCCGAAGCCATGTTCGACCTGGTCGATGTCCTTTGCGACATTTTCGGTGTCGGTGCGGATCGCGGCGATGGTCGAGCTCATCGAATTCGGCGGCAAGCGCGGTCTCGTCGACGGCGGCGGTGATCATGGTCACGGTCTGCGCCTGAAGCTCCATCGCCTGGCGGATGCGGTCGGCGGAGGTCTGCACTTCCTCGACCGTCGACTGGATCGAGCCATTGGCTTCGACCGTCTGGCGGGTCGCCTGCTGGATGGCGGTGATCTTGGCGGTGATGTCGTCGGTCGCGCGCGCCGTCTGCGAGGCGAGGCTCTTCACTTCCTGAGCGACGACCGCAAAGCCGCGGCCGGCATCGCCCGCGCGGGCGGCTTCGATGGTGGCGTTGAGCGCGAGCAGATTGGTCTGGCCGGCGATGTCGCGGATGAGGCCGAGGATCGATTCGATCGCTTCGACGTGGCCGGACAGCGCCTGGCTGACCTTCACGGCTTCGCTGGCCTGGTCTCCGGCGCGGATTGCGACGTCGGCCGCGACTTCGACCTCGGTACGGGCGTCCTCGATGGCGCGGATGAGGCCCGCGGCGGTCTGGGCCGCCTCACGCATCGCGACGGCCGATTGCTCGGCGGCGGCCGCGACTTCGCTCGTCTTGCCGAGCATGCCGCGCGTGGAATTGGCGGTCGTCTTGGTGCGCTCGGTCAGCGTTTTCGACTGGTCGGTGCTGGCACGGACGAGCTCGGACACGCGGCGCTCGAACTCCTCGTTCTGGCGGCCACGCGCTTCCGCGGCTTCGTGCGATTCGAGAACGGCGACCTGCGCGAGGATGATGTCCTCGCCGTAGGCGAGCGCGCGATAGAAAGCGTCGATGGCGGTCAGCTTGTCCTCGGACTTGCCTTGGAAGCGGTCCTCGAACTCGGCGATGACGTCGCGCGCCATGGCATTGTGCGTCGCGACGAATTCCGGGATGCTCGCCTTCTTGATGAACAGCTGGACGCCCTGCTCGGCGACGGCACGGACCCACGCCTCGTCGACCTTCATGGTGAAATAGGCGCGGTTCAGCTTGACCGCTTCCTCGCCGAAATGGCGGCGCGAGCATTCCTCGATCACGTCGCCGGCCTGGCCCCAGAGCCAGCGCAGGGAATCCTGGAAACGGCCTCCGTCGGTATAGGCCCTCAGCCGCGACGTGATTTGATCGCTGCTCAGGCGCTGCAGGTTCCCGATGTCGACGCTCATCCCCAATACTCTCCGTCAAGGTTCGCCGTTCACATGCTCCGGCAATGGTTAAGGGGCGGTTAGGGGAGGCGGGAATCTTGCCTCGCGCCCACCCCGCGCCTAATCGGGCTTCGACTTTCAAAAGGGGCGGACGGCTGCGTCCGCAGGCGAACAGGAGAATGGCCATCATGGCTGAACAACGCGCGCGACCGATGTCGCCGCATCTCGGCATCTGGCGGTGGGGACCGGGGATGACCGCATCCATCTTCCATCGCATCTCGGGCGGAGCGCTGACGGTTGCCGGTCTCGCGGTCCTGACCTGGTGGCTGCTGTCGCTGGCGGACGGAAGCGACGCTTATGGCGACTTCAGCGCCATTGCCGGCACCTGGGTCGGCCTCGTCGTTCTGATCGGCCTGACCTGGGCTTTCTTCCAGCATCTGCTGTCCGGCATTCGCCACCTCGTCACGGACGCGGGCGAAAATCTCGAGCTTCGCGGCAACAAGGCCAGCGCGATCGCGACGTTCGTCGGGGCAGTGCTGCTGACCGCAGTGCTCTGGTTCTACATATTGGGAGTGGCGAAATGAGCCTCGGCGACAGCTCGACCGAGCTTGGCAAGGTCCGCGGACTCGGCTCCGCCCGCGAAGGCGGCGAGCACTGGATTGGCGAGCGCGTCAGCAGCATCGCGCTGCTGCTTCTCGGCGTGTGGCTGATCGCCTCGCTGCTGTTCCTGCCGGCGCTCGACCATGCGACCGTCAGCGAGTGGCTGCGCACGCCGCTGGGCGCCGTCCCGATGGCACTGTTCGTGATCACCAGCTTCTATCACGGCCTCGACGGCCTGAAGGTCGTGGTCGACGACTACGTCCATGAGCCGGGCAATAATTTCGCGCTGAACACGCCGCTTCTGTTCCTCGCCGTCGGCGGCGCGGCGTTCGCGCTCTTCGCGCTGGCGAAGGTCGCGCTCGGAGGCGCCGCTTGAGCACGTACAAGATCGTCGATCATATCTACGACGTCGTCGTGGTCGGAGCCGGCGGCGCCGGCCTCCGCACGACGATGGGCGCGGCCAACCAGGGGCTGAAGACCGCCTGCATCACCAAGGTCTTCCCGACCCGCAGCCATACGGTCGCGGCGCAGGGCGGAATCGCCGCCAGCCTCGGCAACATGGGCCCGGACCACTGGACCTGGCACATGTACGACACCGTCAAGGGCGCCGACTGGCTCGGCGACCAGGACGCGATCGAATATCTCTGCCGCGAAGCCCCCGCGGCCGTCATCGAGCTCGAGCATGCGGGCCTGCCGTTCAGCCGCCGGGCCGACGGCAAGATCTACCAGCGCGCGTTCGGCGGAATGACCCAGAACATGGGCGAAGGGCCCGCCGGCCCAGCGCACCTGCGCCGCCGCCGACCGCACCGGCCATGCGATGCTGCACACGCTCTACCAGCAGAGCCTGAAATATGACGCCGACTTCTTCATAGAATATTTTGCACTCGACCTCATTATGGAGGGCGGCGAGTGCCGCGGCGTCGTCGCACTGTGCATGGATGATGGTTCGATCCATCGCTTCCGTGCACAGGCCGTGGTGCTCGCCACAGGCGGCTATGGGCGCACCTATTTCTCCGCCACCTCCGCGCACACCTGCACCGGCGACGGCAATGCCATGGTGCTCCGCGCCGGCCTGCCGCTGCAGGACATGGAGTTCGTCCAGTTCCACCCGACCGGCATCTACGGCGCCGGCGTGCTCATCACCGAGGGCGCGCGCGGCGAGGGCGGCTACCTCACCAATAGCGAGGGCGAGCGCTTCATGGAGCGCTACGCACCCCACGCGAAGGATCTCGCCAGCCGCGACGTCGTGTCACGCTCGATGGCGATGGAAATCCGCGAAGGCCGCGGCGTCGGCGAGCAAAAGGACCATATCTTCCTTCACCTCGACCATATCGACGCGAAGATCCTGCACGAGCGCCTGCCGGGCATTACCGAGACGGCGAAGACCTTCGCGGGCGTCGACCTGACGCGCCAGCCGATCCCGGTGCCCCGACCGTGCACTACAACATGGGCGGCATCCCGACGAACTTCCACGGAGAGGTCGTCACCATCCGCGACGGCAATCCGGACTCGGTCGTCCCCGGCCTTTTCGCCGTCGGCGAGGCCGCCTGCGTGTCGGTCCACGGGGCCAACCGCCTCGGCTCCAACAGCCTCATCGACCTGGTCGTGTTCGGCCGGGCGGCGGGATTGCGCCTCGGCGAAATCCTCAAGGCCAATGCGCCGCAGAAGGAACTGCCGAAGGATTCGGCGGACCTCGCCGCTCGCGCGGCTCGACAAGTTCCGCAACGCGCAGGGCAACAGCCCGACGGCCGAGATCCGGCTGGAAATGCAGCGGACCATGCAGGCCGACTGCGCCGTCTTCCGCACCGAGCGGACGCTGGCCGAAGGCGTCAGGCGAAGATCGACGCCGTCTACAGGAAGATGCAGGACGTGCAGGTCAACGACCGCAGCCTCATCTGGAACAGCGACCTCGTCGAGACGCTCGAGCTCGACAACCTCCTCAGCCAGGCGGTCGTCACCATGCATTGCGCCGCCAACCGCAAGGAAAGCCGCGGCGCGCACATGCACGAGGACTTCCCCGACCGCGACGACAAGAACTGGATGAAGCACACCGCCGTCTGGTTCGAAGGCTGGGGCGGCAATGGCGGCGGCGTGAAGATCGACTACCGCCCGGTCCACGACTTCACGCTCACCGACGAGGTCCAGTACATCAAGCCGAAGGCGCGCGTATATTGAACGAGACCGCTGCTCTGGCTGCTGTATCTGGTCAGCGCTGTCGTTGCGTTTCTTGCAGTCCAGAAGCTGGGCTGGCGGATCGTGCCGTCGATCTTCGCCGGCACTGCCGTTTCGGTGGTCGGATGGGCGTTGCTCTACGCGCTGGCCGCCGAGGAGAACCGGCCGGAATTCTGGCGCCTCGACCTGTCGCTGAACGCGAGCTTTGCGCTGATCTTCGCCGGGGCAGGCGCCGCGCTGGCCTTCGCCCTGAAGAGCCGCGAACCGCATAACTGACGTTCGTCGTCTGCCGATGCGCGGCTGACGAACCGGCGTTGCCCTTCCCCGTGGCTTGAGGCCGTATGACCCGACGAGGGGGATTGGTCATGCGCTCATGCTTGCTTGCAACGGCACTGCTGACCGCAAGTTGCGCGTCGGCCGAGCCGGCTGCACCGGCGTTTCATCTGATCCCCGGCGCGGTCCCGCTCGACAAGGGACCCGACGGCAACAGCATCATCCTCGATGCGCCGGACGGATTGATCGTCGTCGATACCGGCCGGCATCCGGAGCATTCGGCGAAGATCCTCGCCTACGCTCGTGAGCGCGGTCGGCCGATCGCCGCGATCGTCAACACGCATTGGCACCTCGACCATACGACCGGCAATTGGGACATCCGCCAGGCCTATCCGCAGGTGCAGGTGCTCGCGAGCGACGCGCTCGAAGGCGCGCTGGCGACCTATCTGAAGAAAAGCCGGGACCAGACCGAGGCCATGCTCGCGGACCCGAAGACCAGTGCGATGCAGCGCGACCAGATCGTTCGCGCGCGCTCCGGTGACCGACCAGCCCGACCGGATCCGCCCCAACCGCGTCGTCGGGCAAAGCGGCACGATGACGATCGCGGGCCGGCAGATCGACGTGCGCCTGGCAAAGTTCGCCGCAAGCGAAGGCGACGTCTGGCTCTACGATCCGGAAGCGAAGCTCGCCATCGTCGGCGACCTCGTCGTCGACATCGTTCCGTTCATGGACACGGCCTGCGCCGACGGCTGGCTCGCGCGCCCTCGACGAGATCGAGCAGACCTCCTTCGAGACGCTGATTCCCGGCCATGGACCGGCAATGGACCGCGCAGCCTTCACGGCCTGGAAGACGGCATTCACGGACTTCGTCGCATGCGGCCGGTCGCAAGCGCCCAAGGAAGACTGCGTCGCCGGTTGGGAGCGCGGCGCCGCCCGCTTCATCGACGACGCGCACCGCACTTACGTTCGCGAGGCCGCCAATTACTATCTGACGACCCGGCTGCGCTCTTCGGACGAAGAACAGCAGCGTTACTGCAAGCCGCTGAAGCCCGGGGCTTGACGGGAGCGCGGTAAGCCGCGCTTTTCAGCCGGAGATCAGGCTTTCCTCAGGCCTTTCATTGCGGACGCCCGCACACTGCCAGGCTCCTATCCACTGAAGTGAGAAAAGACGTGATCGATTTGGAGGGCATCGTGCCAAAACCCCAAGGCGAACGCACACCCGGCTTCAAATTGTTGCTGGCAATCCTGATCGGTGTCGCGCTCGCGATACCGCTCTTTTCCGTATGGGCCCTGGTCTACGACCGGCAGTCCCAATCCGAACAGGCGACGGCCTCCATCACCGAAGGGTGGGGCGGTGCGCAGGCGATATCCGGCCCGGTGCTGGTGATCCCGTACCGGACGACGGCTTCCGAGACCGTCGTGGAGAACGGCCAAAGCGTCACGCGCAGCCGCGAGATCCAGCGTGAGCTGACGCTTACTCCCGAGACGGCGGACGTGAAGGCGCAGGTGAAGCCGGAACGCCGGAAGCGATCGATCTACGAAGCGGTCGTCTATGACGCGAAGCTTGCCGGATCGGCGCGCTTCGCCTTCCCGCCGGACCTCGCCCGGCATGGCGTCGCGATCGAGAATATGGACCTGGCGCGGGCGGAGCTTCGCTTCGGAGTCAGCGATCCGCGCGGCCTTGGCGCCAATCCGGAAGTCGTATCGGGCGGCGGCCGCCTGCGGCTTCAGCCCGGCGGCGGAAGCGGCGGCGGAAAGGGATTCTTCGCCTGGGTCGATGCCGGCCAGCTGACCGGCCGGCCGATCGACGTCCGCTACAATTTCGAATTGCGCGGCAATTCGGCGCTGACCTTCGTCCCGCAAGGCGGCGACACCAAGTGGACGGTGCAGTCATCCTGGCCGCACCCGTCGTTCGGCGGCGACTTCCTTCCGCAGCAACGGACGATCAGCGCGAACGGCTTTCAGGCGCAGTATCGCATCGGCAATCTCGCGCTCGGCCGATCGCTGGTTTCGACCGGCGACGTCGGGCAGGGCAACGCTTCGGATCTGGCCGGCCGCGCGGATCGCGCCCTTGAATTGGCGAGCGGCGAAGCGGCCGGCGCGCAGACCGCCAGCATCAACCTGATCCAGCCGGTCGACCTCTATTCGCGGGTCAATCGGGCGACGAAGTACGGTTTCCTCTTCATCGGCTTCACCTTCCTGGCGCTGCTGATGTTCGACGTGATCGGCGGCGTGCGGGTGTCGGCGGTCGAATATCTGCTGATGGGCGCGGCCATCGTCTTGTTCTTCGTCATGCTGCTCGCCTTCGCCGAGGTGATCGGCTTCACGCCGGCCTACATCGTGGCATCGGCGGCGATCGCGGGACTGAACACCGCCTATTCCGCAGCAGTCCTGAAAAGCTGGCGCCGAGCCTGGTTCATCGGCGGACTGCTCATTTCGCTCTACGCGATTCTCTACATCCTGCTCAGCCTTGAGGCCTTCTCGCTGCTGATCGGCTCGCTGCTGCTCTTCGCGGCATTGGCCGGGGTGATGTACGGAACGCGCCGAGTGAACTGGAGCGAACCGAGGAAAGTCGCGGAGTAAGCAGAGTAGCGCTTGGGCTTGCCGGATTGGTCGGCTAAGTCGCCGACGAATGAACGATCCAGTACCGCCCAAGCGCATTTTTCCGGACGCCAAGGTCGACGCGAAAGCCGCGCGCCATGTGCCGTCCAGCCCGCAGACCGAGAGCGCAGCCTACAAGCTTGCGTTCCAGGACACGGAGTTCCTCCTTCGGGAGGATCTCCGTCCGGTCCGCTTCCAGCTCGAGCTGCTGAAGCCCGAAGTGCTGATGAACGAAGCGAAGATCGGATCGACCTTCGTCTTCTACGGGTCCGCCCGCATCCCCGAGCCTGTCGATGGCCGATGCGCTTGTCGCCGGGGCGACCGACGATCAGCAGCGCGCCATCGCCGAGCGGCTAAAGGCCAAGTCGAAATATTACGACGTCGCGCGAGAGCTGGCGAAGCTGGCGAGCAGCACCGGGCTCGACGAAGATGGCGAGCGGCAATTCGTGGTCTGCTCGGGCGGCGGCCCGTCGATCATGGAGGCGGCGAATCGCGGAGCGGTCGAGATGGGCGTCGATACGATCGGCCTCAACATCGTCCTCCCGCACGAGCAATTGCCCAATGTCTATGTGACGCCGGACCTCAGCTTCCAGTTTCACTATTTCGCGCTGCGGAAGATGCACTTCCTGCTGCGCGCGCGCGCCGTGGCGGTGTTCCCGGGCGGGTTCGGCACGTTCGACGAATTCTTCGAGCTTCTGACCCTGATCCAGACCGGCAAGGTCCGGCCGCTGCCGGTCCTGTTGTTCGGCCGCGAATTCTGGACTCGCGTGGTCAATTGGGACGCGCTGGTCGAGGAAGGCGTGATTGCGCCGCACGACCTCGACATCTTCCATTGGTGCGAGGACGCGAACGACGCGTGGGAGTTCGTGCAGCGCTTCTACGAAGAGCATCCGGCGCCCGCGCCCGTGCAGAGCGCGCCGCCGGAATAAAGCTCGCGCTTAGTGGGCCGGATCGGCGGCTTCGCCGCCGCCCGGCTTCTTCGCGTCGACCGGCTCGTTTTCGGCCTTCTGCGGACCCGGCTCGGTACCGGTGCCGGCCGGATCCGAATTTGCCGGCTTGTCGGCAGTCGGAGTCGCCGCAGCCTCCGCCGGAGCGGCCGGCAGCGGCAGCGGCGATCGCGTCACGCGAATTCAGGAACGCCATGACGTTGGCGCGGTCCTGCGGATTGCTGAGGCCGGCGAAGGTCATCTTGGTGCCCGGCGCGAACTTCTTCGGGCTGGCGAGCCAGGCGCTCATCGTGTCCCAGTCCCAGTTGCCGCCCTTGCCCTTCAAGCGCGTCGGTGAAGGCGTAGCCGGGATGCGCTTGCCGACGGCTTCGCCCATGACGCCGTAGAGGCTCGGGCCGAGCGCGTTGGCGCCGCCCTTGATCGGCGTTGTGGCAGGCGGTGCACTTCTTGAAGACCTGCTCGCCGGCGGCCGCATCGGCGGTGGCGAGATAGAAAGCGATCGGCTTCTCGGCTTCGGCTCCGCCTTCGCCTTCCTGAACCACGCCTTCGATCGGATAGCCCATTTCTTCGGGCCGTTCGCTCTTGAAGGTCTCGCCCGCAACGATCGAGGATCCGAGCGCAACGATACCGGCGAACAGCACCCAGCCGGCGATGGTGTTGAAACGGTCGTCCATGGGTCTCCGGTCGGCGGTTGCCGAGGCTGATCAAGTGATTTTCGCCGCTCCTTTACGGGTGACGACGCGGTTCATCAAGCCGCGAGCCAATGCTCGAGCAGCGTTCTGGCGATCGCGAAACGGGGCGGCGCGTGAAAGGTGGCATCCGGATCGCCGGCGAGTGCCGCGGCAATCTCCTCCCGAGTGAACCAGCGGGCGTCGTCGAGCTCCGTCGTGTCGATGGTCAGCGCGTCGTCGAGGGCCCGGGCGTGGCAGCCGATCATGAGCGACGAGGGGAAGGGCCAGGGCTGGCTGGCGATGTAGGTGACGTCGGCGACGCGGATGCCCGCTTCCTCGTGCAATTCCCGCGCCACCGCCGCCTCGACCAATTCGCCGGGCTCGAGGAATCCGGCCAGCGCCGAATAGCGGCCCGGCGGATATTGCGGCTGGCGGCCGAGCAGCAGGCGGCCGTCATGCTCCGCGAGCATGATCACCACCGGGTCCACGCGCGGGAAATGCTGGGCCGAGCATTCGCGGGCAGACCCGCGACCAGCCGCCGCGCTCGATGTCGGTGGAAGCGCCGCAATTGGCGCAGAAGCGATGCCGCGAATGCCACCAGGCGAGGCTCAGCGCGGCCGCGAACAGCGGCGCTTCGTCCGGCGCGAGCGAACCGATCGTGTCGAACGCCGCCCGCGCATTGGTGTGCGGCTGGACGGCGGCCGAGACGCGCGGCTCGCCGTCCTGAAGCCCGAGGAACAGGTCGGGCGAGGTCGCCGCCTCCCATTCGAGCCGGCCGTCCGGCCCGACTGCCGGAAGACCGTCGCGCCAGACCAAGCTGGCGGGCCCCGCCTGCAAGCATCTCGGCAAGGCGCGCCGGGTCGACGCGCACCTGGTCGGCGCGATCGATTCCCGGGCCCGAGAAGAAGGGCTCAGGCCGCAAGTGCGCTCCTCGAAGCGAGCACCGACTTCGGCCGCCCGCCTGTAGAGGGTCGGCAGCCCGGCCTCGGCCAGCCCATCGATCGGCTGCCACCAGCCTTCGCCAGATGGTGCTCGGCACCGGCAACGACGTCCAGCTCGAGCCGGAAATGCGTGAACACGTGCGTGACGTGGCCGAGCACCGGCGCAGCGCGCATTCGGGCTCGTCCGTCCATTCCGGTCCCGGAAGCGCCGCCATTCCGCCGAGCATGCCCTTGGCCGGGCGGCGGACGAGCCAGACGCAGCCGTTTCGCTCGATCCAGTAAGCGATGCCGTGACGAACGGGGCGGACCGCTTTCCGCTTCGGCGCAGGAAAGCGCTCCGGCTCGCCGGAGGCGTAGGCAGCGCAATCGGAGCTGAGCGGACAGGCGCCGCAGTCGGGCGCTCGCGGCCGGCAGATGGTCGCGCCGAGGTCCATCATCGCCTGCGCGAAATCGCCCGGCGCCTTCGTCGGGCGTCATCCGGTCGAGGAGTTCGCGCAGGCGCGGCCTTGCTCTCGGCGACGGGTGCTTCGACGCCGTTCAGCCGGGCGACGACCCGCTCGACGTTGGTGTCCATCACCAGCGCGCGCCGGCCGAACGCGATCGCGGCGATGGCTGCGGCCGTATAGGCGCCGATGCCGGGCAGCTTGCGAAGCTCGGCCTCGGTGGTCGGGAAACCCGCCTCTTGCGGCGACCTCGCGGGCGCAGGCGATCAGGTTCCGGGCGCGGGCGTAATAGCCGAGCCCGGCCCATTCGGAGAGAACGTCCTCGTCCCTCGCGGCCGCAAGCGCCTCCACCGTCGGCCAGCGCTGCAGGAACCGCTCGAATCGCGGCGTGACGGCGGCGACGGTCGTCTGCTGAAGCATGACCTCGCTCAGCCACACGCGGTAGGGCTCGGGCGGCGGTTCGCCCGGCATCGCCCTCCAGGGAAGGCGGCGGGCGTTATCCACATAATGTTGGAGCAAGCGGTTGGCGGCCACGCCGCCCCTATGGCATGACCTCTAGCGATGGCGAAGCCCAAGTCGCCCTATTCGAAGCAGAAAGACCGCGCCGAGGATGCTCCG
The DNA here is from genome assembly GCA_963807815.1 of uncultured Alphaproteobacteria bacterium. Lineage (GTDB taxonomy): Bacteria > Pseudomonadota > Alphaproteobacteria > Sphingomonadales > Sphingomonadaceae > Sphingomicrobium. Next base: position 55,024 of record CAWECW010000008.1, on the reverse strand, counting down.
CGCAGCGGCCGTACGCGCGCGGCCGGCGAGCTTGTCGGCGAAATCGGCGGAGTGGCGTTCCGCCGCTTCGGCTTCGTCCAGAGCGCGATCGTCAGCCGCTGGAGCGAGATCGTCGGCGAGCGCTACGCCAAGGTCTCCTCGCCCGAATCGATCCGCTTCCCCGCCGGGCGCAAGTCGGGCGGCGTCCTGACCCTTGCTGGTCGAGGGCGCGCACGGTCCGCTGCTGCAGCATCTGAGCCCGTTGATCATGGAGCGGGTGAACCGCTTCTTCGGTCACCAGGCGATCGACCGCGTCGTCTTCCGCCAGGGCAAGCCGATCGCCAAGGCCAAGCAGCCGGAGCGTCCGCAATCCGGGCCGGTGCCCAAGGAATTGGGCGAAGGCCTGCGCCAGATCGCCGATCCCGAGCTTCGCGCCTGTCTGGAATCGCTTGCCGCGAAAATTGCGGGTACAAGCGGCGCTCCGACGGTCGATGCGCCGACGGAGAACCCCATTCCAGTCACGTTTCGAAAGTGAATGAACTGATGAAGCCAGCCTACGTCCTGCTCGCCACCGCGGCGATCTTCGCCAGCGCGGCCTGCAATGCGGAAAAGGGAACCAGCGCCAATTCCGTCCGCGCCGATCGAGGCCGTCGCGGCGCCGAACGGCGGCGACTGGACCAAGACGGTCGTCGCCACGCCCGAGGGCGGCGTTCCTGATGGGCAATCCCGAATGCCGACGTGAAGCTGGTCGAATATGGTTCGCTGACCTGCCCGCACTGCGCGGAATTCGCGGAGAAGGGCGCGCCGAAGCTGATCGACAAATATGTGAAGACCGGCCGCGTCAGCTTCGAGTTCCGCAACTTCCTCCGCGACGGCCTCGACATGTCGATGTCGCTCATCGCCCGCTGCGGCGGACCGGAGCGCTTCTTCCCGCTGAGCGAAGCCATGTTCAAGGACCAGCGCGAGTTCTTCGAGCGCGCGCAGGCGGCCACCGCCGGAACAGCAGCAGGCGGCCTGCCGGCCGAGCCCGGCAGGCTTCGCGCAGCTTGCCGGCCTGCAGCAGTGGGCGGCGCAGCGCGGTGTCCCGTCGGCCAAGAGCAACGCCTGCCTCGCCGACCAGGCGACGATGGACAAGCTCGTGCAGATTATCGAGCGACGTCGACGACGCAATTCCCGGGTTTCAGCGGAACGCCGAGCTTCGTCATCAACGGCAAGCTGCTCGAGCAGACCGCGACCTGGGACAAGCTGGAGCCGCAGATCCGCGACGCGCTCGGCAGCTAAGCGCTTGAGAAGGGGGAGGGTCTTCTAGCTTGCGCATCCGCCGCCTGAAACTCAGCGGCTTCAAGAGCTTCGTCGAGCCGTCGGAGCTCCGGATCGAACCGGGGCTGACCGGCGTCGTCGGGCCGAACGGATGCGGCAAGTCGAACCTCCTCGAAGCCATCCGCTGGGTGATGGGCGAAGGCAGCCCGAAGTCGCTTCGCGGCGGCGGGATGGACGACGTCATCTTCGCCGGGACCGCCAACGCGGCCGCCGCGCGATTTCGCCGAAGTCTCGATCCTCGTCGAGCGGCGGCCAGGCGAGGAAGGGCCCGGCGGCGAGAGCGAAGTCACCCGGCGGATCGAGCGGGGCGCCGGCTCGGCCTATCGCATCGACGGGCGCGACGTCCGCGCGAAGGACGTGTCGCTGCTGTTCGCCGACGCGGCGACGGGCGCGCATTCGCCGGCGCTGGTCAGCCAGGGCAAGGTCGGGTCGATCATCGCCGCCAAGCCGACCGAGCGGCGGCTGCTTCTGGAAGAAGCGGCCGGCATTTCCGGCCTGCACGCGCGGCGCAAGGACGCCGAGCAGAAGCTTCGCGCGACCGAAGCCAATCTGGCGCGGCTGGCCGAGCTGCTGTCCGATCAGGAGCAGCGCGTCGCGCAACTGAGGCGGCAGGCGCGCGCGGCAGAGCGCTATCGGCAACTGTCGGACAAGATCCGCTCGGCGGAAGCGCGGCTGGTTCATGCCCGCTGGGTCGAGGCGGACCGGGCGGCGATGGCGGCGACGCAGGAGGCGCAAGACCGCCGAGGCCGAAGTCGCCGCGCTGCAGGGCGCGATGGCCAATGCGCAGCAGGCGCAGGACCAGGCGGCGGCGCTTCTTTCGCAGCGGCGCAACGAACTGTCGCAGGCGCGGGAGCGGGCGACCGAGCTGGCGCATGAGCTGGCGACGACACGGGCACGGCGCGACACGGTCGTGCGCCGGCTGGCCGAGCTCGACCGGCTCGATGCGTCGCTGGCGTCGGACGTCGAGCGCGAGGAGGCGCTGCGCGGCGACGCCGAGGCGCGGATTGCCGAACTGGACGCCGAACGCGCCGCCATCGATCAGCGGCTTGCGGACGACGAAGCGCAGTCGGCGCGGATCGGCCGCGATCTCGCCGATCTCGAAACACGATCGCGCGAAGCCGAGGCGGCGCTCGCCGATCTGCTGACGCGCCAGGCGGCGATGCGCGCGGAGCGCCGGGTCGCCGAGGCCGCGCTGGAGGCGGCGCGGGCGCAGGTCGACCGGACGGAGCAGGAACGTGCCCGGCTTGCTGCGCAGCTCGAAGCGCTTGGGCACCGGCGCGACCGAAGCAGGCGGCTCGCGAGCGAAGCGCTTGAAGCGCGCCGAGGAGGCGAAGGCGCAGCGCGCAACTGCCGAGCAAAAGCTGGAAGCGGCCGAGAGTCGAGCGCGCTTCGGCGGCCGAGCGCCGGGACGCCGCGGAAAGCGAGCTTGGCAGCGGCTCGCGCCGCTCTGTCCGCCGCGCGGGCGGAGGCGCAGGCGCTGGAACGGGCGCTCCAGCATGGCGGCGGCTCGGCCATCGAGAGCCTGTCGGCCGATGCCGGCTACGAACGGGCGCTCGCCGCCGCGCTCGGCGAAGATGCCGACGCCGCGATCGGCGGCGACGGCGCCGCGGCGCTGGACGGGCAGCGATGCGCTTGTCGTCCGATCCGCCGCTTGCCGGCCGGGCTGGAGCCGCTGACCGACCATGTTCGCGCCCCGGCGCAATTGCTGCGCCGGCTGAGGCAGATCGGTGTCGCCGACGAGGATACGGGCCAGCAGCTTGCGGTCGGGCAGCGGCTGGTCACGCGCGACGGCGTGCTGCGGCGCTGGGACGGCTTCGTCTCGACCGGGTCGGGCGCGGCGGCCGCCGAGCGGCTGATCCGCGCCAACCGGCTGGCCGACCTCAACAAGCAGCTGCCGACGCTGGAGGAGGCCGTCGAAGGCGCGTCCGCCGCGCGCGACGATGCCGCTCGCGATGTCGAGCGCTGGCGGGCCGAGGGCGAGGCGCAACGCAAGGCCGGTGCCGCCGCCGAGCGCGAGGTTCGTGAGGCGGAGCGGGCGGCCGACGCGGCTGCCGCGGCCATCGATCGGCTGAATGCCCAGCGCGAGGCGCGTGTCGCAGCGGGTCGAAGACCTTGCGCCGGTCGCCGAAGCTTCCGCCGAAGCGCTGCGCGCGGCCGAAGCGGTCATGGCGAGCCTGCCCGATCCGGCGGCGCTCGAAGCCGATGTCGAGGCGGCGCGAGGTCGCGTGCGTCGGATGCAGGCAATGCCGTCGCCGACAAGCGCGCCGAGGCCGCGACGCGCGCCCGCGAAACGGCCGCGGCGCGCGAGCGCCACGGCGCCGCCGGCCGCGAGCAGGAGGAGTGGCGCAAGCGTCATGCCGACGCAAAGCGGCGGCTGGCGCTCGCGGTGGAGCGGCAAGGCCAGCAGGCGGCAGAGCGCGAGCAGCTCAGTCGCGGAGCCGCAGCGGCTCGACGAACTGCTGGCCGATCTCGAAGGTCGCGGCCGCGAGTGCGAGCGGGACACGTCGGCCGCCGCGGAAGCCGAGCGCGCTGCCGAAGGCGAGGTCGCCGAAGGCTGCAGGCGCCTTCGCGACGGCCAACGAATCGCTGTCTTCCGCGCGCGAGCGCCGCGCGGCGGCTTCGGCCCGCGCCGAGGGGCAGGAAGCCCGCCGCACCGAATATGGGCGCGTCTGCTTCGAACGGTTCGAGTGCATCCCCCAGCGGCTGCCCGAGAAGCTGGGCTTCGACGAGAATGAAGCCGTCGACGCGGATACGCAGTCGGCGCTGCTCGAGCGGCTGACCGCCGAGCGCGAGCGCATCGGCCCGGTCAACCTCGTCGCCGAGCAGGAACTGGCCGAGATCGAGGACGCCCGCATGAAGGGCGCCGAGGAAGCGGAAGAACTGACCCAGGCCATCCATCGGCTGCGCGGGTCGATCGGCAATCTCAACCGCGAGGGGCGGGTCCGGCTGCTCGACGCCTATCGGCAGGTCGACGCCCACTTCCGCGACCTGTTCACGACCCTCTTCAACGGCGGGCAGGCGCATCTTGAGCTGGTCGAAAGCGACGATCCGCTCGAGGCCGGGCTGGAGATCATGGCGCAGCCGCCGGGCAAGCGCCTGTCGACGCTGACTCTGCTGTCAGGCGGCGAGCAGGCGCTGACGGCAGTCGCGTTGATCTTCGCCCTGTTCCTGACCAATCCCGCGCCGATCTGCGTGCTCGACGAGGTCGATGCGCCGCTCGACGACGCCAATGTCGAGCGCTTCTGCGACCTGCTCGACCGGATGACGCGGCGAGACGGACACGCGCTACCTGATCGTCACCCACAATGCCGTGACGATGAGCCGCATGCACCGGCTGTACGGCGTGACCATGATCGAAAAGGGGATCAGCCGGCTGGTTTCGGTCGACCTGGGTAGCGCGGAGACGCTTCTCGCCGCAGAATAGCGGACATGCAGCCGATCCGCGTCGTCTTCCTCGTCTATCCCAACGTCACGCAGCTCGACCTGACCGGCCCGGCGCAGGTGCTGTCGCGGCTCGGCAACGCCAAGGTCGATCTGGTCTGGAAGACGCGCGATCCGGTCCAGACCGACAGCGGGTTTGCGTTGCTGCCGACGGCCACTTTCGACGAGGTGCGGGAAGCCGACATCCTCTGCGTGCCCGGCGGCTTCGGCTGCATCGACGTGATGCAGGACGACGCAGTGCTCGCCTGGGTGCGGGCCGTGGGCGAAAGCGCGCAATGGGTGACCAGCGTCTGCACCGGGTCGCTGATCCTGGGCGCTGCCGGCCTGTTGCGCGGCTATCGCGCGACGTCGCACTGGGCATGGCGGGACTATCTCGGGCTGTTCGGCGCGGAGCCGGTTGCGGAGCGGGTCGTCTTCGACCGCAATCGCGTGACCGGTGGGGGAGTGACGGCCGGTATCGACTTCGCGCTTGCCCTGGTGGCCGCGATCGAAGGGGAGGAGAACGCCCGGGCGATTCAGCTCGGCCTGGAATATGATCCGCATCCACCGTTCGATTCAGGAACGCCGGACAAGGCGGGAGAGGACCTGGTGCGGCGTGTCCATGAGCGATCCAGCCGCATCGCGCCGGACAGGGAAGATCGCATCCGCGCCGTTGCGGAGCGCTTCGCAGAGCGATGACCGAGCTCTGGATCCCGCCGCATCCGCCGCGTCAGGCGAAGCCGGTGCCCAGTTGGCGCGGCTTCTTCGGCGAACGGGCGCGGACGGCGGTCTACGGCTGGTCGGAGCTCGCCTTCGACAGCTGGTACTTCAAGCGCAAGATCCTCGGCCACACGGTGCATGTGGTGCTCAAGCCCGAGTGGGTGCAGCGGGTTCTTCTCGACAATGCGGCGAACTACGAAAAGCCGGCTCTCGTGAAGCGCATCCTGTCGCCGACGATCGGGCGCGGCCTGCTCACGTCAGAACGCGAGTTGTGGCGCGACCAGCGCAAGATCGTCGCCGCAAGCTTCACGCCTCCCGCCGTCGATGAGCTCATGCCGTTGTTCGGCGAGGTCGGCGAGACGATGGCCCATTCGTGGGACGCCGGGGCCCGGGACATGGCCGTCGAGGCGACCGCGGCAACCATGCGGGTGATCGCAACGGCGCTGTTCAGCGGCGACCCGCGCCTCACCACCCCGGAGGCCATGGCGCATATCACCAACGCCATGGAAGGCGTCGGCGAAGCGAGGATCCAGGTCCTTCTCGGGATGCCGTTGATTCCGCTCACGCCGACGGGCCGGCGCGGACGGGCGGGGCAGCAGTTTCTGAGGCGCACGCTCGGAGCGATCGTCAGCGAACGGCTCGGCCAGGACGCCCCGGACGATTTCGTGACCGCGATGATCCGGGCACTGCTCGAACGCTTCCCGCGCGACGAGGCGATCGAGCTGGCGATCGACAACGCCGCAACCTTCTATCTCGCCGGCCACGAGACCACCGCGAACCTCACGAGCTGGACCTTGTTCGCCCTGAGCGAGCAGCCGGAACTTCAGGACAGGGTCGCCGCGGAGGCGGCCGCTGCGTTGGAGAGCGGAGTGGATCCCGGGCTCCCGGACCGGCTGCCGCTTCTTCGCGCCGTGGTTGAGGAGACGCTGCGGCTTTATCCGCCGGTGCCGCGCTTCGATCGCGAGGCGGTCGGAGCCGACATGCTGGGCGAGCATGAGGTCCAGCCCGGCGACCTCGTTTCGATCTGGCCGTGGATCATCCAGCGGCATCGAAAGCTATGGGACAACCCCGACGCGTTCGATCCCGATCGTTTCGCGCCGGGGCGGAAGCAGGAGCGGCATCGATTTCAATATCTGCCGTTCGGCGCCGGGCCGCGCACCTGCGTCGGAGCGCGTTTTTCGATGGCGGAGGCGCTGACGATCCTGGCGATCTGGCTCCAGCGCTGGCGATTCGCCCCTGTGCCGGGGCGGCTGGTGCGGCCATCCGGGATGGTGACGTTGCGCCAGGAAGGCGGACTGCCGCTGATACTCTCAGTTCGCTGAGACGGGTCAGCCGTTGTAAATCAACGGCTTGCTCGATCGAGCGCTCGAATGTCGCCTTCCGTGCTATTGCGAATGACTATCAATAACGATAGTCACGCCTCCAGTCGATCACTTCAGGATTTGAAAAGGGGGCCTTCGTGTCGCGCTTCGCGCCCAGTTCCGGCATTCGTTCGTACAAGAAGACCGCTTCGCTCATCGTAGGTTCGGGGCTTCTGCTCGGCACCGGCGCACACGCCAACGAGGTCCCACAGCCAGCCCTCCCCCCGGTCGCGTCGGAAGCTGACGCGGCCTCGTCCGCGGCTGTCGTCACGGCGGCAGCCGCCACGACCGCGGACGCAGCGGACTCTGCCGACCCGATCGTCGTCACCGGCGACAAGTACCGGATCAACACGCTGAACAGCCGCCTGCCAGACGTTCGCGAAGCGCCGCAGTCGATCAGCATCATCCCCCGCGAGATCATCGAGCAGCAGGCGGCGACCACGCTCAACGACGTGCTCCGCAATGTCAGCGGGATCAGCATGGCGGCGGGTGAAGGCGGCGGCGGCCCTGGCGGCGACAACCTGACCCTTCGCGGATTCGGCGCGCGCAACGACATCTTCGTCGACGGCATCCGCGACTTCGCCAGCTACACGCGCGACACGTTCAACGTGGAGCAGGTCGAGGTCGTGAAGGGCCCGGCCTCGGCGCAGACTGGCCGCGGTTCGACGGGCGGCTACATCAACCTGTTCTCGAAGCAGCCGAAGCTGGAGACGTTCGTCAACGGAACGGTCGGCGTCGGCCAGCCCGACTACATCCGCGGAACGGTGGACGTGAACTTGGGCGGAGAGACGCTCGGCATTGGCGGCGGCACCGCACTTCGCGTCAACGCCATGTACCACAATGCGGATACGCCGGGCCGGGATCACGTGAAGACCGAGCGCTTCGGCATTGCGCCGTCGATCGCTGTCGGCCTTGGCACGTCGACGCGCGCCATCTTGTCCTATTACCGCCTCCAGGCCGACAATCTGCCGGACTATGGCATCCCGTTCGTTCCGGCCGCGAACACCTCCGTCCCGGGCTTCGCGAATAAGCCGGCACCGGTCGACTACGACAATTTCTATGGGCTGACGGAGCGCGACTACGAAGACACGGTCGCGAACCTCGCGACGTTCGCGCTCGAGCATGACATTTCGGACAGCATCCGCATCGCGAACACCACGCGCTACGGATACTCGACGCGGGATTCGATTTATTCCGCGCCTCGGTTCCAGGCCAACGACAGCACGCAGATCGTCCCGCAGACGCAGTCGCGCGATACGGTCGACAAGATATTGCTCAACCAGTCGAACCTCTTTGCCAGGTTCGACACCGGCAAAGTGCGCCACGACGCCATTGCCGGGTTCGAGATCTCAAGTGAGCGGAGCCGCAATCAGCTCCGAACCATCACGGCGGGATCGACGACCGATCTGTTCGACCCCGACCCGACGCGACCCTGGGACGGCACGGTCGTCGATATTCCGGGCGAGGTCGTGCGCGCGAAGGCGGACACGGTCGCGGCCTACATTTTCGATACCGCTCATCTGAGCGAGCAGTTCCTGATTACAGGCGGCCTGCGCTGGGAGCATTACAAGAGCGAGTTCACGCCCGCCCCGTCGACGCTGTCGAACACGGTCGGGCCCGTTTCCCGCACCGACAACAACCTGACCTGGCGTGTCGGCGCGACGTACAAGCCGATCCCATCGCTCAGCATCTACGCGGGCGCTGGCACGTCGGTGAACCCGTCGATCGAGAACATGACCCAAACGACGCCGAATGCCTCGCTCGACGCTCTCAAGCCGGAACGAAGCCGCACGTACGAAGTCGGTGCGAAGTGGGATGGCGTCGGCGGCAAGCTGCTTCTCACGACAGCTGTGTTTCGTACGGAGAAGACGAACGCCCGGACGACCGAGGCGGGCGGCAATGTCTTCGTCCTCGGCGGCGAGCAGCGCGTCGACGGCTTCGAATTCGGCGCGGTCGGCCGCATGACGAAGGATTGGCAGGTGGTCGCCAGCTACACCTATCTCGACAGCGAGGTGCGTGAATCGCTGAACGATCTGGAGATTGGCAATCCGCTTGCGAACGTCCCGAAGCATAGCGGTTCGTTGTGGACGCTCTACACCTTGCCTGAGGGCATCGAGATTGGCGGCGGCGTTCGCTACGTCGGCGAGCGCTATACCAACGTGAACTCGCTGACGCGCCGCAAGGTTGGCGAATATTGGGTCGCCGATGCGACGCTCGGCTACGACATCACGCCCAAGACGACGCTTCGCCTCAACGTCTTCAACATCCTCGACTACCGATACGCCGACCAGGTCGGTGGCGGCCACTTCGTTCCGGGTTCAGGCCGCAGCGCTGTCGCCACGCTCGCGTTTGGAATGTAAGCCCGGCGGCGATGCTGATCGCTGTCCCCGCCGTCCTCTCACCGGAGCAACTGGCCGAAGTCCGACGGCTGGTTGATGCCGGCGCGTGGGAGGACGGCCGGACCACCGCCGGCCAGCAATCCGAGCTGGCCAAGCGCAACCTGCAATTGCCGTCGGGCGACGCCAACGCGGTTGCGGCGGGTGAGATCATCCTGTCTGCGCTTTCGGCGAACGGGTTGTTCATGTCCGCAGCGCTTCCGCATCGCGTCTTCCCGCCGTTGTTCAATCGCTACGATGCCTCGTCGGGGCATGGCTTCGACAATCATGTCGACAATGCCATCCGCTATTTGCCCGACCGCTCCGGCCGGATCCGCACGGACCTGTCGGCGACCCTCTTTCTGGCCGATCCTGACGATTATGACGGCGGCGAGCTGATCGTCGAGGACACGTACGGCGAGCATGCGGTCAAGCTGCCGGCCGGCGACATGATCCTCTACCCGTCGACGTCGCTCCATCGCGTGCAGCCGGTCACGCGCGGTTCGCGTATCGCGTCCTTCTTCTGGATCCAGTCGATGGTCCGCGACGATGGGCAGCGGACTTTGCTGCTGGAGATGGATGCGGCGATCCGGACGCTTGGCGACGCGACCGCGGAGACAAGGACCCGTCGATCGTCTCGCTGACCGGCACCTACCACAACCTGCTGCGCCGCTGGGCCGACTGCTAGGCGGCGAGTTTCTCCGCACGGTCGCGGATGCGTTTGAGATCGTCGACGAACTTGGCACGCTCCTCGCGTTTGCGGTCCTCTTCGGGGATGCGAAGCAGGAAGCTGGGGTGGACGGTGACCCAGCATTCGCCACCTGCCGCTAAGGGGATCGGCGAGCCGCGAACCTTGCTGATCGTCACGACCTTGTCGAGAATGGAGCGGGCGGCAGTCGCGCCGAGAGCGACCGTGACCGGCGGGCGGATCAGCGAGCGTTCCTGGTCGATCCACCAGCGGCAGGCCTCGATCTCCCCCGCGTTCGGCTTCGAATGGATGCGCTTCTTGCCGCGTTGCTCGAACTTGAAGTGCTTCACGGCATTGGTGACGTAGACCTCGGCGCGCGGAATGCCGGCCTTCTCCAGCGCTTCATCGAAGATCTGTCCGGCGGGGCCGACGAAAGGACGGCCGGCGAGGTCCTCCTGGTCGCCGGGCTGCTCTCCGACGAACATGATGCTCGCGTCCAGCGGTCCTTCGCCGAAGACCGTTTGCGTGCCGTATTTGTAGAGGTCGCAGCGGGTGCAGCCGCGCGCTTCCTTGAACAGGGCCTCCCATGAGGCGCGAAGATTGCTGCCGGGCTCGATCTGGCGTTCGACGGCAAGCGCATCCTTCCGGCCCTCGGCGGCAACGGCGGCCTCACCCCGCGACTTTGCGATCATCTCGATCTCCCTGGCTCGCGCACCGGCGATCAGGGGCTGAACGAGCGAGGTCTCGGGCATGTTGCGCCAGTATTTCTTGGGCATTTCCTTCAGCATCGCGCCGACCTTGAGCCGCGCCGGGTTGAAGATGGAGGCGTAATAGGTCTTCCACATCGCCTCGAGCGGATCGCCGCCGGGCGCTTCCGCCCGGGTCGCGCCGGGACCTTCGGTCAGTTCTTCGCCGTCCCAATGGATCGACAGCTCGGGCGTCAGGATCGACCAGTGCATGTTGGTGAAGCGGCGGACGAAGAAGCCCGCGGTGTGGCGGACGATATGATGGTCGGGCTCGAAGAAGGCGACGAAGCGTGTCGTTCCGTCCGGCTGGTCGACTTCGCGGAAGCGGACGAAAGCGTGCATCTTGTGCACGTCGCGGCGGACCTCCTTTGCCAGCCGCTGCAGCCGGTCGAGCAACGGATCGGCGCGGTCCTCCATCGCGTGGCGGTTCGACCGCAGCTTCCACAGCATCGCGTAAAGCAAGGCGAAGCGCTCCGGATCGGAGTGGCAGATGACGCTCTTCGCGATGTCGATGAAGGCCCGAGGCACAGCGAAGCTCGCGCCCTTTGGCTGAGCCGCTTCGGTGCCGAACAGGTCGCCGTCTGCCGCCTTCGACGCGCCAGACGACCGCTTCCGGGGGCACGCCCGCCTCGGCCATGTCCCGTGCGGCGTCGCGCCAGCCTTCGAAGTCGTCCTCCGACGCCAAGGTGACGCGATGAGCGTCGATCATCGGACCTTCACGCAACATATCGGACCTTAACCGGCTCGGCCGCGATGCGTTGCGTCGAGACCGGGTTTCGCGAGCCGTTCAAAGGCTTTAACAGCATCTGGCGATGATGAAGGCAGCCCCTTGGCCGGTAATGTTGGCGATGGTCTTGAGCCTTTCGCTCAACCTCTGGCTTGCCGGCGCGCCCTCTTGGACGTGGATCCCGGCGGCACTGGCCGCATGGTATCTCGCGGATATGGCGTCGGGGCTGACGCACATGATCATGGATTATAAGCCGTGCCCGCCGGGTGTCGGCCTTGATCGGATGTTCTTCTATGAGGGGTCGCGCGAATCCGACGATTATCTCTCGCTTCGTGACCGAGTCTGGAAGCAGATCGGGCCGTTCGAAAAGCTGGTCTACGACTTCAAGAACCACCATCCGCGGCCTGAAGCGCTCGGCCGCCGGCCAATGCTGGTGCAGATCGGCTCGACCATCATGTTCGCGGCGCTTCCGGCTTCGGTCACCCTCAACGTCGCCGCCTGGCTGTTGCCCCTGCCGGGCTGGCTGGTCTTCGGCGTGGTAATCCTGATCATCGGCGGGACCTTCGCCCAATATTTCCACGGCACCCTGCACCGCGACGACAATCCCGCGATCGTCCGTTGGATGCGCGCCGTCGGCCTGCTGATGACTCCGCAGGCGCACCAACTGCATCACGACACGCTCAAGCGAGATTTCGCGACCAACAACGGCTGGTCGAACCCGGTGATCAACCGAGTCTTCGATCTCGCCATCCGCCGCCGCTGGCTGACCGAAGCGGGGCTCACGCCGCAGTAGGTCAAGCAGCGAACAGCTCCAGCTGCGTCTCCTTCGGCGCGACGAGCGTTCGCAGGTCCGCCCGATCCGTCAGCAGGGTAGGCCGCCAGTCGAGCGTCGTAATGAACGGTCGAACCTTGGTGATGGAGAGCGTCAGCCGCGCCACATCGTCCAGCCGCAGCTTGCGCCAACGCCGCGATGCCAGGATGCGATCGACGGCCTTCGTGCCCAGGCCCGGCACTCGAAGTAGCTGTTCCTTCGGCGCTCGGTTTACGTCGACCGGAAAGGTCTCGCGAAACTTGATCGCCCAGGCGAGCTTCGGGTCGATATCGAGCGGTAGCATTCCGTCGGCGCCCGCCGCGCTGACGACTTCCGCCGGCTTGAACCCGTAAAAGCGCATCAGCCAGTCCGACTGGTACAGCCGGTGCTCGCGCATCAGTGGCGGGCGCTTGAGCGGCAACACCGCGCTGGCGTCGGGGATCGGCGAGAAGGCCGAATAATAGACGCGGCGCAGGCGGAACCGGTCGTACAGCGTGCTCGCGCGAGTGATGATGTCGCCGTCGTTGGCCGCATCGGCGCCGACGATCATCTGGGTCGATTGACCCGCCGGCGCATAGCGCGGAGCCGAACGGTACTTCTTCTTCGCCTCGGCTCCGTCCTCGATCGAAAGCCGTGTTTCACGCATGGCCGTTTCGATGCGGTTGCCGTCCTTCTCCGGCGCAAGCTTCTGCAGCCCTTCGCTGGTCGGCAGCTCCACATTGATGGACACCCGGTCGGCGTACAGACCCGCCTGCTGCACGAGCGCAGGGTCGGCATCCGGGATCGTCTTCAGATGAATGTACCCGCGGAAATCATGCTCATCGCGAAGCTTCCGCGCGACCTCGACCAGTTGCTCCATCGTGTAGTTGGACGAGCGGATGATGCCTGAGGAGAGGAACAGGCCCTCGATATAGTTGCGCTTGTAGAATTCGAGGGTGAGGCGGACGACCTCGTCCACCGTGAACCGCGCCCTGCGTACGTTCGAGCTCTTGCGGTTGATGCAATAGGCGCAGTCGAAAATGCAGCTGTTGGTCAGCAGGATTTTCAGCAGTGAGATGCAGCGGCCGTCCGGCGCATAAGCGTGGCAGATGCCCATGCCTTCCGTCGACCCCAGACCCTTGCCGCCACGACTGTCGCGCTTGGAGGTCCCGGATGATGCGCAGGACGCATCATATTTGGCCGCGTCGGCGAGAATCGCGAGCTTTGCCTGAAGATCCAATTGAGCCACGCGTTCTCAATATGTTCCAGTACTTCTCCTGTCCATACAGACGTTTAGCGGTATGGGGCCGCAGTCAGTCGGCGATGCGGCGGCGCAACTTCGCCGAGAGCACGAAAGCGATCGTGAAAGCGAGGTGGACGACCAGGAAAATCTTCGCGGCCTCGCGAGCCTCTCCCGTAACGACACCGACGATGTCGTTCGCGGCGACGGTACCGAAGCCGACGATGTTCGCGATCAAGACCGCTCTTAGCCTCTTCGGGTCGGCATCGCGCGACAGCCAGTTCAGGACGGCAATACCGAGGAATGGTCCACCGAGTAGCCTGAGCAAGGCACGTAGCTCTGGCGATGCATCGGGCGGGACGGCCCCGATCCCGAATTGGAGCGGGAAGAACATCAGGCCGACGCCGACCGCAGCCAGATAGATTGCGGATAGGGTCAGCGTCAGCCTGATCATCGCGAACTCATGTCAAAGACGCGGCCATCCGGTCAACGGGCGGACCATTGATCTGCCGGAAACGCGCTTCGACCAGGCTGAACATGCCAAACAGGGCCAGGCCGGCGGCCACGATCACGTTGACCGGGCTCGACAGCCACTTGAGCGCATCCTGCATTCCCCCGGCCTCGCTGGGATCGCCGCTCAGTCCCGCGGACATCAGGAAGAAAGCCGTGACGATGAAGATGACGCCGCGCGCGCCATAGCCGCCGCGTCCCATCCACTTGATCCAATCCTGCCGCTGCATGTCGGCGCGCAGATGCTTGCAGAAATCGCCGCTGATCGCGCGCTTCAGCTGCCAGAGGCCCGCGAGAAACAGGATGATCGCGCCGACCTGCAGCAGGAGTGCGCCGCCCGGCAGGTTCATCACCGTGCCCGCCTGTTCCTGAGCACCGCCTCCGTCGGAGCCGCCGCTTCCTTGAAGGAGCTTCCATGCCTGCCATGCCAGGAACAAGTAGATCACGCCGCTGACACCCGCGCCAACGCGGCCCAAAGTCCCTTTCTTGCCGTCGCCATGGCCCTCGCTGTCGAACAAGGCGTCGGTCACGCGCCAGAAACCGTAGGCAACGAAGCCGACGAGGATGGCGATCAGAAGCAGCCGCTCCCCACGAAGATATTCCAGTGCTCCCGACAGGTCCGTCGCTCGGCCGGATTCGATCACGAGCCACGCGATGATCAGATAAAGCAATCCTCGCGCGGCAAAGCCGAGCCGAGTGAGCCAAACCAGCTTGTCCGAATGCACCATTTTACTCTCCCGATACGCCGGTGAAACGACAGTATCGGAGGTCCGTTCCTCCGGTCAGGCTGCGGCAGGTGTCTCCGACGGGAGCGCCATCCGCTTCGACATGAAGATCTTGAACAGGATGAACGCGAACAGACCGACGACGGCGCTGGCGATGTGGATCAGCCAGAAGGTCGGCGTGTCCATGCTCGAATAGAGCTGGCCGACCTGCCCGACGATCTTGTTCGCCGCGAAGAAGGACAGATAGTAGAGCCCGATCACCGTCGCATTGAGCTTCTTCGGAGCGATCTTCGAAAAGAGCGCCAGGCTGACCGGCAGGATGTGCGCGAAGCCGATGCTGTTGAAGAGGTGGAACATGAACGGCCAGAACAGGCCGATCTTGCCGCCCTCGGGCTGTGTGAGCGCTGCGGCGAACAGGCAGAGGCCGCCGGCGATGGTGAAGAAGCTGCCGATGATCATCTTGCCGAGCTCGTCGGGCTCGCGGTGCCGCGTGCCGTACCATTTGTAGAAGAGAGCCACTGCGACGAGCATTCCAAAGCTCAGCGTCGCGTCGAGCGTGATCATCCAGCTTGTCGGAAGCGTCGTCCCGGCGAAGGTCAGCTGGAAATGCTCGTCGGCCCAGACGAGATAGGCGTTGAAGATTTCCTGGTTGGTCAGCAGCGCAATCGCCAGAGCCGGGATCAACAGGACCAGCGCAAGGACGCGAATCTTTTCGCCCTGCTCCAGGTTGCGGATCAGGAAGAAATAGAGCGGCACGAGCGCGGCGAGAGCGATGACGATGCCCGCGACGAACACGATGCCGATCACGATGGCCGTCGCCACCGTTCCGATCGCGAGCGTGCTGACGGTCTTTGCCACGTCGATCTTGGTGTCCGTGCCCTCGGCCGGAAGATGCGGCCGCCCGGCGAGGAAGATCAGCACGCCGAGCACCATGACGATGCCGGCGGTGCCGAAGCCGTAATGCCAGCCGACTTTCTCGCCGAGCGTACCGCTGACCAGGGGCGCGGCGATCACGCTGACGTTGATGGCGATGTAGAAGATCTGGAACGCCATGGCGCGGCGCAGGTCGTTCTCCTTGTAGAGCGCGCCGACCTGGCTCGCGATGTTCCCTTTGAACAGGCCGACGCCGATGATGAGCGCCATCAGGGCGAGCAGGAATGCCCCTTCGAAGGCCATCAGGAAGTGGCCGATCGACATCATGATTCCGCCGGCGAACAAGGCGACGCGCTGCCCGCAATAGCGGTCGGCGATGATGCCGCCGAGGATCGGCGTCAGATAGACGAGCGAGGTGTAGTCGCCGAAGATGGCCGAGGCGAGCGGCTGTCCTTCGAGGCCGGTGTAGTGCCACGACCGCAGCCAATCGAGGCCGACCACCCCCGCCATCCGCTCCGGCACCAGCAGATATTTGACCATGTAGAGGGTCAGCAGCGTCTGCATCGAATAATAAGAGAAGCGCTCGCACGCCTCGACGAAGGACAGATAGCCGAGACCCTTCGGGTGCCCGAGAAAGGCGCGGTCGTTTCGGGCGACCTGTTCGAAATCAGGTGTGGCGTCGGCGACCGTCATCTGCACTCTCCCCAGTGCAGGTGTGTGGCAATGGGCTAGAGCGGCGCAGCGCATCGCACAATGCGTGGGCACCCGCCGTCCGTCGAATGGTGTGTTGCGCTG
Source organism: uncultured Alphaproteobacteria bacterium (assembly GCA_963807815.1). Taxonomy (GTDB): domain Bacteria; phylum Pseudomonadota; class Alphaproteobacteria; order Sphingomonadales; family Sphingomonadaceae; genus Sphingomicrobium. The sequence goes on along the minus strand of CAWECW010000008.1, from coordinate 38,755 downwards.
AACGGGGCCGCGACTAGGGTCCGCGTCACGAATGGGGGAGACCAGTTCATGCGTTATCTGACGCTCGCGCTCGCGACCGCAGCTTCGATCGCGGTTTCAACGCCTGCCATCGCCGGACCGACCGAAGACTTCCACAAGCTGATGGACGATTATTGGGCGGCCTATCTCAAGGATAACCCGCTGATCGCCGAGCTCGGTGGGCGTCCAGACCTACGACCGCGAGCTCGGCGAGCTGAGCCTTGCGGAATTCGACCGGCAGGCGGCCGCGGCACAGGCCTTACTCACCCGTCTACGAGCCATCCCCGCCGCCTCGCTGACGCCCATGGACCAGAGCAACCGCGCGGTGCTGGACCGGACGCTCGAAGACCAGATCATGCTGAACCGCTTCGGCCAGCGGCAGCTGCTCTACTCCTCGCTCGGCAGCTATCACGAATATATCGCCACGATGGGCGAGAACATCCCCATGCGGACGAAGGCGGACTACGACAATTACCTCGCCCGCCTCGCCCTCGTTCCCGCGCGGATGAAGTCGTACAGCGACATCAGCGTCAAGGCGGCGGGCGAAGGCTACACGCAGGCCTGCGAGTGGATGAAGACGCTGCCCGGATCGACCCTTGCGATGGTCCCGGCGGATGTGACGAAGTCGCCCTTCTACGGCCCTTTTAGCGCGAACCCTCCGCAAGCGGTCTCCGCAGCGGATTGGGCCGACCTGCAGTCGCGGGCAAGGGAAGTCATCAGCGGACCCATCGCCGCTTCGTATCGGGCCTTTTCAGCGGTCGCGCAGAGCCAACTCGTGCCGAAGTGCCGCACGGTCGATTCCGTCGCTACGCAGCCGCAGGGGAAGGACTATTACGCCGCCTTGGCGCGCTACCACACGACGACCGACCTGACGCCCGACCAGATCCACCAGATCGGCTTGCAGGAAGTCGCACGCATCCGCGCCGAAATGGAAGCCGTCGCCAAGAAGGCAGGCTTCGCCAGCCGCGAGGCGATGATCGCCGACATGCGGACGAATCCGAAATGGTACGTCACGACGCCGGAAGAGCTTCTCGAAAAGACGGCGACCGTCACCAAGACGATCGATGGCAAGATGCCCGCGTACTTCGGCCGGCTTGCGCGCCTGCCCTACGGCATTCGCCCGATGACCGCCGCGACGGCGCCGACCGACACCACCGCCCGCTACCAGCCGGGCAGCCCGGAGGGCGGCATCGCGGCCTTCTACCTCGTCAACACGACCAAGCTCGACCAGCGGCCGCTCTGGGAAATTCCAGTGCTGTCCGTCCACGAGGCCGTGCCCGGCCATCATCAGCAGATTGCGATCCAGCAGGAGCTGGACATGCCGGCCTGGCGCAAGGCGACGGTGTTCTTCACCGCCTTCGTCGAGGGCTGGGGCCTCTATTCCGAGCGCCTCGGCGTCGACATGGGCCTGTACGACACCCCGCAGAAGGACATGGGGCGCCTCAGCTACCAGATGTGGCGTGCGACGCGGCTGGTCGTCGACACGGGCATCCATTCCAAGGGCTGGGACAAGGCCCGGGCCGTCGCCTACATGAAGGACAATACGGCGCTCACCGACGCGAACATCGATGCGGAGGTCAACCGCTACATCTCGGTCCCCGGCCAGGCGCTCGCCTACATGATCGGCAAGCGGAAGATCGAGGAGCTCCGCGCCCGCGCCGAGAAGGCGTTAGGCGACAAGTTCGACGTGCGCCGCTTCCACGATGCCGTGCTCGGGCAGGGCGCCGTGCCGATGGATGCGCTCGAAACGCAGATCGATGCGTGGATCGCCGCCGAAAAGGCGCGAACCTAGGACCTATTCCTCAGGCGCGGTCGACTGCTGGATAGCCTCGTTGCTCTCTTCACGAGCGCCGCGGACCATCTGCTCCATGCAGCCGGTGTAGCCTGCCGGGCCAACCGGCGAGCAGCTCTGGATGCCGGTCCGTCCGGCGCGCTCGATGCTGCGGGCCTTGCTCGCCCAGGCCGTGCGCTCCTGCAGCGTTCCGCCTTCGCGGAGCCGCTCGGGGATGCGGTAACGCTCCCGCTCCGGCACGCGATAACAGACGACGACGTCGTCGTCGGTGGAACGCGGGCAGGGATCGGACCCGAAGACCACGATCTCGTTGACCCGGTCGTCCGTCTGCGCGGACGCGACCTGGGGCGACAGCGAGGCTAGCCCGGCCAGGGCCATCACTGCGAACGGGGCTGCAAGCTTCGTCACTTGTCTTTCCTTTCGACGTCTAAAGCGGGCAAACCCACTCAACAGTTCCTCAAATGCGCTTCGATAGGCCGATAGCGACTCGGCATCCGGCGCGAATTGCCGCTGTCAGTAGTGGATAGCCGACTGCCTGTGCAGCACCGGCATCCCGCGCCACGTCCCGATGCTCAAGCTCCTCCGCCTGGAATTGCTCGATATCGGCGGCAAGCTCGGGATCGTCCTCGCCCAATTCCTCAAGCTGCTGACCGTAGTGCAGATCGATTTCGGTTTCGACGGCTTCTGTGCACGCCATCGCTGCCCGTTCCGACATGAGGGCCGTCGCTGCGCCAAGGGCGAAGCCGGCAATATTCCAGACCGGCTGCAGGGCCGTCGGACGAACGCGGCGCTCGGCCATGAGCGCATTGAAGCGATCGAGATGGCGCTGCTCCTGATCGGCCATGCGAGTGATGAGCTTCGCCGCCGACGAATTGCGCCGGAGGACCGCCAGCTGCCCCGCGTAGATGCGGGTCGCGCCATATTCGCCGGCCTGATCGACGCGGATCATCGAATCCCTGTCGGGCCTGCGCTGGCCGGGACGCCAAGGGCTCATGCGCGGCGAGCCTTCAGCAAGAGGATCAGGATCAGGGCCGCGCCACCCAGCGAGAGGATCGCGTTCCAGCCGGCCATGGAGATGCCGAACAGCGACCACTGCACCTGATCGCAGCGCACCAGCGGCACGTTCAGCAGGTCCTCGAGCGACATTGCGCCGGTCGCCGTGCAGGTCGTGAAGCCCTCGAAAACGCCCGCCTCGACACCCGCATGATAGACGCCGATCGCGCCGGACACGGCGATCGCCAGCGCTGCGAGCAGGGTCAGCGTGCGCGACCGCGAGGAGCTCGGCGGGGCAGTGAATGCGCCAGCGGCAAGGAGAACCGCGGCGCCATGCGGCCAGCGCTGCCAGTAGCACATCTCACACGGATGGAGCCCACCGAGATATTGCGAGCCCAGCGCACCGCCCAGAAGCCCGAGCGGCAGCAGCAGCGCGATCAGCCGCGCGGCCTGTCGCGTTCTCAAGTCCCAGCATAGAGCGCCCGTGCGCAAGCGCCGCTTCGTTCATTTACGACCTTTTGGGCGTGCTCGCCGCGGCGACGTTCGTGGCGGGCCGAAGCCGCTTCAGAGTCCGCAGCGCATAGTCGAGCTGGAAGTCCTTGACGCCCTGCTTCTCAAGCTGCGCCGGCGGTGAAGTTGAAGCGCGGATCCTTCGAGAAATCGTCTTCCTCGAGGAGCTTGTCGTCGACCTTGGCCTGGCCGAGCAGGTGGCGCCTGAGGTCGGCCTCGCGCACGACCTTGCGGTCCTTGAAGTCCGGATCGCTCAGCTGCGGAACGGTGATGTCCGGATCGATGCCGCCGGCCTGAACCGACCGGCCCGACGGCGTGTAGTAGCGCGCCGTGGTCAGGCGAAGAGCCGACTTCGGACCCATGACCTGTACCGTCTGGACCGAGCCCTTGCCGAAGCTGCGCTCGCCCAGGATCAGCGCACGGTGGTGATCCTGCAGTGCGCCCGCGACGATCTCCGCCGCCGAAGCGCTGCCCGGATCGATCAGGACGACGACCGGAAGGCCGTGCGCCATGTCGCCCGGAGTGGCGTAATAACGCTCGATATCGTCCTTCTCGCGGCCGCGCTGCGAAACGATTTCGCCGCGTTCGAGGAAGGCGTCGCTGACGTCGATCGCCTGGTCGAGCAGCCCGCCCGGATTGGAGCGGAGGTCGACGACATAACCGAGCGGCTTGCCGCCGGTCGCCTTGTCGATCGCCAGCAGCGCCGCCTTGGTGGCGTCGCCCGTGTTGCCCGGCGAACGAGTTGATGTTGAGGATGCCGATGCCGTCCTTGATTTCCCACTTCACCGGACGGAGCTCGATGCGCTCGCGGACCAGCGCGACGTCGAACGGCTTGTCGCGGCCGGGGCGGACGATGCTGAGCTTCACGTTGGTGCCCGGCGCGCCCTTCATCTTCTCGACCGCTTCGTCGAGCGACAGGCCGTAGAGCAGCTCACCGTTGATGTGCGTGATGTAGTCGCCGGACTTGATCCCGCCGCGCCATGCCGGCGTGTCCTCCATCGGCGACACGACCTTCACCGCGCCGTCCTCGACGCCGACAGTGATGCCGAGCCCGCCGTAATTGCCGTCGGTCGTCGCCTTCAGAGTGTCGAAATCGCTCGCTTCGACAAAGCTCGAATGCGGGTCGAGCGAGGAGAGCATTCCGTCGATCGCGCCCTTGATCAGGGTATGGTCGTCGACCTTGTCGACATATTGCGCCTTCACCCGCTCGTAGACGCTCATGAACGTCTCGAGCTCCTGGTAATTGGCGCTGTCGGCCGCGGCGAGCGAGCTTGTGGTCACCGGCAGCAGCGCGAGAGCGCCTGCAAGGGCGAACGGTGGAAGCAATTTGCGCGTGAGCTTCATGGCATTCATGTCCCGGGTTTCGGCCTTTATCTAACCCCGTTTGGGTTCCTTTGACAGGCTTTGAGATGAACCTGCGATGATAGCAGGCGAGACATGCCGCCCATTTCGGGACAGTTCCACGCCTATTCGACCAAGTGCACGGCCAAGCGGTTGGCCGATCACGACTTTCTCGCCTGGCTTGCGCGGCGAGGCGACGTTGAGGAGCAGGCTCATCCAGCCGTCCTCATGGTCGATGATCACGATGGCATCGTAGCTTCGGAAGGGGCCTGAAAAGCGGATTGTGCCGCTGGCCGGCACGTCGACCGACGATCCGCGGGCGGTCGCGAGGGTCAGGCCGCGAGAACGAACGCCGTTCGGGGCGACGGCACCGAGGCCTTCGACGACCGGCGCTGACGCTGGAAGTTCGTAGGCGAACGAGACGCGCCGTAGCGGTCTCGCCGTGCAGCGCCGGGCCGCGCAGGTGGCGCCGGCAGCCGCGACAGGTCGGCCGCAATTGCCCAGGCCTGACTTCTGCGCTGGGCTTCGCTCGACAGCCGTCGCCGCCTCCTCGCCGCGAGCCAGCGCGACGTCTCCGACGCCGAGCGCCTCGGAGCCGCGCTCGTTGGCGATTTTCAGGGCTTTCGCTTCCAGCGCGGTGAATTCGCGCCGGCGCTCGGCGAGCGAGTTGCGGCTCGCGACAAGCTCCGACCTGGCCTGTTCCGCGGCCGTCTGGAGCTCGCGGCCGCGGGCCAGCTCGGCCCGCAGCGACGCCGTTCGTGCCCGGATGACCGGCAGGGTCGAATCCAGCAGAAGGCGCACCCGGACGAATTCCTCGGTCGATCCCTGGTCGAGGATGGCGAGGAGGGGCGGGCGCTCGGCCATGACGGCAAGGCCGCCGAGAAGGGCCGTCGCGGGTGCCTGCTCCCGTTGCAAGTCGCTGACGCCGCGCTGCGACTTGGGCCGCGATCAGCCGGGCGCCGACGTCGGCGGCGCTGATCCGCGCTTCGGCCGCCGCAATGGCTTCGGCCGAAGCGGCCTGCTGCGCGCGGAGACGCTGCAGCTTCGTCTCGCGCCTCGTCCGCCGCCTTCTGCAGCCTTGATATTGCGCCTCCGCGGCCCGCGCTTCGGCGAGCGCCCGTCTCGCGCTCGTCTCGAGCGGTTCTCCCGTCGACTGCGCAGGACCGATCGACGCGATGGCGGCAAGCAGCGGAAGAGCGAGGATCAGGCGAGCGGCGCGATGCACCGCTCAACCTTCGCGATGATAGGGGTGGTTCGCAAGGATTGATGTCGCTCGGAACAATTGCTCCGCAAGCATGGCGCGGACGAGCAGGTGCGGCCAGGTGGCCGGGCCGAAGGACATGCAGGAGATCGGCGGAGGCACGCTCACTGGCCGAATGGCCGTCGGCCGCGCCGATGACGAAGCGAGCTTCGCGCGTGCCGCGGTCGCGCCATTGCTCCAGCTTTTTCGCCAAGCTCCGTCGACGAAAGCGCGTCACCCTTCTCGTCGAGCAGGACGGTGATCGCGCCAGTCGGCAGCGGCGAGCAGGCGGAGCCCGCTCGCTGAGCTCGGTCAGCTTGGTCGGCCAGGCGATGCGCTTCAGATAGCGTTCGACCAGTTCAGCTTCCGGGGATCGGCCGATTTTTCCGCGTGCGATGACGTGGAGGAGCAATGAGGCTCAGTTCCGGCCCGCTGAAGGGTAGGCGCCTCCGAAGGTCGGCCAGGTGAGCAGGCGGGTGAAGCCGTCGTAGATCGTCCGCGCGGCCTCGGCGATCGTCTTGGGGCGATTGGTGCCGCCGCGAGCGAAGAAGGCGACGGCAATCCGGCGACCGTTCGACAAAGTGATGTAGCCGACGTCGCTGGTGTAATTGTTCAGCGTGCCCGTCTTGTTCTCGACCCGGGTGCCCCACGGCAGCAGGCCGCGGATGCGGTTCTTGCCCGTGGCGCAGCGGCCCATGAGGTCCATCAGGAACGACCGGCTCTGCGGCTTCAGGACATTGCCCTTGTCGAGGCGCTGCAGCAGTTCGACCATCGCCAGCGGCGTGCTGGAATCGCGCGCATCCCAAAGGTCGCGCTTGTCGGCGAGCAGGCGCGCGATCGTGCGGTCAACGCGCAGATTGTGGAGACCGTTGAAGCGGATCCATTCCTGCAGCGCCTCGGGCCCACCAAGATCGCGGATCAGGATGTCGGTCGCCCGATTGTCGCTGTGGATCATCATCCGTTCCATCAGGCGGTACGCGCTCTGACCGGAGATCGTATCGTCGAGCGACCGGCGGCCATGATCGACCTGGCTGAGGTAGGCGGCGGCGACGGCGACCTTGACGGTGCTGGCCATCGGAAAGGCGGTTTCGCCGTTGATGCTGACGGTCTCGCCGGTCGAAAGGTCGAGCGCGGCGACGCCGACGTCGCTGGATTGCGAGCCGACGAGCGCCCGAAGCTGCTGCTCAAGGCTCTGCAGGTTCGGCGAAGCCGCCGCATGTACGGGCTGAAGCGCAAAGGCCAGCAGCCCGAGAAAAACAGCAATAAAACGCATTGGGCCCTCTACCCGCGAACCGCTTTGCTCCTCATCGGCATCATCGCCGAAAGCCCACATACGTTCCAAATTGTAAAAACTTCTCACTTCGGGACGAAATAAATGCACGATGACGTCATCGGCGTCGATCAGCACCCAGTCGGCCGCAGGAAGGCCCTCGATCCGGGCGATCCGTCCGAACTGCTCCTTGATCCGGTCCGCCAGCTTGTTCGCCATGGACGCGACCTGCCGCGTCGAGCGGCCCGACGCGATCACCATGTGGTCGGCGATGTTGGACTTGCCAGCGAGCGGGATGGACACGACCTCGACCGCCTGGTCGTCATCCAGAGATTTGAGGACGAGGGCGTGGAGGTCTTCGACGTCTATCGCAGGACGGCCGGCAACGGCGGTCTCAGTGGGACGATCGGGCAAGTGCTCTCCTGACTGAAGGTTGGCAATGCGAAACGTTTGGAACCCGGTTCAGGGTCCCTGAAACGCTCATGCCAGTTGGGATCGTGCGCGCGTAAGCCGGTGGCAGAGGTTGGGTCGGGCGGCAGGCGAAGGAAAATGATCGCCGGTGCACTCCAATCCGTCCACGTTCTTTGCCTGGCTGGAAGGTCGGACGAACCTTCGAAGCCAGCCCATCGCGCGCGCCGCGTGGGCCTGGCGATCATAGCCGGGCCGGCGAATCACCGCAATCGGCAGCGATTCCGCGAGTTTGCGCCAGCGCCTCCACTGATGAAATTGGGCAACAGTGTCTCCGCCCATCAGCCAGATGAACCGGTCGTCCGGGTAGCGACGCAGCAGCGCTCGGACCGTGTCGACGGTGTAGCGAGTGCCTTCCCGGCGCTCGAAATCGCTGACGCGGATGCGTGAGCGGCGGGCCATCAGCTTCGCGGAAGCAAAACGGTCCGAGTAGGACGCCATGTCCTTCGAGCCTTCCTTCAGCGGATTGCCGGGGGACACGAGCCACCAGACTTCGTCCAGCGCCAAGTGCCTCCATTGCCGCCAGGCTGATGCGCCGGTGCCCGACATGCGCCGGATTGAATGACCCTCCGAGGAGACCGACCGCTTCTCACGCCCTGACCGCTAGCATGAGCACGGAAGCGCGCATAATATCCGCGCCAGGGGGAAGTTGAATGTCGGATCTCGAAGCGATCGGGGACGCGGCGACGGGTGCGGTGCTTGCAAGCACGGTCGAACCTAAAACGGGCGCCGATGGGCACACCCACGAAAACAACTGCCTGAATTGCGGCGCGGAACTGACCGGCGATTATTGCCACGCCTGCGGGCAGAGAGCGCACGTTCATCGGACCCTGCATGCCTTCTGGCACGACCTGCTTCACGGCGTGCTCCATTTCGAAGGCAAGATCTGGCGTACCTTGCCGCTGCTTGCGTGGCGGCCGGGCGAGCTCACGCGCCGCTACATCGACGGGGAGCGGGCCAAGTTCGTCTCGCCGATGGCGCTGTTCCTCTTCTCCGTCTTCCTGATGTTCGCGGTCGCGAGCTTCACCGGCAGCCTTTCGGCGAGGATCGATCCGAACGCGTCGGCGGAGATGCAGAAGAACATCGCGACGAACGAACGGCAGATCGCGACGCTGCAGCGGCAGCGCGACGATTCCGTTCGGGCCGGACGTTCGACCGGAACGTTCGACGGACAAATTGCCGAGCTTCAGAAAGAGCTGGCGATCATGCGGGGGATCCAGACCGGGGAGATCGGTCGGATTGCGAAGACCGAGATCAATGCGCCGGACTGGCTGAGGGAGCCAATCGAAAAAGCGGTCAAGAACCCCGACCTATTGTTCTACAAGCTCAAGACCAACGCCTACAAATTCAGCTGGATGCTGATCCCGCTGTCGGTGCCATTCCTATGGCTCCTGTTCCCGTTCAGCCGCCGCTTTCGCTTTTACGACCATACGGTGTTCGTCACTTATTCGCTGAGTTTCATGACCCTGCTGGTGGTGACGGCAGTCCTGATCGGACTTGCCGGGCCTGCCGCAGATCGCGGGCTTCGCCACGCTCGATCCCGCCGTTCCACATCTATCGCCAGCTCAAGGGTACGTACGGCCTGACACCTCGAAGCGCGCTGGTGCGGACCGTCTTGCTGGTCGCTTTCTCGATCGTCGCGCTCAGCCTGTTCTTCCTCGCGCTGTTTGCGCTTGGACTGTTCGACTAGCCGGGGCAGGGATACTTTCGCTCCAGCACCGTTTTCAGCACGTCCTTCGTGGTTGTCGAGCGGCGCTGTTCTTCGGGAACGGCCTTTAGGGCTGCGAGATATTCCTTCGGATTGACGCGCGGCTTCCCTTTCTCGGGCGGGCAGAACGAAACCGGTTGTCCAGCCGCCTTGGCCTGAGCGAATTCGACTTTCAGCTGCTCACCATCGGCCTCGACCAGTCCTCTTCAGGCGGTAGAAGTCCCGCGAGAAGAAGGCGAAGGGGCCCAGCCGCTCAAGCGCATCGACCCGCACCAGGAAGGCTTCGACATCCATCGCCAGCGCGGGTGAAGCGCTGGCGAGGATGAATGCGGCTAGCGCGAGGCGGGCCGGCTTCAAGCGCCGGCGGTAGCCGGTCCGCCGATGCCCGACGCCGGACGCTTGGCCTTCGGGATCGACGAGCCGGCGGCCGGGATGGTAGGACCCTTGGGGCCCGCCACGGTCGATCGAGCCGCCCTGGATGACGACATTGATCTCGTCGCCCGACAGCGTCTCATATTCGAGCAGCGCCTTGGCCAGGGTCTCGAGCTGTTCGCGCTGTTCGGTCAGGACATGCTTGGCGCGATCGTAGCCCTGCTCGACGATGCGGCGGATTTCGCTGTCGATGGCCTGCGCCGTCTCGTTCGACATGTTCTTCTGCCGGTTCATCGAATAGCCGAGGAACACCTCCTCGTCGGCTTCCGCATATTGCAGCGGGCCAAGCGCGTCCGACATGCCCCAGCGCGTAACCATGTCGCGAGCGAGGCCGGTCGCATAGCTGATGTCCGACGACGCGCCGGAGCTGACCTTGTCGTAACCGAAGATCAGTTCCTCGGCGACGCGGCCACCCATGGCGACCGACGAGGTTCGCGTACATCTTGTCGCGGTGATAGCTGTAATTGTCGCGCTCCGGCAGGCGCATGACCATGCCCAGCGCACGGCCGCGCGGGATGATCGTCGCCTTGTGGATCGGGTCCGAAGCCGGCTCGTGGAGAGCGACGATGGCGTGACCGGCCTCGTGATAGGCGGTCATGCGCTTTTCGTCCTCGGTCATGACCATCGAGCGGCGCTCGGTGCCCATCATCACCTTGTCCTTGGCTTCCTCGAACTCGAGGGCCGCGACCAGGCGCTTGCCCTTGCGGGCGGCGAGAAGCGCGGCCTCGTTGACGAGGTTGGCGAGATCGGCGCCGGAGAAGCCCGGAGTGCCGCGCGCGATGACGCGCGGATCGACGTCGGGCGCCAGCGGGACCTTCTTCATGTGCACGGCCAGGATCTGCTCGCGGCCGTCGATGTCGGGGCGCGGAACGACGACCTGGCGGTCGAAACGGCCCGGGCGCAGCAGCGCCGGATCGAGCACGTCCGGACGGTTGGTCGCGGCGATGATGATGATGCCTTCGTTGGCCTCGAAGCCGTCCATCTCGACCAGCAGCTGGTTGAGCGTCTGCTCGCGCTCGTCATTGCCGTTGCCGAGGCCGGCGCCGCGATGGCGGCCGACCGCGTCGATTTCGTCGATGAAGACGATGCACGGAGCCGACTTCTTGGCCTGGTCGAACATGTCGCGGACGCGGCTGGCGCCGACGCCGACGAACATTTCGACGAAGTCCGAGCCGGAGATGGTGAAGAAGGGAACGCCCGCTTCACCCGCAATGGCGCGAGCGAGCAAGGTCTTGCCGGTGCCGGGCGAGCCGACCAGCAACGCGCCCTTCGGGATCTTGCCGCCAAGGCGCGCGAAGCGGCCCGGGTCCTTCAAAAATTCGACGATTTCCTCAAGCTCTTCGCGGGCCTCGTCGATGCCGGCGACGTCGGCAAAGGTCACGCGGCCCTGCTTTTCCGTCAGCATGCGGGCGCGGCTCTTGCCGAAGCCCATCGCGCCCGATCCCGCATTCTTCTGCATCTGGCGCATCACGAAGAAGCTGATGCCGAGGATCAGAAGGAAGGGCAGCGACTGGTAGAGGAGGATCAGCCAGAAGCTCGACTGTTCGACTTCCTTGGCCTGCACCTGCACGCCCTTAGAGATCAGGCGGTCGGTGACCTGCGCGTCGGCCGGAGCCGTGGTCCGGAAGGTCTGGCCGTTGGCAAGCTTGCCGGTGATGACCTGGTTGCCGCTCGTGGTGGCGGACGTCGTCACGGACTGGACGTTCTGCTCGTCCACCTGCTTGACGAATTCGGAGTAGGGTATGGCTTCGCCCGTCGCGGCCTTCGAGCCGCCGCCGATCATCTGAACAAACACAACGAGGCCGAAGAGGATGCCCACCCAGATGAGCAGGCTCTTGGCCCAGGGATTCGTCGGCTTTTTCTCGTTCATCTCGTCTCTCTTGGAGGCACCTGGCCGGTTGTCCTCAGGAAGATAGGGGATCGCACCTTAATAACAATGATACCACAAGGCTGCCCGGCGCGGGAAAATGTCTCACCATGGCACGGTCGAAGTTGACTAATTTGACCGTGTGGCGCGGTTTGCGGCGTGGAGCAAGGTCCTGAAAGAAGGGGTAAAAAAGCGCGATCTCGGCCGACATTAAAGGTGACACGGTCCGGCGAGGTCGTCGGAAAGCCCATGGCTATGGAAGCGCGAAGGCCACGTATGCCGAGCCTTGCGGGCCCTTGGGATTGCGTGAGCCGCTGGTGGCGATGACGACATATTGCTTTCCGGCCGCCATATAGGTGATGGGTGTCGCCGTCCCGCTGTATGGTAGCAAATGCTGCCACAGGAGCGCTCCTGTGCGGCTGTCGAACGCGCGGATCTTCCGATCGAAGATGGTCGCGCCGATGAATAGCAATCCGCTTGCCGTGACGACCGGCCCGCCATAATTTTCGGTGCCCGTGATCATGCCCTTGGCTGCGAGTTCCGGATATTCCCCAAAGGGCACGCGCCAGACATAATCGCCCGTATTGAGGTCGATCGCATTGAGCGTCCCCCAGGGCGGAGCGACGGCCGGATAGCCGTCTTCATCTTGCCACTTGCGATAGCCGGTAAAGCGATAGGGGGAGCGGCTTACCTGGCCGCTGGTGACTTCCTGCCGGCTGCCGGGATCGTCGTAAAGATAATCGACCAGGGCATTGAGCTCCGATCCCCGGATGTGCGGGAAGCCGGGCATTCGGCCGCGGCCATTGTGAACGATGCTCGTGATCTCTGCCCGATTCAGCTGCGCCTCGATGTCTTGCAAGGAGGGGAATTGGGGAGGAGAGCCACTCCGATCATCGCCGTGACAGGCGGCGCATTGTTCCTGATAAATGCGCTGTCCCGCGCTTTCGGTTGCCTTGTTCTCGGCAAGGGCCCCCAGCCACGGAATATCGTTGCTGTTGATGTAGATGACACCGGTCTTCGGGTCGAACCCTGGTCCGCCCCATTCTGCGCCCCCATCGTACCCCGGAAAGACGATCGTGTCCTTCCCGACAGTGAAAGGCATGAACGGGCCGCCGCTGCGCATGTTGCGGAACTGTGCAACCGCCGCGGCATGTGCCTCCGGAGTGCGCCGCGTCAGCATGTCTTCGGTCAGAACTTGGCGCGCGTACGGTTCTGGATTCAGTGCGAATGGCTGCGTCGGAGCAGTCCGCTCCCCAGGCACGTCCGACTGGGGGGTTGGTCGTTCTTCGATCGGGAATACTGGCTTGCCCGTCACCCTGTCGAACACGAAGAGAAAGCCCTGCTTCGACGGCTGGGCGACGGCGTCGATCCTCTTACCGTCGCGCACCAGTGAGACCAGCACCGGCGGGGAAGGGAAGTCCCGGTCCCAGATGTCATGGTGGACGCCTTGGAAGTGCCACAGCTTTCGGCCGGTGCGAGCGTCCAGCGCCAGCAGTGAATCCGCGTAGAGGTTGTTCCCAGGCCGATCGCCGCCATAAAAATCATCGACCGGGGAGCCCGTCGGTACGAAGACGATGCCGCGCTGCTCGTCGACCACCATCCCAGGCCAGCTGTTCGCGCCGCCGGCGCTGCTCCAGGCATCGGCCGGCCATGTCTCGTGCCCCGGCTCGCCGGGCCTTGGTACAAGGTTGAAGGTCCAGCGGATTGCGCCGGTGCGCACGTCGTAAGCGCGCACCGCTCCCGGAGCCGCGGGATGATTCTCGGACGTTCGAAATCCCGTGATGATCAGGTCGCCGTGGATGACGCCAGGAGTGGTCAGGAAGGTCGCAAGGTCCTTCGGATTCCGGCCAAGGCCCTCGCGAAGGTCGATCCGGCCGTCTTGCCCAAAGCTCGTGACCAGGTTTCCAGTCGCAGGATCCAGTGCGACCAGAAATGGGCCGTTGCTGGTGAACAGTAGCTGCTGGCCACCACCCGACCAATATGTCAGTCCGCGCACCGGCTGCTCGCCCGGCTCCGGAGCGTCCCATGTCCAGATCATCTTCCCGGTCGTGGGATCGAGCGCCATGACGCTTTGCTTCGGCGTAACGACGTAAAGAAGTCCGCCGATCATCAACGGGCTCGTCTGCATACCGCCCATGCCGGTCTCTACGCGCCACGCCTCGCGAAGACTGCCAACGTTGCTGCGGTCGATCTGAGTGAGGGAGGAGTATCGATCACCACGAGACCCGCCGTAAACTGACCAGTCGGTCAGGGACGTCTTCGCGGGGAGAAGATGCGTGCAAGCGGCAAGCGCGAACGCCCCCGCAGCAATCGTCATGGCGAAGCCGGACCGCCGTTCGAAGTGCATCCTGCTATCGGCGATCTCTGCACCCCATGACGATTTCATAGGATCAAGCGTAGAGCCATGTCGCTGACGTCCGCAATGGCCGCTGGCGCCGGTCGACAGCATTGCGGATCGCATTAAAGTCGCACCATGATCATGCGAGTGCTCGGGGCGGTGATCGCTCTCTGCTCAATGGCTGCAGGGCCGGAAGTCATTTCGCAATTCAAGGCGGTGACCTTCGCCGATCCGACGCCCCTGGCGCGGAACGACGAGATGATCAGGCGCTTGTTCAGCCCTTTCGCCGCGGCCGATCTGGCGAGGGAGAACGGTCCGGCGACGCTCGGGACATTTTCTGTCATTCCGAAGGATGAACGGTTCGGAATGTACGTGCCGAAGGAAAAGCCCGACCGTGGATATGGGCTTCTCGTCTGGGTTTCCCCAATGGACGAAGCCGGCATGCCACCCGGTTGGGCGGCCATCCTGGAGAGCCGCGGCGTGATCTTCGTGACGGCGGCGCGGAGTGGAAATCTGACTTCGCCGATCGGCCGCCGCTTTCCATTGGCATTGATTGCCGCAGCGAATGTGCAGCAACTTCATCCCGTCGATACCAATCGAATCTGGATTGCGGGATTCTCGGGCGGTTCGCGCATCGCCGAGCGGCTGGCGCTGGCTTATCCGGACGTCTTTTCCGGAGCCATCCTCGACGGAAGTTCGGATGACATCGGATCGGCGGACGTTCCGCTTCCGCCGCGCGCGAACTTCGAGCGTGTTCTCGACCGGACGGCGATCGTGTTTTCGAGCGGCGAGGAGGATGCGTACAATGTCGTTGCTGCCGAGAAAGTCGCATCCAGTCTTCGACGCCATTGCTTCGACCGGTTGTCGGTCGAGGTCCGGCGGAAGGAAGGTCATGTGATCATGAACGGCAGGTCGCTCGCCAGGGCGATAGACTTCCTTGACCGACCGCGTGAACAGCCTTCGACCGGGCGATCGGCAGTGCCGCGAGAGGCTTTATTCGAAGATCGATGGTGAACTCGCGCGAGCCGAGGCGCTGGTGCAGCGCCGAGGCCAAGGGGCGCGGGGAGCAATCGACGCGATCGACCGCCGCTATGGGTGGCTGGCCGCCCCTCGCTCGCTGGACTTGCGTGCCCGCGTCGGCCCCTGACGGTCAGCGCCTTTTGGCAGCGCGGGTGAAGCGCCAGTCTGGTCCGCCGGCGCAGCGGACTCCGCGCAGGGTGGCGGTCTTGCCTGCCTGCAACTCCCCGATGAGGCGATCGAGCTCCCGGCCCTTGAGGTCGCCGGGTTGGCCTTCGGTGCCGAGCTCTTCGACCGCGCGGGCGACGATCCGGCGGACGATCTCGGCAGGAGCGTCGGAGGGGCGATAGACGATCTCGCCTTCGCGCGCGGTCGCGGAACGGTCCCACTCCATTGCTGCAGCCCATTCGATCGCCTCGTCCGCCTCGGCGCAGTGGCTGGCGCTGTTTGCTAGCCCTTGCCGGGTCGAGCCATTCGGCGCCGGCGAGACCGCGACGAACGCGCACGCGCTCGTAGTTGTCGTCCTCGTTGCTGGGATCGAGGGCGGGCGACACGCCGGCGATGGCGCAAATCTCCTCCAGCTCGCCGCGGCGCCAGCCGAGCAAGGGCCGGAGAAGCAGCTGATCCGGATCACCGGGCAGCGGCGCGCTCCGGCGCATTCCGGCTAGCCCACGCACGCCAGAGCCGCGATTGAGGCGCATCACCATCGTCTCGGCCTGGTCGTCGAGATGGTGTCCGGTCAGGACTGCGCCGAGCCCGAGATCGCGTGACCAGGCTGCAAGCGCCCCGTAGCGGAGGATGCGGGCCTGCTCCTGGATCGCACTCGTCGGCGGAATGTCCCACTCGATGGCGAGTGTCGAATGCGGGACGCCGAGCTTTTCGCAGAGCCCGGCGACCATGTCCGCTTCGTCGCGGCTTTCGGCACGCAGGCCATGATCGACCGTCGCCGCCTCGACTTCGCCGGGCCGCGCGGCCGCAGCGAGCAACAGCAGCGCAAGGCTGTCAGGACCGCCCGATACGGCGAGGCCGAGCCTCGATCCGGGCGGAATCAGCGCGTCGAGATCGGTCCGAAACCGTTCGATGAGCGCGGCGTCGGGGACCATATTGATCCCCTTTCGTCACCCGCGGCACTTCGCCTGGGCTTTGGCGTCCGGCAGCATCTTCTGGAGGTCGGCGCGCATGGTCGAACCGTAGACGGCTTCGAGTTCCGAGTAAGCCTTGCAGGCCTGACTCGGCTGGTCGAGCTTGGTCAGGGACTGGCCGAGATAGAACAGGCTGTCGGCCGCGCGCTCGCCCTTCGGATTGCCGCGATAATTGGCGAGGAGCACCTCGGCGGCGGCGCGTGGCTCGCCCTTGTCCAGCATGGCGCGGCCGGCGAGATTGTTCGCCCAGCTGGTGCGCCGATGGTTGGGATAGGCCGACGAGAAGGCGCGGAGGGCGCCGATCGCCTCGTCATACTTGCCCGATTTCCAAAGCTGGTAGCCCGTGTCGTAGGCTTCCTCCGCCGGATCGTTGTCGGTCGTCGCGACGGCGGCGATTGGCTTTGGCTTCGATGTCGTCGTGACCGCGGCAAGTTGCGGCTTCTTCTCGGCCGCCGGTTCCACGCTGGCTTGCGCCGGACGTCGCCAGACCGGACGCGAGCCGAGCTTCGAGCGCTGCGATCCGTGACGAGCTTGCCTCACGCTCCGTCTGAAGCGTCGATTCTAGCTGCGCGATGCGGCGGCTATTCTCTTCCTCGGCACGCAGCATGTCCGCAAGCTGGCGCTCCAGCGCGACGATGCGATTGTCGAGGTTGATGACCGATGCCTGGGTCGCTGCCGGTTGCGTCTGCATCGGCGGATATTGCTGCTGGACCTGCGCCGATGCCGTGCCGGCCGTTGCGGCCATCAGCGCTGCAAGTGCTGCGGTTGTGAAGTAAGCGGTCTTCATGTTCCCTCCCGGCGGGAAAATCTAATAGGAACAGGTGCCTAAGCCAAGCCCGGAGTGCGGTTCATCCTGCGCTGTTTTGCACGGCCGGAGGAGCGCTCGGCGCCGGAGGCGTCGCTCCGGCTGCACCCGCACGCATCAGGTCCGCCGGCTTAAGGCTGACGTTGGACGCCACGCGACCAGCTTCCCCCACCGGCGGTGCAACCGTGTTGCCGACGGTCACTCGAAGCGCTTCAGGCTTGCCCGCCTTCAGCAATGGCGCGGCCGCATTCTGCGGCACGGCATAGGTCTGGCCCGCCGCCAGCTCGCCCGAGAAGAGGGTCTGCCCCTGGTCGGTGACCTGGATCCAGGCTGGTTCGGTTGCGGTCAGAACGACCGCGCCGCTTGCGGCCTGCGCCGGCTGCTGTTGCGCGACTTGAGCAGGGACGGCCGCATTTTCGTCCGTCGGCGCCGTCGCGGTGGCTTCGATCGGCGACGTCGCCTCGTCGGGGGCAAGCGACCGGTTGTTGAGCCAGGTCATGACGAGAACCACCAGGATGATCCCGCCGATGGCCGAGAAGACCAGCCACTTGGGCATGGTGCGAGCCGGGTCGGCGGGCTCGAACACTTCCGGACTGCCGGCATCGAACCTTTGCCCGCCCATCTCCGTACGGAGATCGTCGCCGATTTCGGTGCGGTCGAGGCCGACGGCGCTTGCGTAGCTCTTCGCGAAGCCGATGGTGTAGGTCGGGCGCGGGCAATGCGGACCAGTCGCCAGTTTCGAGATTCTGCAGGTGCCGAAGCGGAATCCGCGTTTGGGAGGCGATTTCGTCGAGGGAGAGCTTCTGCTTTTCACGCGCCGCGCGGAGCCGCTCGCCGACTGTCGAAGTCTGGATGAAGTCTTCGTTTTCCGTCATCGCTCCAACCTGAATTTGACCCGCTTGTCGAAGGCGCGGCTGTGGCTGTCAACCGATGTTTCCGAGCGACGACGGACCCTGTTCAATCGATGGCGACCTTGTGTCGCTTGGCCCAGTCGGAAAGCGTCTTGCGCATGCTTGCGCGGGGGCTTTTCGAGCAACTTTTCGAGCCTCGCTCGCACTCGGGCCGCGTCCAGCGACCGGATCATCGCCTTGATCGGTCCGATGGCCGCAGGAGTGATCGAGAGTTGCTCGATCCCGATGCCGATCAGCGCCATGGCCTCGAGCGGGCGGCCGCCCATCTCGCCGCACACGCGGACCGGAACTCCGGCCGCGCGCGCCTGCTTGACGACCCGCCGGAGGAATCGCAGGATCGCCGGGCTCAGCCAGTCGTAGCGCTCGGCCAGCCGCGGATCGGCGCGGTCGGCGGCGAACAGGAATTGGGTCAGATCGTTGGTGCCGATCGACAGGAAATCGACGCTTCGGCAGCAGCAGGTCGAGCATCTCGGCGAGCGCACGGCACCTCGAGCATGGCGCCGAACTCGACCCGGCTTGGAAGCTTGCGGTGGCTCTTGCGGGCCCACTCGATCTGCTCCTCGAAAAGAGCGCGGGCCTCATCGAATTCCCACGGCTCGGAAACCATCGGAAACATGACGCGCAGAACCTGTCCGCCGGACGCCTCGATCAGCGCGCGCGCCTGCGCCTTCATCAGCGTCGCGCGCTCGAGCGAAAGGCGCAGCGCCCGCCAGCCCATCGCCGGATTTTCCGCCTCGTCGCGGATCGTCGGTGAGATAGGGCAGGGCCTTGTCGCCGCCGATGTCGACCGTGCGGAAGACGACCGGCTTTTCGCCGGCGGCGTCGAGCACCTTGGAGTAGAGCCGCTGCTGGCGTTCGCGGCCGGGCAGGGTTGCGGAAACGAGGAACTGGAACTCGGTGCGGAACAGGCCGATGCCGTCGGCGCCGGTCAGCTTCGAGCGTTCGCCGCGTCCTCGGCCAGGCCGGCATTGACCATCACGCTGACCGGCAGGCCGTCCGGTCGTGACGGCGGGCAGGTTCGCGAGCGGCCTCGAATTCGGCGCGCCGCTTCTGGCTCAGTCGCGATGCGGTGCTCGAAGCCGGAGGCAAGCGCCTGGTCGGGCGGACGATGACGCTGCCGTTGTCGCCGTCGACCAGGATCGTGCTCGCCTTCGTCGACGCTGTGGCGGATGTCCGGACAGCCGGCCGACCACCGGCACGCCCATCGCGCGGGCGACGATCGTCATGTGCGCGGTCAGCGAGCCTTCCTCGAGCACCACGCCCTTCAGGCGCCGGCGGTCATATTCCAGCAGTTCGGCCGGCCCGAGGTTGCGCGCGATCAGGACCGTGTCGTGCGTCGAGCCCGGTCTGCGCCGCCGTGCCCATCCGGCCGGAAACGATCCGCAGCAGCCGGTTCGACAGGTCCTCGAGGTCGTGCATCCGCTCCTGCAGCAACGGATCGTCGATCTCGCTGCATCCGCGCGCGGGTGCGCTGCTGGACGCGCTCGATCGCCGCCTCGGCGGTCAGGCCGCTGTCGATCGCCTCGTTGATCCGCCGCGACCAGCCTTCGTCATAGGCGAACATCTTGTAGGTCTCGAGGATCTCCTGATGCTCGCCGGCGGTGCCGAACTCGGCCTCGCTTGGTCATCGCGTCGATCTGCTCGCGCATCCGGCGAAAGGCGGAATAGACGCGGTCGCGCTCGGCCTCGGTGTCCTCGGCGACGGTATGCTCGACGATCACTCGCGGCTGGTGGAACACCGCTTCGCCGCGGCCATGCCGGCGACCAGCTTGAGCCCGGCCAGCCGCACCGGCCCGGCGCTGCGCAGGCGGCCGCGGCGCGCCCCGTCGACCAGCCGCGCGCCGGCGATCAGCTCCGACAGCACCATCGCCACGGTCTGCAGCGCCTCGATCTCGACCTCTTCGTAGCGCGCGCGGCTCGGCATGCTGGACGGCGAGCACGCCGATCGGCGCTTTCGCGGCGGACGATCGGCACGCCGGCGAAGCTGTGGAAGCGCTCCTCGCCGGTTTCCGGCCGATAGGCGAAGGCGGGATGGCTCGGCGGCCTCGGCGAGGTTGAGGATCCGCCCTTCGGCGGCGATGGTGCCGACCAGGCCCTCGCCCATCGCCAGCCGGGTGACGTGGACCGCTTCCTTGCGCAGGCCGTGGGTGGCGAACAGCTCGAGCTTGTTGTCGCGCAGCAGATAGATCGAGCAGACCTCGCTCGCCATCGCCTCGGCGATCAGGTCGACGACGCGGTCGAGCTTGGCCTGCGCGACGCCGCGCCGCGCCATCATGTCGTGCAGCCCGGTCAGGATTTCGCGGGCGGAGGTGGCGGCGGTCAGCGGCATCGGCCGAGCGCTAACAGATGAGCGCGGCCGCTTGATCAGCCATAGGCGTGGACGCTGCTAGCCGCGGCTTCTCCAGCGCCGCCGCGCCTCGTCGACCAGCTCGCGGATGATCTCGGCGACCGGCTCCTCGCGGGTTGACCATGCCGACCGACTGGCCGGCCATGACCGAGCCGCTCTCGACGTCGCCGTCGATCACCGCGCGGCGCAGCGCCCCGGCCCAATAATGCTCGATCTGCAGCTGCGCCTCGGCCATCTCGATCGCGCCCTCGTCGAGCAGTTGCGCGACTTCGCGCTGCTTGGCGGCGAAATTCTCCATCTCGCGGTTCTTCGAGCGCGCGGACCGGGATGACCGGCAGGCGCGGGTCGATCTGGACGCGAGGGAATCGCGTCGCGCGCCGAGGCGCGGATGAAGGCCTTCTTGAAATTGGCGTGGGCGATGCTTTCGTGTGGCGCAGACGAAGCGCGTGCCGAGCTGGACGCCGACCGCGCCCATTTCGAGATAGGCCGCGATCGCCTCGCCGCGGCCGATCCCGCCGGCGACGAACACCGGCATGTCGTGAGCGATGTGCGGCAGGATTTCCTGCGCCAGCACCGAGGTCGCGACCGGGCCGATATGGCCGCCGGCCTCCATGCCCTCGATCACCAGGGCATCGGCGCCCGACCGCATCAGCTTCTTCGCCAGGCCAGCGCCGGCGCGAAGCAGATCAGCTTGGCGCCGCTGCGCCTTGATCCGGTCGATCGCCCCGCCGGGCGGCAGCCCGCCGGCGAGGACGACATGGCCGACGTCATGCTTGGCGCAGGTGTCGATCAGCTCGGACAAGCTGCGGGTGCATGGTGATCAGGTTGACGCCGAACGGCCGCGTCGTGCGCGCCTTGGTCTCGGCGATCTCCGTGTCGAGCAGCTCGGGCGTCATCGCCCCGCAGGCGATCACGCCGAAGCCGCCGGCATTGGAGATGGCGGAGACGAGGTTGCGCTCGCTGACCCAGCTCATCGCGCCGCCCATGATGGCGACGTCGCAGCCGAGGAACTCGGTGCCGCGGTGCATCAACTCCTTGAGGCGGGCGTGGCCGACCGACTGATGGACGGCGCGCGGTTCCGCGATCAGGCCTTCGCCGCTCATGCCGCCGCTCCCGCGTCGCTTCCGTCTCGTCGAGGCCGAAGGCGGTGTGCAGCACGCGCACGGCGAGCTCGGTATAATCCTCGGCGACAAGCACGCAGACCTTGATCTCGCTGACGTCGAGATCGCGCGAGATGTTGATGCCGCGCTCGGCCAGCGTCTGGAACATCTTCGCGGCGATGCCCGCATTGGAGCGCATGCCGACGCCGACGTCGCTGACCTTCACCACGTCCGTGTCGGTCACGATGCTTCCGAAGCCGACCGTCGGCTTGATCTTCTCGAGCACCGCGACGGCGTGCGCCAGCTGACGCGTTCGGAACGGTGAAGGTCAGCTCGCTGTCCTCGCCGTCGCGCGGCGCGATCTGGACGATCATGTCGACGTTGATGTCCGGCTTCGGCGAGCGGGACGAAAATCGCGCGCCACCGTGCCCGGCTTGTCCGGCAAGGCCGGTCAGGGTGATCAGGGCCTCGTTCTTGTCGTGCGCGATCCCGGTGACGAGCATCGCGTTCCATGTTGAACTCCTCGATCTTGTCGTCGCCGACGATCTCGTTCCGGGCTTGTCCTCGAACGAGGACAGCACCTGCAGCGGCATGTTGTAGCGCATGGCGAGGCCGACCGAGCGGGTCTGCAGCACCTTGGCGCCGACCGACGGCCAGCTCCAGCATTTCCTCGTAAGTGACGGCGTTCAGCTTGCGCGCCCGTGGGACGATGCGCGGGTCGGTCGTGAAGACGCCCTCGACGTCGGTGTAGATGTCGCAGCGGTCGGCCTTGGCCGCGACCGCGAGCGCGACGGCCGAGGTGTCGGACCCGCCGCGGCCGAGCGTCGCGACGTCGCCGGCCTCGGTCACGCCCTGGAAGCCGGGGATGACGGCGATGCCGCCTTGCTGGAACACCCGTTCGAGAATGTCGGAATCGATATGCGTCGATCAGGCCGAGCTGTGGCCGCTGGCCCGGATCGGCAGCTGCCAGCCCATGTAGGACGCGCGCGTTCACGCCCATGCCCTGCAGGGTCATGGCGAGCAGGCCCGACGTGACCTGCTCGCCGCTGGCGACGACCACGTCATATTCGCGCGGATCGTAGAGCGGGGCCGCTTCCTTGCAGAGCTGGACGAGCCGGTCGGTCTCGCCGGCCATGGCGGAAACCACGACCGCGACCTCATTGCCCTGCGCCACCTCGCGCTTCACGCGGTCGGCCACGTGGCGGATGCGCTCGATGCCCGCCATCGACGTTCCGCCGAATTTCATCACGATGCGCGGCATTGGGCTCCTTGGGTCAGCGGGCGCGTCCTGTTAGGAGGCGAGTATGGCTGAGACAAGCATCGTTCCGGAAGAGGTCGAGCAGTTCGGCAAGCTCGCCGGCGACTGGTGGGACCCGCGCGGAGCTTCCGCGATGCTGCACAAGCTCAATCCGGTGCGCCTCGGCTATGTCCGCGACTGGATCGACCAGCATTGGTCGCTCGACGAGCACAGCCGCCGCCCGCTTGAAGGCAAGACGGCGCTCGACGTCGGCTGTGGCGCCGGGCTGCTTGCCGAGCCGCTGGCCCGGTTGGGCGCGCAAGGTAACGGCGATCGATCCCGCGGCCGAGCTCATCGCAGCCGCGCGGGATCATGCCGCGGGGCAGGGGCTGGAGATCGACTATCGGGTCGCCGCGATCGAGGGCCTTGCAAGGCACTTTCGACCTGATCACCTCGATGGAGGTCATCGAGCATACGGCCGACCCGCAACAGTTCCTGAACGACCTGGCGAAGCGGCTCGCCCCGAACGGCCTGCTGATCATGTCCACGCCCAACGCAACGGCCTGGTCGCGGCTGATCACCATCACGCTGGCAGAAGGCTTCGGCGCGATCCCCAAGGGCACGCACGACTTCGACAAGTTCATCGCGCCCGAGCGGATGAAGCAGCTGCTGGCCAATGCCGGCCTGAAGTGCCTCGACGTCGAGGGCCTGGCCTTCAGCCCGACGCGCGGGCTTCACCTCAGCGAGGATGTGCGCCTGAACTATCTGGTTGCGGCGACGCGCTAGCTGCCTCCGAGCGCGACCGCCAGGTCGTGGATGTGCTCGATGCCGTCATAGAAGCTCTTCACCGGGATTCGCTCGTCCAATCCGTGGGCAAACATTTCGTCGGGCTTGATGAAAACGCCCGACGAGGCCCAAGTAGGAATGCCGACGCGTACGGTAGACCATGCCGTCGGTTCCGCCGGACTCGAGATAGGGCGAAAGCGGAACGCCCGGCTGCCGCTTCTGGATCGACTTGGCGATGGCGCGCTCGATGTCCGGGCGAAGCTCCGAAACGGGGCTTACGACCGGCGCGCCGAGCACCTTGATAGCGATCTTCGGGTCCGCGACGACCGTAGCGAGCTGCTTCTGGACATCCTCCACGCTCACGCCCGGAAAGATGCGGCAGTTGACGGTCGCCGTCGCCTTCTGCGGCAGGGCGTTCTCCGCATGTCCGGCGTTGAGCATCGTCGCGACGCAGGTCGTGCGCGTCGTGCCGACGAATTCCGGATTGCCGGCAATCGCCTCCGCGGCTGCTGCGTCCTGCGGGTTGGCGGCGAACGCGCTTAGGGCCTGGCCTCCGGGGCCCGGCGTCACCTTGCCGACCGCACCGAGATAGGCGCGGGTGAGGTCGTTCGACATGGCTGGGAAATTGTATTCGTCGACGCGTGTCACCGCCTTCGCAATCTCGTAAATCGCATTGTCGGCACGCGGGCGCGAACTGTGCCCGCCTTGATTGGTGGCTGTCAGTTCGAACGTCGCGTAGGTCTTCTCCGCACCTTGAACGAGGTAAATGATCGGCCGTCCGTCCGGCGCGAGCAGGCCGCCTCCAGCGTCGGTGTTGATGGCATATTCGGCATCTTTCACCCACGGATGCGCCGCGATCTGGCGAGTGGTTCCGTTCGGCTCGTCGAGCCCCGTCTCTTCGTCTCCGACGAATGCGAAGACCAAGGTCCGGCGCGGCTTCTTGCCGGACTTCTGGAGGCGGAGGATCGGTCGACATCATCGCCACGACGCCCGCCTTGTTGTCGAGCGTCCCCCGTCCGTAGAAAAAGCCGCCCTCTTCGATCAGCTTGTACGGATCGCGCTTCCAGTCCTCGGGCCGCGCATCGACCACGTCCATGTGCGCGGAAAAAAGGATGGGCTTCGCTTTCGCGTCGGAGCCCGGCACGCGGACGAGCATGCCAACCGTTTCGCCCTTGGGAAGCTTCGCGATGTTCGTCTGCCGAGACGCCTCCATCCCGAAGTACGCTTTCGAGGTAGGCGACCATCGGCGGGACCTGGCCGTTGCCCTGCGAGGTCCGGAACGTGATGACCTTTTCGTAGATCTGCCGGGCCTGGACCTGGTCCGGCCCCTGCTGGGCGACCGACGGACCCGAAAGCGCAGCAAGAACGACACCGAAAGCGAAACGAACAGAGCGAGCCATCGAATTTCCCCCGAGAGACGGCGGGAGCCTAGCGCTACGGCGTCCGATGTCGAGCCGTCTAGAAGTCGACCTTGTCGTAATGTTGGGGCGGGACGATCACTTCCATCCGCTCACCCAGCAACGGCCGGAAGCTCGGCCGCGACTTCATGACGGCGTACCAGTCCTTGGTCTGCTTGTGCCCGCGCCAGTCGAGAGCGCCGAGATAATCGATGACGCTGAGGTGCGCGGCAGCCGCGAAATCGGCGAGGCTGAGGCCCGGACCCGCAAGCCAGCGGCGGTGATCGAGCAAATAATCGACATAATCGAGGTGATTATTGCCGACCCGCATCGCGTCACGCAGGATGCGCGTGTCGGGGCTTTCCTTGCTGACCAGCCGCTTGCGCATCCGCTCGTTCATCAGCGGCTCGACGACCTCACGGTAGAGTTTTTCGTCGAACCATTCGGTCAGCCGCCGGATCTCCGCCCGAAGCGCGGCATTGCCGTGGATCATCGGCATTCGGTCGACCGTCTCATCGAAATATTCGACGATCGGCTGCGACCCGATCAGCGTGATGCCCTGGTCGGCGTCGACCATGACCGGCGTTTCACCGGCGGGATTGAGATCGACGAACTCGTCGCGACGCTCCCACGGATTCTCGCGCACCAGTTCCGCGGCAATGCCCTTCTCGGCGAGGACGAGCCGGACCTTTCGCGAAAAGGGACACAAGGGGAATTGGAAGAGCTGCCACATCGAGGGCAGCTTTAGCGGTGCCTGCGCCTAGTCACCGTCATTGCGAGGAGCCGGAGGCGACGCGGCAATCCAACGCGCTGGATCTCATCGGTGCGGTCGCAATGCGAAATTAGCGCTTGGGATAATCGGGACGAGGCATGTTCGCGGCAGCGCGGTCCAGCTCTTCCTGAGCCTTCGACAGGCCTTCCATCATCGCCGGAAGAGCAGCGGCCATCGCCTTGATGCCGGCCTGCATTGCCGGGCGGGCTGCTTCCATCTGCTGGCGGATTTCGCGTTCCGACATCTTCGTTTCGCTGCGTACAGTCCGGCGCTTGTCGGCGGCCGTCGCCTCGCGGCCCTGGATGGCCGCTTCGACCTCGCCGACGGGCATGTCGAGAAAGACCTTGGACATGGCCGCGACTGCGTCGGTCAGGCGGTCGGCCCAGCGCATGTCGGTCAGTTCGGGCGGAAGCTGGACGGACTCGGGCGCCGCCGGCTTCTCAGCAATGCGCAGGCGAAGCGATCAAGGCGAGCGGCAAGGCGAAAAGGATGGCGCGCATGGTTCTGGTCCCGGGCCGAGAATTCAGCCGCAATATGGCCTAAGCGGCTTAGCGGTCGATGAACGGCAGAGTAATCAGCGCGCCGAAAGCCAGACCAGAGCCGCCGCGCCGGCGACGATGCGGTACCACGCGAATGGCGCGAAGCCGTAGCGGGTGACGACGCGACGAACGCCTTCACGACGACGACGGCGACGACGAAGGACACGAGGCTGCCGATGCCCGATCCAGGTGAACTGGCCGACCGGGATTTCGTCCCAATGCTTGAACAGCTGGTAGAGCGGTCGCGCCGCTCAGGGTCGGCACCGCGAGGAAGAAGCTGAACTCGGCGGCGGTCTTGCGATCGACGCCGAAGCTCATCGCGCCAAGGATCGTCGCGCCGGAGCGGCTGACGCCCGGGATCATCGCCAGGCACTGGACCAGGCCGACCATCACCGACTGCTTGAGAGTGAGCGCGGAAACGCCGTCGCACTGTGCTGCGGCCGGGCATATTTCTCGACCAGCAGGATGGCGACGCCGCCGATGATCAGCGCCCAGGCCACGACCACGGCATTGCCCAGCAGCAACTCGATATGGTCGCCGAACGCGAGACCCAGCCCGACGGCCGGAGCGAACGCGATCATCACATTGCGGACGAAGCGCCAGGCGCTGGGCGATTTCTGGAACAGGCCGGTGAAGACCTCCCAGAACGTTCGCCAGTAGAGGACGACGATGGCGAGGATCGCTCCGGGCTGGATGGCGATGTTGAACACCGCCCATTCGTCGGCCTTGAAGCCGAGCAGCTCGGTGGCGAGGATCAGGTGTCCGGTCGACGATACCGGCAGATATTCGGTGACGCCCTCGACGATGCCGAGGATGATGACGAGCAGGAGGATCGGCACTGCGGCGGGGTCTTAGTGGATCGCCGTGATGTTCACGCGGCGTCGCGCGAAACGGCTGCCGCCGTGCATGGCGAGCCATTCCGGAGCGACTGCGCCGAAAGGCGTCGGGCGGATGCCGAACGCCTCGAGGCCGGGCGCGTCCTTGCTCGCCACATTGTCATGCTGGAGCATCAGCCACTGGTCGCGCGTCAGCGGCGCGCCGGGAAGGAAGCCAAGGCGCGAGATCAGCGACGAGACCGGCCCCGGAACATCGATCAGCTCGGTCTTCCGGCCGGCGGCCTTGAGGATCTCGGCGGTGAACTCCCGCATGGTGAGGACCTGCGGCCCGCCGATCTCGTACGTCTTGCCGCCATGGGTTTGCGGATCGACCGTGGCTCGGGCGATCGCTTTCGCCAGGTCCTCGACATAGACCGGCTGGAGTTTCCAGTTCGGCGCGATGACCGGAAGCGCTGGAAGGCGCGACAGGCCCGCCAACCGGTTGGCGAAGCTGTCCTCCGGTCCGAACACGACCGATGGACGGATGATCGTCGCGTTCGGGAAAGCCTCGCGAACCGCGGCTTCGCCCTCGCCCTTGGTTCGGGCGTAGACCGCCTCGCTGTTCGCGTCGGACCCGATGGCCGAAATGTGGACCAGCGACGTAACGCCTGCATCGCGCGCCGCCTCCGCGACGTCGCGCGCGCCCCTGACGTGGACGGCGCCCATGCCCTTGAAGGCACCGGTGAGATTGACGACCGCCGAGGCGCCTTCGACGGCGCGGCGGACGGACTCCGGATTGGTTACATCGCCGCGGACGATGCCCCATTGGCCGACCTGGGCCAGCGGCTGGATGTAATGCGCACTACGCGGCTCCCGGGCGACGACGCGGAGGCGCACGTTGTATTCGCCATAATCGAGCAATTGCTCGCAGACGTAGCGGCCAATGAAGCCGCCGCCGCCGAATATCGTAACGAGCTTGGGGTCGATCATCGCACCGCCACTAGCGGGTAGCGACGCTCGTTGACAAGGCGGCCGCTGGCTGCGGCGACCGCCTTTTCGCATCAATAATAGTCGGCCAGGACCAGCTTGGCCGTCTGCCCATCGGACTTGGTGATCGCGACTTCGCGGCCCGGCTCTTCCTTCGACCAATTGGCTGCCGCCGAGGAATAGAAGCCGGGACCGACCTGCTCGCCGGCGATGGCAACCAGCTTGTCGCCCTTCTTGAGGCCCGCACGGTCGGCCGGGCTGCCCGGCGCGACGTGCAGGACGTTCAAATGATCGCCTTCGAGCATGGCGAACACGCCCGCGCGATCCTTGGTGAACACCGGCGCAGTGCCCGTGGGCTTCAGCCACATGCGGTCATTGCCGAGGTCCAGCGTCAGATAGAAGGGCTTGAACATCTGGATGCCGGCATTGGCGCGCTCTTCGTACGGCCCGTCCTTCAGCGACCCGAGGTCGGCGGGCACGTTGTTGAACGTGTAGCCGCCGATTTCGACCTTCGGCAAAGTGACGCGCTTCGTCTCCCGCATGCCGCCGACGCCGCCGCCATAGCCGATGGCGTAGGGCAGTCTGCCGAGCTCCGGCACGCGCTCGTGATACTCCTTGGACAGGCTGATCGCGCCGCCGTTGCCGAGGTCGAGCGCCGCGTCGACCGGCGCAAGCCCGTCCACCGAGATCGGGAAGTAATGGAGCGTGCCGTCGCGCTTCAGCCTGACTTCGGTCGCACCGGCGGGCGCGGTGAAATTCTTCGCTGGCGAGAGCGTCAGGAGCTGCCGGTCGAAGTCGATACCCGACCACGCTGTTCATGAACAGCTCGCGGCCGAGAATGACCGGGATCGGACGTCCGATCGCCTTTTCGACGGCGTCGAGGTCGATGACCGCAACGCTGACGCCCGTGAGCTTCAGATTGCCGACTTCGACGGTGACGTCCTGGACGAGCTCGGCATCCTGCCTGCCGCCCACGCCCTGCGCCGTGATCTTCATGCCCTTCTTGAGGCCGATCTGCCTTCGCATAATCGCGGTCGATGACGGTCACGCCCGCGCCGCTGTCGAGGATCATCGGCGTGTCGTTGCCCGCAATCCGTCCGTTGAGCATGATGCGGTTCTCGCGGAACAGCTCGAACGGAACCTCGGCGCGAACTCCGGCGACGGTTGTCGCCACGGGCTTGCGCGATCTGCGCCGCTGCGATGCAGGGGTAGAGCGCGGCGGCCGCCCCCAATCCAACCAGCGCGAGCGCGATTCTCTTCTGGCCCTTCATGCTGTTTCCCTTTATATCCATATCAAATCACGGCGACGAATTATCGCAAAACAATAATAACGTCAAGAGGAGGTACGAATTTGGACATTGGCACGACTGCGAAGAGGCTGCGCTGGGCCGTCTGGATCTTCTGGGCCGCCATCGTTCTTGCCTATGTCTTCGGACGGCTGGGCGTGGAGACCGACTTCCTGCGCATTCGCTCGCGCGTCGACGGTTCGTCGGACGGCCCGGTCATGATCGTCGCGGACGTCACCATCCTCCTCCTCAGCATCGCCTTGTACCAGCTCAGCCGGATGCTTGGCGCGATTGCCGAGGGCGATCTGTTCTCCGCCCGGGTCGTCGGAGCATTCCGCGCCTTCGCTTTCTGGCTGCTGCTGATTGCATTGGTCTGGATCGTTGCGCCGATCGTCGGCGCCTTGCTTGCCGGTCCGGGCGAGGCACGGCACATCGAGCTCACGTTCCAGCTCCGCGACGTGCTCACCGTCGGCGTCGCCCTGATCCTCTTCCTGGTCGCCCGCCTTCTCGAACGTGCCCGCACGATCGACGAGGAAATGCGGGAGATCGTGTGATGGGCATCGTCGTGCGTCTCGACGTGATGCTCGCGCTGCGGAAGAAGAGGTCGAAGGACCTCGCCGCGGAAGTCGGGATCACCGAGGCCAATCTGTCGCTGCTGAAGTCGGGCAAGGTGAAGGGCATCCGCTTTTCGACCCTCGAAGCGATCTGCGACGCGCTCGACTGCAAGCCCGGCGACATTCTCGATTATGAGCCCGGAGCCGCGGCCAGCGGGAATTGACAAGCCACCGACCCGCCTCCAAATGGCGCCGCCTACCAGCTGAAAATCAGTAGCTCCTGTGCCCAGGTGGCGGAATTGGTAGACGCACCAGCTTCAGGTGCTGGCGCTCGCAAGGGCGTGGAGGTTCGAGTCCTCTCCTGGGCACCATTTCCGTCGCGCGGTCACTGCCATGACGCCGAAAGGCCGACGCTGACCGTCTGGGAGTTATTACCCACAAAGTTCCAGCGATCTGAATTGACGTAGTTGACCCTGATCCCCAGCGCCCGCGAAAGCGGGAATCCGGCGCCCACTGCCCAGCCGGTGTCCTTCTTGCGATCGTCGTTGGCACGACCGTTGATCCTGGTTGAACCGCCGACGCCGATCCCGACGCTCGCGGAGACCCAGGGACCAGACTTCATCGTGTAGATCACTGTGCCGTCGAGCGTGTAAAGCGGGTTCTGCTCGAGTTCATTGCCGTTAAAGAACGACAAGTTATCGGTATAAATCCACGCCATTGCTGTCGCTTCGAAGGTCCAGTTACGGCGTCGGTGCTGCACGCCCAGCTGCGGCCGGATCGTGAATCGGTTGCTGCCAAGATTGATCAGCTTGTCGTCGAAATACTCGCCTGTAGGCAGCTGCAGGGAAACCGCCGCTCCGACGATCGTCTCGATGTCGTGGCCGGCGCGATAAGCTCCAAAGTCCTTTCCTGAGAGGGGCGGTGCGCCAACGAAATTCACAGCAAGTCGGACGAAGGTGTCGGCCAGTCCGCGGCGTTTGACGGTCGTGGGAACCCCATTGACGATGCCATCCCATCGGCCATTCAAAAGGGCCTGCCGGACCTCGATGCGCGCCGACTTGCCGGCGAGCTTGAAGCTCCTTGCATAGCCGACGAGCGCGGTGTCCATTTCCACCTCTGCGTCCTCAATCCCAAGTGTCGGGTCGAACGCTATGTCGCCCTTCGTATGGGCATAGGTGACGTGAGACAGGTTGAGGCCAATCGGCAGATGACTCCACCGGCGCGCCTCAAGCTCCTGAGCCAGCGCTGGCGAGCATGGAAGGAGCGTCGCTGCGCCCCAAAGCGTACCGCAGTGGCCGGCGCGACGCAGAATTCTGGACAATTGGCTCAAGGATTCATGTCCTCGGAATTCGAAAACTCAGCCTCTCGACAATTTGGCAAAGCTAGGCCGGCGTTGGCCTTCGGCTAATCGGGAGAAACCCCAGTCAGGTCTGTGAGGGCACCACTTCCCGCTAGAGTTCCCAGCCTTTTCGATATTCGCGCGACAGGAAACGGTTTGCGTCCGGGACGTTCGTGACCCGGCCGAGTGCGCCGTCATATTCGATCGGCCGTTCGGCCCGCAGCGCGACGATGCCGAGGATCATCGTTTCGTTGAGCGGCACCGCGACTTCGAACGGCGACGAGATCGCCTCCTCGCCCTTGATGGCGCGGATCCAGTTCATCTCGTGGCCGTCGATCCCGCCCTGGATGCGCGGGAGCGAGACGGGAATGGCCGCTGCCCGTTCGGCCACGCCTTCGCCGAACATCACCGGCTTCGATCCGTAGGTCTCGTGCATCAGCACGCCCCTGGTCGCCGACGAACATGACGCCGCCGCCCGGGTCCATGTAGCCGGACGGAATCCCCTCCGGCGTCGGCGGCATCAGCCCGCCGTCGTACCAGGTCAGCTTCAGCGGGCCGCCCGGAGCGTTGCCGAAGCTGTAGGTCGTGACGCTCGCCAGCGGATAGCTGGTCAGCTCATCCGGGCCGCGGCCATCCCACGGGTTGGTGTCTCCGCCCCACGGCGAATGCCGGGTCTCGACGCGCGTCGGCAGGCCGGGTTCGAGCGCCCACAGCGGGAAGTCGATCAGGTGCGCACCCATGTCGCCGAGCGCGCCGACGCCGAACGGCACCCAGCCGCGCCAGTTGAAGTGCGCGTAATCGGGATTGTAGCCCCAATCGACCGCGGCCGGGCCGAGCCAGACGTCCCAGTCGAGGCTGCCGGGCGTCGGCATGTTCGCCGGCTTGGCCATGCCCTGCGGCCAGACCGGCCGGTTGGTCCAGACGCTGACCTCGCGCACCTTGCCGATGACGCCGCCGCGGATCAGTTCGACGACCCGGCGGCCGTCATCGCCGGAATGCCCCTGGTTGCCCATCTGCGTGACCAGCTTCGGCTTCCTCGCCGCGAGGTCGAGCAGCTTGCGGCCCTCCTCCACGGTGTAGGTCAGCGGCTTCTGCACATAGACGTGGATGCCGCGCTCCATCGCCATCGCCGCCGCGACGGCATGGTGATGGTCGGGCGTCGCGATGACGACGGCGTCGATGTCCTTCTGCAGGTCGAACATGCGGCGGTAGTCGGCGTACTTCGCGGCCTTGTCGTAGGCCGGCTTGAGCGCGACCCGCTCGGGATTGGGCTGCCCCTTGTCGTCGAGAAAGGCCTTGGCGACATGCTCGAAGTCGGGATCGGCAAGGGCGACGATGTTCTGGCCGATGAGCTTGACAGCGTTGGACGCGCCCATGCCCCCGGCGCCGATGATCGCCACGTTGACGAGATCGCTCGGCGGCGGCGCTTTCTTCTTCGCGGCATAGGCCGGCGCCGGAACCAGCGCGGCGCTCGCGGCGGCTGCGCCGGTCGCAACGAATCCCCGGCGTGTGAACTGTCCACGTCCCGGCCATTCCCTATCCTATGACTTGCGCTTGAGATTGAGCTTGGCGAGCACCTGGTCGAGATGCGCGAAGGCCTCCGGCGTCGGCCCTGGATAGTCGCCGTCGATGGCGACGTTGCCGACATAGCCGATTTCCTCGATGCCCTGCTCGCTGGTGTAATAGGCGCCGGTCGTGAGGAACTTCATGCGCTCGACGAAGCGGGCGCCGTTGGCGTCCACCTTGCCAGCGTCGGTCAGGATCGCGGCGCGGGCGGGCTCGGGCAGCGCGGCGTAGCTCTTGCCGTGCCGAGAGGACGCCTCGGCTTCGACCCACGCGAAGCCGTTGAGCAGCAAGGCGCGGTCGCCGCGCTGCTCGGGGTAGGGCGCGCTGACCCATTCGTCGATGAACTGGTGGATGCCGACCGCGCTCGGTGCTGGCCACTTGCCCTCCGCCGGAAGGATCGTGTCGCACAGCGCCGCCGTGGTCTTGAGCTGTGCCTCCGTCAGGGTCTTCGGCCAGGGGACGACCGGCTCCATCAGCGTCGGGTCGGTGCCATATCCTGGCGCGGAAACTGGCGCCGGGGAGGTTTGCGGCCAGGCCGGCGCCTGCGCGGCATAGGCGCCGCTGACCGGCACGCCGGACGCGGCCATGGCGCCGAACATCCACTTGAGCGTGACCCGGCGGTCGACGGTGATGGGTGTATCGCTCACAGCTCACCTCGCTTGGACCGGCGCAGCAGTTGCGCGCTGCCGCGCCAGGCGAGCGCCATGATGCTGAGCGTCGGGTTCTTGTCGGGATTGGACGGCATGATCGATCCGTCCATCAGATACAGCCCGGGCACGTCCCAGGCGCGGCCGAAGCTGTCGACCACGGAGTCCTTGGCGCTGGCGCCCATCCGCGCCGTGCCGAGCTCGTGGATCATCTCGCCGCCGGCGCTGATCTTGGCCGGGCCCGTCGCGTCGCTCGGGTCGAGCAGCTTGCCGCCGATCCGGTCGAGCAGCGAGACCATGGTCGTGCGCATATGCTCGGCCTGCGCGAGCTCGGCTTCGCCCCATTTCCAGTGGAAGCGCAGGGCAGGGATGCCCCAGCGATCCTTCGCGGCCGGGTCCAGCTCGCAATAGCAATTCTCGTTCGGGATCATCTCGCCGCGGCCGGCCATTCCGACCGTCGTCCCGAAGCTCCGCCGCATATGCTCGCGGAGCCCCTTGCCGAACCCCTGGAACGCATTGGAGTAGTATCCGACGCCCATCTGCGGATGCCGGCTCCAGTCGCCCCACACCTCCAGATGATAGCCGCGCGGGAAGCCGAGCCGCTGATGCTCATTGTCGAGCCACCAGGGCATGTAGACGTGCGCGAAGTAGATGCCGTCCTCGTTGTAGCGCGGGCGGCCTTCCAGCGCCGGGATCTGCGCGCCGAGGCCGACGCCGACCGTGTCCGTGAGGTTGCGGCCGACCTGGCCGCTGGCGTTGGCGAGGCCGTTGGGCGACCGGCTCTTCGAGTTGAGGAGGATGCGCGCGCTCTCGCAGGCGCTGGCCGCGAGCACGACGGCCTTGGCGCGCGCCTCGCGCCACTCGCCGCTCTTCTTGTCGACGTAGCGGATGCCGTTGGCGCGGCCGTCCTTGTCGGTCAGGACCTCCGCGACCATCGCGTCGGTCGTCACCCGCACGTTGCCGGTCTTCAGGGCCGGCGCGAGGAGCACCGTGACCGCCTGGAAGTTGGCGCCGATCGAGCAGCCGCGATCGCAGGGGCTGGCGTAGAAGCAGGCCTGGCGGCCGTTGAGCGGACGCGTGATCACGGCGCGCGGCGGCGCGATGCACGGGATTTCCATCTCGTCGCAGGCGGCCTTCAGCAGCAGTTCCGGCACGCGCGGCACCGGCGGCGGCTGCCGCACATGGGCGGGCGAGTCCGGCACGTTCGGCAGGTCGATGTTCTCGCCGATGACGCCCATCAGCATTTCGGCGCGGTCGTACCAGGGCTTCAAATCGTCATAGCCGATCGGCCAGTCGACGCCGCGGCCGTCGCGGCTGTAGGGCTTGAAGTCGAGCGGGCCGAAGCGCGGCACGTGCCGCGCCCAGTGGTTGGTGCGGCCGCCCAGCATGCGCGAGCGCCACCACATGAACTTGCTGCCCTCGCCGACCGTGTAGGGCTCGTCCGGGCACTTCCCAGCCGCCGTCGACGGTGGCGTCGTAATAGCCGAAGGGCTTGTCCGGCGTGCCGACGGCGCGAAGCGGAGCCTCGCGGTCCCAGTTCATCATCGGCGTTTCGATTTCGGGATCGTAGTGCCGGCCGGCCTCGTACACCGCCACCTTCACGCCGGCGCGGCCGAGGGCGTAGGCCGCCATGCTTCCCCCAACGCCCGAGCCGACCACGATTACATCCGGTTGCCAGTCCGCCATTCCGCCCCCTCCCGGAGCTTACGACGCGCCGGCATGACTACTGTTGCCAACCGCAGTGCCCAGCGCAAGCGAGAATAGGTAACGCTAACAAGGACTGCCGCGTGGTGCCTCGGTCGCGCGCAAAATGCCGCCGTCGTGTGGACATGGGATACAATCTCGGTCAACGCGGTGTCCGACTGAATTTCGGCAATTGGCGGGGCGGAAGTGAAGATCGGAATCCTGACCGGCGGCGGCGATGTGCCCGGGCTCAACCCCTGCATTCGTTCGATCACCTTGTCCGCGGACGATCTTGGCTGGGAAGTCATCGGCTTCCGGCGCGGCTGGCAAGGCGTTCTCGCGATCGACCCCGACGATGCGGAATCCGTTGCGGCCAACAGCCGCCCGTTGACCCGCGACGGAGTGCGCGGGATCGACCGGCTCGGCGGCACCATTCTTCACACGTCGCGCCTCGATCCCCGAACGCATGCCGACGGCGACAAGACGGGTCATGCGCTGAACGTGCTCGAGAAGCTCGGCGTCGACGCGATGGTCACGCTGGGCGGCGACGGCACGTTGCGCTTTTCGGCGCACCTTTCGCGGCAGGGTTTTCCGGTCGTCTCCATCCCGAAGACGATGGATAATGACGTCTTCGGCACCGATTATTGCATCGGCTTCTCGACGGCGGTCAGCCGCTCGGTCGAAGCGATCAATGCGCTGCGCACGACCATCGAAAGCCATGAGCGGATCGGCATTATCGAGCTGTTCGGCCGCCGCAGCGGCGAGACGGCGCTGCTCGCCGGATTCCTCGCGCAGGTCGACCGCACGGTGATCGCGGAAATCCCGGCGGACCTCGACGTGCTGCTGCCGCTGCTGGAGCGGGACCGGCTCGAAAGCGGCGCGCATTACGCGATGTGCGTCATCTCCGAGGGCGCGACGATCAGCGGCGAGAAGGTCGCCGACCAGGCCTTGCGCTCTCTGCCCGGCAGCGACCGCGAAGAGATCAATGTCGGCCGCCGCCTCGGCCGTGCGATCAAGGAGCGGCTCGGCATCGGCACGGTCATCCAGGAACTCGCCTACCTCATGCGCGCTGGCGAGCCGGACGCGATGGACCGCATGGTCGGCCTCGCCTTCGGCGGTCTCGCCGTGCAGTTGCTTGCTCGCAAGGAAGACGGTCGCATGGTCGCGCTGAAGAGCGGCAATTACGGCCACGTGCCGATCGGCACCCTCGAAGAGGGCGAGAAATCGGTCGACGTTTCCGGGCTTTACGATCCCTCGCTCTACCGCGCCAAGCTGATGCGGGTCGAGGGCATGCCGATGTTCCTCTACTAGGGAACGACTTTGCCGTCGCGGTTGCCGGGCGGCGAATAGCGGCAGATCAGATAGTCCCAGGCGCCGTCGCGATAGATGGCGCAGCCGACGTGCGTCGTGCCCTTCCAGATCATCTGCGTGTAGTGCGCGACGTCGACCCAATTGCCGGTGCGGCTGACGTTGGGGAAGGCGCCCGGGAAGAACAGGCGCTTCTCGTCCGCTCCAGGCGCCGACCATCTCTTCCGGATGGAAGCGGCCCTGCTGGCCCATCCACAGATTCTCGCGCTGATTCTCGCGGCCCGCGCGCGGCGAATGGACGAGCCGGCCCATGCGCGAAAGGGCAGGGCCGTAGGACGCTGCGGCGACCGCCAGCCCCGGGTCCCATTGCAGCGGCGGCGCCCCGACCTCGGCGCGCGCTTCATTATGCGCGCTGAGGATGCGGTGATTGATGCCGTCGAGCCCCGGCGACGTTGCAACATAAGCGGCAGCCTCGACGTGCGCAGGCACGAAGGCGACGGCCAAGGCCATTGCAGCGATGACGGGACTGGTCTTCATCGCCGCTGAATCTGCTCGGCAGAGGTTAAGAGTTTCTAAAGAATTTCGGCGACGGAGAGGGGCTGTCGACAGGTGCGGATGACTTGCCGTGCCTGCCGCGTGTAGACATGTCGTATGACCCACGCGCGCGTCTGGAAGTTCAAGCCCCCGGCTGGCCGTGAAGGCGAGTTCGAGCGAGCCTATTCGGGATCGGGACACTGGGCGCGGCTGTTCGAGCAGGCGCCCGGCTATCGCGGAACCGTGTTGCTGCGGCCGGCTCAGGCGGGCGAATGGTGGTTGACCATCGACCGGTGGGAGACCGAAGCCGCACTTCGAAGCCTTCCAGGATGAGTTCGGCGTCCAATATCGCGGGTTGGACCGGGAGCTGGAGGGCCTCGCGGGGGAGGAAGTTTTCGTCGGCGCGTTCGAGGAGGATTGATGCCGCTCTACGAGATCGACGATCTGTTTCCGCAGCTTGCCGACGGCGCTTGGGTGGCTCCTTCGGCCGACCTCATCGGCGACGTTCGCCTTGGAGCCGCGCGCCAGCGTCTGGTTCGGCGCCGTCATTCGCGCCGACAACACGCCCATCATCCTCGGCGAGGAGACGAACTTCCAGGATGGGGCGATCGGCCATTCCGATCCAGGAGCGCCGCTGACCATCGGCGCGCGCGTGACCGTCGGCCACCAGGCGATCCTCCACGGCTGCACGGTCGCCGACGATTGCCTGATCGGCATGGGCGCGCGGGTGCTGAACGGCGCTTTTCTTGGCCCGGAATGCCTCGTCGGGGCGAACGCGCTGATCACGGAGGGCAAGCGCTTCGAAGAAGGCGGTTTGATCGTCGGCGCGCCGGCTCGGCTGGTCCGGCCGCTGTCCGATACGGAGAAGGCGGCGCTTCGGCTGTCCGCCGCCCATTATGCGGAAAAGGCCGCCCGTTACGCTGCCGGCCTAAAGTTACATCGGTGACACTTGAAGCTTCGCGGAGCTTCGCCACTTTCGATCGCATGATCGACATCCGCAAATTTGATTCGCTGGGCCACGCCGACCATGGCTGGCTCGACGCCCGCCACCATTTTTCGTTCGCGAACTATCACGATCCCAGGCGCATGGGCTGGGGCCGGATCCGCGTGTGGAACGACGACAAGATCGCCGCCAAGTCCGGCTTCCCGCCGCACCCGCACCGCGACATGGAGATCATCACCTACGTCCGCACCGGCGCGATCACGCACCAGGATTCGATGGGCAACAAGGGCCGCACCGGCGCCGGCGACGTCCAGGTGATGAGCGCCGGCACCGGCGTCACGCACGCCGAATACAATCTCGAGGACGAGGACACGACGCTCTTCCAGATCTGGATCGAGACCGACAAGCCGGGCGCGCAGCCGAGCTGGGGCGCGATGCCGTTCCCGAAGGAGAGCCGCGAAGGCCAGTTCCAGCTGCTCGCCAGCGGCAATGGCGACGAGGGCGTCGCTGCACATCAATTCCGACGCCCGGATCCTCGGCGCGACGCTGAAGGCCGGGGAGACGCTCGGAATATGCCGCCGACCCGTCGCGTCACCTCTATCTCGTGCCCAGCGCGAAGGTGGAAGTCAACGGCGCTTCGGCCGAGACGCGCGACGGCGTCGCCATCACCGGCGAGGCGACTGTCACGGTGAAGGCGGAGGAAGACGCCGAGCTCGTGCTGGTCGACGCCCGCTAAATTACGCAATTCACCTGCTTTTTGCTGCCGGTCGCCTGCCGTTCATCGTTCCCTGTGCTTGAAGTGCGGGCGATTGGACGGCAAAGCGACGGAGTTGCCGCGTCGAACGCGGGCGCGCCAGCCAGATAAGCGGGTGAGAATGAAGTCAGCATTGCGTGTAGGTACGGCGGCCATTGCGCTCGCAATGGGTCTTGCTGTGCCTGCCTTGGCTCAGGATGAGGGCGCGACTTCCGACACCGCGCCGATCAGCATCGCGCCGCCGCCTCCGACTGCCCAGGATGCCGTCGGTCCTGCCCAGCTTCGCGACTTCTCCATCAACGGCACGGT